>NZ_FQTT01000018.1 GCF_900098745.1 Actinomyces glycerinitolerans
ACTGTGCTGTCTCCACACTTCTGGGACGGTTGGATCTCATGACTTCTGGGACGGTTGAGTCTCAAAGCTTCTGGGACGGTTGGGAGCGGGGTGAGCGGGGTGGTCTGGTGATGATTCTGTTGGGTGGTTTGGAGGCGTTGATGGTGGCCCGGCTGTGGGTCTGGGCCTGGGTGGGCTGGGGCCAGGGAATCGCGGCGAAGTGTGTTCCGGCCTGGTCGTACAGGTCCAGGCGGGTGGGGTACTGGCGGAACTCGATCGTCTGGCCGGCCATGAAGGAACCGACGTAGATGATCCGGCCCTTGTAGGTCACGCTCCCGTTGCTCAGGGCCTGTCTGCTGGTAATGGCCGGGTCGGTGCTGGCTGCCTGCGGCAGGCTCAGCGGTACCGGTCCGGACAGCGCGTCAAGGTTGATCGGGGAGGGGTTGGGTAGGGCCCGGGGGACCTGGTGCCACACGCGTATGGGGGTTATGGCTATCCCCAGCCCCTGGTGCTGGCGCTCGGTGTTGTAGTAGGCGGTGAAACACTCCAGGCCGGTGTTGAGGTCCTCCAGGGTGGTGTAGGGGTGCGCTTCCAGCCACAGCTGGAGGGGCTTGTGAGAGCTTTCGACCTTGCCCTGGGTCTGTGGGTGACCGATGGCGCCGCTGATCGGACGGATCCCCAGCGACGCGAGCCACCTCTCCGTCCGCCCGATACCGGTGGTGCGGTGAGTGTTGAAAGCCCTGCCGTTGTCGGTCAGGACGGCTGCGGGCCGCCCCCAGGAGTCGAAGGCCTCGGACAGGATTTGGCGGGTGGCCTCATGCGTCTCCCCGCCCCAGGCCGCCTTGAGCGCCACCAGCACCCTGGAGCAGTCATCGACGACCTGGTAGATGGTCACCAGCCGCTCCTGGATGCGCCACTCGATGCCGTCCAGCTGCCACAGCTCGTTGGCACTGGTACGCGTGAAACGCTTGAAAGACACCCGCGGGCGCTTACGCGGCGCCGGAACCACCAACCCCATGGCCCGCATGCGCCTGGCAATAGTCGCCCGCGATGGGGCCGGGTTGGCCCCCGCCCCGGACAGCACCCACCACACCGACCACGCACCCGCCTCCTTCCCGTCGGCAACCAGCTCCCGGCGTATCTGGGCGATACGCTCATCAACCTGCTCATCCCAACGGCGCGCCGGGTGCAGCGGCGCCCTGGAATGGGCGACTAGCGCCGCCCCCGGTCCCTCCTGCTCGGCCCGCTTACGGATCCGGTAGAACGAGGACTTCGAAACCCCCACCTGCCGGCAGAACTCCTCCACGCTCACACCCGCAACCCGCGAGTCGAACTCAATGATGCGCTGACGCTTGAACGGCGAAACTGCATAACCCATCCCCCAACCCAACCCCACCCACACCGCCCCAGAATCTCACTACTTCTGACACTCCCAGATGTCATGAGATCCAACAGTCCCAGAAGTCATGAGACAACACAG
>NZ_FQTT01000017.1 GCF_900098745.1 Actinomyces glycerinitolerans
GGGTGTGGTTGTGGGTGTGGGTTCGTGAGCGTGCCGGCAGTGTCCTACTCTCCCACCCGCCTTCCGGGGGCAGTACCATCGGCGCTGGGGGGCTTGGCTTCCGGGTTCGGAAAGGAAAGACCGGGCATGACCCACCCCGCTATGACCACCGGCACACACACCAACCCACACCCACCCAGAAACAACCAGGCCAGGCGGGCGCTCGCGCACGCACCACACACCCTGTTCACATATCAGCACCCGCCCGGGGGTGGGTTGCCTGTGAACCGTACAGCGGACGCAAAAAACAAACCAAGTGATTGAAAGAACTACTCAACTCATGTTGTTTGCCGGTTGAACACTGCTGCTTGTGGAAGCCCCACGCGTCAAGCCGCCATCACACCCCGCCCAGCACAGGGCGGGGGCGTGTGCCTGCCGGTTTCATGCCATAAAAACAATTGTTTCGCTCGCCACCACCCACCACCTAACGGGGGCCCCGGCCGGGAACCCCACGGAGGTGAGTGCGTGTTGTGTTGTGTCGGCCATTGTTAGTACCAGTCAGCTCAAGCAACAGGATTCACCCCACACGGGACTGCCTGCTTCCACACCTGGCCTATCAACCCAGTCGTCTAACTGGGAGCCTACCAACCCCAGGAGGGGTTGCGGAGACCTTATCTTGGAGACGGTTTCCCGCTTAGATGCTTTCAGCGGTTACCCGACCCGAACGTAGCCAACCAGCCATGCACCTGGCGGTACAACTGGCACACCAGAGGTTCGTCCGTCCTGGTCCTCTCGTACTAGGGACAGCACTCCTCAAGTCTCCAACGCGCGCAGAGGATAGGGACCGAACTGTCTCACGACGTTCTAAACCCAGCTCGCGTACCGCTTTAATGGGCGAACAGCCCAACCCTTGGGACCTGCTCCAGCCCCAGGATGCGACGAGCCGACATCGAGGTGCCAAACCATGCCGTCGATATGGACTCTTGGGCAGGATCAGCCTGTTATCCCCGGGGTACCTTTTATCCGTTGAGCGACGACCCACCCACACGGGATCGCCGGATCACTAGCTCCCACTTTCGTGCCTGCTCGACCCGTCAGTCTCACAGTCAAGCCCTCTTGTGCGCTTGCACTCAACACCTGGTTGCCGACCAGGATGAGAGAACCTTTGAGCGCCTCCGTTACCTTTTAGGAGGCAACCGCCCCAGTTAAACTACCCACCAGGCACTGTCCCTGACCCGGATCACGGGCCCAGGTTCAGACGCACGCCACCATCAGAGTGGTATCCCAACAACGACTCCACAACCGCTAGCGCGACCGCTTCACAGTCTCCCACCTATCCTGCACAAACAATGGCGGACGTCAATACCAAGCTGCAGTAAAGGTCCCGGGGTCTTTCCGTCCTTCTGCGCGTAACGAGCATCTTTACTCGTAATGCAATTTCGCCGAGCTCATGGTTGAGACAGTAGAGGAGTCGTTACGCCATTCGTGCAGGTCGGAACTTACCCGACAAGGAATTTCGCTACCTTAGGATGGTTATAGTTACCACCGCCGTTTACTGGGGCTTAGGCTCACCGCTTCACCCCACACTAACCGTGGGACTAACGGATCCTCTTAACCTTCCAGCACCGGGCAGGCGTCAGTCCGTATACATCGCCTTACGGCTTCGCACGGACCTGTGTTTTTAGTAAACAGTCGCTCCTCCCTGGTCCCTGCGACCCTCACCCCTAGCCCGCAACGGGGCTTCAAGGCTCAGGCCCCCCTTCTCCCGAAGTTACGGGGGCATTTTGCCGAGTTCCTTAACCATGATTCACTCGCACGCCTGGGCATACTCTGCCCGACCACCTGTGTCGGTTTAGGGTACGGGCGGTAAAGCACCTCACGTCGAGGCTTTTCTAGGCACCACAGGATCACCCTACTATCCCCCACCACACCGGCAGGGTCACCATCACGCCTCACCCAACCCCACCCAACAGGGCAGGGCACGGCACCCGGATTTACCTAGGCACCAGGCCACACGCTTGAACGGGACAAGCCATAAGCCCCGCGAGGCTACCTCTGTGCGTCACCCCAGTTAAAACACGCTTGCCTACCAGCACGGTCGGTCCCCAGACCACACCACCACCCCACAGCCAGGCCCGAAAGCCCAACCACAGGAAAACAGCGGCAACGGCGTGGGTTAGCACCCGCACGTCAGCATGGGCGGTACTCCACCGGTACGGGAATATCAACCCGTCATCCATCGACTACGCCTGTCGGCCTCGCCTTAGGCCCCGACTCACCCAGGGAGGACGAACCTGCCCCTGGAACCCTTAGTCATACGGCGCCGGGGAATCCCACCCCGGTCTCGCTACTCATGCCTGCATTCTCACTCCCACGCCGTCCACCCAAGAGTCACCCCCGGGCTTCACCCAACGCAGGACGCTCCCCTACCACCCCAACCCAACAAACGGGGCCGGGGTCCGCGGCTTCGGCGGTGCGCTTGAGCCCCGCTACATTGTCGGCGCACGACCACTCGACCAGTGAGCTATTACGCACTCTTTCAAGGATGGCTGCTTCTAAGCCAACCTCCTGGCTGTCACCGCGACCGCACATCCTTTCCCACTTAGCGCACACTTAGGGGCCTTAGCCGGCGATCCGGGCTGTTTCCCTCTCGACCACGAAGCTTATCCCCCGCAGTCTCACTGCCACGCTAAACCAATACGGCATTCGGAGTTTGACTGGCATCAGCAACCCTGTAAGGCCCCTCAACCAACCAGTGCTCTACCTCCGCACGGCAACACGCAACGCTGCACCTAAATGCATTTCGGGGAGAACCAGCTATCACGGAGTTTGATTGGCCTTTCACCCCTACCCACAGCTCATCCCCCCCGTTTTCAACCGAGGTGGGTTCGGTCCTCCACACGCTCTTACACGTGCCTCAACCTGGCCATGGGTAGATCACCCCGCTTCGGGTCCAGAACGCGCCACTAAAACGCCCAAACTTCAGACTCGCTTTCGCTACGACTACCCCACACGGGTTAACCTCGCGACACGCCCTGACTCGCAGGCTCATTCTTCAAAAGGCACGCCACCACCCACACAGACCAGAAAACCAGCCCGGCGGGCTCTGACGGCTTGTAGGCGCCCGGTTTCAGGTACTCTTTCACTCCCCTCCCGGGGTACTTTTCACCATTCCCTCACGGTACTAATCCGCTATCGGTCACCAGGAAGTATTTAGGCAGCCAGGTGGTCCTGGCAGACACACGCAAGACTCCACGAACCCCACGCACAAAAGGGGAAAAAAACATGCTCAACACCACACCAGCAGGTTCAACCTACGGGGCTATCACCCTCTACGGCTCCCCATCCCAGAGAATCCAGCTACCCACCAGCAAACAGTGCGGGCCCACGGCAGCAAACCCACAAGCACGCCCCACAACCCCGCAGCCGCAACCCCTGCCGAGTAATCACACGACCACGGTTTAACCTAATCCGCTTTCGCTCGCCACTACTCACAGAATATCCTCTCCTACGGGTACTAAGATGTTTCACTTCCCCGCGTAACCCCCCACCCCCTATCAATTCAGGGACAGGTGACGCGACACAACTCGCGCCGGGTACCCCCATTCGGAAACCCTCGGATCACAGCCCGCAAGCCAGCTCCCCGAGGCATATCGCAGGCCGCCACGTCCTTCATCGGCTCCTGGTGCCAAGGCATCCACCGAACGCCCAAAAAAACAACACAAACAAACACAAGCAAAACAAAACAAGCAAAACAGGCAAAACAACAACAAAACACGCAAAACAACCACAAGCAACAACAAACCAGCAAACAAGCTGAACAAACAATCATTGATGCTCGCGTCCGCTATACAGTTCACAACCAACCCACCCAACCAACCCCACCCCCAACCCCAAAGGCCAGAAGCAAAGCCAGCAGGCAACCCAGGACACGCAGCCCCGGAACCCGACAGCATGCCACCCCCAACCCCACCAACCAAAAGAAGGAGGAGAAGAGGGTCCCGCCCGCCCCCCAGCCACGCAACACACGCAACCACAAGGAAACGAACAGAGTGCCTGCCTGCCCTGCCAGCAAAACAATCTCCCTAGAAAGGAGGTGATCCAGCCGCACCTTCCGGTACGGCTACCTTGTTACGACTTCGTCCCAATCACCAGCCCCGCCTTCGACCGCTCCCCATAAGGCCACGGGCTTCGGGCGTCACCGGCTTTCATGACGTGACGGGCGGTGTGTACAAGGCCCGAGAACGTATTCACCGCGGCGTTGCTGATCCGCGATTACTAGCGACTCCAACTTCACGGTGCCGAGTTGCAGGCACCGATCCGAACTGAGACCGGCTTTAAGGGATTCGCTCCACCTCACGGCATCGCAACCCACTGTACCGGCCATTGTAGCATGCGTGAAGCCCAAGACATAAGGGGCATGATGATTTGACGTCATCCCCACCTTCCTCCGAGTTCACCCCGGCAGTCTCCCGCGAGTCCCCGCCATAACGCGCTGGCAACACGAGACAAGGGTTGCGCTCGTTGCGGGACTTAACCCAACATCTCACGACACGAGCTGACGACAACCATGCACCACCTGCAGACCAGCCCAAACCACAAAAAGCAGCAAGAGAACCACCGTCTCCGGCAGCAACCAGCCCATGTCAAGCCTTGGTAAGGTTCTTCGCGTTGCATCGAATTAATCCGCATGCTCCGCCGCTTGTGCGGGCCCCCGTCAATTCCTTTGAGTTTTAGCCTTGCGGCCGTACTCCCCAGGCGGGGCACTTAACGCGTTAGCTACGGCGCGGAAACCCCGGAAAAGGGCCCCCACACCCAGTGCCCAACGTTTACAGCATGGACTACCAGGGTATCTAATCCTGTTCGCTCCCCACGCTTTCGCTCCTCAGCGTCAGCAACAGCCCAGAGACCCGCCTTCGCCACCGGTGTTCCTCCTGATATCTGCGCATTCCACCGCTACACCAGGAGTTCCAATCTCCCCTACTGCGCTCAAGCCAGCCCGTACCCACCGCAAGCCCCCAGTTAAGCCAGAGGATTTCACGGCAGACGCGACCAGCCGCCTACAAGCCCTTTACGCCCAGTAATTCCGGACAACGCTCGCGCCCTACGTATTACCGCGGCTGCTGGCACGTAGTTAGCCGGCGCTTCCTAACCCGGCTACCGTCAACCCACCCACAAACGAGGCAGGCCTTCACCACCGGAAAAAGAGGTTCACAACCCGAAGGCCTCCATCCCTCACGCGACGTCGCTGCATCAGGCTTCCGCCCATTGTGCAATATTCCCCACTGCTGCCTCCCGCAGGAGTCTGGGCCGTATCTCAGTCCCAGTGTGACCGTCCACCCTCTCAGGCCGGCTACCCGTCAAAGCCTTGGTAAGCCATCACCCCACCAACAAGCTGATAAGCCGCGAGCCCATCCCCCACCAGAACAACCAAAGTTGAACCTATACCAACCCACCCATGCAGGCAGGCCAGACCACCCCGTATTAGCCGCCCTTTCAAGCAGTTATCCAGGAGAAGAGGGCAGGTTACTCACGTGTTACTCACCCGTTCGCCACTAACCAACCCCAGCAAAAAACCAGAGCCAGCCCGTTCGACTTGCATGTGTTAAGCACGCCGCCAGCGTTCGTCCTGAGCCAGGATCAAACTCTCCAAACAAAACAAAAACCAAACAAAGAAACCAACAAAAAA
>NZ_FQTT01000015.1:0-222557 GCF_900098745.1 Actinomyces glycerinitolerans
GGTGTCAGGCCGGCCAGGTCCAGCACCCCCCTGGCCTCCCCGGATCTTCTCCCGCCCAGCCTGAATCAGGGCCGCCAGCTCCGCCTCATCGTGCGCCGAGCCCAGGTGCTCCACAACCCGGCGCACCCCGTGCTCCTTAGCCACGATCTGCACCGCCGTAGCACCAGAAGCGGTACGCACCTTACGAACATACGGGCTCACACACCATCACTCTACCGCCCACCGGATTAGTGCCCCACAACCACCAACCCAACCGCACCACACCAACGAAAAACCCCGATCACCCCAGCGACCTGTCAGGAGTCAGGTTATAGGAGCGCTGCGTACCGTCAATCGTTCCAAGCACGAGACGAGCCTGGACTTCGATCGCACGCCGCCAGGTCACGTCATAACCGAACACAGGGTGCTTGAACGAAGTCTCGATACGACGTTCAAAACCACTGATTAGCTGCTTTCTCCCGTGATCACTCAGGCGGCACGCACCCATGATCTCGGTGAAGTCACCCGAACCGACCTCACCGTTGCGGAAGGCACGCACAACCACGGAATCAGCCACTGGCGCCCGAAACTCTTCCATGAGATCAAGGGCCAACGCGGGCTTATTGCGAGAACTGGAGTGGAGAAATCCCGCATGCGGGTCAAGACCGCAGGCAACCAACCCACGAATACACTCCCCCAAAAGCAGAGCGTACGCGTAGTCAAGTGCCGCGTTAACGGGGTCGGGCGCCGGCCTGCGGTGACGGCCACCCCAACGGTTCGCCGCGAATGCGGCCGTCTTACCCTCGAGCATGGTGTCGAACGAATCAAAATACAACCCCGCAGCCTCACCCTCAGTTCCCATCAAGTCATTCAAAGACGACGCCACTAGAGCATCGCGCTGCAGCACTCGCATTCGGTCCACAGCCCTGGGCGCATCACCATTCCGCCTAAGCAGAGTGGCTTGATTCGCAATCTTCGCGGCCACCATCTGTTGGGCAATATCCAGCCTCCCACGGGCGCTGGCGACATGCTGTTGAACGCGTTGTAGACCGTTGGGAGAATCCGCTCCTTGCGACCATCCGATTACCCTTCCAGACCAAGAGCACCAGACCACACAACGGTCCCTCCAACACATCTCACGCAGCAGCGCAGATGACACATCGACGTTCCCGTGGACTACTATACCGAACACCCTCTCTAAAGGGATCGTCATTAGCGTGTCCCCCGCTTTGATAACCTCAACTCTGCCACTCCGGAGAGACGCCCTTGCACCCGGCGTAGCGAGGTGGAGAACCTGAGCATCAGGCAATGTTGCCACGATCCTCCGTCTAGCAGCCTCATATCGATGTTCGGAAGGCAGGCACACAGACACGTGTGAACACCAGCGGCATCGAGAGTCATCCTCCACCGGGGGTGGAGCCGTCGGCGAAGAAATGATGTGTCGAGTCTGCTCTACGGCTCGCTCGGCCTCTGCAAAGTCCTCTTCGTTCAGATGGACCTCCACCCTGCGGCGATGATTCGTGAAGTAGATTTGAGTCTCCGCAACCTGCTCCCCCATCTCTTCCAGGCACAGGACCTGTAATGCCAATTGGATTCTGTTGGCAGCTGTTACCTCCGGGCGCCGTCGCACAGGAGTCGCCTTATACTCCACTATCGTCAACGGGGCTCCGGGATCACCCTCCAGAACATCGCATCTGCCAGTCAGGCCCAGTCGGTCGCTGCGGACGCTGACGGCACGGTGCTCCTTCGCACGACTCTCCCCCGCCTGGTCCGCACGCCGATGAGCGTCAGTGCCCGCCTGCATTTGCGCCGTATCCGTCTTCTCCCCGACCGACTCCAACCACGTTCGCCGTGGACAGTAGACGGTATGAATGACGAGACTGATCGGGATCGCTTCTTGGCTCTCCGCACGGTTCATAAGTGTCTCCTTTGACGGCCTCAAGGGCCGGATCGCGGCATCAGGGACTTCCTGGCACCGCCGCGACGCTACGACCGATGTACGACATGAATCTGGGGAGGAACCCTCCTCAGGGTCCCTCCCCAGATTTTCCTGAGTTGCCGTCGTTGCTTCGGCATCGAAGCCGCTCAGCGCAGGGGCATGGCAGTGCCCTCTCCCAGATATCGCTCAGGAGCGTTCGGATTATCACTGACATTGACCTGGAAGGCGATGAGCGCCTCCGCGCCATGCGATACCAACCACGCCCGCGCCGTAGTTTCCTCTCCCACACCCGCCTCAGCACACCGCGCGAGCTGTTCGGAAAGAAGCATCGCACGCCACCGCCCCAGCGAGTACGCCCCCGTGAGCACCGGAAGCACCAACTTAGCGGGCATGAAGCGTCCTACCGGGAACGCCCCAGCGGTCACAGACGGCCTGTCAAAGCGATGAATGACCGGGAATGAGGCGATCCCCCACAGCCCGCACCAGGCAAGGGCACTGTCAGTGAACCGGGGCACCGTGAGCCCGGTGGCAGTCCGCGATTCGTCCGAACGATTCTTGGCGTAGGCCTCATCCACCAATGTTCGCCCGGTCAGTCCGCCTAACACAGTTGCGGGTTCCCGCTTGGCCACGATGCGTGCCAAGCCCCGCAGACGGTTGCCCACGAAGTCCTCGCCGCGGTTCCGCGTCTTCATCTCCCAGCGACTAGCGCCTTCGTCGGGCCTGGGGCCATTGGAGGCAATCCGCCAGTACGCGGGTTCACCTAAGGCGCCGATGAGTTCAAGATCAGCATCATGGCCGGGCGATGCAAGCTCCTGGTCGATACCCTCGTATCTCGCCTTCTGGAGCGTCTGCCACCGTGCAGCGATTTCCGCAGACGAAGGCGTGGGCGCGCCCTTCCCGCTTTTCGCTGCTGCCGATTTGATCCTCGGGCTGAACACCGCATTGGCGCCGGCCCAGGGGTCACCTTCGAGATCGGCATGGAGCCAACTCGCGTGCATCGCACGATCCTTCGCGTGCTGTTGAATCATGGCAGCGATCGTGGCATCGTCTTCCCCCTCCGCAGTGAGCTTCAGGCGCGGGGAAGTCGTATTCGTCCATCCAAGACGAACGCGCCGTGCGCCACTTCGTTCCAGTATGAGCGCCGCGCCCAACCCTGCGAAGGTGGTCAGCGCACTCGTGTACTCTCCGGCGAGTTCCATGCCGTTCACTTCCCTTCCGCTGAGACGGAGCAATCCGCAGCTCGTAGCATCGCCTCGAGGTAGGCGATCGCCCATTCGCCCCAGGCGCCGCCGGTGCGGGCAATGAGTGATTCCCACTCGCCTTCGCCCACGAGCTCTTCGAGAGCATCCAGATGTTCAGGTCCCGCGGTCTCGGGATCGTGATTGAACAGGGGTCTGCCTCTACCATGGCTGGTGCCGATGAGCCGCGCCACCAGTTCGCGCCGCTCGCCATCCGTGCAGGCTTCGTCCTGTGCCCAGTAGGCGGCTGCCGAAGCCAGCTCGTGCCGCCATCCCGGTGGCAGCCCCGCATCGGCCCATGCCCGCAGGATCGTCCGTCTGGAGCCGCCTCGGCTCTTGGCAACACGATCGGGAAATCCAGCCCGGCGCTTCAAGAAACGCTGGAATCGTTCATCCGCCTTGCCGACGTCGTGCCATCGACCGGCCTCGACCAGTGCCTCCACCAGTTCGGCGTCCAAGTCGACGCCGGTGGCCAGCTGCCGTGCGCGTGCGGCGACATCGGCGTTGTGCTGCTCGAGCAGCACCCACCCCGGGTTGCGAGAAAACGCCGACCGCATGCCTGACTCATCGTCCACGATGACACTGCTTCGGAACACCGCCCAGTCCGGCGCTGCTCCACTTCCGGGTTCCCAGCCCGGCGGCCACTCGACGTTTTGCTCCTGGTCGGCTTCCTCAAGCACCTGTTGACCAGGTACCGCAAACTCAAGGAGTTCTTCTGGGTCGGTGACGATCCGGAAGATGCCCTCGAGGTCGGACGCTGGTACAGCTTGGCACGTTTCGTCGCCGTCCGCGGTAATCACCCCGCTGGTGAAGAATCGCGCCTCCTCATCAACGACTAGCAAGTCACCCGGATGCAGATCGGGGGCCGCCGGCCGCTCTCCCTCCATTGCCGCGGCAAGCTGCACCTGCCAGTCAGGGACGGCATTGTCATCTCTCCACAGCACAGAGTGGCGCAGAAGCTCAGCCGTGTGTTCACTATTCGCCGCTGACTGGTTCTGCAACAGCTGCTCCACGGCATTACGCACGGTACCGATCAACGCCGGGAACACCTCACACGCTTGCGGCGGCACTGCCCGTACCAGTGCTTCGCAGGAATCGGCGTCGGGCAGCTCGGACAGTTTCCGCACAACTACCCCAACCTCCTCCGTCTCGGGTTCCAGCTCGTCACGAAGCCAGAGATCCAGCTCGGGTTCGACCACCAAATCCATGGACGTTTTAGACCACAGAGCCACGTCCCATGGCTCAGGACGCTGCCACAGGAGTCGTCGTGGCGTCTCCGGCTCGGGCGGATTCTCACTGACAGCGAGCGGCGAAAGGCTCCCCTGTGCCTCGCGCGCCAGAATCCACTGTCTGCCCCGAGCCAGATCGGCGCTGCGATAGGGCAGCACGTCTTTGTCCAAGTCGGTTTCCGGATACGGCCCGACGACGACGAATCGGCCCTGCTCGCGCCGGCCCAACCGGTTGACACGACCGGCCCTCTGCGCCAGAGCACTCCCAGAGGCCAGTTCGGTGACCATGGAGACCAGGTCCAGGTCCACTCCCACTTCTACGGTCTGGGTCGCCACCAGTACGTCGATCCGCTTGGAACCACGTGGGCTGAACAAACCGGGTTCCGTTACCTGGAGCCGGCGCAGGTCCCAGGGACGCATGCGCCCCACCCTGAGCGCACAGCTGAGGCCTTGGGACTCCAGCGCCTTACAGACCCGCACGGCGCTGTCTACACGGTTGAGAACGCAACCCACGGTTCGAGGGGCATGATCCCCGTCTGAGTGATCTGGGACCAGAGACTTCGCCTCCTGCACCGCTTTGACGACCTGGTCGACGACGTCGTCACGGTATGCGGTAGTCATCCTCCCGTTCTCGGGCCATGTGGCCGTAGGAATGTACTCGGCTACCTTGGCGGCCTGGACCCGGCGAGCCAGGGGCTCGTCATGATCCAGCGACTCCCGAGTGACTCCGATGGTCTGGCCGGTTCGCCGAGACGGCGTCGCCGTCATTTCCACCGCTTGTAGTACGGGTAGTCCGAGTTTCTCGGCGGTGTGCCCGCAGAACTCTGATACGCGCCTGGCGGTGACCATGATCTGGCGATTCAGATGCGCCTCGTCAACGACTACCGCTGCATCCACGGCGAGCATCCCCGCCAACCTTGGACGCGCGTATCTCGGTGCGCCGTATGACCGGAACAGAAGGGAGGACGCCCACATGGCCGCCGTCATGCACAACACTGCACAAGCCTCCGGGGCATTGAGCCAGGTACGATCCGTTGCAGCGGCGCCGCGCATAGTGGTCACCACCAGTGGCGAACGGTCTTCAGCGGCGTCCGGGCGCATACTCGCCAGAGCATCACGGACGCGCGTCAATACATTCGCGTTTCCAAGACCGGGTTGATCAAGCAAGGCCTTAACGCGCTCGGCCTTCTCCGCATGCGCATCGGTCAAGGCCCTGCGATTGACAACAACAGCGAGTCGCCGCGGAACACGCGCACCTCGACCTATGGCCGCCAGGGCGTTGGCGAACACGTGTACTTCAATGACGCTGGACTTGCCGGCACCTGTTGGGGCGGCAATCTGCTCGGGCCAGGTCCCATGGGACACCAAGTACTCGAGCAGTTCCTTCTGCCAGATAAATGGACGAACCCCTGAACCGTGAACCAACTCGAAGAAGTCGTCGAAATCCTCAATCTCCAGCATGGCTCCCTCTCCTGACGGCCGCCTGTGCCAACTCGAGGGGAAGGTCCACGGGCACGAGCAGCCCACCGCCGAGGTGGCGGCTCTGCCCGATGGCGGCCAACGTCCTATCGGCCAGCAGGTCTCCGACGTCGATCACCGCACGGTATGGCTGAGCCATCATGCCCTGCGGCATCTTGTGGGCATAGGCAGCAGGCCTGTCGGTGATCCGCTGATATCCAAGGACCCCGGCATGGTGATCGCGCACCTGCGAGACCAGGGACCGGTATCCCCGTTCACCCTTCGGCACACTCTTCAACGCCTCCCGCCGAACGAAACCGAGTGACAGCAGGATCGCGTCCTCGAACCGCCAATCACGGCGTTGCCTAACAACCTCGGGGACCGCCACCGGCGCAGGCGACCACATACGCGAGGTCCCCGGCCCGGGTGCCTTCCAGAAGTCTCCTGCGGAGACCACCTCATCCAGCGGGCGCAGCTTTGCCACGCCCCAGCGGGACTTGAGCCGCGTCATGCCGGTCAAGGCCGCAAGCACGACTGCGGTCTCATCGGCCTTGATTCCCCTGGGAAGCAAGACCAGGAAGACGCCGGGCGCCGACGTTGTGCTGCCCTCCAACGTGGACAGGGCCAGCACCGAGGCCGGCGCGTACTGGATCGCCAGGCGGTTGGCCGGTGGCGCGCCGTCAAGGTAGCGGCCGGTCACGACGGCGGGGGCGCCGTCACCGATCCGGGAGATCAGCGCACGGTGGAACGCGACGCACCAGTCCAGACGACGCGACGGTTCGATCTCCCCTCCAGAACCGTCGTCGGCCAGCAGGACAACCACTTCATTCCAAGGCGGCCCACTCACAGTTGCCCGTTCGGGCTCCGCCTCCACGTACTGAAGCATGCGCAGGCATTCGGTCGAGACAGGCTGCAGCCGGACCTCGTCTGCACTTGGTTTGAAGCGGTCCGCGCTCTTGGTGGGGGGCTTCTGAGGCCGGGCCTCGGCGTACAGTCGCGCCAGAGCATCCGCTCTTCCCGGGGCTGCCCCGACGAATTGCCTTCCACCACGGGTGAAGGGCGTGGCGTCCGGGTTCAGGCGCCAGTTGGGCGCTTTTGCGTCTACAGCTTCCCCCACTTCCATGACTACCGGGCTGTCGGTCTCCCCCAGGCAGGGCACATCCGCACACAACCGATCCAAGACAGTGCGGACTTCCGCAGGCATGTCATCCCAGATCCATTGCATCGGGCCACGGACGGCGACGCCGTCGGAGACTCTCTTGGAGGACCGCTTCGGCGCATTCTTTTCAATGACACCGGTATCCCGGTAGGCAACACGACCGCGTGCCTCCGAGTCGACCTCCATCGCCTCGGGCAACTTCAGTCCCGTTGGCGGATGCTCCTCGAGCCAGTTCAGGCAATGAATGACGTCGGGGATCAGCGCACCGTCGGAGCCCATTTCGGGACCCGTGTAGGCAGCGCTAACCAGTGCCGTGAACAGGCGTGCCGGCGAGGGATAGAAGTCCACTCCGCCGTCGGGGGCGTGACCGTGGTAGACGCCCAGGGGGAACCGGGCGGTAATGGCGATCGGCGTCATCATTCGTCCCGTGAATCATCGCTGGCGGCCGCCAGGATCGCGGGGTTGCCGTCCACCGCCAGCACCGAACCGTCCCACTTCAGTCCGGCTGTCTGCTCCGCGTGGGCGATCGCCTCAGCCAGCAGCTCCTGTGCTTGCTCGATGGTGAGCGGGTCGAAGGTCTCCTCCTGACCGTAGCGCTTGTCGAGCTTGACCACCGGCGCGCCCGCCTCTCTGAGGTCGCAGTTCGCCCGTAGAAGCAGCTCCGCATCGGCACGCGCCAACCCGTCCAGAGCCAAGGCGGCCAGGACCGCCCTGCAAGCAACATCCCCTGCGGGGGAATCGCTGTCGAAGCGCAGGGCCCGCAGCGCGGCGAAGCTCAAAACGTGGGAGCGGATGATCGCCTGGCAGGCGACCCCTCCCAGCTGTTCCAGGCTCGGGGGAATCCCGCCGATACCCAGACGCGCCAGCCCCTCGGTCTCATCCTTGCCCACCGACTTCTCATAGGTCTTCTTCGACAACTCGTCCTTCTGCGCATCGGCAATCGCCTTCCGCCCGGCCTTGTCGAGCTCGATCTTGGCGCCCAACGGGTCGATGCGGGCGCCTCCGCGCTTGGACTGGTGGGACTTCGGGTTGCCGTCTTGGTCAGCGAGGATACCGATGATCTCTCCCACGAGAATGCTCCGGTAACGCCCCTGGTGGCTCTTCCTGCTTGCGTCCCATCCGCCAAGCAGGAGCGTCATGGGGCTGCGCTCCAGGAGTGGGCGCGCATGCGTGATGGTTGCGTCGCGCAGAGCGCGGTACTCGTCAGCATCCGTTGCAGGACGGCCATTGATCGTCCCGGCGCGAATCTGCCCATCGAAGGCGCGATGAGGTAGCTCGAGATCGCTGAAGACCTGTCCGTCGGAGAATCGCAGCTCAATCCGGGGAAGACGCGACAGGACCGCGTCGCCGTCCGCGATGGCCGTTGCTACTGCGTCCTCGAGCCGGTTGTTCTGGGACTGCTTGGAGTCAATGACTACCGCGTCGACCGCCTTGCCTCCCCAGAATCGCCTCTCGTATGCGAACACGCTGTTGCTGCGCTCGGAGAACTTGGCCGGTGCTACCGACGCATGTGGCCCGGCCGCGGGTTCCAGCGGCGTGACGGAGGTCAGGACGCTGGCGCCTCCCCGGCTGCAGGCGTCCAGCAGGTGTTGCAGAGTGATCGTAGGCATGAGTTGTCTCCTTCACAGCTCTCGTAGTCGTACGGTCAGGACGTGCCACCAAGTCTGCCGCGAGCCTCCGACACGAATCCGCGGTCGTTGACTGCGTGCATCCGCGAGCGACCATGGCACACCACCCCGACTCCTTCGATGACCTGTTGGCCGGTACCGGCCGCTGGGAGCGTCTGAGGGCTGACCGTTCTGGGCAATGGTCTGCACGTCTGGACAAGAACTGGCGTCTCATCGTCATTGATGAGGGTGGCAGCCCAGTCGTTGCGCGCGTCACCGACATCGTCGACTACCACTAGCCTGCTTCCGCACCGGAAAGGAGGCAAGATGAGTCGCTTGCCGAACTACATCGTCCCTACCGGGGATTTCATCCAGGAATGGATGGATGACGAGGGGATCAACACGGTCGAACTCGCCCGTAGGCTCGAGGTCGCACCTGAGTGTGTCAATGAGCTCCTGCGCGGCGAAGCTCCACTGTCGCCAAGTATGGCCCGTCGGCTTGAGAGCGTAACCGGCGTCCCGTCCCGAATCTGGAACCTGCATGAGGCCGGTTACCGCCGGGCCCTGGCACGACTGAACAGCACTCCGGCGGCCTGAGCCGACGCTCGCAGCGATCCTTTCCCAAGCTAGGGGACGTGCTGATGCATTGCACGACCTTGGGGTGTGTTCCACGACCCCGGGGTGGTCGTGGAACACACCCCAAGGTCGTAAAACGTGCCCCAAGGTCGTGGAACGTCCAGCCGGAGGGACAGGTGCGAACTCGCATCGTGCACCACCCTCTCCAAGAAGCCAGCACACGGAGCCCGACGCCTCTGCCCGCCCGCACCGCTTTCAGCCCTGCCGACGGGCCCGTTTGGCGTAGGCCGGGCCCTCGAGTTCGGTGCCCGCGGGCGCCGACGCCGGTGAGGCCTCCTCCAGGTTCGTGCCCCGGGCCCGGGAGATGGCGCGCATGGCGTGGTAGACGACGATCGCGGCCAGCGAGCCCAGCGCGATTCCCGCGAAGGTCATGTCGCCCCAGCTGAAGGTGTAGTCGGCGATGGCCACCACCATGGCGACCGCCGCGGTGTTGAGGTTGACCGGGTCGGAGAAGTCCACGCGGTTCTGCACCCAGATGCGCACCCCGAGCATGCCGATCATGCCGTACAGGACCGTCGCCGCCCCGCCCAGGACGCCGGCGGGAATGGTGGCGATGATGACGCCGAACTTCGGCAGCAGGGACAGGCCCAGAGCCGTCACGGCCGCCACGATGTAGGCGGCCGTGGAGTAGACGCGGGTGGCGGCCATGACGCCGATGTTCTCCGCGTAGGTGGTCGTGCCCGAGCCGCCGCCCACGCCCGCGAACATGGTCGACAGCCCGTCCGCGAACAGCGCGCGGCCGGTGACGTCGTCGAGGTTCTCCCCGGTCATGGCGGCCACGGACTTCACGTGCCCGATGTTCTCCGCGACCAGCACCAGCACCACCGGGATGAACAGGCCCAGGAGGCTGACGTCGAAGGCGGGCGCCCGGAACTCGGGCACGCCGAGCCAGCCGGTCTGGGCGATCTGGGAGAAGTCGACCTCTCCCCGCACACAGGCGGTGGCATAGCCGATCAGCACGCCGATGAGGATCGACAGCCGCCCGATGATGCCCTTGAACAGCACCGTGATCACCAGGATCGACACGATCGTCACCAGGGCGGTCACCGGGGCGGTCTTGACGTTGTTCCAGGCGCTCGGAGCGAGGTTGAAGCCGATCAGGGAGACGATGGCGCCGGTGACGATCGGCGGCATGAGCCGGTCGATCCATCCGGTTCCGGCCACGTGGACGATCACGCCGATGACCGCCAGCAACGCGCCGACGGAGATGATCCCGCCCTGCGCGAGGGACGCCTTCGCCTCGTCCAGCGGCGCGCCCGCGTCCGCCGCATACCCGGTCACGGCGCCGATCGGCGCGATCAGGGCGAAGGAGGAGCCGAGGTAGCTGGGCAGGCGGCCCGCGGTGATGAGGATGAACAGCAGCGTGCCCAGCCCGGTGAAGAACAGGGTGGTGGACGGGTTGAAGCCCGTCAGCAGCGGCACCAGGAAGGTGGCGCCGAACATGGCGACGACGTGCTGCACGCCGATGCCGACGGTGCGGGGCCAGCTCAGCCGCTCGGCGGGGGTGACGACCTCGCCGGGGGCGATAGAGCGGCCATCGCCGTGGAGGGTCCAGCCGTGGAAGCGGCGATTCTGCTTGGGTGGCTGCTTGGAGGGCACGTCGGCTCCTGTCGCGTGGGGGAAGGGGACCGGCACGCGGAGAAGCGACCCCGCACGCCGGAGCGGCAGGGCCCGGCAGAGTCCTGCCGGGGCCACAGTCTAGAAGCCGCCGCCGACGCCCATATGAACTGTCCACGCCCGCCACCGACGTCGTCGGCACCCGCCGACGGCGACGCCGGCCCGCTCCTCCCGGCGCGCATCCGGTCACATACCTCCACGACACGACTTTCACAGGGCGCGCATAGCCTCGCCTCTTAGCGTGGAACGCGGTCCGGGACGGCCCACGCCGTCCTCCCCCACAACCGGAAGCAGCCAATGTCTCCCAGCACTCTTGCCTACATCGCCGTCGACCTGGTCGCCCTGGTCGTCCTCGTCGGCGCCCTGTACACCCGCCGTCATGCCCGCAAGGACCTGGTGGCCGCCTACGCCGGCGTCAACGTCGGCGTCCTGGCGGTCACGCTCCTGCTGTCGACGGCGTCGGTCGGCGCCGGCCTGGGACTGGGCCTGTTCGGCGTGCTGTCGATCATCCGCCTGCGCTCCACCGAGCTGGCCCAGCACGAGGTCGCCTACTTCTTCGCCGCCCTGGCCCTGGGCCTGCTCGGCGGCATCACCGCCGCACCGCTGGCGCTGACGGCCCTGCTGATGGCGCTCGTCGTCGCCTCCCTGTGGATCGGCGACCACCCGGCACTCATGCGCCGGAGCCGCCACCAGATCATCATGCTGGACCGCGCCATCACCGACGAGGACGCGCTCATCACCCACCTGGAGCAGCTGCTGGACGCGCAGGTGCGCTCGGTGGAGGTGCAGCGCCTCGACCTGGTCGACGACACCACGCTCGTCGACGCCCGCTTCCGCCTGCACCCAACGGGACACTCGCGGGCGACGACGGCGTCGGCTCAGCCCGCCGCGAGCGCGCCCGCCCCGGCGCCGGCGCCCCCATCCGCACCTTCGTCTCATGCCTCCCGTCCCCAGCACGCCGCCGCGGCCGCTCCGACGGACACCGCCGACTACGTCTTCCCGCCCGTGGTGCAGCCCGTGGCCCAGCCCGCCGGCCGCTGAACCCGGACCAGAGGACGGACAAGCCACGCCACGGACCGCGCAGCCACAGGAGTCACCCCTCATGAATCAGCACCTGCACACCGGCCAACTGGCAACAACCACACTGGACGAGCTCAACGCCGCCGCCGGCCTGCTCACCCGCGTGGACCGCAAGTACCTGCTACCCCTGACCACGGCCCAGGCGGTCGTCGACGCGCTGGAGGGGCAGGCACGCGCACTGGCCATCGACGGCCAGCGCCGCTTCGCCTACGCCTCCGCCTACTTCGACACCCCCGGCCTGGACGCCTACCTGCTGGCCGCCCGCAAGCGCCGTCGTCGCTTCAAGGTGCGCACCCGCTCCTACCTGGACTCCGGAACCTGCTTCCTGGAGGTCAAGACCCGCGGCGCGCGCGGCGCGACGGTCAAGCAGCGCATGCCCTACGCGCTCGACGACGCCGACCGGCTCACCGCCGAGGGGCGCGCCTTCGTGGCGGGCTGCCTGGAGCGGGCACAGGTCTACTCGCCGGGACACGCCGCGGCGCTCGCCGACTCGCTGGTGCCGGTGCTGGCGACCTCCTACGAACGCACCACCCTGCACCTGCCGCAGGCCCGCGCCCGGGTCACGGTGGACACGGGTCTGACGTGGACCGATCTGAGCGCCGACGGCGCGCCCGTGCGGGAGGCGTCGGCCGACGGGTTGGTGATCGTCGAGACCAAGAACCCGGCCACGCCGTCGCCCGCCGACCGGCTGCTGTGGGCGCAGGGGCACCGCCCGGCCAAGATCTCCAAGTTCGCCACCGGCATGGCGCTGCTCCACCCGGAGCTGCCCTCCAACAAGTGGCACCGAGTGCTGGGGCGCGAGTTGGCCGACGCCCAGGACTCTCAACTCGGCCGTCTGGCCTTCGCCGCCTGACGGCGCCCGCCGCGCACCGGCGTTCCCGGACCACCAGGCACACCACCACTCACGAGGACTCCACCACATGAAGAACCCGCTCAAACACCTGCACCGCATCACGCGCACCGGCGCCATCCGGGCGCTGGCCGCCCTCGCCGCCGTGGCGCTGGTAGCCGGCTGCTCCACCGGCACCGCTACCTCCAGCGCCTCCACCGGCCTCGCCTCCGGAACCGCCTGGACCACGATCACCAGCGAGGTGGCCACGGCGTCCACCGGCGCCGGCGTCGCCGAGATCCTGGCCGCGAACGCCGACACCTCCGAGGCGGTCGCCGCCGTCACCACGGACGACGACGCCGGCACCTATGACGCCGCCTCCGCCACCACGATCACCCTGTCCGGCGACTCGGCGAGCGTCGACGGCGACGGGACAGCCGGCGTGAGTGTCGACGGCGGCGACATCACCATCACCGCCTCCGGCACCTATGTGCTGTCCGGCGAGCTCACGGACGGCCAGGTGATCGTGAACGCCGACGACGCCGAGGTGCGCCTGGTGCTCGACGGCGCAGCAATCACCAACGCCGACGGTCCGGCCATTGACATTCAGGATGCGGGCAGCGCCGTCGTCGTGCTGGCCGAGGGGTCGGAGAACACGCTCACCGACGGGGAGACCTACGCCGACACCAGCGAGGACGCCCCCACCGCGGCCCTGTTCTCCTCCGACACCGTGGTGATCACCGGCACCGGCTCGCTGACCGTGACCGGCAACCACAACGACGCCATCTCCTCCAAGAACGGCCTGGTCATCCAGGGCGCGCCCGCGCTCACGGTGGACGCCGTCGACGACGGCATCCGCGGCAAGGACTACCTGGTCGTCTCCGGCGGCACCATCACCGTCACCGCCGGTGGGGACGGGCTGAAGTCCACCGAGGACGACGACGAGACCAAGGGCTTCATAGCCCTGGGGGCGGCCGACATCACCATCACCTCCGGCGACGACGGCGTGTCCGCGACCACCGACGTCACCGTGGATGGCACTACGTTGGCCGTAACCGCGGGCGGCGGGCAGGCGAACGCCGTCCAGGAGGAGGGCTTCGGCGGCATGGGCGGCATGCCCGGCCAGCAGGGTGAGGCCGGCGCGCAGCCCGAGCAGCAGGCACAGCCGCAGGACCAGCAGGCGGGCGACGCGACTGAACCAGCGGGCGACGCCGCCACCGCCGTCGCCACGGATGCCGCCACGGATGATGACGAGGACGAGTCCGGCGTCGACGAGGCCACCAAGCCCAAGGGCATCAACGCCGGCGTCAGCTACACGCAGGAGGACGGCACCGTAACCCTGGACGCCGCGGACGAGGGCCTCCAGGGGGCCTTCATCAACATCGCCGGCGGGGCCCTGACGATCACCTCCGGCGACGACGGCATCAACGCCACCAACGGCGACTATGTGATCGAGGGGCATGAGAACGTCGACTCCGAGGGCGACGACGGTGCGGTGCTGACGATCTCCGGCGGGCAGGTGCAGGTGTCCTTCACCTATTCCGACGGCATCGACTCCAACGGGTCGGCGTACATCACCGGCGGGCAGGTGGTCGTCTCCGGCCAGGCGGGCTCCGTGGACGGGGCGGTGGACGTCAACGGCGAGAGCCAGGTCGTTGGCATCACCGGCTCCCCGAGCGTGTCGGCGGGCGACACCATCACCGTGACCGGCGCGGACGGCAGCTCCTGGGAGATGACCAGCGTCTTCACCTCGCAGTACCTCACCGTGCTGGGCCTGACCGAGGGCGCGGAGTACACCGTGGCCACCACCTCGGGCGGCTCGGCCACCGGCACCGCCGCGGCGCTCAGCTCGGACATGGGCGGAGGAATGGGTGGCGGCATGGGAGGCCAGGCGCCGTCCGACGACGTCGGCGGCCGGGGCAGGGCGGGCGGCCAAGGCTGACGCACGGCCCCCGTCTACTACGCCACTTCGGTGTTGGGTACGCCGGTTAGGTGTCCGTTGAAGGCCTGTCAGCCATTCAGCAGACCCCTAACCGGCGTTGTAGACGCTGAACCGGCGTAGCAGACGGCTTCGGAGTGTCGGAGAAACCGCGAGCTACGGCAGCGGGCCACGACCTAGGTCAGGTGCTCCTTGAGGAAGGCGTCGACGACGTCGAGCACGCCGTCCTGCCAGAAGGGGGCGCCGCCGTGGTCGGCGCCGGCCAGCCGGTAGAAGGTGACGTCCTGGCCTTTGGCCTGCAGGTCCTGCACCAGCCAGACGGACTGGGAGAAGTTGACGATGCGGTCCTTGTCCCCATGGATCACCAGCAGCGGCGGCAGAGCGCGCCGCGAGGCATGCGGCACGTGATCCATGATGACGGTAGGGGCGACGAGTTCGGGATGCTCGTCCACCCGCACCCGGCCAATGAGCCAGCCCTCGGGAGAATCGGCCTCCAAATGGTCCTGAATGGACAGGTACTCGTTCATCCGCCCGATGTGGGTGGGGCCGTAGTAGTCAACGAAGGCCCTCAGGCCCAGCCCCTCGGTGACGAGCTCGTCGGAGAAGGCGGGATCGTCGTCGGCGCCGCCCGTACCGGTGGCCCAGGTCATCAGGGTGGTGTGCCCGCCGGAGGAGTCGCCCCACATGGCCATGCGATTGACGTCGACGTGGTACTCGGCGGCGTGTGCGCGCAGCCAGCGCACCGCCGTCTTGGCGTCCTTGGCCTGGGCGGGGAAGGGCGCGACCTCGCTGCCGCGGTACTCGACGATGGCGATCACGTACCCGCGGGCGGCGAAGGCCACCAGGTTGCCCAGTTCATGGCCGAGCTGCTGAGTGTGGAAGGCCGAGCCCTGCACATACAGGATGGTGGGGTAGAAGTCGGTCGCGGTGTCGGGGAAGGCGGCCCGACGCGGCGGCATGATGATCTGCAGGTGGAGCGTGCGGCCGGACTTCTCGGCGTAGGGCACGTTCAGGTGGACCTCCCCGTAGCGGGGTTCGTCCACCGCGGGCAGCGTACGCATGCCGGGCACGGCCAGCTCGGAGGCGGGGAAGTCGGCGGGCTCGACGAGCCGGGGCGGGGTGAATAGGAAGTCGGTCATGGCGTGCTCCATGTCAGTAGGACGGCGTCGGCCGCGGCACAAGCCATCATGCCTCCCCGGGGATGCCGCACACCATCGTTGCAGGAAGGACAGTGCTCGCCGCCTCGTGCCGTCGCGACCGGCTCAACACCGCACAACAACTGGTAAGTACGTTCCAGCGCTTTTTATACGTACTGGCGTCATGAGCATGCTGAGCATGACAGACGTCCGACGTGCGCCGGAACGGTGGCACGTTCCCACTGCGGCCGCGACGACGGGCAGTGGAGTCGCAGTAGAGTCTTGGCATGGTCTCCATGGACGACGCCACCGCACCGCTCGGCGGACTGAGTGTGGAGGGCTACGCGTCGATCAGTAGAGTGAACTTGGAACTCACCAGCGCAGTCACCGTGCTCATCGGCGCCAACGGGGCGGGCAAGTCGAACCTCGTCAGCGCACTCGAGGTCATCTCCCGCGTTTGGGATAACACCTTCCAGGACTACCTGGTGCGCCACGGCGGCCTGCCGGCGCTGCTGCACACGGATGCGGCGGCATCATTCGATGAAGCCACCTTTGAAATACGCGGTCTGCCCGATGCGCAGAACCATTCCACCGGCTACCGCGTACGCCTGCGGGTGGACCGCAACAGCGAGGAGCAGGCCGCACTCGTCACCGAGGACTTCCTGTTCCACGACCGCACCAAGTACCCAGAGCCCTACAACGAGCACGTGTCATGGCGGGTGGCACGCAGTCGGGCCGCCTCCTTCCTCACCGCCGATGACCCTGAGGACGGCAAGCTGCAACGCTTCGCACGCTATGTGGCTCCGCTGGTCTCCGGGTGCCGGGTCTTTCACTTCGACGACGTCTCCCCCGAGGCACCGCCACGTTCCTTCTCCGAGGTTGGCGACGACATCGCCTTGCGCGCCAACGCCGAGAACATCGCCGCCTACCTGCTGCGCATTCGGGACGACCATCCGCAGCACTATCAGCGAATCGTGGCAACCATACGTCTGGCAGCACCGTTCTTCGAGGACTTCGTGCTCCAACCCAACCGAAACGACCAGCTACGCCTGCGCTGGCGTCAGCGGGGCCTGGACCGGGTGTTCCAGCCACGCTCCCTGAGCGACGGCACCCTGCGTTTCATCTGTCTGGCGACTCTGCTGCTCGGCCCGGATCTGCCGGCGACGATCGTGCTCGATGAGCCGGAGTTGGGGCTGCACCCGGCAGCGATAGGCCTACTTGCCGAGATGGTGCACGCGGCCGCCGACGACGGACACCGAATCCTGTTGGCAACGCAGTCGGTGCCGTTGCTGTCACAGTTCTCCCTGGAAGAAGTAGCCGTGCTGAACCGGGTGGGCGGCAACACCACCATCAGCCGTCCGAATCCCGATGAACTCACCGGTTTCCTCGAGGAGTATTCGGTGGGCAGCCTGTGGGAGATGAACCTGCTGCGCGGACGCCCCGCACCCGAGACTCTGTCCGGGGAGGCGGAGCGATGAGTATCCGTTGGGTAGCGCTCCTAGTTGAAGGACAGACCGAAGAGGCCTTCGCTAATACAGTGTTGGCTCCAACCGCCGAGTCTCAGGGAGTGTCCCTGACCCCCATGGTTGTGAAAACCTCGGCCACGCCCACTGGCTCACATAAAGGAGGCGGTGGCTGGCAGGGATACGACCGCATGCTTCGTAATCTGTTACGGCAACCGCATTGGCGCCGCGTGGGGTTGATGATCGACTACTACGGTTACCCACCGGGAGCCCCCGGACAGAATGGCCGCCGGTCTGACGCCAATGACCGCCACCAACTCACCGAGGCGCTCACTTCGCACTACGTCGATCCTGCTGCGGCCGATCGGTTCTGTCCGCTGATCATCAAGCATGAGTTCGAGTCCCTGGTACTCGCAGCCATCGACGGCGGAGCAGGCGATGAGATCATTCCCAGCCAGGCGCTGCGTTCCCTCCGCGCCGCCATAAAGCTTGCGGGCACTCCGGAGGATGTGAACAACGGCGCGAGCACAAGCCCATCCAAGCGGCTCAAACGCGCATTCCCCCGCTACAGCAAAACCGTGGACGGCATAACCCTGATCCAACAGGTTGGTCTGACGGCCATCCTTGAACGCTGCCCGGTCTTCTCCGCCTGGTGGCGGGAACTGCTCGCCTGAGGCACCCCGTCCGCTTCGCCACTTCGGCGTTAACAACGCCAGTTAACCGTCTGCTGAAGGGCTCCGAGGTATACAGCAGACCGTTAAGTAGCGTTGTTAACGTCCAACCGGCGCAGCAGACACCTCACCCCACCCCACCACCGCACCCGTAAACGCCAGAAGCCGGTGAACGGGCGTAGCAGACGAGTTCGGGACCACCAGCGGCGGCGGCATAAGCTCCGGGTATGACCATCGTTGAGGCATCCGCCGTCGCCCCGCTCGCCCGTCACCTGGCCGGGCCGCTGGACGACGATGCCGCGCCGGTGCTCGTCCTATCCCACGGCATCACCGACTCCGCGGCCTGCTGGATCGAGGCCGTGGACCGCTGGTCGGCGTTCGGCTACCGGATCGTCGCCCTGGACGCCCGCGGCCATGGCGACTCCCCGCGCTGGGATCAGCCGGACCTGGCCAACCAGAGGACGACCGGCGAGCGCCTGGCCGCCGACCTGGTGGACGTGCTGGAGGACCTGCGCGCGCACGGCCTGCGCGGTGAGGGTCCACTGCGCGCGCCGCTCGCCGTCGTCGGGCACTCCATGGGCGGGGTGACCAGCCTGGACGTGGCCGCGCACCGCCCCGACCTGGTGGACGCCGCCGTCGCCGAGGACCCGGCCTTCGTCACACCGATCTGGCGCCGGCTGCTGGCCATTAACGCCTACCGCCAGGTGCGGGAGATGCGGCAGATCGCCGCCGACCCGCAGGCGCGCTTCGAGTTGGAGATGCGCAACAACCCCACCTGGTCGCCCCGGGAGACCCGCGCCAGCGTGGAGGCCGCCTGCGGCGTCGACCTGGGGTTCATCGCGCAGGGCTGTGTCTCCCCGCCGACCCCCTGGGAGGAGGTCATCGACTCCCTGGCGGTGCCGACTTTGATCGTCACCGGCACCGAGCGCGTGGTGCTGCGCGGTGACAATCTCACCAACATCACCCGTCGCGCGAATCCAACCATCGAGACCGCAGTCATCGAGGGCGCGCCTCACTGCGTGCGCCGCACCTTCCCCAACCGCTTCCACGCCATCACCGACCCCTGGCTCGCCAGGCGCCTCGAGGCCAACACACGTCGGCAGCTGCACCCCACCAGTCACCAGGCGGCATAAGAGCGGCGCGGACCTTCGGGGCGGGGCCCCGCCTACAGTGCCCCCCACCTTCGGTGTCTTCGACGACGCCTGCCCGGGCCTGTGGGGCAGGGCGGAGCCCGCCCCAAGCTGGCATTGCGGGACGACCGCAGCGGTGGGATCGTCATGGCGAAGTATCCCGCAGTGGCCGACACCTACGACCTGCTCACCTGCGAGGCCGTGGCACTGCAGGTGGCGCGCGCCATGGTGGCCCGTGCCGCCCTGTCGATCTGCCTTCACGACGTCAACGATCACCCCTGGAACATGGGGTTCCTCCGGGACGCGGATGGCTGGCGGGCGGCACCGGTCTTCGACGTCGTCCCCTGCCCGGACGAACGGGACGGAACGCCACTGGAGGGGACGACGTCGGAGCGGAGCCTAGAACAACTATTGGACCTGGACTGGGGACTGCCGCGCAGCGAAGTCCTCGACCTGACCACGCGAGTGGCGCAGGTCGCTCGCGGGGCCTGGGAGCGGGCCCGGAAGGACTTCGGCCTGGACCCGCAGGACGCCCGGATGTGCCAGCGCATCATCGAGTCGACCTGCGACTTCGACACGCTGCTCGACGGCCGTGAGGCCCGCTACGCCAGCTGAAACCGGGCGCCTACCAAGGCATGGCTCACCGAACCGCGTCAGTCGGTGGAGCGCACCAGCCACCAGGCGGCGTAGGGCGGCACCGGCACCTGGCCGTCGCCGGCGCCCTCCAGGCTGGTGGAACCCGAGGGCACCGTGTCCGTGAGCACGTCCACCGCCCCGAGCACCCCGTACTCGGCCAGGCGCGCCGCGGGCACGGAGCGCCAGTCCGGAGTCACGTTGTACACGCCTACGAAGCTGCCGCGCGGGTGGTCGCGGAAGGTGACCAGCACGCCGTCGTCGTCGACGGGGGCGACGACGGTGCGCACGTCCGCGCTCAGCTGCGGCAGGGAGGCCCGCACCTTGCCGATATGCGCCAGGTCGGTGAACACCCGGCCGGGCACCGTGGAGCGGTCGTGGCGCTCGGCGACGGCGGCCTCGCTCAGCCGGGGGCGCCCCGCCCAGCGGGAGTCGGATTCGTGGCCGGGCTCGGTGTCCCAGTTCGGGTCGTTGAACTGCGCCAACTCATCCCCGCTCCACAGCACCGGGATGCCGCCCCAACCGTAGATGATGGCGTAGGCCAGGCGCATGGCGTTGAAGCGCTCCTCCAGCCACGTGCGCAGTTCCTCCTCGCGCCAGGCAGGGGTGCGTTCATCGATACCGGCCACCGCCTCGGCGGCGGCTTCGATCCCGATCAAGGAGGCCGCGGTCCCGGCCGTGCGCCGGTCGTTGGTGACCGGGTTGTACTGGAAGGTCAGGCCGCGGGCATCGCTCATCGGGTACTGGCCGGTGTACCAGTCCGCCAGGAAGACCCGGTGCAGATAGCCGTTCAGACCCACCGCCTCGGCGTCGGCGTCGTCGATCGCCCAGCCGATGTCATCGTGGCAGCGGATGTAGGTGATCCAGGTGGCGGTGGACGGCTCGATCGGCAGCGAGGAAAGCGTCTGCACGGCCAGACTCACGCTGCGGCTGGCCAACATGGACCAGACCTGCACCATGAGGGAGTTGTGGTAGGCCAGGTCGGAGACCTTGCCGGTGTAACGGCCCTGCCCCAAGTACTGCAGCAGCTCGGTGGGGGCCACGATTGCCTCCGCCTTCAGAGCGATGGCGGGGCAGGCGATGCGGGTCAGCGCCCGCAGCACCTCGGTGATGGAGTGGACCTCGGGCTGGCCCTGGCAGTCGGTGCCCTTGCGCTTGATGGTGAAGGCGATCGCGTCCAGGCGCAGCACCTCCACGCCGCGGTTCGCCAGCTCCATCACGATCTCGACGAACTCCTCCATCACCTGCGGGTTGCGCCAGTTCAGGTCCCACTGGAAGGAGTTGAAGGTGGTCCAGACCCAGCCGTCGAGCCCCTCCTCCCAGGTGAAGTTGCCGGGGGCGAAGTCGGGGAAGATCTCCGGCAGGGTGCGTTCGTACTCGTCGGGCTCGGTGCGGTCGGGATAGATGAGGAAGTAGTCGCGGTAGCGCTGCTCGCCGGCGCGGGCCCGACGCGCCCACTCGTGCTCGCGGGCCACGTGGTTGAGCACCAGGTCGATGACCAGGCTCATGCCCTCCTTGCGCAGCTCACCGGTCAAATGCTCCAGGTCGTCCATGTCGCCCAGGTCGGGCCGCACGGAGCGGTAGTCGGCCACGGCGTAGCCGCCGTCGGAGTCGCCGGGGCGGGGGGTGAGCAGCGGCATCAGGTGGAGGTAGCTGACGCCCAGCTCGCGCAGGTAGCCGATGCGCTGCTCCACGCCGCGCAGGTCGCCGGCGAAGCGCTCGGTGTAGCCGGAGTAGCCGATGCGGGAGGGATCCTGCACCCAGGCGGGGTCCAGGGTGCGAGCCAGATCCAGGTGGCGCAGTTCGGGGCTGCGGGCGGCGTAGGCGCGGGCCGTCTCCGCCAGCAGGGTTACGGCGGTGCGCCCGGCGGCGGGCTCGCCATACAGGGTCAGCAGACCATCCATGACATCCGGGTACCAGCGCTCAACGCGGGTCGTGAAGATCTCACGCTCGGCGCGAGGCAGGCCCGCGAGCGCGGCGTCGACGGCGTCGCGAACCGGCTGGGGCACCACCGCGGCCGCGGCTCCGGTGGACCAGGTGGACGATGCGGGGGCGCCGGCGGGGTCGGCGGGTGTGGGAGCGCTCATACCTCTATGGTCCCCGATTCGACGCCCGAGCGGGAGCACTTTCGAGCCGCGATGCCGCCGCAGGTACGCGCAGGTGTCACAAAACGCACCACTTTGAACCGCCGCGCCGTTGGGGCGTCTCCGTGAGCCGCGCGATTCCGCGGCAGAGTCGACCGGGCACCGAGGACGCGCCCGGAAAGTGGTGCATTCTTTGACACTCGTAGCCCCATCCGGTGCCCGCAGATATCCCTCAGACTTCCCTCAGACATGATCCGGCACAACACGGGTCGGATAGCGGTCACCTACTCCTCGGGGTGGAGGTGCGCGCGGTCGTAGCTCTCACGATTGACCAGCACCTGCGCGGCATTGCCCTCCACCCATGCACGCAGTGCCGCGATCGGCTCTGCGAGGCTCGCACCGAGGGGGGTGAGCGTGTAGTCCACGCGCGGCGGCACACCCGGGGTCTGCTCGCGCAGCACCAGCCCGTCCCGCTCCATTGAGCGCAGGGTCTGCGCCAGCACCTTGGGGGTCACGCCGCCCACGGCCTCGCGCAGTTCACCGAAGCGCCGCGGTCCCTGCGCCAGCACGGCGACGATCAGCGGCGTCCAGCGGTCGACGACGTGGCGCAGCACCGTGCGCGACGGGCAGTCGGGCGACAGCACGTCGTAGGCGGCGAGCGGCCGGCCCGCGGTGGTGCCCGTGGTGGTGGGAACGGCCTGCGCAGTCTCGGCCGCGGGCGCAGCACCCATGCCCGCCGCAGCGGGCGCGGCAGCATCAATTGAATGTGACACGAGCGACTCCATAGTTACCTTGAGGTACTTGGTTTCAAATAAATACTGTAACAGCGTTGCCGCCGCACCGCGAGCGCGGACGGCGCACGACCGCAAGACCACAAGCACAAGGAGCCCCCATGAACATCACCGTCATCGGCGGAACCGGCAACACCGGCGCCGCCGTCGTCGCCGAGGCCGCCCGCCGCGGCCACACCGTCACCTCCGCCTCCCGCTCCGGCCGTCACGCCGAGGGCGCCGCCACCGACGTGGCAGTCGAGTTCGCCGACACCGCCGCCGTCGTCGACCTGGTCAACGCCGCCGACGCCACCATCGTCGCCGTCTCCCCCGACCGCACCGGTGGCCCCGTACAGCCGACCGTTGACGCCTTCAAGGCAGTGATCGCCGCCCGCCCCACCGGTCGGCTCGTGATCGTCGGCGGCGCCGGCTCGCTGCTCGACGCCGACGGCAAGCGGCTGGTCGACTCCCCCGACTTCCCCGCCGACTCCAAGCCCGAGGCCCTGGCCTTCAGCGAAGTACTGGACGCCTTCCGCGCCGCCGGGGACGACCTGGCCTGGACCCTGGTTTCCCCCGCTCCGGCCTACCCCTCGGAACAGTCCACCGGCGCCTACGTCGTAGGCAAGGACAACCCGGTCGGCACGAACCTCTCCCCCGCCGACTTCGCCATTGCACTGGTCGACGAGGCCGAGCGCGACGCTCACCGCGGTGAGCGCTTCGCGGTCGCCGGCGCCTGATCCCACACCGGCCGACGACGGCGACTGTGCGGCCGCCGTCGTCGGCCGTGCGGTGGGTGCCAGGCGGCCGAGGCGAGTTCCAGCATGCGGCCCGCCGTGTGGACACCTCCCGGGCTCCGGGGCATGCTGACCGCATGGCAAGCACCACGGCAAACAGCACCGTCCCCGCCGCCCCTCCCATCGCCCTGGCCATCGCCGGCTCGGAGGCCTCCGGCGGCGCCGGCGCCCAGACCGACCTGAAGACCTTCCACCAGTTGGGCGTGTTCGGCTGCACGGCCCTGACCTGCATCGTCTCCATGGACCCCGAGCACAACTGGGACCACCGGTTCGTGCCGGTCGACCCGCAGGTGATCACCGACCAGATCGAGGCCTGCGCCACCGTCCACACCCGGATCGACGCCGTCAAGATCGGCATGCTCGGCACCGCCGCCACCATCGACGCGGTGGACGCCGCCCTGGAGCAGTACCAGTTCCCGAACCTGGTGGTGGACCCGGTCCTGATCTGCAAGGGTCAGGAGCCCGGTGCCGCGCTCGACGTCGACAACGCCCTGCGCGCCAAGATCCTCCCCCGCGCCAGGGTCACCACGCCGAACCTGTTCGAGGCCGCCACCCTGGCCGGCGTCGACGAGATCACCAGCGTCGAGCAACTCAAGGACGCCGCCAAGCGCATCTACGACCTGGGTGTGCCCAACGTCCTGGCCAAGGCCGGGCCCACGCTAGGCACCGGCACCGCCCTGGACGTCTTCTACGACGGCGAGACCCTGGAGGTGCTGGAGGTGCCGGCGGTCGGTACCGAGCGCATGCACGGCGCGGGCTGCACGTTGGCCGCGGCCGTCACCGCCGAGCTGGCCAAGGGTGCCGCCCCGCTGGACGCCTGCATCACCGCGAAGAACGTGGTCTCCGCGTCGGTGAACCCGGGCATGCACGGCAATATCCCCTTCACCTACGTCTACCAGGGCTTCTACCGCGGCTGACGGCACTGGAGGGCGCCGGGCCGACCGGAACGCCGCGCACGCACGGAGGCACGCCCTCCTGCAATCCACGACCTTGGGGTACGTTCCACGACCACCCCGGGGTCGTGCTGTGCACACCGAGGTCGTGCAGTGCGATGTGGCGTCCGCGAGTCGGCGCGTTGGGCGAGCCACGCCAACGGATCAAGCCCGCACCACCTCGCCGTGAGCAGCAGCACCGACACCGAAATCAACCAGGTTCTGCCTGAGCGCCGAAACCTGGTTGATTTAGAGGCGCCCCGTATCAACAATACCCATGATTCCGGGGATGAATCGGGGTTCCGGCGGCCAACAGTGACGCCCGCCTTCAACCGAGTTCCCACAGGGCGGACACCGGCAGCGCCCACAGCGGTCCACCCAGACTGCGCGCCCGATCATCGGTGGTCAGTACGACACCTGCCTTCAGTCGATCCCCGATCCGATCATGCAGCCAACGCAGATGCTTGGTATCCGCAACTGCCACCGAAGCCGCCGCCTTCACCTCAATGGCAATGACTCCGCCATCGTCCAACTCAAGGATCAGGTCGATCTCGCGTCCCTCTGGGGAACGGTAGTGGCTGAGAGTGAAACGCTCCGCGGACCATGTGCGTTGCCGCATTAGTTCGGCAGCGACGAAGGCCTCAAGCTGACCTCCCAGGGCTCCTCCGCGTATCAGATCCTTGAGGGTGTCGGACCCAGTCCGAGTCAGCCACATAGCCAGCGCAGAGTCGGTCAGCAGATACTTCGATCGACCAACCTCACGCTTGAGCAGGTTCGGCGTCCAAGGCGGCAGTCGATCAACCAGGTAGAGCGCTCGCAGAAGCTCTAGGTAGGAGGCGGTGGTTGATGCGCTCAGGTTGATCTCACTCCCCATCCGCGCGATCACGGTCTCCGACCCTTGCGTGGCCGCCAAACCGACCAGCAGCGAGCGTAAGCGATGCGGATCGGACAGGCGGGAGAGTTCACGCAGATCGTGCCCGAGCAGCCGGGAGATGTAGCTATCCAGCCAGTCGGCACGGAAGCGCTGAGGCAGACGGTACGCCTCGGGCATGGAGCCGGCGGCCAACAGATCGACATAGTCGCCACGCTCCATTCCGGAACGGTAGTCGCCATCCAGCGCCCCATGGAGCACTGCGGCCACGAAGTCTTCCTCTCGCCCGGCAATCTCACCCTGACTGAATCCGAACACGCGGGTGCCGATGACGCGACCGGCCAGGCTGTCTGTCGCCGGTTGGAAAGGACTCGTGGTCACTGAGCCGGTTAGCAGGTAGCGTCCGGCGGACCGATCGGAATCAATCTCCACCTTGAGCGCCAGTGCCAGTTCGGGAACGCGCTGGAACTCATCGATGACCAGCAACCCTTCAGGTTCCAGACGAAGGAAACCGCGCGGATCCGCGGTCGCCGCAGCGCGGGTCTCAGCATCGTCCAGAGTCACGATACGCGTCGGCCGCTCAGATGCCGTCGCGATCATGGATGCGAGCGTGGACTTCCCAACCTGACGCGCACCAACCAACTCAACCGCGGGGAAGACTTCCAGGAGCTCTTCTACCCGTGGCTGCGCATGCCGCTTAAGCAGATCGCTCATGCCCCCAGCGTACGATAGGCCGAAAAATGGTGGCAAGCCTCTTCGTAAAACGGTGTCATGGTTCGTCGAAAAACGGTGGCCGAGTCGGCCGTGATTCGGTGGCAGGTCTTGCGGTGAAACGGTGGCAGCGTTCGCTCACAGGCACTTATTCGTAGGCCGGCTCGGGCGTGATATCGCGGGCCATGTTGGCGAAACGCGACAGGTGCCCCTGGAAGGCCACCGGAATGGTGCGGGTCTGGCCGTTGCGGTGCTTGGCGACGATGATGTCGGCCTCGCCCGGCCGCTCCTCCTCCTGGTAGTACTCGGGCCGGTGCAGCAGCATGATGACGTCGGCGTCCTGCTCCAGCGATCCCGACTCGCGCAGGTCGCTCATCTGCGGCCGGTTGCCGGTGCGCTGCTCGGGGCCGCGGTTCAGCTGGGCGACGGCGATCACCGGGATGTCCAACTCCTTGGCCAACAGCTTCAGCGAGCGGGAGAACTCGGAGACCTCCTGCTGGCGGGACTCGACCTGCTTGCCGGAGCTCATCAGCTGCAGGTAGTCCACCACCATCAGCCCCAGCCCGTGCTGCTGCTTGAGCCGTAGCGCCTTGGAGCGGATTTCCGGCATGGTCAGGTTCGGGGAGTCGTCGATGAACAGCGGCGCCTCGGACACGGGGTTGTAGGCGAGGGCAACGTCCTCCCAGTCGCGCTCATCCATCTGGCTGCCGCCGCGCAGCTTGTTCAGGGCCACCCCGGATTCAGCGGCCAGGATACGCATCATCAGTTCCATGCGCCCCATCTCCAGGGAGAAGTAGCACGAGGGGATGGGGTTGCCGTCGGCGCCGCGGGCGTGGATGGATGCCGAGCGGCAGAAATCGACGGCGAGCGTGGACTTGCCCATGGCGGGGCGCGCGGCCACGATGATCATCTGCCCACCATGCAGGCCGCCGAGCAACTCATCTAGCTCCACGAACCCCGTGGGCACGCCCCGCATCTGCCCGTCCTCACGGGCCTGCCCGGCCTCGATCTCGAGGTTGGCCTCATTGAGCAGCTCCCCGACCGGTACGTAGTCCTCCCGCTCACCCTCCTTGTGGGCGACGGCGTACACCTCGGACTCGGCCAGGGTAACCAGCTCATCGATGTCACCGGCGTTGGTGGAGTAGCCGAGCTGAGCGATACGGGTGCCGGCCTGCACCAGGCCGCGCAGAAGCGACTTCTCCTTGACGATGCGCGCGTAGTAGGCGGCGTTGGCGGCCGTCGGCACGGTGGCCATCAGAGAGGCCAGGTACGGAGCCCCGCCCACACGCTCAAGCTCCCCGCGCTTGGACAGCTCGTCGGCCACGATCAGCGGGTCGGCCGGCTCGGAGCGGTTGTAGACCTCGACGATCGCGTCGAAGATCGACTCGTGGGCGGGCTTGTAGAACTCGGGGCCGCGCAGCACCTCGATGACGTCGGTGATGGCCTCCTTGCTCAGCAGCATGCCGCCGAGCGTGGACATCTCCGCCTCCAGGTCCTGGGGCGGTACCCGGTCGAAGGCGCCGTCGTAGCGGGCGTCAACCGGTCGCTCCTCACCGCGGGTGCGAGCGCCGATGGTGTCGACGTCGGTCATCTGTCGGTCACTACCCTCCCCCTGCAACGCCCCGCCCAGACGGGTCGCGCGGCGACACTAGCGGCCAAAAGGGGCGGTCGCAAACGCCAGGCCCTTGCAGGCTGTGGGCAACCCCCTGCGGGGTGTGGATAACCCCTCCCATCCTGTGGGCGACGCGCCGCCGCGGATGTGGAGCGCCGCCGGACCGCCGCGCTGCCAACCTCGTCGAAACCCCCGAAACTCGCCGGAATCTTGCCTCTAAGCGGGGAAGATAACAAGCCACAACACGCGTGCACCAAACCGAAATCAAAATCTGTGGATAAGTGGGTATTCCTGTGGATGAACCTCAACCTCGACCTGAGGGACGGCCTCACTGCCACCCCACAGCGTCCCCGCTGCACGCATTCCGGCTGCACCTGGCCCGCTTCCACCCGGGCGTGAGACACTGACCCGCCCAACCCCCGGAGTGTCTCGTGCCCAATTCTTCAACCCCGACTTCAACTCCCGATGCCGCACCCGCAAGCGTTGACCCGCCCGCCCCGTCCTTGAACCGGCAGATCCTGTCCCTGGCGGTCCCCGCCCTGGGGGCGCTGGTGGCCGAGCCGCTGTTCGTGCTGATCGACTCGGCGATGGTCGGCCACCTGGGCCCCGACAGCCTGGCGGGCCTCTCGCTCGCGTCGAGCCTGCTGACCACGATCGTCGGTCTGTTCGTCTTCCTGGCCTACGCGACCACCGCAACCACCGCCCGCCGTTTCGGCGCCGGCGACCGGGTCGGCGGCCTGCAGGCGGGCGTCGACGGCGCCTGGCTGGCGGCACTGCTGGGGCTGGTGGCGGCGGTCCTGCTCGGCGTCGGCGCACCGTGGGCGGTGGACGTCATGGGGGCCGACGGCACCGTCGCCGCGGCGGCCATCACCTACCTGCGCGCCTCTGCGCCCGGCCTGCCGGGCATGCTGGTGGTTTACGCCGCCACCGGCACGCTGCGGGGCCTGCTGGACACGCGCACCCCCTTCGTGGTGGCCAGCGCGGGGGCGGTCGGCAATGTGGCCGTGAATGCGACCCTGCTGTACGGGGTGCACATGGGGATCGCCGGCTCCGGCCTGGGCACGGCGATCGCGCAGACCGCCATGGCAGTGGCGCTGCTGTGGCCCGTTGTGAGGGCGGCCCGCGCGGCCGGCGTACCGCTGTCTCCGCGGGCGGCGGGAATGCGCGCCTCCCTGGGCTCCGGGGCGCCACTGCTGGTGCGCACGGTGTCGCTGCGGGCGGCGATCCTGGCCACCGTGTGGGCGGCCACCGCCCTGGGGACGACGGCGCTCGCCGCGCACCAGGTGGTCAACTCGTTGTGGAACTTCACCGCCTTCGCCCTGGATGCGCTCGCCATCGCCGCGCAGGCGCTGGTGGGGACGGCACTGGGCCGCGCCGAGGCCGAGCGGGCGGCACAGGTATCTGCGGAGCAAGCCCCGGCGTCGGCGAACCCGGGCCCCTCCCGTGCCGCTGCGGGTCCGGCCGCGCGCCAGGCGCCCTCCTCGGCGTCGCCGCCGGCATCCACCGTGCCGACACCGCATGACGGCCCGACGGTCGACGCCGTGCTGCGCCGGTGTCTGGCGTGGGGGGTGGCCGCGGGGGCGGTGATCGGCGTCGTGTTGGCGGGTGCCAGCCCCTGGCTGCCGTACCTGTTCACCTCCGAAGCCGCGGTGGTCGCAGCCGCGCGGCCGGCCCTGCTGGTGGCCGCCACGGCGATGCCGCTTGCGGGTGCGGTCTTCCTGTTCGACGGGGTGCTGATGGGGGCGGGCGACGGCCGCTACCTGGCCGGCGCTCAGATGGCGACGCTACTTCCTTACCTGCCGCTCGCCGTCGTCGTCGCCCATGGCTGGCCCGCGGCCGGAACCACCGGGCTGGTGTGGCTGTGGGTGGCCTTCGCCTGGGTGTTCATGGGGGCGCGCGCCCTGGTGACCGGCCTGCGTGCCCGTGGCGACGCCTGGCGGCACTGAGCGGCTCGGCACGGAGCCATCGGTTTTGCCACAACCACTCGCATACAGCCGCCGTAGTAGGGCGCAACGACTTCCGCAGCGAGCACACGGCCACCGACAGCACACATTGCCCACCCCGGTCGGGGCAGGAGGCTGGCGGGACCTGACGGTTCGTACCTTCAGGACGACGCTTCGTACCGTGGCCTGACGATTCGGCACCCCGAGGTACGAACCGTCACCAGAAAGTACGAACCGTCGTAGCCAAGTGCCGAAGCGTCAGCCCCGAGGCCGCGCACACCATAACGCCCTCACCCGAGAACCGACCTCGACAGCCCCACGCACTCAAATCGGAAGCGCCGTACATGGGCGCGTGGCCGATGCTCCATCCGACGCGCCGCCCACACAAAAGTCGTAGCCGACGCGCCGGGCGGCGCGTCGGCTACGACGTGCTTGTTCGTATCGGCTGCTGCCCGGCTCAGCGGGCGGCGACGACGTTGACCTCGAGGGGGGCGACGACGTCGGGGTGCAGGCGCACCGTGGCGCTGTGGCGCCCGGTGGACTTGATCGGGGGGACGACCTGGATCTTGCGGCGGTCGATGGCGGGGCCACCGGCCTCCTTGACGCCGTCGGCCAGCTGCGCCGTGGTGACGGCACCGAACAGGCGGCCGTTGTCGCCGGCGGAGGCGGTCACGGTGATGACGTTGCTCGATAGCCAGGCGCGGGCCTCCTGGGCCTGCTCCAGGGAGTTGATGGCGCGCTTGCGGCGGGCCTCGGCCATCTGGTCGATCTGACGCTGGGCGCCCTTGGTCCACGGGGTGGCGAGCTTACGGGGCACGAGGTAGTTGCGGGCGTAGCCGTCCTTGACCTCAACGACCTCCCCGGCGGCACCGAGGTTGGTCACGTCGTGCGTGAGAATGAGCTTGGTGGTCATGTTGTTGCGCCTCCTATCAGCGGGCAGAGCTCGTGTAGGGCAGCAGGGCCATCTCGCGGGCGTTCTTAATGGCCTTGGCGATCTTGCGCTGGTCCTGCACGGAGACGCCGGTGACGCGGCGGGCGCGGATCTTGCCACGGTCGGAGATGAACTTCCGCAGCGTGGCGGTGTCCTTGTAGTCGATGGTGCCGACCTTGATGGCCTTCACCGGGGCGATCTTCTTCTTGGGCTTACGAAGCTGAGGCTTCGCCATGGTGGTACTCCTTGGTTCGGGCGCCGGGTAGGGCCCGTGGGTCTATTGCGAGATTGTGGTGGGCGCCCGGAGGCGCCTGTGCACCCGGTCGAGCCGGGCGTATGACGACGCGGCGCGTACCGCGTTTAGCGAGGTTGGCTTAGAACGGAGGCTCATCGCCGAAGCTGGTGGTGCCGCCGGTGGCCCAGGGGTCGTCCGCGGCGCCGCCCTGCGGGGCGTTGTAGCTGCCCTGCTGGCCGCCTTGGCTGTAACCGCCCTGGGATCCCTGGCCCTGGTTGTAGCCGCCCTGCTGGCCGCCACCCTGGGAGCCCTGGTAACCGCCCTGCTGCTGGCCGGCGTTGTAGCCGCCGCCCTGACCGCCCTGGTTGAAGCCGCCCTGACCACCCCCGCGGGGTTGGCGGGTGACCTGCGCCTTGGCGTAGCGCAGCGACGGGCCGATCTCATCGACCTGCATCTCCACCACCGTGCGGTTCTCGCCCTCACGGGTGGTGTAGGAGCGCTGCTGCAGGCGACCCTGCGCGATCACGCGCGTGCCCTTGGTCAGCGACTCGGCCACGTTCTCCGCGGCGTCGCGCCAGATCGAGCAGCGCATGAACAGGGTCTCCCCGTCCTCCCACTGGCTCGTCTGCCGGTTGAAGCTGCGCGGAGTGGAGGCGATGGTGAAGGAGGCGACCGCCGCCCCCGAGGGCGTGAAACGCATCTCGGGGTCCGCAGTCAGATTCCCGATAATCGTGATGACGGTATCGCCGGCCATTGCTTGTCTCCGTTCCGGTTCGCGCTCAGGCCTCGGGGCGCAGCAGCTTGGTGCGCAGCACCGACTCGTTCAGGCCGAGCTGACGGTCGAGCTCCTGGGCGATCTCCGGCGTGGTGGTCATGTCGACGACCACGTAGATGCCCTCGGACTTCTTCTTGATGTCATACGCGAGGCGACGCTTGCCCCAGATGTCTGTCTTGTCCACGGTGCCCCCGTTGTTGGGGACGACCTGCAGCATCTTCTCGAGCGTGGGAGCGATGGTGCGCTCGTCCGTCTCGGGTGCGAGGATGATCATGATCTCGTAATGACGCATACTTTGTACCCACCTCCTCTGGTCTGAAGCGGTCACGGTCTCTCCGTGACAGGAGGGTGATGCGTTCGACCGCACCGCCGTGTACGCGGGTGCGTGCACGGGCAGGCAGTCCGTCGGTCACCATACCCGAGGGCGCCGGTAGGCCGAAAGGCGACGACGGCGCTACCCGCCGTGCGGTGCGCCACGCGCCGGGTGGCGGAGGCCTGCCCGGCTACTAGCCACCGCTGTTTCCGCCTTGCTGGTTCCAACCCTGCCCTTGGCCTTGCTGCCTGCCTTGACCCTGACCGCCCGGGCCGTATCCGTACCCGTTGCCGGAGTCGTCATTCTGGTCCGAGCCATCTTCTGGAACGGTGCCGCCGCCAGTGTTCCCGGCGCCGCCGGTGCCCGGGTCGAAGCTACCGCCGGTGCCACCGGAGTCGTCATTCTGGCCAACGCCACCGGTGCTTTGGTCATCGGGGTTCTGCTGCTGCTCGTCCTCCTCGGTGTCCGACTCTTCCTCGGCGTCGGTCTCCTCCTCGAGCGGCTCCTCGGCGTCTTCCTCGGTCGTGATGTCGCCACCGGTGGAGGTGTCGGCCGGCGCGACCGGGGCCGGGGTGCCGTACAGGCCGCCGGCGTAGTAGGAGGCGGCGGTCCGCTCGGGGAAGTACTCGACCGGCAGGTCCGCGAGCGCCGTGGTCATGTACTCGGTGAAGATGTCCGCCGGGTAGGTGGAACCCGTGATCTCGCCGTAGTACCCCCACGGCGTGATCGACTCCTCCGAGCCGTCCTCCCCGGTCTGATAGAGGGTGACGGCAGTGGCGATCTGCGGGGTGTACCCGGCGAACTGGGCGGACTTGTTGTCCGAGGAGGAACCCGTCTTCGCGGCCACCGGGCGTCCGAGCGCGAGCGCCGTCGTCCCGGAACCGGAGTTGACCACCTGCTGCATCGCGTAGGTGGCGTCGGCCATCACGTCGTCGGAGAAGACCTTCTCCCCGTCCGTGGGACCGGTGTAGGCGACCGACCCGGCGGAGTTGGTGACCGTGTCGACGATGTGGGTGTCGTGCCTGGTGCCCTGCGCGGAAAAGGTCGCGTAGGCCGTGGCGATGTCAACCGTGTGCGGCGATGCCGAACCGAGGACGTTCTGGACGTAGGCGTCCAGGCCCAGGGTGTCCTCCGGGTAGCCGGCGCGCACCGCCACCTCGTTGGTCACGTCCGGGCGGACATCCCGGTTGAGCTGCAGGTAGACGGTGTTGATCGAGTTGGCGGTCGCCTTCACCAAATCCGACCAGCCGTAGGAGACGTTCTGGTAGTTCTGGAAGGTCGCGCCATCGATGACCATGGGCGAGTCGCCGTTGTAACCGTTGGCGAGCGTGTCCCCGTTCTCCAGGGCGGCCACCATCGCGAAGGGCTTGAAGGTGGAGCCGGCCTGGGCGACGGCGTCGGTGGAGGAGTTCACCTGGTTGGTCAGGTAGTCCTCGCCGCCGTACAGGGCGAGGATCCCCCCGGTGGAGGAGTCGATGGATACCAGCCCCACATGCAGATTCGGCGAGGCCCCCTCGGGCAGGTTCTCGACCGCGGCGACGGCGGCGTCCTGATCCTCCTTGTCGATCGTGGTGACGATCTTGTAGCCGCCGGTGTCGATGTCCTCGGCCTCCATGCCGGCGTCGGACTCCAGCTCGGCGCGCACCATCTGCAGCAGGTAGCCGGTGGAGCCGCCGTAGGTCTCCTTCGTCTGCGTGGCGACGGTTTCGGGGAACTCGGCGGCGTCGTACTCCTCCTGGGTGATGTAGCCGTCCTCAAGCATGAAGTCCAGTGCGCGCTGCCAGCGCACGGCGGCCTGATCCGGGTTCAGGGCCGGGTCCAGGCTGCTCGGCGAGGGCAGGACGCCCGCCAGCAGCGCGGCCTCCGATACCGTCAGCTCGGAGGCGGGGTGATCGAAGAACGCCTCGGATGCCGCCTCGATGCCGTAGGCGCCGCGGCCGAAGTAGACGGTGTTGAGGTAGGAGTCCAGGATCTCCTGCTTGCTCATCTCCCGGTCGATCTTGATGGCCATGATCGCCTGTTTGAACTTGCCGGAGTAGGAACTGGTGGTGTCTACGTAGTAGTTCTTGATGTACTGCTGGGTCAGGGTGGAGGCCCCCTGGCGGGCGCCGCCGCGCATGTTGTTGACGAAGGCGCGGACAATGCCCTTGGGGTCGATGCCGTTGTTCGAGTAGAAGCTGCGGTCCTCGGAAGCCACCACGGCGTTGCCCACATAGTCGGGAAGCTCACTGGTGTCGATGATGGTGCGGTCCATCTCCGCGAACTCACCCATCACGGTGGTGCCGTCGGCGTAGTAGACCGTGGTGGTCTGCGCCTGCGCGAACTCGCTGGGCTCGGGCACCTTGATCAAGGCGTAGGCGGCGGTGAAGCCCGCCACGGCCAGCACGATCAGGAACAGAAAGGTACCCAGCACGAACCGCCAGCTGGGCAGCCAGCGGTGGATCGGCCCCTTGCCGGCGCGCGGGTAGTTGATCCGCCGACGCCGTCCCGACGCCGCGGCGTCTGCCTGCTTGCTCTCGCGGCCCGCGGGTCGCTTACCGTCTTTGACGGTCCTCGAGTTCCTACCCTTGCGCGCCTTGGTCACATGCCCGGCGCTGGCCGCCTGGGCAAGCTTGCGCCCCGTGGGGCGGGCGCCGCCCTGATTCGCGGAGTCTGCCATGCGCTCCTCATTCCTGTCCGCAGCTTGGTCCAGGTTCATCACATCACGCCGGGGCGGCCTTGGGCTACCGCCTGGGCTGTCAGATGCGTCTATTCTCCCCACAATTCTCTCTGCGTCGGAGCCGGATGGGTCACATACGGGGCTCACATTCCCGCTCCGGCCTCGAAGAACGCTGGGACGGCGGTGGACTCCACCCGAAAGTCGAGGACGCGGCGCTAGTGGCGAACGGGACTCGACGCCGGGGGTCGACACTGGTGAGATACGTGTGTGACTGCACGGATGACTGCCCCCGCCGCGCCTCCTGCCGCGCCCTGGTCGCTCCCGGGCGAGGAGGTCGCCGCAGCGCTGGGAACTGATGCACGCACCGGCTTGAGTTCGGCCGACGCCGCGGCGCGCCTGGCGGCGGACGGCCCGAATGAACTGCCGCGCAAGCCGCCGGTGCCGGCCTGGCGCCGCTTCCTCGCCCAGTTCGCCGACCCCCTGGTCTACCTGCTCATCCTCGCCATCGTCATCTCCGTGATCGCCTGGGTGTTGGAGGGCGCGCACGGCGTGCCCGTGGACGCCCTGGTGATCCTCGCGGTCATCACCCTCAACGCCGTGCTCGGCTTCGTGCAAGAGAACAAGGCCGCCGACGCCGTCGCCGCCCTGTCCGCCATGACCCAGGCCTCCAGCACGGTGCTGCGGGACGGGGCGCGCGTGTCCATCCCCTCGGCCCAATTGGTGGTCGGCGACGTGCTGATCCTGGGCGAGGGCGACCAGGTGGGCGCCGACGCCCGCCTGCTGTCCGCCGCCTCCCTGCGCGTGATCGAATCCTCCCTGACCGGGGAGGCCGACGCCGTTTCCAAGCGCGCCGACGCCGTCGCCGCGGACGCCGACCTGGCAGACCGCACCGCCATGGTCTACCGGGGCACCTCCGTGGCCCAGGGCTCCGGCCAGGCCGTGGTCACCGCCACGGGCGGGGCCACCGAGATGGGCGCGATCGCCCGCATGCTCGACGCCGTCGAGGACGAGGACACGCCCCTGGAGCGCGAGATCACCCGAGTGTCCAAGATGCTCGGCGGGATCGTGGTGGCCATCGCCGTCGTCGTGGTGGCCACCCTGCTGGCGCTCACGCCGGAGCGGACCGCGGACTCCTTCATCGACGCCCTGCTGCTGGGCGTCTCACTGGCGGTGGCGGCCGTGCCGGAGGGGCTGCCGGCGATCCTGTCGGTGGTGCTGGCGCTGGGCGTGCAGCGGATGGCGCTGCACCGGGCGGTGGTCAAGAAGCTCAGCAGCGTGGAGACCCTGGGCTCGGCCTCGGTCATCTGCTCGGACAAGACCGGCACCCTGACCCGCTCGGAGATGACCATCCAGGAGGTGGTCACCGCCTCCGGGTCCACCGTGGTCACCGGCATCGGCTACGAGCCCAATGGGCACGTCGCCCCCGACGCCGACGGCGACGGCCACCCCGACGGCGAGCCGCTGACGGGCGCGCTGCGCGAGGAGGTCACCGTGGTGCTGTCCGGCGGGGCCATGGCCTCCGACACCGAGCTGGCCGAGGACGACGGCGTCTGGAGCGTCGTCGGCGACCCCACCGAGGGCTCCTTCCTGGTGGCGGAGTTGAAGCTCGGCACGCAGGGCAGCCGCGAGGGTCGCTTCACTCGCGTGGGCATGGTGCCCTTCACCTCCGAGCGCAAGCTCATGAGTGTGCTGTACACGGACGCCAAGCACGGCACCACCATCCTGATGTCCAAGGGCGCCCCCGACGTGCTCATGGAGCGCTGCACCCGTGTGCGCGTGGGCGAGGTCGACCAGCCGCTGGACGCGGCGGCGCGCGCGGAGTTCAGCGCGCATATCGCGGACATGTCCGGCCGAGCCCTGCGCACCCTGGCGGTGGCCTACCGGGACCTGGACGCCGACGAGGCTGCCGCCGTCGCCGCGGCCGGCACGGACGGCGTCTTCGACCACCTGGAGCAGGGGCTGACGCTAGCCGGCGTCGTCGGAATCATTGACCCCGCCCGCCCGGAGGCCGCCGCCGCCGTCGCCGAGGCGCACCGGGCCGGCGTGCGCGTGCTCATGATCACCGGAGACCACCCCGCCACCGCCGGACGCATCGCCGCCGACCTGGGTATCGCCGCGCCCGGCGCCCGCGTGCTTACCGGCCGGGAGCTGTCCGACATGGACGACGCCGCCCTGACCGACGCCGTCGGCAGGGTGAACGTGTATGCGCGGGTGGCTCCGGAGCACAAGCTGCGGATCGTGGGGGCCCTGAAGGCGCAGGGGCAGACGGTGGCGATGACCGGCGACGGCGTGAACGACGCCCCCGCCCTGCGCGCCGCCGACATCGGCGTGGCCATGGGCGTGACCGGCACACAGGTCACCAAGGAGGCCGCCACCATGGTGCTGGCCGACGACAACTTCGCCACCATCGTGGCCGCCGTGCGCGAGGGGAGGCGGATCTTCGACAACATCAAGAAATTCCTGCGCTACCTGCTCTCCTCCAACATGGGCGAGGTGCTCACCGTCTTCGGCGGCGTGGTGCTGGCCGGGGTGATCGGGCTCGCCGGGCACAGTGACTCCGGGGTGGTGCTGCCGCTGGTGGCCACGCAGATCCTGTGGATCAACCTGATCACGGACTCCGGCCCCGCCCTGGCGATGGGCGTGGACCCGAGCGTGGAGGACGTCATGGCACGCCCGCCGCGCCGCCCCGACGAGCGGGTCATCGACGCCGCCATGTGGCGCGGCGTGCTGCTGATCGGCGCCGTGATGGCGGCGGCGACCCTGGGCACCCTCGACATCTTCCTGCCCGGCGGGCTGATTGAGACCTCCTTGAGCGTGGACGATCTGGCGACGGCGCGCACGGCGGCCTTCACCACCCTGGTGCTGGCGCAGCTGTTCAACACCGTGAACTCGCGCTCGGAGACTGTCTCCGCCTTCCGGCATCTGCTGGTCAACAAGTGGCTGTGGGGCGCGATCGCGCTGGGCGTCGTGCTGCAGGTGGCGGTGGTGGAAGTGCCCTTCCTGCAGGCGGCCTTCTCCACGGCGAGCCTGGACCTGGCGCACTGGGCGGTCGCCGTGGCCATGGCCTCACTGGTGCTCTGGGTGGATGAACTGCGCAAACTGGTGCGCCGGGCGCGGCTGGGTGGCAGGGTGTAGCTGAGGCCCACGGGGCCTTCGACACTGAGCCTTCAGCGGGCGTTGACCGCCTGGTGAAGGTCAGCACCGCTGTTCGAGCCAAGCGCCCTGGCGAAGGGGACTTGATCGAAGAGGTACTCGATGCGGGCGATTCTCCCATCCCGCAGCTTGATGTGCTCGGCGGCAATCTGCGGCTCCAGGCCGGGCAGGTGAGTCGTGTAGCGGTACCAGATGACGGCTGTGTCCCCGGAGACCAGAATGGTCTTGTCCTCCACAGCATCGAGCAGGCGCAGGAACCCCTCCAGGAAGTCCCGGTAACCGGCCTCCCCACGGTATTCACCATTGGGAGCGGTGAGAGTCATGTCGTCCGTCATGCACGCCAATGCCCCCGCAACGTCCCCCTTGGTCCAGGCAGTGAAATACGCGTTTACCACTACCTCCGGGTCGGCGTCGGCCGGCTTGCTGTTGGTGGTCGATGTCATCGTTTGCTCCTTCATTCGCCGTTGACCGGCACGTAGTTCCATGAGGAGGCGCAGGACTGCCCACCTCGCCGTCACAGGCTCTCACCCGATTCACGACATCAACTGTCATGTTTCTTAGACTCGTCTTCGTCGGTGTAGTCAGCCATAAGCTGCTCGGCCAGCTCGCGCATGCGTGCACGCAGCTCGAGTGGCTCAAGTACGCGCGCCTGCCCGGCCAGCCGCGGCAGTACCTCCAGGGCGTGGGAGACGTCGGCAAAGACCACTCGCACCCGCAAGGGTGGGCAGTTGTCTGCCGAGGACACGGGAGTCTCACCATCGACGAGGGCAATGTCGGGCTGCTCCCCGCAGGCATCGATCGCCTCCACTCGCACCAGGCTGCGCAGCCGGCCGAGAGCATCTGGCCGCACCTCCAACACCGCGGGCAGCGAGTGGAACCGAGAGCGGAAGCGTTCGCGGGCGGTATGCCACTCGGCCAGCAGATCAAACCGCGTGTCTACGGGTCCATCGGCCGCGACCTTCCCGGGGCCGGTCGGGTTGCCGGACCCACCTTCCATGGTCGCCGACGTCGAGGCCGACCCCGCGCCGTCGGCCTCGCACGTCTCCAACTCGTCAATGCGGTCCAGTCGGAAGAAACGAGTCCCGTGCTCCGCGCGTCCCACCAGGTACCAGTCGGAGCCCGCGCACAACAGGCCCAGGGCCGGGCTGGCCACCTCCCGAGTCGCGCCCGACTGACCCGGCGTGTAGCGGAAGCGAACGCTACATCCGCCCTCGACAGCCGCCAGAGCCTCCTTCAGCCACGACCGCCCGCCGATGCCGGGCAGCCACCCCTCAGGATCTATGACCACTCGGGTCCCCAGGCGAACCGCGACCCCCGACTTCTCGGGTGCTCCTCGTGTGGCTGCGGACGCTGCCGCCTTGTCGAGTGCCCGGCGCAGAGAGTCCTCTACGCCGAGGGCCGCGGCTCCGGCAAGCGAAGCAGCGGCGGTCAGGGCCCGGGCTTCCTCCTCTTCTAGTCCCAGCAGGTCCGGGCGCCAGTGTGGCAGCAGGCTCACGCCGCCACCGCGCCCCTGCTGCGTGTAGACCGGGACACCCGCGGTGGAAAGGGCCTCGACGTCGCGCAGCACGGTGCGAACGCTGACATCGAGCCGATCAGCGAGCTCCGTCGCCGGCGTCGGTGCGGAGCGTCCGCTCAGCATCCAGATCATGCGCAGCAGCCGATCCGCCCGCATCTGTTCTCCCCATCCATGACAGAAGACGTCCGGTTTTCTTCCCCAAGCTTGAGCCTAACCGGTGGCGAGGGCCGCCGTGGTTCGTGCCGCCACCGGAATCGTCGACAAGCCACACAAGGAGATACGCATGAAAGCCGACCTCAGCGCCTACATCAGCTTCGCCGGGCAGGCTCGCCAGGCACTCACCTACTACCGTGATGCCCTGGGCGGAGAGCTTGACATTGAGACCTTCGCCGCCTGGGAGGTTCCCGCCGATCCGGGCCACGAGCAGGACGTGCTCTACGGCGTGCTGCGCACACCGGACGGCTTCGTGCTGCGCGCAACCGACCGGCCGCTGTCCGAGGAACCGGTGGCAGTCGGCTCCGCCGTCGCCCTATGTCTGAACGGAGAGGAGCGCGAGCGTCTGACCGACTGTTGGAAGGGCCTGGCCCGGGGCGCGCAGATCATCGAGCCGCTGTTGGAGACGCCCTGGGGTGACCTCAACGGCGTGCTCGTGGACCCCTTCGGCATCCGCTGGATCTTCAACATCGGCACCTCGCAGTGAGTTGCACGCAATAGCGCAGACCCCGGCACCGCCCACCCTGACTTATCCGCGGAATTACAACGATCTGCTTCCTGGGCCGAAAAACGTGTTCCCGCTCCGGTGTGCAATGAGCCCCTCGTTGCACACCGGAGCACCTTAAGCGCACCCAGCTCATTTCCGTTTTCCGCGCCATCATGCGGTTTCGCGTTCCGCGCTCGGATTCTTTGCGTGCAACGGGCCGACTGCCGGGCTCTCAGCGCCCGCCGACGCCCACCCCAGCGGACACGTCGATCTCCGCGGAGACCAGTAGGTCCCGCACGGTCATCGCCAGGGGCCGGGGCAGGAAGCCGAGTTCCTCGCGGGCCCGCCGATTGGAGACCGTCGGACTGTCGGCCAGGGCACCGAGCGCGGCCGGCGTGAAGACGTCTGTGCCGAGCCGACTACCCACCACTTCCCCTAAGGGCGCCAACGGCCGCACCCATTCCAAAGGGAATGCCAGGCGCAGTGGCGGCCGTCCGGCCAGGATCGCGCCGAGTGACATCAGGGTGGAGATCTGCGCACGTGCGCCGCTCAATAGGTAGGAGCGCCCCGCCCTGCCCCAGTCGAGTGCCACCGTGATGCCCGCGGCAACGTCTCGCACATCCACCCAGTCGAAGCCGCCCGCTACCGTCACCTTACGACCCCGCGCGGCGGCGAGAATGAGCCCGTTCACACGCGAACCGCGGTCGATCGGGCCGATGATTCCGGTGGGCAGACAGATCACCGCATCCAGGCCCTTGGCCACCTCCGCCAACACCGCCCGCTGCCCGACGGCCTTGGAGCGATCGTAAAGCGGGCGCTCCACACCCGCCAATGGCGTCGCCTCGGTGATAGTTCCGTCAGCGGAGCAATCCAGGGCATGGATTGAGGAGCAGTGCACCATGCGGATGCCACGGCGCCGGGCCTCGGCCGCCACCAGCGCCGGACCACGGGTATTCAGTCGCCAGGCCGCGGGGTCGCGTCGCCACAGGGTGATTCGCGCGGCCAGGTGGACCACGGCGTCGCAGTCCGCCATCGCTTCGGCCAGGGACGTCTCATCCAGGACGGAACCAGTCACCCATTCAACGTCCACGGGCGGGGCGGCGTCAGGACCCGGCGGGTACGGGCCCATGGCCCGCACCTTCCAGTCCGCCGCCGCGAGCCGCGGCAGCAGATTCGACCCGAGGTACCCGCCGCCACCAGTCACGAGGACGCGCTTCATCCCCCAATTATTACGCAGAAGCAACATCTGCACCCCCGTCGCGCGCAATCTCATTGCGGCGCGAGGGCCCGTCAGCCCAGCCCGGGCAGCCCGCTGACCTCCCGCGGTCGGTCGTGCAGAGCGCACACACACGCCCGGTAGGTGAGGGCTACGCACCACACGAAGCCCACCAGCGCCACCTGCACCGGGCGCGACCAGCCGACGTCGGGCATGACCAGCACGGCCACTCCGGCCGCCACGCACTCGGCGGTGTTGAACAGCACGTCATAGATGGAGAAGGCGCGGCCGCGGTAGGCGTCGGCGGTGTCGGCCTGGACGATGGTGTCGACGGCGATCTTGGCGCCCTGCACGCCCACGCCGAAGATGAAGATCCCCGCGGTCATGAGCGCCTGCTGGTACGTGCCCACGAGGATCAGCTGGCCAACCGAGCCGCCGAGCAGGCACATGACGATCCAGGTCGACGGCGCCACGCGCTCGTGGGCCAGCGGGGTGAGCACCACCGCCAGGCCGTGGCCGGCGACCATGGCACCCATCAGGGTGGCGAAGATGGCGAGCCCCGTGTCGGCGTCCTCGGGGGCGGCGAGCAGGTTGCGGGCGGTCAGGATCATGGTGATCACCTGCATGCCGTACACGAAGCGGTGCAGCGCCATGGTGGTCAGCGCCAGGCCGGGCGTGCCCCGGCGCACCAGGTAGCGCACCGCGTTTGCCAGGTCACCGGCGGTGGCCGCGAGCGCGGCGCCCAGGCCGTCGTCGGCGGGTTTGTCCGGGCCGAGCTGGTTGGCGCCGAGCCGGGTGACCACCCCGGCGGCCAGCACGTACAGCACCATGGCGGTCAGCAGGCTGGCGGTGTCCTGGGCGGTCCCGGCCGGCAGCGCCAGGCGCAGCACGAAGCCGATGACGGCGCCGATCGCGGTGGCGGCACCGCCCAGGGTGGGCACGATCGAGTTGGCGGTCAGCAGGCGTCGGTGGTCGATGATCTGCGGCAGTCCGGCGGACAGCACGGACAGCAGGAAGCGGTTGATGCCCAGCGCCACCAGCACGAGCACGTACACGGCCGGACCGATGCCGGTGGCGCGCAGCGCCAGCGTGGTCAGCGCGATGACGCCGGCGCGCGCCAGGTTGCCGTACAGGAGGGTCTGCCGACGGCGCCAGCGGTCGATGAACGGCCCGGTGAAGGGGCCGACGATGCTGAATGGCAGCAGCATGACCACCAGGGCCGCGGCCACGCCGGAGGCGGTGGTCATGTTTTGCGGCTGGAAGAAGAACAGGGTGGCCAGGCCCGCCTGCACCATGCCGTCGCCGGTCTGGGACACCAGGCGGACGCCCAGCAGGCTCCGGAAGGCCGGGACGGAGGCGAGGTCCTTGAGGTCGTCGGTCAGGCGCATGGGCATAGCTTTCCGCATGGGCGCACCGACGGCGGTCAGCGTCCGCTGTGAGATCCGGCCGGGAGGGCGCGGTACGACGGCGTGAGTCGACTCCGGGAGCCTCGGCCGCGGTGGGCTTCGGCCGCGCGGGCCACCCGGGCCGACGTCGGTGCGAAGCGCTGATACCGCAATCGCCTCGGCAAGTGTGGGTGCGACGCACGAAGGCCTGAATCGAGCTAGCAAACGCTTTGGCAACCCTTGACAACAACCGCGAACGGCGATTAGTCTTCCCGACGTACTTACTAAATAGTAAGTAACTCAGCTGGCGAACACAGCCGTTCGACGAAAGGGTCCACGCACATGGCACAGCAGCCCGCGTCCCCCGCCGAGGAAGACACCTCGGCTCCCTCCAACCTCGCCCCCGACACCGGCCTGCCGCTCCAGCGCACCATCATGGTGCGCTTCGGCATCGGCTTCTTCTGCATCTCTCTCCTGTGGGCGATCGGCCTGAACACGATCGCCGCCGTGCTCCTGCCCCAGCGGCTGAAGGACATCGGCGTCGATAACCCCACCGCACTCCTCGGCTCCATCTCCGCGGTCACCGCCCTGGTCTCACTCTTCTCCAACCTCATCTTCGGCAACCTCTCCGACCGCACCCGCTCCCGCTTCGGCAAACGCAGCCCCTGGGTGGTCAGCGGCGGCGTCCTCGGCGGCCTGTGCCTGTTCGCGATCGGCATCCTGACCAACGCCGGAGCCATCACCTTCATCTACTGCGTGTGCATGGTCGGCCTGAACATGATGCTGGCCCCGGCCGTCGCGGTGCTGTCCGACCGCGTACCCGAGTCCATTCGCGGCACCATGTCCACCTTCTGGGGCGTCGGCGTCTCCATCGGTTACCCAATCGGCGCGATCGTCGGGGCACGCTTCATCTCCGACTCCGGCGCCGCTGTCTCCGGCTTCACCCTGGGCGGCATCCTCATGGGCATCGCCGGCATTTTCGCCGTAGCGGTGTGGCCGCGGGAGCGCTCCTCCGCGAACGAGGTCACCGACGCGGGCGGCCTGCTCGACCTCCTGCGCTCCTTCATCCCGCCGATCCACGGCGCGGCCGACTTCTGGAAGGCCTTCTTCGGCCGCTTCACCATGCTGATCTCGTACCAGATGATCAACGCCTATCAGCTCTACATCATCCAGGACTACCTGGGCCTGTCCACCAAGGAGTCCGCCGCCACCGTGACACTGATGTCCACCATCACGCTGGTGGTCGGCCTGATCGGCGGCTTCATCGGCGGCCCGCTGTCCGACCTGCTGCGCCGCCGCAAGGTGCCGGTGGTTATGGCCTCCATGTGCTTCGCCCTGGGCGTGCTCATGCCCTGGATCATGCCGACGACGACCGGCATCTATCTGTTCGCCTTCATCGCCGGTTTCGGCTACTCCGTGTACAGCTCGGTGGACCAGGCCCTCAATGTAGACGTGCTGCCCAACCCCGAGACCGCCGGCAAGGACCTGGGCATCCTCAACATGTCCACCACGCTCGGCCAAATGTCCGGGCCGGTGATCACCTCCGCGATCGTCACCGCCACCGGCGCCTACACGCTGGTGTTCCCGGTATCCATCGCCTGCGCCCTCATCGGCTGCATCTCCATCCTGGCGATCCGCAAGGTGCGCTGAACGCGTGCGCCCGCGCGCCCGGCCGAGGCAGCATGCCCCGGCCGGGCGCGCCTTATTGTCGCTATCCGGGGCAAACGGCGGCCGACCGCCTCGCAGCCACTCGTACAACCGCGCGATCTCAACGATCCGTAATCGCGCCGTCGCCGCTGCGGGCGCGTTTGTCCCGGATTCGGACAGTTAACGAGCCCGGGCCATAGGATCGGCGCATGCCGCCGTCGTCCACCAAACGCCACCGCATGACCGCCGCCCAGCGGCGCGAGCAGATCGTTGAGGTCGCCACCGAGCTGGTGGCCAAGCACGGATTCAACGGGCTGTCGCTGCAGGAGGTGGCGGACGCCGTCGGCATCACCCAGGCCGGGCTGCTGCACTACATCGGCACCAAGGACGGCCTGCTGGAGCTGCTGCTGAACGATCGCTACGACCGCCAGGGCACCCCGCAGGACTTCATCGACTCCGGCGACCCGGCCGCCACCCACCCCGAGGGCATCAGCCTGCCGGCCTACTTCCGCTACCTGGTGGCCTTCAACGAGGCCCGCCCGGAACTGATGGAGCTGTACATGACGCTGGGCGTGGAGGCAACCGACCCGCGTCATCCCGCCTACGAACGCTTTATCGACCGCCCCGACCAGGTGTGGGACTACTACTCCTCCTTCACCTGGCGGCTGCCCCCCGAGGTCATGGCGGCGGGCGGCTGGGAATCGATGCGGCCGCTGGTGGAGATGGCGATCGAGGCGATGGACGGCGCACAACTCCGCTTCTTCCGCCACCCGCCCATCTCCCTGGTCGAGGAGTGGGCGCGCTGGGAGGCGGTGCTGTTCCCCTCCCCGGTCTGGGACGACTACCGCTAGCCGCTCAGGCCAGCGGCTTGGGGGCCACCTCCACGTGCTCGGCGGGCACCACCACGGTCACCAGGGAGTCGGCGGGGGCGGTGAAGGACACATTCTTGCTGCCCACGCCCACCACGAACTCCTGCGGGGTGGTCATGTCGTTCTGTGCGGCCACCACCACCGAGCCGTCCGGGTTGTGGAAGGCCAGCAGGTTCTCATACCCCGTGTAGGACAGCGCCGGCACGAACCGGGCGCCCGGCTGCACGAAGCCGGACAGGTGCCGCAGCACGTAGTACTCGTAGGTGAAGCGGCTCCTGCCGGTTTCGGGGTCCACGGTCACCAGGGAGTTCTGGCTCCACCCCCAGCGGGAGACCCCGCCCTCATCCAGGGCCAGGTTCCAGTAGTCGTAGACGGAGGCGCCGTTGTTGAAGTAGTGGCGCATCATGGTCCAGGCGTAGCGGGCGTAGCGCCAGTCGTTCTTGCCGTCGCCGCACTCCTGCTCGGACTGGTAGATCTTCAGCTCCGGATGGTTGTGGTGGACGAAGGGCACGGCCCGCTTGCCGTCCCACTGGAAGCCGACGCCGGCGATGTGCGGGCCCACCTCCGGGTCGGCCAGCACCTTCTCCACCATCGTGTCGTCCGGGCGCTCCATGGTGCCGAAGAAGACCTTCACGCCGCGCCGCTCCATCTGCGGGATCAGGTGCTTCAGGAAGGCGATCAGGCCCTCCGGCGTCCAGGTGCAGGCAGGGTAGATCTGGGCGGAGTTGAACTCGTTCTGCGGCATGACCATGGAGATGTCGATGCCGCGCTCGGCGTAGGCGTCGATGAACTTGCCGAAGTAGCGCGCGTAGGCGTCCAGCACCTCCTCACTCAGGATCAGCCCGTCGGTGCCCTCCTCGATCTGGTTGTCCGGGGACAGGCCGTTGTCGAAGTTGGTCTGCTCGCTCATGGGGTTGGGGGCGGCGCAGGCGTAGTGGTGGTTGCGCTTGAACCACGACGGCGGCCCCCAGGGGGAGGCCCACAGGGTCAGGTCGGGCCGCTGGGCCTTGGCGGCCTGAATGTAGGGCACCAGAGTGGCGTCGTCGTGCTCGACGCTGAAGTGCTCCAGGGCGAAGTCGCCGTCGACCTCGTCGTAGGAGTACCAGTCGGTGGCGAAGTCGTTGGCGCCCACCGGCATGCGACAGGTGGACAGGTTGGTGCCGACGCCGGGGGCGAAGATCTGCCGCAGCACCTCGGTGCGCTCGGCCTCGGACAGGCGGGACAGCGCCACCCAGCCGAGCTCGTTGAAACAGACGCCGAAGCCGTCGATCTCCTGGGCGGGTGCGTCCAGGCGCAGGAAGGCGCCGGGGAAAGTCTGCATCGGCTCGATGGTGACGGGGGTTTCCGGGGTGAACCAGGGGTCGGCCTCGGTGGTGGCGTAGAACTGGAAGCCGGCGGCTTTGGCGGCGGAGGTGCCAGCTGGGCTGGTGTCGGTCATGGGTTCTCCTAATGGTGCGGGTTTTGTGCTTCGTTGCGGTTGGTTGGCGGCGGTTTGCCGACGTCGGCGGTCTGCTCAGGCCTCGACGGCGAGGACGCCCCAGGCGGGGAGGGTGACGGTGGTGCCGGCCTCCAGGCGGGCCCCCGGGGCGGCGGCGGTGCCGAGCACGTCGTCCCCGCTCACCGGCAGGGCGATCTCGACGGCGTCGTGGGAGTAGTTCAGGAAGTAGCTCAGCTGGCGGCCACGGCCGTTGGTGCCGCGGCGCACGGTGACGGTGCCGGCCAGGTCCTGGGCCCAGTCGGTCACGCCCGCCCGCTCGGCCACCAGCCGCAGGACGGCGCGGGTCAGCGCCGGGGCGGTCATGGTGGCCAGGTGGGTGATCGAGCCGGCGCCGACGGCGCGAGTGGCCACCGCCGGCCCGGACCAGGCGTGGTGGTCGTAGGTGGCCAGCACCTCCACCTCGGCGTCGCCCTCACGGGCGGCGGCGTCGACGGGGGTGAGCAGCTCCATGAAGGTGGAGGCGGCCAGTTCTGCCGCCACTGCCGGGCCGGCTGCAATGCCGTCATCGCCCAGGGCCGCGGCGAGCGCGCCCACGGGGCGCAGGGCGACGCCGTCGGGGCGGGTGAACTGGTCGGTGCCCAAGCCGAGCAGGGCGGACAGGCCGTGGGGCTGGCGGTCGGTGAAGACCTGCACGTTCTCGTCGGCGACGCCGGTGCGGAAGGTGGTGACCAGGTGGCCGCCGCCGGCCACGTAGGCGCGCAGGGCGTCGGTGGTGGCCTGCGGGGTGACGTACAGGGCGGGGGCGATCAGCACGGCGTAGCGGCCCAGGCGCTCGACGGGGGCGTCGGCGGGGACGACATCGGCCTCAAGGTTGAGGTCGAACAGGGCGTCGTAGACCCAGCGGAAGACGTCGTTGTAGTTGGCGCCGCCGCCGGCATACTGGCGCGGGAAGCCGGCCTCTAGGCTGAACCACTCCAGGGCAGTGTAGGCCTCGTTGGAGATCATGATGGCGATACGGTTGTGCTTGCGCAGGCCGGCGAGCGAGTCGGCGTGGGTGGCCAGTTCGCGGCCGATCGTGGCGGCCTCCCGGTAGGTGGGGTTGGGCGTGTAGTCCTGGCTGAGTAGGCCCTTCCAGTAGGTCTCGAAGGAGTTGTGCAGGGAGCCCCAGTGCCAGTACATGACGCCGCAGGCGCCGGAGGCCAGGTGGGAGTAGGCCTGCAGGCGCAGCTGGCCGGGGTAGGGCAGCCAGCCCATCTGCCCCTGCGCCTGCGTCTCGATGACCAGGTAGGGGTCGCCGTCCTTCAGGGAGCGGGAGATGTCGCCGCCGAAGCCGATCTCGCGGCCGGTGAGGTGGTCCTCGCCGGGGTGGTAGATGTCGACGCCGGCCAGGGTGACGGCGTCAGCGGCCTGGAAGTGGTCGACGGCGGGCTGGACGCCGAAGGAGTAGCCGCGCCACTCATAGTCGAAGTTCTGGGTGACGAACTGGTCCTCGCGCCGGTACTCGTCGACGATGGCGCGCTGCCAGGCGAGGAAGTCGGTGACCAGGCGGCGGCGGAAGGCGTCGAAGGCGGCGGCCAGGGAACCGTTGATGGTGCCGGTGACGTCGGGGAAGTCCTCCCAGGCGCCCACCCGGTTGGACCAGTAGTTCAGGCCGAACGCCGAGTTCAGAGCGTTGAGGCCCTCCTGCCCGTCGCCGAAACGGGCCTTGAGGTGGTCGACGAAGGCGCGCTGGATGTCGGCGTTCGCGGCGTCGTAGTACTTGGTCTCGTTGTCCAGCTGGAAGCCGACGACGTGCGCGCGCGGCGCCGTGTGCTCGGCCAGGGCGCGGATGGCGGCCTCGGCGTAGTGGCGGTAGGCGGGGGCGAGGATGTTCATGTTCTGGCGCGGCCCGTACTTGTTGGGGCCGGCGGCGGTGACGCCGAGGACCTCGGGGTGGCGGGAGGCCAGCCAGGTGGGGATGGCGGCGGTGGGGGTGCCGATGATGACGTCCAGGCCGTGCGCGGCGGCGGCGTCGAGGGCGCGGTCGATGTGGGTGAAGTCGAAGACGCCGGGGGCGGGGTTCCAGGTGCCCCAGGTGAACTCGGCGATGCGGATGGTGGTGAAGCCGGCGTCCACCATCATCTGCATGTCGCGCTCAAGCCGGTCGGGGCCCGCGGCGGCGGGGGTGTACTCGTCGTAGTAGGCGGCTCCAAAGATGAGCCGATCCGGGTGCTGCGTCATTGTGCCCTCCTGTGCGGCGCCCTCGCCGCTTATCTAGTAGTTACTAGATAGTAGATCAGTTGGGCGCGGAAGGGAAGAGGCAATAGAAGGCAATAGGTCCGCCGAGGCGGCCTTGACGCTCACGCCGCAGGCAGCGACGACCCGCGCGCCACCCGCCTCGCACGCAAAACACGACCTTGGGGTACGTTCCACGACCTCCCCGGGGTCGTGGATTAGCCCGAAGGTCGTGGCTTGCGCGTTGGCGCGGGCAGGATCGTGCGTCAGCGCCCAGGTTCAGGCGGCGGGCTCAAGGGCGCGGGCGGACAGGACGCCGTCGATGGCACGCAGCTGCTCGAGCACGTCCTCGCCGAGCTCGCCCTCGACGTCGACGAGCGTGACGGCGAGGTCGCCGCGGGAGCGGTTGAGCAGGTTGGCGATGTTCTGGCCCCGCTCGGCCACCAGGGTGGAGACCTGGCCGACCATGTTGGGCACGTTCTGGTTGACGATCACCAGGCGGCGGGTGCCGGGCTCGCGCGGCAGCACCGCCTCGGGAAAGTTGACCGCGTTGTGGACCTGGCCGTCCTCGAGGAAGCCGCGCAGCTCGTCCACGGCCATCACCGCGCAGTTGCGCTCGGCCTCCTTGGTGGAGGCGCCCAGGTGCGGCAGGGAGATGCACTTGGGGTGCTTGTGCACGGCGGTGGAGGGGAAGTCGCACACGTAGCCGCCCAGGGTGCCCTCGTCCAGGGCGGCGACGACGGCGGCCTCGTCCACGATCTCGGCGCGGGCGAAGTTCAGCAGCACCGCCGTCTCCTTCATCAACGCGATGCGCTGGGTGGAGACCAGGCCGCGGGTGGACTCGATCAGCGGCACGTGCACGGTGAGGATGTCGGCGCGGCGGAACACCTCCTCCATGGATTCGGCGCGCTCCACCTCGGCACTCAGGTGCCAGGCGTGCTCCACGCTGATGCCGGGGTCGAAGCCCACCACGTTCAGGCCCAGCCCGAGCGCGGCGTTGGCCACCTGCACGCCGATCGCGCCCAGACCGATCACGCCCAGGGTGCGGCCGGGCAGCTCGAAGCCGACGAACTGCTTCTTGCCGGCCTCGACGGCGCGAGCGATCTCGGCGTCGTCGCCGGTGAGCTCGTGGGCGAAGCGGGCGGCGGGGATGAGGTTACGGGAGGCGATGAACAGGCCCGCCAGCACCAGCTCCTTGACGGCGTTGGCGTTGGCGCCGGGGGTGTTGAACACCGGGATGCCGCGCTGGGTCATGGCGTCGACGGGGATGTTGTTGGTACCGGCGCCGGCGCGGGCGATCGCCAGCACCGAGTCCGGAATCGGGGCGTCGTGCAGCTTGGCCGAACGCACCAGCAGCGCGTCGGGGTCGGTGACGTTGCCGCCGACGTCGTAGCGGTCGTCCGGGAAGCGGGACAGGCCGGCGCCGGAGATGGCGTTGAGGGTCTGGATGCGGAACTGCTTCGTCATGGCTGTGGCTTCTCCTGCGGTGCTACTGGGCTTCCGGACAGACCGTCAGGCGCGGGTGCGCTCGAACTCGGTCATGTAGTCGATCAGGGCGGTGACGCCGTCGGCGGGCATGGCGTTGTAGATGGAGGCGCGCATGCCGCCGACGCTGCGGTGACCCTTGAGGTTGGTCAGGCCGACGGCGTCGGCGCCGGCGAGGAAGTCGGCGTCGAGGGCGGGGTCGGCCAGGGTGAAGGGGATGTTCATCCAGGAGCGGGAGCGCGCCTGAACGGGGTTGTTGTAGAAGTCCGAGGCGTCGATGGCGGCGTACAGGCGCTCCGCCTTGGCGCAGTTACGCTCGCCCATGGCCTCCAGGCCGCCGGTGGACTCGATCCAGTGCAGGATCAGCCCGAGCAGGTAGATGGAGAAGGTGGGCGGGGTGTTTAGCATGGAGTCGGCCTCCGCCATGACCTTCCAGTCCCAGATGGCGGGCACGTCCTCGCGGGCGCGGCCGAGAAGGTCCTCACGCACCACAACGATCGCCAGGCCGGCGGGTCCGAGGTTCTTCTGGGCGCCGCCGTAGATGACGCCGAAGCGCTCGACGTCGATCGGGCGGGAGAGGTAGGTGGAGGAGAAGTCGGCCACGAGCGGGACGTCGCCGGCGTCGGGGATGTAGGGGAACTCGACGCCGCCGATGGTCTCGTTGGGCGTGTAGTGCAGGTAGGCGGCGTCGACGGGGACGGTGAAGGAGCCGGGCTCGGGGGTGGTGGTGTAGGCGGAGGCGGACTCGTCGGCGACGACGCGCACGTCCACGCCCTGACGGCCAGCCTCCTTGATGGCCTTCTTGGACCACTGGCCGGTGTTGAGGTAGGCGGCGGTGGCGCCGCGGGCGGCCAGGTTCATAGGGATGGCGGAGAACTGGCCGGTGGCGCCGCCGGCAAGGAAGAGGATGCGGTAGTTGCTCGGAACGTTCGCGACGCGGCGGAAGGCGGACTCGGCGTCGGCGGCGCAGGCGACGAAGTCCTTCCCGCGGTGGGAGACCTCCAGCACGCTCATGCCGGAACCCTGCCAGTCGGTGAGCTCGGCGGCGGCCTGCTCGAGCACCGGCAGCGGCAGTTGTGCGGGGCCTGCGGAGAAGTTGTACACGCGCATGGCTCCACGATAGCCGGGGTGCGCGGTGCAGCCGTAAAGCGTCTCATGGGACGGGGCGGCGTGCGGGGTGCGCGGCGGGCGGCGGCGGCAGCAGGGTTGCCTGGGCGACCCCGCCGCGGCGGGCACCGGCCGTCTACTACGCCGGTTCGGGGTTAACAACGCCAGTTAACCGTCTGCTGTATACCTCTGAGGCCTTCAGCAGAACGTTAAGTAGCGTTGTTAACGGGGAAGAGGCGTTGCAAACGACCTCCTCCGCAGCCAGCTACTCCGACCAGAACCCACGACCTGCCGGCCGGGCCGCCCCACAAGCATCCTTTTGCGCTTCGCAACGGACGCATAGAGTCGGAACGACGACGGAAGGAGCCCCGGTGAGCAGGACGCTGACCATCACCGTGCCGGACAGCCTGGCCGCTGAGCTGGATCAGCGTGTGGCATCAGGCGCGTACGCCAGCCGGAGTACAGCCGTCGTAGACGGGCTCCGCGAGTTGTTCAGTCGCGAAGAAGCTCTCGATTCATGGCTGCGCGACGAAGTGGGCCCGGCCTATGACGAGCTACGCGAGGATCCCACCCGCGCCTTGTCCCCCGAAACAGTGCGCGCACACATCGCCGGCATCCATGCCCAATCAGCGTCCGGAGCCTGAAGCGCCGTCGCGCCACGTCGTCTACTCCCAGCGGGCGCAAGGCCACCTGGCTGATCTGTATCGTTGGATCGCGGACGAGTCAGGATTCCCCAACCGGGCACTGCTATATGTAGCACTTATGGACCGATGCGAGGCTTTGGGCGACTTCCCGATGCTGGGGCACGCTCGCGATGACATTAGGCCTGGCTTACGTACCGTCGGCTTTCGACGCCGAGCCGCCATCGCCTTCGCCGTGACCGATGAGGCTGTTGAGATCCTCGGTGTCTACTACGGTGGCCGTGATCACGAAACACTTCTGCGCACCGATAAGCATTAACCCAGTGTTCGCCGCGGAAACCCAACGGGACGGCGCCGACAGAGACTAGTCGCGCACGTCCAACGGGGGCAGGGACTTTACGATCTGCTGGGTGCGCACGGAGACGGTGGTGACGCGGGCGATGAGGTCGAGGAGGTAGCGGGGCTGGGGCCCCGCCATTTCGCCCTGGCCCGCGCCTTCGGCCATCCACTCGTTGGGGTCGTTGACGATGCCGGAGGCCTTGTCGGGCTTGACCTGGTAGCGGTCGATGATCCAGTCCAGGCCGCTGCGCGAGCCCAGCAGGTAGTCCTGCGTCGTCTCCGGGATGCCAGACACGGTCACGTGCTCGTTGTAGACAATGCTGGTCTTGTCGGCGACCGGCTTTCCGTCCACCCGGGTCTTGGCGTAGCGCAGCTTGGTCACGTGCAGCAAAGCCGGGTCAATCGTGTCGCGCTCCGCCCATGGCACCTCCTTCCCGTCGACGGTCAGGGTCAGCTCGCATGGCTCCACGTTCTCGTAGTCCAGGTGAAGGTCCGCCAGCCCGCGCCCGGCGGTGGCGATGGCGACGAAGTCCGCGCGGGAGGCCACCAGCGGGATGCGCGGCAGGGACTTCTTCAGGTCCGCGCCGTAGCGGGCTCGGTAGTCGGGCGAGTGCAGCAGCCCGTAGACGTAGTAGAAGATGTCATCCTTGCCGACCGTCGGCCCGTAGGCCTCCCGGTAGGCACGCAGGGTGGCGTTGGTGATGTTGTCGACCCGGCGGTAGCCGCCAATCACCTCGCCCGCACTCTCACCATCCGGGCTCCCACCATCATTGCCGACGACGCCGCTCGCTCCCGCTCCCAGGTCGAGCATGCCCGCGTCCCGGGCGGGCTGGTCGACCGGCTCCCAGGTCCAACGCGGAAAGAACTGCCCATTACTCGAGCCCCAGAATGCCAGGTCTGGAACGCTCGTCATCGCCAGAGCCGAGAATGGCTTGTCAGATCCCTTACCAACTATGTAAAACCCCAGATTGTCGTGCGCCGGCGTGGGGAAGTAGCGGTGCAGCACCGCCGGGAGGTAGATGATCCCGTCGGAGGCGTTCAGCCACTGCTTGCAGAAGGGCCTGTAGAGGCCCGTGTAGGTGGCGTGCGCGTTGTAGCGAATAGCGCGGTCCTTTTCCGCAGACCGATATAGGTCACGAGTCCACTTGATCTGGGTCTCGTCCGTGGTGACCAGGTCCTTCGCCGCAACACCCGCGGCCAGCTCGGCGGCGTGGTCACGGTGGACGCGCCCGCGCTCGGCGTCATAAGTACCGATGAGGCGCTGGCAGGATTCCCGCAGAGTCGCCGCGGAGAAGTTGTAGACCCATGCGTCGCGTCCGGTTTCTACTCCACGCGAGTAGGACTCGAAAACCGGTGCCTGCTCTTCGCCGATTGGCTGCCAGCTTCCGTAGCGCGGGTCGCGCTGGTTGATCCAGTCGCCGGCGGCGTTGGGGGTGATCGTCTCCCAGTCCATGGTCTCGATGCGCGAGTCGTCCACGATGCGCAGCTTGTCCTCGCGGCTCAGGTAGTCGCCGATGTCCCGGTAGTGCAGCACCGCCGGCCCGCTGTGAGCGGGGTCCTTCACCAAGAAGGTAATCGCGACGGTCGCGCGCGAGCCGCCTCCGAATACCTTCCCTCCCTCACGGCGCGAGAGCTCCCCGGCGGTGCGCTGATTGCCCCGCAGGTTGAACACGTAGACATGCGCGAACTCCTCCGCCAGGCTGAGCCGCACGCCGTCGGCGGTGTTGGCATCGATGAAGCCGCCATTGGTGACGAAGCCAATCACCCCGGCGTCCCCGAGCCGGTCACTGGCCCAGCGGATGGCCCGCAGGTAGGAGTCGTACAGGGAGTTCTTGTTGGTGCCCGTCGAGCGGGCCGCGTAGGTTTCGGCGATCCGCCGGTCCAGGTCCGGATAGCGCTGGTTGGCGTTGTTGTCGTTGGCGGACTCCTGCCCCACAGAGTACGGCGGGTTGGCGACGATCAGCCGGATATCCAGCTTGCGCTGGGCGGCGGCGCGGTCGTTGTTGGCCACGAAGAAGCTCGTGTCCAAGGTGCCCTCGCCCTCGCTCATCTGGAAGGTGTCGGCCAGCACGATCCCGTCGAAGGGCACATAGCCGCCGTCGTCCGCACCCTGCGCCCCGGCACCGGCGTCGTTTCCGGACTGCTGCGCCTGAGCGAGCAGGTCGCGGTAGGCGACCTCAATGTTCGCCGTCGCAATGTAGTAGGCCAGCAGCAGGATCTCATTGGCGTGCAGCTCGCCGGCGTACTTGCGGGCCAGGTCGGCAGGGGCGATCAGCCCGGACTGCAGCAGGCGCACAATGAAGGTGCCGGTACCGGTGAAGGGGTCCAGCACGTGCACGCCCGCGTCGGTGACGCCCCGCCCGAAGTGCTCATGGGACAGGTGGTCCACGCTGCGCAGGATGAAGTCGACGATCTCCACCGGCGTGTACACGATCCCGAGGGACTTCGCCGTCTTAGTGAAGGCCTGGGAGAAGAACTTCTCATACAGTTCGGTGATGATGCGCTGCTTGCCCTCGGCGTTGTCGATGCCGGCACAGCGCTCGCGCACCGAGGTGTAGAAGCCCTCCAGCGCCTCGGTCTCCGCCTCCAGGTTGGCGCCGTCGAGCACGCGCAGCATCCGCCCCATAACCTGAGCCACCGGGTTGGTGGCGGAGAAGTCGTAGCCGTCGAATACGGCGTCGAACACCGGCTTGGTAACCAGGTGCTGGGAGAGCATGTCGATCGCGGAGGCCGGGGTGATCGAGTCGTTGAGGTTGGCCCGCAGGGCGTCGAGGAAGTGCGCGAACTCCGGGGCGACCGCCGGGTCCGCCACCCGCTGCTCCAGGCGGGTGCGGTGGCGGGCGGCGATCTGGGCGACGTCCTTGGCCCACTGCTCCCAGTAGCGGCGGCTGCCGACCTTCTGGACCAGGCGCGCGTAGATCGCCTCCTTCCACTTGCCCAGCGAAGCCAGGTCGAAGGCCGCCTGCTCACCCAGGTCAACCGCGTCGTCGTCGGGGTCGTAGGCGGACGGGCCGAAGGGATCGATGATGGCGACCTTGTCCGGCTTGGAGCGGTTGAGGTCGATCTTGTTGACCATGGCATCGAAGCGCTCGTCGTGCGCGCGCAGCGCCTGCAGCACCTCCCACACCACGCGGAAGGTGTCATTGTCGGCCAGCACGTCCTCCGGAGCCATGCCCGTGGGAATGGCCACCGGCAGGATGATGTAGCCGTAGCGCTTGCCCGGAGCCAGCCGCATGACCCGCCCCACGGACTGCACAATGTCCACCTGGGACTTGCGCGGGGAGAGGAACATTACCGCGTCCAGGGCGGGCACGTCCACGCCCTCGCTCAGGCAGCGGGCATTGGACAGCACCCGGCACGACACTGCCCCGTCGTCGCCGTCCTCGCTACTCCCGGCGCCCGACGACGACGCTCCCGGACCGTCCGCGCCCTCACCCGAGAGCCAACCCAGCAGGCGGTTGCGTTCCATGATGTTCATGGAGCCATCCACGTGCCTGACCTCGACCGACCCCAGCCGCCGCTGCGGCCCGGCACCATCGCCGCCCGCCGGAGCGACGGCGTCGTCCCCCTCGGGCAGGCCGGTGCGGTAGTCCTCGGCGACGTCGTTGAAGGACGCGGCGAAGCGCTTAGAGCTCCTGATGTCCCGGGCGAAGGCGACGGCGGTGCGCATGGGCTGAATGTCGGTGCCGTACTCGGACAGGTTCACGGAGCGCTTGGCCAGCGCGTTCCAGCAGCCGACGATGCGAGCCGCGTCATCCAGGGTGAGTTCGCCGTTGCGCGCAAGGGAGGACTGCATGCGGGAGGCGACGGCGTCCTCGGACACGGTCAGGACCAGCACCTTGTAGTCGGTGAGCAGGTTACGGGAGACCGCCTCGCCGAAGCCTAGGCGGAAGAGCTCCTCGCCGTAGGTGTCGGCGTCGTCCATGGATGCGAGCACCGCGTTCTTCTGGCCGGCGCGCGCCTTGGTGGAGTCGTCGTAGATGCGGGGAGTCGCCGTCATGTACAGGCGCTTGCGGCCGCGCAGGTAGGTGTTGTCGTGCACGCGGACGAAGGCGGACTCGTCCGCTCCGGCGAGCGTGGCGCCGGTGGTGCGATGGGCCTCGTCGCAGATGATCAGGTCGAAGTCCGGTGCTCCGAGCCCCTGTGCCCGGGCGACGGCGTCGATGGACTGGTAGGTGGAGAAGACCACCGTCATGGGGGTCACGCCGTCGACGGGAGCGGCGCGCCGGGTGAGCCTGCGGGCGAGGGCTTCGGCGTCGGTGGTGGCGGGGATCGCCAGGTCAACCACCGAGATGTCCTCGCTCAGGTCCGTCTTGCCGCGGCCCTTACCGACCTTGTTGTCAGAGCAGACCGCGAATGAGCGCAGCGGAACCTGGGCCTCTGCGCTCCACTCAAGCAGTGTCTGCGACAGCAGTGCAATGGAGGGGACCAGGAATAGCGCTACCCCCCCCCCGCCACTTCCAGCCATGGCCTCGGCAATGCGCAGCGAAGTGAAGGTCTTACCGGTGCCGCAGGCCATGATGAGCTTACCGCGGTCGGCTGTCGCGAGCCCCTGGGTCACCGCATCCAGCGCACGCCGCTGGTGCTCGCGCAGCGTCTTACGCCCGGCACGCTCCATGACCTCCGGAGTGGCCAGGTTGAACTTGTCCCAGTCGATGGTGGAGTTGAACAGGTCCTTCAGGCCGATGCGGGAGACCGGGATAGCCTGGTTCTCCACCGTGGATGCGGCCGCGGAGTTCCACTTGTCGGTGGTGGACACGAACAGGCGCGAAGTGAACTCACCCGTGCCCGACTCGGCCAGGAAGGAGTCGACGTCGGCCTTGGTGACCTGGGACTCCGGGTCGTAGAACTTGCACTGCACCGCGCACAGCTCGCCGGTGTCACGCTCGCGAGCCACCAGGTCGACGCCGCGATCCGGGCGGGTGCCGCGATCCGGCCAGTCCCTCCACATCCAGACCTCGTCGAAGCGCTCGGCGTAACGGGGGTCGGTCAGGAGGAACTGCCGCACCAGGCGCTCGAAGCTCGTTCCCTTGCCCCGCTGCGTCTGAGCGTTGAAGTAAAGCTCATCGAGGAGGGCGCCGACGCGGGACTGGTTCTGGGGTGACTGGCTCACGCAGGGCAGCATAGGTGTGCCGACCCTCCGGCGGGCGCAATACCGAAATCTGGAATCAATCGCAACCGCCCTCGGGCCCGGGTGCCGCCGGGCACGATGCCCGAGGCGCACACCAGCGATCCCAGGCTCCGGGTGAACCGGCGCCGCCCACCGCCAAGCGCATGCCATGAGTTCACCCGCCCCCTTGCAGCCCGGGCTCCCGTCGCCTAGTCGTGCATGCGAGCGCGGCGATTCGTCTTTGCAGTGTTACCTCATCCAAGTCTTTACCGTGACACCGTCGCAGGTATGCTCGTCGGCGTGAACCACGGCGGTTCACATATGCCACGAGAGCACAGGAGACCCCATGAGCTCATCCTCCGCGAAGGTTCGTTATACGCCTAAAGGCAGAGAGGGAGCCAAGGCGGTGCTTACTCTCACCAGCGGAGAGACTCTCACAGAGACTTGGCCCGGCGCAGACGGTACCCCCGAGTTCATTGGCGTAGACCGTCTGACCATGAACCCGGCGCTCACCGCCGCGCTGCACGCGTTCGTCGTCGCCAAGAAGGCGCAGCGTACTGCCGTTAATAATGTGGCACAGGCCGACGTGGAGAACGGAACAACCGCAACCACGGACATGCACGCAGACCAGGCAGATTCAGTCGCCGATACTCCCACCGACGACGGCGCCGAGCCGGATGCCGCGGCCGATGCCACGGACAATTCCACCTCTGCGGAGGAGGAAGCAGAGCGATTTGTCAGGATCAGCCGTCTATGGAGAAAGCAGCAGCCCGACCCGCTCGACGTCATTCAAGGGCGCTTGCGCGCACAAACAGACGACGCGGAGAAACTACTCCTGAAGCTGGCGCAGATTCATGGATTCGGTGAGCGTGAGTCCACTCAGCACGATCGTAACGCCTGGTGTTCCGCGTGCCTGGCAAAAGGGGTCCACAGAGCACTCGACGTACCGGCAAACTGGTATGACGCATGGTGCTGTCGAAACTGTGGAGTGATCACCACCAGGTGCGCGATCCCCGGTTGCCCGAACATGGCGATACGCGGAATGGGCGTAACCGGCACCCGTGGCCTGTCACTGCCGGTTTGCGCAGAGCACTCCCACGAGGTCCCGGATTTTGAGACTAAGGACGCAACCATCGAGGATCTCGAACACTGGCCCGATCTGTTCGAGTACAAGCGCCGTAACGTCACCAGTCTCACCAAGCGAGGGGCGGTCGCCGCGGGGATAACCGTCCTGGCTGTTCCTGCGGCTTATTTCGCCGCACCGGCGATCGGCGGCATGGTAGGCGCAGCCGCCTCCATGGGCACAGGAACAGCACTGTCAGGTGCTGCCGCGTCAAGCTATGGCCTCGCACTACTCGGCGGAGGCTCAATAGCCACCGGAGGGCTCGGCATGGCCGGCGGAACCCTGGTTGTCTCCGCCGCGGGCGGCGCTGCGGGCAGCGCCTACGGTTTGCGGGTCGGCAGCGCATACCTCGGCGATGACTCCTCCTTCAACATCGAGTGCTTGCGTGATGGCGACGGACCCGCGGTTGTGTATTCTTCCGGCTTCCTCACCGACAATGACGACTCCTGGGCGAACTGGAAAAGGCTTATTGACACCGGCTATCCGAACAATGCCGTGTATCGGGTCCGCTGGGGTGCAAAGCAGAAGCGGGACATTGCGACCATTACCGGTGAGGGAGCCGGGCTTCGGCGCGGCATCACCAAGGTGGGCAAAGCGGGCCTCAGGGCGACCCGCTCGGCAGTCAAAAGACTTGGCCCTTTCCAGATGATAACTGGAGCCGCGGAAATGGCGCTCAATCCCTGGTCCGTGGCACTACGGAACTCCTCGGCGGCAGGCACAACTCTCGCAGCCATCCTCCGGCGCACCGAGAACAGGCAGGGGTTCGTGCTCATCGGGCACAGCCTTGGCGCAGCGGTAATGGCGACGGCAATGATCGGACTGGCCGCCGATAACGAGCTCTCTCCCGTGGTCACCGCCCACCTACTCGGCGCCGCATTCCCCGCAACCGCCGACTGCAACAAGCTTTCCGCAGGCGCCACCGGCAAGATCTATAACTACTTCTCCACCAATGACAAAGTCCTCGCGCACCTCTATCGCGCTGCCAAGCTAGGGGGCAAGGCGGCCGGGTCAACCGGTTTAATTGACCCCTGTGGAGGCGTGGTCAACGTAGACGTCAGCGATATCGTGAAGAAGCATTCTGACTACATACACGAGGTGTCATTATGCGCGGACGCTTAATTAATGTGCGCCTGGACAGCGACCTGTATCTCACGAGTACTCCTTTACCGCAGATACCTTGTTCACAGATCAGCGCCACACCCTGCCTGTAGTCGGCAATTGCCTGATCGACTGGGTGGTCAAGGCTAATTAATTATGTGGGACCGGAGGAACTGCTTCTTCCCGTAGAAGTTGATCTGATGGTCGCCCCACCAGGAGAGGAACTCCTCTGCGGTCTCACCGTTGTGCTCTAATTCGAAGGCACTATCGAAGGATGCAATAACGCCGTCGGTGGCCTCCGCGAGCGCCGCCGCGGCCAGGCCGTAACCGGTCGATGCAACGGCTGGCCCAGCGGCGTTGCGGTACTCGCTCCAGTAATGCCGACGTGCGTCGATCAGGTCAAGCGTCTCCGGGGCGAGCCGGTGGGCAAGCTCGGGAAGCAATCCCCAGCGTCCGATGAACGCGGGGTAGGCGAGGGCATCGGGATCGTCATCATTGATGAGGTCGTCATCGTCGCGCACAAGGCACTCCGGCCACGAGTCGCTATCCCACACACCGTTGAGCCAGTATCCGAATCCAATCTCCAAACCCGGCGTCTAGCGCACGTCGGGCGGGACCATGCGCAGTTCCTCGCCCCGCTCCCGCGGGTAGAAGGCAGTCACGTCAAGGGTCGAGTCGATGCCGTGCCTGGCCAGGAGCTCGCGGAACAGCATCTCGGTTCGCGCCCGGGTCTGATGCACCAGCGGGAAGACGTCCGTCGTGGAGTAGACGTCGATCGTCGTTGACATGCAGAGAGCATACAAATGCCGACTGTATGAACCGTCGGCCCCAGGGCCGTCGCCCTCCGTCCTCCGAATCGCCGTACCCTGCGCGGACTCGGGGATCTGCAACAACTACAGTGAGCTACACCGCTGACCGCTATCCCTGGAGAAGTAGCCATGGATTCTGCTCGCACCGGCTCCACCGACAGCCTGTACCTGAACTCCCCGCGCCACCTGCGCACACTCCTGGTCTGGGCATTGGTCACCGCCGTGTGCTTCAGCTTCCTGCCCGCAGCCGTGTGGAGCATCGTGCGCTGGATCCTGCTTGCCGGCCTATGCGTAGAAGTCATCCTGCTTGTTCGCGATCGCCGCGGGCGTCCCGGGCAGTAGCCTGCTGCTTCCACGCCCCGGCCTCCCTCGGTGTCTGACATCTACTACGCCGGTTCGGGGTTAACAACGCCAGTTAACCGTCTGCTGTATACCTCCGAGGCCTTCAGCAGAACGTTAAGTAGCGTTGTTAACGGGGAAGAGGCGTTGCAGACGAGAAGAGCGAATGCCCCTGTCAGCTCGTAGATCAGGTTGGTCGCCGACACCACCCACCCGGACGCTTCCTGCGCGTGCTCAAACGCACCATGACGTGGTCCAAACGCGGAACCTCTACGGGTGCGGGCGAGCCTCGGCGCCTTCATTGCTACCGACCACCTCACCGCAAGCGCGTCCACGACGCTTTACGCCACACTTACCTTCCCCGGCGGCCGGTGGGCCGCGGTCGAGGTGATATCGGGCACCTCCCAGATCGAGAAGGGCGCCCGTTCACTGGCCCGCACCGTGCAGCAGATTGACACCTCCGCGGTCGGGGAGCCGGTACTCAAGCTTGTGGTCACCGGCACCGGCCCGACTGCGACCCTGCCGGACGGCACCGTGACCTGCCCGCTAAGCGTCATCGGCCCCTGACGCAGAACCTCCCCGACACGCACCTTGGGCACCCGTCCGGGCAACCTTGTCCACCGCCCCGCGCCCCCTACAGCCACAGGTCGCGGCGACGCCGTACCCCGCGCATGGCCTGCGGCGGGAACAGGCTCTCCAACCGCCGCACCAACCGCTCGGGATCGGCCAACTCCCGCCACTCGAAGCGGTGCACCGCCCACCCGCCACGCCGCAGCACCATCTCCCGCTGCTTCTCCGCGCGCACGTCCGCCGACGTCGCCAGCTTGCCGTAGCCGTCGAACTCCAGGTCCACCATGGCACTGTCCACGGCGACGTCGAGGAAGTACTCGTGCGCATCGTCGCCGATCCAGCGCCGCTGCGTCACCGGTTCGGCCACCCCGGCAACACCGACCGCCCAGCGCAGCACGCTCTCGCCCGGCGACTCCGCGAAGGGATCCGCCAGCGCCACCGCCACCCTGGCACGACGCTTGCCGTGACGGCGCCCCTGGCTCTCCACCATGCGCATCAACCGCTCGCGCGCCGCGTCGATCTCCATCTCCCCGTAGCAGCGTCGGTTGAAGCGGTCGGGACGGCACACCGCCCGCAGCGCGGCGTCCACCACCGGCAACGACTCGCGCACCGGCAGGTCGAAGGCGCAGTCCATGGCGGTGCGCAGCGGCGTCGTCACCCGCAACCCGCCCACGTTGACGACCTCCTCCGGCGCCGGCGCGGTCGTCGAACGCAGCAGCGTCACCGACCGACCATGACGTCGGCCCTCCGGCGGCCCGTACCTGACCGTTGGGAAAACGATGGTGCTGCGCGATCGGTTCCCGGGCACCGCCAGGCGGATGCAGGGCTCGGACTCTAAGACAGGCAGTCCCAGCACCACCGCAGCCGCCTCGTGGGTCAGGGCGATTGCCGACGGCGAGGCTCGCAGCGCCGCCTCGCAGCGCGCCAGGGTGACGAGTTCCTTCAGGCGCCAGGTCGGCGTATCCCGGTCGGGAATGAACATGTAGCTGCCATGCGCCACCCGTATGAGATCGCGCCGACCGGCCAGGTCTCCGTTGGAGCGGTCGGCGGTGAACAACATGCGGGGGCGTTCGGGCGGCGTCGGGTAGCGCTGCATGTCAGCAGAATCGCCGCGGCCCGACGGCGGCGCCACCGCGCCCCGCGATCTCTGTGGATTGGGGTGTCGCGAACGCAGCCTGTGGACGCCGGTGAGAGGCCGGTGACGGAGGCGGCCCGGCGATGACCTGGTTCAGCGGCGCACGCGCACCACCGAAGGCCAGCTCCTTTGCGGATGCCGGCACCCGCCCACCCGCGGACGCGTCTACTACGCCGGTTCGGGGTTAACAACGCCAGTTAACCGTCTGCTGTATACCTCCGAGGCCTTCAGCAGAACGTTAAGTAGCGTTGTTAACGGGGAAGAGGCGTTGCAGACGAAGAGAGCGCACCCTCCGGCTAGTTGACCAGGGCGATTGCCGACGGCGAACCCGCAGTGTCGGCTCGCCGCGCGCCCGCCAGCTACTTCCCGCCGCGCGCCGCCCACCAGGAGTGCAGCGCCTCGCGCGCCAGGTCCTCGCCCATGGGCCCCTTCTCCATGCGCAGGTCCATGAGGAAGCGGTAGGCCTCGCCGACCACCGGCCCGGGCCCGACGCCGAGCTCGGCCATGATCTGCTTGCCGTCCAGGTCCGGGCGGATGGCGGCCAGCTCCTCCTCCTCGCGCAGCTGCGCGATGCGGTCCTCCAAGTCGTCGTAGGCCGCGTCCAGCATGTGCGCCTTGCGCTTGTTGCGGGTGGTCACGTCCGCGCGGGTCAGCCGGTGCAGACGCTCCAGCAGGGGCCCGGCGTCGGCCACATAGCGGCGCACGGCGGAGTCGGACCAGGCGGCGTCGGCGTAACCGTGGAAGCGCAGGTGCAGCTCCACCAGGCGGGAGACGTCCTTGATGGTCTGCTTGTCGAAGCGCAGGGCGCGCATGCGCTTGGCGGTCATGCGGGCGCCGACGTGGTCATGCCCGTGGAAGGTGACGGTGCCGTCGCGCAGGAAGCGCCGGGTGGCAGGCTTGCCGATGTCGTGGAAGATCGCTGCCAGCCGCAGCACGAGGTCCGGGCCGGGCACGGGCCCGTCCGGCCCGGTCTCCAGATCGATCGCCTGCTCCAGCACCGTCAGGGTGTGCTCGTAGACGTCCTTGTGGCGCTTGTGCTCGTCGACGGTCTCCTGCAGGGCGGACAGCTCGGGCAGCACCACGTCGGCCACCCCGGTGTGCACCATGAGTTCCAGTCCGCGCCGCGGCCAGGGCGCCAGCAGCAGCCGCTCGAACTCGGCGCGCACCCGCTCGGCGGACACGATCTTCAGGCGTGGCGCCATATCGGTCATGGCGGCCAGCACGTCGGGCTCGACGTCGAAGCCGAGCTGGGCGGCGAAGCGAGCGGCCCGCATGATGCGCAGGGGGTCGTCGTCAAAGGACTGCTCGGCGGACACCGGGGTGCGCAGCACGCCCGCACACAGGTCGTCGAAGCCGCCGTGGGGATCCACGAGCTCCAGCTCGGGCAGACGCAGCGCCATGGCGTTGACGGTGAAGTCGCGGCGTGTGAGGTCGCCGGTGAGGCTGTCACCGTAGGCGACAGCCGGCTTACGGGAGCCGGCCTCGTACTCCTCGGTGCGGTAGGTGGTGACCTCGACGACGTCGTCACCCTTGCGGGCCCCGATGGTGCCGAAGGCCTTGCCGACGTCCCAGCAGGCGTCGCCCCAGGCCTTCATGATCGCCTCGGTCGCCTCCGGGCGGGCGGAGGTGGCGCAGTCCAGGTCGTGCGGGACCACGCCGAGGAAGGCGTCGCGCACGGGGCCGCCGACCAGGGAGAGTTCATACCCGGCGTCGGCGAAGCGGCGACCCAACTCATGCAGGGAGTCCGGTAGGGCGCGCAGGGCCCGCCGGGCGGTGGGGGTCAGGCCGTCGGCGTCGGGGCGCTCGTCGGGGACGACGGCGCTGCGGGGGCCGCGTCCGGGGCGGGAGGCGGGGGTGTGGGCGGGGGCGGTCGGGCGGTCGGTCATCGGCCTAAGCCTGCCACGCGGAACCCAAGGGAGCCGATCGGGCGGTGAACCGCCTAGAGTGTCCCCATGTCCTCCCACCGCTCTCGTATGCCCCGCGCCGGTACCCGGCCGCGGCGCACGGCCGCACGCTCGCTGCCGGTGGTCGACGAGACAAGCGCCGGCGGACTGATCATCGACGTGCAGGACGGTCGGGCCGTGACCGCTGTGATTGCGCGGCGCAACCGGGGCGGCCGGTTGGAATGGTGCCTACCCAAGGGGCATCTGGAGGGCAACGAGACCGCCGAGCAGGCGGCCGTGCGGGAGATCGCGGAGGAGACCGGCATCACCGGCCGGGTGTTGCGGCACTTGGCCACCGTTGACTACTGGTTCGCCGGTGAGGATCACCGTGTGCACAAGGTCGTCCACCATTTCCTGCTGGAGGCGCTCGGCGGCAGCCTCACCACCGAGAACGATCCCGACCATGAGGCGGAGGACGTCGAGTGGGTGACCCTGGACGACGTCGCCCGCCGCCTGGCCTACCCCAATGAGCGTCGGATCGTCGCCGCCGCCAGGGAGATCCTGGTGGGTGACGGGTGAGCTCCGCCATGCCGCGCCGCTCGGGGGTCGCCCGCGCCGCCCGGCGAGCGCTGACGGTGCTGGCCGCGGTGCTCGTGCTGGTGGGCGCGCTGCCCCTATCCCCGGCGCGCGCCAACGCAGGCACCGCCGGCCCGGCCGCCCGCGACGTCCTGCCCGGGGCGGTTGCCACCACCGTGCTCCCAGCCGACACCGACGACGAGTCCGCCGGACGGGTAACCCTGGCCGTCACCAGCCTGGCGCCGCAGGTGTTGGGCACCGGCGAGGACGTCACGCTGACGGGCACGATTACCAACGGCACCGACCAGACGCTTTCCGGCGCCACGCTGGTGGCGCAGATGCAGTCGCGCACCGAAATGACTACGAACGGCCTGGCCTCCTGGCTCGCCGACGAGCAGGACACGCCGCTGGCGACCATCGCCCTGGAGGCCCTCACGGATGACGTGGCACCCGGCGCGGCGGTGGACTTCCGGCTCACCATCAGCGCCGACAACCTGCCGCTGCGCAACACCGAGCAGTGGGGCCCGCGCGGCATACAGGTGGCACTGACCCAGGGTTACACCACGCTCACGCAGGACCGCACCATCGTCCTGTGGAACCCGGGCGTACAGGTAAGCCCCACGCGGGTGACCGCCTTCGTCCCGGTCACGGCCTCGCCGGCCGAACTGCTGGCACTGACCTCCCCCGCCCCGGGCTCGCTCCCCGACCACGCCGGCCCCCCGACGCCGACCGCGAGCGCTACCGCTTCCGCCACCGACTCCGGCGCCGACTATGCCGAGACACTCGCGGCGCTGCATGAGCGGGTGCTGGGCCTGCTGGAGCTCGCCGACGACGGCGTGGTGCTCGCCGTGGACCCGGCCCTGCTCGCCGTCCTCGGCGTGGAATCGACCGCGCCCACCAGCGCCGCCGCCACCGGCTCACCCACCCCGTCGGCCGCCGGCGACGGCGGCCCATCCGAGACGGCCGACGCCACCGACCTCAAGCAGGCGCTCGCCGACGCGGTCGCTGCCGGCGACGTGGTCGCCCTGCCCTGGGGCGACGCCGACCTGACCGCCCTGGCACACCTGGGCGAGACGGATCTGCTCGCCTCGGCCCTGCAACGCAGCGCCGACAGTGCGGCGGCGCAGGCCGGTGCCGACACTTCCGTCGCCTGGGCGGCCGGCGCACTGGATGCGACCACGCTCGCGGCTCTGCCCGACTCGGTGACCACTGTCGTCGCCGCCCCCGGTGACGCGCCCGTGGCCGTGAACCTGACCTACACGCCGTCGGGCACCATGACCCTGGATGGGCGCACGGTGCTCATCCCGGATGCGGGAATGTCGGCGGCGATCGGCGGCAGCCTGCTCACCGACGAGGGGGACGCGCAGCTGTCCGACCTCGACGCCGTCCAGCTGCTGCGCGGCCAGACCGCCATCGTCACCCGGCAGGCGCCGGCCGTCAGCCGCGACATGGTGGTGGTTGTCCCCCGTGAGGCGGCCGCCGAGCTGGACCCGCAGGTGCTGGCCCAGCGCCTTACCGCCCTGACCAATTCCACCTGGACGCAACCGCAGGGCCTGCACGCGCTGCTGGAATCGGCTGCCGACTCCGCTCAGTCCGGGGCGGAGGTGGCCCGCGTGCCGCTGCCGGATTCGGCCAGCGGACAGGGCGAGGTGACCGCGATGACCCTGTCGGCGGCACGGGCGGCGGAGGACCACCTGGATTCGGTCGCCTCGATCCTGGACGACCCCGAACGGGCCCTGGGCATGTCCACCGACGTGGTCGCCCTGGCCGCGTCGGCGTCCTGGCGGGCCGACGAGTCCGCCTGCACGACCATGATCGCCCAGTCCCGTGCCCGCGGGGAGGCGGTCTCCGACGCCCTGGCGGCAGCGCCGTCGAGCACCATCAACCTGATCTCCTCCTCCGCGGACCTGCCGGTGCGCATCGTGTCCACCCTGGACCAAGACGTGACCGTCGAGGTGCACCTGGAGTCCAGTTCCACCCGCCTGCAGACCGATGAGGACGTCACCGTCACCGTGCCGGCGGGCGGGCAGGTGACGGCGAGCGTACCGGTGACCGCCGTCGGCTCCGGCGACGTCGACCTGACCATCCAGCTGCGCGCGCAGGACGGCACGAATGTCGGCACGCCCTCCACGGTGCACCTGCGCGTGCGTGCCGACTGGGAGAATGTGGGCACGCGCGTACTCGGCGGGATCCTGGTGATCCTGTTGGTCGCCGGGATTATCCGTACCGTGCGCCGGGGGCGCCGCACCGCCACACCCAGGGAGCGTAGATGAAGCAGGACGGGGCCCAGTCCCAGACCGCCGGCCCGGCCACGAAGCAGCCCTCCCGGACGGGTAAGCCGGCGCCGTCCATCGCCCGCTCCAGCGCCGTGATGGCGGCGGGTACGCTCACCTCCCGCATCCTCGGCCTGGTGCGCAACGCCCTGCTGGTCACCGCCCTGGGTGCCACCGCCTCGGGTGCGGCCGACGCCTTCAACACCGCCAACACCGTGCCGACCCAGTTGTACAACCTGCTGATCGGCGGGATCCTCAACGCAATCCTGGTGCCGCAGATCGTGCGGGCGCTGCGCCAGCGCAACGGCGAGGAGCTGGTCAACCGGCTGCTGACGGCCGCCTCCATGGTGATCGCGGCCGTCTCCGCGCTGCTGACGGTCGCCGCACCACTGGTGATCATGCTGTACGCATCCGGCCTGGGGCGCTGGCAGCCGCTCGCCTTCGCCTTCGCCTTCTGGTGCATGCCGCAGATCTTCTTCTACGGCCTGTACGCCCTGTGGGGGCAGGTGCTCAACGCCCGCTCCAGCTTCGGGCCGTACATGTGGTCACCGGTGCTGAACAACGTCATCTCCATCGCCTCGATCCTGGCCTACCTGCATATCTACGGCGGCTACACCTCCGGGCAGGACCCGGGCATCTGGGACGCGGGCCGTATCGCCCTGATCGGGGCGACGACGACGCTGGGCATCGCCGCGCAGGCACTGATCCTGTACATCCCGCTGGTCCGCTCCGGCTTCCACCCCAAGCTCATCTTCGGCGTGCGCGGCATGGGCCTGGGCAACATGTCCAAGGTGGCGCTGTGGGCGCTGCTGGGCACGGCCATCGTCTCCTTGGGTGACCTGGCCGCCACCAACCTGGGTTCACGGGCGGTCACGGCCGCCGAGTCGTCCGCCTACGCGGACGTGATCGTCCCGTCGACGACCATGTACGCCAACGCCCAGCTGGTGTACATGCTGCCGCAGTCCCTGATCACCACCTCGATCATCACCGCCCTGTTCACCCGCATGAGTGAGAAGGCCGCCGCCGGGGACCGCGCAGGCGTGCGCGACGACCTGTCCCTGGGGCTGCGCTCGATCGCGGTGTTCACGGTGCTGTTCGCCGCGGGTATCGGCACCTTGGCCGCCCCGGCGCTGCAGGTGTTCGTCCCCTCCCTCTCAACGGAGCAGGCCCACGCCTCCGCCCCGATCCTGACGGTGCTGGCCGCCGGCATCGTGGGGCAGGGCGTGTGGTTCACCATGCAGCGGGTCATGCTCGCCTACGCGGACACCAAGCGGCTGCTGATCGCCGACACGGTGGTGGGCTTGATCCCGGTCCTGATCTGCCTGATGGCCTACCTGCTGGCCCCCGCCAACCACTGGATGGTGTGGGCGGCGGTGGGCTCGGCCACCTGCCAGATCGCCGGATTCCTGGTGCTGGTGCCACTGATCCGCCGCCACCTGCCGGACCTGGACGGGCCGCGAGTGGTGGGGACCTACGTGCGACTGATCGTGGCGGCACTGCCCGCGATCCTCGTCGGACTGGGGGTGCGCCGCCTGCTGGGCTCGGCCGACGGCTCCCTGACCGGAACCCGGCAGGTGGATGCCCTGGTGACCGTGCTGATAGTCGCCGCCGTCATGACCCTGGTGTACCTGGCCGTGGCCAAGCTGCTGCGGGTGCAGGAACTGGACGTGTTCTTCGGCCCGCTCTCGCGGATCGTGGCGAAGATCGGCCGGATGCTGCCCGGGCCGGTGGGCCGGGCGGTGGTGCGCATGGGCCGCGCCCTGGCGCCACCGCCGCCACTGGCCGCGCACGCGCCGGTGGAACCGACCCCGGTCCTGCCGCCGTCGTTCCCGCCCGCACCCAGGCCGGCACCGGCGGCCTCACATATCGGTTTCGCCCCGGCCGCGGTGTGGCCCGCAGATCCGGCTAGACTCGCCTTTAACACGCAGGCACTACCAGTCGTGGGAGGCGACCTCATGGCGGACGCAACGCCGATCGGCTCCGGCCGGTATGAGCTGCTGTCCACCATGCCGGCCACGCTGCCGCGCATTGTGCGGCACCTGGGCCGGGACACGATCCTGGACCGCCCGGTCACGGTACTCATGCTCACCGACGCCACCCCGCACCGCCGGGAGGTGCTGGAAGTGGCCACCCGCGCCGTGCTGGTCGATGACACCCGGATTCAGCGCGTCTACGACGTCGAGGCGGCCACCCCGTCGTTTATTGTCACCGAGCCGATGACGGGCCGGACCTTCTCCGCGCTGGTCAACTCCGGGTTGCGGGCCGACCAGGTGCGCGCCATCGTGGGTGAGGCCGCCCAGGCCCTGGACGCCTGCTCGCGCCGCGGCCTGCACCACCTGAACCTGTCGCCGGAGTCGGTGCGGGTGCGGCCCGACGGCACCGTGCAGGTTTCCGGCATCGGCGTGGAAGCGGCGGTGCTGGGGCTGGAGGCGGGCACGCAGGCCGACCCGCTCGCGGGCGACCGCGCCGACGCCCGCGCCCTGGTCGAATTGCTGTACTTCGGACTGACCCGGCGCTGGCCGGGCAAACGCGCCGGCCTGCCCGCCGCCCCCATGGCCGGCGGCGCTCCCGTACCCCCCTCCCAGATCGCGCGCACGCCCGACGACGTCGATGCCGCCCTGGACCGGCTGGTGGCCCGCACCTGGCGCGACGCGGACAGTGCACCCACCTCAGCCGCCGAGGTCGCGGGTGCCCTGGCCCCCTGGGACCCCGGCTCGCTTGCTGAGCTCGCCGCCCCGGCCGCACCCGGTCCGGCTCCCGAACCGCCAGCAGAAACGGAGTCGGCGGCGTCGGGGTCGGCCGGCGCACTGACCGGTATGGCCGGCGGGGTGCTGGCGCGGCTACGGCGTCGGTCCAGTGCCCGCCCGGCGGCTCCCATGGATGAACCCACGCCGGCCCCAACCGCAAGCGAGCAGGCCACCACCCCGCCGGAGCGTCGGCCGGCCGTGCGGGTAGACCCAGCGCCGGCACCGTCCTCCGAGACCGCGGCGCCACCGCGTCAGGAGGAGTACTTGGAGGCCCTGGACTTCGCCGCGCAGGAGCCGGAAGCGGAGTACAAGGAGGACGCGCAGGAGCGGGCGGTCAACCGGACCACCACCGCCGTGCTAGTCGCCGTCGTACTGGCGGTGCTGGTTGGCGTGGCCCTAGCCGTGAACAACCTGCTCGGACTGGCCGGCGTGAAGTTCCAGGACGACAACATCCCGGCCGCCAAGACCGTGCCCACCGCCTCGGAGTCCGCCGTACCCGAGCCGGCGCCGGAGCCGGAGGAGGAGCAGGCCGAGCCCAGTGCGCCAATCACACCCGCCTCCGCTCAGTCCCTTGACCCCTTCGGGAACAACAACGAGCACCCGGAGAACGCCTACCTGGTCATAGACGGCAACACCGACCAGGCCTGGTCCTCACGCTTCTACCTGGAATCGACTCCAGCCGGCAAGCCGGGCATCGGCATGGCGGTGACACTGGAGCAGGAGGCCGAGATCTCCGGCATTGACGTGCAGGGCACCGGCAGCGGCGGGAATGTGCAGGTGCGCGCCACCAGCGCCGATGACCCCACCGGGGGGACGCTGCTGGCCGAGGGTGCGTTCACCGAGGGCACGACCTCCTTCGAGTTCGATCCCACCACCACCGGGTCCGTGGTGCTCTGGGTGACCAACCTGCCCACCGCCGCGGACGGGCAGTTCAAACTCACCATCTCGGAGATCACCCTCAAGTAGCCGGCCCCGCCGGAACAAAGCGCCCCGCGCCCCGGTTCATCGGGCATCGGGCGGGCGCTTCCCGCAAACGCGGCGGCGCCCGGCACATACGAGAAAGACGCAGAATCAGGAGAGTCATGGTCCACGACGTCGTCATTGTCGGCTCCGGCCCCGGAGGTTACACCGCGGCGATCTACGCCGCCCGCGCCCAGCTGCACCCGATCGTCCTCGCCGGCTCCGTCACCGCCGGCGGCGCCCTGATGGACACCACCGAGGTGGAGAACTACCCCGGGTTCCGTGACGGCGTCATGGGCCCGGACCTCATGACGCAGATGCAGGAGCAGGCCGAGCGCTTTGGCGCCGATATCCGCTACGAGGACGTGATCGCTCTCGACCTGACCGGCGACATCAAGCGCATCACCACCGACGACGCCGTCTACGAGGCGCGCACCGTGATCCTGTCCACCGGCTCGGAGTACCGCAAGCTGGGTCTGGCCGACGAGGAGCGCCTGTCCGGGCACGGGGTGTCCTACTGCGCCACCTGCGACGGCTTCTTCTTCAAGGACCGGCCGATCGTGGTGGTCGGCGGCGGCGACTCCGCCATGGAGGAGGCGCTGTTCCTGACCCGCTTCGGCTCCTCGGTGACCGTGGTGCACCGGCGCGACCAGCTGCGCGCGAGTGCGGTCATGGCTCAGCGCGCCCGCGAGAACGAGAAGATCGACTTCGCCTGGAACTCCCGGGTGGTCGGCCTGAACGGTGCCGACGGCCTGGAGTCGGTGACCCTGGAGGACACCGTCACCGGCGAGCGCCGCGACCTCCCGGCCGCGGGCCTGTTCGTGGCCATCGGGCAGATCCCGCGCTCGGAGTTGGTCAAGGGCGTGCTGGAGCTGGATGACGCCGGCTACATCAAGGTCGACTCTCCCTCCCAGCGCACCAACATCCCCGGCGTGTTCGCCTGCGGCGACGTCGCCGACCCGGAGTACCAGCAGGCGGTAACCGCCGCCGGTTCTGGGTGCCGGGCGGCCCTGGACGCGGAGGCCTACCTGGCCGACCTGGATTCCTGAGCCGGCGACGCATCCACGCAACTTCATCCATACAAACTCATACTTGTTCAGACTCATTGTTAACTAGGAGTGACCCATGTCTGACACCCACGCCGTCACCGACGCCACCTTCGAGGCAGAGGTCATGCAGTCCGATGTCCCGGTCGTAATCGACTTCTGGGCCGAGTGGTGCGGTCCCTGCCGGCAGATGGCCCCGGTGGTGGATGAGGTCGCGGCCGAGCTGGGCGAGCGGGCCAAGTTCGTCAAGCTGGACGTGGACGCCAACCCGGCCACCACCCGATCCTTCGGCGTGCGCTCCATCCCGACCTTCGCCGTCGTCTCGGGCGGCGAGGTGGTCCACCAGTTCGCCGGCTCCCGCCCGAAGGCCTCCTTCAAGGCGCAGTTGGAGAAGGTCATCGCCTGACCGGGGGACTTGGCGCGCCGTGCCCGGTTAGCGGGCTGTGGGGCGCCGCGCAAGAATGTCGCAGATCGGCACAAACGCCGGGATCAATCGCCAGACCTTACGGCACAGCCGCGTGATTCCAACGATCGTCGGCGGGCCCTTTGGGCCCGCCGACGCGTTTGTGCCGATCCCGGACATTCCTCAGCACCGGGTGGACATCCACGCTCGCCGACACGAGCCTCCGACGCACGAGGCTTGAACTCAGCTGATGGGGACGTCCTCCAGCAGAATCAGCTCGTCGGCGTCATGCCCGCACAAGCCTCCCGCAACTCAGGCTAATGAAACAGTACCAACAACCCTCAGCCCGCAACGACCGCGCCGGGCTCTTCAGTTCGGAGGAGATCGCCTCTCTCGTCTGGGCGAGGCAGCTCAGCTCCGTGCGGCTCCAATTGAGCAGCGCAGGTTCATGGACGGCACCTACTTTTGCAGACGACGCTTCCCCTGCCGAGACCACTGTCTCCACGGCCACCAATGACCCGGGTCAAGTCAGAGACATCCTCCCCGACATTGGTTCCAGCCCCATACCGGAGAACACCGACGCCGGACGGCTGTCTCTGATCACTTGTTGGTGCGGGGCCGTGGCGGGGGCTCGGTGGGGAACTCAGCCTCCTGCGCGAGATAGCGTCGTTCGGCCTCGGCCGCACGATTAGCAGCAGGCGAATTGACGGTGGCGCTGAGGACTCGCCCGACGGTACCGAGTCGCAGCGATGCTCCACTTGGTAGGGTCCAGGTGGTGGACTCCTGGGGGCCGTTACGCCCCTGAAAGTGCTTAGTAGTGCCGGTACCGTACAAGCCGGTCAGCACTTCGACGTACTGGGCGTACGCCCGGCGCACCAGCACAGCCGCCTCCGGCGGCGCACTGGCCTTAGGAATACGCGAAGCCAACCCCATGCGGAAGGAGTCCATCTGACCTTCGCCAATGATGAAAGACGCATCTTTCCCGCCCAGGTCATGACCGGTAGTAAACATGGTCTCCATGGTCGGGGAAGACTGCCAGCCAAGACGGTCACGCAACTCCAAACCCTCCCGGACACTCATGGGCCACTCGTGCTCCAACCACAGCCGGATCACCGGCACACCCACCTCAGGCGGAACCACCCGAAACACCCCACCACCAGGCAAAGACAACTCAAACACCGGAACCGCCCCGGCCGGAGCGCCGGTCCCCGGGGGTGCACCGGTACCGTCCTGCCCGCCGCTAGTACTGCTCATGCCCGCTTCCTCCCCGAGTCGCTCGCCACGTCGACTCACGCCTCTGGCGCTTGGGCGTTGGCATGTGGCTCATCATCCTCGAAGCGCGGCGGCCGATATCCCTTCTCGCCGGGCATTAGTCTTGGTGGCAGACCGTTCTCCTGACGGAGTTCGCGCGCATCACTCTTGTTGTATTCTAGCATGGCCATGTAGAAGTCATGGAAGTTATCGTACCGGTCAATCACCTGACCGTCGGCGTACCAGACGACTTTACCCTCGCTGGTGGTGCCGGGCTTACCCATGAGAAAAACAGTGTCTTCGAGTTCAGATGCGGCGACCAGGAAGTGCTCTTCGGCTATCACACCGTCCATGGCCATCGCCGCCACACACTCCGGAAGATTCAAAGGTATACGGGCACTGTCGTACAAGGGGCCTCCGACAAGGTCCTGGGTGGAGAATATTGTAACGTTCTGGGTGAAGTTGGGCCAGCCGTCGGCCGCAAGCAGGAAGCTGCGGTAGGACTCGGGCAGCCGGAACCCGAGCTGCCTCTCGGCCTGGACGACCTCATCCTCGCTGGCCCGCACCTTCGGCAGGGAATACTCCCACAGGTGCTTCACGTCGGCCTCCATACACTCCTGATTAATAAGCCACCCCAAACCAATGTACTCAGGCCAACCGACTTGCGGCTTGCCAGCGACGCTTGATTCAGACACGAATTATTCCCCTCACCGAATCTGAACTCAGTGAGCTCATACCCAATAGGATACCATCTCGAATGACCGCCCAGACTGCCGTTTACGCGTTTTATCATTGCTTGCCACTTGTGAGGGACCGGATCGGCAGTCCACGTGGTGTCCGGAACATGCCCACGACCTTACCTGTACACAGTTAGGGATGGAGCGCTCGCTCCGCCCTGGCAGCCTTAACCTCGGAGCGGCTCAGGCTACCTTCAGTTGACACGCGTCCCGTTTCGTACAATCCGGCGGCTTCAAACAACAGCTACTACACCCTTACATCGGAAGAGCCAGAAATAGTCGTTATTTGGGGCATCGACGCGGGTGGCTCGGATTCGTGCCTGGACTGTGTGGTTTGTGTGTCACTTGAAGTAGTCGGGATACTCTGCGTATGGGTCATGTTCCTTGTGGTCTACCCAATTGGAGAGAATCTCTTCGGCGGTGATTCCGGGAACAAGAACAACGTGTCCGGCAAAAGAATCATCGATATACCATAGGACTAACTCTGGGTTTGGGTGCAGCGATCGTATCCACGCGGCAATATCTGCGGCCACGCCGTCCTCTGCGTCCGTAGACAATGTCTGATTGTCAGGATAGTGAATCACGTTAAACGGAACGCCGCCGGCTGGACGTACGTTCACTGAGGCATCCGACGTCCTGTCTTCAGAATCGAACCGAAATACGCGACAGTTGGGCCATTTTTCTTGGGCGTGACTCAGGAAGTCTTCTGCGTCAAACATATACTGGGTCGAGGTGACGGTTGTCACCAAGTGATTCCCTCCCATTTGACGCTCCTAGTTGGATGCGCTGTTGAACTCTGCGTATTTTGGCTCAGCATATCATGAGATGAATTGAACTTCAAACGGAACGCCGTCTCCAAGGATTACTTGAATGCGCTGAGTCAAGCATTCCTGAGCCTTCCGCGTCTTGGTTACAACTACAAGTCTATCGACGGGATTGCATTGGGATTGAATTACCTCGCCGTACCGCCTGATCTCGTCATCGAACTGTCTCATGTGATTTTTTCCTGGATGAAGGGTGGGCGACCCCCTTCGTACATGGAATTTGAGCCTCCCGCTGTGTGCTTGGCATCGTATGCGGTGTATGCGGTTCCATCGGGTTTCACGGCGTCCGCAACTACTGTGTCCCCGTGGTCGGCTACGAGTACGCGTTCAACATCGGTACCCAGAACGCGATGCTGGTATGTGACAGCGTCTGTGTTAGGTGGTCGTTGTAGGGTGTCGCAATCATCGAACCATTTGTCGCGTGTATCTTGGTCGGACCAGTCTGGAGCATCATCGGAGCCGTCCACGCCTTTGTTCGCGTCGTGGTCGTGACCGGGTTCGTGTTGACCGTCCTTGTCGGCAGCGTCATCCTTCGCGCGCTCGTTGCCGGTGTCCCCGTCGTTGCTCTTGTGGGTGGCGTCGGCGTCGCCGCCGGGCGCATCCTCGTGGCCGCTGGCGTCCGGATCGGGTGCGTCGTCGGCCTTGCGGTGTGGGGCTGTGCTGTCAACTGCTGTGGTAGCCGAGCGCGAGTGGTCTTCTGAGTCCCTGCGAGCAAGCACGGACTCAGGCTCGAGCTCCCGGCCCCTGGATTGCTTGGGGTCCGGCGACTCCGGATCCCGGGGGTGCTCGTCGGGAGTCTGTTTGCCGTGCTCATCTGGTTGATGCTGATGTGGGTTGTGGTCGGCAGGCCGGTTGCTGCCCGGGTCGCCGTCGGCATCGGCCTGGCCGCGGGGCTCTGCATCGGTGTCGGAGTCGTTGGGGTTGGTGGGCTCAGGGTCGCCGTCATAGCTGGTCTTGCCGTCACCGGTGTCGCTGGTGCGTTGGGCGTCGGGCTGGTCAATCTCGGGGGCGGGGTCGGAGCGCGGGTTGTTGGCGTCCGGGGCGTCTGCGGCGGGACTGCTGGTGCGCGAGGAGTGCGGGCCGGCGCCGTCACCCGTGGGGGTGGACTGCTCCGAACGTCCGGGCCGGGCGGTGTCCTGGCCAGATTCGGAGGGCCGGCCGGAGCCATCACGGCTGCCGGCGTCGTTGGTGGTTTGCTGGTCGGCATCGGCCCGGCCACCACGTCCACCGGCGTCCTGGTCGGCCTCCGGACTGGACCCGTCGCGAGCACTGCCGTCAGGACGATCAGCATCGCCCGGGCGGGCTTAGCGTCCGGGGCCTCGGTGGTCTCGTGCGCCGGTCGGGAGACGTCCGCACCGGCGCCGTCACCGGCATGGGTGCCGGTCGTGGAGCCAGCATCGCGGGCCTCGTCCACGGCACCAGCACTGTCGGCCCGGCTGCCCCCGGCGCCAGAGCCGCTGCCTGCACGCGGGGAACCGGTGGCATACCGGAGGACGCGAACGCCAGGTGGTTGTATCGCGTCACTTGTTGGTGCGGGGCCGTGGCGGGGGCTCGGTGGGGAACTCAGCCTCTTCCTCGAGGTAGCGTCGTTCGGCCTCGGCCGCACGATTAGCAGCAGGCGAATTGACGGTGGCGCTGAGGACTCGCCCGACGGTACCGAGTCGCAGCGATGCTCCACTTGGTAGGGTCCAGGTGGTGGACTCCTGGGGGCCGTTACGCCCCTGAAAGTGCTTAGTAGTGCCGGTACCGTACAAGCCGGTCAGCACTTCGACGTACTGGGCGTACGCCCGGCGCACCAGCACAGCCGCCTCCGGCGGCGCACTGGCCTTAGGAATACGCGAAGCCAACCCCATGTGAAAGGAATTCACCTGACCCTTAAGATCGATGAAGTATGCATCTTTCCCGCCCAAGTCATGACCGGTAGTAAACATCATCTCGTCTGTTGGTGACGACTGCCAGCCAAGACGGTCACGCAACTCCAAACCCTCCCGGACACTCATGGGCCACTTATGCTCCAACCACAGCCGGATCACCGGCACACCCACCTCAGGCGGAACCACCCGAAACACCCCACCACCAGGCAAAGACAACTCAAACACCGGAACCGCCCCAGCAGGGCCGCCGGTCCCGGCCTGTCCGCCGCTGGCACTGCTCATACCTGCTTCCTCCCTGAATCACTCGGACTGCCCAGTCGGCAAGGCTGTGACCCTTTAGACTACTAAGTATTTTAGGCTGCGCTGTCCGCAATGTCTACTGTATCGGCCGTTGAAGACTTTGCGTAACGCTCAATGCTCGCGGCTAGGACCGTCATTCAGTCGAGCGCGTCGATCATCTCCTGTAGAGTGTCGCGAACCTTGTGGCCGTTTGGCCCGTCTCCGACCAGGTCGAAGAGGACGTCCTGCACGTGCGGCTCCCCGTGTGCTGTGCGAGTGGAAATAGTTCGGAAGCATAGACTGGTCTTCCCGCTCTTGATCGCTTCCCACACGTCTTTATGGTCATGGAAGTACTGGGCGTAGCGCGGGTCGGTGATAAGGTGATCGCGCGCGTACTCTGGTGTGCCCTGAGGAAAGTCTCCTTCGAACGTGGTGTGCACAGGCGTCTTGCTCAACCTGGCGGTAACGCCCTTGTACTCCAGCTCGTAGAAGGTCTTGCCGTCACCGCTCAACGCGGCGCCATCGGAGTAGCCCCCCGGTGGCGTGTGGCCATTGTTCTCGTTACGCCACGCATCCAGCACCGGAGCGCCATGCGTATCCGAGTAGTGCTGCCCACCGACCTCACCAATCGCCGCGGAAGTCTCAGAGACATTCTGCCTGGCGGCGGTCAAGTCGGTTGAGATCTTTTGCAGCTTCTTGATCTCTTCCGGGTCGTATCCGTCGGCCAAAAGACTATCAACAGTATCGTCTCGGTTTTTGATGTTGAAAGCCTTTCGTTCCAGGCCGTCGGGCATTGAATCGTCCAATTGCCCCAGCAACTCGTCGCGCTGACTAACGAATCCTTCACGGTCCTCGAACAACTCAGGAACACTCTTCTGATACCTGTCATCAACGTCGCCGTCAGCACCGTCTGCCCCGTCTACATCGGCGTGATCGTCAACGTTGTGGTCGTCATCGCCCTCGTGTTGGCTGTCGTGATCGGCGGTGTTGTCCTTTGCGTGGTCGTTGCTGGTGTCCCCGTCGTTGCTCTTATGGGTAGTGTCGGTGTCGCTGCTGGGCGCGTCCTTGTGACCGCCGCTGGCCGGGTCGGGTGCGTCGTCGGCCTTGCCGTGTGGGGCTGTACTGTCAGCTGCCGCGGTACTCGAATGAGAGCTGTTGCCTTCTGGGTCCATGTGAGCAGACACGGACTCGGGCTCGGCCTCATGGCCACTGGGGCGCTCGGAGGAGCCCGGCGAGTCGGTGTCCCGGGGTCGCTCGTCGGGAGCCTGTTTGCCGTGCTCATCGGGTTGATGCTGCTCCGAGTTGTGGTCGGCAGGCCGGTTGCTGCCCGGGTCGCCGTCAGCACCGGACCGGCCGCGGGGCTTGGCATCAGCGTCAGAGCCGTTGCGACTGGCGGGCTCAGGCTCGCCAGCGTCGGCCCGGCTGCCCCCGGCACCAGAGCCGCCGCCACCGGCTCGGCCGGTGGTCGCGTCGGGGGTGCTGGTGTGAGCGCCCTCCGAGCCACTGCTGCCCGCACGCTGGGTGTCAGCGCCTGAACCGACATCGGCGTGCGCGGTGCCGTGGGCCGATGGAGAGGTACTGGTGTCGCCATGTATCGGGTTAATGCCGTGGTAGCTGTTGTTCCCGGCAGAGGATGCAGCATCGCTGTAAGTGCTTGGAGTCCCGGCCCCGCCAGCACTGCCGGGGGAGCCCGACGAGGACCCACCAGCACCAACACCACCGCCTCCGGCAGCACCATCGGGCGAGGACGGAGCCGACGCCTGACCCGTACCGCCCGACGAACTCGCGGCGCCGTGGGCCGGGGGAGCTTCGGCGCTCATGTCCCCACGAGTGGGGTGAATGCCATGGAACAGAGCATCGGAACCACCACCAGCGGACGAGCCGCCGCTGGCAGTACCGCCCGCCGCGCCAACACCACCGGCGGTACCGCCGGAACCGGAGCCCGCGTGGGCGCCGCCACCCGCTGTGGTCGATCCGGTACCGCTGGAAGCCGATGACCGGCCACCAGCGGCGTCCGCACCACCGGGACCGCCCACAGACCCGGCGGTGTCACCAGCAGGCGCAGGCGTACTGGTGGTGCTGCCGCCTAGGCTGTCGAGGTTGTTGGCGCTGCGCGCGGCGCGTGCGGCGCCCGCGTGGGCGGGGGCCTTGGGGGAGCCGGGCAGGTGGTTCTTGATGCCACGGCCGATTCCCCGGCCCGTGGCCTCAGCCAGGTTGGAGGGGGCCAGCTTCTTCAGCTTCTTGAGCTTGCCCACCATGCCGGTAAGACCCGGCGGCACCCGGTTCAGCAGCCGCGACAGGGCTGAGATGGAGGTGACCAGGTCCTTGATCTTCCCGGACAGCCTGGTCACCCGTGTAGCAATCCACGAGTAGGTCTGATAGGCAACCAGCGGGGTCAGCAGCCCCAGCGAGAAGAACTCCTCCGCCGCCGCCTGAATCAGCATGCCGAAGGCCTCGGTGATCGTGTCACGCACCATGTCATGGACGAACTGCACGATCGCGGCGGCGATCTGAAGACCCTTGGCAATCCCCGACGCCGCCCCAGAGGCACCGTCCAGGCCATCGGACAACTCCTTGGCCCGCGACCGCCACGCAGCGGCCGCCAACCCGGCCTGACCCGCCATGTCCGCGGTCACATAGTTGCGCACATCCTGCGCATGAGTAGCAAGCGCCTCGGAGATGTTCGTCCAGGTCTGCGCCCCCGCCATCACCGCATCGGCATCACCGGTCAGCTGCTCCAGCATCTCATCCAATGGATGAATATGCTCGATCAACCACCCCAGACCTGCACTGACCGCAGCCGCAATCGGGTTAAATACCGTGAACACCACATCCCCGGCCAAGGCCACACCCGCCAGGGAGCCGTACACCCACGACCCATTACCGATCGCCTCACTCAGATCTGACAGATCCTCACCAATACCCGTACCCGCCCAAAACGACGTCGAATCCTGCCGCTCAGCCACCAGCGGATTAGCGGTAGTCACCAGGAACCTCCAGGGAAACAAATCATAAGCAACAGTTAACAGAATCGCGGCGGACAGGCCTATAACCCGTCAGTCCCGCGGCAGACACCCACCCGCCGAACACACACCACAACCAGCCGCACCCAGCCCTCAGTAAGACGGGTAGGTGTTGTTGGCGCCGGTAGCCGCCTGGGAGTCGGTCTCCTCGAAGTCGGTGGCTGTGTCCTTCAAGTCCTGCACGTCCTGCTCGAGCAGATCCCCGATATCAGACAGACTCGAATCGAACTGAGTCTTCGCGCTCTCATACGACGACGCGAACAACGGCGTACACAACATCCCGAACGGCTCACCCGCCAACGCCGCGTCAGATGCAGACTCCACCGTGTCCAGTCCGTCGCCTACCGAGGCGACGTGCCCGGCGTGGGTGCGCCACACCTCCGGGGAGATCTCCAGGTCAGCCATCACCAACCACCCCTGAAGCCACGCCCGTCATCGCCCTGCCGGAAGCTTCCTAACGAACCGGTCGGGTCGATCAGGCCCGCACCCCGCGGGGCGGTCCCAGGCCGCCGGCCCGACTGCGCCGCAGCGTCATTGATCTCGTCGTCCACCGAAGCTCCTCATCATGCGTGTTACCGAAATGGAACATACCAAACCCGCAACGCCACTTACCAGGCATACGGATGGGATCTTCACCATGTCCTCCCCGCTTCGGGATATGCCGCATTGCCTAGCGACCCAAAGGCACTCGTCGCATAGGATGGGGCCGCTTCAGCACGGCGCACGGGAGGGCGGCACATGCACCGCACGCAGGACACGAGTTTCATCTCCACCCGGGGCGGCATGGCGCCCACCGGATTCCTTGACGTGCTCCTGTCCGGATTGGCTCCCGACGGCGGCCTCGCCGTCCCCGCAGAGGTCCCGCGGGTATCCGCCGCCACTCTGGAGGCCTGGCGTTCGCTGAGCTACCCAGAGCTAGCTGCGGAGGTCATCGGCCTGTACGCCACCGACATCCCGGCCGCCGATCTGCGGGCGCTGACCGCGGCCGCCTACGGTCCGGAGCATTTTCCGGATCCGGTGGTGCCGCTGCGCCCGCTCGACGCCGTCGCTCCCGGGCTCGCCCTCGTGGGACTGTCCGAGGGGCCGACCATGGCGTTCAAGGACCTGGCCATGCAGTTCCTCGGGCAGGCGATCCCGTACCAGCTGGCCCGCGAGGGACGCGTGCTCAACATCCTCGGTGCCACCAGTGGGGACACCGGCTCGGCCGCCGAGCACGCATTCCGTGGCCGCGACGGCGTCAGTGTCTTCATGCTGTCCCCGCAGGGGCGCATGAGCGATGTGCAGCGCGCGCAGATGTACTCGCTCGCCGACGCGAACATTCACAACATCGCCGTCGATGGGGTCTTTGACGACTGCCAGAACCTGGTCAAGGCGATCAACGGCGACGCCGCCTTCAAGGTCGAATACGCCATAGGCGCGGTCAACTCCATCAACTTCGGGCGCATCGCCGCCCAGGTCGTCTACTACGTGTGGGCCTGGCTGCGCGCCTCCGACGGCGTCGCGGAGGGCCTCGCCGGGGCGGCAGCGGGCGCCGGGGTTGGCGAGCCGACCGGCGAGCGCATCTTCGGCGTGGACGTCGCGGTGCCCAGCGGCAACTTCGGCAACATCTACGCCGGTCATCTCGCCCGCACCATGGGGGTGCCGATCCGCCGGTTGATCCTGGCCACGAATGAGAACAACGTGCTGGATGAGTTCTTCTCCACCGGCGTCTATCGGCCCCGCTCGAGTGCACAGACCCTGGCCACCTCCAGTCCGTCCATGGACATCTCCAAGGCCTCCAACCTCGAGCGCTTCATCTGGACTCTGCTCGGTGCCGAGGAGTTCCACTCCCGCTGGCCCGAGCTGGAGCGTACCGGGGTGCTGGACCTCTCCGATCAGCTGGCACGGATGCGCGATGAGTTCGGCTTCGTCTCCGGCACCTCGACTCATGCCGACCGGCTCGCCGCGATCCGGCGCGTACACGAGGCCACCGCTGCACCCATCGACCCGCACACCGCCGACGGCGTGACCGTGGCCCTGCGGTTGATGGAACCGGAAGTTCCGACCCTCGTGCTGGAGACCGCCCGGCCGGAGAAGTTCCCGGAGACCGTTGCCGAGGCGCTCGGCGCCCCGCAGCCCGTGCCCGAGGCGATTCAGTGTCTTCTCGACGCCGAGCAGCACGTGGTGAGCATCCCCTGCGACGAGTCGCGGCTGCGGGCGCTCATTGCCGCCGACGCGCTGCGATCCTGAATGCCGAGAACCGCCGCCACAACCGGGTGAGCATGTTTCACGTGAAACATCCGGGCCGGGCCCGAAGTGTTTCACGTGAAACACTCGTGTCGACGGTCCATGTTTCACGTGAAACATCGCTGCACATACTCCATGTGCGGCATGCACCGACCGTAGCGGGTTCAGGCGGCCCTCGTAATCGAGGCACGGCGGGCCACGCCAGCGAAGAACTCGCTCACTGTCATCGCCCGAGCACTCCCGTCTGGTGATGTTTCACGTGAAACATCACCGTCAAGCCCAAGCGTGGCAGACTGTTCTCTGACGAAGCACCACCCGCCGGGAGGGATTACCACGTGAACGAGACGAACCCACAACGAGGCAACCGGCTGGACCCCTGGCTCGACTCCTACGCCACGCGGGCGTACGGCCTGCGCGAGTCCGAGACTCGCTCCCTGTTCGCCGTCGCCTCCCGGCCCGAAGTAGTCTCCCTCGCCGGCGGCATGCCCAACCTGAAGGACCTGCCGCTCGACGAGTTGGCCGAGGCGACGGCCCGCATGATCCGCAAGGACGGCGGTCGCGCGCTCCAGTACGGCAACGGACAGGGACTGCCGCGACTGCGCGAGCAGATCCCCGAAGTCATGGCGCTGGAGGGGATCGACGCCGACCCCGAGGACGTCGTCATCACCACCGGCTCCCAGCAGGCGGTGGACATCGTCACCGAGCTGTTCATCGATCCCGGCGACGTGATCCTCACCGAGGCGCCCACCTACGTGGGCTCGTTGTCCATCTTCTCCACCTACCAGGCCGACGTCCAACAGGCGCCTATCGACGCCGACGGCGTCATTCCCGAAGCGCTCGAGCAAACCATAACCGACCTTGAGCGGCAGGGCCGGCACGTCAAGTTCTTCTACTGCCTACCCAACTTCCACAACCCGGCCGGCGTCAGCCTCTCGGAGGAGCGGCGCCCGCAGGTCATCGAGATCTGCCGCCGCCACCACATCCTCATCATCGAGGATAACCCCTACGGACTGCTCGACTTCGAGGGCCGCACGCACACCGCGCTGAAGACCCTGGCGCCCGACGACGTCGTCTACCTCGGATCCTTCTCAAAGATCTTCGCGCCCGGATACCGCGTCGGGTGGGCCGTGGCGCCGCCGGCGGTGCGGGAGAAGATGAAGCTGGCCTCCGAGGCCGCCATCCTGTGTCCGAGCTCGGTGGGCCAGTTCTCGATCTCCAACTACCTGGACAACTTCGACTGGCGCGGTCAGATCCAAGACTTCCGCACCATGTACCGCAGGCGCCGCGACGCCATGGTGGACGCTCTTTCCGAGTTCATGCCCATGTGCACGTGGAACGTGCCCGAAGGCGGCTTCTATGTCTGGGTCGGACTGCCCGAGGGCCTCGACGCCAAGGAGATGCTGCCGCGGGCCGTCACCAACCTCGTCGCCTACGTCTCCGGCACCGCCTTCTACGCGGGCGGCCGCGCCGGCCGCGACCACATGCGTCTGTCCTTCTGCTATCCGGAACCAGTCGATATCCGCGAGGGAGTGCGGCGCCTCTCCGAGGTCGTCACCCACGACCTGGAACTGGTCAACCTGTTCGGACCCGCCTGCCAGCGGCCTTCGGGCGGCGTCTCCGCACCCTCGCCGGACCAGGTCTGAGACCCCATCATCACCCGCACCGACGCATACACACCGAATCGACCTTGAACAACGAGGAGTCGTCCATGTCCGACACCGCCGAATCCAACCCCGACGCGCCGCTGCGCATAGCCGTACTTGCGGGCGGTCTCAGCCACGAACGCGACGTGTCGCTGCGCTCCGGACACCGCGTCGCCAGCGTCCTGAAGCACCTGGGCCACAACGTGTTGGTCATGGACGTGGACGCGCGCACCATCGCCTCCCTGAAGGCGTTCAGCCCCGACGTGGTGTGGCCGCTGGTGCATGGAGGTCACGGCGAGGATGGCGGGTTGCAGAACGTGCTGATCGCCCTCGACCTGCCTTATGTGGGCACGCACTCCGACGGCTGCCAGCGCGCATCCTTCAAGCCGACGGCCAAGGCATCCGTGCGCGCCGCCGGCGTCCTCACGCCGGACTCGGTGACGCTGCCCAAGGCGTACTTCAGCCAGCTCGGAGCGCAGGAGGTGCTCGGCGTCGTCGCCGGTCACCTCGGCCTGCCCGTGGTGGTCAAGCCCAACCAGGGCGGCTCCGGACTCGGCGTCTCCTACGCGGAGAACGCCGACGAGCTGCGCACCGCGATGGTCTCCTGCTTCGCCTACGACGAGCGGGCGCTGATCGAGAGGTACGTGGAAGGCACCGAGCTCGCGGTGTCGGTCGTGGACACGGGCGATGGCCCGCACGCACTGCCCGCGGTCGAGGTGGTCTCCCAGGGCCGCTACGACTTCGACGCCCGCTACAACCCCGGCCGCTCGGAGTACTTCGTCCCGGCCCGCGTCGACGATTCGGTGCAGGCGCGCGCCCAGGAGATGGCCGTAACCGTGCACCGCGCGCTCGGACTCGGCAACCTCTCGCGCACCGATCTGATCGTCGACGCCGAGGGCCAGCCCTGGTTCATCGACGCCAACGTCATCCCCGGCATGACCGAGGTCTCCCTGTTCCCGATGGCCGCGCAGGCCGCCGGCGGCCTGCCGAAGCTGTATGACGACATCGTGCGCCATCCAGCGGTGTGCCCCTGAACGACCGGCGTCCTCGAGCCGAGAGGGCCGCGATGTTTCACGTGAAACATCGCGGCCCTCTCGCCTTCATCTGATAACTGCTTGCGGTCCGGGCCGGGCGCCGCACGCCATCGACTACTCAATCACGCCCACGCGCGTCTCCATGGCGCAGCCGACTCGGTCCAGTTCGAACCACGCGCACGGTCGTCTCAAGGCCAGAGGCCCATCGCCAGACGAGCGACCGTGTCAGCCTTCGTCCAGCGAGGTTCCCGGCGCCAGCGCCTCCACGATCCGCGCCAGATCCTCATCCCCAGCGAACTCGATGGTGATACGGCCCTTCTTGGCGCCCCGGGTGACCTTGACGCGAGTGTCGAAGGCGTCGGAAAGGCGCGTGGACAGGGCAGGCAGGGGGGTGTTGCGCGAGTGCCCCACCGTCTTCGCAGCGGCATGCGCCTCGGCCGGCTCTCCGTACACGGCCACGATCTCCTCGGTGGCGCGCACCGACAGTCCCTCGGCCACCACGCGCTGCGCCACGCGCTCCATGGCGGCGGCGTCGGGCAGGCCCAGCAGCGCGCGCGCATGGCCGGCGGACAGCACCTCCGCAGCCACCCGCCGCTGCACCAGCGGCGGCAGCTTCATCAGCCGCAGGGTGTTGGAGATCTGGGAGCGGGACCGAGCGATCTTCTCGGACAGTTCCGCCTGGGTGCAGTCGAAGTCCTCCAGCAGCTGCTGGTAGGCGGCCGCCTCCTCAAGCGGGTTCAACTGCACCCGGTGCAGGTTCTCCAACAGCGCGTCGCGCAGCAGTTCTTCGTCCGCGGTGTAGCGCACCACCGCCGGAATCGTCTCCATCCCGGCCGCCTTCGCGGCGCGCAGGCGCCGTTCGCCCATCACCAGCTCGTAAGCGGCGTCCTCGGGCGCGTCCGCGTTCTCGGAGCCCGCGGAGCCATCCACCGGCGCGTCCATGCGGCGCACCACGATCGGCTGGAGCAGGCCGACCTCCCTGATGGAGTCGGCGAGCTCCGCAATGTCGTCCTCGTCGAAAACCTGACGCGGCTGACGCCGGTTCGGCACGATCGCTGCGACCGGCAGCTCGGCGAAGGTCGCTCCCGGCACCGGCACCAACTCGATGTCGGCCTCTGCGTCAGCGCCGGCAGCGGATGTTTCACGTGAAACATTTCCGGTGCTCGCCGCGGCCGCCTCGGTCATACCGGCCGATTCCGCCGGGCCCTGCGCGATCCCCGGGGAGCCCGCGGCGTCCACGTCGGTCTTCTTCGCGTCGCCCACAGCGTTCGGGTCAACCGGCGTCCGCGGACGCGTTCCAGCACTGCGCCCGCCCCGCCGGGAGCGCTTGGAGGGGGCCAGCAGGGTGGCGGCGATGTCATCCGCGTGGCGCGCCGTTTCGGGCTCGGTCCCCGCGGCGGCGTCGGCGCCCGGGCCCTCGGGGAAGAAGACGTCGGAGGGGCGGCGGCTGGGATTCTCCACCTGCGCGTCGGGGATGAGTGCCTGCAGCCCGCGTCCCAGGCCGCGCTTCTTCTGAGCCATCGTCATGCCTCCGTGGGTTCGTCCTGCCGAGCCTGCTCAACACCGCGCGCGGCGATCTCCATCGCGAGCTTCTTGTAGGCGACGGCGCCGCTCGAGCGGGGGTCCCAGAATACGACCGGGGACCCGAAGGACGGCGCCTCCGCCACGCGTACAGAACGGGGTATGCGAGTTGTGAGCGTGGCCGCCGGGAAGTAGGTACGTACTTCCGCCTCCACCTCCTTGGCCAACGTGGTGCGCGCGTCAAACATGGTCAGGGCGATCATGGAGACGCTCAGGTCAGGATTGTGAATCTGGGCGATGCGATCCACCGAGCGCGTCAGCAGCGCCAAACCCTCGAGTGCGTAGTACTCGGCCTGCATGGGAATGAGTACCTCCCCGGCGGCCACGAAGGCGTTAATCGTCATAATGCCGAGGCTGGGCGGGCAGTCGATGAGTACGTAATCCATGCGAGGCAGCCCCTGCGCCTCGCGGTCCCGCAGGAACTCCTCCAGCGCGAGCCGCATGCGCGACTCACGCTGCGAAGAGTTGATCAACTCGATCTCCACGGCGGCGACGTCGAGCGTTGAGGGCACGCACCACAGGGTCTCGGCGAAACGCGTGCGCACCGCCACGTCCTGGATGCGGGCGCCCTCAACCAACACGTCGTAGATGGAGGCCTGATCCTCGTCGTGCTCGACCCCGAGCGCCGTCGAGGCGTTGCCCTGCGAGTCCGCGTCCACCACCAGCACCTGCAGCCCTGCCTCGGCCAGTGCGGCCGCGACATTGACCACGGTGGAGGTCTTGCCCACGCCGCCCTTCTGGTTGGCGACGGCGATGATGCGAGTGTGCTCGGGCCGGGGGAATCCGCCCTCGGCGACTTGATCCAGGGCTGAGCGGTCAGCGCGGAGCTGATCGAAGATAGACGATCCTGACAATCTGCTTCTCCTACGGCGTCCGGTTGGCGTACGCCTTTCGGCGCTTCAGTCTACGTGAGCGGCCGCCGCCGATCGGTCAGCGCGAGGCGGGCCGTCGAACCTCAACGACCTTGGTGACCTCTTCACCGGGGGTAACCACCTCGTGGATGACGGCCGGCTCAAGACGCGCCCGCTTGATCACATACTTGGCGTCCGCCACCTCGGCCTCCGCCCGCGCGCCCTTGAGCGCAAGCAGACTGGCACCCGGCCGCAGCAGAGGTGAGGTCAGCCTTACCAACTTTGAGAGGTTCGCCACTGCTCGCGCGGTGACGGCGTCATACTTGGCGCGCAACTCCTCCGCCCGCGCGCGCCGGACGGTGACATTGTCCAGGTCGAGCTGCGCGACGACGTCGTCGAGCCACTGAGTGCGCCGCTCCATGGACTCCACCAGCACCACATCGAGGTCCGGCCGCAGCAGGGCGACGACGATGCCGGGAAAGCCGGCGCCGGAACCGATGTCCGCCACCCTGCCATGGTCGGGCAGGAACGGGACCACGGCGGCGGAGTTGACGATGTGCCTGGTCCACAGGCGCGGCAGCTCGCGCGGCCCCACCAGCCCGCGCAGCTCACCCTCCTCGGCGAGCATGTGGGCGAAGTGTTCGGCCGCGCTGAAGGCGGGGCCGAACATCGCCCGCATCTCCGCGGTCGGCTCCTCCACCACCACTGGCTCGCCGGGCTGCGGGGCGGCGGGGTCGAGCGTCGCCATCGGCTCAGGCCTGCTCGTCGTCGGTCGCCTCGTCGGCGGCGCCCGCATCCGGCGCGCCTTGTTCCACCTCATCCGAGCCGTCGACCTCGTCGACGTCCTCCGGCTCGTCGTCGGGGAGCATGACCACCACGTGCCGGTGCGGCTCGGTGCCCTCGGACTCGGAGAACAGGCCGGCCGCGGCGACGACGTCGTGGCAGACCTTCCGCTCGAAGGGGTTCATGGGCTCCAGCGCCACCGGTTCGCCGGTCGCCTTGACCTTGTTGACCGCCTCGGCGGCAACCTTGGTCAGCTCGGCGCGGCGCGCCGCACGGTAGCCGTTGATGTCCAACATCAGCCGGGAACGATTGCCGGTGCGCGCCTGGACGGCCAGGCGGGTGAGCTCCTGGATCGCCTCCAGGACCTCGCCGTCGCGGCCGACCAGGTCGGCCAACTCGCGCTCGTCGCCCGCCTCGGAGGCGATGATCGCCACCGAGGCCCGACCGTGGTCGACGTCGATGTCGATGTCGCCACCGAGATCGACGATGTCGAGGAACTCCTCCAGGTAGTCGGCGCCGATCTCGCCTTCCTCCTCGAGGTCCTTGACGCTGCTGGCCTGGTGCTTGGGGTGCTGTGCGTGCTCGCTCATGGGACTGTCTGCTTCGCCTCTCGTGGGTGCCCTGCCTCCGGTGATCCGGACTCAGCGGGGCTTGCGCTTGTTGTTCTTCTTGTTCTTACCGGCCTGACCCTTGCGTTTGGCGGCCGCCTGCTTGCGGGCCCGAGCACGCCGCTCGTAGCGGCGCCGGGCGATCTCCTCCTGGGTGAGGCCGACGGCGTTGGTGCGCTGATCGGCGTCGTTGGTGTCCGACTCGGTGTGCTCGGGCGCGGTCTTGTCCAGGTTCGCGGCGGTCGACGCGTTCTGCGGGCGCTTCTTCTGCCGGTCCTTGCGGACGGGCTGGGCCCGCTGCCCGGTGCGGATGGTGCCCTCGGCCTCGGCCTTGGCGCGTTCCTCCTCCTCCAGCGAGGGCAGTCCCTTGCGGGCGCGGCGGGCGTTCTCGCGAGCCCGCATCTTCTTCTCGGCCTCGGAGCCGGGTGCGGGCATCTTGCGGATGGTGAAGAACTGCTGCCCCATGGTCCACAGGTTCGTAGTCACCCAGTACACCAGCACGCCGATCTGAAACTGCACGCCGGTGAAGGCGAAGAAGATCGGCATGATCGTCATCATCATGCGCTGGGAGCGCATGGCCGGGTTGTCGGAGTTCTTGGTCGCCTCCGGCATGTTCTTCATGCTCAGCTGCGCCATCGTGTACCACTGGGTGACGCTCATCAGGATGATCATCACCACGGTCACGATCTTGACCGTGACATCGCTGGAGTTCATGAAGGAGGCCGACAGCGGCGCCCCGAACAGCGTTGAGGCCTGCACCTGCTCGGCCAGGGCGGCGGTGAGCGGACCGATGGAGTCATGGTCCGGGTAGGTGCCGGTGGCGACCGCCTCCAGGTTGGCCAGCACGCGGAACAGCGCGAAGAACACCGGCATCTGGATCAGGATGGGCAGGCAGGAGGCGAAGGGGTTGGTGTTGTGCTTGCGGTACAGCGCCATCATCTCCTCCTGCTGGCGCTGCTGTGAGGCGGGGTCCTTCTTGCCCTTGTACTTCTCCTGCAGTGCCTGCAGCTCGGGCTGCATGAGCTGCATGCCGCGGGATGCGCGAATCTGCCGGACGAACAGCGGCATGATCAGCAGCCGCACGAACATGGTCAGGCCGACGATCGAGATGACCCAGGCGACGCCGGGCCCATCGGAGAATCCGATGAAGACCAGGAATCGGTGGATGGTGACCATGACCCAGGCGACCGCGACCTTGAGGGGCCACAGGATCGTGTCCATTGCACTCCTTGTTTACGAACTTACGACGCTAACGACGCCGACGGCGCCTGATGGGCTGCCGACCGCCCGGGCGCTATCGGAACGGGGCGGGTCGGCGGACTTGCGGTGACTGACGAATCGGTGGGGACGGGGGACTACTAGGCGGTGACACTCGCTGGCAACACGCGTCCATCGGCGTCGGGCGGGGCACCCGAACGGGGGCGCTCATCCGGGCAGTGCGGGTTATTAGCGGCAAAGCGCGGCACGTCGGGGGGCAGGTGGTAGCGCCACCGACCCGGGTCGGGGACATGGTCGACGCCCCCGCGCGTGAGCGGGTTGCACCGCAGTAGCCGCCAGGCGGCCAACACTGTGCCCTTGAGCGCACCGTGCATCTTGATCGCCTCAACGGCGTAAGCGGAGCAGGTGGGGTAGTAGCGGCAGCGGCGCGGCAGAGCCGGAGAGATCCAGCGCTGATACAGGCCCACCAGGGCCAGAGCCGCGCGGGCCGCGGCGGAGGGGCGAGGAGCTTGTGGTGAGCAGGTCATCGACGCCGTCCGGTGTGTGCGAGGTGGCGGCTGCGGGCTAGCAACCGGTCCAGATCCGCGGCCAGCTGTTCGCTGGTCGCGCCGTCGGCACCGGCCAGGCCACGCACGACCACACGCGCACCCGGCTCCAACGTGTCCAGGCGCGCGCGCATCAGTGCACGCACACGCCGCTTGATCCGGTTGCGGTGGGTGGCGCGGGCGACCTGCTTCTTAGAGACGACGATGCCGACGCGGGCCTGCGGCAGCGCGTCTACGGCCCCGGCCGCGTCCGCTTCGGGACGAGAGTCGGGGCCGTAATTCGGTCCGGCGCAGTAGTGCACCACCAGTCGGCGACTGCCGCTGCGCGCACCGGACCTCACTGCGGCGGAGAAGTCCTCCGACCGCAGCATCCGGTGCGCCGCCGGAAGCACCTCAGGCCGCGAGACGGGCGCGGCCCTTGCGGCGGCGCGAGGCCAGAACGGCGCGGCCGGCGCGGGTGCGCATGCGCTTACGGAAGCCGTGCACCTTGGCGCGGTGACGGTTGTTGGGCTGGAAGGTCCGCTTGCTCACGGGTGTTCTCCTGGTGCGATGATCGGAACCGTGCATCGCCAATCGCGGCACGGTCGCTCGTGTTGGCTGCCCCATGGTCCGGGACGTGACTCCACACGAACGTCCGCACCACCATAGGGGCAGGCTTTCCCCGCGGTCAAACGATTACGGCCGCAATGTGATGAGAACCCGAACACGCCCGGCCCACGCTCACCCTGGGCGCACACAGGGCGAGCAGCCGAACCCCTACCTACCGACCACCCGGCCCCGCCCACCCGCGAGTACCGAACCGCCCGCCGGCGCGGATATACATCTGATGTCTAGCCGTCGGCAGCTTTTCCCAAGCCTGTGAACTACCGGGACCCGCGCCTGTGCACATTCGACGCCGGTGCCGGCCGAGATCCGATGCAGCACAACCCCACCCGTCCCCAACGTCGCGGGGCATGCCTTAGAACCCGACGGCACCCGCGCGGGGGTGCCATACTCATCCCCAACTGTGGACAAACCTGTGTGCAACTGCCTGTCCGGCGGGCGGCGCGTCCGGGCGTGTGCGACGCACGGCCGACCGACATGCGTCCGGGATCGACTACGGTTCCACTAGCGCATCCGCCCAGTCGGCTTCCAGCCGACCGGGCGATCATCGAAACACCCATCCTCAACCATCGACCAGTTTCCAAACAGTCAGTCAGGAGTCAGCCGTGGCCGACGAAGCGACAGCACAATGGCGCTCGGCCCTCGAAATCCTTGCCTCCTCGGCCGAGCTCGGCCAGGGCAAGTTATCCATCATTCGCACGACCCGTGCAGTCGACGTCGACGGCACGCTCGTACTCATCGTCGGTTCCGGGTTCGCCCGGGGCATCGTCGACGGCTCCCGGGAGTTGATCACCCAGGCGTTGCGCCGGGCCGCCGGCTACGACGTCCCGTTCGAAGTGATCGTAGACACCTCGCTGGAGTCCTCCGCGCCCGTGCTCGCCAATCGGCCCGAGGCGCCCACCACTCGCCTGGCCGGCCCCGCCGTCGATCCCCTGCCCGAGGCGCCCACCCCGGCCGTGACCTCCTCAACCCCACCCGCAGCCGCACCGGCAACCGTCCCCGGCTACATGAGCGGTCCGCCCTCCCCGACGGCGGAGCCGCCTAACGCCGACTCGGACTTGAACCCGAAGTACACCTTCGACACCTACGTCACCGGCTCGTCCAACCGGCTGCCCCACGCCTCCGCCATTGCGGTCGCCGAGGCACCCGCCAAGGCTTACAACCCCCTGTTCATCTACGGCGGTTCCGGTTTGGGCAAGACCCACCTGCTGCACGCCATCGGCCACTACGCCCGCCGGCTCTACCCCTCCATCCGGGTCAAGTACGTCTCCAGCGAGGAGTTCGTCTCCGACTTCATCGCCTCGGTGGCCGACGGCCGCATGGACGCCTTCAAGCGCCGCTACCGGGAGGTGGACATCCTCCTGGTTGACGACATCCAGTTCCTCCAGGGCAAGGAGCAGACACTGGAGGAGTTCTTCCACACCTTCAACGCCCTGCACACCGCCAACAAGCAGGTGGTGCTCACCTCCGACCAGCCGCCCAAGGCCCTGGGCGGCTTCGAGGAGCGACTGCGCTCGCGCTTCGAGTGGGGGCTGCTGGCCGACGTGCAGCCGCCGGACTTCGAGACCCGCACCGCGATCCTGTCCCGCAAGGCCAGTGCCGAGGGGCTGGACCTGCCGGCGGACGTGCTGGAGTACATCGCCAGCCGGGTCACCACCAACATCCGTGAGCTCGAGGGCGCCCTCATCCGGGTGACCGCCTTCGCGTCGTTGACCAAGCAGCCGGTGGACCGCACGCTGGCGGAACTGGTGCTCAAGGACATCATCACCGACCCGGCCAGCGAGGAGATCACCTCCGCGCTGATCATGGCGCAGACCGCCGACTACTTCGGCATCAGCATCGACGACCTGTGCTCGGCCAACCGGGCGCGCACCATCGTCCACGCCCGCCACATCGGCATGTACCTGTGCCGGGAGCTGACCGACATGTCCCTGCCGCAGATCGGCCGCGAGTTCGGCGGTCGCGACCACACCACGGTGATGAGCGCGGACAAGAAGATCCGCACCCAGATGGCCGAGCGCCGCGAGACCTACAACCACGTCGCCGAGTTGACCGCCCGTATCAAGCAGGCCGCCCAGTCCTCCGCCGGCTGACGCGCCGACGTCTCCTTAACGCAGGCCTTTCAGCCGCGGGGCGGTCTGACGCACGAGTTTGTGCCCTGTTGCGAGCTTTTGCACCCTGGTACGCGGCTACGGCGTGCGCAGCAGGGTGCAAGAGCTCGCATTAGAAGGGATGACGGGGTGTGGACGGCGCTGCGGAACGGCGGTGGACAACGCGGGTCCGGCGTGTGGACTGCCTGGACCGCGTCTGGGGACGCCGACGCGGGCGAACTACACAATCCACCACCGCGGTCGCGCGTCCACGGAACCACGAATTTGTAATTCCACATCCGCGCCCCGCGCAACGCCGCCGCAAACACCAGTTATCCCCATCATCCACACCACCTACAACCCCTACCAGACTTGTCATTCACCGCGCATCAACTCCGGCCCGCACCTGCACCGCAAGTCCCTGCCGAGCCGCCCATGCCCACACGCCGCGTGAACCGGCGCCGACCGCGGGCTCCGGGCCCACGGTGCGTCAACGGGGCTGATGCGTCTACACTCAGCGAAAAACCGCACACACCACGTTTATGCCGGGAGCGCCCGGCCGCCGAGGAGGCACTAAATGAAGCTCAGGGTCGACCGCGACGTCCTCGCCGACGCCGTCACCTGGACCGCCCGCTCCGTGCCGGCGCGTCCCCCGGTGCCCGTGCTGGCCGGCGTCCGCCTCGAGGCCACCACCACCTCCCTGATCCTGGCCTCCTTCGACTACGAGGTCTCCGCGCACTGCGAGATTCCCGCCGACGTCGAGGAAGAGGGCGTTGTCCTGGTCTCCGGGCGACTGCTGGCGGACATCGCCAAGTCTCTGCCCGCCAAGCCCGTCGACCTGGAGGTGGAGGGCACCAAGGTCACCGTCACTTGCGGCGCCTCCCACTTCGCACTTGCGGCCATGGCCGCCGACGATTATCCGGCGCTGCCGCAGATGCCCGGCGTGGCCGGCACGGTCGACGCCCACGACCTGGCCCAGGCCGTCTCCCAGGTGTCCGTCGCCGCCTCCCGCGACGAGACCCTGCCGCTGCTGACCAGCGTGCAGATGGAGGTCGATGGCCCCTCCCTGACCCTCATGGCCACCGATCGCTACCGCCTGGCCGTGCGCGAAATGACCTGGCAGCCGCAGGACCCGCAGATGGCCACGCAGGCGCTGCTCAAGGCCCGCACCCTGTCCGACGTCGCCAAGTCCCTGACCTCGACCGGCGACGTGACCATCGCGCTGACCGAAGCCGACTCGGTCGGCTCCAGCCTGATCGGCTTCGAGGCCGGCGGCCGTCGCACCACCAGCCTGCTGACCGACGGCGACTACCCGCCGGTACTGCGCCTGTTCCCCGAGACCACCACGATTCACGCCACCGTCGGCCGCGAAGAACTCATGAGCGCCGTGCGCCGCGTCAGCCTGGTGGCGGACCGGGCCGCCCCGATCCACATGTCCTTCACCGCCGGGAACCTGGCCCTCGACGCCGGGCAGGGTGACGACGCGCAGGCCTCCGAGCAGCTGGTCGCCCACCTGGACGGCGAGGACATCGCCACCGCCTTCAACCCCGCCTACCTGCTCGACGGTCTGGGGGCCATCACCCAGCCGTACGTGCGCTTCGACTTCACCCACCCGTCCAAGCCCGCGGTACTGACCGGCATGAGCGCCATCGACGGCGAGGAGGACACCTCCTTCCGCTACCTGATCATGCCGATCCGCTTCGGTGCCTGAGGACGGCCCCGGCCCAAATGCTTCCGGCTCTCAGCCGCACCATCCGCCTGTGCGGGGTGACGGTGCGAGGAATCGGTGCTTACACGCCCCTAAGCGTGACTCGTCCACGGGAGGTGAGGCGGAATGTACGTCTCTGACCTGGCCCTGGACGACTTCCGCTCCTTCCACCAGCTCGTCCTCACCCTCGAGCCCGGGCCGACGGCGTTCATTGGACCCAACGGACAGGGCAAGACCAACCTGGTGGAGGCGATCGCCTACCTGTCCACCCTGTCCAGTCACCGCGCCGGCACCGACGCGGCCCTGGTACGCCGCGCCGCATCCGGTACTCCCCAACCCGCCGGCGCCGTCATCCGCGCCAAGGTGGTCCACGGTGAACGGCCCAGCGTCCTGGAGCTGGAACTGATCGCCGGGCGCGCCAACCGGGCCCGGCTTAACCGCGCCAACGCCCGCCCCCGCGACCTGCTGGGGATCCTGCGCACCGTCGTCTTCGCCCCGGAGGACCTGGCCCTGGTGCGTGAGCAGCCGAGCGTGCGCCGCCGCTTCCTGGACGACCTCGCCGTCACCCTGCGACCCACGCTCGCGGGCGTGCGTGCCGAGCACGACAAGATCCTCGCCCAGCGCGCCAGCCTGCTGAAGTCGGCCCGGGCCGCCCGCGCCTCAACCGCCTCCATGCTCTCCACCCTGGAGGTCTGGGACGCCCAACTGGCCGCGGCGGCCGCCCGCCTGATCGCCGCTCGCATCGACGTCGTGCAGCGGCTGCGCCCCTGGGTGGCCGACTGTTACGGCCGGGTCAGCGAGGGCCGCACCGACGCCCGCATCGCCTACCGCGCCAGCCTGCTGGCCCACGAGGGCGCCGACGAGCCGGACCCGGCCGATGCGGCCGCCGTCCTGGCCGCCGAAGAACCGTTGCGCGACGTGCCGGCAACCGCCGCCCGGCTGGAGACGGCCATGGGCGAGCTGCATGCCCGCGAGATCGACCGGGGTGCCAACCTGGTGGGCGCCCACCGCGACGAATTGGAACTGTTCCTTGACGCTCTGCCGGCCAAGGGCTTCGCCTCCCACGGCGAGCAGTGGTCGCTGGCCCTGGCGCTGCGCCTGGCCTCCTACGAGATGCTGCGCCACGACGTGGACGCCTACGCCGGCGACGGCGAGCCCGTGCTCATCCTCGACGACGTCTTCGCCTCCCTGGACGACGCCCGCCGTCACGCCCTGGCCGGGATCGCCGCCGACGCCCAGCAGGTGCTGCTCACGGCCGCCGTCGACGACGACGTGCCCGCGGCCCTGGCGGGAAGGCGCTTCCACGTCACCCGCACCGAATCCGGCTCGCAGGTGCAACCATGATCGATCCCCGCACCCCGGTATCCCCGGACGACGCCGATCCGGCCGACGCACTCGCCGCCCGCGCCTTGGCCCGTGAGCGCGGTCGCGCCTGGGAGGCCGGCCAGACCCGCAGCCGGCTGTCCCGGCAGGCGGCGGACGTCGACGGCGTGGCCGCCTGGGACCAGCGCCGTCGGAGCCCGGGGCGGGACGCCGGGGCGGGCGGCGCCGACAGTGCCGATATGGACCGTGGCCCCGGACTGCCGCCCGGCCGCGACCGGCCCGGTCCCACCCGCTTCGACCCGCGCACCGGCAAACAAGACCTGCGCCGCTACGCCGAGCGACACGGTTGGGCCTCCAAACTGGCCATGGCGTCGGTGGCGGTGCGCTGGCGGGAGATCGTCGGCGAACAGATCGCCGAGCACGCCGTCATCGAGCGTTTCGAGCCCGGCCGCCTGACGCTGCGCGCCTCCTCCAGCGCCTGGGCGCAGCAGCTGCGGCTACTGCTGCCCGGCATCGAACGCCAGGTGGAGCAGGCCCTGGGCCGGGACGGCGGCGCCGTCGAAATCCGCATCCTGGGCCCGGCCGGCCCCACCTGGCGGCACGGTCGCTTCGGTGCCGCCCGCGGCGGACGCGGCCCACGCGATACCTACGGGTGACCTAACGGGTGACGTTGCCCACGTCGCGATTGGCGTCATGACGCCCGAAACCGGAGTCGAACACGGTAGAATCGGCGCGGAAATGCCCATGGTGCGCCCAAGGCCATGCACCAGGTACCCACCTACACGCGCCGGGTCCCAAGCCCGAATTCCGGCGCCTGGGTGCCCGCATGGGAATCAGCCCGGCGCACATGACGAGGAGCAACTGATACGTGTCTGACCTGGATCAGCCTGTGACCACAAGCAGCAATACCGGCAGCGTCGAGCCTACCGCCGCGCCCGCCCCGGAGGCGGATATCGCAGCGACGAGCCGCACCGAGCACGGCTACGACGCCGGCGACATCACCGTCCTGGAGGGCCTGGAGGCGGTACGCAAGCGCCCCGGCATGTACATCGGCTCCACCGGTGAGCGCGGCCTGCACCACCTGGTCTACGAGGTGGTGGACAACGCCGTGGATGAGGCGCTGGCCGGCTACTGCGACCACATCGAGGTCACCATCCAGGCGGACGGTGGTCTGCGCGTGGTCGACAACGGCCGCGGCATCCCCGTCGACGAGCACCCCACCGAGCACAAGCCCACCGTCGAGGTGGTCATGACCATCCTGCACGCCGGCGGCAAGTTCGGCGGCGGCGGCTACGCCGTCTCCGGTGGCCTGCACGGGGTGGGCATCTCCGTGGTCAACGCCCTGTCCACCCGCGTGGACACCGAGGTGCGCCGCCAGGGCTACGTGTGGCGCATGAGCTTCGGCGACGGCGGCCGTCCACTGACCCCGTTGGAGCGCGGCGAGGCCACCGACGTCACCGGCACCACCCAGACCTTCTACCCGGACCCGGCCATCTTCGAGACCACCGTCTTCGACTACGAGACCCTGCGCCGTCGCTTCCAGCAGATGGCCTTCCTGAACAAGGGCCTGCGCATCACCCTGACCGACGAGCGCGAGGGCGTGACCGACTCCGGGGATGAGATCACCGGCGACGAACTGGGCACCGCCGACGACCCGGTCAAGGGGCACCGGTCCGTCACCTACTGCTACGAGCACGGTCTGCGCGACTACGTGGCCTTCCTGAACCGCTCCAAGAAGGTCGAGCTGATCCACCCCGAGATCATCGACTTCGAGGCCGAGCAGGACCTCGGCGACGGGCGTGCCATCAGCCTGGAGATCGCCATGCAGTGGACTGCCGCCTACTCCGAGTCCGTCCACACCTACGCCAATACCATCAACACCACCGAGGGCGGCACCCACGAGGAGGGCTTCCGCACCGCACTGACCACCCTGGTCAACAAGTACGGGCGCGAGAAGGGCCTGATCAAGGACAAGGACGACAACCTCACCGGTGAAGACATCCGTGAGGGCCTGACGGCCGTCATCTCCGTCAAGCTCACCGACCCGCAGTTCGAGGGCCAGACGAAGACCAAGCTCGGCAACACCGAGGCCCGCACCTTCGTGCAGCAGACCGTCTACGCCCGGCTCGGCGACTGGTTGGACTCCCACCCTGCCGACGCCAAGGCGGTGCTGACCAAGGCCTCCCAGGCGGCCGCCGCCCGCATGGCCGCCCGCAAGGCCCGCGAGGCCACCCGCCGCAAGGGCGTGCTGGAGTCCGCCTCCATGCCGGGCAAGCTGCGCGACTGCTCCTCCCGCAACGCCGAGGAGTGCGAGATCTTCATCGTCGAGGGCGACTCGGCCGGCGGCTCCGCCGTCGGCGGGCGCGACCCCGAGCACCAGGCCATCATGCCGATCCGCGGCAAGATCCTGAACGTGGAGAAGGCTCGCCTGGACAGGGCCCTGTCCTCGGACACCATTCGCTCCCTGATCACCGCCTTCGGCACCGGCATCGGCGAGGACTTCGACATCTCCAAGCTGCGCTACGGCAAGATCGTCATCATGGCGGACGCCGACGTCGACGGTCAGCACATCGCCACCCTGCTGCTGACCCTGCTGTTCCGCTACATGCGCCCCCTGATCGAGCAGGGCCACACCTACATCGCCATGCCGCCCCTGTACCGGCTCAAGTGGGTCGGCACCGAGCACGAGTTCGCCTACTCCGACGCCGAACGCGACCAGCTGCTCAAGGCCGGCGCCGAGGCGGGCCGCCGCCTGCCCAAGGAGGGCGGGATCCAGCGCTACAAGGGCCTGGGCGAGATGAACGACCACGAGCTGTGGGAGACCACCATGGACCCGGCCAACCGGATCCTCAAGCAGGTCACCCTGGACGAGGCCGCCGACGCCGACGAAACCTTCTCCATCCTCATGGGGGACGACGTCGAGCAGCGCCGCTCCTTCATCCAGCGCAACGCCGCCGACGTCCGCTTCCTGGACATCTGATCCGGCCGCCCCCACGTACCGCAACTAACGCAGAAGCAAAGGAAATTCGTGAGCGACGAGACCACCGAGCTCCCCGCCCTGGAGCCGACCGGAGACCGCATCCACCCGGTCGACCTGCAGATGGAGATGCAGCGCTCCTACCTCGACTACGCCATGAGCGTGATCGTCGGGCGCGCCCTGCCCGACGTGCGCGACGGACTCAAGCCGGTTCACCGCCGCGTCCTGTACGCCATGTACGACGGCGGCTACCGCCCCACCGCCTCCTTCTCCAAGTCCTCCCGCGTGGTGGGCGAGGTCATGGGTAACTACCACCCGCACGGTGACGCCGCCATCTACGACGCGCTCGCCCGCCTGGTGCAATGGTGGTCACTGCGCTACCCGCTGGTGGCCGGGCAGGGCAACTTCGGCACCCCCGGCAACCTGGGGCCGGCCGCACCCCGTTACACCGAGTGCAAGATGGCGCCCCTGGCCATGGAGATGGTCCGCGACATCGACGAGGAGAGCGTCGACTTCCAGGACAACTACGACGGCCGCAACCAGGAACCCGTCATCCTGCCCTCGCGCTTCCCCAACCTGCTGGTCAACGGCTCCGAGGGCATCGCGGTGGGTATGGCCACCCGCATCCCCCCGCACAACCTGCGCGAGGTCGCGGCCGGCGTGCAGTGGTTCCTGGACCACCCCGAGGCCTCCCGCGAGGAGCTGCTGGAGGCGCTGATTCAGCGCATCCCCGGCCCCGACTTCCCGACCGGCGCCACCATCCTGGGCCGACGCGGCATCGAGGACGCCTACCGCACCGGCCGCGGCTCGATCACGCAGCGGGCGGTGGTGAATGTCGAGGAGATCCAGGGCCGCCAGTGCCTGGTGGTCACCGAGCTGCCCTACCAGGTCAACCCCGACAACCTGGCCGACAAGATCGCCCAGTTGGTGCGCGACGGGCAGATCGGCGGCATCGCCGACATCCGCGACGAGACCTCCGGCCGCACCGGTCAGCGCCTGGTGATCGTGCTCAAGCGCGACGCGGTCGCCAAGGTGGTGTTGAACAACCTCTACAAGCGCACCCAGCTGCAGGACAACTTCCCCGCCAACATGCTGGCCCTGGTCGACGGCGTGCCCCGCACCCTGTCCCTGGACGGCTTCGTGCGCCACTGGGTGAACCACCAGATCGACGTGATTGTGCGCCGCTCCCAGTACCGGCTGCGCAAGGCCGAGGAGCGGCTGCACATCCTGCGGGGCCTGCTTAAGGCGATCGACGCCCTCGACGCCGTCATCGACCTGATCCGTCACTCGCCCACCACCGATGAGGCGCGCACCGGCCTGATGGAGCTGCTCGGCGTCGACGAGGCTCAGGCCGAGGCCATCCTCTCCCTGCAGCTGCGCCGCCTGGCCGCCCTGGAGCGTCTCAAGATCCAGCAGGAGTCCGACGAGTTGACCGCCCGCGTGGCCGACCTGAAGGACATCATCGCCGACCCGGCCCGCCAGCGCCGCATCGTCTCCGAGGAGCTGGCCGAGATCGTCGACAAGTACGGCGACGATCGCCGCACCAAGATCCTGCCCTTCGACGGGGAGATGAGCGCCGAGGACCTGATCCCCGAGGAGGAGGTCGTCGTCACCATCACCCGCTCCGGCTACGCCAAGCGGACCCGCACCGACGCCTACCGCTCCCAGCACCGCGGCGGCAAGGGCGTGCGCGGCGCCGCCCTGCGGGAGGACGACGTGGTGGACCACTTCTTCGTCACCTCCACCCACAACTGGCTGCTGTTCTTCACCAACCTGGGCCGCGTCTACCGCGCCAAGGCCTACGAGCTGCCCGAGGGCGGCCGCGACGCCAAGGGGCAGCACGTGGCCAACCTGCTGGCCTTCCAGCCGGGCGAGGAGATCGCCCAGGTGATGGAACTGGGCGACTACCAGCAGGCCGACTACCTGGTGCTGGCCACCCGCCGCGGCCTGGTGAAGAAGACCCGCCTGACCGAGTACGACTCCAACCGGTCGGCCGGGCTGATCGCTATCAACCTGCGTGAGGATGCCGACGGCAACCCGGACGAACTGGTCTCCGCCGCGCTGCTGTCCGCCGGGCAGGACCTGCTGCTGGTCTCCCGGCACGGCCAGGCCCTGCGCTTCACCGCCGACGACGCCACCCTGCGCCCCACCGGCCGCGCCACCAGCGGCGTGACCGGCATGCGCTTCCGCGATGGTGACTCGTTGCTGGCCATGGACGTGGTGGACCCCGCCTGGGAGGACGCCGACCTGTTCGTCGTCACCGAGGGCGGCTACGCCAAGCGCACCCTGGCCACCGACTACCCGGTCAAGGGCCGCGGCGGCCTGGGCGTGAAGGTCGCCGACCTGGTGGAGGAGCGGGGCGACCTCGTGGGTGCCCTGACCACCGCCCCCACCGATGAGGTCATGTGCATCATGGCCTCCGGGAAGGTGGTGCGCAGCGCCGTCGCCGAGGTCTCCCGTACCGGCCGCAACACTCGCGGCGTCACCTTCGCCAAGCCCGACCCGGGCGACCGCATCATCGCCGTCGCCCGCAACGCCGAGGATGAGCTCGATGGCGACGACGAGGAATCGGCCTCGGCGCCGTCGGCCGACTCGGCGGAGCAGGCGGTGGCCGAATCCGGAGTGGACGCTGCGAGCGAGGGTGCCGACGCGGTATCGTCTGAGGACGACGAGAGTGAGGTCCAGGCATGAGTCAGCCGGAGTCCTTCCCGCCCGCCACGGGCGGACCGACACAGCCCCCCGCGGCCGCGCCCGAGCCGGCCGCCCCCGCCGCGAGCCAGCAGAGCCCCAATCAGCCCAAGCCGGCCGCCAAGACCATTGCGGGGCCGCGCCGTGTGCGGCTCGCCCTGACCCGCATCGACCCGTGGTCGGTGATGAAGGCGTCCTTCCTGCTGAGTGTTGCGGCCGGCATCATGCTGGTGGTGGCCGCCGCCTTCGTGTGGTTCATGTTGGACGCCATGCACGTGTTCTCCACCATCCAAGACCTGCTGAGCACCATCATGGACTCCAACTACAACGCCTACTCGGCGCTGCTGGAGTACATGAAGTTCTCCCGGGCCATCTCCATGGCCACCGTTATCGCCGTCGTCAACATCATCCTGACGACCGCGCTGGCCACCATCGGTGCGTTCCTGTACAACATCACGGCCGCGCTCGTCGGTGGGGTTCATCTCACACTCGCAGATGAGTGATCGCATTTGGTTGCCGGCGACTCGGTAGGTTAGTCTCTTCCGCGTCGCAAGGGCCTATAGCTCAGTTGGTTAGAGCGCATCCCTGATAAGGATGAGGTCGCTGGTTCAAGTCCAGCTAGGCCCACCGCCCGCGGTGGAACGTGAGGAGGCTTCATGCAGAGCCGAACGCTCGTACTGGCCGCGGTTTTTTCATGCCTCGGGGTGGCCGGCTACGCCGCCTGGCTGAAGCTGGCGGCCAACCGCGCGGAGCGGGCTGCATGGGCGGAGGTCACCGACCCCATCGCATGACCGGGGGCCATGGCGCAATTGGTAGCGCACCTGCTTTGCAAGCAGGGGGTTACGGGTTCGAGTCCCGTTGGCTCCACTCATTCCTCCCGGCCGAGTCCGCCGGGACCGGCGATGCCTCGAGACACCGCTAACGGTGTGTCCGGCGGCGAACCCCAATGTGCTGCGGGTGCTCGTTGGAAGAGGTCGGCTCGGGGACTGGGAACTCGCGGCGAGGCCGTAGCGGCGCGGGTGTGGCTCGGGGATGAATCAGGGCGCTTCCCCATGGTGCCCGGCGCTTCGGTCGCGTCAGACTTGAGCCATGAGCACAGATTTTCATGGGTTCTCCTCCGGTCCGGATTCGGCGGGCGGCGCACCGCGCACCGTCGTCGACTGGATTACCGTGGCCGGTGACCAGTTGATCGCCACCATCAAGCAGCTCGTGGCCGACGGGAACGTCCGCCGCGTCATCCTGCGCGACTCCTCCGGCAGAGAGTTCCTCAGCGTGCCCCTGACGGCCAGCGCGGTGGTCGGCGGTATCACGGTGCTGGCGGCGCCGGTTCTCGCCGCCATCGGCGTCATCGCCGCAATGGTCGCCGAGGTCACCCTGGAGGTGGAGCGCACCGACGTCGACGGCGGCTCCGAGGACGTAACGGCCCCGTCGCCGAACCCTGACCCGGAGGTGTAGACACCCGCAGGGTGAGTGTCGGTATGGTTGGAGCATGCCTGCGACCACTGCCACGCCGGAGACGGTCGCCTTGCGTCGGCTTGTTTTGGCGCATCGGGACGATTTTCTCGCCCTTCTCGCGCGGTACGGGGCGACCAATCCCAGGCTTTTTGGTTCCGTTGCGCGCGGCACGGCGGATGCTGACAGCGACATCGACATTCTGGTCGAGATGGACCCTGCAGATGGCAACCTGCTCATGCGCGCGTCAGGACTCATGGAGGAGACGCGGGCCCTCTTCGGACGAGACGATGTCGACGTGTTCCCAGTGCAGTTGCTCAAACGGCCGGTCTCCGCAGCGGCGCTTGTCGAGGCGGTGCCGCTATGAGTCGCAGTTCAGCCCGGCGCGTGACCGATGCGTTGCAAGCGATCGATAGATGCCGACGGTATGCGGACGCTCTCGGAAGTGAGGATGTCGATGTAGCAGATATGGCGGAGGATGCGATTGAGCGTAACCTCCAGATAATCGGCGAGGCAGTGAATCACCTGCCTGCCGAGGTTACCGATCAGCATCCCGAGATCGCATGGCAACAGATACGAGGTTTCCGCAACATACTGGTACACCAGTACTTTGGTGTCGACGTTGCTGTAGTCCGCGAGGTTGTTGAGAACTACCTGCCGCCACTCGCGGATGTTCTACGTCGGCACGTCGTGACGGATGAGGGTTGATCGTCGCCGTGGTTTTCTGAGTGTGTCGTTGACCGCCAGCGCGCGGTGGTCGGTGGTATCACGGTGCTGGCCGCAATCGGTGTCGTTGCCGCCATGGTAGCCGAGGTCACCCTGGAGGTGGAGCGCACCGACGTCGACGGTGTGGATGAATCCGAGAACGGCACGCCGCCGCCGTCGAGCCCTAACCCCGGGGAATGAGTAGCCGCCCGGGCGCCGCGTGAAGGGACTGCGCCGCGAAGAAGTAGCCCAGTTGGCGGGGGTGAGTGCCGGTTATTACACCCGTTTGGAACGGGGCCGCATACGGGGCGCGTCTGACGCCGTGCTCGAGTCCATCGCCCGGGTGCTGCGGATGAACGACATCGAGCGGTCCCACCTGTTCAATCTGGCCCGCGGCTTCGTCCCGGCATCCCAACGGTTGGAGGAGAGCCCGGCGGAAGGCGTGCGCCCCTCGGTACAGCGTGTGCTTAACAACCTGTCAGTGCCGGCCATCGTCTACAACCCCGCACATGACATCGTTGCGGCGAATGAGGGTGGAAGAGCTCTGTACTACCCGCATTTCGACACAGCTGATCGCCCCAACATCGCCCGGTTTATCTTCCTGGATAGCCGCGCGCGCAGCTACTACGGCGACTGGGGCCAGGCGCGTCGGATGACAGCCGCCATGCTCCGGCTGTATGTCGGCCGCGACCCACTGAACCAGGCGATAACCGCCGTCATCGAGGAGCTGTCCGACCGCAGTGCGCTGTTTCGACAGGACTGGGCTCGGCAGGAGGTATACGAACACCGTTCCGGCCACAAGACCTTTCTTCACCCCCACCTGGGACCGATCGCTGTCACCTTCGATGGTTTCGAGATGCCCGGGTAGAAGGGCCTGTCTATCGTTACTTACAGCGCTGAACCCGGCTCTGTGGATGCAGAGCGTCTGGGAAAACTGCCCACGTGGGCTCGCGGCGAGCAGGCCGCCACCTGGCGCTGAACCGCTGGGGGACCTGTCAGGGTCTCCCAGCGCTCGGATGCGGGTTTTAACTTGAGGGCTGCCGGGACGGCCCGGCGGGCTCCGGGTTCGGGACCCGGGTCCTTGAAGCACCAGTAGACATACGGAGGACATCATGCGTGGAGTAGTTCTTGAAGGCCCTCGTGATATCCAGGTCATTGATCGCGAGGACCCGCGGATCATTGACCCGACCGACGCCATCATCCGCATCACCGCCACCTGCATCTGTGGCTCGGACTTGTGGCCGTACCGCGGCGAAGACGACAGTCGCCACCAAGTCATGGGTCATGAGTATGTAGGCGTTGTCACCGAGATCGGTGCGGAGGTGACAACCTTGAAGGTCGGAGACCCGGTGGTGGGATCTTTCGTGATTTCCGATAACACCTGTGAGATCTGCCAGGCCGGCTACCAGTCCAAGTGCGTGCACGCGGAGTTCGTCGCCTACACCGTCGGCACCCAGGCCGAGTACGCCCGGATCCCCTTCGCTGATGGCACGCTGGTGAAGACCCCCGGCGAGCCTGACCCGGAGATCGTGCCTTCCTTGCTGGCGGCCTCCGACGTGCTGGGCACCGGATGGTTCGCCGCCGTGGCCGCAGAAGTCGGCCCGGGCAAGACCGTGGCCGTCGTCGGGGACGGCGCGGTCGGTCTGATGGGGGTGCTGGCCGCCAAGGAGCTGGGGGCCGAGCGGATCATCGTCTCCAGTCGTCACGCCGATCGGCAGGCTTTGGCCCGTGAGTTCGGCGCCACCGACGTGCTTGCGGAGCGTGGAGACGATTTCGTCGCCAAGGTAAAGGAACTCACCAATGGTTTCGGAGCCCACAGCGTGATCGAGGCCGTGGGCACCGCCGAGTCCTTCGCACAGGCGCGCAAGTCGGTGCGTCCGGGCGGACACGTCGGCTTCGTCGGCATTGCCCATGATGTACAGATTCCGGGCGATGAGCTGTTCTTCGATGAGATTCACCTGCACGGGGGTCCGGCGCCGGTGCGTCGTTTCCTGCCCGAGCTGATCGGGCTCATCTGGGAGCGCAAGATCGACCCGGGCAAGGTGTTCGACCTTACGCTGCCGCTGGAGCAGGCGGCCGAGGGATACCGGGCGATGGATGAGCGCCGCGCCACCAAGGTCTTGCTGACTCTCTGAGCGGCAAGCAGGGCGGGGGTGGGCCGCGGCGCTGATCGACCGCGGCCCACCCCGAATGCTTCCGAGCCGGCAGAGCATCCACAGATGCTGTCTGCGCGTGTGCACAGGCGGGAGGCAGACGTATCCCCGTGCTGTGGGTTAACCGTTTTTCGGCGTGAATATGCGCATCTTGCCGATTCGTCCCCAGCTGTGCGCAACCCTGTGGAGAACCACATCGGTGTGTTTCCCCAGGAGTGTCCACAGGTGTGGAGGAATGACAGGGATGTGCTTCCCCAGAATCCACAGCCGTGGGTTCGTGTGTGGATACGGCGAAGTAGGCGGGAACTCGTACGTGTGATGACGCCGCGGAGGTGCCGAGGTGGTGCCGAGCAACGACCAGGTGCCCGAGAGCCTCCGCCAGCCGGAGCGGCATCCGGGTCTGGGTTGCCAGGTGTCCCCAGGGGCGCGGGTCGGTGACTGGTCTTGCGACTACACCAGGAGAATGCGGGCGGCGGCCAGGGCCACCAGGAGCACCGCCACGCCCACGGTCCCCCATACGCCCACGGCGGTGCGGCGCTCCCGCGGCGCCCAGGCGTAGATCGCGGCCAGGAGCAGGCCGGTGAGAAAACCGCCCAGGTGTCCCTGCCAGGAGATGTTGGTTCCCAGCACCGAGATCAACACATTGATCACGAGCAGGCCGACGATGGTCGAGGTGTCGCGCCCGAAGCGCCGCTGGATGACGAATACGGCCGCGAACAGCCCGAAGATGGCGCCGGACGCACCCACTGTCCCGGAGATCCACGATGTCGAGCTCGGCGATGCCAGCCAGTAGATCGCCGTCGAGCCGCCGAGCGCACTCAGAGCAGTCAGACAGATGAATCTCCAGCGCCCCAGCAGCGGCTCGAGGGTATTGCCGAGCACCCACAGTGCCCACATGTTCAGGCCAAGGTGTGCCAGCGAACCGTGCAGCAGGGCCGTGGATAGGAAGCGCCACGGTTGAGTCGCCGCGAGTGCGGGCACGAAGTCGAACCAGCCGGTGATTGCCGGGTAGACCAGCTGCCCCACGTACACGATCACACAGGCACCCACCAGGAGTTTGGCCACCAACGCGTCGGCCACCGGGCGGCCGCCCAGGGCGGTGCGTACGCCGCGACGGCCGGAACTGGACCGGCGGGCGCAGTCCACGCAGTGGATGCCGACGGCGCTGGGTACTTGACACTCCGGGCACGCCGGGCGGCCGCAGCGCTGACAGCGCACATAGGCCACCCGATCCGGGTGCCGCGGGCAGACGGGCGGGGCGCCGACCTGCGGGTTCGAATCGGTCATGAATCGCTCCCGTCTCGACGACGCTGGACCCGCCTCACCGCTGAATAGTGACGGAGGTGATGACGACGTCATCCAGGGGACGATCCCGCGGGTCGGTGGCTACCGCCGAGATGGCGTCCACGACCCTGCGGGAGGCGTCGTCGGCCACGGCTCCGAAGATCGTGTGCTTGCCCTGCAGCCACTCGGTGGGGGCAGTGGTGATGAAGAACTGGGAGCCGTTGGTGCCCTTGCCCAGGCGCCGGCCGGCGTTGGCCATGGCCAGGACGTAGGGGGCGGCGAAGGTCAGCGAGGGGTCGATCTCGTCATCGAAGACGTAGCCGGGGCCGCCCGTGCCGGTGCCCAGCGGGTCGCCGCCCTGGATCATGAAACCGGGGATCACCCGGTGGAAGACGACGCCCTCGTACAGGGGGGCGTTGGACTGCGCGCCGGTGCGCGGGTCGGTCCAGGTCTTCTCACCGGTGGCCAGGCCAACAAAGTTGGAGACGGTTTGCGGCGCCTGCTCGGGGTACAGCTCGAGTCGGATGTCGCCGAGGTTGGTGTGGAGTGTCGCTTCGATGGTCGCTTCCATGCCCGCATCGTCGCACGGGAGAGCGGGAGGATCCCGGGACCCGGTGTTCACCCCAGGCAGAACGGCACCCAGCTTCATGGGTGCGACCTGCGTTACAGTGCCACCATTGAGGTGAACCACCTCATCGTTCCGAGCAGGGAGACCGAAATGGCTTACATCCTCGACAAGAAGATCGACCTCGATCGGGCCCGCCAGGAGGCGACCACGCTCGCGGACAGCCTGGCGGCTCAGGCCGGCCGTGCCGCAGGCTGGGCGGCGCCTCGCGTCAACCGCGCCCGGGAGGAGTTCGCCAAGGCCGCCAAGGAGGCACAGTTGCGCGCGCAGCCGGTCGTCGAGGAGGCGCGCACCCGGGTGGTGGAGGAATATGTTCCCGCCGCCCAGCGCGCCGCCGAGGGCGCTCGCGTGCGGGTGATCGAGGAGTACGTTCCCGCCGCCCAGCGTGCCGCCCTAGCCGCCCAGGAGGCCGCCAACACCGAGGGCACGCTGACCGAGCGTGCCCAGCGCATCGCCGTCGCCGCCAAGGAAGCGGCGCTGACACCGGAGGTACCAGTGAAGAAGAAGCACCCCGTTCTCAAGACGTTCTGCTGGCTCGCCGTCGCCGGCTGCGCCGCCGGCGCCGCCTACGTGGTCTGGCGCCGCAGTCAGCCCGTGGAAGACCCCTGGGCCGAGGAGTACTGGGCCGATTCCACCGACGAGTCGACCCCCGCGGCCGAGGAGAAGCCGTCCGAGGCGCCCGAGCCGCCCGCGGCCGAGTAGCGCGTCGGCCCCGGGTCGGCGGAATTGAGTCCCCGATCCGCGCGCCATCGCCGTGCATCGGCGCCGTCCGCAGCCTCACGACGGCGTCCCCCCGCCACGTCCTGGCGGGTGGGCGCCGTCGTGCGTCCGGATCGACCCGCCCTCCTACGCCGTGGCCTCGGTCCTGCAGGTCCGCCACCGGGGGTGTAGCCGTGCTCACGCCGGCGTCGCTAGGCTGACAGCATGAGCACCGCCCTTCCCGCAAAGGCTCTGACGCTCCGCCAGGGCACGTCTGGAACCGAACCCGTCGCCATCCCGCAGCTCGGATTCGGCACCTACAAGGTCACCGGTCCCGACGCCGAGCGTGCCGTCACCGCCGCCCTCGCGGTCGGCTACCGGCATATCGACACCGCCCAGATGTACGGCAACGAGGCCGGCGTCGGCCGGGCCCTGGCGGCCTCCGGCATTCCGCGCGAACAGCTGTGGATCACCTCAAAGCTCAACAACCCCAACCACCGGCGTGACGACGCCCTGCGCAGCTTTGACGCCACCATGGCGGACCTGGGCCTGGACGTGTTGGACCTGTTCCTGGTGCACTGGCCGCTGGCCGCCTCACCCGGCATCGACCTGGTGGACACCTGGCGCACCATGATTGAGATCCTCAACTCCGGGCGTGTGCGCGCCATCGGCGTATCCAACTACCAGCCCGAGCACCTGCACACCATCATCGACGCCACCGGAGTCACTCCCGCCGTCAACCAGATCGAACTGCACCCCTACCTGAACCAGACCGAGTTGCGCGCCGTCGACGACGAACTCGGCATCATCACCGAATCCTGGTCACCGTTGGGCCGCGGTCGGGTACTGGATGACCCCGAGCTGGCGCGCCTCGCCGCCGAAATGGACGTCACCCCCGCCCAGGTCATCATCCGCTGGCACCTGCAGCACGGACTGGTGGTCATCCCCAAGACCACGCATCCCGAGCGCATGCGCGCCAACGCCGACGTATTCGGCTTTGAGCTCACCGACGCACAGATGGCCGCCGTCGACGCCCTGGACCGTGGCCTGCGTACCGGCTCCCACCCGGACCGGGTGCAGATCTGACCCGTTGAGTCGGCCGCGGTTCCACCCGCCGCGCAGATCAGCCGGCGTGTGATCGGCAATCGCTTAGGCTAGGGTCCAGCAAGCTTGAAGTCGCGGGCCGCCGTCGTGGCCCGGTGACCAGTGAGGAGATGCGCGTGGCGCGGACGCAGAACCAGACGGACCAGGGCTCCGGGAAAGCCGCCGACAAGGGCGACGTCAAGGCCAAAACCAAGGCCGGGTCGAAGCTCAAGCCGCGGGGTAGGGCCGGCGACGCCAAGCACCCCCGCCCGGAGCGTTCCGGCAACCCGGCCAAGCGCGCCGCCGCGGAGCGGGCCCGCATGGAGGAGTCCCGGGCCGCCGCCAACCGGGTCTCCCGCGTGCCCCGGAAGGTCAAGGAGACGGGCTCGCCCCGCTGGTACGCGCCGATGATGGTCACGTTCCTGGTGGTCGGTCTGCTGTGGGTGGTGATCACCTACCTGTTCAAGGGTGCCTATCCGCTGCCGTACTTCGTGGAGAACCACGCCAGCGACTGGCTGGTGAACGGCAACCTGTACCTCGGCTTCGCCATCATGCTGGTCGGCTTCCTCGGCCTGCTGCGCTGGAAGTAACGGAGCATCATGACGGCGAGGCACAGGCGGCACGCCCGGCGGCGACGGAGCGTAGTCAACTCGCTCCTACTCGGGCTCGGGGAACTGCTGATCACCGCCGGTTTGGTGGTCGCGCTGTTCCTGGTGTGGCAGCTGTGGTGGACCGGCCTGGATGCCACCGCGAAGGCCGACGCCGTCGCCGCCGACTTCACCCAGACCCAGGTCGAGTCGCCGAACGTGGAGGGCACCCGCCACTACGACGACCCACCCGAGGTGGCACCCGTCGGCTACGGGGAGGTGATCGGCATGCTGGTTGTCCCCAAGTGGTACGGCATCACGAACAACAACATGCCGATCCTGGAGGGCATCGGCGCCGACGTGCTCGACCAGGCCGCCGCCGGTCACTATCCCGACACCCAGCAGCTGGGCGCCGTCGGCAACTTCGCCATCGCCGGCCACCGCCGCACCAACGGCAATTCGTTCCGTCGCATCGACCTGCTGGAGGAGGGCGACGAGATCATCGTCGCCACCAGGGACACCTGGTACGTGTACACGGTCACCAGTCATGAGATCGTCGAGCCGACCGACGTGGACGTCATCGCGCCGGTGCCCGGCCAGCCCGGCGAGGCTCCCACCGAGCGCATGCTGACCATGACCACCTGCCACTCCCTGACCGTCGGCGAGTGGGGCAACGACCACCGCTGGGTCACCCACGCCAAGTTCGAGTATTGGATGGAACGCTCCGAGGGCCGTCCGGCCTCAGTGCTGAACGACGAGGGGGTCAACTGATGTACGGGTGGATCTGGCGCCACCTGCCCGGGCCGACATGGCTGCGCGCCCTCGAGGCGCTCATCCTCGCGGCGGCCGTGGTGCTGTTCCTGTTCGAGGTCGTCTTCCCCTGGGCCAACGAGGTCTGGAACCTGTCCGGCGAGGCGACCGTCTAACCGAACGTCTACGGCTGCGACGGCGACCGCGCTCGCCGGCGGCTCGGGCCTGGGCTCTAGCCGTTGTCGCCGGCAGTGTCGTTGGTGGTCGGTTCGGCGGCCGGTGTCACGGTGTCCGAAGTCGGCTCGGGAGTGGCCGTGGCCGGAGCCTTGTACGTGTAGTGAGTAATGGTGAGTGTCACCGAGCTGTTCGCGTCCACGCTGTTGCCCTCGCTCGGGTCCACTGCGGTGACAATGTACTGATCGTCCTTGCTCTCGTCGTCGGTGGTTCCCTCCACCGTGGAGCTGTTGTAGGTCAGTCCCGCCGCCGTGATCGCGGACTGCGCCTCGTCCTGGGTCATGCCGATAACGTTCGGCACCGTGGTCTTACCGGAGGACACCACCAGGGATACCGACGAGCCGCGCTCAACCGAGGTGCCTGCCACCGGGTCGGTGCGGATGACCGCGCCGGAGGCGACCTCGGTGGAGTCCTCGGTGGTCACGTCGCCCACGCTCAGGCCCGCGTTGGTGATCGCCGTGCGCGCGTCGGCCTGGGATTGGCCGGACACGTCGGGCACGCTCACCATGGCCGAGCCGGAGGAGAAGTGCACGGTGACCGTCGACCCCAGCAGCACCGAGGTGCCCTCGCCCGGGTCGCTGGAGACCGCCAGGCCCGCGTCGATCGTGTCGGAGTTGACGTCGTCGCCCTTCTCGTAAACCAGGCCCAGGTTCTCGATGGCCGACTGGGCATCGGACTCGCTCATGCCGGACACACTCGGCACGGCCACGGCCGTGGCGGACGGCGTCGGCGTCGGTTCGGGACCGCGGCCCAGAACCCCGGAGGCGTACAGGCCCAGCAGCGTGCCCAGGGCGATCAGGGCCACCAGCACGAGCGCCCACACCCACCAGCGACGGCGCGTCTGCTCCTCCTCCTCCGCGGGCGTCTGCTCCTGCGGGGAGGGGGCGGCCGCGGCGGCCTCGGCCTCCTGCGGGAGCACGGTGGTGGCCGCCCAGGAGTCGGTGGCGGGTGCGGCCACATCCAGGCCGCGCGCGGCCGCCAGCAGGTCCGCCCGCATATGGGCGGCATCCTGGTAGCGGTCATCCCGATTCTTGGCCAGGGCCTTGAGCACCACCCGGTCCAGGGACTCGGGGATGTCGGCCGCGATCGACGACGGCGGCTTGGGGATCTCCCGCACGTGCTGGTAGGCGATCGCCACCGCGGAGTCGCCGGTGAACGGCGGCTGGCCGGTCAGCAGCTCGTACAGCAGGCAGCCGGTGGAGTACAGGTCGCTGCGGGCGTCAACCACCTCGCCGCGGGCCTGCTCGGGGGACAGGTACTGGGCGGTGCCGACCACGGCGTGCGTCTGGGTGACGGTGGCGGCGGAGTCCTCCACTGCGCGGGCGATGCCGAAGTCCATGACCTTCACGGCGCCGGCCTGGGTCAGCATGATGTTGCCGGGCTTGATGTCGCGGTGCACGATGCCGGCCCGGTGGGAGTACTCCAGGGCATCCAGCACGCCGGTGGTGATCTCCACGGCCTCGGAGATGGGTACGGCCTCGCCCTCGCCCAGCAGTTCGCGCACCGTGTGCCCCTCCACGTACTCCATGACGATGAAGGGGACCGCGCGGCGGGTGCCGTCGGGCTGGGTCAGTTCCTCCTCACCGGAGTCGTACACGGCCACGATCGCCGGGTGGTTCAGCGCGGCCGCCGACGTCGCCTCCCGGCGGAAGCGCGCCTGGAAGGTCGGGTCACCGGCGATGTCCGAGCGCAGCAGCTTGATGGCGACGATTCGGCTCAGGCGGGTGTCGTAGCCGAGGTGGACCTCGGCCATGCCGCCGCGGCCGATGAGCTCGCGGAGCTCATAACGTCCGGCAAGCATCTGCTGAGGGGACTGAATCGTCACAGTGCCTCCTTTGAAGAGGTGGTGGACACGACCGCATGATCACGGGAGGCGCCCGAGTGCGCTGAAGCAAGGGTACCTGCCGCCACCAGCAGCATGAGCAGGATCAGGATGGTGACCACGATGCGGATGGTGCCGGCCGGCAGGCCGAAGCGCTCGCGGCCCGAGGCATGCCGGGTCGACGCCGTCGCCGGGCTTGAGGCGTTGGCGACGGCGGTGCGGGTGCGGTCTGCGGCCGGGATGGTGCGGGTGGTGGGGGTGGATGACTGGGGGGAGGCGGCGAGGGCGGTCGCAGCCGCCGGCGCCGCGGTGCGGGCGGGTGCCGCGTCGGCCGGCTGCGCGGATGTGGCCCCGGCGGCGTCCACCGCCCGGGAGTCGACGTCCGTCGCAACCGCTGAAACCGCGGCGGCGATGCGGCCGGTCGCGGTCCAGGTGGGCGCCTCGCGCGGGTCCCAGGACTCCGCGGGAAGGTTGATCACGATCCGGTCCAGGCGGCGGGCCAGTTCGCGGGCCGAACGGGGGCGGTCTGCCGGCTTCTTGGCCAGCAGCTCCATCACCACCTCGCGCACCTCTGCCGGCAGGTGGTCGGGCAGCGGCGGCACCGGCTGGTTGACGTGGGCGAAGGCTATGTCCACCTGCGTGGAGCCGGTGAAGGGGCGGTGCCCGGCCAGGGCCTCGTAGGCGATGACCCCCAGCGCGTACAGGTCCCCGGAGGGGGTGGCCATGTTGCCCATGGCCTGCTCTGGGGCCAGGTACTGGGCGGTGCCCATGACCATGCCGGTGGCGGTCATGGGGCGCTGATTGACGCCCATGGAGATGCCGAAGTCGGTGAGCTTGGCCAGTCCCTCCCGGTTGATCAGGATGTTGGAGGGCTTGACGTCGCGGTGCACCACGCCGGAGTCGTGCACCACCTGCAGGGCGCGGGCGACCTGCGCCAGGATCGGCAGGATTTCCTCCGGCGGCATGGCGCCCCGTTCGGCCAGGATATCCGACAGGGCGCGTCCCTGCACCAGCTCCATGACGATCCAGCCGGAGCCGTGCCGCTCCCCGGAGTCCAGCACCACCGCCAGGTTCGGGTGGCGTAGGCCGCGAGAGTTGGCGGCCTCGGCGCGCAGGCGGGACAGGAAGATCTCATCCCCGGCCAGTTCCGGGCGCAGGATCTTCGCGGCCACCGCCCGACCGGAACGCAGGTCGGTGGCGCGCCACACCTCGCCCATGCCGCCCAGGGCGATGCGCTCAACCAACTGGTAGCGGCCCTGCAGCTCTAGGCCGGGTTCGGGTTTCACTGGTCCACCGCCGCGTCGATCACGGAGGCGGCGATCGGGCCGGCGACCGAACCGCCGGTGCCGGTGGTGGCGGTCTGCTCACCGCCGTCGAGCACGACGGCGACGGCGACGGTGGGATCGGCGATGTCCGTGCCGGCGAAGCCGACGAACCAGGTGACCGGGCCGCCCTCGGCCGATCCCGTCTCGGCGGTGCCGGTCTTTCCGGCCACCGTCACGCCGGCAACCTGCGCGGTGGTGCCGGTGCCGTCGGTGACCGCCTGCTGCATCAGCTCCGACAGGGTCTGCGCCGTGGAGGAGTCGATCGGTGTGCGGGCCACCTTCGGCGTGGCGGTAGACACGACCGACAGGTCGGAGTCGAGCGTTTGAGCGATCAGGTAGGGGGTCATCTGGTCGCCGCCGTTGGCGATGGTGGCGGCCACCGTCGCCATCATCAGCGGCGTGACCCGCACGGAGGCCTGCCCGATGCCGGCCATGGCGGTCTGTGCCTGCGAGTCGTTGGCCGGGTAGGTGGACGGGGTGACCGTCAGCGGTATGTCCAGGTCCTCGCCGAAGCCCCAGTTGGCGGCCTCCGTGGCGAGCTCGTCGTCGCCCACATCCATGGCCAACTGGGCGAAGGGAGTGTTGCAGGACTGGGCGAATGCCTCGGCCAGGGTGACGGTGCCGTTGCCACAGGACTCGCCGGCGTAGTTGGACAGGGCGTGGTTGGTGCCCGGCAGGGTGAGGGTGTCCGGCGCGTCCATCTCCGTATCCGCGCTCGCCTCCCCGGTGCGCAGCGCGGCGGCGGTGGTCAGGATCTTGAAGGTGGATCCCGGCGGGTACAGGTCCCCACCGATGGCCCGGTTGACCAACGGTTTGGCGGGGTCATCGTTCAGGGACTCCCAGGCCGACTGGACGGTGTCGGAGTCGTGGGCGGCCAGCAGGTTGGGATCGTAGGAGGGGGAGGAGACCAGGGCCAGGATCGCGCCGGTGGACGGGTCCAGGGCCACCACGGCGCCCCGCCTGCCGCCCAGCGCATCCCAGGCGGCCTGCTGCACTTGCGGGTCGATGGTCAGCTTGATGGCGCCGCCCTGTTGGGTCTCCCCGGTCACCAGGGACTTGATGCGGCTGGAGAACAGGGAGGGGTCCTCCCCGTTGAGCACCGAGTTCGCGGTCAGCTCCAGCCCGGTCATGGAGGAGAAGGAGGTGGAGAAGTAGCCGGTCAGCGGGGCGTACAACTGCCCGCCCGGGTACGTGCGCTGGTAGGTGTAGGCGTCGTCGGAGGGTTCGGAGTCGGCGATCACGGTGTCGCCGGCCAGGATTTGGCCCCGGTCGGTGCCGAACTGGGCGTAGACCATGCGGGCGTTGCGCGAGTCCGTGGTTAGTGTGCCCTGCTGGGAGGAGGACTCCCACAGGGCCGGCCGGTTCAGTCCCTGCACGCTGGTCAGGGAGGCTGCCAGGGCCAGCACCATGACCAGCACCAGCACGGTGACCTGGCGGATCTGCCGGTTCATGTGTCACCCTCCTCATCCGCGGGACGGTGGGGAGCAAAGGCGGGCGGTTCGGCGTCGGCCCGCTCGGGGGCCGCCTCGGGTCGGGCCGGGGTGGGCGCGTCGTCGGCGTCCTGCACCTGCTTGCGCAGGGAGGCGGGCAGGTCGGCGGTGTCGATGATGCGGGGGGCGGCCGCGGCGGGGCGACGGGCGGCGTCGGACAGGCGCACCAGCAGCGCCAGAATGATCCAGTTGGCGATCAGCGAGGAGCCGCCGTAGGCGAGGAATGGGGTGGTCAGGCCGGTCAGCGGGATCAGCCGGGTGACTCCGCCGACCACCACGAACACCTGCAGGGCGATGGTGAAGGACAGGGCGGTGGCCAGCAGCTTGCCGAAGCCGTCCCGCAGGGCCAGGGCGGTGCGCAGACCCCGCTGCACCAGGATCAGGTAGAGCATGAGGATGGCGAGTGTGCCCGTCAGTCCCAGTTCTTCACCCAGGGAGGCGACGATGAAGTCGGAGTTGGCGAAGGTGGTCAGGTTCGGATAGCCCTCACCCCAGCCGGTGCCCATCAACCCGCCGTAGGCCATGCCGAACAGGCCGGTCACCAGCTGCCAGGAACCGCCCGGCATCTCGTAGACGGACGGGTCCATGGCGTGCAGCCAGGCGGTGATGCGCTGCTGCACGTGGGCCAGGTGGGTGGCGGCGAACCAGGCGGCGGGCAGGAACAGGGCGGCGCCGATCACCAGCCAGCTGGGCCGGTCGGTGGCCACGTACAGGGTGACCACGAACAGGCCGAACAGCAGCACCGAGGAGCCCAGGTCCCGCTGCAGCACCAGCACCAGGATGCTTACGCCCCACACCACCAGCAGGGGCGCCAGGTGCCGGGCGCGCGGCAGGTTCATTCCCAGCAGCCGCCGACCCGCCAGGGCCAGGTTGTCCCGGTTGGAGACCAGGTAGGAGGCGAAGAAGATCGCCAGCAGCACCTTGGTCAGCTCCGCCGGCTGGAAGGACATCGGTCCCAGGTGAATCCAGATGCGGGCGCCGTTGACCTCCGTGCCCAGCCCGGGCACGAACGGCAGCACCAGGAAGCCCAGGCCGCCCCACATGGCCCAACTGTCCCAACGGCGCAGCAACCGGTGGTCGCGCATCAACAGCACCAGGCAGAACAGGATCACCCCCAGGGCGGTCCATATCGCCTGCTTGGTGCCGTAGTCGTGAACCTGCCCGGTGCGCTCGTAGGACAGGTCCAGTCGGTGGATCATGGCCAGGCCGATGCCGTTGAGGGCGACCGCCGTCGGCAGGAGTACCGGGTCCGCCCACGGGGCGGTGCGGCGCACCCACAGGTGAACCACCAGGCACACCGCGGTCAGGGCCGCCGCCAGCCGCAGCGACTGGGCGGGGGATGCGCCGGTGCGGTTGAGGGTCGTCAGCATGAAGGCGGTCAGGCCGATGACCAGGGCGATCAGCAGCAGGCCGGCCTCGGCCCAGCGGCCCGTGTGGCGCGACGACGCCGAGGCCGGAACCGATGCGGGACGGGCGGGGGAGGTCATGTGCTCGACTCCCGCTGCCCCGGCGCGGCGGGGCCCAGGGCGCGGGTGGAGGAGGAGCCGGCGCCCCGGCTGGATGCGGACGTGGGGGCCTGGGTGGCCGTCGGCGTCGGCGTAGCGGTCGCGGTCGGTACTGGGGTGGGGGTGGCCGCCGGCTCCTGAACCAGGTTATCCATCACCGTGGTGCGCACGTACTGACGGGCGGCGTCCAGGGAGGGCTGCTGCACGGTCCGCTCAAGGGTGGCCAGAATCTGTGAATTCAGCGCATCAACGGTGGGCTCGTCATAGGTCTGGACCACGTGGCTGAGGGAGATCGGACCGATCTCCTGCGGGATGCCCTGATAGATGACGACGCGGTCGTTCAGCGTGGTCACGTAGTACTGGGACTGGGTCCACTGGTAGCCGAGGACACCCGCACCGAGCAGGGCCAGCACCAGGATCAGGGTGGCGATGATCGAGCGCAGCCGACGTTTGCGGCGCCGGGCGAGCTGGCTTCGCGCCTGGGCGGCGATCGCCTCCTCCTCGGTGGTGTCGCTGGGGGCCGGTTCGGAGTCCAGGCCCGCCACCAGGGCGGCGGCCTTCGCGGCCGGCGTCGTCGCCGGGGTCGTGTCCGGCGGATCCGCGGAGACGGGGGGCTGCTCCCCCGTGGCGGCCTGCCGCAGGCGGGCGCGGCGGTTGGCTGCGGAGCCGACGATCTGCGTGTCGGTCTGCGGCTGGGGGTCGTTCTCGACGACGTCGAACACCACCACGGTGACGTTGTCGGGACCGCCGGCGCGCAGCGCCAGGTCGATGAGCTGGTCGCCCGCCTGGCCGGGGTCATCGACCGTGGCCAGCACCTCGCCGATGGTGTCGGCGGAGACCGGACCGCTCAGCCCGTCGGAACACAGCAGCCAGCGGTCGCCGGGCACCGCCTCACGGATGGACTCGTCCAGCTGGACGTCGCCCTCGGCGTCGCCGAGCACACGCAGCAACACGGAGCGCTGCGGGTGTCGGCGTGCCTGCTCGCGCGTCAGACGGCCGGTTTCCACCAGGTACTCCACGAAGGTGTGGTCGGTGGTGACCTGGGTGAGTTCGCCGCCGCGCAGCAGGTAGGCGCGCGAGTCACCCACATGCACCATGGCGAGTTTGTTGCCCGAGCGCATGATCGCGATGCAGGTGGTGCCCAGGCCCGCGAGGTCGGGGTTGTCGGCGGACAGCGAGACCAGGTCGGCGTGCGCCTCCTGGACGGCGCTTCGCAGCAGGTCCAGCAACTCGCCGGCCTGGTGGGAGTCGGCGTCCAGCGGCACCAGGTGCTCCACCGCGACGGCGGAGGCGATGTCTCCGCCGGCGGGGCCGCCCATGCCGTCGCACAGGAGCATCAGGTGCGGGCCGGCGTAGCCGGAGTCCTGGTTGGAGGCGCGGACCAGCCCGACGTCACTCCTGGCCGCATAGCGCAGGGAGATGGTCATGGCCGCAGCTCCAAGGTGGTCTGGCCGATTCGCACCGGCACTCCGACGGGCAGTTCAACGGCACCGTACACGGGCCGCCCCGCAAGCGTGGTGCCGTTGGTGGAGGACAGGTCCTCCAGCCACCAGGCGCCGTCCTTGGGGAATACGCGGGCGTGTCGGGAGGACGCGTAGGAGTCATTGAGCACCAGCGTGCAGTTCTGGTCGCGTCCAATGGTGATGGAGGTGGGGGTCAGGGGCACCATGGAGCCCGCCAGGGGCCCCTCGGTGATCACCAGGCGGGTGGGGCCGCGGTTGCGGCCGGCCGCGGCGCCGGCGTCCCGGCGCAGACCTCGCCGTCGGGTCGGGGTGGCAGACACGTCGGCCACGTCGCGGCGCAGCACGCGTACGACGAAGTACACGAACACCCACAGCAGGACTAGGTAACCCAGCCGGGCGATGGTGAACGCGAGCTCACTCACCCGTTGGCTCCTGTGCCTTGGGTACCGTCCCAGAACATGATCCGGGTGCGGCCGATGGTGAGCGTGTTGCCGTCCAGGAGGGTGGCGGCGTCGACCCGGTGGCCCTCCACGAAGGTGCCGTTGGTGGAGCCGAGGTCGGTGGCGATCGCATGCCCCTGGGTGAGGCGGATCTCCAGGTGGCGGCGGGAGACGCCGGAGTCATCGACGATGATGTCCGCCTCGCTGCCGCGGCCGATCACGGTGACCGGGCCGGTGAGCAGGTAGCGCTGCCCGTCGATGTCCAGGATGGGATGGGTGGGGGAGGCGGTGGCGGCGGCCGCGGGTGCGGCGGCGCCACGGCGGGTGGAGGAGTCGATCTCGATGTTGGGGGGCGTCAGGCCCACGTCGGGGATGAAGGAGACGTCAACCGGTCCGACGAAGGAGTAGCCCTGCTCGCCTGCGTGGGTGGTGGCGGTCTCCTCCATCTGCCGCACCATCTCATCCATGCCCCAGGTGTTCAGGCGCTCGATGTCGCTGGGGGCCAGGTGGATGCGGAAGACGTTGGGCACCACGGAGCGGTCGCGCGCGAAGGAGGCGGCGCGCTTGTCCATCGTCTCGCGCAGCTTCGAGGCGATCTCGATGGGCTCGACGTCATCGGAGAACCGGGACATGGCCCGATTGGCGACGCTGCCGACGCCCTTCTCGAACTTGTCCAGGAGACCCATGGACTACCTCCCCGTGTGTTTCACAGCGGCTGCGGCGCCGCCGCTTCCGTCCGCGAGGCGGGCGGGCGCCCGGCACGCGGCCTGATTCGGCCACGATACTGGGACTGCCCGTGGCGTGTGTACGCCTGGACGGAATCCAGGGGTGACCTGCCCCAATCGTAACGGGTGAGGCGCTTACACCGGGAAGGTGGGCGCGATGGCCGTGTTGCGATCGGGACGTTACCCGGAGTGGCGGCTGGGCGGGGCCGGGCTGGTGTCTCGGAGCAGGTGTGGGGCTCGGCCGGGGAGGACTCGGTGCCGCCCCCTGTCACCGGGAACCTGGCTCGAGGAGTCTGGGCGGGTGGGGAGCGCTGCTCGCCCGGCCGGACCGTGTGCCGTGCAAGCGGTCCGCCATGTGGGTGAGCGGTTTCACGGTCGGCGGCGGCGGTCTGGATTGGACGCGGGCGCCTGCGAGCCGCTAGCATCAACACACGTCGACGCGCGAGTGGCGGAATTGGTAGACGCGCACGGTTCAGGTCCGTGTGATCTTGCGATCATGGGGGTTCGAGTCCCCCCCCGCGCACCAGGGAAGGCCCGGAGCTGGTTCACCAGCCCGGGCCTTTGTCGTGTTCGGCGAGACCGATGCCGGTTTCGTGTTCGCCGGACCCGGCCTATCCCGGTCGAAGGTGCCGACATGAACACGCCTTCGCGTCAGATACACGAGTTTTAGAGGTTTGCACGTGTTCGGCGCCCGCAAAGCTCTAAAACTCGTGTATTCGCGAGGAACTCGTGTACGAGACGAGGCCCGGCGGCCCGACGCCCGAGAGCAGACCGCTCGCACCGGCGTCGGAACCGATCAGGCCCACCCAGCGGCCCGGCAACCGAGGGCAGACCTACCCCCGCGGCGGCCGACCCTAGACACGGCGGGTATCTGTTCCGCTAGCCCGGCGGCGGCGCGACAGCAGCCCGGCCAGCGCAACGCCCAACCAGGCGCCGACGCCGTTCTGGACGACGTTGAACAGTGATGGCCGACGGTCGAGCGCCGGCAGGGCCCACTGCATCAGTTCCGCGCCCAGGCTGAGGGCACAGCCCGCGAGCACCCACGTCCACCAGGGCACGCGTGGCCAGCCCAGGCAAGCCAGGAAGGTCAGCGGCACCAGCATCGCGAGGTTCAAAGCGATGTCTTTCCCCGCCGGCGTGAGAAACCAGGGACCCAACCCGGCCTTGACGGCGGCGACGTCCCCTCCCGATGGCCACAGCACCGCGAATAGGACCACGAGCAGATAACCGGCGGCCAGTACGCGGGCCGTGCGGTACCCGGACCGCATATCGCGAGCCCTCAACGCCCTACACGCTCGTCCAGCTGGTCGGTGCCCTCCTGATCCAGCGACGAGGGCGTGATGACCGGCAGGACCGACCAGGGGAAGTTGATCCACTTATCGGTCACCCGCCAGCAGTAGTCCGGCGCGAAGATGCTGCGCGGCTTGCGGTAGATCACCGCGCTGCGGGCGTCCACGGCCACGGTCTCACCGCCCAGGTCGAGACCCCGGTGCTGCAGCAGCTCCATGACCATCTTCAGTGTCTTGCCGGAGTCAGCCACGTCGTCGACCACCAGCACCTTCTTGCCCGGCAGGTCCGAGGCGTCCATGAGCGGTGGCAGTACCACCGGCTCCTCCAGCGTCTGGCCCACCCCGGTGTAGAACTCCACGTTGATGGCGCCCATGGCCTTGATGCCGATCGCGTAGCCGATGGCGCCGGCGGGGATCAGGCCGCCGCGGGCGATGGCGATGATCAGGTCCGGCACCCAGCCGGAGGCCACGATCTGCGCGGACAGTTCGCGTTCGGCGCGGCCGAACAGCTCCCAGGTGAGCTCTTCGCGGTCGGGGGCGGCGTCCGAGGTGGCGCCGTCGTCGAAGGGAAGGGTGGTCGAGGCGGGCTTAGTAGCGTCGGTCACTCTGCGAATCGTAGCGGCCCGCAGCGGCGCGGATCGCGAGTGTCGCGAGGCGACCGGTGACGACGACGTGACCGGGTAGACGGTCGCTGACGGGATATGACGCGGCGTCCCACGGGTTGTGGGAGGCAAGCCCGGTCGGCGCCGGCCGGGACCCATCCCATAGAGAGGCATCCACGATGAGTGAGATGAACCCGAAGTACGCGCCGCTGTTCGAACCCCTGGAACTCAACAACGGCGTGACGCTCAAGAATCGGCTCGTCGTGGCGCCGCTGACGATCTACGACTCGGGCGCCGACGGCGAGCTGACCGACGCCGCCCGCAGCTTCTGGAACGACCGCTTTGAGGGCTTCTCCCTGTTCATCGTGCCGTTCACGAATGTGGCGCCGGGCGGCATCGGCTTCGAGTCCCCCAACGCCTTCGACTCCCGGCACCTGGCCACGCTCAAGGAGTACGCGGACATCGCTCACGCCCAGGGGGCGCTCGCCGTCGTCCAGCTGGCCCATTCCGGGCTGCACGCCCGCAGGGAGATGACCCAGGGGCACGACGTCGTCTCCCCCACAACGGCTCCCTTCGCCGGCTCGCGGGCCATGACCGACGACGAGGTGCGCGGCCTGGTAGACGCCTACGCCCGCGCCACCGAGCTGAGCCTTGAGGCCGGCCTGGACGGCGTGGAGATTCACGGCGCGAACGGCTGGCTGGTGCAGCAGTTCTTCTCCGGCAACACCAACCTGCGCACCGACGACTGGGGCGGATCGCGCGAGAAGCGGATGGCGCTGCCGCTGGCGGTCGTGGACGCCGTCGACGCCGTGCGCCGTCGGCACGACCGGCCCGACTTCATCGTGGGTTACCGCTTCTCCCCGGAGGAGCCCGGCGAGCGCGGCCTGACCATGGCGGACACCTTCGCCCTGGTCGACGCCCTGCTGGACAAGCCGTTGCAGTACCTGCACGTGTCCCTGTGGGACTTCTACAAGAAGGCGCGTCGGGGCGCGGACACCTCCCTGACCCGCATGCAGTTGCTGCACGAGCGCATCGGTGGGCGGCTGCCGTTGATCGGCGTCGGCAACCTGTACACGGCCGACGACATGATTCGCGCCTGGGACACCGGCTGGGCTGAGCTGTTGGCCATCGGCAAGAGCGTCCTGCTCAACCCGCACCTGATCGAGCTGATCCGTACCGGCCGCGAGGACGAGATCGAGACGACCTTCGACTGGGACAAGGCCGACACCTACCGCTACACGCAGGCCATGCTGGAGGGTACCCGGATGGGGACCGACTTCTATCCGCGCTCCAAGCAGTTCAGCCCCCGCTACCGCAGCGAGGACTACTGAGATGCCGGGGCTGCGCCGCCCGCGCGCCCTGACGGTGACCACCCGGCGGGGCAGCGTGCTGGACGGGGCACTGTTCCCGGCTCAGGCCGCGGACACGGTGGTGATCGCCATCACCGGCATCCACGGCAACTTCTACTCCAACCCCTTCTACATCACCTTCGGGCGGACGCTCAACCTGGCCGGCATCGACTTCGTGTACGCGCAGACGAACGACGCCTTAAACGAGATCCCCGGCACCAACGCGGTGACGGGGCAGGAGGAGGTCATCGGCTCGTGGAACGAGGACTTCGCCTTCAGCGACGAGGATCTGGGGGCTTGGCTGGACTACGCGGAGGCCGCCGGCTATCGGCGAATCGTCCTGGCCGGGCACTCCCTGGGCGCCAACAAGGTCATCTACTACCTGGCGCGCCACCACGATGAGCGGGTGGAGCACTTCCTCCTGCTCAGCCCCGCGAACCTGCGCCACCTGACCAACCAGGTCACGGCGCAGGAGCGGGCCGTGGTGCGCGACTACGTCGACCGCGGCCTGGGGGAGCAGCGGCTGCCGTTCCCCTTGATGGGATGGGTGCCCTGCCGCGCGGAGACCGCCCGCCAGTGGCTGTACGACAACATCCTGGACAACGTGCACGTGGAGGCCGACGCCGACTTCAGTCAGGTTGCCGCCATGCGGCACACCGGCGCCATGCTCATCGGCACCTATGACCGGTTCACCTATGGCGACCCGGCGGGGTTCCTGGCGACGATCAACGAGCACACCGCCGACCCGGAGGCGAACGAACTGGTGCTGATCCAGGGCACCGGCCACACCTACCAGGGCAAGGACCAGGAGGTCGCGGACGCCATCGTGCGTCTGGTGCGTGCCTGGGCCTGAGCGGTGCGACCCGGTGCGTAGGTACGGGTGCTTCGCACTGAAGTCGGCTGAAGTGTCCGGATTCGGGACAAACGGCGTTCGGAGCGACGTGGTCCGCTTGAGAGTCCGCATGATTTCAACGATCTTCAATGTTGTCACGGCAGCTGCCGGCGCGTTTGTCCCGGATCCGGACATCCCAGGCTCTCCGCGTTTGTGGGGGTGGTGGTTCGGGCCGGCGGTCGCGGTGTGGTGGTCGTGTTTGGGTGCGGGAGGTCGACGTCGGGATGGCGAGGTCGTTCTCGGGTAAGCGAGGACGTGTGCGGGCTGATGAGGTTGTGTTTGGGAGGTCGTCGTCGGGCGTATGAGGTCGTGTTCGGGCGGATCAGGACGTCGTCGGCGCTGTTGTGGGTACGGACGGTTCGTGTGTTCCGGTGACGGTTCGTCAGGTAGCAGCAACGGTTCGGCATGAACGACGACGGTTCGTGCGTCTACCCCACGAACCGTCGTGTGTGATGTCTCAGGACATCGGTGACAGTTTTGTGTCAGGACATCGGTGGCACTTGGTGTGTCAGGACATCGGTGACACTTGGTGTGTCAGGACATCGGTGACACTTGGTGTGTCAGGACATCGGTGACAGTTGTGGTGGTTCGCGGGGCCGGCGCGGTTGGAGCGTGGGCTGGGGGTCGTGGTGGCGGCCGCTGTAACCCACGGCTAGATTCGGCCGGGGACAGCCCGGGGGCCTCTCCAACAGCGTCGGCGATCCAGGGCTTCGTCGTCGGGTGAGGTCCCGCTTTACGGTCGTAGCACGCCGACCCGGCCAGGCGCCAGGAGCCACCAGCCGATGGCGCGCTGGTCGCAAGAGGCGGCCACCGCCCCCCGTACGGGGCGTCATCAGGCCACCGGACGATCGCCAGACGCACACGCGGATCAACACCACTACTGTTGGACTTCCTGACTGAGCTCATGCGCCCAAAAGCACACCAGAACTGTCACCCCCAACAACCCCCGAACTGTCACCGATGTCCTGAGACATAACACCCACGAATCGTCGTCGGATGTGCTGAATCGTCGACCGCAACGCACGAACCGTCAGGCTGGACACGCGAACGTTGACCCGAACGCAGGAGCTATCGTGCCTGGCCCGCCGTGGTTCAGCGGACACCCCGGCCCAACTCCCGTCAATCGCACCGCGTACCGCGCAGCCGGGGTACGCGTGCTCACCACCACCCGGCGAACCACCAGCCCCAGCCCACCACACCCCCGAACACGAAGAGCCCGTATGCCCGACGATGAACCGCCTCTTTGTGGGGGCATGGAGGTTGGCGGTGCGAGCATCTGAGGTGGGGCGGCGTCGCGGACGTAGAGCGAGTGGGATTGAGGCCAGAGTCCGATCATTGGGTACGCCCCTTAGGCCTCTACTACGCCAGTTTGACCTCCGCTGAAGAGCCCAGAACCCTTCAGCAAACACCTAACCGGCGTAGTAGACGACGTCAGCGCTAAGCACGCGGGCGAGCCGACTCCCGGCTTCATCCACACCCTCAAACGCGAAGCGCCCTACAACCTCGATGCCGAGACCATGCCTGACAAAGTCTTAATGCACCTTTGGGTGCGAGGTGCTTCCTGACGCGCGAGCTGGGCGAGTTTGAAGGCCCCGACTGGGGGTCTTAATGCACCTGAAGGTGCGAGGTGCTTCCTGACCCCCGACCCCACGAACCCGTGGGGTCCGCTGCCCCGGTCTTAATGCACCTGAAGGTGCGAGGTGCTTCCTGACGCCGTCACCATTACCCCTGACCCAACCGTGCAGGTCGTCTTAATGCACCTTGAGGTGCGAGGTGCTTCCTGACGCGGCTACGTCCACTTCGACGAAAACCACAACCTGGTCTTAATGCACCTTGAGGTGCGAGGTGCTTCCTGACCCGAATGGACTGACCTCGAGGCATCGTTGCAGATTCTGTCTTAATGCACCTTGAGGTGCGAGGTGCTTCCTGACGGTATGCACCCATACCCCTACCAGCAACGGATACTAGGTCTTAATGCACCTTGAGGTGCGAGGTGCTTCCTGACCCCTACCCCTGGAAACCGCGTCATACCGCCACTTCCAGAGGTGAGATCGCCACCGACCCCGCAAGCACCCCACGGGACCGACTGGCACCAGGCCAAAACTACCACCTTTCGTTGAAAACACGCCAAGCGCCACCGACACCCCTCCAAGCCCCTCCAGCCACCAACTTTCAACGAAGTCATGCGGAAAAGTCGGGGTCAAAACGCACCAATCTTTGTACCGTAGACCGAATTGTGACCATCCGGCGAGCGCCACACCAGCCCCACACACCTCAACAACTCCACACACCACACCCGCCACCGCCGCTCTCGCCACCTCCAGGCGTCCCCGCAGCACCGACGCTACCGCAGCAGGCGACCGCGAGCACCCATCACCCCGCCGGGCGTCTACCACGCCACTTCGCCGTTAACAACGCCAGTTAACGCGCCGCTGAAGGCCTCCGAGGCATACAGCAGACGACTGAGCGGCGCAGCAGACCGCAAACCGGCGTAACAAAATGCACCCGAATCCCGTAAGGCGGCCTCCGGCCCCAGGACATTCATTCCTTGACCGCGCCCGAGGTCGTGTCCATGATCCGGCGCTGGAACACGAAGAATAGTACCGCTACCGGCACCGTCATAATTAGGGCGGCGCCTAATTTCAGCGGGTACTGATTGCCCTGCCCCAGGCTGCCGGCGCTCAGCTGCGCCACGCCCTTGGTCAGGGTGACCAGTCCGGAAGAACGCGACGCCACGATGAAATGGCTCAGCTCGTTCCACGATCCCTGGAAGGACAGAATGGTGATGGTGACAAGGCTGGGCACGCTCATGGGCAGCACGATCGAGAAGAAGATCCTCCAGGTGCCCGCCCCGTCCACGCGGGCCTGCTCCTCCACCGAGGCGGGAATCGACTCGAAGAAGCCCTTCATGATGAACACCCCCGCGGCGTCACAAAGCAGGGGAACGATCAGCCCCGACCAGGAGTCGTACATCGACAGCTGATTGATGACGAGGAACTTCGGAATCAGCAATACCACACCCGGCACGGACATGATCGCCACCAGCAGCGCATAGACGATTCCACGGCCTTTGAACGGGATGCGGGCGAGCGCATATCCGGCCATGGAGTCGAACAGCACACGCCCCGCGGTCACCACCAGCGTGACGATGAGCGAATTGCGCATCCACAGGGGGAAGTCGGATGCCCCGAACAGCTTCACGTAGGCGGCGGTGGAGAACGTGCGCGGAACCAGGCCCAGGGGGTCGGAAGTCGCCTCCGACTCCGTCTTGAAGGAGGTCGCGACGTTGATCAGGAATGGGAAGACGTAGGCCAGCGCCAGAACCACGAGGACCAGGTACAGCGCCGCCCTGCCCGCACGCAGCCGAGAACGCCATCGGGTGGCACGGCCACGGACGCGGTCCATATGACGCCCGAATGACCCGCTGGTTTTCATCGGCCCGCCCCCTCCATGATGCCCTCGGCGGTGACCGCCTGCGCGGAGCTTCGCTGTCGCCGTCGGGACTGTCGCCACCGACGCCGCTCGGCCCGCCTCGCCCGCACGTCATCCTTGTCGCGCAGCACCCAGCGCTGTAGCAGCGTCAGCGCGATGATGATCGCGAACAGCACGAAGGCTATGGCGGAGCCGCGGCCCCACTTCTGGTTGGAGAAGGCGGCCTGGTAGGACAGGTACGCGGGCGTCAGCGTGGTCTTGCCGGGGTCGCCCTGCGTGCCCGTGTAGATCTGGTCGAAGACCTGCCAGCAGCCGATTAGGCCGAGCGTGATGACCGTGAAGAAGGTCGGCTTGAGCTGGGGGACCGTCACCCTCCAGAAGCGCGTCCACGTACCGGCGCCGTCGATCATGGCGGCCTCGTCCACCGACGGGCTCAGCGATTGGAGGGCGGACAGAAAGATGAGCATGAAGGTGCCCGACGTCGTGAAAACCGCCATGACGATGAAGGCGGTCATTGCGAAGGACGGGCCGGACAGCCACTCCCACGCCGTGACGCCGAGGAACCTGCCGGTCAGCGTCCGCGACCCGTCGATGCCGAGCAGTCCGAGGAGGGCGGCGACGACGCCGGTGGGATCGTGGAACCAGTTGGGACCGGTGATGCCCAGATGGGACAGAATCTTGTTGACGGCGCCGGAGGCTGAGAACAGGAAGAGCCACAGCACCGTGATGGCCACCGAACTCGTCACCGAGGGGAAGTAGAAGGCGGTGCGGAATACGCCGCGGGCCATGATCCGCTGGTTGACGAGCACGGCGAGGAACAGGGACAGAAATGTCTGTGTCGGCACCACCAGCAGCACGTACCACAGGTTGTTGCGCAGGGCGATACCGAAGTCGCGGGTAGCCAGTCCGCCGTCGACGAGTTCGGCGTAATTAGCGGCGCCGACGAAGTGCACGGAGCCGGACAGCGGGCTGCCGACCCCGCTCCAGTCGGAGACGCTGACCCACGCCGCCATGAGTACCGGGAGTAGCAGAAACACCGCCAGGACGATCACGGCCGGCGCAACGAACAGCCAACCGACCAGGCCGCCTCCCCCGTGGCGACGCCGTGTGCCAGTACTGTCCGCCCTGGAGCGGGATCGGCGGGAGCTCACGCGATCACGGCCTCAAGATTGGTCTGGACGGACTCCAGGATCGTCTTCGGGTCCGCGCTGGACAGGGTTGCGATCTGGGAGTTGAAGTCGGCGACGACGTCGGCCGCCCCGGCGGCGGTGGGCACGTTGATGGCGTAGTCGGCGCCGGCGATGAAGGCGGTCATGGTCGGGTTCTCCGCCTCCCACTGCTCGCGGGCGGAGGAGACCGAGGGCATGACGCCGAAGGCCTGGGCGAAGGCGAGTTGCTGCTCCGTGGAGGTCAGGTACTCCACCAACTTGACGGCGTCCTCCTTGTGCACCGACGCCTCGGCGATGCCGTAGCCGTTGGTGAACTGCATGGTGCCCTTCCCGGCGGGGCCCGCGGGAAGCTCGACGGCTACATACTCGATGTCGGGGTAGTCGGCGGACAGGGAGCCGACCAGCCAGTTTCCCTCAATCGCCATGGCTGCAAGACCGGAACCGAAGGCCTCCCCGCCCCAACCGGCACCGAGATCGGAGGAGAACACGAGCGCGCCGGATTCGAGCAGGGTCTTCACCTTGGTCAGGCCCGTGATCGAGCCTTCGGAGTCCGCGGTGGCCTCGGTGCCGTCCGCGTTGGTCAGTCCGCCCCCTGCCTGCGCCATGAAGGCCCCGACGCGGGCGTATTCGGGACTGCATGTCAGCGGCGTGGTGCCGGAGGCGGCGAGCTTCGCCGCGACCGACTCCAGGGAGTCCCAGTCGGTCGGGTAGTCGGCCTCGGTAAGCCCGGCGGCCTGCCACATGGCCGTATTGATGAACAGGGCCAGCGTTGAGAAGTCCTTCGGGGCGCCGTACAGAACGCCGTCGCGAGTGAGGCTGGAGACCAAAGACGGATAGAAGTCGTCGACATTGCTCAGCTGGTCGCCGTAGGCGTAGAGCGATCCGTTGTCCGCGTAGGAGGCGAGATAGTCGGGGGCCAGGTAGAAGACGTCCGCGGGGGAGTCTGCGGCGAATCCCTGGGCGAGTTCCTGCTGGAGGTCGGTCGCGAGTTGCAGCTCCACCGCGATGCCGGTATCGGCGGTGAAGGCCTCGACGGCGGTCGTGTAGGCCGCGGTTTCGGCGTCGCCGGACGAGGCGATCAGGAGCGTGAGGCCGCCTCCGGATCCGGAGGCGGCGGCGTTCCCGGAGTCGTCCATCGAGTTGGATCCGCAGGCTGCCAGCGCTGCGGTGATTGCGGCGGCGATGGTGTAGGTGCCGAAGGTACGGCGAGTGATCTTCATGTTCTCTCCTTTGAGGTGTCCCGGGCGGGGGATGGTGGGTTGATGTGGGCTTGGTAGGTATGGGGCGGTGGACTCAGAGTGCGCGGGCGACCACGGCGCCGGCGGCCGCCGCCCACGCCTGTGGCCGACAGGAGGCCGGGTAGGGGACCGGGGCGCCGTCGTCGGCCGGCGTCCCGGAGAACAGCTCGGGCATGCGGAACCCGAAGCAGGGCGCCGCCGTCAGTAGGGCCTCGGCGAGCGTGCGCGCCTGGGAGGTGAAGCCGTCGCGCAGCAGGCCGTCGATGGCGATGGCGGTGTCATGGGTCCACACCGATCCGCCGTGGTAGCTCAACGGCCAGTAGCCGGCCATGGTGGAGGCCAGGGTGCGCACGCCATAGCCGGAGTTGAGTCCCGGGGAGACCAGCAGCTCGGCCACCCGACGCGACTGTGCCCGGTCCAGGATGCCGGTTCCCAACAGGTGGCCGATGTTGCTTGCGAGAGAGTCGACCTGCTGCTTGCGTGCATCCAGGGCGATGACGGGGTAGCCGTCGGCGGTGTCCCCGCGCCAGAAGGCCTCCGCGAAGCGCTCCCGCAGCGCGGCGGCCCAGGTGGTTGCCGTCGCCGCCAGGACCGCGTCGTCGCCGTTGCCGAAGTCACGCAGCAGCTCCGCCCCGGCCAGCGCCGCGGCATGGGCGTAGGCCTGCACCTCCACGAGCGCGATCGGCCCCTGCGCGATGCGGCCGTCGGCGAACTGAATGGAGTCGCCGGAGTCCTTCCAACCCTGGTTGGCCAGGCCCCTTCCGGTGCCGTCCACATACTCGATGAAGCCGTCGCCGTCGGTGTCGGCGCAGGTGGTCAACCAGGACAGTGCCCGGCGCAGGGGGTCCAGTAGTTCGCGCACGACGGGCTCGGCCAAACCCGCGCGGCGGGCGTCGGTCAGCGTGAGGATCCACAGCTCGGTGGCGTCGATCGTCCCGTAGTAGAGCGGCGGCAGGACCGTGTCGGCATCGACCGCGTTCGCCTCCCGGCGCAGCTCATGCATGATCTTCCCGGGCTGTTCGGCGGTGTCGACGTCGTACCTGCGCCCCTGCAGGTCGGCGAGGGTGCGCAGCGTGCCCTCCGCCAGGGCCAGGGACCAGGGGTCGGCGGCTTCCAGCAGCAAGCGTGAGGTCCACAGCGAGTCCCGGCCGAACAGGGTCAGGAACCAGGGTGCGCCCGCGGCGGCGAAGGGCTGGGTCGGTGTGGCGCGACGGGCCAGCAGCAGGTGGTCCAGGTCATCCAGGGCGACCTCCAGCCAGGCGGCTGCACGCGCATCGGGTGTTCCACGGCGCTTGCGGGCCGGCAGGGCGGGGGCGGGCTGGACGACGGCGTCGTCGTCGGATGCGGTCAGGGACCAGGACGCGGTGAAGGGGATATCGGCGGCGACCGAGACGTCCCAGTGCAGACGCAGGCGCGTGCCTACGGTTTCCAGACGTGCCTCGGGGGCGTTGACGACGGCGCGCACCTGGCCGCGGCGGACCGAGGCGGTGTCCCCGGCGGCGACGGTCCAGGGAAGGTCGCTCAGACGCTCACCGCCCTTGATCATGGCGAGGGGGGACAGGTCGGTGGCCAGCTCGAGAGTGAGGGTCGTGGACACGGGTCGGTCCTGGGCGATCCGCACAGTCAGTGTCTCGGTGAGGACGGTGCCGTCGTCGGCGGGGACGAGCGTGCGATCGGTGGTGATGATGCTGCGGGGATCGGCCCCGCCGCGGTCGAGGCCGCGGGCGAGGGCGCGATGGCGTGAGGCCGCGGCTCCGCACCGCTCGACGCTCAGGTGTTCCAGCGCGGAGCCCGTTACGGACAGCGCGCGCAGGCGCAGTGCGCGCACATCCGACTGGTAGACCCCCTGTACGGGCGCATCGCCCATGGAACCGTCGGGCGCGGCGATCGCCTGTGCCGGGGCGTTGACGATCACGACCTGCTCATGGAGGAGAGGTTGGAGCTGGGTCATGACGGTCCTCGACTTCATCGGCGCTGACGCGAACGTCGCCAGCATAAGCAAGATTATTTTAACGATCAAGTCCTTGGTAGCACTACATTTGATCGTTATAAGACAGGACTTGTTCTCCGGTATGAAGTAAGCTGTGGCGGGGCGAGACGCCCGCAACATCATGGGGGTGGAGAGGCATGGCGGCCAGGGCCGTGACCATTCAGGAGGTGGCGCGCCGCGCCGGCGTCTCACCGCAGACCGTGTCCAACGTCCTGAACAATCCCGAGCGCGTCCGTCCGGCCACCGCCCGCAAGGTGCATGCCGCGGTCGACGAGCTCGGCTACCGCGCCGATGCCGCCGCCCGCCGTCTGCGCACTCGTCGCTCCGACACCATTGGGCTGCGCCTCGCCCCCCTGCCGGCGGGGATATCCGGCGCCATCCTCGATGTCTTCCTCCACGAGATCACGATGCGCGCCGCCCAACTGGGGCTACGCATCCTGCTGTACACCGCCGCCGATCGCGACGACGAGATCACCAGACTGCGCGAGCTGGTCGCCTCCGGGGACATCGACGGTGTCATCCTCACCGACACGCAGGCGGGTGATCCGCGCCCCGCCTGGCTGCGCGACAGGGGCGTGCCATGTGTGTCCTTCGGCAGGCCGTGGGGTGAAGAGGAGGCGGCCGAGCACCCGTGGGTCGACGTGGACGGCGCTGCCGGTACTCGCGCCGCCGCCGAATACCTCATCGACACCGGTGCGACGAGGATTGGTTTTCTCGGCTGGCCGGACTCGGCGGGTCAGGGCGTGTCTCGATGCGCCGGGTGGCGCGACGCCGTCCTGGAGGGCGGGTTGATGAACGCCAGCGACGCCGACGAGCTCGTGACCACCTGCCCCGACAACGTCGCGGATGCCATGCGTGCCGCGACGCAACTACTTACACGCCATACCGACATCGATGGACTGGTCTGCGCCTCGGATTCGTTGGCCTTCGGGGCGCTCCTCGCCGTCGGGCCGAAAGTGCGCGTGATCGGCTTCGACAACACCCCCGTGGCGCGTGCCGTCGGCCTATCCAGCGTGGATCAACGCATCGACCTCGTCGCGCAGGCCGTTCTCGACCTGCTGGTCAAGGACGGCCGGGTCGTCGCGCAGGCAGCCGGCAGTCGGGTCATCACCCCCGAGCTGCGAGTGCGCAGCGCCGTCATCCAGGACCCGAGCGTGCTCGGGAGCGATGCCTGAGCGCGGCAGGTCAGCAGCAGCCGGCGGAGACGTTGCTCTCGTCGAAGTCGGCCCGGGCCCGCCACCACTGGCGCGCACTCATCGGCGCGTGGTCGGGGTGCTCGCGCCGATGCCGTTCGACGTAGCGGTCGTAGGCCGATTCGCCCGTGAAGTCGCGCCACAACCCGCGCGCCCGGGCCAGGCCCGCGCGAATCCGACGCGCCCGCCGCGCCGCGGAACGCATCCGCGGCGCGGCGGACGCCGTCGTGCAGACGGCCTCGGCCGCCTCGGCGGTCACTTCGGCCATCTCAGCGGTCCTGGGTGTCCGCGTCGTCCGCCTTGGCGGAGCGGCCCGGAATCAGCGCCGGGTCGCCGACGAGCGCGTACTCGTTGACGAGCTTCTTCTCCAGCGGGCTGGCGATCAGGTGCTCGGGGGCGTAGAAGTTCGACTCCTGATACGGATCCTCGGAGGTGGTGGTGTCGCCCGCGCGCACGGCCCGCACCATGGTGATGGCCGCACACAGCATGACGAAGGCGACGAGCACGAGGAACACGACCGACAGCGTCCCCTGGATCATGGTGTTGCGAATAATGGCTCGCTGCACGCTGATCGCCTCCGCGTCGGTGAGCGTGGGCAGCAGCGCCCGCGCATCACGCCATTGCTGGAAGTAGCCCACCTGCGGATCGGTGGAGAAGATCTTCTGCCACGACGCCGTGAAGGTGACGGCCGTGTCGAAGACCAGCGGGATCGCGGGAATCCACGCGTACTTCAGCCGCCCCTTGCGCACCGTCATCACCAGGCACAGCAGCAGGGCGATGGCCGCGATGAGCTGATTGGCGATGCCGAACAGCGGGTAGAGCGTCTGAATGCCGCCGCGCGGGTCGGTCACGCCCATGAGCAGCAGCGAACCCCAGGCCGCCACGACGACGCCGGTGGTCGCCCACGCCCCCACGTGCCAGGACGGGTCGCGGAACTTCGGCCAGATGTTGCCCAGGGCGTCACCGAGCTGGAAGCGCGCCACGCGAGTGACGGCGTCGACGGCGGAGAGGATGAACAGCGCCTCGAACATGATGGCGAAGTGGTACCAGAAGCCCATCATCGTCCGGCCGCCGCCGATCTGGTGGAGGATGTGCGACATGCCCACGCTCAGCGTGGGGGCGCCGCCGGTGCGGGAGATGATGCTCGGCTCGCCGACGTCGGAGGCAACCTGCTCCAGCGCCTCGGCCCCCGTGTACGTCTTCGGATTTCCGTCCTCGTCCCAGGAGTCCCACACCGGAACCAGCGAGTCCCCGTGGGCGTCGGTCACCCCGAGGTTGGCGACGGCCGCTGCCGCCACCTCCTCGCGGTTGGAGGCGGTGGCGACGACGTCGTCGCCCGCGAGTGCGTTCATGGTGGCGGCGGAGGTGTTCATGGAGAAGTAGATGCCCGGGCTCAGAGAGACCGCGGCCGCCAGGGCCATGATCGCGACGAAGGACTCCATGAGCATGCCGCCGTAACCGATCATGCGGACCTGGCTCTCCTTCTGAATCATCTTCGGGCTGGTGCCGGAGGACACGGTGGCGTGCATGCCGGACAGGGCGCCGCAGGCGATGGTGATGAACAGGAAGGGGAAGAGCTTGCCGGCGAATACGGGGCCGTCGGTGTTCAGGGCGAACTCGGAGACGGCGGCCATCTCGACCACGGGCCGCACGATGATGATGCCGGCGGCCAGGACCGCGATGGTGCCGACCTTCATGAAGGTGGACAGGTAGTCGCGCGGGGTGAGCAGTACCCACACGGGTAGGACGGCGGCGAGGAAGCCGTAGACGATCATGCACCACACCAGGGTGGTGGGCGACAGGTGCAGGTACTGGCCGAAGGAGGACTCCGCGACCCAGCGCCCGGAGATGATGACGCCGATGAGTACGGCGAAGCCGACGAGCGAGACCTGGGTGATGCGGCCGGGCTGGACGAAGCGCAGCCACAGGCCCATGCAGATGGCGATCGGGATGGTGCAGCCGACAGAGAAGACGCCCCAGGGGGACTCGGCGAGCGCGTTGACGCACACCATGGCCAGCACCGCCAGCACGATCATCAGCATGACCAGGACGATGACAGTGGCCACGGTGCCGCCGACCCGACCGATCTCGTCGGTCGCCATCTGCCCCAGGGAGCGGCCGCCGCGGCGCATGGAGAAGAACAGCACCAGCATGTCCTGAACCGCGCCGGCGACGACGACGCCGAGGATGATCCACAGCGTGCCCGGCAGGTAGCCCATCTGGGCGGCCAGGACGGGGCCCACCAGCGGGCCCGCGCCGGCGATGGCGGCGAAGTGGTGGCCGTAGAGGACCACGCGGTGGGTCGGATCGAAGTCGCGGCCGTTGTTGATGCGCTCGGCCGGGGTGGCGTTGGTGTCGTCGGGCCGCATGATGGTGCGCTGGATGTACAGGGCGTAGAAGCGGTAGCCGATGGCGTAGGTGCAGATCGCGGTGACCACGAACCAGATGGTGTTGACGTTCTCGCCGCGTGCGACGGCGAGCATCCACCAGCCCAGCACGCCCAGGGCCGTGATGGCGACCCACAGGGCGATCTTCTTCGGGGTCCACTTGGTATGCGGCTTTATGCCTACGGGTACGCCCTGACGGTTGCGGATGATCAGGCGCTCTTCGTCGGGGGAGTAGGAGGGACGGGCGGGAGCTATGTCGGTTTCCATGCAGTCTCTCATCATCGAGGAGGGGATAAACGAACGTCGGGCCGGGGAGGGCCCGTACTCGGGCAGCTTAGTTCTCACATAAGTGACCGGACAATTACCGTCACGTGCTGTCACGATATCCGTTGCCGCCGACGTGTCGGGAATCTTCATGGGTCTCCGGCTAGCCTGACCCCGTGCCAGACCTACTCGCCTCCGTCGTCGACGTGCTCGCCTCCGCGCCGATCCTGACCGTCTTCCTGGTGATCGGGGTGGGCACCGCCGTCGGGCAGATCCCCTTCGGGCCGATCCGCTTCGGGGCCGCCGGAGCACTGTTCGTCGGCCTCGCCGTCGGCGCCCTGGATCCGAGCCTGGGGGAGAACCTTACCCTGCTGCGCAGCCTGGGCCTGGGACTGTTCTGCTACACCGTCGGCATCGGGGCCGGCAACACCTTCTTCCGCAACCTGCGGCGCCAGCTGCCGCTCATGGCCCTGTGCGTGCTGGCGCTCGTGCTCGCCGGCGGCGCCGGGGCGGTGTACGCCCGCCTGACCGGCATCAGCCCCGCCATGGATGCGGGCGCTTACGCGGGGGCCCTGACCAGCCCGGTCCTGGACTCCGCGATCGAGGCCGCCGGCACCCAGGAGCCCGCCGTCGGTTACGCCCTGGCCTACCCGGTCGGCGTCGCCGTCGCCATCCTCATTGTCGCGATGGTCATCGGCCGCGACTGGCCCGGGCGCCGCGACCCCCGCCCCGCCTCGGCCGACGGCCTGGAGGCCACCAGCGTGTTCCTGCTGCGCCGCGTCGCCCTGAGCGAGCTGGAGGCCTTCCAGCGCAACCGCATCCGCATCTCCTACCTGGAACGCGACGGCGCCACCCGCGTCGTCTCCCCCGACGAGGAGCTGCTGCCGGGCGACAAGGTGGTGATCGTCGGCGCCCCGACCGCCCTGGAGGACGCCATTCATGAGCTCGGCACCGGCTACGACCGTTGCCTGGCCAAGGACCGCACCGTGGTCGACTACCGGCGCCTGACCGTCTCCTCCACCCGCGTGGCGGGACGCACCATCGGCGAACTCGACATGCACGGCCGCTTCCAGGGCGTCATCACCCGCGTGCGCCGTGGCGACCTGGACCTGCTCGCCAACGACGACCTGGTGCTCGAGCTCGGCGACCGGGTGCTGGCCGTGGTGCCCTCCGGGGATCTGGAGCGGGCCGCCGACTACTTCGGCGACTCCGAGAAGTCCATCGCCCAGATCGACGCCTTCTCCGTCGGGGTGGGCATGGCGCTGGGCGTACTCGCGGGGCTGGTCGCCATCCCGCTGCCCGGCGGCATCACCCTGCGGCTGGGTGTGGCCGCGGGGCCGCTCGTGGTCGGCATGGTGCTGGGTCGTCTGGGCCGCACCGGTCCCTTCATCTGGCAGCTGCCGCACGCCGCCAACGCCACCATCCGTCAGCTCGGGCTGCTGTTCTTCCTGGCCGCCATCGGCCTGGCCTCCGGCCAGGACTTCGCCGCCTCCGCCTTCTCGATGACGGGGCTGGCGGTAGGTGGCCTGGCCGCGCTCGTCGTGGGGGTGGGCGCGGTGGTGCTGTTGGCGGGCGCCCGCCGGGTGGGGTTGAGCGCACCGCGCGCGGCCGGCGGCCTGGCGGGGCTCGTGGGCCAGCCCGCCATCCTCGCCTTCGCCCTGTCCAAGCGTGACGACGAGCGGGTGGAGGCCGGCTACGCCACTCTGTTCGCCCTGGCGATCGTGGTGAAGATCGTCATGGTGCAGGTGCTTGTGGCGGTGTAGGGGCGGCCGGGGGCCGGGAAGTACGTGGAACTTCCCGCATAAACGTACGTGGTGGCTTCCGTACAATCGCCGGCTCATGCCGCGGGCGTCTTGGCCCCGGGCACGGCTCGCACCGCTCAGCCCAGCGCCGCCAACACCACGGCGGCCGAGCGGGCAGCGGCCTCATCGGCGCCGATGTGGAAGTCCTGGCCGGCCTCCGGGCCGCACAGGTCCGAGACGCCGCGGATTGAGGCGAAGGGGATGGCCGCGGCGTGTGCCACCTGGGCCAGGGCGGTCGATTCCATATCGGTGCTGACTGCCTGCGGGAAGCGCTCGCGGGTGTCCTTCACGTTCGCGGCGGTGACGAAGGAGCCGCCCGCGAGCATCTGCCCCACGTGGATGTGGGCGGATCCGGCGGCCGGCGTGGCGGCGTGCAGGGCGTCTGCGGCCGCTCCGGCGCGTGCCACCAGACCCGGATCGCCGGTGAAGGTGGCCGGCTGCCCCGGGGTTTGGCCCGGTGCATAGCCGAAGGCGGTGGCATCCACATCCGTGTAGGCCAGCTCGGTAGACACGCACACGTCCCCAACCTCGACCTCCCGACCCAGGCCGCCGGTAGTGCCGGCGGAGACGATGAGCTCCGGGGCCACCTGCGTGAGCACCGTCGCCAGGGCGCTCGCGGATGCCACCAGTCCGATGCCCGAGCGCACCAGGAGCAACTCGCGCGCTCCCCCCAGGTCCAGCGGCCAGGCCTCGGCACCGCCCGGAAGACGCGGGGCGGTCGCGTCAACAAGCTGCGGCAGACGATCCAGGAAGGGCTGGGCCTCCTCCGGCATCGCCACCACGACCACGGCGGCCACTCGACGGCGGATCGACTGCGGCACATGACTAGGAATCGCGCTCATACCCCGAGCTTAGGCCTCCCGATCGGGCCAGTAGCCCAGGCGTTGCGCTACGGGTCGCACCAGTTCGACGGTCTGATGCGTGAGTACTTGGCGTGAGGTCAACCGCAGCGGCGTGTAGCCGTGCGCGACGAGCCATTGGTCGCGATGGCGGTCGTGCTCCCAGTCGGCCCGCTGGCTATGGAACTCGTGCCCGTCGGTCTCGATGTCTATCCGCCCCAGCAGCAAATCCAACTCTCCTATGGGCACCTCTACCCCCACCTCTGGTGTGGCGCCCGCCTCCTCAAGTTCGTAGCGCGCAATGGTCTCCAGCAGCGAGCGTGCCTTGGGGTTGGCCCGGTCCAGCAGCCGGCGCAGTGGGCCATTGCGGTTGCCGTGCAATCTGGCGCGAAGCTGATCCTTGGTGACCAGGCCGCCCCGTAGAGCCGCATCCAGGGCGATCAGCGCGTCCAGCGGCCCCGCGCACCGCATGAAGGTGATCAGCATGGTTTCCGCATCGGCGTAGGGCGAGCCGAGCGGGTCAACGTAAAGGTCGGGGATGTGATGACAGGTGGTGCGCAGCGGAGCCGCCCGCGGCGTGGTGGACACCAGCACATGTACGTTGGGGCCGGGGGTGTCCTGAGTGGGGAGCCCACAGGCGACGACACCATGGGCACAGCCAATTAGTCCGCCCATCTGCCGGGCGACAATGACTTCCCGCTTCGTCCCGGGAAGGGCGATGACTCGCCCCGGATGCTCCTGGACCACGCCCTGCTCCACCATGCGCGCGAGTGTGCGCCGAGCGGTGCGGTCGGCGGAGAGGTAGCGCGCCCGGGCAGCGCCGTGCGCCGCCGCCAGCACCCGCAGGATCTGGTCCTGCCTGTTCGCATACCCCATGGAGTGAGCATCGACTGGGCAGGCGCTGCCGACAATGCCGAATACCCAGCCTGTGGATAACCTGTTGCGGAAAGTGACTTATCCATAAGGCGGGCCGGCTCACGCTATAGACACCCCAATTAAGGCCTGTCGCACACACGTCGGTTGCATGGGCCCCGCCGGGTGCTGGCTTGGATGTCAGCGGGTGTTCGTGAGCTCAGAAATGTCCATCGGTGACCACTTTGGCAGAAACGATCCAGTACTCTCCAACAGAGACCAGCTCAAACCCTTGCAACTACGCCGGTTCCGGTTGCGCCGGCATGCCGGTCAACGTCAAAGTGGTCACCGATGGACACTTTCCGCCGCACGCTAACTGGCGAACACGGTCTCCCACTGATCGCGCTTGTCCAGGAAGCCGCGGACCGCCTCCTGGGCGGCCTCCAGCGAGTGGTGGGCGCCCCAACCGCACTGGACCTCATTGGCGGCCGGCACTTCCGTCGCCTCAAGGATGTCGCGGAACGTCGCCTCGAGCAGTGGCAGGAACTCCTCCGGCTCCAAGCCCAGGGTCAGCGCGTAGAAACCGGTCTGGCATCCCATCGGCCCCCAGTCGATCAGCCGGTCGGTGTGGTTGCGCATGAGTTCGGCGGTCAGGTGTTCGATCGAGTGCACGGCCCGCATCTCCAGGTGCTCCCGGTTGGGCTGGCAGAAGCGCACATCGTATTTGACCAGCTCGTCACCGCCAGGGAGCCGCTTGCGGTCCGCGATGCGCACGAACGGCGCCGCCACCTTGGTGTGGTCGAGGTTGAAGGACTCCACGTTCATACGGTGCTTGGCCATGGCTTCAGGCTAGCCGCATTCCGGGCAAGAATGGCGACATGAGCCTGCCCCTCGCCCGCATCGTGGTCGGCCCCGCCGACGCCCCAACCCTCATCCTCCTCCACGGCATCACCGGCTCCGCCATCTCCCAGGCGGACGCCATCGACCACTGGGTGGCCCGGGGCTACCGGGTGGTTGCTGCCGACGCCCGCGGCCACGGCCTGTCCCCGCGGTGGACGTCGGCGCAGCTGGCCCGGGCCGGGGACGTGCTCGTCGATGACGTGATCGACCTCCTGGAGGAACTGTGTCCGACTCCCTCCGCCGCCTCGGGCGAGGTAGGTAGGGAGCCGAGTCCGTCGCTTCCCCCCGGGGCCGGAGCCGGGAGCCTCGCCGGCGGTCGGGCCGGATCAGTGCCCGCCGACCCAGGTCGCCGGCCGGTCCTGATCGGTCATTCCATGGGGGCGGCCACCGCCATGGTGGTGGCCCTCCGGCACCCGGAGTTGGTCTCCGGGGCCGTGCTGTTGGATCCCGCGCGGTATGGCAGTCGCACGCCGCAGGAGCTGCTGGAGCGGGGCGCCGCCCGCAAGCGCGCCCGCGCGGCCGAGCTGGCCGACCTGCCCGGCACCGTCACTCGCGCCCTGGCCGACCCGGAGATGCCCGTCGCCGAGGCCGTCGCCGGCGTGTGGGCGAGCCAGCGGGTCGACCCGGCGCTGCTGGACACCGGCGTGGTCGCGCCACCGGTGCCATGGGAGGAGGCAATGGCGGCACTGACGGTGCCCACACTCCTGGTCACCGGCGACCGCCCCGGCTCGGCCCGCGTGGGTCCCGCGGGCCTGGACCTTCTCGACCGCATCGCCAACCCACACGTCGAGACCGCGCTCGTACCCGGCGCGGGCCATGACGTGCGCCGCACCCGCCCCGATGGCTTCTGGGCGGCCGTGGACCCCTGGCTGGAGCGGCTGCTGCGCTGAACCCCGGAGCGGCGGCATTCCTCCCCCGACGATGTGTGGACACGCCGTGCGCAGACAAGCAGGCGAGGTGTTCGCCTCGCGCGGTCGGGAGGTTTGCGGTGGCCGAGCTCACGGGGGAGGTTGGTCGCGCGCTCGCCTCGCGCGGTCGGGAGGTTTGCGGTCCGGTTACCAATGCCGTGGGCGGTAGCCGCTTCGGGCATTTGCGCCGCGCATCACATAGGCTTTCCCTACCCGGCAAAGACGTCGGGGACACCCCCGGACACCGGCACCGGGTGCCACGAGGAGGAGCTATGCCCGCGCGCACGCGTCCCGCCGCCAATCGTCCGCGCCCCGGCGCCCCCGATCGCCTCGAGCCGCTCAACCGCAGGCAGATCATCGGCATACTCATCGGCATCACCGTATTCGTGGCGCCGTTCCTCGTCGACGTCCCAGACCTGGACCCCCTGGGCGAGCGGATGCTGTCAATCTTCCTGCTTGCCATCGTCTTCTGGGTCAGCGAGGCGATCCCGCTGGTGGCCACCGCCGTCCTGGTGATCGGACTGGAGGTGCTGCTGATCTCGGACCAGGCCGTCCTGCCCGTCCCCGCGGACGCCACCGCCTACTCCTCCTTCTTCGCGGCCCTGGCCAACCCCGTGATTGTGCTGTTCCTGGGCGGTTTCCTCATCGCCGACGGCGCCGAGAAGTTCCACCTGGACAAGAACCTCGCCGCCGTGTTGATCAAGCCCTTCACCGGTTCCGCGCGCCGCACCGTGCTGGGGCTCATGATCATTACCGCGGTGCTGAGCATGTTCATGTCGAACACGGCCACCACCGCCACCATGTTCGCCGTGGTCATCCCGGTGCTCGGCGCCCTCCCCGAGGGCCGCCCCCGCACCGGCCTGGCGCTGTCCATCCCGGTGGCGGCGAATGTGGGCGGCATGGGCACGCCCGTGGGTACACCCCCAAACGCCATCGCCCTGGGCGCCCTGGCGGAGGCCGGCCACGCGGTCAGCTTCCTGGACTGGATGATGATGTCGATCCCGCTGATGCTGGTCATCCTGCTGGGCGCCTGGCTGCTGATCTGCGCCGTGTTCCTGCCCGGCGGGCTCGCCGTAAAGCTGGACATGCGGGCCGAGTGGTACACCGACCGCCGCGCGGTCATGTTCTACGTGATCGCCGCCGTGACCATCCTGGCCTGGATGACCGAGTCCCTACACGGCCTGAGCGCCAACGTGATCGGCTTCATGGCGATCGTGGCCATGCTGGTGACCCGGGTGATGACCGGCAAGGACCTGGCCGGGCTGTCCTGGGATGTGTTGTGGCTGGTGGCCGGCGGCATCGCGCTGGGTGACGGCGTGGGCGCCACCGGCCTGGACGTGTGGATCCTCAACCTGTTCAACTGGACCTCCATGCCGGCCCTCGCGGTGGTGGTGCTCATGGGCGCGCTGGGCCTGGCCCTGTCCAACGTCATCTCCAACTCCGCGGCCTGCAACCTGCTGGTGCCGCTGGCCATGGGCCTGGCCACGAGCGTCGGCGGCCTGGAGCCGGTCACCATCGCCGTGGTGCTGGCGCTGGCCTGCTCGCTGGGCATGAGCCTGCCGATCTCCACCCCGCCCAACGCGATCGCCTACGCCACCGGGGAGATCGCCACCGGCGACATGGCCAAGATCGGCCTGATCGTCGGCATCGCCGGCACGGCGGTGCTGGTGCTGCTGATGCCGACGCTGTGGTCGGCGATGGGGATGCTATGAGCATCGCGCCCCCGTCCGACGCCACGCCCGCCGTCGACGCCGACGATCGGCTGGTCGTGGCCGTGGTCTCCCCGACGTCGCTGGGCACCCAGGCCGCCCATGAGGTCACGCCGGCGGTGCGGGCGCTGGCCGACGTCGTGCGCGTGCGGACCCTGGCGGAGCTGTTCCGATGGGCGAGTACCGGCCGCTCCGACGCCGCCCAGGCCTCGCCCCCCACCGCGAGCGCTGCCGCGCTCGCCGCGCCCGACTCCTCCGCGTTCGCGGCCCCGGCTGTAGCGCCGGCGCCGGTGGCCCTGATCATCGCCACCGACGAGGTCGGCAGCCTCGACGACGTCGCCGCCGCCGTCGCCCACTACCCCGCCCTGGCCGCCGCCCGGCTGGTGCTGCTGACCGAGCGGGCCGAACTGCACGACCTGGGCCGCGCCATCGACGAGGACCTGGTGCGCGAGGTCATCGCCGTGCCCTGGACGCCGGGTGCCATCGGCGAGCGCGCCCGGGCGCAGATCCGCCGCTGGATGCGCGACCGCCTGCCCGACGACGACCCCCGTCGTCTGCGCGACGGCGACGGGTTGGACCACTCCCCGCTGCTGGAGGCACTCACCCACCACTCCGACGCCCTGACCGCCGAGCTCATCGCCGCCTGCGAGCAGGTCCTCGGTCCCCGCCCGCGCCTGCAGCTGCCGGCCGGGGTGCGGCTGACCCACCAGGGGCAGGCCGTCGACGGCGTCTACGTGGTGGTCCGCGGATCGGTGGCGCTGACCCGGCACACCCGGGTCGGCGAGGTCACCCTTCATCACGCCACCACCGGCCGCATCATCGGCCTGGTGTCGCTGGCCAGCCACGGGCGCGCCTTCGTCACCGCCACGACCACCACCGACGTCGAACTCATCCTGCTGTCCATCGAGCAGCTGGACCGGGCGCTGCGGGAGAACCCGGTCACCGAGCAGGTGCTCGCGGCGCTGATTATCCGCTCCCTGACGAAGCGGCTGGAGCGCTCGGAGGTCTTGCAGGTGGAGAAGATCGAGCTGGCGGCGGCGCTGGACGCCGAGCGGATACAGGTGCAGGAGACCCTCACCGCGCTGGAACAGGCCCGCCTGGAGCTGTTGGCACAGGAGCGCTTCGCCACCCTGGGGGAGTTGGCGGCCGGGGTCGCCCACGAGTTGAACAACCCCGTGGCCGCGCTCGAGCGCGCCGGCGACCACCTGAGCGCGGACCTGGCCGCCGTGCTGGCCACCCACCCCGACGGCGAACTCATCGCGACCGTGGCCGCCGACGCGCGCACCCGACCGGCCGCCTCCACGCGCACCGAGCGCGCCGCCCGCAAACGACTGGAGCAGGTGGTCGGGGATCGGGAACTGGCCCGCCGGCTGGTGGCGGCCGGCATCGACGCCGACGGCGATCCCCACACCGCCCGCGCGCTGGCCGCCGACCCCGCTCGCCTGGCCACCGTCGAGGCGGCCGCCGCCATCGGCCGCGCCGAACGAAACATGCGCCTGGCCACCGACCGCATCAGCGGCCTCGTTGCCAGCCTGTCCACCTATGTGCGCCCCGACGGGGAGGACATGGTCGATGTGGACCTGCGGGAAGTGGTTGAGGACGCCCTGCGGCTGACCGCGCACCGGCTGGAGGGGGTGGAGATCGAGCGCGATTACCCGGCCGACCCGGGCGCGCTGCCGGCGGTGCCCGGCCACGCCGGCGAACTGGTACAGGTGTGGACCAATATTCTCGCCAACGCCGCCGACGCCCTGGCCGCCCAGGCGAAGGCGGACGCCGCGGCCGGCCGGAAGACGCGCCCGGGCCGCGTGAAGGTACGCATCGCGCCGACGGCAGGCGGGGTGCGGGTGAAGGTGCAGGACAACGGGCCGGGCATCGACCCGGACGTCCTGCCGCGCATCTTCGAACCCCGCTTCACCACCAAGCACGGCCAGGTGCGCTTCGGGCTGGGGCTGGGCATGGGACTGGCCAAGAGCGTGGTGGACGCCCACCGCGGTTCGATCAAGGTCGACTCCGAGCCCGGCCGTACCCGGGTCACCGTGGTGCTGCCCGCCCACCCGACCGTGACGGCCGCGGGTCTCCTGCCCGAGAGTCCACCGGGACCGCCGCCGCGACCGCACCAGGCCGACAGACGCCCGGACCGGAAGAAGCCGCGTAAACCGGCGCGCAAGCATTCACGCTCCCCGAAGGAGAAGCCATGAAACTCGCCATCCTGGTCGTTGAGGACGAGCCGGAGGTCCGGGACGCCGTCGTCGGGGATCTGGCCCCTTTTGCCGCCACGGTGCGCATCGAGCCGGCCGAGGACGTCGCCGACGCCTGGGAGGCGGTCGGCGACATCGACGACGACGGCGACCTGCTCGCCCTGGTCCTGGCCGACCATCGCATGCCCGGCCGCAGCGGCGTCGACATGCTGGTGGAGATGAACACCGATGCGCGCACCGCCGCCGCCCGCAAGGTGCTGGTCACCGGGCAGGCCGACCAGGCCGACACCATCCGTGCCGTCAACGACGCCGGGCTGGACCACTACATCGCCAAGCCCTGGGACCCGGCCCGGCTGCAGCAGGTGGTGCGCGACCAACTCACCGACTTCGTGCTGGAGACCGGCATCGACCCACTGCCGCACCTGCGCGCCCTCGACCGGGTGCGGGCCCTGGAGGCGTTGCGCTGACGCAGCCCGGTGAGGCTGTGATGGCTCCGTGACTGGGGGTCGCCTGGGCGGCCGCCGCGTCGGGGGCGCCGGGGGAGGGCGCCGTGTCAGGATTGGCACATGAGTGAGGTAAGCCGAGCCGCATCGGGCCGCACCCAGGGCGAGTCCATAGCCGTTGTCATCGCCGTGCTCGTCGTCGTCTGTGCCGGCATGTACTACATCGGGTCGCTTTTCGGGCCCGCCTTCTTTGCGCTGACCCTGGTCATCACCGTGCGCCCCCTGGTCACCTGGGCCACGCGCCACCGCGTGCCACGCCCGGTGTCGGCCCTGATCGCCATCCTGATCATCTTCGCCTTCGTCATCGGTCTGTTCGCGGCCCTGGCCGTCGCCATCCTGCAGCTGATCGACACCTTGCCCGAGTACTCGGCGCAGTTCGCCGCGATCTGGGACAACATACGCGCCCTGCTGGAGCGTGTGGGCGTGGACGAGACGGCCCTGATTGACCAGGTGTCGGAGTCCATGGACACCAGCCGAATCGTCTCGTTGGCCCAGAGCCTGCTCGGACAGGTCACCAGCGCCGGTTCCGTGCTCAGCGTCATGGGGCTGACGGTCGTCTTCCTGATGTTCGACACCTCCCGCATCGAGGTGCGCTCCCGCGCCCTGAGCCGCCTGCGCCCCGGCATCGCCGATGCGCTCAATGGCTTCGCGGGCTCGGTGCGCTCCTACTGGCTGGTGTCCACCATCTTCGGCCTGATCGTGGCGGTGCTCGACGTCATCGCGCTGTGGATCCTGAACGTGCCGATGGCCGTGACCTGGGGCGTGGTCTCCTTCATCACCAACTACATCCCCAACATCGGCTTCCTCCTGGGCGTGATTCCGCCGGCACTGATCGCGCTGGTCGCCTCCGGGCCGTGGACGGCCCTGTGGGTGGTGGTGGCCTACTGCGTGCTTAACTTCGTCATCCAGTCGCTGATCCAGCCGAAGTTCACCGGCGACGCGGTCGGCCTGAACACGACGACGACGTTCCTGTCCCTGCTGTTCTGGAGCCAGGTCATCGGGGCGCTCGGCACGATCCTGGCGGTGCCGCTGACCTTGTTCGTAAAGGCGCTGCTGGTGGACTCGGACCCGCGCTCGCGGTGGATCAACGTGTTCTTGGCGGCCGGCGACGCGGATATCGACGACGGTGCGGCGCGTGCGGAAGTCGGTGAGGAGCCTGCTGGCGGTGACGCCGGGCCTGCCGACGGCGACTCGGAGCCGGAGGGCGGTGCCCGGCCGGCAGCGGCCGAGGGTGCCGCCGGCTCCTGATTCCCATGGTTTTCACAGGTTCACCGCGGTGGGCTTTCAGACGTGGGGGGTTATATGGGCTGTGCCGCCGGACGAGGCGGGCCGCGAGGGTTGGGGAACCCGATGACCGGTCCGGTTCGAGGCCGCCCCGGGTACTAGGGAGCTCGGGTCGGACGCTCCGGCGAAGGAGGGCGCTCCCCCGGATGTGGGAACCCGGGCGCGGAGCCCCTCACTGACGAAGGCCCTCGGGCCGGGTCCACCCCGGTCCGAGGGCCTCGCCATCTTCGGGGTATCGGAGCGAATGTGTGTGGTTCTGGCGTGGTGCTTTTGGCCGGCGTGTCGCGGGGGCCTGGCGTAAACCTCCCCGGTTTGGACCGGGTTCCTTCAGCTGGGCCGCGTTCCGGCGCTTGGACCGTCTGGGAGTGCGTTTAGGGCGGTCCAAACTGCCGCAGGCGCCTCTCACCGCTCGGCGTGACCGTGAATGAACGGCGTGAGTCGGCCCAGCACCCCGTCAACATGCGGCGCCTCCAAGTGCACGTGGGAGAAGCCCGCGTGGTTGATTGTGTCGGCCGTGTCCCGGCACGGGTCGCATCCGTGATCAAGCAGGCGGGTGATCGGGCTTGCGAACCTCTGGATGCGGCGAGCAGTCGACCCGGGCGCGGCGGCCACGTGCTCGTAGAACACCAGCACGCCCCCGGGGCGCAGCACCCTGACGGTCTCGGTCAGGGCGAGCTCCGGGTCGGACACCGAGCACAGAACGGTGGAACAGATGACCGCGTCGACGCTGGCGTCCTCCACGGGTATCCGCACTGCGGGTGCCGTCAGCAACTGAGAGCGGGGTCTGGAGTTCACTGCGGCCGCTAACCTACGCCCCGGCGCAGGTTCTAGTGCCAGCCAGTGGACCGCGGGATGCAGCATTGATGCGGCCGTTCCGTTGCCCGCGCCCATGTCAAGGATCGTGCCGCTCAGAGCGGGCAGGACCCGCCGCTGCCATTGCTCCCGCCCGAGCATGGCCGACGATGACGGTCCCACAACGCTCATGTCGCCACCCTACCGTTACTGGCAGTGCGTGGCCCCGGTCAGTCCGCCAGGGTCACGGGCACGCTTATGCCCTCGACGTCGGCGGCGGCGATGCACTCGTGGATGACGTCTGCGATCTGCCGCAGGTGTGGCAGATCCGCGCGTTCAACTGGCATGGTTGCCGAGATGGCCAGTACCGGCACCCCGGCAACGGCGAGCGGGACACCCACGCAGGCCAGGCTTGGGCGGTCTTCGCCGATCTCAATGGCGTAGCCGTGGGATTGCACCCGTTGCATCTCCTCGGTCAGCCGCCCGTGCAACTCCGCGGACGCTTCGGGGACCAGGCTCACCCACGTCTCCACCTCCGCGGCCGACGGCTGGCGGGCGCCGAGAATGGCGCGTCCCATGGCCGTTGTCGCCACCGGGGCGCTCTGCCCGATGCGCGACCAGACCCGCACCGGACGATCCGGCTCCACCTTGTCCAGATACACGACATCGCGCTCGTACAGTCGCCCGAGGTGCACCAGCTCATGAGTACGCTCGCAGATCGCCAGTAGCACCGGGTGCAGCATGGATGCGGCCTGGTTCGCGCTCGTCCACCAAGTGGCCATGCGGCCGGTCATGGGACCCAACCGGTACCTTCCGGATTCGTCTTGCTCCACCCAGCGGCGCTGCCTGAGCGTGGCCAGGATGTGGTGCAGGCTCGACTTGTTGATACCGGTGTCAACGGCGAGCCTGCTCAGGGAAACGCCCTCAGCATCGACGGCGAGCAGGTGCTCTACCACCGCGAGCGCCTTGTCTACCGAGGCGATCGTCACCGGCTTCCGCCCGGTCCGGATGGGCTTCGGATTTGGTGCGGGCATGGCGCTTCTCCAATAATTCTGCGAGCTGAACGGTCTGTTTGATGCAATGAAACACACTCAGTCTACCGTCCGTGCGGAGCTGACGCCGCCGAGACGCCCCGATCAGGGCTGCTTGCCGATGTAGGCGAGGATGCCGCCGTCGACGTACAGGACGTGCCCGTTGACGAAGTCGGAGGCGCGAGAGGCCAGGAAGACGGCCGGGCCGGCCAGGTCCGCCGGGTCGCCCCAGCGAGCGGCCGGGGTGCGGGCGACGATGAACTGGTCGAAGGGGTGCCGTGATCCGTCTGCCTGGCGCTCGCGCAGCGGGGCCGTCTGCGGCGTAGCGATATAGCCCGGACCGATACCGTTGCACTGAATGTTGTACTGGCCGTACTCGGAGGCGATGTTGCGGGTCAGCATCTTCAACCCGCCCTTGGCGGCGGCGTAGGCGGATACGGTTTCGCGGCCGAGCTCGGACATCATGGAGCAGACGTTGATGATCTTGCCCCCGCCCCGCTCGATCATCGCCGGGAGGACCGCCTTGGCCATGATGAACGGACCGGTGAGATCGATGTCCACCACCTCCCGGAACTCCGCGGCACTCATCTGCGTCATCGGGATGCGCTTGATAATGCCGGCGTTGTTGACCAGGACGTCGATGGGGGCTACGGCATTGGAGATCGTCGAGACGGCTTCGTCTACTGCCTCCTCATTGGTGACGTCGAACACGTAACCGTGTGCGTCGATCCCCTCCGCGGCATAGGCCGCCAGGCCCCGGTCCACCGACGCTTGGGAGCGGGCGTTGAAGACGATGGTTGCGCCGGCGTCGGCGAGCGCCTTGGCGATGGCAAAGCCGATGCCATAGACCGCGCCGGTAACCAGCGCCGTGCGCCCCTCGAGACTGAATATCGAATCAGGCATAACAATCCCGTCCTTCCCGTCCTTCTTGTATGCGGCTGTCAGCGGATCTCGGTGACAGGGTGCGCGTCCATGTCGTCGAAGAACTGGTTCTCCCCAGCCATCGCCCACACGAAGGTGTAGGCGGCGGTGCCGACCCCGCAGTGCAACGACCAGGACGGCGAGATGACGGCCTGCCGGTCGGCGACGACCAGATGACGGGTCCGTTCGGGCTCGCCCATGATGTGGAAGACACGTGCATCTTGGGGAACGTCGAAGTACAGGTAGCACTCGGTGCGGCGGTCGTGAGTGTGGGCCGGCATGGTGTTCCACATTGATCCCTCGTGCAGCCGGGTGAACCCCATGACCACCTGGCAGGAGCGAATGCCGCCCTCGTGGATGTACTGGGTGAGTGTGCGGCGATTAGAGGTCTTCTGGTCGCCGAGCTCGCGCACCGTGCCGTCGCCGGGGAGCGCCAGTGTGGTCGGGTGGTCCGCGTGGGCGGGGGCGGAGAACAGGTAGAACTGCGCGCCGCGCTCCTGATCGGGGCGCGCATCGGTGAAGACGACGTCGCGGGCGCCGCGTCCGATGTACAGGCAGGCGGTAGATGGCATCTCATAGACGGTCCCGTCGACGGTGATCACGCCGTCGCCACCGACGTTGAGCACCCCCATCTCGCGCCGCTGAAGGAAGAAGTCCGAACGCAGTTCGTCGAAAGTCGGCAAGGACAGTTCGTGGCCTGCAGGCTCGGCGCCGCCCAGGACGATCCGATCCTGGTGAGTGTAGACGGCAGTGACCTGACCGGGAACGAAGACCTGCTCGATCAGGTAGCGGTCGCGTAGATCCTGGGTGTCGAATCCGGGGATCTGCTCGGGGTTGGTGGCGTAGCGCTGTTCCATGGCGTCTGGCTCCTTCAGTGCGATAACGGGCTGGTTCGGTGGATGATGGTTGTGCGCTTGCGGTGCGGTCTGAGTTGGATCGGAGTTAGATCGGAGGTGGGTCTGAATTCGGTCAGTAGTAGGTGCGCAGGTACTCGGCCAGGCACAGGATTGCCATGGCCTGACCATAGGGCATCGATGTGCGCGGGATGTCCCGGTAGAACTGGAGGGAGTCGCCCATCCCGGTGCCGAAGGAGACCTGCATGAGCTCGCCGTCGTCGTTGATGTTGTCCACGATTGCGCGGACGGCGCGCTCGGCGATCGGCGCGTAGGTAGATTTGTCGATGTAGCCGAGCCGCACCGCCTTGAGGATGCCGTAGGCGAAGCCGGCCGTCGCGGATGCCTCCAGGTAGGAGTCGGGATCGTCCAGCAGCGTGTGCCACAGGCCCGACGCGTCCTGTAGCGGGGCCAATGCGTCCGCCTGCGCCCGCAGCGTCTCGAGGAGGAACCTGCGCACGGGGTCGTCGGCGGGCCAGTCGACCAGCTGCAGGAAGTCCGGGATCACCATGGTGATCCAGGAGTTGCCTCTTGCCCAGCGGGCTTCGGCGAAGTTATTGGCGCCGTCGAAGGTCCAGCCGTGGAACCACAGTCCGGTGCGCCGGTCTGTGAGGTAGTTGATGTGGGTGAGGAACTGGAAGGTCGCTTCCCGGACGTACTGCGGGCGGTCCAGGAGCAGGCCGATGCGGGTCAGGGGCAGCACCGTCATCATGAGGGTGTCGTCCCACATCTGGTGGTGGTTCTCCTCGGCCAGGGTCATGTGCTGCATGCCGCCGCGCGGGGTGCGCGGCATCTCGCGCATGGCCCACTCGGCCCACGACTCCAGCCACGGTAGGTAGGAGCGGCGCCCCGTCGACTCGTAGAGGTTGGCCAGGGTGAGGAAGGGCGCCATGGTGTTGACGTTCTTGGTGGTGCCCTCGGCGAGCCGGCGCTCGAACCACTGGGTGATGATGTCGAGCATGCGGGTCTCGCCCGTCTGTTCGTAGTACTGCCACATGCCGTACAGGCCGATGCCGTGGGTCCACTCCCAGCCGGTCGCCCAGCCCTTGGTGTCGATCACGCGGCCGTCGTCGAGCCGCAGCAGGAACTCACCGGTGGGGTCCTCAATGCTGATGAGGTTGTCGGTAAGGCGAGCGATGAGTTCGTGGAGCTCGGGGCGGGAAATGAATCGGTCCGGGGCCCGCAGCAGTTTGGAGTGCTTGACCGGCCAGATCTTCGGTGCCATGGGTGCTGCGCCTCCTTCAGTTCGTGGTTTCGAGTTCGGCGAGTGTGCGTCCGCGGGTCTCGGCGGTCAGCGCCGTGGCCACGGCCGAGATCAGACAGATGACGAAGGTGGTGGCGCCGATCACCAGGGGGACGTTGGCGGTGCCCGGAGGGGCAATCGAGGTGAATAGAGTGGGGAAGAATGACGCCAGCATGAGTCCGATGTTCTGGGTGACGGCAAATCCGGTTACGCGTATGCGCATGGGGAACTGCTCTTGGAAGAAGGTGGCGAAGGTGGCGTTCCACATCTGGAAGCAGATTCCCTGGACAATGATTACCATGACGAATACCATCGCCAGGTGGTGCGACTGAACTGCCACAAGGTATAGGCCGGACAGGGCTCCTCCGGCCAACGTGCCGACAATCATGAAGATCTTGCGGCCGATCCGGTCCGACAGCGCGCCGAAGACCGGGATGGTGCAAACGGCCACAATGTTCGCGATCAGGGTCACCCACAGCATGTCCGAGCTGGTGAAGCCGATGCCGTAGGCGTCGTTCGTGCCGTAGGAGACGCCGAATACGAGGGTCGTCATGCCGATGACATTGGTGAAGATGATCAGAATGCAGCGCAGTGTCAGCAGCGGGTAGCGAGTGATCAGCTCGACGACGGGGAAGCGCTCACGCACCGAGCGCTTCGCGTCGCGGCTTTGTAGGTAGGCGGGCGGCTCCTGGACGTGGCGGCGGATCAGGTAGCCGGCGAGGATCACACCCGCGCTCAGCAGGAATGGGATTCGCCAGCCCCAGGCGGCGAAGGTCTCATCGCCCAGGAGCGCCGCCAGGGGCAGCATCACACCAGTAGCAAGGATGGAGCCGAACTGGGTGCCCTGGAGGCTGAAGGATGCGAAGAAGCCGCGCTTCTCGTCCGGGGCGTGCTCGACGATCATCGCGCTGGCCCCGCCCAACTCGCCGGCGACGGCGAATCCCTGCACCAGACGCAGGCACACCAGCAGCAGTGGTGACAGCAGACCGACCTGCTGGTAGGTGGGCAGCAGTCCCACCGCCAGGGTGGAGAAGCCCATGAGCAGCATCGCCCACACCAGCACCCGCTTACGCCCGTGGCGGTCGCCCAGGGCGCCGAGCACGATTGCTCCCACGGGGCGGGCCACGTAGCCGACCGCATAGGTGGCCAGCGAGGCGATGAGTGCGGCGCTCGCATTCCCCTCGGGGAAGAAGACCGCGGGGAACACCAGCGCCGCGGCCTGAGAGTAGAGGGCGAAGTCGTAGTACTCCAGTGCGCTCCCGATCCAGCCGCTCATCGCGGCCCGACGGGTGTTGACGCGGACTTCCTCGTCGTGCGCGGCGGTGTCCGCCGCGGTTTTGTGGGTGTCATGGGACCCTGGTGCAAGCGCCATTGCTCGCCCTTCCGTCAATCATTCCATTGTTTCATATGGTGAATCGTGCGTATCACCACTTCAACCTTACTAACGGGTCCCGTCCGGGTCAATCATCAGTTTCGACCTCAGCCCTCGGCCCGGCCCAGGCGCCAGTAGCCCATGAAGGGCAGCGCTGTGGCTGTTCGGTGGTCCGGGTGTGCTGTGTCAGCGGTCTAGTTCTGGGTGGGGTTGTTGGGGGTTGGTGTGGGGTCTGGCGGCGGGGGTGTGGTTGTGGGGTGGTGGTTTGCGGAGGGCGGCTGAGGCTGGGTGCGGGAAGGATGCGCGGCGTAGGGCCGCGGACTTGTCGGGGTCCCAGCCGAGACTGGGCGCCGACGGCGAGGGCCGTGGGGTTGGCGCGGCCGGGTCGGGTTGCTGGCGGGGCTGGGTGTCAGGTGGTTGTGAGGGCGGTGTCCCGGTTTGCGGCGAGGTGGGCGGCTGCCAGGGGGTGGTGTTGTTGGCGATGTCGGCGGCGACTTTGCCTGGGGTCCAGGGTGGTGCCCTGGGGCTGGTTGCGGTCTGCTGTGCCTGAGAACGAGCCTTCAACGATACCTGGCCATTGCGCAGCTGCTTGGTGAGCTTGGGGGAGTCGGTCAGTACCGCCCGCACCAGGATGCGTACGTTGGGGCGCTGGTCGGCGGGGATGGCCTGGGCGGCTTGTTCGAGGGCGGTGGCCATGGGCTTGCCCTGGGAGCCGATGGAGGAGTTGACCGGGCCGTGCCCCATGGACGGGTAGCCGCCGGCGCTCATCCCGGGTTGGGAGGGGCCGAAGGTGATCTGGTCGGACTCGTGCAGCACCACCAGGGCATCATTGATCTCATCGCGCTTGTCCGCAGCATCCTGCTTGGAGAAGTCATACTTATCCACCAGTTCGCGCATGACCTTGTTCATGAACTCCTTGCGGGCTTTCCTGGTGGCCTCGGACATGGGTTGGCGGCCCTGGGTGCGGTAGGTGCGGATGCCCTCCAGCAGGCGCTCGGCCGACAGCAGGGACAAGGCGCTCAGTTGGCGGTCCAGCTGGCGGGTGAACTCCTGCGCCAGCGCCTTTGTATGCGGTCCCCGCCCGGTGTGGAAGAAGACCTCCACCGGAGTCCGTGAGTGCCACGGCAGCGGGCTCGCCGGCGCAGCAGCACTGCCCTCCCACACCAGCACCCGCCTGCCGCCGGCACGCCCCGGGGTGAACATATCCGCAGCCGGCAAGGACGCAGGCGCCGACGCACGTGGGGCCGCGGCGCGCTCACGCGCCCCACCCCTCCTGGCAGTGTGATCGGCGGGGGTGTCTGCGGGGCCAGGGATATCAGGATGGGAGGGCATCAGGACTCATCCCCTGAGTCATCAGACTCAGGTCCGAACACACCACCGTCGCCAGTGTCGGTGGTGCTGGCGATATCTGTGACTACGCCGGCGGCCGCGGCGGAGAAGTCCTCCACTAGTTGGTGTTCTTGGGCCTGGGCGAGGAAGATCAGGTGGGCGGTGGCGTCTTCGATGCCCACTTGGCTGGTGCTGGCCTTGCCGGTGAAGCAGTAGGCGGGGGTCAGGCCGTAGACCTGGCCTGGGCCCAGCACCCCCAGGTGTGCGATGGCCCAGTCCACCAGCAGCTGTCCGGTGTCATCATCCTCGAACGTATCCTCCCGTGCAGACACCAGTATGGTGCAGCCCTTGCGTTCGCGCATCACCGGGTCGGATATCGCCTGGGCGTTGCTGGCGTCGGGTCGTATCCAGCCCAGGGTGGGGGTGATGGTAAGTGCGGGGCCGGAGACCTCGCCCCACAGTTCCATGTCGCCCATGGCGGAGCGGGACAGGCACCACCACTGCTGCTCCGGAAACGGGATGGGCGTGTCCTCCAGCCAGGCGTCCACCACCGCCTGCCACTCTAGGGGGTCGGTGAACCACCAGCGGCCCTGGCCGAAGCCGTCAAACCCGAAACGCCGCCACAACTGCAAAACCGAGGCCGGAAACACGTCCTTGAACCGGTCCAGGTGCTGCTCGCTGGCCGGCTGGCCCACCCCCATCGGCGACCAGCCGTTGTACTCAAGCTCTTCGTCCATCCTCATGTCCACCCACTGTGGGGTGGCGTGCAGCCACGCCTCGTGACGGGCGGCCTTATCCATCCTCATGACCACGACCCTAATCGATACCGGAACGATAACGCGTCTGCTTCAGTGCCCTGATTTCACAGGCCCCGTGCCACCGCCGCTGCGGCCGCCAGCCAGGCCCGCCGCGTGGCCGGTCGGAGCGATCCGTAGCGGAGTACGCCGTCGACCATGGCGGGGTCGTAGGGGATGGTTCGTGCCTCGCGCGCCAGGTCGCGGTAGCCGTTTACGACCCGTTCAATATCGCTGCGGCTGGCACGGGGATCGGCCTGGGTGACTACAACCACCGCCTGGCTCGCTAGGTCGGCGCCGTGCTGGTCCCGGCTGGTGAGGGCCTCAAGCAGTAGGGCTCCGGCCTCGGCGTGGTCGTCGCGGGTGGTGGTGGCCACCACCAGTTGGTCGGTGTGGTCGATCATCCGCAGCCACATGGGGTCGGACTCGTCGTTGCCCGAGTCGACGAAGATCAGCCGGTAGTACTTGGAGGCGACCTGGTGGATTGCATCGACATCCGAGGCGTCCACGCGCTGGTCCGCCGATAGGGCGGTGGGCTTGGAGCGCAGCACGTCGAAGCGGTCGCGGGTCTGGTGATGCACGAAGTGGGCGAGGTCAGCAGACTGGGCGCCGGTGCCCAGGAGCCGTTCGACCTGGGGTAGCAGTTCCAGGACGGTGGCGTCGTGCGGGCCTTGCTCGGTGCGCCATCCCAGGGTTCCCCGGGTCTGGTTGTTGTCCCAGGTCAGCACACCGGCGCCGCCGTAGCGGGCGAACACTGCGGCGAGCAGCACGGTGGTCGGCGTCTTGCCGGCCCCTCCCTTGGCGTTGACGATCGCAATCGTGCGCGGACCCGGCCAATGCTGGCTCACGGCCTGCACGTCGGCTCGTTCGGCGCGCTCGGTTTCGTTGGGGCCCACGCGGAGTCCTAGCCGTGCGACAACTCCCCGCCATCCCTGTGTCGCGGGCTCCTCGGTCTGCTCCTGCACAAGAAACGACTGCCGGGGCTCGGGTGCCGGTTGGTGGACGGGAGCCGCGGTCGTCGCTATCGCCGGTGGGGGAACAGTGCCGAGCACTTCGGACTGTGGTTTCGCGGGCATGACCGGCGCCTGTGGTTGTGGAGACGTGGAGGCGAGTTGGATAGGGCTGTCCACAGAAGGTGCGGACGGGGATGCGTACGGGCCGGTCTGCTGGAATGCCTGTGGCTGAGGCTCCGTTTCCAGCTGCGGTATGGGCTCAGTGCGGTCGGCCGACGGCTCCCGAGGCGCGGGTTCCGGCGGGTTCTGGTTCGGCGGGTTCGGACGGGAAGGCGCGGTTGGGTCGTTCTCGACGGTGCCGTCGGCGTGGATAATTAGGGGCCACTGGCCGTCAGGATCGTTGGTTACGGCTCGTAGCGGACGACCGAGCTGTGCCGCATGGCGCGCAACGAGCGCGATGACTTGCGGACGGGCGGCGTCGATACTGCCGGCGGCGATCTGGTGCGTCTTCCCACCGATGAGCACGTCCGCAGTGCCGTCGGCGTGGATACGGGCTTCCACACGCGGCCAGTCGGCGGGTTGCGGTTGTTCAGTCATCGTCGTGTCTCCGTTCCATTCACTATCTATTCACCGAGAGTGATCCCGACCTGGGCCATGTAGGGCACCGGGTCGGTGGGGGAGCCGTCCAGGTGGACCTCGAAGTGCAGGTGGCACCCGGTGGAGTTCCCGGAGGAGCCCACCAGTCCGATTTGCTGGCCCGCGGTCACCTTGTCTCCTGCGCTGACCAGGATTCCGCCCTCGTACATGTGCAGGTATACAGTCTCCACCCCGCCGCCGTGGTCGATCACGATGGTGCCGGTGCCCGACTCCATCCTCGCCATCGTGACGGTGCCGGACTGGGCGGCCCAGATCGGGCCGTCGCATCCGCCGCCTCCCAGGTCGGTGCCGGCATGAAGCTTGTTCACTCCGGTAACGGGGTTGACTCGCATGCCGTATGAGCTGGTGATCGGGCCGGCACCGGGCGAGGCCCAGCCGCCCTGACTCACCGTGGTGCTGGTAGTGGTGCCGCCTTCGGTGCTGCAAGAGTCGTCCGCTGCGGGTACGCTCACCTCGCCGGATACGTCGAGGGACAGGTGCACGTGGTCCATGTGGTTCTGTGTGTCGCTGCCGCGGTCCTCCATCATCTCCCATGCGTCGGGCGGGTCGCCGGCCATCCAGATCCTTTGTTGCCAGATGATGTAGTGCACGGTGAGGCTGTCGGCGTTCTCCTGCAGGTAGGCGGCCAGTCTGTCCCCTACGGCCTTACCGTCGTCGATGTCATTGATCATGAAGTCCAGGGCACGGCCGGCGGGATGGCCGTAGGTCATGTCGTCGTACGGGCTCGTTGCGTCACGATAGCCGCCTATGGTCTTGATACCGAACATGGGCCCTACTTTGTTGGCGACGACTGCCGTCTGCGGCTGCACGTCGCCGAGGGCGTACTGGGCGGAGCCCGGTGATGCCTCGCCGACCATGACGCCCTGCGCGCCACTGAGACCCTCGACGACGGCTACGGCGGCTGGCCAGTGTTCCTCGTAGACATAAGGATTGGCGTTGGCTTGGACGCGGTGAGCAACAAGGGTCGGTTCGAGGGACTCACGATCCTCAATGCGTAGAAGGGCCTTGAAGAAGTTGGTTGCTGAGATGTAGGGATCCATTCTGTCGGCCTCACTGCCCCAGGAGCCGTTGCCGCGCTGCTGGAACAGGCCGCGGGAGTCTGGGCCTGCCGCGTCGCCATGGTCGAGGACAATTAATCCGGATTCGGCCATGGCGGTCATCACGCCGATGGTCTGGTCTCGTGTGGTCAACCCGAGGTCGTGTCCGGCCTGGATGATGTAGGCGGCGTTGACGAGCTGTTCGTGGCCGTATCCGGCAATCGGTCCCTCCGGCACCGAGTCAACGTTGGCGGTGCCTCCCGCCTGCGAACTTACCGGCGTGCAGGCTTCTGCGTCATCGTCTCCGCCCAGCAGCACAATACTGACGATCAGGGACAGAACCATCGCCGGCACCAGACCGACGATGATGAGAGTGGTCGTTGACTTCTGGTCCACTACTGCTCGGCCTCTTCGACCGGAACTATGCGGCTCGCCAGCCACGGGGCGCTCCCGCTAGTGCGGATTACCAAGACATCGTAGCGGCCGGCGTCGGTGGGGATTTTCACAGTCGCCACATAGGCGCTGGCGTCCTCGATGATGGTTCCGGAACCGGTCAGCTCGTGCACGGGGATGTTCGCCGGATCGACATAGACGTAGGCTTCGGCGGCCTCCTGAGTCAGGTGCGGGTCCAAGCCCGCCCACCAGGTGTCGTAGTCCAGTTCCGGGTGCGCGAATGCCTCCAGAGCGGCCTCGGCCGCTGCTATGGCGGCAGCGCGTGATTCCTCATCCCACACGGCGGGATCGGGGGAGATGGTCTGACCCGTGTCCTCATTCACCGAGCCCTCGGGGGCGAGCGTGAACTGGCTCGGATCGGGGCGCGCGAAGTCGGTCGCGGCCCCCGAGGGAGTCGCCGTCGCCGTTGTGGCCGGTGCGGAGCCGGCCGTTCCCTCCGGTTGAGTCTCGGTACTGCAGCCGGAGGCCCCGACTGCAAGGACGGCGGCGGCTAGCGCCCAGCGTGAAGCCGCTCTTGTCAGTCGTCCCATGCCGACAACCTCTCATAATCACATGAATGATCCTGGCCGCGTCGGAGCCGTCCGTATGCTGGTCGGCGCGCGACGACGCTATATTACTCGGGTAAAACCTAACTATAGGTAACAACAACGAGCTTGATCTGTCAATGTTGTTGTTATCGTGGTGTGCATCTACACTCTTTGCGTAACAGCCGATCCGCGGGGGTCGAACCATTACCGAGGAGATACGTCCCTGTGCCAGAAACCGCCAACCCGTGGCTCTCATCGCCAGAGCCGGAACCGGTGCCGTACACTCCGGTCTCGGTTGAGATGCCGCCGCTTACCGGCCCTGCGGCCCCGCAGGACAACGTGTCCGCGCCCGAGCGGGATCTGCTGCCGGTCCGTGACCGCCCGGGAAACGCTGAGCTGTGGTGGGTGGGCGCGCATGGAGGAGCCGGTGAGTCGACGTTGTCGGCGCTCGTACCCGAATGGCGGAGTGCCGGGCACTGTTGGCCCCGTCCGCCGATCGATGAGCGTGCGCGAGCGGTGCTCGTGGCGAGATCAAGCGCCTACGGACTGCAGGCGGCGCAGAGTGCGGTGACCCAGTGGGCGGCGGGGGCAGTTCCTCATGTCGACCTCCTCGGGCTGGTGATCATTGCCGACGCCCCCGGGCGTCTGCCGCGACCGCTGCGTGAGCTTGCGCAGGTGGTCGGTGGGGGAGCGCCCCGCGTCTGGCAGTTGCCCTGGGTGGAACCCTGGCGGCTAGGAGAGCTGCCTGCGCCGGCGGAGTCTCCACGGGCGGTGCGCCGCCTCGTCAAAGACCTGAACCTTCTCATTGACGGAACCGATGTGGACGCCGATGGCGCCAACGAACGAAAGGAACACTGATGGTTTTCGCGCATGCAACACAGGCCGTGACCGAGGTCGTGCTGTCGCTGCCGTTCGATCTGCCCGATCCGGACCCGGTGCAGCCGCCGGGCACCGAGGGTTTCACCTCGATCATGGGATGGGCCAAGTGGATCGCTTTGGCGGTGTGCATCCTCGGCCTGTTCGCCGCCGGGGCGCTGATGGCGATCCAGTCCCGTCGGGGCGAGGGCGGCGAGCACGTAGGCAAGATCGGGATGGCGCTCGGAGGCACCATCGTGATCTCCGCGGCCGCGTCGCTCGTCGGCTTCCTCGTCGGCTGAGAGACCGGGCAAGTGGTAGCCGAGGGAAGCGGATCGGTGCACCGGCGGGCTCGGTTGGGACGCGTTGCGGCGCCGGCAGTCGCCATGGTGATAATGCTGGGGCTCGTCGCCGGCTGCGGAAGCAGTACGCAGGATGAGTCGGCGTCCGCCGCCCCGGTGACGGACACACCCGCCGTCGCGTCAGCCGACGTGACGGCGGCGGAGGAGCAGGCCGGCTCTGAGGATACCGATACTGCCGGTGCCGCCAGCACGAGCGTGTGTGGTCTGAGTGGTGAAGTGACGGAGCAGGCTCGCCTTGCGAAGGCGCCCGATGTCGACTACTGGGATTACCAAGGAACCGTCGCCTATCCCGTCTCTGAGCAATATGGTCCCGGTGCGACCGCTGATTCCGGCTATCGCTATTGCTTCCAACGATCGCCTGAGGGAGCGGTGTTCGCTGCGGCGAATGCACTTGCCGCAGCTAGCGACCCTGAGACCTCCTCCGCATGGGCTTACTACGCCCTTAGTCAGGGTGAGTTTCATGACCAACTGATGGCTGAAGTTGATACCCCGTCAGATTCCACGGGCGTTCGGCTCGAGATCACGGGATTCCGCTTGCTCGCTTACGACGGCCGTAGTGCAAGGGTTGATCTTTCTGCGTCAGGTTCCGCCCAAGGGTCAAGCATCACTGCATCGATCACCTATTCTCTTATTTGGGAGGACGGAGATTGGAAGATCGACGCCAGTGTGAGTGCACCGTTTGACTTCGCAACGATTCCCGACGCCTCGGGGTATATCGCCTGGGGGGCGTGATGTCATCATTACCCTGGAGTTGAGTCTGGTGAATCGAAGAAACTCATAATCCCTGTCCACTTGAGATAAAACGATCAGTGAGGAGTCAAGTACAGTGACAAACGAAAGTAGCGGCATTGAGAACGACGAGCGCGGCCCGTTTGGTCGGCCTGGCTTCATTGCGGCAGCGCTGATCGTTGTGCTGATTGCGGTGCTCGGAATCGTGGTGGGTGTGACCAATGTGCTGCGTGACGACTCCGCGCCGGAGAGCGCGTCGACGGCTTCCGTCGCGGTCCCGGCGACGGCATCACCTTCAACGTCATCCGCAGCAGCGGATGAATCTACGGGGGGTTCCGAGGGATCGACCAGCACGAGCGTGTGTGGTCTGAGTGGTGAAGTGACGGAGCAGGCTCGCCTTGCGAAGGCGCCCGATGTCGACTACTGGGATTACCAAGGAACCGTCGCCTATCCCGTCTCTGAGCAATATGGTCCCGGTGCGACTGCTGATTCCGGCTATCGCTATTGCTTCCAACGATCGCCTGAGGGAGCGGTGTTTGCGACAGCTAACGCCGTCGTGCAGGGCAGCGACGAGTCCACGGTGAAAGCGTGGCTCGATTACTTCGTGACGGGCCCCGCCCGTGACCAGGTGCTCTCAGCCGGGGCCGGCTCCTCGACCGGCTCTGGCACCCGCGTGGAAATCGCGGGCTTCCGGGTCCTGGCCTACGACGGCGACTCCGCTCGGATCGACGTCGCCGTGCGCGGCTCTGCTTCGGGCAAGACCATCAATCTCTCGATGGTCTACCCGCTAGTGTGGGAGGACGGGGACTGGAAGCTCAACGTCACCGATGCCAGCGCACCGATCGACGTGACCACGATTCCAGACCTGGCCGGATACATCACCTGGGGGGCGTAATGGCTGACGGATGCAGTGGTTGGAGATTCTTCAACCCAATGTGCCATGTCAGCCAGGGCGTCGAAGCTGTCGTCGGTGATGCGATCGAGAACATGGCCAACGCCGTCATGGAGGCGTTCGGTAAGGCGATTGCCTCCGTGGGAACGATCTGGGTCAATATTGGAACGCCGAACTTGACGGACTCCGGTGGTGTTGACTCCGCCATCTCCGCAGACGAGATTCCCCCGAACAGTCTTAGGCTCGAGAGGGTGATGGACTATGTGGTGTGGGTCAGTCTTGCGGTCGCAATACTCTCGTTGCTGATACTGGGCGCCATGATCGCCGCGCGTATGCGGGCCGGCGATGGTGTGATGGCCGTCGGTAGGGTCGGTCTCATCCTGGGCGCGGTCGTGTTGATATCCGGCGCGAGCGCCCTGGTAAGCGGTTTTATGCCGACCAGGCCCAGCCGCGTCGGCGGAGCTGCGCTGTTCTTGCAGTCTGCCTTGTGGTGGTACATGGGTGCGGCGGCGATCCTGTCTGTGATCGTCGGCGGTGCGCGTATGGCGTGGGAGCAGCGTGCGGAGCCTGGCCGCGAGGTCGTCAAGAGTCTGATGACGCTCGTGGTGGTCGCGGGTGCCGGGGTGACTGTGGTCAGCATACTGATCCGGTCGGGCGATATGTTCTCGACGTGGATTATCGACAGCTCCCTGGACTGCACGGTCTCGGAGGAGGGGTCGACATGCTTCGGCGAGAACATGATCACGCTACTCGCGCTTACCGCGAATCCGGCAACCGGCTCCCTGGGACCTATGCTCATCATTATTCTCGGTCTGGTAGCCGTACTAGCCGCCGCATTTCAGGTGGTGCTCATGGTTGCCCGCGGCGGAATGCTCGTCATTCTCACCGGCATTCTGCCGCTGGCGGCATCCTTCACCAACACGGAGATGGGCAAGGGCTGGTTCAAGAAGTGCGTGTCCTGGCTGGTGGCCTTCATCCTGTACAAGCCCGCAGCTGCGATCATCTACGCCGCCGCCTTCCAGCTGGCCGGTACGGACGTGTTCAAAGATGACGGTACCGGGCTCTTGGCTGTGCTTACGGGTCTCATGCTCATGATCCTCGCCCTGTTCGCCATGCCTGCGCTCATGCGCTTCGTCACGCCCATGGTCGGATCACTGTCCGCGGGTGCCGGTGGTGGTGCACTGGCCGCCGGTGCCATGGTTGCGCTGCCCACCGGCGCTGCCCAGCTGGGTCGCCTGGCCTCCGGCAGCTCCTCGGGGTCCGACGGCGCCTCGGGAGCGAATGGCAGAAGCGGTACAGACGGCAAGTCCGGTACCTCTACGCAGGCGCCAACCGGTGGCGGTCAGGGAGACGGCAACCGGCAGCAACAAGCTGCCGGAGCACAGCAGACCGGGACGTCCGGCGGCAAACAGAGCGGCAGTACCGGCGCCGCCGGAGGCAAGGGAGCAGGTACGGCGGGCGCGGGAGGCGGAAGCGCCGGTGCCGCCGGTGGTGGAGCGGCGGCCGGAGGCGGTGCTGCCGCCGGTGGAGCCGCTGCCGGTGGCGGGGCGGCCGCAGCAGGAACCGCCGCCGGCCCAATCGGCATCGCCGCGGGCGTGGCTATCGATGCGGGCAAGAAGGCCATGGACACCGCGGTGGGTGCGGCGCAGTCGCTCGGTGATGCAGCAACCGGTGAAGGAGGCGGGCCGGATGGCAGCCGTTGAGACGCGTACCGGACCGCGAACCTACGGGAACTGGCAGCGGCCCGCATCCCCTGGAATCCTCGGTCTCGGTTCGGTGGGTACCGGGCTGCTGCTGGCCGGATTGATCATTGTGGTGATCACCGTGATGGTCTCGGACCTGCTGCACGCCCTGGGAGTTGCCGCGCTGCTGGGCGTGCTGATGCTGGCGGTGCTGACCAAAGACGCCCACGGCAAGAGCCTGGTCTCCCGGAGCGGGGCGCGCATCGCCTGGTGGTCGGCGCGCTCGCGCGGCCTGACCATCTACCGCTCGGGCCCGCTGGGGCGCACGCTGTGGGGCACTTACCAGCTGCCCGGTCTTGCTGCTCCCACCCGGCTGAGCGAGCACATGGATTCCTACGGACGCAAGTTCGCGCTGCTGTACACACCGGCGACCGGCTCGTACTCGGTGGTCATCGGTGCCGAGCCCGACGGCGCGGCGCTGGTGGACCAGGAACAGATCGACATCTGGGTCGCGGATTGGGGGCACTGGCTGGCGAATCTGGGAGACGAGCCCGGAATCGAGGCCGCCTCGGTGACGATTGAGACCGCACCCGATTCGGGCACCAGGCTGCGCCGGGAAGTGAGCACCAACGTTGATTCGGAGGCGCCCGCATTCGCCCGAGAGATGCTCCGGGAGGTCGTCGACCGCTATCCCGCGGGCTCCTCCACCGTGCGGGCCTTCGTCGCCGTCACCTTCAGTGCGGCACCACGATCTGGCGGGCGTAAGCGGAAGGCGGAGGAAATGGGCCGCGAATTGGCGGCGCGTCTGCCCGGGCTGACGGCCGGACTGCAGGCCACCGGCGCGGGCGCCGCCCACCCGCTGTCCGCCCAGGAGCTGTGCGAGGTCATCCGGATCGCCTATGACCCGGCCGCGGCGGTGCTCATTGATGAGGCGCATGCGGCGGGGGAGGTACCGGAGCTCTCCTGGCCCGACGTCGGCCCCACCGCCACCCAGGCCTCATGGGACGGCTATCGGCATGACAGCGCCTACTCGTGCACCTGGGCGATGACCCAGGCCCCGCGGGGCAACGTGCAGTCGGGCATCCTTGCGCGGCTGCTGGCCCCGCACCGGGACATCGACCGCAAGCGCGTCACGTTGCTGTACCGGCCCATTGACGCCGCGAGAGCTGCCGCGATCGTGGAGGCGGATCTGCGTGCGGCCGAGTTTCGGATGACGTCCACGGACAAGCCGGCGGCCCGCGACAGCCTCGCCGTGCGGGCGGCTGCGGCGACCGCCCAGGAGGAGGCCTCCGGTGCGGGCCTGACGCAGTTCGGCATGCTGGTGACGGCAACCGTCGCCGACCGGGACCGGGAGGCCGACGCGCGAGCTGCTATCGACAACCTGGCGGCCACCGCCCGGCTGCGGTTGCGACCCGTGTACGGCTCGCAGGACTCCGCGTTCGCGGCGGCCCTGCCCCTGGGGCTGGTGCTGCCCAAGCACATTAAGGTCCCGGCCGAATTGAGAGACAAGCTATGAGCAAGCGATTACCACGCAAGCAGCGCAAGAAACTCAGCAAGGGAAAGCGGGAGCAGACGGAGAGCAAGCGCGAAGTGCGCCCGCAGCGGCCGCCCATGCGCGGCTGGCTGGGACGCGGCCGTGGGTCTTCCAGCTACGTGCAGGCGGCCGACGAGTGGCGGGGCACCACCGTGCAGGTGTGCGGGCTGTGGCCCTACGCGATCGGCACCGGTACCCCCATGGTCGGGGTGCCTCTCGGACGCCACATCCACACCGGCGCCACCCTGTGCTGCGATCCGATCTCCTGGTTCCAGCGCGCCAAGCTCATCTCCAACCCGAGCGCATTCGTGTTGGGCAAGCCTGGACTGGGCAAGTCCACCATCGTGCGCCGTATGGCCACCGGCCTGGCCGGCTACGGCGTCATGCCACTGGTGCTGGGTGACCTCAAGCCGGACTACGTGGACCTCATTGAGGCGCTGGGAGGGCAGGTGATCACCCTCGGGCGCGGCCGCGGCTATCTGAACATCCTCGACCCGGGTGAGGCCGGCGAGGCGGCCGCTCGGCTGCGCCAGGCCGGATACAGTCGGGAGGCCGCACAGGTACTTGCCGACGCTCACGGCCGCCGGCACACCATGGTCTCCGCCCTACTCACCATTCTGCGTTCCTCTCCGCCCACCGATCGCGAGGAGACGATCATTGACCGGGCGCTGAAATACCTGGATGCCCACCACGACGGCGTACCCGTCCTGGGAGACCTGCTGCGTGTCATCCAGGACGGGCCGGCGGAGGTCCGCGCGGTTGCGCTCGACCGTGGCGACGATGTCCGCTATCAGGCGATCACCGAGAACCTGGAGGCATCCCTGATCGGCCTGGTGGGCGGCGGCCGCCTGGGCGAGACCTTCGCCCGGCCCACCACCAACCCCATGCGACGCGACGCACCGGTCGTATACGACGTCTCCGCGATCGACGACTCGGAGATGGACCTTCAGGCGGCCACCCTCCTGGCCTGCTGGTCGGCCGGCTTCGGCACGGTAAACGTCGCCAACGCCCTGGCCGACGCCGGTCTGGAGCCGCGCCGTCACTACTTCGTCATCCTGGACGAGCTGTGGCGGGCACTGCGCGCCGGCCGCGGCATGGTCGACCGCGTCGACGCGCTCACCCGCCTCAACCGCCAGCGCGGGGTCGGCATGGCCATGATCTCCCACACCATGAGCGATCTGCTGGCCCTGGCCAACGAGGAGGACCGGATGAAGGCCCGCGGATTCGTAGAGCGCTCGGGGATGGTGATCTGTGGCGGACTGCCATCGGCGGAGATGCCCCAGCTGACTGCGGCGGTGCCGTTCTCGCAGGCAGAGCAGGAAATGCTCATCGGCTGGCAGGATCCGCCCGCATGGGATCCGTCCACCGGCCGGGAGGCGGAGCCTCCCGGCCGCGGCAAGTTCTTAGTAAAGGTCGGAGGCCGTCCCGGCATCCCCGTAAACGTCCAGCTCACCAGCACCGAGCTGAGCATCAACGACACCAACAGGCTCTGGCACGAGCAGTCGCGCGTGGGCAGACGAACCGCCCCCGCAGACCCGGTCCAGGAGAAAGTGGGCGCAGACGCATGAGCACCCCCAACAATCGCCGTCGTGACCCCGGGAGCATATCCGGTGAGGTCATCCTGCTGTGGATCGGCATCGTCCTCGTGGTGGTAGTGGTGGGCTTCGTGTATGCCGCCATGCACCTGGGGCACCGCCTGGCGGGATCCGGAGTCGAGGTTCCGGGAAATCCCTTCGCCGTCGTCTTCGGACTGCTCGGCGGCGACCTGCCCTGGCCCGGAGCCGCCGGGTGGTGGGCGCTAGGCGGCACCGGCGTCATCGTCATCGTGCTCGGCGCCCTTGTGGGACTGGCCGTGCACTGCCTGCGACGCCGTCGCTCACGGGTGGACCGCGCCGCCAACTACATGGGTAGGGGGCGTGACGTCGACTCGCTGAGTCGCAAGAGCGCCCAGGCGACTGCGAGGCGCCTAGGCGTCACCGCCTCCCCCGGTGTGCCGATAGGGCGTGCCATTACGGACGGCAACACCCTCTACGGTTCATGGGAGGATATGCATATCGACATCTGGGGCCCGCGCACCGGCAAGACCACCTCACGGGCCATCCCCGCGATCCTGGACACGCCCGGGGCCGTGCTGGTGACCTCCAACAAGCGCGACATCGTTGACGCCACCCGGGACGTACGCGGGGGCGTCGGTGCGGTATGGGTGTTCGACCCGCAGGGAATCGCCCTGGAGGAACCCGACTGGTGGTGGAACCCGCTCAGCTACGTCACCGACGAAGTGCGCGCGGCGAAGTTGGCCGAGCACTTCGCCTCCGGTTCACGCGACCCGGGCGCTCGTACCGACGCCTACTTCGATCCGGCCGGGCAGGACCTCCTCGCAGGGTTACTGCTCGCCGCCGCACTCGACCACCGCGCGATCACGGACGTCTACACCTGGCTCACCCGCCCCACTGATGAGACCGCTGTCGACATTCTGCGCGACCACGGATTCGACCTGACCGCGGACCAGGTGGCCGGGGTCATCACCGCACCCGACAAGCAGCGCGGAGGCGTGTTCGGGACTGCGCAGCAGATGGCCTCATGCCTGACTAACCGGCAAGTCGCGCGCTGGGTAACTCCGCGGGGTATGGCGGACCCTCGCCCCCAGTTCCGTCCCGAGGACTTCGTGCGCGACGGCGAGGGCACGCTTTACTCGTTATCGAAGGAGGGGCGTGGCACCGCCGGCCCCCTGGTTACGGCCCTGACCGTCGCCGTCGTCGAGGCAGCGGAGGAGTTGGCGGCCAGATCCCCCGGCGGGCGCCTGACCACGCCGCTGCTCGGCGTACTCGACGAGGCCGCCAACGTGTGCCGCTGGCGCGAACTGCCCAACCTGTACAGCCACTACGGCTCGCGCGGAATCGTCCTGATGACGATCCTCCAGTCCTGGTCACAGGGCGTGGAGGTATGGGGAGAGGCCGGGATGAAGAAGCTGTGGAGCGCCTCTAATGTCAAGGTGTACGGCGGCGGCGTCAGCGAGGCGGCCTTCCTGGAAGATCTCTCCCGGATGGTCGGTGACTACGACCGCATGTCCTCTTCGACCTCCTACGCTCGCGGCGCACAACGCACCGTCTCCCGCCAGCTGCAGCGCGAGCGCATCCTCGACGTCGCCGATCTCGCCGCCCTGCCCAAGGGTCGCGCAGTCGTATTCGCCTCCGGAGCGCGACCCACGCTCATCCGCACCATCCCCTGGATGTCCGGCCCCCACGCCGACGCGGTAAGGGCATCAATCGCCGCCCACGATCCCCAGGCCGAGCGAACCATTCAGGAGGCGGACACCGAGTTGGCCGTCGTCGAAGCCACTGTTGACGAGAAGGAGACGCTATGAGTGAAGGTCAGTGGCCGCTGGACCAGACGGTGCCCGCCGACAATGGCGGACCGGGCGGAAGCACCGACGAGCCTCAGCTCTACTTCGCTAATGTCGACGAGTTCGTGCGCGACTTCCTACGCAACATGTACCGGCGGCGGATCGACGGCAGACACCGCTGCTGGGCCGCGAGGTGGTGGGAGTATGAGGAGGCCGTGGCCCGGCTGGAGGCGCTGTGGCGGGCCTGGGAGTACCTGCGGCTCGATCCGGCGACGGGCATGAGCACCTGGTGGCGCGATCACGCGGACTACCACATGGCCGTACTGATGGATCCGGACGGTCCGTTCGCAGCTGCCGCGCAGGGGGAGGAGAATCTGTCCAAGAAGGGCGATCCGCTTCCGTACGTGGCTCCGCCAGCGGGCATGTTCGACGACGAGCGCGTCAATCCAGGCGGCCTCAACGACTGAGGGCAGTGCGCCTGCCTTGGACTGCGAATTGTCGCATTCGACGGCTCTGGTAGCTCCTGCCGTGCACAGCGGTCATGCCCGGCCTGCCCGCCCTCACAGCGTCGACGGCCGGTCGGGCCTGACTGATGTCGGCACGCATTCGAATCGCCACCAGTTCCCGATCCAGGCCCCGGGACTCCAATGCGCGGGCGGTTTCGGCACGGCGCTCGGCGGTGTCGTAGCGCATCCGGCCGTCCTCGCGGGCAGCGTCGGCGACGGTGCGGCGCTGTTCAGACGCGGCCTGGGCGCGCATGCGCTCGGCAGGATCGGCCTCGTGCTTCGCTGCGGCATGCGCCTCGTCGGCACGCCGGTCCTCCCGGTCTGCCTTGGCGAACAGCTGCCGAGAATCGGCACGATCGTCTTCGGACTTGAACTGTTCGATGTCTGCGCTCCGGCGGTCGTACATGCCGCGGTCGAGTTCCGCGAGTATGCGTTTGCGCAGCGCCTCGGAGTCGTCCCGCGACCAGCTGCGGGCAGCTGCGAGCAGCTCCCGTAGGCGGATCTCGATTGCTTGCTCGATGCCATCGTCTGCTTCACTCATGGCGTTCTCCCAATGACCCTGGTTCGGTGTGGTGGGTTAGTGCAGGTTGGTCCGTCCGGGTGTTCCGGTGAGTGGGATCAGCGCTCCGGCCCGTTTGTGCGGTTGATGCCGGGGCGGTTTCGGTGTGGGGGTGTGTAGGTTGGGTTGTGTATGCCCAGGGTTTGGCGGATGCGGGCGGCGGTGGTGGGGTTTGTGCGTGCGCCTGGGGGTGGGCGGGCGGCCAGCACCGCCCTGCTCAGGGTTTGTGCGGGCGCCCGGGAGCCAGGCTCCGTGCACGGCTGAGCGAGTTGCAGTGGCGGGGGCGGCTGGCGGGCGCGCAGCTGCTGGACGTTACGACGCCGGTTGGTCAGCACCACCTGGAAGCGCAGCGGCAGATGGCCCATCCCGGCGGCGACCTGGCGCTCGGTGGCAGCATCGATCACGTCGGCATTGCTGAGGTTCTGCGCCCCCAGGGAGGAATTGACGCCTCTGTCTCCAGGGATCGGCGTGCCGCCCGCGTCCCGGGAGGGACTCAGGTCACCGCCCAGGACCTGGTCGGGGTTGTGCAGAATCGCCACCTGCCGCATAGCCTCACGCGCCCAAGCACGGGACGCGGCACTAGGCATGCCAAGAAGGTCCCTACCGTACTCAGCAAGTCTGTTTCTGAGTTGTTCGCGTGCGCGTCGTGTGGCTTCGTTGCCTTGTCTGCCTTGTTGTTTGAATAGGTCGCGGGCGGCCAGGTAGTCCTTGGTTGGCATTTGCGCCAGGATCTGGTATTGGCCGTCGAGTTGGAACTCGAACTCCGCTCCCTTGGCCTGCAGGTCGGGGTTACGGCCGTTGTGGTAGACGGTGCGCACCATGGCTCGGTCGTCGCGGGCTGGTGAGGGTGGGTACTGCTTGGCGACCGCTCCGGGGTCCTCGGCGCCCAGGGCGTGCCGGAAGCCGTGTGAATCCGGCAGAGCTGCAGGAGCAGGATTTGTCTTGGCCGTCCCCGTCATGACTCGCTTGCCTGGCCGAGCGGGGAGGTGCCGGGATCGGTGCCGATAATCGGGGCTACCTGGCCCCAGTTGGCGCCCACCGGGTCACTGACGGTGATGTCGTTCTGCTGTGCTTGCAGGGTCAGGTAGGTGTGGGCGTCGGTGATGCGCAGATTGTCCACGCTGATCGGCCCGCCCAGTGCGGGTGGGAGCACAAACCCGTACACCTGGTGGGAGTTGATCGGCCCTAGGCGCTCCAACGCCTGCGGCGGCAACGCCCGCTCGGCATTATCCTCAGGACCCTCAACACTACGATCCGCAGCACCAGAGAAAGCTGTTCGTCCTTGTCGCTGGTGTACTTCTGGGTTTTGGACGGACTGTATGGCGAGCTGGTCGATAATAACCTCACCATAGGTGGGGTCGATCTCGACGCTGTGACCGCTGTTCTCCCCCCACAGGAATAGGTTGCCCATGGCGGAGCGGGCCAGGCAGTGGAAGGTGTCGGTGAACGGCAGGCGCTCTCTCACCGGGTCCAGCCACTCGCGAACCACTGGTGCCCAGGCGATGGGGTCGGTGATCCAGAACAGGCCATCACCAAAACCTTCGAACCCGAACCGCCTCCATATATGCAGAACCGAGCGCGGCAGGATGTCTTCGAAATGGGTGAAGTACTCCTCCGGCACCGGGGTGGCTACGTCCATGGGCGCCAGCCCAGTCCCCGTGTCCGGATCAATCAGGTCCCGGTCAATGACCTCATCGGTCAGTGCGTCCTGCTCCACTGGGTCGGTCGGCTCGGGCACCGGAGTAAAGTCCCACAGACCCGCCGAGAGTTCTTCACCGTTGTCATTCATGCCGGTTCTCCTCCCGGACGACCACCAAACCGTGACCTTGGTGACACTACCATCAGAGGCCGGTGCCGTGGTCTTGTCTGGGTGGTTTGGGGGTGTAAGGGCGTGGGGCGCTGATGTTGCGTAGTACGTCTTGACGGGTGAACGGCTGCCTTGGCGGGGCGGAGGCGGCGGGGTCACAAATGCGAGCGGTGGCTGCCTGTTGGGTGCGTGGTGGTCTGATGGCGGCGAGTAGGGGGTAGGGGGTGGAGTAGGAGCGTGTGATGCCGTCGCGGTCGGTGTGGTCGATGATGGTGGGGCCGTGCTCGGTGCGGTGGGTGACTAGCAGGTCCGCGGCCTTCAGGGTGGCGCTGGTGGTGGCGAGTTGGTGGGTGGAGCGGGCGTTCTCAATGCACCGGCTGGTGCGGGTGCGGTCCGGGCCGGTGGTGAAGGTGGCGGTGATGGCTGTGGGTGGGGTGTAGCGGGCGGTGGGGTCGCCCTGGGAGCGGGGCCCGGCCCAGCGGTCCCGGGCACCCTCGAGGCACATGTCCTCGGGGGTGTCCACGGCGACGATGGCTACCTGCGTGTAGTCGGCGGCTTCGAGCTCATGAATCAGGCGGGGACCCTGACCGACGGTCGGGGACTCCATCCATTGCAGGGTGCCTTCGATTTTGACGTCAGACTTTCTGCGCAGGAGGTCGTTGCGGGCGAGGTCTGCGGTGCTGGTGGACAGGGGGTGGACGAGGGTGGCCAGCTCGCCGCGGCTGACGGGGCGTCCGTCGGCCAGGGGGCCGGGTGCTTGCGCGGCGATTAGGTTGTCCCAGTGGGTGCGGGCCTGGGCCAGCAGTTCGGGGTTCACGTCCAGGCCGGGCACGGGGCTGCCGAGCAGGAGCTGCTTGATGTCGTCGGCGTCGATGGTGGTGTAACCGGCCTCGTCCACCCCCAGCTCGGCCGAGCGCTCATCCCCCAGGATCTTGCGGGCGGCGCGGACCGCCTGGGACTTGCCTGCTCCCGGGGACCCCGCCATAATGATCGCCCTACCCCCACGTGAACCGCGCTCCCTGGCCCGGGCCAGATAGGCGCCCCTGATCTCCTCACGCAACTGATGCCACATGCTGCCGGGAGCAGGCTTGCGTGGCAGGGTGTGGCCGGGCGCCAGGCGGTCAATGATCTCCTGGACCTGGGCGGCGGTGGCCTCCACAACCTCACTCGCCGGGGTGCTCCCGGTGCCCCTGGTGGTTGGGGGTGTCACTGGGGCTGCCAGCCCTTCTCCCAGGGCATGGGATCATCGGGCGGTTTGGGCATCGGATCGGTGATCGCCCTTAGTTCGGTGTACTCCTGGTCGGATAAGTATCCCAATCCGTGCAGACCGTCGACGTCGTCCCAGGAGCCGCGCTCGTAGCCGTCGTAGCCGCGCAGGCGGCCGAAGGTGTAGGGCCAGGTGCGCAGTCGGTCCATCATCTCCTGGCTGCTGATCTGCCCCAAAAACCGCCGGAAGATAAGCTCCTCCGGGGTCTCGGGGCGCACCAGCTCGCCGCGCTGCATCTGCTGGCCCACATGGGCCACGAACCTGGGTTCGGAGCCGGTGCGCTCAGCCACCTGCTGGGGGGTCAGTCCCTGTCGCAGCAGGTGCTGAATCTCCCGATCACGATCAAAACGCGCTAGGACCTCGGCCGCGGTCTCCCGCATCTCCTCGATGGTGAATCGGGAGTTCTTCACCCAGGAAAGGTCCTCGGATTCAGAACCCGATGCGGGCGAACTCTCCAGATCCGCAGAATGCCCCGTTGACTCCGGGTTGCTCATAACCGGCCTCCCAGCCCAGATGCACCATGAAACGACGCTGTGACCCTATCGACACTACCCGGGCACGTCAACGCAGGGGACTCCCATCTCGCGGCGGTTGTTCTCGGGGGCTCCGGAGGGTAATCGACCTCAACCCTCCGCTCGGCCCAGGCGCCAGTAGCCCATGAAGGCCACGGCCCGCCGGTCCAGGCCCCGCTCGGACACCAGGTGGCGACGCAGGGCGCACACGGCGCCCGCCTCGCCGGCCAGCCACGCGTACACGTCGGCCCGCTTGAGCGCCGCGCCGCCTCGCGCGGTGCGCGGCACCTCCCACAGCAATTCGCGATCCACGTCGATTTCCTCAACCTGTTGCGGAGCGCCCTCCGGCAGCAACTCGGCCGCCGCCCGTTTCACGCCCGCCACGAGGCGTTCGCCGTGCGGCCGCGCGTCACGGGCGAGTGCGCGCACCTCAATGCCCGGGTGCGCGGGCAGGTAGTCGGCGTCGGCCGCCACGGGCAGCTCGACCACCGCAATACCCCGTGCGGATGCGGGCAACTGCTCCAGAATCCTGGCGATCGCCGGGGCCGCCGTCTCATCCCCGCCGAGCAGGAAGCGTCCGGTGACGGTCGGCGGCACGAAGTCCACGCCGCCGGGACGCGCACCGGTCGGTTGCGTCCTCAGCCAGGCGCGCGAGGGCCCCAGCAGCATCGCCGACGTGCCCGGACGGGCGCTCTCCAGCCAGCGGGCGGCCGGACCCAGCGGCGCATGCACCACCATGTCAACGTCGACCTCCCCACCGGTGGAGGCCCCGGCGGTTCCCGTTCGCCTTTGTTTTGGCTCCTCGGCCGCGTCGTCCAAGTCCTGCCCGGCCCCGGGACGGACGGCGCGCGTGGTGTAGGTGCGTATCGGTGGGCGCCGGTCGGTGGGCAGGGTGCGCCAGCCGCCGTACCAGTCCGCGCCCGTCGGCAGATGCGCGTAACCGCCCTCGACGGCGGGCAGTACCAGCTTGATCCGCTGATCCCAGCCCGGATCGGCGAAGTCCTCCAGTTCGTCTCCGGTGAAGGTCACCCGCCGCAGGCTTGGGGTGACATCCACGATCCGTTCCACCCGCACCGGGAAGAATCGGAACGCAGACGCCCCCGCCGCGGCGCTCACGACGTCGCCCCCGTATCCGCCGCGCCGACCACGTGGTGGCGGCCCTTGGGTAGCACCAGCGGTGTAGCCGAAACCGGGTCGGTGATGACCTCGGCCTCCAGATCGAACACCTCGCGCATCAGCGCCGGACTGACCACCTGGCCCGGCGCCCCCGCGGCCACTACTCGCCCCCGACGCATGGCGATGACGTGGTCGGCGTAGCGGGCGGCCAGGTTGATGTCGTGCAGCACCATCACGATCGTGGTGCCGCGCTCCCGGTTCAGGTCGGTGAGCAGGTCCAGCACTTCCACCTGGTGGGTCAGGTCCAGGAAGGTGGTGGGCTCGTCCAGCAGGAGCACGTCGGTGCGCTGGGCGAGCGCCATGGCGATCCACACCCGCTGCCGCTGCCCGCCCGACAGCTCATCCACGCTCCGGTCGGCCAACTGCGCCGTGCGCGTGGCCCGCAGCGCCTCCTCCACGATGCGCCGGTCCGCGGCGGAGGTGGAGTGGAACAGGCCCTGGTGCGGGTGTCGGGCGCGGCCCACCAGGTCGGCGACGACGATCCCCTCGGGCGCAATCGGCTGCTGCGGCAGCAGCCCGAGCCGGGTGGCCAGGCGCTTTGTCGGAATGGTGGTTACGTCCCGGCCGTCCAGCAGCACCGACCCGGACGTCGGCGCCAGTATCCGCGCCATGGTCTTCAGCAGCGTCGACTTGCCGCAGGCGTTCGCGCCCACGATCACGGTGATGGCGCCCACGGGAACGGTGATATCGACGTCGTCGACGACGGTGCGGCGCCCGTAGCCGGACCGCAGCCCGCGGGTGGTGAGGCTGCGGGGGACCGCGCGCCCGGAATCATGTGCGTCGGCGCGCGACTGGGCGGACTCGATCGACGTGACCGGAGCCGCGGACAACCCGCCGGCGGCTGCGTCGGCCCGAGTTTTGGTGGAACTCATGCGGAGGCTCCCTCCCGGTTGAGGCGGACCAGCTGAAGCAGCAGGTAGGGGGCGCCGACGATGCCGGTGACCACGCCGACCGGTAGCGCGGTGGGGAACAGATGCTGGCCGGCCAGGTCCGCGCCGAGCACGATCGCCGCCCCCATCAGTGCCGACGGCGCCAGCAGGGCCCGATCGGTGCGCCCCACCAGCCGGGCGGTGAGCGGGCCGGCGAGGAAGGCGACGAAGGCGATCGGCCCAGTGGCCGCCGTCGCGAAGGCCGCCAGCGCCACCGTGGACAGCAGCAGCACCAGGCGGGTGCGATCCACGTGCACCCCCAGCCCGGTGGCGGACTCCTCTCCCAGCGACAACGTGGTCAGATTTCGGCCCAGGGCCAGCAGTGCCCCACCCAGGAGGACGACGGCGCCCGCCAGCAGCGGCACCTGTCCCCAACTCGCATCCCCCAGTGAGCCCGACAACCAGCGCATGGCGTCGGTGACGGAATAGATCGAGGCCCGCAACTGCAAATAGGAGATCACGGAGGAGAACATGGCCGAGATGCCGATGCCGATCAGGATCAGGCGCCCGCCCTGGGTGCTGCCGGTGCCGGAGAGCAGGTAGATGACCAGCGCCGTGCCCAGCCCGCACACCAGCGCCAGCAGGTTCACCCGCATCCCGGACCAGCCCAGCACCAGGATCGCGAACACCGCCGCCATGGAGGCCCCGGAGGTGATGCCGATGACGTCGGGGCTGGCCAGCTGATTGCGGAGCATCGTCTGCGACGTGCGGCCGGCCATGCCGAAGGCGGCGCCCGCCAGCAGGCCCAGCAGTGCGCGTGGGAGCCGCAACTGCCCGACGGCGAAGACGGCGCCCGGCACGTCACGTCCCGCAATCACGGCGACCACCTCCGCGGGGGAGTACCAGGTGGTGCCGGACAGCAGCATCAGCCACCACAGGCAGGCCACCAGGGCCGCCAGTGCCGCCGTGACGGCGAGGTAGCGGCGTTGGCGACGTCGTCGTCCCGCCTCGGTGAAGCCCGGCTCCACCGCGGCCGCGGCGGCGCTCACAGCTCACGCACCTTCGCGCCGCGGGCGATCGCGATGAGAACCGGAGCCCCCACGAAGGCGGTCACCACGCCCACGCTCACCTCGCCGGGACGGGCGATCACCCGCCCCAGCACATCCGCGAAGGTCAGCAGCGCCGCCCCGCCCAGCGCCGACAGCGGCAGCAGCCACCGGTTGTCCGGACCCACCAGCATGCGCACGGCGTGCGGCACCATCAGCCCGACGAAGCCGATCGGACCGGCCAGCGCCGTCGTCGTCGCGCAGGCGATCACGCCCGCGGCCGCCGCCAGCAGGCGGGTGCGGCCGACCCTGACGCCCAGGCCCACGGCCATTTCCTCGCCCAGCGCCAGGGAGTTCAGCGGCCGCGCCACCGCGGCGGCCAGTACGACCGCGACCAGCAGGAACGGTGCGACGGTGGCCAGCGACGCCCAGGTACCCCGCCCGAGCGAACCCACCTGCCAGAAGCGGAAGTCGGTCAGTCCCTCCGCGCGCGGCAGCATGATGGCGCTGATCAGTGAGGACAGGGCCGCGCTCGTGGCCACGCCCGCCAGGGCGAGCTTGACCGGCGTGGTGCCGCCGGGGCCGAGCGAGCCGACGGCGTACACGAAGACGGCGGTGAGGGCCGCCCCGGCCAGTGCCACCCACAGGTATTCCCACAGGGAGGAGATGTGTACGAACGCGATGGCGGCGACGATCGCCAGCGACGCCCCGGTGTTGATGCCGAGAATGCCCGGGTCGGCGATCGGGTTGCGGGTGACCGCCTGCATGAGGGCACCGGAGACCCCCAGCGCCGCCCCCGCGGTCACGGCGGTGGCGGTGCGCGGCACCCGCTCGGCCACCGCCAGCGCGCCGAGTGCCTCGCCTCTTCCGGCCAGTCCGTCCAGGATCTCTCCGATGTCGACCACGCGCGCGCCGAAGGCGATCGAGCAGACGACGGCGAGCGCGAGCAGGGCGAGCAGCAGCCCACAGGCAACCAGCGGCCGACGGGAGCGACCGCGTCGGGACGACCGGGCCTCCGCCGACCCGGGAGAAGAGTCGGGCGCGGTATCCGGCAGTGGATTGGGGCGCGGCCGGGCGAGCGCGCTGCGGGCAGTCACTGGTGCTCGCTCAGGCTCAGGCGGCGTCCGCCTTGTCGGCGGCAGCGGCGATCAGGGCGACGTACTCCTCGATGCCCCACGGGATGGACAGCGGACCGGGGTTGGTGGAGGCCGACAGCGGCGTCCCGTTGCCGACGAAGGCCACCGCACCGTTCTTGATCGCCGGTATGGTGCCGACCAGGGCGTCGGCCTGGAGCGTGGCCAGGTCGGACTCCTCCCCGTACATGATCATCACGTCGACGTCGGCGACCTGGTCGGCGTTCTCGCTGGAGACGTCGCTGTAGAAGGTCTCCGGGTCGGCGTCGGAAACGGTCTGCACGGAGGCGGGGATGGTCATGCCCAGGTCGGTCATGAAGGCGGTGCGTGGATCGGCGGTGGTGTAGAAGCCGATCGTGGAGGTATCGGACTCGCTCATGTAGAAGAAGGCCGCCGACTTGCCGGCGATCTGCGGGTACTGGCCGACGGCGTCGGCGATCTGCTGCTCCAGGTCGGTGATGAGGGCGTCGCCCTGCTCGCCCAGGCCCATGGCCTGGGAGTCCAGGCGGATCATCTCCCGCCACTTGGTTCCCCAGGGCACACCCGGGTAGGCGACGGTGGGGGCGATCTGGCTGAGGGTGTCGTAGTCCTCCTGACTGAGGCCGGAGTAGGCCGCCAGGATGACGTCGGGGGCGGTTGCGGCGATGGCCTCGTAGTCATAGCCGTCGGTGTCGTCGAACAGGACCGGCTGCGCGGCGCCGGCGGCCACCAGCTCGTCGACCTTCTGCTTGGTCCACTCCAGCATCCCGGAGTCATCCTCAACCCCCCAGGTCTGGGCGGACAGGCCGGTCGGCATGACGTCCAGGGCGAGCGCGACGTCGTGATTGCCCCAGGCGACGGCGGTGAAGCGGGAGGCGCCGGCGGGGATGGTGGTGGTGCCGAAGGCGTGCTCGACGGTGATCTCCTCGGCGGTGGTCTGTGCGGCGACGCCGGCGCTCGCGGTGGAGGCGGAGGTGCCGCCGGATGAATCAGAGCCGCAGGCGGCCAGGATCGCGGCGGCGGGGACGGCCAGGCCGCCCAGCAGGAAGGACTTACGGGAGACGGTCACAGAGGTCTCGCTCTCGGTCGCAGGTGAGTGAACGACTAAGACATTAGTAGAGGTGAGGCTGTCCTCATATAGGCGTGTGAGTGCAATGGCGCACTTCGGGTCCCGGCGGTCCGAGCACGCGACCCGCCTCCGCCGTGAGTGCGAACCACCCATGCGCGGTTGGACCTGACTCGTCTCATTTTTGGTGACTCTGTGTCATGATCAGGGTTTTTCGTTGGTGTGGTGTGGTTGTGTTGGTGGTTGTGGGGCACTAATCCGGTGGCGGTAGAGTGATGGTGTGTGAGCCCGTATGTTCGTAAGGTGCGTACCGCGTCGGGGGCTACGGCGGTGCAGATCGTGGCTAAGGAGCACGGTGTGCGCCGGATTGTGGAGCACCTGGGCTCGGCCCACGATGAGGCGGAGCTGGCCGCCCTGATTCAGGCCGGCAGGGAGAAGATCCGGGGCGGCCAGGGGGTGCTGGACCTGGCCGGCCTGGCCCCTCGGGCTGCCCGCCAAGCTGTGGCTCCGGCGGTGGTGGACTCCAAGCGGTCGGTCCTGCTGTGGGACGTGCTTACGGGCGCCTACGAGATGCTGGGCCTGGGTGAGGCTACTGGTGGGGATGAGGGGTTTATGCAGATGGTGCTGGCCCGTCTGGTCGAGCCCACCAGTAAGGAGCAGGTACCCCGTGTAATCAGTGAGTTGGGGGTGGGCAGCGTGTCGCGGGCGTCCTTGTTCCGCTCGCTGTCCCGCTGCGCGGGCCGCCAGTGGCGAGACCGGATAGCGGCCGCTTGCCTGTCCCACGTCACCGGCCGCGGCGACCTGTCTTTGTGTTTGTATGACGTTACGACCCTGTACTTCGAGGCGGAGAAGGAGGACGACCTGCGGCGGGTGGGTTACTCCAAGGAACGCAGGGTGGGCCCGCAGGTGATCGTCGGGCTGCTGGTGGATCGGGCGGGCTTCCCACTACGTGTCGGCTGCTGGGAGGGCAGCAAGGCCGAAACCAGCACGCTGATCCCCATGGTCGAGGAGTTCCGGAAGGCATCCGGGATTGAGCACCTGGTCGTGGTCGCAGACGCCGGCATGCTATCGGCCGGCAACCTTCAGGCCCTTCATGATGCGGGTATGGGGTTCATCGTCGGGTCCCGTATGACCAAGGCGCCGGCGGACCTGGCGGCGCACTTCGCCTGGCGCGGGGACGCGTTCACCGACGGGCAGGTGATCGACACCATCACCCCACGTAAAGGTGCCACCAGCAGGGAACGCGACCGGAACGTCCGCGATGAGCCCGTCTGGAGCCCAGTGGAGTTTCCGGGCTCGTGGCGGGCGATCTGGGCTTACAGCGCCAGGCGGTTCGCCAGGGACAACAAGACCCTGACCGCGCAGGAGAACCGGGCGCGGGCGGTGGTCGCCGGCCACAGGCGCCCCAAGGGCACCCGCTTCGTCACCACCCGCAAGGGCGACCAGGTCCTGGATGACAAGGCTCTAGCCCGCGCTAAGCGGCTGGCGGGGCTCAAGGGCTACGTCAGCAACATCCCCGCCACGGTGATGCCCGCCAGTGAGGTGATCGCCTCCTACCACGAGCTGTGGCACGTGGAGCAGTCCTTCCGCATGTCCAAGCACGACCTGCGGGCCAGGCCCGTCTTCCACCACACCCACGACGCCATCCAGGCCCATCTCACAGTCGTCATGGCCGCCTTGGCGGTCGCCCGCCACCTACAAGCCGCCACCGGCATCAGCATCAAACAACTCGTCCGCGAACTGCGGCCCCTCCAGGAAGTCACCATCACCATCAACGGCCACCACATCACCGCCCAACCCCAGACCACCCAGACCGCACAGCAAATCCTCGAGAGCCTAAACCCAGGGCACTAAAGTGAGACGACTCAGGAGGTCTCGCTCTCGGTCGCAGGTGAGTGAACGACTAAGACATTAGTAGAGGTGAGGCTGTCCTCATATAGGCGTGTGAGTGCAATGGCGCACTTCGGGTCCCGGCGGTCCGAGCACGCGACCCGCCTCCGCCGTGAGTGCGAACCACCCATGCGCGGTTGGACCGCTTGTCCCTGGTTGGACCCCTTGCCTCCAGTTGGACCGCCGTAGCCGACGTCTACGGCGGTCCAACGGGGCGTGAGCGGTCCAAGTACGACATGGCAGTCAGCCGCCGTCGCGAGAATTCGCGAACGGGCAATCCCCAGCACCAAACCAATATTCAGGCTTGTCCGGAGGACGGGCCACGGGCAACGGGCTGTTGCGGTGGGGTGGGCTGGGTACCGCAGTGCCAGAGCGCCGCCCGCGGCCAAGCCGCCCAGGACTCGCTTGACCACCGGCGCACGGCCGAAGACGCCCCAGCGCCGCCCGCGGCCCGGCCGCCCGCGGGCGGCGCACGCTCATTGTCGATGCCTTAGCAGCGATTCCGCTGAATCACGCGGAAAACAACTCACGGCACGGTTGGTGAAATCGCTCTAGCGTGCGCCGGAGCCCGCGACGCACACAGGAGCCGACCACCGTCATTCATGCCGAAACAAAAAATGTTGAAATACCGGGCAAAACCCACCCACCCGCAAAACTGTCGGGACGCGTAAGCGTGCGCCGGCATCTGCAAATGGCACGGCACCGCCCACCGACCGGCCCCGCACCGCCCACAGCCGCACCGCCTCCCCGCACGAACGGAGCCGCAGAACCACCAACACCCCGCCGCCACGCGTCCCCGATCCTCTGCTCGCCGGGGACGAATCGCTTAGGTTTGTTAGGGGAGGCTCCTCGACCGCCAACACCCCACCCGAGACGCGAAGGAGCGCATATGAGCGAGCAAGACCGAAACGGCCTCGGCGCGGAGGCCGAGATCGACCCCCGCGAGGTGGAGGTGCGTCGCCGCATGGCCGCTCAAGAGCTGTACCTGGACGAGGGGCCCGGCCTGGAGGCACTGACCGAGCAGCGTATCCGCGGCAAGGAGCTCGCCGCCGAGTACAACGCCACCTCCCCGCGTGACGCCGCCGGGCGTCGGCGCCTGCTGGAGGAGATCTTCGGCGAGGTCGGTGAGCACGTGTGGGTGGAGCCGCCGCTGCACGTCGCCTACGGCATCCACACCCGCGTGGGCTCACCCGTATACGCCAATGCCGGACTGCAGCTCATCGACGACTCCCCGGTGATCATCGGCAACCGGGTCATGTTCGGACCGCGCGTCATGATCACCACCGCCGGGCACCCCGTCCACCCGGAGATGCGCGACCGCGGTCAGCAGTTCTCTGCTCCGGTGGTGATCGAGGATGACGTGTGGATCGGCGGGAACGTGACGATTCTGCCGGGCGTGACCATCGGTCGCGGCTCGGTGATCGCCGCCGGCGCCGTTGTGAACGCCAATGTGCCGCCCATGGTGGTGGCGGGCGGCGTGCCGGTACGGGTGCTGCGCGAAATCACCGACGCCGACCGCGACTGGTCCTACCGGGCTCCGCGCACGCTGCCCGTGCCCGGCAGGCGGGCGGGGGATGACGGCGCCTGAGTGCTCGCGTCGCTCCGGCGGCGCGCACCTCGGCCTCCCGGGCCTCGGGGTTCCGCTCGCGCGTGCTCACGCGCGCGTAACCGATGCTGCCGCTCACCGCTCCACTCCCCGGGATCCTTGGCCACGGCAAGGCCGGCGACTAGGCCGCTGCTGGGTAGCACCGGAAGACCGCCTCGTCACTTCAGTCGTCACCTGTGGGTAGGACGCTCGGACCGCTGATCTTCCCATGCCCGTTGACCGATTTGACGGGCCGGTGGCGCGTGGCTGAGCGATAACACGGAAAACCGGCACAAGCGAGTCGGGCACGGGCTCGTAGCGTCCCAGGTCAGGCCCGGACAACATGCTGGCTTGGTTCCACACCTCGGGACTCACCCGACTGAAGTCAAGAGTAAAGCGCGACAGCTCAGCCACATGCTCCATGAAGACCTTGGAGGTGCGACCGTTACCCTCTCGAAAGGGGTGCGCCTGGTTCAAGTAGGCGAAGACCTCAGCGCTGGCTCGCGAGAATTCCTCGTGGTCAAGACTCGCCCATTCGGTACCGGTGACCAGCCGGTGCACGTCATTCAGGTAGCGGTCCACTTGGCCAGCGTGGACATCGGCGAAGGTGGAGACGTTCTTGGAGATGTTCACACCACGGTACTGGCCGGCCCACTCGTAGACGTCCTGGAACAGGTAGCCATGGATTGCGCGAATGTGCGCCGCGTCGTAGGTGCGAGGAAGGCGAACTTGTCCATGAACAAGGTCGTAGGCGCGAGCGCTGGTGTCCCCGTACTCCATCCGAGCCAATGCCTTGGCATCGCGTTCGCCATAGAGGTTGCGTAGTGTGCCCTGCCCCGTGGCGGGGTTGTAGGTCTCTGGGTAGAAGTAGGACTCCCACGTCTTGTAGCGCAAGGGCGTCACACTCAGGCAGGCGTGACCTGGGCGATCCGCCGTGCCGCGGCGTGAGCGCGGCGGCGGTATTCGATGATGTCGATCGCACCTCGCGCATAGTCGGTCAGGTTCTCCACGTCCTCACGGGTCGGTTCGAATCCCTCGTGCCAGCCTGCAGCGAGAGACTGCCGCACTGCGTGACGCTGGGCCTCGTCGAGCTGGGTGAACAGCTCGGGCCAACGTTCCTCGATGTCGAACTTCTCCATAGGGCTCTCCTCTCCAGTGGGTCAACTATTCTATCGGCGTCCCGAAAACTGTCTACGGGTTGCTTCGGTCCAAATAACTTACAGGTCATAGTTTCGGACCGCTTGTGCACAGGGAAACAGCCTCGCTGACCAAGCTCTACGGAGCTACTCCGGAAACGGTCGTTTACGGGCTCTTCCGGTTTGAGGGCGTGGTGGCTTCCGGCCGGGGCTGCGGTGCGGGGGTCGTTCTCGGGGCGGATGAGGTCGATGTCGGGCCGGCGGGGTCGTGTTCGGGCTGACGGGGTCGTGCTCGGTAGGTGCCGGGTCGCCGAGAACGCGGGATAAACCTCCACGACGCCGGTTAGCCGCCGAGGACGCCCTCCCGAGCGGCGTCCTTAAGGGCAAACCCACGTCGTCGACGGCTAATCCACGTCCTCGAACAACCCCCACCAACCCACCCAAACCAGCTCCTCGTACTGGCGGCTGTGGTGGCCGGCGTCTTGCGGGGTGAAGGACGTGGCGAGCCGTGCCGTCGTGAGCCGTGCCGGTTCAACCGCGCCGGCTCACCACGCCGGACCCGACTGCACCTGGCTGCCGACAGCCCCGGCACCCGGAAGCAGGACCGTCTACAACGCCGCTTCCCGGTCTGCAACGCCACTTCGGGGTTAACAACGCCAGTTAACCGTCTGCTGAAGGCCCCCGACGTATACAGCAGAACGTTAAGTAGCGTTGTTAACGCCCAACCGGCGCACCAGACACCCCACCCCGTGTTAGGTCTCAGGACATCGGCAACAGTTCTACCTCAGCCCCGACACAACCACCACACCCCCAAACCGGAAGAGCCCGTTTACGACACCCTAGGCACCTACACCAACCGAACCGGCCCACAATCTTCCACCAGTGCCAGGGAGCCAACGGGCTCACTGTAATCAGGCGCATGCCATGAGCGCTGCGGGCCGACCCGCCAGGCAACACCCGCGACGTCGACGACGACCGACCCAGCAGGTAACGCGACGAGTTGCCACGGCATCCACAACACCGCATAGTCGGCATCACCGCCATCGTTGGCCGGTGCTCGGCGTACGAATTCCCGTCTGACGTTCTGCTCTCACGTACGCATACGTGAGAGGCGGATCAGTCCTGGCGGGCGAGATCGGCGGCGCCGATGAGCCCGGCCTCCTGGCCCGAGGAGGAGATGACGACCGGGATCTCGGGGCGGTGGGCGTGCGCCGTCAGGTGCTCGTTGAAGCTCTTGCGCACCGGGTCCAGCAGGATGTCGCCGGCCTCGGTAAGACCGCCGGTCAGCACGATGACCTCAGGGTCTAGCACGGCGCACAGGTCGGCCAGCCCCAATCCGAGGGCGCCGCCCAGGCGGGCGTAGCACTCGAGCGCCGCCGGGTCCCCCTCGCGGGCGGCGGCGGTGACGGCCTTGCCGGAGATCTTGTTCTGGTCCCCGCCGGAGAGCTCAATGATGCGGGCGGCGTAGTCGGGACGGAACTTGGCCAGCTCCCACCCGTTGACGCCCAGCGCCGTGCCGGAGCCGTAGCGCTCCAGGCAGCCGCGCTGGCCACAGCCGCAGGGGCGCCCGTCCGGGACCACGTTGATGTGGCCGATTTCGGCGGCGAAACCGGCGGCGCCGCGCACCAGGCGGCCGTCGATGATCACTGCTCCTCCGACTCCGGTTCCGAGAGTCACGACGAGGACGTTCTTGGCGCCCTTACCACCACCGAAGCGGGCCTCGGCCCAACCGGCCGCATTGGCGTCGTTCTCCACCACGACCTTCTTGCCGGTGCGGGAGGCGATCTCGTCGGCGATGCGGGCGCCGGTCCAGTCCAGGTTGGTGCCGTAAACCATGGTGTTGCGGTCCGAGGAGGTGAAGCCCGCCGCACCCACACCGATGGTTTCGACGTCGTACTGCGCGGCGAGCTCATTGGCGACGTCCGCAATGGTGGTGAAGATGGCTTCACGGCTGGTGGCGGGGGAGTCGCGGCGGGCGGTGGCCAGAACGGTGCCGTCCTCGTCGACGACGCCCGCGGCGATCTTGGTGCCGCCCACATCGACGCCGATGCTCAGTGCCATAGTTGTTCTCCTGATTGATTCAAGTTGCCGTATGTCTTGTCATTACACCTGCCGCACGGGGCGTCGGTGCCCCTGGTCGGCCGGCTCGCGTCGGTCGCGCGGGGATATGAACCTATTGTGACAGTCGCCATGAGCCAGGCCAACCTCGGTCCGCGCGCAGATCGGTACATCCCGGGCGCAAGCCCCTCACCGAGGTCGGTTGAACTGACGGGGCGCCCGGCTACGGGGCGGGAGTGGCGCCTCCTCCCGCTGCCACGGCCTGCTCGAGGATGGTGGCCCGCATGTAGTCCTCGGGTGCGTAGCCGGAGACATAGGCGTCGTTGACGATGAAGAAGGGCGTGCCTTTGATGCCGAGGTCATAGGCGTGCTGCTTGGCGTCCGCAACCGCCTGCACGGTTTCGGCAGCGGTCATGTCGGTACGGAACTGATCCAGGTCGGGCACGCCCGCCTGCTCGGCGAGCGCCACCAGGGAGTCCTCGGTGTACTCGGGGTGCTCGCTCGGATCGGTGGCGGCGTAGACGGCGTCGTGGAACTCCCAGAACTTGCCCTGATTCCCAGCGGCGATGCCGGCCTGCGCCGCCAGTGGGGAGGTCTCGGTGATCTGGGCGAGGTCGCGCCACTCCACGCGCAGGGTGCCGTCCTCAACCAGGTCCTCCAGTGCCGGATCGACCTCCTGGGCGAACAGGGTGCAGTAGGGGCAGGCGAAGTCGGAGTAAATGACCATGACCACCGGGGCGTCGACGTCGCCCTTGGCCTGGGCATCGGCGGGGTCACGCTTGACTTCCCCGTGCAAGATCGCCAGCAGGTCGGGGTCGGTCTGTGAGGGTGCAGCCGTCTGCGCTCCACTTGCCTGCGCCGAAGCGGTCGCCGGAGCCTCGGCGGTGGCGGGAACCTCGGCGCTGGACCGGTCGGGGCGGATCGCCAAGATGATCGCAATTACCGCGAGCAAGATCGCAATCACGATGAGCAGGGTGACGACGATCGGATTGCTGCGGGATGCTGGACGCGGCCCGGTCGCGGTGTCGTGGTTCGGTGACGTCATGGCGGCAGTCTTTCAGAGTCGCCGTCGACGCTCGCCCGCGACATGGCCCGCAGATCGGCAACGTTAAGTGGCATCTCGATAAAGAGCGATCACCTCTGGTACGAGCTTTTGCACCCTGGTGTACGGCAAATTCCCGCACACCAGGGTGCAAAAGCTCGTGGCAGGGCGCAAAGGCTCGTAGTAGGACGCAGCGCACCGGAAGAGCCCAAGCACCGATGCCCAAGTGATGGCAGAGACTAGGCGTTATCGGAGTCGTCGCCGCCGAAGCGCCGCATCATGTCCGTCAGGCTGGTGCCGGTCAGCGAGCGCATGACGGCGTCGAGCTGCTCGACGTTGCCGGCCACGGCCTTGGGCAGCGCGGAGGCGCCCTCGGTGGAGATGATCGACATGTCCTTGACGCTGCCCAGCGGCTCGGCCAGAGCGCGGGCGATCTCCGGCGCCTTGTCCAGGATCATCTGCTGGGTCGCGGCCCGCCCGTACTTTGCCAGGGCGTCGGCCTTGTCGCTCATGGCCTTCGCCTCGGCCTCACCGGCGGCGCGCACGGCCTCGGCCTCGGCGCGGCCGCGGGCGGCGATCGCCTCCGCCTCGGCCTGGGCCTGCGCGGCGGTGGCGCGGGCCTGGGCCTCGGCTCGGGCGACGGTGGCCTGCGCCTGCGCCTCGGCGTCCAGGCGGGTGCGCTCGGCCTCGGCCTCGGCCTTGCGGATCGACTCGGCCTTGGCGGCCTCGGCCTCCTGCTCGCGCTGGTAGCGGGCGGCGTCGGCGGGCTTGCGGACGGTGGAGTCCAGTTCGCGCTCGGTCAGGGCGGCCTGCGCCTCGGCGGCCTCCTGCTCGATGACGGCGATCTCGCGCTTCTTGGCGGCGCGCGCCAGGGGCCCGGCGGAGTCTGCCTCCGCCTGGGCCTTATCGGTCTCGGCCTTGAGCTCGGCCTGCCGCAGGGACAGGTCGCGCTCGCGCTCCGCGATCTGCTGGCGCGAGGACACCTCGGCGTCCTTGGCCTCCCGCTCGGCATTGGCGCGGGCCACGCGGGCGTCCTTGGCGACGCGCTGCTGCTCGGGCACGCCCAGGGAGTCGATGTAGCCGGAGGCGTCGGTGATCTCGGAGATCTGCAGTACGTCGATCTCCAGCCCCATGTTGGCCATGACCGACTTGGCGTCGTCGAACACGTTCTGCTGGAGGGCGTCGCGGTCGGAGATCAGGTCGGTGACGGTCATGTGGCCGATGATGGAGCGCAGCGAGCCGATCAGGGCGTCGCGGGAGGAGTCGGCGATCGCCTGGTCCGTGTTCGGCTTGCCCAGGAAGCGCTTGGCGGCGGCCCGCACCTGCTGGTCGGAGTCACCGACCTTCACGGCGGCGACGGCGGAGACGGAGACGTTGATCTTGTTCTCGTCCTCGGCGGTCACCTGGAAGCCGATGGTGTTCTGGGTGAAGGGCAGGTACTGGATCGACTGGATGATCGGCAGCACGAAGTCACGCCCGCCGGGTCGGATGATCTTGACCTCCCCGTTGCGGGTGGAGCCGGATACCAGGCCGGTCAGGTTGGAGGGCACGACGACGACCCGAGACAACATGTAGGCGCCCAGCAGGAGCACCAGGACGACGACGGCGATGATGGCGTAAAACATTCGCTTTCCTTGGGTTTGCGGGGTTAAGGGGGACTGTTGGAGCGGCCGGCGGAGACGCCCACCCGGCTACTCGGTGGGTGCCGAATGTCGATCGGCCGCCCGGTCGGGCGGATCGACGCGGCCGACGACGAGCGTGTCGTCTGCGGTTGCGTCCACCACCCAGGCGATGGCGCCGGCGCGCAGGGCGTCGTCGGAGCGGGCCGGCAGGGTGGCCTGGTGGCCGCGGGAGGTGGCGATGACCTCGCCGCGGCCGTCCTTCCACCACAGCACCCGCACCTCGCTGCCGACCAACTCGCCGACCGTGAGGGGGATGGCGTTGCGGGGCATGGAGCGGCGCAGCCGCACCCACACGGCGCGCGTGCCCGCTCCGGCGGCGACGGCGAAGCCCAGCGGCACCCCGATCAGCACCTGCGTGGACAGCCGTTCGCCGGCCAGCGCCTGCACCCCCATGCCGACGGCACCGAACACGCCCAGGGCGCAGGCCAGCACTGGTAGGGATCCGTCGAACAACAGATCGTCCAGGCCATCGAACAGACCGTCGAGCAGGAGGGAGAGTGCCAGGGCGCCGCAGCCGATGAGGGCGCACCACATGAACGGGGACATGTACGCCTTTCTGTGCCGCTGCGAGCCATCGGGCTCAGGTTGTTTACACCCGGATTGTTACATGTCCGGCGGACTGACGGTATGCCCGTCCCACGAGCCGGGCACTCCGGTGATGGGGACATGTGCCCATCGCGTCGTCGGCCACGGCGGTCAACTCACGCGTCGCGCCACCTGATAGCCGCCGGTGTCCAGCACCAGCTCATAGGTGGCGCCCGTGGCGGACCGTTCGCTTGCCCAGGCGGCGGCGTCCGCCGGTGGGTTGCCGCCCCAGGCGGAGGAGGAAGAGTCGACCACCACGTAGTCGGTGTCCACGGTGGAGGTACCCACCCAGTAGACCGTGTGGTCCGGGACCAGGTAGGCCAGCAGCCCCAGGTCGGTTTCGACGCTGGCCCCGTCTGGGATCACGTCGCTGACTTCGGCGGCGGCCTGCGCGCGCCACGAGGCGGCGCCGAAGCCGGGTTGGGTCAGGCTCCACAGCGGCAGGTCGCGGGCCGTGCCCACTCCGGCGGCCAGGGGCACGACGACGCCGAGCGCCACCGTCAGGCGTGCCCACACCGGCGCCGCCCGTCGGCCCGACGCCGGGGTCTGGGGAGCCGTGGCCGGGTTCGCCTCGGTGCCGCGCGCCTTGAGCCGGGCGACGACGTCGAGCAGCGCCCCCAGCGCAATCGGCATCAAAATCGCGTTGTAGTGCCAGTTCTGCCAACCCCAGTAGAACTCGTTGCCGGACAGGAAACGCCAGGCGAGTGTGGGCAGCACCAGGGCCATCCAGGGGGAGGCCAGGCCGATCCCCCCGGCGGTGTACATCAGCATACCCAGGGTGGCGAGCTTGACCTCGGGTGAGAACAGGCGGCTCAGCAGGCCTGCGGAGGCGCCGTCGTCGGACAGGCCGTACTCCCAGGTGTTCGAGGGACTCAGCAGCGGCAGGAACACCAGGACGGTGAGTAGGAACGCAAGCAGGCCGAACAGGGCGACGGCGAAACCCAGGCGAGTGGTGCCCAGGCGGCGCCACCAGTTCGGGCCGCGCGGGGTTGGCTGCTGCGGTGCGCCCTGCAGACCTCGCAGCGCGATGGCCAAGCCCGCCATGAACACGGTCAGGCCCAGGTCCTCCTTGACCAGCACGAGCGGCGCCAGCCACCACGCGCAGCTGCGCCAGCGTCGCTCGACGAAGGCCACCGACGCCCACGCCAGCAGCGGCACCGCAAAGGCGATCTCGTGGAACTGGGCGGCCACCGCTCCCTGAAAACCCCAGGAGAGCACATAGAACAGTCCGAGCAGGGCGGCCACCGGACGGTTCAGCAGGCGGGTGGCCAGCCGGGTCAGCGGCCAGGCGGAGACGGCGAGTAGCAGATCCTGCACCACCAGCAGGGCCAGCGGGGTGGGGAACAGTCGCCACACTGGGCCCAGCAGCACTAGGAGCGGATGAAAGTGGTCCCCCAGCAGGTTGTAGCCCTCGCCCTTGATGGGGACGATCGGTGCCTGCAGATGCGAGTACGCCTTGGCCAGCTCGGAGAAGATCGCCAGGTCCCAGCTGGGTACCTGCATGGAGCGCCACTGGCCCACCGAGTAGATGATCATGGCGGCGGCCCCGACGATCACGGCCAGCGCCGCCGGCAGCCGGTCGAATAGCCACCGGGAGGAACGCGGGGACCTTTGTGCCAAGGTGCGGTCAGGGCGGGAGTCGGCGGAGGTCATCGACGTGAGCCTACCGAGGCGCCCGCCCGTCATGTGCGGCCGACGCCGGGCCCCTGCAGGTTCAGTGCAATTTGACGGTGCCGAAGACGATGTTGGTGTGGTGCGGGCGGCGCGTGTCCGGAATGAAGTGGCGATAGTCGAGCGTGACGCCGGCGTCTTCGAAGTCGCGCATCAGGTCGTGCGGCGCCACCAGGAAGCGTTCGGAGATGCGGGTCTGATCGCCCTGCGCAAGCGTGATCCGACGCCGATGCCGGGCATGGTCTATCCGCTCGGTCAGGGTGATGCCGGGGCGCGTGGTGAAGGTGGTGCTGGCCGGCGCCTCCGGGCGGACATGCTCGGCCGACAGGATCAGTCGGCCGCCGAGGGCAAGATGTGCGGTGGCCAGGCGAATGGTGTTGCGACGTTGCTCGGGGTCGAGAGCGGTGATCGCACCCGCCGGGATACATACGGCCTTGAAATGCTCATGGAAGAGGAAGTCAGTCATGTCGGCCCGGCACACTTCAATACGGGCCGCCACGTCTGGCTGTGTGTGGCGCAGCCCGTCCATGCGGCCGCTGAACAGGCCTAGGACGTCTTCCCTGTTGTCGGTGGCCAGGACGCGGTGACCGGCGGCGGCCATGGGCAGGGTGACTGGGCCGACGCCGCAGGCCAGCTCCAGCACGCGCATGTCGGCCAGCCGCGGGTTCTGAATGAAGGAGAGCAGATCGAGTACGGACTGGATCTCCGACTCATCGCACAGGGATAGCAACCGGGCTCGGGTCTCGGCGGGGTTGCGGTGGGCAGAGATTAGGGAACGAGGCACGTTGGTCACCGCGTTTTGCCGGATCGATTGCGGAGGATGCCGATGCGGGTCCCGGAGGGGGAGTCACCTACGACCCGCGATGCCTGCCGGGGTCGCGGTGGCCGCGAAATGGGGTCAGTCATGTGTTAGCTCCTGTTTGCTCCCAAGGGGTCGGTGCGGTGCCGGTGCGTGTTGCGCCGGGTATTGCGTCCGTGCGCTACAGCTTCCGGTGCTCGCAACTGCATTGCGCATTCCACTCTCGTTGCAGGTATGAACAATCGGCCGAGTGGGGAGCCGATTGGGCGATTGGGGGCGGGGCCGGCCGACCGGCGTCGACTCGCCCTGGCGAGAAACCACGACGGCGCGGCGCCGGATCAGATTCCGGGCCGCGCCGCCGCCGAGTGTGGGTCTGGGGTCACCCCCAGCGTCCCCATCCCAGGAAGTAGGCGAGAGGGTTATACAGACAGCGGGAACCGCTACCGATAAAGAAGACCATGGCCGTATCTTTCTGCTAGCCGGACTGTTGCGAGTCTCGCAACACATGGACTTATCTTCGCGTGATTTTTGGGTGACGGTATCGGCCGACCGGCTAGGCCGATCGGCCGATGTCTCAGATGAGGCCGGCGCGCAGGGCGTAGACGACCGCGCCGACGCGGTCCTGTACGCCGAGTTTCGCGATCAGGGTGGACACGTGCGTTTTTACGGTCGCGTCGCTTATGCCCAGGGTGCGCGCAATCTGCCTGTTGGTCTTCGCCTCGGCCATGAGGGCGAGTACCTCGAGTTCCCGGGGCGAGAGCGTGACCCCCGGGGGCAGCGCCTGCGCGGTGCTCTGTGTGTTCTGTGGTGATGGCTTGGGCGGCGGCGGGGCGGCGCTCTCCCGCGTGGGCATGCCGGTGACAATGGCGGAGGAGGTGGGTGAGAGCACCATGTTGCCGGCGGCAACATGCCGGATGGTGGCGGCCAGCGTCTCCACGGGATCTTCCTTGGCGATGAATCCACGCACCCCGGCGGCGAGGGCCCGATCGACCACCGAGTCGGCCACGAAGGTGGTGAGCACGAGGGTGGCGATCTCGGGGCGCTCACGCTGCAGCACCTTGGCCAGGGCGATGCCGTCCAGGCGCGGCATCTGCACGTCCAGCAGCAGCACCTGCACGTCGGCGTCCGGCCTGTCGGAGCGCAGGATGTCGAGGGCCTCCTGTCCGTCGCGGGCGGCCCAGTCCACCTGTATGTCGTCAATGCTCTCGTTGGTGAGCAGGTCAGTGAGCGTGCGACGCACGAGTGCGTCGTCGTCGACGATACCGACGTGAATCATGGTTGCTCCTCCGGGGGCAGGAGAATACCGCTGCGGTGTCCGGCGACCGGAACGGTCGCGGTGACCATCCAGGAGCCGTCATCGGACAGGGTGGTCAGCGTTCCGCCGATGGCGGCGAGTCGCTCGCGCATGCCCAGGATACCGGTGCCCGAGCGGGGCAGGTGCGCCCCGGCGTCGCGTACGCGGTTGGTGGACACGAGACGGATCACCTCCGGGCCCAGCGAGAGCGTGATGGTGACCGGGGCGCCGGGGTCGGCGTGGCGAATGACATTTGCGCCCATCTCCCGAGCCACTCGGGACAGGGTGCTGGCCTGAATCCGGGAGGGCGCGGCGTCGCCCAAATGACGGTAGGTGACCTCGAAGCCGGCGGCGGACACGTCGGCACTGACGGCACTCACGGCGGTGCGCAGATCGGTGACGACGCTGCCCAGGCCCGTGGCCGTAGAAATGGGCTGCTCCCGGGTGGAGGACGGCTGGCGCAGGGTGCGCAGGAGCAGGCGCAGCTCGTGGAGGGCGTCGGAGGCGGTGGCCTCGAGCGCGGCGAATTCGTCGCGCGCCCGCTCCGGATAGGAGGTGTCGGCGGCCGCCCGCTGGGCGCGCAGGGCGGTCTGCGACATGGAGTAGGCCACGAGGTCGTGCATCTCCCGGGCGATCTCCAGCCGCATCTCCTCCAGGTTCGCGTCCGCCTGCCTGGCGTCGGCCAGACGCGAGGCCTCGATGAAGCGGACCAGGACGCCAAGCGGGACCAGCAGGGCGCCCATGAGCATGGTGTACCACAGCGTCCCCAGGTTAGCCGCCGGGTCATCGGTGGTGGCGCCCGGGCCAATTAATACGATCGCGTTAGTGAGGACCGTCACAAGGAGCAACAGGAGTGATGGTCCCGGCCGCAGGAACCTGCCCAGGAAGAACAGGAACGCCAGATGGCTGATGCTCATGTCGGTGGCGTACGGGCCGGGAAGAATCAGCAGGCTGCACCAGCACACGAGGTAGGCGACGATGCCGGGCAGTGGTCGCAGCGGGATGAGGGTGATCAGCGCCAGGGCCGCAAGCATGAAGACGATGTCGATCGGCCCCAGTGAGTTCGGGTTTGTTGCCACATTGCCGACGAGGTTTCCAAGTCCGACGACCGCGCCGATGATCACGTAGATGCGGCGGTTGGGCAAGGGCTCGGCTGGGCGCAGGAGGGCCTCGCGCGCGCGTGCCGCCAGCGAGTCGAGGGCGTCACTCCGCACCGTCACGCACCCCCTTCGGCATGCCCACCGTTATTCGCTCACTTTAGCAATGCTTGGGGCGACTCATCAGGAATCGAATGGCGGCTCCGATGGCTGCCGCTAGCGTGCGTATTGCTAGTGATTCAGAAGTGAGATTGCCGTGGGATCAGGTGGGACGCAAGCAGGTTGGGGCGCGCAGGGAAGCCGAATGCGCTCAGCGGCGGCGGCCGTCCCCGGGGCCGTCGGCGTCGCTGACAAAGGCGACGGCCAGCGTACCGATGGAGGCCACCAGAACCACGATGGCAATGATCCACAGCCAGGCCAGGTGCGTGCAGGCGGCGAGCGCACTTAACGCGACGCCCACGAGCAGAAGGGACCAGCCGGCAGCGCGGGGTGTGGGCATATGGGCTCCTGGGGAAACACGGGGATTTGGGGAGGAACGGCCAGGGGGAGGGCCGGTGACCGCCCGCATGCGCGGGCAGTTGGGACAACGACAATAGCCTGCCGCGGTCGGCCGGGCGAACGGACCGAAGCGTTGGGTCAGAGGTGGCCGTTGGCCAGGAGTACCCCCCACGGGCCGTAGGGGAGCTCCAGATGGCGGATGCGGGCCAGTTCGGCCAGCACCGCGTACCGGCCGTAGACCCATGCGAGCGCGACGGCCAGCACGGCGATGACCCCGCAGGTACTGGCGACTTGCAGGGGGTCCAGGAGTCGGCGCGCAACAATCAGCAGCGAGGCTCCCAACACTGCGCTGGCGCCGGCGGCGGTGATGGCTTGAATGATCGTCCGGAGCGTGCTCAGCAACCTGGCGTCCGTAATGGTGCCGCCCACCGCGGCTCGGGCCATCAGGAAGTTCCGGTAGCGACGGCGTGACACGAGGAACGCGATGACGCCGGTGACGAGGCTGCCGGCTATGGCAGTGAGAATCTCTATGGTCATCAGGGGCTCCTTCGGCATGCCATTGACGCAAGCATTGTCGCGTCTTAGTGCGGGGGCATCCCCCGAAGGGTGGATCCAATCGGGGGATACCGCAATTCGTCGCCGGTTACAGGTCGCCGTGCCGCTGCAGGCGCTGCAGGCTCAGCCAGCCGACGGGGATCGGGATCCAGAAGGTGACCAGTCGGTAGACGATCGCCGTCGACAGCGCCACTCCGCTGGGCACGCCCGCCGTGACCAGGCCGGCGGTCAGTGCCAGCTCCACCGGTCCGATGCCACCGGGGGAGGGGACCACCGAGCCGACCGTGTTGGCCGCCAGGTAGGTGATCGCCAGCGTCGAGAAGGACAAGGTGTGCCCGAAGGCCCACAGGCTCGCCCCGAAGGACAGGATGTAGCTCAAACTCAGCAGCAGCGTGCCGCCCACGCCCAGCGCCAGCCGCCCAGGGTTGGACATGACCCACACCAGCCGCGGCCACACCTGCCGATAGGTCGGCTCGATCTTCTCCCACAACCAAGTGCGCACCTTGGGGATGAACAGGGCGATGGCGACGATGGCGACCAGGCTGACGGCGATCACCAGCACCCAGCCGCTGGGCAGGGTCAGGCTCGTGGACTGGCCGGTGGTCGCGGCCACGATGATGAGCAGGACCACGGTGACGACGAATTGGACCACCTGCACCAGGGCCACGGTGGCCACGCCGACTGCCGTCGGCACCCCCTTGCGGGCCAGGAAGCGCAGGTTGATGGCGGCTCCGCCCACGCCCGCGGGCGCCACCAGGGAGACCACGGAGGAGGCCAGGTGCACCTCGGTGGACTTCCACAGCGGCAGCTTCACCGGGCTGAACGCCACCAGTGCCAGCCCCGCACCCACGTAGGTGGCCAGCGAGAACACCAGGGCCCCGAGGATCCACCAGACGTTCGCCCCCGTCACGGCGTCGGTGATCTGCTCGATGTTCATGCGGGCCAGCAGCGTCCAGAGGGCCACCAGGCCCACGATCGCCATGATGACCGTGCGCGGGGAGAAGCGGTTCAGCTTGGCCGGCTCCGCATGCGCCGTGGGGGTCAGGTCCACCAATGCGTCGCGCAGTTCCTGCAGCACCTTGCCGCGTCGTCCCATGGCCTCCCGGGTGGCGGCCGGCAGCACCACGCGCTGCAGCATGGGGGCGATGGAGGCCAGCTGCTGGGTGCTCAGCGAGCCGGAGGCGGCGGCGATGGCGCGGTCGACGTCGGTCAGTGAGGCGGTCAGCGCCAGCAATTGGGCCAGATCAACCCGTCGGGACAGTTCCGAGGAGATTGTCTCCCCCGATTCCCAGCCGAGCAGCCACACGGCACCGGCGTCGTCGACGACGACGGTGGCCGAGTCGATCTCCCGGTGCGCCAACCCGGCCATGTGGGCGCGGCTGATCTGGTCCCACAGGTCGGCCAGCACGTCGTCGTCGACCTCCTCCAGGTCGGCCAGGGCGCGGGCGCCGGAGATGTGATCGGTGACCAGCAGCACGGACTCGTCCGCCTCGGCCATGCCCACCAGAGCGGGTGTGCGCACGCCCGCACGGCCCGCCTCCAGGGTCATCAGGGCGGCGTGCTCGGCGGCCGAGCGCACCGACAGGTCCCGTTCGGGTGACAGGCCCTTCACCCGCACCCGATCCCAGAGGGTGGTCAGGAAACCCGCCACCTGGCGGTCGGCGTCCAGGACGGTGACGTCGCGGCGCACGCCCGCAGCGTCCCAGACGGCGTACAGGCGGTGAGCGGACAGGCGCCCCTCGGTGAGTGCGGCGGAGGAGGCCTCATCCAATACGGCCGCCAAGTCGACGTCGTCGGCGGGCGTGATGGTGGAGGTGTCCTCCGGCGGGACCGGGGACGGCGGCTCGGAGGCGGGTGCCGGCGTGGGCGCCTCATCCGCGGCGGGAGCGTCGTCGGCGGGGGCGGGGTTGGCCTCGTCCAGGGCGGTGGGGGTGGTCAGTGGGGTCTCGCGGACGCGCTCGGTGTAGCCCAGAGGCGTCTCGGTCTCGACCATCCAGGCGCGAGCGTCCGGGGCGCGGTCCATGCGCACCACGCGGACGGCGTCGATGCCGGCGCGGCGCAGCGCACGCACCAGGGCGACGCCGTGGGCGCGGGTGTCGTCGACGCCGAAGGCATAGCGCACGGCCAGTCCCGGCAGGCGGCCCAGCAGAATGGAGATGACGGCGCCCGGCAGCGTAATGGCGCTGCGCAGGACAGCCAGTCCCACCACAATCCATACGGCGGTCCAGGCATAGCGGATTACCGAGGAGGACCGCCGCTCGCCGGCTCCGGTGAGCAGGCCCGCGAGGGTGGCGAAGACGGTGGAGATGCCGATCCGGGCGGTGCCGGAGGCGGTGACGGTCAGGCCCGAGGCGAGAACGGCCGGGCCCCATGCGTCCAACGCGTGCAGGCTCAACCACGCCAGGACGAAGCCGCCGGTCCCGGCCAGCAGGGCCTGGCCCGCGGCGTGCCAGGAACGGCGTAGCAGGTTGTGCATGATCACGGCCACCGGCACGGTGAAGGTGATCAGACCCTCAATGGCCTGCAGGGGGAAGACCAGGACACGTCGCAGTATGACGGCGAGCGCGTTCTGCACGTCTTGGGTGACTCCAGTGGTGGTGGCGTGCGCGTAGGCCGCCAGGATGATCATGAAGACCAGACCGAGCGCGACCAACACCAGGTCGAGCAGGTCTTCGGCGCGGCGCAGGCGGCGTTCGGGGGCGTCGACCAGCAGCGTCTTGGAATGGAGGGCCGGCGCGGTGGTGTCGGGGGTGGTCTGTTCGGACTTGTCGGCGACTGGAGCGACGCCAATGCGCGGAATGCCGACCGGTGACGTCGCCTGGGCGCGTTCCGGGTTCTCCGGGGGCGGGACATCAGTCATGTCGGTGTCAACCTGTAGGCCTGCTGTTGCGAACTGCCCCGATCGGGGCGCCATGAGCGTACCAGGCGAACCCTGGGATGCCGCGGAATACCTCATGGAAACGGGCCAGGAGCGGCTGACGGAGGGTCGGCCTCGGGCGCCGGCACAGGGGCGGACGTGAACCCTGACGGACGAGGGCGGGGTTGAAGGTATGCGGAGCGCCGATCGACCGACGGGGCTGAGGCGGAGGCCCCTCGGCCCGACGGCCGCACTGAGGAGGCGGATTGACCGGCTGAATTGGGTACCCGAATTGCCTACCCGATCAGCCGATGTTCCGCGCTGCTGCCAATGGCAGAGTTACGGGTGTCGGCAGGGAACGCCGGTCCCTGAAAGCAAATCCCTGGCTCGTTCGGGCTCGGACCCCAGCAATGGGGTCCGAGCCCGAACCGCGTCTTGGAGCAGTGCGTGATCTGACCGGCGGGATGAGTCACAGGCGACCGAGCAGGTCCGCCATCTCCTCCTCCGCCGTGTGCCAGGAGGGGTCTTGGGTGAGGGTGCCGTCTGTTAGCAGGAATCGCATCTCGGAGTCCGGTGGCGACGCCCAGCCGTTCGCACTGGAAGTCGAGTTCTGAGCGCGGGCGCACGAGGTCGACGTCGATGGCCGTGTACAGCTCTTCGCCGGCCGGCCCGGTGCCGTTCCAGTGGATGAGAAGGGTGGCGTGAGCCAGTCCCTCGACATTTGCGGCCAGGTCGGTGTAGGCGGACTGGATCAGGGCGATGGCGTCCTCGACGGGGGTGGAATCCGCGGGAGGCGGAGTTTCTGAGAAGTCACCGCCGCAGATTATGGGCGGGGCCTGAACCGGCTCAATGCGGCGGCATGGGCAGTGCTCCCCATACTCCCGTACTCCCATCGCCTGTCACTTCGACCGATCTCGGTGGTTATGTGGCTCGTCGGGTTTGTGGGGCGGGGTGGGTTCTGTTTCCCGTGTCCGTTGGGTACGCCCCTTCGGCGTCTGCTACGCCTCTTGGGTGTCTGTTGAAGGGCTCAGGACCCTTGAGCAAGCACCTAACCGGCGTAGCAGAGCACCAACCGGAGTAGTAGACGAACCCCGACACCGCCACCCCACACACACCCACGCACCGACAGTCACACCAACACCCACCACCACACCCCAAAACACGAAGAGCCCTGTTTGGGCGATCCTTGACGTGCTCGCGGGTGGTCCAACTGGAGGAACGGGGTCCAAGTAGAGACTCGGGGGCCAGTTGGAGGGCGCGGTCCAACCCAGCAGCGCCGGGTTTCCGGTGGACGTGCGCCAGCCTGGCACCGAGACCGGCGCTAATTACGCGAAGGTGCGGGTCCGGTGGAGTCACGGATGACGAGGGTCGGAGCGAGCATGGTCTGACGAATGGCTCGTCCTGGATTGCTCAGCCGTTCGAGCAATAGTTGCATGGCGACCTCGCCGAGCTCCGCCTTGGGCGGGCAAACCGCAGTAAGTGCTGGGCGTGCGAGTTTGGCGATCTCGTCGTCGTAGGCAATGACGGAGATGTCCTCCGGCACGGTCAGTCCGCGCTGAGCTAGCAGTTCGACGACGACGAGGGCCGCCTCGTCGGAATGAGCGATGATCGCTGTTGTCTCTTCGGATATGCAGTTATCTACGAACGACTTGATGCCTTCTGTTCGAGCGTCACCGATTAGCTCGGTGGTGTCTCCGCGCGGGGACTCAGTATCTAGACGCAGATCGGAAAGAGCGTCCGCCCAGCCCTGGGCAATCAGATGACGTGAAGGGATCCGCTTGTCGGTGAGCAATGCGATATGCGAGTGTCCTAGAGCAGCCAGGTGGCGGACGGCGAGCGAGGCTCCGTTTGAGTGGTCGGTGATGACGGACTCGAACAATCGGGAGTGTGGCCCGTGAGGCTTCAACGTGCGTTCGATCAGTACGGTCGGCTTGGTGACTGTCTGGAGAAACTCAACGAGCTCGTCGCTCCCGGGCCCTTCAAGATCGGGGACCAGGAGCAGGCCGCCGATCGACTCGTCTTCCGCCATTCGGCGGATTTCGACCAGGTTGTCCTTGGCCGCGAAGGTGGATCCCTGCAACTGGAGATGTGCGCCCACGCGATCGGCAACGATGTTGGCCCCTTCGATGATGGTGGGCCAGAAGAAGTCGAGTGAAGGGGTGATCAGACCGACGGTGATGTCGGATTGCAGTGCTAAGGCCTGGTTCCCCGGGGCGGAGATACGGCGGGCTCCGCCGCGTACCTGCTCAAGCAGCCCTTCCTCGTCCAAAAGCGCGATGTCGCGCCGGATGGTGATGGGAGACAGCCCGAGGCCAGCCGCCAACTCCGCGACTCTGACTGAGCCTTTGGCGTTGACGGTTGAAACGATGTACTCCCGTCGGCTAGCAGGGAGGGTACGGTTGGGACTCATGACGCGACTCCGATCGATAGGCAGAACACCCCTTGCACGGTAGCTTTGGGCAGCGTCCAGGATATGCGGTTGATGTGATCTCCCCACGCTTCACGCAAGAGCGGGTCTTCGATGTCACGTCTCTCGATGTGCGGAGTTCGAGCGCCACTCCACGTGAGTAAAGCGCGCCTGCCACCGCCGGAGGGCGTCAGCAGCAGCGCGTCAGGGCGTTGCGTGATGTCCCCGACCACGAGAAGGCGCTCGAGGCTTCGTAGCTGGAACTCGGGAGTAGTCGGCAGGGCCCATGCATCTTCGAGGGTGACTACGCCGTCGCCGTCGGGCTGTAGGCGCAAACTGCGGCGCCAAACCGCGTCCGCGGGAAGTGCGTACGCGCCGGCGAGGTCCATGTCCAGACCACGCGCTCCGCCGGGGTGGATCTGGTCCGTGCCGGAGATGCGCTTGACGTCGCGTGCCCTGAACCTTGCCCCCTCGCTCTGCTCACGGCCTGCGATGACCGGAACCGAGTGCCAACCGGACCGGTTTGTCCATATTTCGTAGCGCCTGGGTGAGAATGACAGTGCGGTGTAGGTAGGCTGGCCCAGGTCGATGACCACGGGGATACCGTCCAGCGCAACCAGGAACGAGCCGACGTCGTTGTGGTTATGGTGTTCGCCGTTGGTTCCGGCTTTGGCTGCTAGAGCAAGCCCTCGCAGGTCGCCCGCACGGGGACGGTCCACGCTCACTTGGATACTTGGCAGCCAAACCTGTGCGGGGAGGAAGGAGCCATCGGAAGTGCCCGTGCTGGCTGTCGGTTCAGAGTCAAGCGTGCACCAATCCTCATCGGCGAGTGCAACAAGCACTCGGCCGAGTCCTGCTTCTATGGGACAGGGCAGGGCACAAGAATCCCGATGGGCCACGGCCAGGGCAACAGCTCTGGAGTTTCCGACGACGTGCCCCCAGTGAAACAAGGTTCGCCATGACTTGTCGGCCGCGTGACGGGCGCGCGCATCCGCGAAGGAGACGTTCCAGCCCGAGCTGAAGCTCATCGCTACGGGGAAGTCGACAAGCGCGTCAAGTGGTTCGACGTGACTGGGATCCAGCACGCCTCCGGTTGCCATGCGAAGTCTTTCGAGCACTTCCAAGAGCCTCGCCGCCCCGTTCCACCAATATGCGCTACCTTCGTCGATAGCGCCGTCGGCTGGAAGCGACGCGACATAGCGATCGAGACCTTCTATGGCAAGTGAGATCACCTCGGCACGTAGATACGCATCCTCCATGAGGCGTAGCGCAGCGACGACGACATTGCCCTGAATCCAGGGGCTCCAGTTGTGTACGTTGCCGTCCAGACCCAGCCAATGCCAATCGCGGCGTTCAAGAAAGGGCCTCATGACGCGAACCTGTACCTCGTGCCGGACTCGCGCGCCGAGTCCGGGGTAGACGTGTTCAAGGTGCTCGCCCAGTAGTGCGTCGATCCAGGCGAGTTGCGCGGCGACCTCTCCCGCTCCGAGGTCGAGGAAGGGCTCCGTAACGGTCGGCAGGACCGTGCCGTGGCGGGTGTAGGTGTCGTCGTGCGCGGCCCAGCACCAGGTTGACTGCTCGCACAGTGCCAGGACGCCGTTGGCCACCTCGGCGGTGAGCCGTTTTGCGGCGGTATCTGGTCCTGGGGTCTCGTGCTTGCGACCAGTATGGGCCGAGGACAGCGCGAGCAGGGCGAGCACAGCGCGGGATAGGCGTCGTTGGCGCGCAGCGACCGCGTCCTCATAGGCTGTCCGGTTGCCGTCGATGAAGTAACGCGCATAGTCACTCGGGCGCGGCCAGGGCCATGGCTGCTCGCTTGCAGCGAGAGCCGAGGTCGCGATTCCAGACAGGGCTTGTTGCTGTTCTGTCCTCAGTGCGCCGACATCCAGTCCTAGGTTGAGTGCTTCGGACGGCGGCAACAGGCTGGTTCTGAGTGCCTCGGGACTGATGCGTGAGCCCCAGGCCGCGCGTAGTGGTCCGACGACGCTGGGTGGGGCAGCCTGCCTGGGCACGGGGTCACCTTGCAATCTCGCAACTTCGCGGTCGTTTGGGCACAGTCTTGTCAAATGAACGGGACAAAGATATCAAAAATGATCAGGATCGAACGGGTATGGTCGGGTTGGTGGTGCCGCGGGTCACGGTGACTCAGGCGGGTGGTACGCGATTCGCATGGAGGCGATCATGGGCGCGACGACGAGCAACGGCAATGTTGCTGACATGACGCGAGGACAGTGGGAACGATGGGCCGATGCGCTGCTGCTCGCCGTGCGGCCCTACTTCACCCCCGGGCACGCCCGCCTCGAGCTCCCCGGCCCAACAAGCTCATACGGTTCAGACTCGGACGGCCTGGAAGGATTCGCACGTACGTTCCTGCTGGCAGGGTTTCGCCTGGCCGGGGCGAGCCGAGCCACAGATGTCGATGTCCAGGACCCGTACGCCATGGCGGACTGGTATCGGGTCGGCCTGGTGTCTGGGACGACTCCGGGTGGGCAGGAAGCTTGGCCCACATTGTCTGATTGTGCGCAGGCCAAGGTTGAGGCCGCATCGATCGCGCTCATACTAGACATGACCCGCCCGCTCATTTGGGAGCGGTTGGCGCCGACCGAGAAGCGGAACGTAATCGCCTGGCTGGCTCCGGCAGTGGGAGATGACAGCTATCCGCGATGCAACTGGCTGTGGTTCCGGGTGATCGTCGAAACCTTCTTGCGATCGGTCGGCGGGCCGTGGTCGGAAACGGACATTCGTGCGGATCTCGCTGAGCACGACTCCTACTACCGAGGGCACGGTTGGTTCTCCGATGGGCCCGAGCGCAGTTTTGACTACTACGTCGGCTGGGCCATGCACTTGTACCCGATCCTGTGGGCACGGATGTCGGGTGCGTCCGACTTTGCTGCGGAACGAGGACAGACCGACGTGAAACGGCTCGAACGCTACTTGGAAGACTTCGTCACACTCATCGGCGGCGACGGCGCGCCCTTGTTCCAGGGACGCAGCCTTATCTATCGCTTCGCCGCTGCGGCGCCGCTGTGGGTGGGCGCCATTGCCGGCGTCGAGAACCTAGAGATGGGGCTCCTACGACACGGCGCGAGTGCGATCGTTGACTACTTCCGCCGACACGGCGTGCCAGATGAGCAGGGTCTGTTGACGCTCGGCTGGTTCGCCCCCTGGGAGCCGATGCGCCAATCGTACTCCGGGGCCGGCTCTCCATATTGGGCGTCCAAAGGGGCCCTCGGTCTCGCCCTGCCAGGGGATCATCCGGTGTGGACCTCACAAGAGTGTCCATTGCCTGTGGAGGTCGGGAACGTGCTGCGCGCTGTCGATGCGCCGGGGTGGATCGTCTCTGCAACGAGTAACGATGGCATCGTTCGTGTCATCAACCACGGTACGGATCACGCCCGTGAGGGCGACTCGGTTGCGGATTCCCCGCTATATGCCCGGATCGGCTACTCCACTGTGACAACTCCCTGTCTGGATGTGGAGGCGGAAACGAATCCATTGGAGATGTCGGCGGCGCTTCTCGATGCATCGGGGGACGCGAGCCATCGTGCCGGGATGGTGCGCCTCGCCATCGGCGTCACTGACGGCGTCGGATACGCGGCATCTCGCGCGCAAAGCCACTGGGTGAAACCAGATTCGCATCAGCAGGGACACGGCTCCGGTGCCGTAGGGCGTATGACCTACGCCGGGATGATGACTGTCGTGTCACTCGTGCACGCCGAGTGGGAACTACGTTTGGTTCGTGTAGATCGGCCGTCCGAGCGGGTAGTCGCAATGCGGGTGGGGGGTTGGGCGCTCACAGGTGACGGTCCCGAGAGCCGTGCCAGTGCGCGTGAGGCCTCCGTCAGTCTGTCGGGACTGAGCTGCCGGGTGGTGGCAGCAGACGGCATTGCCTGCGATCCGATGATCTACGAGCGTACCGACGCTTCTCCGCTGCCCGGAGTGACGACCGTGCCTGTCATATCCGCTGCCGTTGTGCCCGGTACATGGCGCGCATTTGCCATCTGCCTTGCGGGAGAGGCCGCGGCGGACGCCGGACGAGTTCCCGTGGTCGACTCCCTGGTAGAGGACGGCGAGGACTTGGTGGCCGTTGTGACGTGGCCGAGTCTGGGGAAGGTGGTCACGCGGTGTCCCGTCGTTGTGCCCCAGCTCACGGCCGGATGATGCATTATCGATCATGACTGAGCAGGAAAGGTCTTGACAGAACAACCGCGATCGGCTTGACTTACTCATGTCACCGGTCGGTGGCGTACCTTCAACGAGGAAGACATGGGCAATGACGCTGAGAATCGACCGCCGTCGGGCTCATTGGTCAGGTGTGGACCCGCGCATCCGTGTGTTCCGAAGTGGCCGCACATGCGCCGTTCGAACAGCGTCGCGGACGCGGTCGGCCGTGGGACGTCCGGTCGCGTCCGGTCGCTGAGGTGCGCGAGAACTGTCCGGGTCCTTACTGCCGTCCAACACGGCGCCGTTCATACATAAGGAGAATCCGATGTCCCATCTCATCACACGACGCACGGCTCTCGGAGTCGGCTCCGCGGCCATATTGGCGACGTTAGCCGCCTGTGGGAGCTCGAAGTCCAATGGTTCCTCCGGAAGTCAAGCGACCGTCGGGACCGACGCTGAAGTGGAGCTCACCTTTGCGGGGTGGAGCCTAGACACGACACCGGAGTTCCAGGCGTTGGCGGACGCGTTCACGGCAGCGAACCCGAACATAACCATTACGGTGAAGGAGTACTCGGCGCAAGACTACGACACCCAGCTCACTACAGACTTGTCGGCGGGGTCTGCGCCCGACGTATTCCCGATCAAGAACCTGCTGCGCTATTACTACTACATGTCTAACGGGCAGCTGATGGACTTGTCCGACATGGCGGCCGGATTCGACGGAGACGAAGCCATTGACCTGACATACCTTGAATACGACTCAAAGTACTTCGCCTTGCCGTACCGGCAGGACTCGTGGCTCCTGTTCTATAACAAGGACGCGTTCGCGCAGGCCGGCGTTGAAGAACCCGACGGGTCGTGGACCTGGGAGGACTACAAGCAGGCGGCTTCCAAGATCACTGCGGCTGGGGAGATGAAGGGCGCGTACCACCACACCTGGCAGTCGGTGGTGCAAGGTTTCGCTCTTGCGCAATACCCGGACGCTGATCTGACATCGGGCGACTACAGCTACCTCAAGCCGTTCTATGAGACGGCGCTGGAGATGCAGGACTCGGGGGACGTTGAGACCTTTGCCACCGCACAGGCTCAGTCGCTGACATACCAGGCGCAGTTCGGTACCCAGAAAGCCGCGATGATGCCCATGGGCTCATGGTTCATCGCAACTCTGCTCGAGCAGCAGTCTACGGGTGATGCAGACGAGTTCGAGTGGGGGCTGGCGCCGATTCCTCAGTACGAAAGCGGGCATGAGGATGCCCCGATTACGTTCGGTGATCCCACCTCGTTGGCGGTCAACGCCGCGCTTGAGGGGGACAAGGCGTCTGCGGCTAAGGCCTTCGTCGCCTTCGCGACCGGCGAAGAGGGGGCGCGGGCGATGGCCGCCATCGGTATTACGCCGGCATACTTCTCCGAGACAATCGAATCGACATTCTTCGACCTCGATGGGATGCCGCAGGACGACCTCTCGAAGCTCGCATTCTCCACGCACGACACCCGCCCGGAGAACCCTGTGTCTGAGACTGTCAACGACATACAGACAATTCTCAACGATACCCACTCGGAGATCATGACCGCGACCACCCCAGTAGATGAGGCGCTTTCAAAGGCCGGTGAGGACATAAAGGGGCAGGGATTGACCGCCTGAGCCGAGTCGGGGTCGTCGGTGTGGGGGTCTCCTCCAGACCGTCGTGCCGACGATCCGCTCTGCAAGTCTTGATGGCTCGGCGGAAGGAGATGCAAATGAATGGTGCCGCAGCTACGAATCGACCATCGACATCCCGCCGGCAAAGCAGCGTATCGTCCAAGGCGCTACGCCGACGCAACACGATCGCAGGCTGGTCGTTCATACTACCGAATTTTCTAGGATTCGGCTTGTTGACCCTCATACCTGTGATCGCGTTGTTCTACATCGCGTTCACCAAGTGGAGTGCGTTCGGCAGTCCTGAGTTCACCGGTCTGGACAACTTTGTAAGACTTGTGAACGATCCGACGTTCTGGACGGCCTTCTGGAACACGCTGTATTACGCCGTCGTGCATATTCCGCTCACCTTGGCGCTGTCGCTAGGGCTTGCCATGTTGCTCAACCAGAAGCTCCGGGGGCTGGCCTTCTTCCGCTCGGCCGCGTTCTTTCCCTACTTCACGTCCATTGTCGCGGTGGCGCAGGTGTGGAACATGCTCCTCGCGCCGGAGAACGGTCCGATAAACCAGTTCCTGAATTTCATCGGCATAAGCGATGCGCCAGGATGGACGTCATCCGCCGTATGGGCGATGCCGGCGGTTATAATCGTTGGAACGTGGCGCGAAATGGGTTACTACATGTTGTTGTTTCTGGCGGGCTTACAGGCGGTGCCCCAAGAACTCTATGAGGCGGCACGCGTGGACGGCGCGAATGCGTGGCAGCGGTTCACAAACGTGACGCTGCCCTGCCTTAGGCCGACGACATTCTTCGTGACAGTCATGCTGACAATCGGTTCGTTCAAGGTATTGGACCTGATTCTTGTGATGACGAACGGTGGGCCTGGGACTAGTACGCTGGTCCTTTCGCAATACATCTACCGGATGGGCTTCGAACGCAACGACTTCGGGTACGCGTCCGCAATTTCGCTCGTGCTGTTCCTCATCTGTCTGCTGGTTACAGTAATACAGTTCGTTCACAACCGTCGGCAGGAGGCCTGAGTCATGTCAACCGAGCAGACGGTTCGCGCAGGAGTACCGGAACGCGGAGCCCCTCCGGTCAGGGCGAAGTCGCGCAGTTCTCAACGTTCGGCGAGGCACTTCGCGGGAAGATGTATTCAATACGTTTTCCTGCTTGCATTGTCGGCCTTCGTGCTACTGCCCTTCGTGTGGATGCTGTTGTCCTCCTTCAAGAAGAACAACGAGATCTTCACAAGCCCGATCACCTGGTTCCCGGAAGAATGGCAGTGGCACAACTATGTCGATATCTGGGCGAAGTCGGATATGACAACCTGGTTGGGAAACACGGTATTGCTCGCGGTCGTTGTCACGTTCCTTCAGGTGTTCACGGGCTCCTTCGCTGCATACGGATTCTCCCGAATACGGTTCCCCGGGAGGGACTTCCTATTCATCGTGTACATCGGAACCATTTCGGTACCCTGGCAAGCGTACATGATCCCGCAGTTCAAGATGCTGTCCTCTGTAGGATTGAGTGACACGAGGCTGTCCATCATTCTGCTGCAGGCGTTCGGGGCCTTCGGCGTGTTCCTCATGAAGCAGTTCTACGACTCCATTCCGGAGGAGTTGAGCGAAGCGGCTCGCATCGACGGCCTGAGTGAATACAAGATCTATTACAAGATAATGCTGCCGCTGTCCGTACCTTCGATTGCCTCACTCGCGATCATCACCTTCACCAACACGTGGAACGACTATATGGGCCCGCTGATCTACTTGCGCAGTCCAGACTTGTGGACGATCCAGCTGGGGCTGAAGACGTTCATCGGTCAGTACAACGCGGATTACGCGGCCATCATGACAGGCTCGGTGCTCTCGGTTCTGCCGATTGCCATCGTGTTCGTGTTCGGTCAGCGGTACTTTGTGCAAGGCATAGCGACGACGGGCATGAAGGGATGAGCATGCGGGCGCGTCTTGGCTCCGGGGAGGAGTCGACGAACGTGTGGCGCGACATCGGGGACTTCCTATTCGGCACGCTGCGGCTGAATGTGGTCCTAGTGGTGCTGATGGCGCCGCTGATCGCACTGTGCCTGGGAGTGGTCGCTCCGTGGCGTAGTTTTCCGACTCTTATAGCCGTTCTATGGCTGACGTCGCCTGGTCTGGCGGTCGCGTTTGCGGCGTTCCGAGATTCTCCCGCGTTCGGGCGTTCGCTACTGCGTCGTCAGGCACCTGCAGGTTCAGCGATGGACTCCGCGGCGGACTCTTACTGGCGTCTTGACGAGGACTACGCGATGGTAAGGCCATGCGTGCGGGCGTTACGCGGGCTGTGGTGGCGGGCCCTGCTGGCGGCGGCGCCATTTGCCGGTGCCGCGCTGGTTCTTTGCGTCGACATTGTTTGGCTGGCGGGCACTGGGGCGGGTGCATACGTCGCGCCGGCGCTCGCCACGACGGTTTTGCTGGTTCTTTTGGCATGGCCCGTCGCGATTGTGGTCGTCACGGAGCGCCCCGGTGTGCGTACTGCGGCCGTGCTGCGTCTTGCGCTGACGCTCGTCGTAAGGCGTTGGTACTTTTCGCTGTTGAACTTGCTGGTGATGCTGGGCATCTTCTTCGGATTGGTTGCACAGCCGTTCCTGATGGCGGCGGTGGGTAACGGATTTCTGCTCCACCTGCTGTGGGCGAATGCCCGCTGGATGGTTTTGCCGTCGATCACCCCTGAGGCAGCCGACGCAGTGCGCTCGCCAGCGGTCGGCCGTCTTTGCTACGGCCGTTGATACAGACGCTGGCGTGTGACGGTTGTACTCAGGCTCTGGTGGAGTACTGCGCGGCGGTGAATTCGCCGGCTATAGGAGCTCCATTGAGGTAGTTGGCGACGTCATCGACGGCACCATCACCGAGCCTGTACAGTTCCCTGCCCATGGACCCCGCGGCATGCGGTGTGAGAAATACGTTCGGTAGTGTCCACAGCGGTGAGTCCGGGGCGTTCACCTCTGGATCGGTTACGTCGATTATGGCGCGGATGCGGTCCTTCTGGAGTTCCGTAATTAGTGCCTCCTGGTCGCAGATGGCGCCGCGTGCCGTGTTGATGAACGTGGCCCCGTCCTTGATCGTCGCGAACTGTTCGGCTCCGAGCATGTGGTAGGTGCGCGGCGTCGAGGCGGAGTGAAGCGAGATGACGTCGCTGGTTCGCAGTAGGTCATCCAGACTTGTGCATTCAACTCCGAGAGATGCGGCTTCGGCGGGACTCAGGTGGCCGGACTGGACTTTGATGGTGCAGTGGAACGGGCGAAGGTACTTGATAACAAGCCGTGAGATGCGGGATAGGCCAATGAGTCCGACAGTGGAGCCATACAGGCCGATGGTGGGGAACGCGTCCCAAAAGTCCTCCGGCTTGTCCCGAAGCTCCAAATAAGCTCGGCGACTGGCAAAGATGTCCTTGGCCGCCAATATGATCATGGCGAGCGTGTACTCTGCGACCGGTTCGGCGTTCAGCTGAGTCTGCGACGACATACGTACGCCGCGCTCGAAAAGTTGCGGCCCGACGACGTCACGCACGGACCCGCCTGAGTGGACCAGCAGCTTCAGCGCCGGCATGGTGTGCAGCAGCTCGTCTAGCCTTCCGGTCTCCCAACCGGTGATGAGAACTTCTGCGTCGGCGAGCGTGGTACGTGACTCCGGCGTGGCATGATTCCGTGGATCGGGATCGAGGTTCAGGCTACCGAGCGAATGTAGGCGTGCGATGGCCTCCGGATTGAAGAAGTTGGTGCGGTGCTCATCCACGACGGATAACACGATGTTGGGCGTTGTCACGGGGAACCCTCCGGCGGTGTTGAAGTACTCAAGTCCGTAGCTGCTGGTAGGCGACCACTGTTTAAAGCATAGTCCGGAAACGGACGCCTCTGAGCCATTAAGTACGCTTGTGTTTAAATTCGATCGTACTAGAATGGGTGGCGCTGGACGCCACCGGAGGAGCTTGAACAGATCATGGTGCGGAACACGTCGGCCGGAAGTGTGCTGCGTGGGCGCAGGGCGCTCGTTCTCGCAGGGCGCGGTCGCTACGAAGACCCCTGGCACGATCATGCGGCGATGAGCCATGAGATCGCTGTGTTGTTGGGTGAGTTGGGTTTGCGTACAGAGGTTCGGTCGACGTTTCGCGATTCGTTCTCCGACCTGGACGCCTTCGATTTGTTGGTCGTCAACGGCGGCACCGGTCGGATAGATCCGGACTTCGATGGTGATGACGAGTCATGGGCCCCGGTACATGCGGCCATGAATGCCTACGCGAGCTCGGGCGGTCCGCTCTTCGTCCATCACCAGGGTATCAATGCATTTCTGGATAACCCACGCTGGCGCTACGTCGTCGGCGGACGGTGGATCCGCGGCACTACCTACCACCCGGAGAACTCGGAGGGTGTCTGGTCGCCGGTGGCGGGTTCTCACCCAATCGTTGACGGGCTTGGTGAGCTTCACGTCCACGATGAGCGTTATACGCTGCTTGACGTGGAGCCCGACTCAACAGTGATATTAACGCAGCACGAGGCCGGGGCAGACCAACCGGCCGCATGGGTGAACACGGTGGGTGGCATGCGCGTCGTCTACGACTCGCTTGGTCATGACTTGCGATCCATGCTGAACCCGGATCGTCGCGAGCTCATGTGTCGCGAGATCAGCTGGCTGCTTGAGGAGTGATCGCACAACGGGCGTGGAACAGACGATTCCGGTTTGATGGCGTGGTTTGTGGGCGGCTGATCATACGGGTCCGCTTCAATCGAGGTACGGCAGCACGTACTTCGCATAGTCGGCGGCTACGTGTTCGACTACCTCGGTGAAGGGACGTGCCCAAATGTCGGTATTGAAGATCTCCGTCTCGACCGCGCCGGTGTAGCCGGCGTCGCGGACCCAGCCGGTGATGGTCGCGAAGTCGATGTAGCCGTCGCCCACATAGCCCCGGGAGTTGAGGGTGTCCTGTTTCAGGGGGAGCACCCAGTCGCACACCTGGAACGCGGCCAGCCGGCCCTCGGCGCCTGCGCGCGCGATCGACGCGGCGAGTTGCGGATCCCACCACACATGGTAGGTGTCCACGACCACGCCCACCTCCGTGGCGGCGAAGGGGGCCGCAATGTCCAGCGCCTGCCCGAGCGTGGAGACGACACCGCGATCGGCGCAGAAGAGCGGATGCATTGGTTCCAACACCAGGCGCACGCCGCCCTCCCGGGCATAGGGGACGAGCTCGGCGAGGCGCAGGCTGACGCGCTCCCGAGCGGCGCCGAGATCACGCTCCGGCCGCCCGGCGTCGGGGGAGGCACCCATGCCCGGCTCCGGGTTGGCGGGCAGTCCACCGACCACCAGGATGAGCTCCCCGGCGCCAACCGCGGCGGCCTCATCGACGGCACGGCGGTTGTCGTCGACGGCGACCCGTGCACGCCCGGCGTCGAGCGCGGTGAAGAAGCCTCCGCGGCACAACGAGGAGACTTCAAGCCCGGCCGCACGCACAATGCGGCCCGCCTTCTCGGCACCGACCTCCTGCACCCGATCCCGCCATAGCCCGACGGCTCCGTAACCCGCCGCCGCTGCGGCCATCGCAGCCTCCTCGAGGGTTGCGTGCTTGATGGTGGCGGTGTTGAGGGAGCACCGGGAAAGATCGAAGTTGTTTGAAGTTGCCACGTCGATAACCTCATCTCCCCTTGGAAGGATCGTTAACGATCAGTATAGTAACTCTTAGAACATATGGGCGGCTGCTCCGGACTCAGGTCCAAACGTGCCTCGGAACCGGTCTACACCGCCTGCGCGTTCATAAGATCCGCACGATCACAGGAGATCCCATGCAGGATGCCGTCGCCTACCCCCGGCCCCAGACCCCCGTCGCCATGGTGACCGGCGGCAACCGCGGCATCGGTCGAGGCATTACCGAGGAGCTGCTGCGCCACGGCTATGCGGTCTCGCTTCTGGCCACACGCCCGGAGCCCGCCGAAACTCTGCAGGAGTTGCGTTCGCTTCCGGACGGCTCCGGTCAAGTCGCCTACACCCGTGGCAGCATCGACGACCTCGACGTCGGTCCTCGCTACCTCGCCGCCACGCTCGAGGCCTTCGGCCGCATCGACTTGCTGGTCAACAACGCGGGCGTGGCCCCGAAGGTGCGTGCAGACCTGCTCCAGGCCGATCCCGCCTCCTTCGACCGCGTCCTGGGCGTCAACCTGCGCGGACCGTACTTCCTCACCCAGGTGGTAGCCCGCGAGATGATCGCACAGCGCGACCGAGACCTCTCGTCTGCCGGCATCGACCTGTCCAATGGACTGCCCGCGCTGGATCGCCCGGCCGCCACCATCATCAATGTCTCGTCCATCTCGGCGGATACGGTTTCGACCAACCGCGGCGAATACTGCGTATCCAAGGCCGGCGTCCACATGGCCACCCTTCTGTATGCGGCCCGTCTCGCCGGTGAGGGCATCGTTGTTTACGAGGTGCGTCCCGGCGTGATCGCCACCGACATGACCGCCGGCGTCAAAGACCGCTATGACGCCCTCTTCGCCGCGGGTATCGCGCCAATGCCCCGCTGGGGCCGTCCCGACGACGTCGGCCGCACCGTCGCCATGCTCGCATCCGGCAGCGCCCCATATTCCACCGGCGACGTCATCCACGTCGATGGCGGCATGCACATCCCGCGCTTGTGAGTTGTCAATTAGGAAGCGACCATGCCCGTTCAATCATCCATCCGCATCGACGGCGTCGACGTGCCCGTCCTGTCCGCGAATACGGTCGTCGTCGGCACCGGGGCCGCCGGTTACTGCGCCGCGGACCGGCTGGTGCAGTACGGGCAGGAGGACGTGCTGATCATCTCTGATCGGATCGTCACCGGCTCCTCCCGCAATGCCGGCTCCGACAAGCAGACCTACTACAAGCTCACCTTGGGCGGCGGGGCCGGTGACTCGGTTGCCGAGATGGCGCAGACCCTCTTCGACGGCGGCGCCATGGACGGCGACCATGCGCTGGTGGAGGCCGCCCTCTCCTCCCAGGCTTTTTTGCACCTGGTCGATCTGGGCGTCGCGTTCCCGCGCAACCGCTACGGCGAGTTCGTCGGCTACAAGACCGACCACGACCCGCGCCAGCGCGCCACCAGTGTGGGCCCGTACACCTCGCGGACCATGGTCGAGCGTCTGGAGGCCAAGGTCGGTCGCGACGGTACGCGCGTCGTCGAGAATCTGCGCGTGATCGACGTGCTCGTCTCGGACGGCCAGGCGGTCGGACTGCTGTGCCTGCGCCGCCGAGTCACGCAGGCGGAGGCATCCGCGGGCGCCTCCCGCTTCCTGCTGGTGCGCGCCCGCTCAATCGTCTATGCCACCGGTGGCCCGGCCGGCATGTACGCGCGCAGCGTCTTTCCGCACGGACAGTGGGGTGCTGCGGGTGCCGCCTTCCGCTCCGGTGCCGCCGGCAGGAACCTCACCGAGTGGCAGTACGGCCTGGCCTCGATCGCGCCGCGTTGGAACGTCTCCGGCAGCTACATGCAGGTACTGCCCACATTCATATCGACCGACCTCGACGGCGGTGATGCGCGCGAGTTCCTCCCCGAGGCGATCCCCGACTACGGCCGTCTGTTGTCACTGACCTTCCTCAAGGGCTACCAGTGGCCCTTCGACATCCGCAAGGCCCGCGGTGGTTCCTCGCTCATCGATCTGCTTGTGTACCGCGAGACCGCGGAGCGGGGACGCCGCGTATTCCTCGATTTCACCCGCAATCCCGGCGGCCTCCGGCTCGACCCCGATGCGCTGGATCCGGAGGCGCGCGAATACCTGGGTAGTGCGGGCGCCCTGTTCGGCACCCCGGTCCAGCGGCTGATCGCCATGAACCGCCCCGCCTACGAGCTGTACCGGGAGAAGAATCCGGCCATCGATTTGGCGCGGGATCGCCTGGAGATCGACGTGTGCGTGCAGCACAACAACGGCGGCCTCGCCGTCGACTGCTGGTGGCAGTCGACGGTGCTGGACGGATTCTTCCCCGTCGGCGAGGCGGCTGGCGCGCACGGCGTGTACCGACCCGGCGGGGCGGCACTGAACTCCACCCAGGTAGGAGCCACGCGCGCCGCCCAGTGGATCGCCGCCCGCCGTCGAGGTGAGCCCTTGGATATGACGGCCTTCGCTGCGATTTCAGCCCCGGCCGTGGAGCATGCGCGCGGGCTGCTGGCCGACGCCGGGGCGCGGGTGGCGGCCGGAGCGCCCGACAACACCGGTGAGCTGCTCACGCGCGCCCAGGTGCTCATGAGCGAACATGCCGGTCTGGTCCGCTCGGCACAGGGTGTGAGCGGGGCCCTGGGACAAGTGCGCGAGATGCTGGTCGGCCTCTCCGACCGGACGGTGGTGGATACGGCCTCCCGCCGCAGCGTGGAGCGGCTTTTCCTGCTGCGGGACATTCTGACCAGCCAGTTCGTCTACCTCTCGGCCATGGCGGACTACTTGCGGCGCGGTGGGCACTCGCGCGGCTCGGTGCTCTACACCGATGCCGCCGGCCTGCTGCCGGAGGAGGGACTGCCGGATTCGATGCGCTTCATGCCCGACGACGGGGCGCTGGACGCGCAGGTGCAGGAGGTCGCGCTGCGCTGCGGTGCCGACGGCGTCCCGGCGGTGGAAACCAACTGGCGTCCGCGCCGTCCGCTTCCGGACACGGGCGGCGATTTCTTCGAGAACGTCTGGCGCGACTTCCGCGAGGACGGCGGGGTGCGCTGATCGGCCGACGGTCCGCAGCGGCGGAGGCCGACACGGCGGCGATGGGGCGGCGCGCCAGCAGGGCGTCGCCATGCAGCCGGGGCGTCCGGGCGGCCGATTCAGAAGACGAGCTGCGGGACCGATAGCTTGCGGCCGGTGTCGGTCGACTCCTGCCCCAGGGCCGCCAGCTGTACTCCGCGTGCCGCCGAGGCGAGCCCGTAGCGGTGCGGCCTGCCGGCGGCGACGTCCCGCAGGAACTCCTCCCATTGGGCGCGGAATCCGTTCGCCGGAGCGCCGTCGTCGGGAACCTCGGCCCACTGGCTCAGGAAGTCGATGTCGGTGGGGACGTCGGGATCCCAGCTCGCGCGCGGCGTGTTGGCCCGCTGCTGGGACTCGCAGTGGAACAGCCCGGCGACGGCCGAGCCGTGGGTTCCATCCACCTGGAACTCCACCAGCTCCCGACGGTGCACGCGCACGGCCCAGGAGGAGTTGAGCTGGGCGATCACGGTCTCGCCGGTAGGTGCCTCGACCTCGAAGATCGCGTAGGCGGCGTCGTCGGCGGTGGCCGGATATGCCTGGCTGTTCTCGTCCCAGCGGGTGGGGATGTGAGTCGCCGCCTGGGAGTAGACGCTTTTAACGGAGCCGAGGATGCCCTCCAGGACGTAGTTCCAGTGGCAGAACATGTCCACCATCATTCCGCCGCCGTCCTGCTTGCGGTAGTTCCAGGAGGGACGCTGACTGGGACGGACGTCGCCCTCGAACACCCAGTAGCCGAATTCTCCGCGCAGAGACAGGATGCGGCCGAAGAATCCCTCATCCACCAGGCGCCGCAGCTTGATCAGGCCGGGCAGGTAGAGCTTGTCGTGTACCACGCCAATGGTGAGACCGGTGTCGGCGGCGCGGTGGGCGAGGTCGACCGCCTGCTCAAGGGTCTCGGCGGTTGGCTTCTCGGTGTAGATGTGCTTGCCCGCCTCGATTGCGGCGGTCAGAGCGGCATAACGGCGCGAAGTGGTCTGGGCGTCGAAGTAGATGTCGACGTCCGAGTCGGAGATGATCGCGTCCTGATCGGTGGTCCAGCGGCTGAGGCCGTGACGGGCGGCGATCTCCTTGAGCTTGTTCGCATTGCGACCGACGAGAATCGGTTCCACCTGCAGGCGGGAACCGTCTTCGAGGAGCAGTCCCCCATCGGCACGAATCGGCAGGATCGACCGGACCAGATGCTGCCGGTATCCCATGCGGCCGGTGATGCCGTTCATGGCGATGGTGAGAGTTCGAGACATCGTTGTCGCTCCTGCCTGGTGACGGTTGCGGGCAGGACACCTGCTGAACGATCCTGTCCTAAAGTGAACGATAGCGAACTAAGCGAACAGGATCAATCAGAGGTCGGTGTGGTCGGTTGTGGCGCACTCAGCCGCCGCCTGCATGGCGGCACTCCTCCCTCCGTACATGATTGTGAGCAAGAAGTCCTCGGAAAGGAGGAGGCGATACGACCAAATAGTAGGTGCCGTGGTGTCCCGCTCGTTCGCGATGCTTCTTCCTGTCATCGATAACACCTGAGGATGGTGCCGCGTTCGGCTCCGTCCTAGTCACACAGGAGTGGCCATGATCGAAATCTCAGGCCCATGTGAAACATCGCCCACCACCTAAGGAGACACCCACCATGACCGCCCAGAGCCCTGCGCTTGAGCTGCGGGATGTTCGCAAGATCTACAACACCCCCGGGGGAACCATAGACGCCCTCGCGGGTATGACGCTGACCGCCGAGCAGCACAAGATCCACGCCTTCTTGGGTCCCAACGGCGCCGGGAAGAGCACCTCCCTGGAGATGACGGTCGGCCTGCGCACCCCCGACTCGGGCACCGTGCGCACCCTGGGTCTCGACCCGCGCAAGGCACGGGACGAACTCAGTCGCCGCGTCGCCATCCAGCCGCAGGAGGCCAAGGTCTTCCAATACCTGCGCGTCGGCGAACTGCTGGACCTGTGGTCCTCCTTCTACGACCATCCCCGGCCCGCCGACGAGATCCTCGACTCCCTCGAGCTGGCGAAGTACGTCGAGCGCCAGGTGACCAAGCTATCGGGGGGCACGCTCCAACGTCTCAACGTCGCCCTGGCGATGGTCTCCGACCCCGAACTGCTCATTCTTGACGAGCCCTCCACCGGCTTGGACCCGCGGGCACGGGAACGACTGTGGTCGGTCCTCGGCGGCTGGAGGGACCGCGGCACGACGATCGTCCTGTCCACACACTCCATGGAGGAGGCCACCGCATTGGCGGACTCCGTGTTCATTGTGGACCGCGGCAGGTGCGTCAGCTCCGGGACCCCTGAGGAGCTGATCGCCTCCTTCGCCGGAGGACCGGCAGTCGTCTTCCGCCTGTCAGGGGACCTGTCAGAGGAGAACGCCTCCCGGCTGCGGTCCCTCGGGGACCTCACGGTCAACCCGGACCGCTTCGCCGCTCTCAAGACGGCGCGAACCGATGAGGCGCTCGTCCTCCTGTCCCAGACCCCCGGATGCTACGACCTCGGCATCCATCAGCCCACGCTGGGCGACGCCTACCTGGCCGCCACCGGCACCGAACTCACCGCTACTACGACACCCGAGGAAGACTGACCATGAGCACCACGACCGACGGCGGTGCGCTCCGCAGTGCCCGTCCCCTTACCATCACCCACTGGCGGGAGATGTCCCGCAATCGGACGAACTTCGGCGTCGCTATCCTCCTTCCGTTCTTCATGGCCGGAGTGTTCCTGGGCATGGACAAGATCCTCCACTCGACTATGGGAGGACCGGGACCCGACTTCTCAGCGCTTGTGGTACCCATCGCGCTGTGCATGCTTCTCACCGGGACGTGCATGACCCTGACCGCCGGCCCGATCGCCGAGTACCGGCAGTACGGCACCCTGCGTATTCTGGGCACCACCCCGGTGTCGCGGGGACAATTCATCCTGACCCACCTGGCCGTTAGAGTGCTCCTTGCGATCGCGCTCAGTGTTCTGGTCGGAGTTCTGGGCGTCCTCCTCGGCATCAGCGAGACCGTCGCCGTATGGCGTGCGTTTGTCATCGCCCTGCCCTCCTCCGTGCTGTTCCTAGCCCTGGGCTACTTCATCGGTTCGATCGTCGGCTCGGGGCAGGCCGCCACAAATATCGCCACATTCACCGGCTTGTTCTTCATGTTCACTTCGGGAGTGGTGCTCCCTCTGGAGCTGCTGTCCGACTCCGCCAAGCGCGTCCTCGACTTCCTCCCCACCTCCTACTTCGGGGACCTGTTGTTCTGGGTCACCGGAGGCGTGCAGAGGTACGAGACGACGCTGGACTTCGCGGTTCTCATCGGTGTGGCGATTGTGGCCGTCCCCCTGGCAGTGAAGACCTTCCACTGGGAGGCCGCGAAGAACTGAGTGGGTCATCTGTTGAATGGATGGATTCCGATGGGAGGGGATGACGCTATGGAATGGAATACCGACTCATCCTTGGAGGTGAGCACGATTATGAGGCGCGTGACCGCGATCCTCGACGAGCACAATATGTGCGTCCTGGGCGCCGTGGGCGCACAGGAGCCCCGGCTTACGCCGTGCACGGATGAGGAGCAGGCTCCCCTCGGCCCCAAGTAGCGTGCATTGCCTACTGGGAGAAGAAGGTGTTTGTCCTGGAGGTCGAGACCATCGAACTCGTCGACACCCACCTTTGCGGCGGCACGATGCGCGTAGGCAGAGGGCCTCAGGGCTAGAGCAGCACTTTCTGTAGCGGGCGTGCGGCGTGCGCCCGTGGTGGCCAATGCCTGGCGTGCCACGGTGTTTTGGGGCTTGGGAATGGCCATTCCCAAGCCCCAGAACCATCCCCTAAGTCCATAAACCGCCCCCCAGCCCAAAGATCCGGGGCCATCCCTGTGCGCTCCTGCCCAAGTTCCTGTGACCCTGACCGACCGACGAGGATCATCCGCACGGGACGCGCCGTCCGCATCACGCCCCTTCAGCGCTGTCACCGTGCGGTGGAACGGGGTCGGGCTCAGCATTCCAGCCAGACGGTGGTCGGCCCTGGAGTATCTCCTCCTTAAGTCTCATAAGTCTCGGCCGTTCTGACGATGGCAGCACCACGGCCGGTCAGCACACTTATCCCTGTCAGCAACTACGACGGGTACGGAGCTCACAGCATCCGCACCACTCACACCCGATAAGCAACACCCGAATGGACGCCAGGTTCACCTCCACCGCCGCCGCCAGGAGCGACCTCCTCGACGAGATCACCGAGGAGGAATACATCTGGGATGACCCGTAAGCCCAATGTCGGCCGTCACCCCGAAAGCGGCCTGACAAACACGCAACAACTGACTGTCCAAAAAACACCCAGCACTCCAAACCGTTCTCAACCATGGGAGTATCACCATGTCCATTGTCCTGACTGGCGTGTGCCAGGCCTATTCGGGCTTCGAGCTGCGCGACGTGTCCTTCGAGGTCTCCACCGGCGAGATCGTCGGTTTCCTGGGGCCCAACGGCGCGGGAAAGTCCACCACGTTGCGCATCCTGCTGGGCCTGGAGCGCCCGGCTCGGGGCACGGCTCTTATTGAGGGGACCCCTTACGCGAGGATGGCTCAGCCGATGCGCACCATCGGCTCCATCCTCGACGCCCAGTGGATCGCTGGGGGCCAGACGGTGACGCAGTACCTGAACTGGCTGGCCATCGCCGGGGGCCTGGACCGCTCCCGCATCCCCCTGCTGCTAGAGCAGGTCGACCTGGCCTACGCCGCCAAACGACGTGTCTCGCGCCTGTCCCTGGGCATGCGCCAGCGCCTGGGCCTGGCCGGAGCGCTGCTGGGCGACCCGCGCTACCTCGTTCTGGACGAGCCGCTCAACGGACTGGACCCCGAGGGCATCCGCTGGTTCCGTGACCTGCTACGACAGCTACGAGACCAGGGCCGGGGCATCCTGTTGTCCTCCCACATCCTGACCGAGGTCTCCGCCGTAGCCGACCGCGTCGTCATGATCTCCAACGGACGCGTCACCGGCAGTGGCAGCCTGAGCGACTTCGAGGCGGAAGGCAGCCTGGAAGACGCCTTCTTCAAGCACCTCGCCCCCAAGGAGCGGTGATAGCGATGCGACTGCTCATCAGCGAGCTCTACAAGCTCTACGTCTATCGGTGGCCCGCTCTGCTGCTGGCCGGGGCACTGGTCGCTTGCGCTCTCCTGGACATCTACCTCGCCCTGGCGTACTCCTCCTCCGCCGGCTCCTATGTGAGCACGGCACTGAGCTTCAACGAGCTCGTCTGCCGCCTGGCGTGGTTCACCCTGCCCGTCCTGGTCTTGGCCGGTGACGCGCGTGATGGCATGCTGGCCAGTGTCGTCCTGGTCCGTCCGCGTCCGCGCGCGATCCTGGCCGCCAAGCTCGTCTCCTCCCTTGTCGCCGCCCAGGTCAGCGCCCTGGGGTCCCTGGTCCTCATCGCGGCCTTCATGCCGCTGGGAGGCTGGCCCGACGCCGCCACCGCCCTGGCCGCCGCCGCCCCGATGGCCGCTCGCTTGCTGGTGCTGCCGCCGCTGGCAGTGTGCTTCGGTTTTGGCGTGGCCGTCCTGGCCAACTTGAGGTCACTGCCGTGGGTGGCGACGGGACTGGTCCTCTGGAGCCAGGTGATCGAGAAGCTCCTCTTCACCGTCGTGGGCAACCTCGTGCCTCCGTCCGTCGGAGCGGCCCTGGCCCCGTATTCCGCCGCTGTCATGTGGTTGTACGGCGGCTGGGGCGAGATGGGCCTGCCTGCCTTTGACACCTGGGGCTTCCTGCCGCTGGCGGGCCTGGCCGCCCTCACCTGTGCGGCCGCCGCCTTCCTCCTCATGCGTACCGCCGACCCGGCCGGACGGCCCTGGGGCCTGCACACCGTCGCTCTGACCGCCGAGGCCGCACCCGTCATGAGCGCCACCCCGACGACGACCGCCTCCGCGCATACCGCCACGGCCGCAGCAACCCCGACGCGTCAGGCGGCCGACGGCGACGCCGCTCGCCCTCACCTGGTGGGAGCGCCTGCCCCCACTACCGGGGCCAGGTCCCGCAGGGGTGTGTTGGCTGATGTCCTGGCCTGGCTTTGGGCCAGTATGAGCGCCCACGGAGCGTTGCGGCGCACGCTGCTCCTGACCCTGTTCACCGCCGTCGCGAACGCCGCCATCACTGCCGGCGTGGTGGTCATCTTCGAGATCTCCCTGACCTCCTCCGGTGCCCTCAGTGACGCCGAGTCCGCGTTCGTGGCCGTCAGCAGCGGGTGGGGCATGCTCTGCCTGCCGTTGACCGTCCTGACCGGCTCGTGGACCTACCTGCGTCTCATCCAAACCCGCGAGCTGGCCCTGGTCTACACGGCTCTTCCGCGTCGAAGCGCCGTCATCACCGCCTGCGCGGTCCACGCCGGCCTCCAGGCGGCGGTGGTCACCCTGGTGTCCATCGCCGCGGGTCTTGCGGTCCTGAGCACTGCCACCAGCGTCAGCGCCGTCCTGGCCACTGCCGGTCTTACCCGGATGTTGGTCGCCGCCCCGCTGGGCGCCGTCCTCGCCCAGCTCAGCGTCATCGGAGCCGCCGTCCTCATCCGCCGGCCGATCCCCGCCCTGGCGGGCGTGGCCGGCTGGCTCCTGCTGGCTGAGCCCCTCCTCCAGAGCAGCAGCCCGGTCTTGGAGCGAGTAGTCGGCAGGCACACCATCAGCGCTCTGGTTGACAACCTCGTCAGTCCCAGCTCCTTCGCCGACGAGACCCTGAGCACCCCCTCGGCCGTCATGTGGCTCATCGCGCTTGCTGCCGTCCTCGTCACCACGGCTGTCGTCGTCGAGCGACGGCGCCCAGGAGTCGTCGGGAACTGACCTGGACGGAGCACCATCCGCGCACCCTTTCAGGGTGGCCCTGGCCGGCGACAGCCTCACCGGCCAGGGCCACCCCTCTGTCCGCACGGCTGGCTCCAGCAGCAGGCGGCGAGACCGCCCCCCGCGCCCATGCGGAAGGGATCCAGGTTCTTGATCGCTGCTGGCCTGACAACCAGCAGCGGTACAACGCGCTTAGGTAGAGGGGTTCGAGGCAAGAGCACCGGGCCTGGGAATGGAAACCGTTCCCAGGCCCCAAACTATCCAAAATTAAAAGGACCGGTCAGTTGCGATATGAAACGATGCGGCATCCCCACTTCGGGTATGTGAATGATGCAGGCGAAATGGGCAGTGATGACTCGCTCGGTGAGGCGGTGACACGGATGGGAGATGGGGGTTCGGCAGGTGCTGCTGTGGCGGGACTTGCCAGCCCCGGGAGCGATACGGACATGGCGATGGCAGAGGGGTGCGAAGGGAACGTATGTGCGGTGACTTCCTATCGGTTGTGGATCCGGTGGGGTAGCCGCATCTTGTTCCACACAGCTGCGTGGTCTGTTCATCATTGAGTCCCCACTCGATTCCGCCTTTCGAGAGAACCCGACGAGACGTAACGAGGAGGGACGACTAGCCGCCGATGCCCCGCTTGTACGCCTCGGTGACGATCTCCAGTCGGCTACCCACCCCCATCTTGCGCATAAGCGAGGAAACGTGAGTTTTGACGGTGGTCTCCGCAACGTTCATCTGGCGTGCAATCTGGCGGTTGGTGCGTGCCTGACACAGAAGCCGAAGCACTTCCCGCTCTCGCCCCGATAGATCGAGTTCCGCGGTGGAACCGGTACTGGGGCGCTGGCCACGCACGTAGCGGTCCAAGACGCGGCTGGTGGGTCCGGGCGAGAGGACCTTACCGCCCCCGTGGACGGTCCGAATCGCCGCCGCGATCTCGGCGGCAGGCGTGGTCTTGAGAAGGAAGCCCGAAGCGCCGGCGGCGATTCCGCCATCGAGGAAGGTATCGTCATCGAAGGTGGTCAATAGGAGTACCCGGGTATGACCGCCGGTGGCGAGGATCCGCGAGGTTGCTCCAATGCCATCCAGAACCGGCATCTGGATGTCCATGAGTACGACGTCCACCATGTGGTCGTGGACAAGATCAACCGCCTCGGCGCCGTTGGTGGCGGTGGCCACTATTTCGATACCGTTTTCCCGACCGAGGAGCATGGATAGCGAGTCGAGCACGATGGCGTCGTCATCCACGATGACAACGCGGATCGGACTGGGCTGGGTGTTTTGGCTCACGGTTTGCCCTTTTCGTTGGTCGGTGTGAGGGTGAGGGTGGTGGTTAGGTCGGGTGTGGGGGGTGCGGGGTCTAGTGGGGTGTTGGTGTCTTGTCTCAGGAGGCGCAGCATGGTGCGCAGGTCGAGGACTGATTGGTGGCCGGTGGTGATGATGTCGTCTAGGGCGGTGTTGATCTGGTCGGTGTGGTTGGGGTTGTGGAGGTGGGCTTGTGCTTGTTGGGCGCGCAGGACGATTTGGGTGTTGGCGCGGGCGAGGGTGTCGTGGAGTTCGCGGGCGATGAGGGCGCGCTGCTCGCGCAGGGCTTGGGCGTGAGCGGCCCGGGCCC
>NZ_FQTT01000015.1:222567-245308 GCF_900098745.1 Actinomyces glycerinitolerans
GGGTGAGGGTGGTGGTTAGGTCGGGTGTGGGGGGTGCGGGGTCTAGTGGGGTGTTGGTGTCTTGTCTCAGGAGGCGCAGCATGGTGCGCAGGTCGAGGACTGATTGGTGGCCGGTGGTGATGATGTCGTCTAGGGCGGTGTTGATCTGGTCGGTGTGGTTGGGGTTGTGGAGGTGGGCTTGTGCTTGTTGGGCGCGCAGGACGATTTGGGTGTTGGCGCGGGCGAGGGTGTCGTGGAGTTCGCGGGCGATGAGGGCGCGCTGCTCGCGCAGGGCTTGGGCGTGAGCGGCCCGGGCCCGGGAGACGTTGGCGTCAGCAAGCCGCAGAGCAGAGGCGATCCCCAAACAAAAGATGATCAACAGCAGTTGGCTCAGTAGAGAATAGAACATGTCGTGACCTGCGTGCCAGGCTAGGAGGTTGCCGGCCACCATGGCCACCACAATGACAACAGCCTGCCAATAGCCACCCCGACGAACAAAGACGCAGATTGCCGCAGTCGCGGCTATAACGGTCCCGGTGAACTGGTTGCTGGCTGTCACATGTACAGCCCCTAGTGCCAGGATCAGGGTGGCGGTCCAGGGGCGTCGGGGGATCAACAGCAGCGCCCACGGCACCACCAAACCCACTATGGTGGTGAACCGTATACCGCCGTCGACCGTGTCGACCGCGGCGATAACAACACTGGCGGCGGTCAGCAGACTCAGGCCCCAATGGGCGTGCAACCAGTCCCACGTACGACCCCGCCGACGCCTGTTTCCGGGAGCGTCTGGCGCATGTTCCTGAACCGCGTTGTTGGGTGTGAGGGGGAGGGTGGTGTGGATGATCCATTGGTGGTTGGTGTGTTTGGTGGTGGTGGTTCCTCCGAGGGCGTGGGTGCGTTCTTGGATGCCGAGGATGCCGAGTTTGGATGAGGTGGCGGGGGTTGTGTGTCGGGTGTCGGCTAGGGGGTTGATGGCGAGGAGTTCGGCGGTGGTGTCGGTGATGTCGAGTTGGATGGTGCATTGGGCGTCGGGGGCGGCGTATTTGATCATGTTGGCGACGCATTCGTCCAGGATGCGGGTCAGGGTGGTGGTCAGGGTGGGGGTCAGTCGGGTGGGGTCGCCTTGGTGGGTGACGGTGGCGTGGAGGCCGGCTTGGTGGAGGTTGTGGCGGGCTTGGGTGAGGGTGGTGGTTAGGTCGGGTGTGGGGGGTGCGGGGTCTAGTGGGGTGTTGGTGTCTTGTCTCAGGAGGCGCAGCATGGTGCGCAGGTCGAGGACTGATTGGTGGCCGGTGGTGATGATGTCGTCTAGGGCGGTGTTGATCTGGTCGGTGTGGTTGGGGTTGTGGAGGTGGGCTTGTGCTTGTTGGGCGCGCAGGACGATTTGGGTGTTGGCGCGGGCGAGGGTGTCGTGGAGTTCGCGGGCGATGAGGGCGCGCTGCTCGCGCAGGGCTTGGGCGTGAGCGGCCCGGGCCCTGGAGACGTTGGCGTCAGCAAGCCGCAGAGGTGCGGCGATACCCATACAGACGGCAATCCACAACACCTGGCTGATGAACAGGTCATTCATCTTCGTTCCCGCCTGCCAGGCTAGGAGGTTGCCGGCCACCATGGCCACCACAATGACAACAGCCTGCCGATACCCACCCCGACGAACGAGTACGTACACGGCGAACCATCCGGCCATCACCAATCCGGGTCCCTGAGCGTCTACGAGCCCGTGTGCTGCGCCTAGTGCGAGGATGATCGTGGCGATCCAGGGGCGTCGGGGGATCAACAGCAGCGCCCACGGCACCACTAAACCCACCGCGTCGGTGAAAGTGAACCTCTGGAACAGCATCGGCAACGCGGAGAAGGCCAGGCTGAAGGCCGTGAAGACGCTGAGTTCACGGTGGGCGTGCCACGCAGCACGAAGCCGACTCGGCGCGGCGTCGAGCACTGGACGAGGCAGGGTCGGCATGGGAGACCTTTCAAGACTGCCCACAGACTAGCCCACATCATGAGCCTCCTACCAAAGTAGGAGTGGTCGTGGAGGGAAGCCGGAACAGCCGGGTCCCGCTGCTGTGTCATGGTCGAGTTATCCGAAGGCTCGACCATGAAAGGAGACTGTCGTGCAGCCGGTGGTTGTTCTCGGCGTGTGCCAGTCATATGCGGGACGCCAGGTGCTGCGGGACGTGGATCTGGTGGTGGAGCGGGGGGCGTTCCACGGTGTGATCGGTCCCAATGGTGCTGGTAAGACGACGCTGGTGGAGATCATCCAGGGTGCGCGCCGTGCTCAGGCGGGCAGTGTGGAGCTGCTGGGTCGGGCACCGTTGCCGCGTGATCCGCGTCTGCTGGTGCGGGTGGGGATTCAGCCGCAGGCCACGGCCTTCTTTTCTCGTGCCACGGTGTGGGAGCACCTTTCCGCCATCGCCGCGATATTCGGCGCCTCACAAGCACGGGCTGAGCAACTCATTGAGGCCATGGGTCTGGGACACGTGCGCAACTCGCGTGTGGAGCGGACTTCTGGTGGTGAGCGGCAGAAGTTGGCGGTGGCCTCGGCGATGGTGCATCGGCCGGAGGTGTTGTTCTTGGATGAGCCGACGGCGGCTCTGGATGCGACGGCTCGTCATGACCTGGTGGCCATGCTGGCGTCGGCGCGTGAGGAGGGCACGACGGTGGTGTATACGACTCACCATCTGGAGGAGGTCGAGCGCCTGTGCGATGTGGTCACCATTCTTGATGGTGGCCGGGTGGTGACGACGGCCTCTCCCTCTGCTCTGGTTGCCGGTGTGGGTAGTGATGCCTCGGTGCTGCTGCCCGGGGCGGTGCCGTATTTGGAGGCGGTGACCGGCCTGGATGTGGTGACGGCTGCGACCGTGAGTGCGGACGGGTTGGTGGTTCACGTGCGTGACGTGGGTGAGGCGTTTGCGGCTCTCGGTGCTGCGGGTGTGCCGACCGCAGGCGCGCAGGTGCATGGCCCGACTCTGGAGGATGCGTTTATGGACCTCACAGGAAAGGAGTACGAGTCATGACTCCCTTCAAAGCCCTAACAGTTTCCCTGGCGCGCACCAATCTGCGTGATCCGGCCACCATGTTCTTCTCCTATGTATTCCCTCCGGCACTGCTGGTTGTCCTTGCCTTGACCATGGGTGACCAACCAGGGATGGACGGCCATGACATCGTTGACCTCATCAGCCCCAACGTCATGGGCTTTGGAGTGGCTTTTGTTGGCATGTTCGCCGGTGCCGTAACAATTGTCGAGTGGCGGGAGAACGGAGTCGGACGTGTTCTGCGCAGCGCGCCAATGACCGTGAGCTCAATCCTCGCCTCGGCGCTGGCCGTCGCCGTCGCCTCCGCTCTCGTGCAGGCGGTGCTCGTCGTGCTCACCGGGTTTTTGCCGGCGGTCGGCGTGACGTTGTCGCCATGGGCGATCCTAACCGTGGTGCCGGTGTTCTTGGGGACTTTAGTCTTCTACTCGCTGGGCATGCTCGTCGGCCTGGTGCTGCCCACCGTCACCGCAGTCTCCCTGGCGGTTATGATCATGCTTCTGCCCATGGGCTTCACCTCCGGTGCGGTGCTGCCGCTGAAGATTCTGCCGGGATGGATGCAGACGCTCGCCAACTTCCTGCCGCTGACCTACCTGCTCGACGCGTTGCGCTGGCCGCTGACGGGCGTGGCCGAGCCGAGTGACGCGCTGATCGGGCTCGGCGTCACTGGCGTCGTCGGGGCGGCACTGTTTTGGGCAGCCACCAAGCTGATGCGCTGGACGTGAGATGCTGGAGCGGACCGTCCTCGGCGCGTGCCGCGTCGGCTGCTGGGGCTGACCGTTGTCGGAGTCACATTGGGCGGTGGGGCGTAGTGGTGGCTGCGCTCCTCCGGGGCAGCGGCCGGCAACCAGCCAGCAACAGCAGCCGATGATCCGGAGGTAGTCAGGGTAATGTCCTCCAGCTATTTTCCGGCGCTGCGCAGGCGCAGGGAGTTGGTGACCACGATGACGCTGGAGGCGGCCATGGCGGCGCCGGCGATCATCGGGTTGAGCATTCCCGCCGCGGCCAGGGGGATCGCGGCTACGTTGTAGGCGAAGGCCCAGAACAGGTTCTGCTTGATGATTCGCAGCGTGTCCCGGCTGATGCGGATGGCCGTCACCACGGCGTCCAGGTCGGTGCGCACCAGGGTGATGTCCGCGGCCTCGATGGCCACGTCCGTGCCCGACCCCATGGCGAAGCCCAGCCCGCGCGTGCCCGCCTGAGCCAGGGCCGCGGCGTCATTGACGCCATCGCCGACCATGCCCACCACGCGGCCCTCGTCTTGCAGACCGGCGATCACATCGCGCTTGTCGCCCGGCAGCACCTCGGCGCGCACGTCGGCGGCGTCGATACCGACCTCCCGAGCCACCCGGGCGGCGGTGCGGCGGTTGTCACCGGTCAGCAGCATCGGCCGGACGCCGAGCTCGCGCAGTGCGGCAACCGCCTCCCGGGAGGAGGAGCGCACCGTATCCCGCACGGACAGCACCGCCCGGGCGACGCCGTCCACGGCGAGTACGACGGCCGTCGCCCCGGACTCCTGCGCGGCGGCGACGGCGTCGGTCGCCTGCGTGGGCAGGTCCACGCCCTGCTCCGCCAGCCAGGCGGGGCGGCCCACCCGGACCCGGTAGGCGGTTCCGTCCAGTGACACGGTGCCGGACACGCCCCGCCCCTCGTGGTTGGAGAAGTCCCGCACCGCCGGTACCTGCTCGAGCCGTTCCTTGGCGGCTTCGGTGATCGCCCGGGCCACCGGATGCTCGCTGGCGGCCTCCACGCTCCCCGCCAGGGCGAGGGCGCGCAATCGCCTGCTCTCGGGGCCGGGGCGGTGAAGCCCCTCTCGGCTACCATCCGCGATCCTCGTGCCTCGGATCGCTCCCGCCAGCCCCGCCACGCCTTCGAGCGGCTCCCCCGCCCCGGCCGACTCTGCCCCGGCGGTCTCGGCTCCAGGCTCTGGAGGCGTGCTGCAATCCTCCGCTGCGGCTTCCACCCCGCCCTCTACTTCGGCGGCGTCCCAGGTGACGATCCCGTCGGCGTCCAGGCGCATGCGGCCCTCGGTGACGGTGCCGGTCTTGTCCAGCACGATCGTGTCCAGCGTGCGCGTGGACTCCAGCACCTCCGGGCCCTTGATGACCACGCCGAGCTGGGCGGCGCGCCCGGAGCCGACCAGCAGCGCCGTCGGCGTCGCCAGCCCCAGGGCGCAGGGGCAGGCGATCACCAGCACGGCAACGGCGGCCATGAATGCGTGCTGCGCCGGGTGCCCCAGCAGCAGCCACACCGCCAGCGTGGCCAGGGCCAGTACGATCACCGCGGGCACGAACACCCCGGAGATGCGGTCGGCCAGCCGCTGCACGGGCGCCTTGCCGGCCTGCGCGTCGGTGACCATTGCGCCGATGCGCGCCAGCGTGGTCCCCGCGCCCACCGCCGTCGCCCGCACCAGCAGCACGCCGGAGGTGTTCATGCAGCCGCCGGTGACGGCGTCGCCGGGGCCGGTCTCCACCGGCACGGATTCACCGGTGAGCATGGACGCGTCCACGGCGGAGCGGCCCTCGATGACCACGCCGTCGGTGGCGATCTTCTCGCCCGGCCGCACCACGAACAGGTCTCCGGCGGCCAAGGCGTCTATCGCGACCGTCTCCTCGGAGCGGGTGGCATCGGGTAGGGGGGCGCCGTCGTCGTCGAGCACGTCGACGGCGTCGGTGGAACCGGCGGGGGAGGTCAGTGTGACCCGGGTGGCCTGGGTGGCGCCTAGCTGAAGCAGGGCGCGCAGAGCGTCGCCGGAGCGGAAGCGGGCGCGTGCCTCCGCGTAACGGCCCGCCAGCAGGAAGGTGGTCACCCAGGCGGCGGACTCGAAGTACATGTGCACCTGGTGCCCCTGGGCGCGCGGGATGAACTCCATGCTCATGCGCATGCCCAGTTCGCCGGCGCCGCCGAAGAGCAGTGCCCACAGACTCCAGCCGGTCGCGGCGATCACGCCCAGCGACACCAGCGTGTCCATGGTGAAGGCGCCGTGGCGGATCGCCCGGAAGGCCGCCTGGTGGAAGGGCCAGGCGCCCCAGGTCGCCACCGGCAGGGCCAACGCCGCCAGCACCCACTGCCAGCCGGTGAACTGCAGCACCGGAAGCATTGACAGTGCCATCACCGGGATCGACAGCACCAGACTGACGATCAGTCGGGTGCGCAGGTACTCGGCGCGGTCGGCCTGCGACTGGCCGAACACGGGGGTCGGTGTCGGCGGCGTCGCGGAGTCCGGGGCAGTCGACGTGCCGACGGGCCCGGTGTCGGCGGCGGTATCGGTGTTCGGGAGGAGTGCCCCGGCGTTGTCGGACTCGGAGGTGCTCGCCGTACCGGATCCGGGAGTCCGCTCGGCGCGGGCTTCGGCGGTGGTGTTGGAAGTGGCGTCGGGCGCCGGGGCGCCGTCGTCGGCGCGGAGCTCGGTACGGTCGGTGACGGTGGCCGTATAACCGGCCCGGGCTACCGCGTTGATCAGTTCCTCGTTGGACACCGGCTGCGTCAGCGTGACCTTCGCGGACTCGGTGGCGAGGTTTACGGAGGCCTCGACCCCGTCGAGCTTGCCCAGCTTCTTCTCCACGCGCGCCACGCAGGAGGCACAGGTCATCCCCCCGACCACGAGGTCGACGGTGGCGACCGGCGCCGGGCTGGGGGCGAGGTCGGTGGTGGTGGGCTGAGTCGGCTCAGACATGTGTTGATCGGCCTCCAGTGTGAGCTCAGGCGGCGTCGCGTTCGACGGCGTCGAGGGTGTAGGCGCCCGCCTCGTCAATGGCCTCGGCCAGGGCGGCGTCGGACAGGACGACGTCGGAGACGACCGTGGCCACGGACTGGCCGCCCTTGTTGAGAATGACGGAGACGTTCTTGACGCCGTCGAGGGCCTCCAGCTCCTCGGTTACATGGGTGACGCAGTGGTCGCAGGTCATCCCCGAGATCCTCAGGGTGGTGGTGCGGTCGACGCCGTCGGCGGTGAACTCGGACATGATGGGCTCCTTGATTTCGGTGTGTGGTTTTGGGTCTGGCTTGCGGGCGGCGGATGCCGGCGTGGGCGGGCGCAGCCCGCGAGGCGGGGTCAGGACTTGACCAGGCGGGCGATCGCGTCGGAGGCCTCGCGGATCTTGGCGCGGCCCTCCTCGTCGGAGGACTGTGCCGCGTGCAGGACACAGTGGTTCATGTGATCCTCGAGCAGGCCGAGGCTGACGGCCTGTAGCGCCTTGGTGACCGCGGAAACCTGGGTGAGTACGTCGATGCAGTAGGCGTCCTCCTGGACCATGCGCGAGATGCCGCGCACCTGGCCCTCGATGCGGCTGAGCCGCTTGAGGTATTCCTCCTTGGTTCCCGTATATCCGGCCATCACTCCTCCTGCCCGTACGTGGTGCACGTAGTGCCGGCCGATCTGTGCTGACCGACGGCCCTTACGATACCCCTAGGGGGTAGGGGTTGCAATGCCCGTTGGGTGGACCGGACACCTCACCACGAACGCTTGCTGCGACCCTTCGCCTCCTGGTGTACGGGAGTTTGCCGCACGCCAGAGAACAAAGCCTCGGAGCAGGGTGCAAAGTGTCGGGGAAGGCGACGGATTCGGCGGGTGGCACCCGATGTCTGAAATCTGGCTGCTTGCAGCTGCATTCAGTGGGGGAGGTGGCGAGACCCAAGCAGATGGCACGCAGGTGGTGTCACAAAGTGCACCACTTTCATTCGTGTCGATGTACGGCCGACACTGTGATCCGCGTAATCATGCGGATGTCCGTAGAGGGTCACCCACGGCCTGTGCTGAAACTGGTGCATTCCGTGACAGCGATGCGGGTGGTTCCCCGTATCGAGGCTCTCGTCAGGAGGAGAGTGTGGGAGGGATGATGCCTGGGCTGAGATGCATCGGCTGTGGGATGCTGGTCATATGACTGAGCAGCGTGTCCCCGCGGACCTGGAGGCCTCATGGGCTCCGATCGGCTGGGAACCCAGCGACATCGGCTTCGACGACGCCCCCTTCGGCAGCGTCCTGGGCGACCCGCTCATGGGCTCGCCCATCTTCGACGTCTCGGTGCTAGACGCCGCGCCCGCCTCTGAGGCGGGTGGCGCCGATGCGCGTCCCGCCTCGTCATCCGGCGCCACCCGGCCCCGCACTGCTCAGCCCACCACCCGCAAGCAGCACCAGCAGGCCACGCACACGTCCAGCCACCGCCAGTCCACCGCCCGGCCCCAGGCGCAGCCCGCTTCCCCGTCGGCATCGGGCCGGGGAATGGTGGCGCCGACCCCGGCTGTGTCGGTTCCCATGCAGCGGCAGTCCTCACGTGTCGCGGCCGGTTACGGTGTCGTCCCGACGCCGGGACCGCGACAAGTTTCCGGTGCCGTCGGCGGTATGCCTGCAGGGACAATGCCGCCCCCTGGCACCGGGAACCCGGCCCAGAATCCCTACGCGCCAGTGCAGTTGCACCGTCCGCAACCGGCGATGCCGTCCGCCACCGCCTACGGCCCACCGCCACAGCGGCCGCGTCCACCCGTCCAGGACCCCTACGGACGCCCTCCGGCCTCGGCGCCAAACGGCTCACGCCCGGCACCCCAACCGCGCAATCAGAGCAATCAGAACCAAGACACCAGCAACATCGAGAAGCTGGTGGCAACCGGGATCGGCTGGGTGGTCTTCATCCTGATCATGATCGTCTTCGCCAGCATGTGAGGCCCCGCCGCGCCTCGATGCCCGAGTCGTCTGGGCGCGTCGTCGCATACGGCGCACGCCGTCGTCGAAGGCGGCACCATCGCAGGTCGGCGCCCCTGCGGCACCGCGGCTCAGTCGTCCAGGTGACCAACCAGGCGGGCGGCCAGGCCCGTGTAGGTCGCGGGCGTCAGCGCCAGCAACCGCGCCTCGACGTCGGCGGGCATGCCCAGAGAGGAGATGAACTCGTGCATGGAGGCGGCCGTGACCCGCTTGCCGCGCGTGAGTTCCTTGAGCCGCTCGTAGGGGTCGGCCATGCCGGTGGCCCCGGCCACCGACGCCGCGCGCATGGCCTGCTGCACCGGCTCGCCCAGGACCTCCCAGGTGGCGTCGAGGTCCTCCGCCAGGCGGGAGTGGTCGACGTCGAGCCCGGCCAGGCCGCGGCGAATGTTGTCGATCGCCAGCAGCGAGTGCCCGAAGGCCACGCCCACGTTGCGCTGGGTGGTGGAGTCCGTCAGATCGCGCTGCAGGCGGGAAGTGACCAGGGTGGCGGCGAGCGTATCCAGCAGGGAGCAGGAGATCTCCAGGTTCGCCTCCCCGTTCTCGAAGCGGATCGGGTTGACCTTGTGCGGCATGGTGGAGGAGCCGGTGGACCCCTGCGCACTCAGGCGCTGGCGGAAGTAGCCCAGCGAGATGTAGGTCCAGACATCGGTGGCCAGATTGTGGGCGATCCGGTTGAAGCGGGCGACGTCGGCGTACAGCTCCGCCTGCCAGTCGTGGGACTCGATCTGGGTGGTGAGCGGATTCCAGGTCAGGCCCAGGGACTCGACGAAGGCGCGGGCGATCTGCTCCCAGTCGGCGCCGGGCACCGCGACCACGTGCGCGCCGAAGGTGCCGGTGGCGCCGTTGATCTTGCCCAGGTACTCGGCGGCCTCCACCCGCGTGGCCTGGCGGCGCAGCCGATGGGCCAGAACCGCCAGTTCCTTGCCGAGCGTGGTGGGGGTGGCCGGCTGGCCGTGGGTGCGGGCGAGCATGGCGGCGTCGGCGTGCTCGCGGGCCATGGCGGCCAGGTCGTCCACCAGCCCGCGGGCCGCCGGCAGCCAGACCTGCGCGACGGCGTCGCGAATGGTCAGCGCGTAGGCGAGGTTGTTGATGTCCTCGCTGGTGCAGAAGATGTGGACGATCTCGTGCATCTCGGGCAGCGCCGTGGCGCCCAGGACGTCCGGGGCGGCGTCCAGGCGGCGCTTGAGCAGGTACTCAACGGCCTTGACGTCGTGGCGGGTGACCGCCTCGATCTCGGCCAGTTCGGCGATCTCCGTGGCGCCGAAGGAGTCGACGACGCCGCGCAGATAGGTCTTTTCGGCGTCGGACAGTGTGGGGGCGCCGGGCAGCACGCGGTGGTCGGTCAGGTGGATGAGCCACTCCACCTCCACGCGCAGGCGCGCCCGGTTCAGGGCGGCCTCGGACAGGTAGTTGACCAGTGGCGCGGCGGCGGCGCGGTAGCGGCCGTCGAGGGGGCCGAGGGCGATGGCTGGGGAGACGGTGGCGAGGTCGACCATGATGCCGATTCTGCCAGCTGCGGCCGTGGGCGGAGGCTGCTGTCTCAGAGAACGCCGTCAGGCGCCGCACGACCGGAGCAAAACCTGCTTGCGGAGGGCGCGCAGGAAGTGCGCAGTAGGTCGCGATGCAGGCGGGACGCGTCAGGCGCGACGGTAGGCGGTGGCGGTGGATCCCTGGCGGCCTTGGAAAACGACGAAACTGGCGGTCTTCAGGCGGTCGAGCGCCCATTTGACTTGGCGGTCGGTGAGTCCTGTCGCTTCGGCTATCTGTGCGCGTGTCTTCGGCGTGGTCCCCAGACACGACCAGACCACCGCGGCATTGGTGGAGACGGCGGCTACCTCCTCAGGAACTCGAGTTTCATCCTTCTGGGCCGAGTTTCCCGAGCTATCGGGGTTATCGGCTTGTCCACCGGCGGATGCCAGCGCATAGGACGTCGAGCCCCTTGTTCCCGAGGTCTCAGCGAGTCCCAGGTTGACAAGTTCTTGCAGCTGTCGCCGGGCCTCAGCGGAGTCCAGACCGAACCGACGCCTGTAGGTCGAGTTGGTCCAGGAGCGACCGTGTCTCATCTCTGCCAGGGCATGACGCTGGTCGACTCCAAGCCCCTCGGTGTCGAGGTCGGCGAGCCAAGTCAAGTCGGAAGGCGATAGCAGTGCCGCCCTCGGCAACAGCGCCGTGAATCGTATGCCGATGTCCTGGAAGCGGACAGGCTCCATATCGGCTTGGCGTAGGGCTACGCGCACAGCACGGATGCCGGTTCCCAGACCCTCAATCACGCGACGTTCATCAGCGTCGGTGGTGAAGGTACAGATGTCGTACAGGCGCTCGTTGACGGCCGACTTACCGTCACGAGTACCCAACTGATCCACGGTCAGTCCCCACAGGCCGCCGGGGCTTGAGATGATGAGACGGTCGCGCGTCAGGCGGATCTCCACTCCTTTCGATAAGGCTGGCTCAGACAGATCGCGGTGGACCAGCGCGTTAGCAATCAGTTCGCGAACGGCGACCGGTGGGTATTCGTACACGTTGCGGGCGTGTCCGTCCTCGCCGAGCTCGATGTTGGTGCGCGCATTCTGAGACACCCACTCAACGGCTGCGGTAAGCATTCGCGGAATCGGTCCGTCGATCCTGAGCCGGTCGGTGGCCCGTGAGCCGCCTTCATCGCCTGTGGCCACCGCCGTGATTGCCAGAGTAGGGAACTGTCTCTGCGGGTACCGGCCCAGGGCGTACAGGCCGGCTACCGTTGCTACGCCCTCCTCCGTCAGGATGTTCAGGTTGAGCAGGACGTCTGCGTCCGACTGGTCCCTCAGTGCGGTTGACTCCGCCCGTGCGTTGCGTATGAAGCTCTTTACCAGGTCCGGGTCGAGATTATCTGGCTCTTCGCGTTGGTGGGTGTGGTTGGTGGGGGTGGGTGCTGCCGGCTGGAGTGCGGGGGTCGGGCCTTTTCATTGATGCCTGGGTCAGTAGCGTTTGAGGTGCGTGTGCTGTGGCTGGCGGCGGGTGCATCGCCAACGCCGGGCTCCCGGGGTGCGTCTGCTCCGTCGCTTCGCTGCCGGGTGCGGGTCGGTCGGGGTGCTGGGAGGGGGTGGGTTGGGTTGTCTGGTGTGTTTTCCCGGGTGGGATCTGGCGCGTAGGTCGGCGCGGGCCCTGGCGGTTGGTACCTGTGGTTGACGGTTCGGCACTTAGCACCGGCGATTCGTACCCTCTCGTGACGGTTCGGCACCTAGAGGTACGTACCGTCCCATAGGAGTACGAATCGTTGATCAGAAGGTACGTACCGTCGTCGGAAGTGTCGAATCGTCGACCCGAGAAGGGGGGTGCCCCGTCAGGCGAGCAGCCGAGTCCTCCCGCCCGGACCGCCGCATCCGAGAGGGTGAGGCCGGGACTCGCCGGGACTCGTCCCTCGGGGTGCGCTGGCTGCACACCGGCGGCATGAGATGCCGGGACTCGCCGGGACCTGTTGTGGCCTGTCCAGGCTCGCGGCGATCAATTGCGCCTGCCCTTCCCCATCGTGCCTGCCAGAACGCTCCTGCCGGACGTCCACAATGACCGTCGCCAGGCTCTTACCTGTACACCACCACACCCGTGATCCCGAGGAGCCCCCCCCGATTCCCGGGTCGGCTGTGCTCCCGTGGGACGGCTGTCATGTCGTTTTCTGACCTTGGGGTGTGGTTTACGACCCCGGGGTGGTCGTAAACCACACCCCAAGGTCGGAAACCAGCGCCGACCAGCGCTTGGCGCTTGAGCTTGAGGGTGCGGCCGTATGGAACCACGATGCGGCAGGCCTCCCTCGGGCGCGGGAGGGCAGCGCTAGAGCGCGGGAGAGGCCGTCCTCGGACCGGCCAGAACACACCACCAGCCACACCCCCACACACGAAGGGCCCCTTAACGCACGAACCGTCAACCGGGGAAGCCGGGCCCGGCCTGCGGGCGTGCCGGTAGATCGGAGGGGAGGATGACCCCATGAGCGAGCCCTCCAGCCGCAACTCGCCCGCACCGAGTTCCGCCGACGTGCCCCAGTGGATCAACGATCTGGTGCCGATCGCCGCCCGGGCCCGCGCCCTGCTGCGCGCGACCGCGCCCGCGCTGCCGGTAGCCGTGACCGCGGTGCTGCTACTGCCGCAGCTGGTGCCGTTCCCGACACCCTGGGTGGCGACGGCGTGTATGGCGCTGGGCGGATTCCTCGCGTTGCGCCACGGCGGACCTGCCGTGCCGGCGGCCGGCGTATCGACCATTGGCGGTAGTGCCTCCGGGCAACGGGCAGCACCCGGGGCTTCGGCCGCGGTCGGCGCCGGGCCACAGGCCGCAGCCGGGACTTCGGCCGCGACCGCCGTCGGGGAGCTGTGCCCCGGTGGGCGCACGGGCGCGCTGCTGGTGGTGCTCGACCTGCTGCTGTCGGTCACAGGCCTGGCCGCGTGGGCCGGACTGGCGTTGGCCGGAACCGAGCAGACGCTGCTGGTAGCGGCTACCGCTGCCGCCGTGGGCCTGGCGGTGGGCGTCGGCCTGCTCGCAGTCATGGAGCTGGTCGGACGGCGCAGCACGGTCATGGTCGCGGCGCTCGCGGCCGTTGCGCTGGTTGCTGCCGCCGCAGCCGCCTACGGCCTTACCCTGATCGCGCCCTCCTGGTGGTTGGTGCTGGCTTTGGCGGTCGGTGTGGATGCAGTCGGCGCGATCGCCCTGCGCGCGGGCGTCCGCAACGACCGCCGCTCCCCGCAACCGGCCGACGCCGCGTAAAGATCCGCGGTCGCCCCACACCGCCGCGCTTCCGTCAGTTGCCCGTTCGACGCGCTTAGCCCGGCGGCGCACCGGGGCGCTCGCCAAAACCCACAGGGAGTGTTCGTGCACCCCTGCGCTCGCCGCATTCACAGGCCCTCTGCACGGCCGTGCCCCGCCGCCTTAGCTTCGAGGCATGTCTTCCTTTCTCCTCAGCCTCGCCGCTGACAAGACCACCACCGGTACCGCCATGGTCCCGGCCTCGGTGCCGGCCGGCTGGACCGGCGCCGCCGCAACCGCCTGCCAGACCAGCCTCGACGACGTCGTCGCGCTGATCGCCGGTCTGGACACGCTCATGACCGACGCCCAAGACGCCATGACCGCATACGAGAACGCCAAGAGTCAAGAGGGAGAGAACTAATGAGCACCACCACCTCGCCCGCTCCGTCTACTCCGTCCGCCCAGGACCTGGACGCCCTCGATGCGCTGGACCTGCGCACCCCACTGGTCAGCACCGCCACTCCGAGCGGTGTCCCCGCCGGTTCCACCCCGTTCGGGCAGCCCGCAACCGGCCAGGCGAGCACCTCTGCCGGTGCGGGCCCCTACACCCCGGACGCGACGCTTCCCTACAGCCTCACCTGGCCCGGCATGGCGAGCGGCACCAGCGTCGTCGTCAGCGGGGGCGCCTACGGGGTCAACACCGACGACCTCACCGGCCTGGCCGCCACCCTCAACAGCGCCGCCGACTGGCTGGAGGACGCCCGCGACCTGGCACTGACCTGCTTGACGGACCTGCGCTGCGGCGGCCTCGGATTCACCATGTACACCCAGCCCCTGTTCGGCTCGAGTCAGCGCGACTTCGGATTCGGCACGTCCAGTCAGTCCTCGACCGCCTCCGACCAGAGCAGTTCCGGTTTCGCGTCCAAGAGCGACGCCCTGACTTCGGGCGGCGGGCAGTGCCTCGTCTGGGCGCTCGGCCCCTCTGCCACCGAGCGCACCAATGCCATCGCCGCCCTGGAGGCACTCACCAGCGGGGTCGGTTCCCTCGACGACGCCGCCTCCAGCTTGCGCACGCTCGCCACCGACGTCACTGCCTGCGGCACCGCCTACACCGATGCCGACACGGAGATCGACGGCAAGTGGCTCCTCCTGCTACAGGGGGTGCGCCTGGGATCGAATATCCCCGGCGTGACAAGCACCTCCCCGGGAGCCCAGGTGGCCGTTGCAATCCTGGCCCTGCTCAGCGCCGACGGCGTCACCCTGCCCGACGGCGTCGACGACGTCCTCCAGGGACTCGAAACCGTGCTGAACGACCCCCTGCTAGCGGGCTGGGCCACCACCGACCTGTTGATCCTCGTCGGTCTTACGGTGTGGGCGCAGCAGGCGAACACCGGACACGAGGCCGCGGTCATAGAGACCTACATCGGGCAGGTCGCCGAGGAGCTGGACCCCGCCATCACCGCCGCGCTGCCCGCGCAGGTGCAGGTCGGCAGCCGCACGGTGGACACCTCCTCCTTGACGCCCATGCAGCGCGTGGCCTACTACCTGGCGTTGCGCTCGGAGCAGGCGGGGACGCAACGCTATGGGGAGCCCACGGGCGTGACCGTGACCCCGCACGGCGGGCAGTCCGTCACGGTCCCGACCGGCGTGCAGGACCCCTTCGGACTCGGGACCGCCGTGCCCGCGGTTGCGGCCGGCATGCCGCAGGCGTGCACGACCGCGCCACAGCCCGGCACGGCGGCCGAGGTCATCCGCTACTCCGCCGACATGAAGGGCAGCGACGAGGACACCTCCTCCGGCATCGTCTCCATCCTGCGCACCGACCACGCCGACGGCACCACCTCCTGGCTCGTCGTCGTCCCCGGCACCACCGACTGGGGCAGCGGCAACACCAACCCGCAGGACCTGCTGACCAACCTCCAGGCCGTCTCCGGCCGCCCCACGGACATGGAGAGCGCCGTCGTCACCGCCATGCGCGAGGCCGGGATCGCCCCGGGGGACAAGGTCGGACTCTACGGCCACTCCCAGGGCGCCATCACCGCCTCCAACGTGGCCGCGGACCCGGCCGTCAACGCCCAGTTCAACATCACCAACCTGCTCACCGCCGGCGGCCCCACCGCGGGCGCGAACCTGCCGGACAACGTCAACGCCCTCCACATCGAGAACACGGGCGACGCCGTGCCCGCGCTCGACGGCACCGCCACCCCGCGCACGCCCACCCGCACCGTGGTTACCGTGGACACCCACGCCGCCGGCGTGAACGGCTACCCGCATGGGGCGCCGATCTACGCCGACGCCGTCGACGGCATCAGTGGCGACCCCCAGATCGACCAGTGGACCGAAGAACTCGCCGGCCTGACCGGGTCGGGTGAGTCCGGCGCCGACACCACCGAGATCATCTTCGACATCACCCGCGACAGCCCCGAAACGGCTTGGGAGAAGGCCGCGAGCACCGTCGGCAAGAAGGGGTGAGCCCCGTGCGGGCGGGGTGCACTACCGCCGCCCGACCCCGCCCCTGCCGCCCGTGAACCCCTGGGCGGGCGGTGCGCACCCAGTCAGCGCTGGTTCGGTCCCAGGAGGCCGACGATGATCGCCGACGCAATCGACACGATCAGCGAGCCCACAATCGCGGTGCCGAAGGAGGCCACGTGCAGGCCCAGCGTCATCCCCGTTCCGGGGCTCACCCCGGCGAGCACGTCCGTGATCCAGCTGGTGAGCACGAGCATCGCCCCGTTGACCACCAGGGCGAACAGCCCGAAGGTCACCACGTACAGAGGGAAGGCCACCACCTTGGCCACCGGCTTGATCAGCGAGTTCACCAGCGCCAGTATCAGGCCCACCACCAGCAGGTTGAACAGGGTGAGCGCCAGGCTGGGCGTGCCCGGAACGACCATGCCGTCCAACAGCGCCACCGCCAACCACAGGCCGGCGGCGTTCCCGAGTGTGCGAACAATCAGGTCCATGCCCCAATCCTCGCAGACGCCGCGGGTGGCGGGAAGCCGAAGCGGAACCGGATACGCGTCACTTGGTGCGCCACCACGTGCCACGCTCGCGTGCCAGGATGAGGACATGACCGACGTGCACATCCGCCCCGCCGTCCAAACTCTGCCCGCGTATGTTCCCGGCGCCCGCTCCACCGGGGAGGAGGTCGCCAAGCTGTCCAGTAACGAGCTGCCCTACCCGCCGCAGGAGAGCGTGTTGGCGGCGCTGACCGCCGCCGCTGGCGGCGTCAACCGCTACCCGGAGATGACCGGGGATGCGCTCGTGGAGGCCATCGCCCAGCGCCACGCGGTCGCGCCGGAGCAGGTTGTGGTCGGCAACGGTTCCGTCGCCCTGATCCAGCACGTACTGGACACCATCTGCGACGAGGGCGACGACGTCGTCCTGCCGTGGCGCTCCTTCGAGGCCTACCCGATCTGCATCGCCGTGGCCGGCGCGCGCGCCGTCAAGGTGCCGCTGACCGCCGACGGCCGCCACGACGTGGCCGCCATGATCGCCGCTGTCACGTCCCGCACCCGCGCCCTGCTCGCCTGCACCCCCAACAACCCCAGTGGGCCGGCCCTGACTGCGGACGAGCTCACCGCACTGGTGGAGGGTGTTCCCGAGCGGGTGCTGGTGATTGTGGACGAGGCCTACCTCGACTTCGTCACCGACCCCGCGGTCGGCGACGCGCTCACCCTGCTGGCCGATCACCCGAACCTGCTGGTAAGCCGCACCTTCTCCAAGGCACACGCCCTGGCGGGCATGCGCGTGGGCTACCTGGTGGGCGAGCCCGGCATCGTCTCCGCCATCCGCTCCGTGGCGACGCCCTTCGGCGTCAACCTGCCGGCACAGGCCGCCGCGATCGCCGCACTGGAGCCCGCGGCGCTGGCCGAGACCGCCCGCCGCGCCGCCGTCGTCGCCACCGAGCGCGATCGGGTACTGGCCGCGCTGCGAGCACAGGGCTGGCAGGTGCCCGACGCGCAGGGGAACTTCTTCTGGCTGGCCGTCGGGGAGCAGACCGACGCGCTCGCCGCGCACTTCCGGGCGGCCGGAATCCTGGCTCGGCCCTTCTCCGGCGAGGGCGTGCGCGTATCCATCGGCACACCGGCCGAGAATGACCGCGTGCTGGCCGCCACCGCAGCCTGGCCGGCCCGCTGACGGGCGAGCGATCGAACATCGCCGAACGGACACCCGGGCCGGCCCGCAAGGGCGTCCCCGCACCCCGCTGTGGCGTCCTCCGGGTCGGCGGGGTTCAGTGAATGGCGAGGGTGAGTACGAACAGCAGGCAGAAGACGATCTCGGCGACGCCCATGGTCCGCGGCCGCAACGGAGCGCGGCGAGCACGCACCAGATGCCACTGCCACAGTGGAACGGCCAGGGAGCGCACCGCCAGCACCACCCACAAGGCGGCGTGCGCGACGGGCAGCCAGCCGCCGCGGGCCAGCGACACCGTGGCCACGGCGACCAGCACGTGCCAGGCGACCGCGCCCGCGAGCAGCGGCCGGTTGAAGCGCTCGCGGATCATCGACTTGATGTACGGCACCGTCCCGCAGAAGTAGGCCGCCGTCAATGCGGTCACCGGCCACATCCAGGCCCAGCCGGTCAGCTCCCCATTGGGTGAGACACCGGGCAGGCTCGTGGCATCCGCCCCCAGCCCCAGGAAACCGCCGCGGCCGCCGACGCCGAGTGAGTAGGTGATGGCCGCCATCAGGGCGGCGGCCGCCGTCGTCGCCAACCCCGAAAGCAGGGAGCGCTCCCGACCGCGCCAGGACTCCCACAGGGCGATTGCGCACAGGGGCGCCAACAATACCACCCACTGCAGCAGGTAAGGGGCGACCGCCAGCGTCACCACGCCGAGCAGCGCCGTCCACGTGGTGTAGACCGCCAGCGGGGGCAGTGCCAGCGCCCGCCGGCGCGGGGAGCGTGCGCGCGCCCACTGCGACCAGGCCCAGTAGGTCAGGTATGCGCCCAGCCAGGCGGGGATGAACAACAGGTTCACCCAGCTGAAGCCACCCACGACCCAGCCCATGATCGGCGGCAGCAGCAGCATGTAGTGCGCGCCGTGCTGGTTCGGCAGCCAGGCTCGACGTCCGGGCTGTCCACCCGGACGTGCCGCGGACGGGCCGGGCGTGGTGGAACTCGTCGCTGACGCACCGGACCGCGCGGAGGCCGACCTGGCGCCGCCGGCCCGCACAGAGGACGGGCGCACGGGCTCGCCGGTGGCCAGTAGGCGGTCATCCTCGGGGCCGGGGCGCGACTGCTGGTATGGGATACGGCCGCGGGGGCCCCGGGCGAAGTCCTCTGACGACGTGGACGCGGTGGTTGCGTCGGCGTCGGTCTCCGGCTGCCCGGAGACGTACTCGATGTGGCGGTCGGAGGGGTCCGAGGGGCGCTGCTGTGTCACGCAGGTCAGCCTAATTGGCGTGGAAGTGTCAGGGAATGCACCACTTTCAGACGTTGTGCGTCCTCGGTGTCGCTGCGAACCGCGCGATGCTGCGCCTGGATTTCCGACTCGTGGGTGGGGCAGCACGAATGTGGTGCATTTAGTGACACCGATGCCGGTATCTGCGGATGGGGTGGGTGGAGGAAAGGCCCGTGCGGACGGCCCACAGCTCCGAAGACGCGCCGGGAGGTGCAAGTTTTCCACAGGACGTAGTTGCTCATTGGGTGTTTTGCGTGATGTTTGACAGTATTTGGTTGTGGATCATGTAGACAGAGAAGGTCGTCTCCTGGTTGACCTCGGTCGCTGCGGCGGCGCGGCGAGGCGTGCAAGTCTGTGCCGTGACCGCTCCGACTGGCGTGCCCTCTCAGCGTTAGTGGAGGGAGGCAAGGTCAGTTCCTATCCCCAGGGGGTCGTCGCACTGCCGCAGGCCGACCGGGCGAAGGTCGTGGCGAGGCGCATCGGCGGGCTACTGACTTGCGGGCACGCTCTTGCCCACTACGGGATTCCCCTCCGCGAGGAGCCGACTGTGATTCACGTCGCGGTTCGGCGCGGGCGCAGTCATATCCCGTCCGGAGTGGGGCGGGTTGTCATCCACCGGGTTGAGGGGCTGGTGCCGCGTGGCCCTCTGGAACCGCCGATCGCCGATCCCGAATCCGTTGTGCTGACGGTTATGCGGTGTGCCGACGAGCTCGATGCGTTGATAGCGCTGGACGCTGCGCTGAGGGTTGGCCTGGTTCACGAGACCATGCTTTTAGCGAGGTTGGCAGGCCCGCGCAATGGTCGCCTGCGGTCCCTGCTGGGACGGGCCGATCCTCGGGCTCGATCACTCCTGGAGACGATTGCTCGGTACGACCTGCAGGAGGCCGGGCAGGAGCCGGAAGTCGCCGCCGATCTCGGCTTCGAGGTTGACCTGCTCATGGGACGCCTGGTCATCGAGACGGACGGATACGCCTATCACGGCGACCGGGAGTCTTGGGAGAATGACCATAGGCGTGACCAGTCTCTGCTGCGGCGGGGTTATGTGCCACTCAGGCTGACCAGCGCCCAGGTGCTCTCGCGGCAGACCGTGCAACTCGTCGAGCCGGTGGCCCGCCGCCTGGGCTGCTGGCGTGAGAGCTGACCAAACGAGGAGCGCAGGGAAGCGGTGACACAGAGGGCCCGGCGACGGGGCTACCCCATCGCCGGACCCCGGCTGTGTTGTGGCGCGGTGCTGTGCCTACCGTGCGGCGATCAGGCGCCGAGGGCGGCGGAGACGACCTGCTTGGCCTCCTCCTGGACCTGGGCCAGGTGCTCGGCACCCTTGAAGGACTCGGCGTAGATCTTGTACACGTCCTCCGTGCCCGAGGGGCGCGCGGCGAACCAGGCGTTCTCGGTGGTGACCTTGAGCCCGCCGATGGGGGCGTCGTTGCCGGGGGCGCGCACCAGGCGGTCGGTGATCGGCTCCCCGGCCAGCTCGGTGGCGGTGACGTCCTCCGGCGACAGGGCCGCCAGCTTGGCCTTCTCCTCCTTGGTGGCGGCGGCGTCGATGCGGGCGTAGGCGGAGGCGCCGAAGCGCTCCACCTGCTCCTCGTGCAGCTGGGAGGGGGTCTTGCCGGTGACGGCGATGATCTCGCTGGCCAGCAGGGCCAGAATGATGCCGTCCTTGTCCGTGCTCCACACGGTGCCGTCCTTGCGCAGGAAGGAGGCGCCGGCGCTCTCCTCGCCGCCGAAGCCGACGGAGCCGTCCAGCAGGCCGGGCACGAAGTGCTTGAAGCCGACCGGCACCTCCACCAGCTTGCGGCCCATGGCGGCCACCACCCGGTCGATCAGGCTGGAGGACACCAGCGTCTTACCGACGGCGGCGTCCGCGGGCCAGCCGGGCCGGTGGGTGAACAGGTACTCGATCGCGACGGCCAGGTAGTGGTTGGGGTTCATCAGCCCGTCGGGGGTGACGATGCCGTGGCGGTCGGAGTCGGCGTCGTTACCGGTGGCGACGTCGTAGGGGGTGTTGCCCTCGGCGTCGGGGGTCATGGCATTGCGCAGTGAGGCCATGGCGTTGGGGGAGGAGCAGTCCATGCGGATCTTGCCGTCCCAGTCCAGCGTCATGAACGACCAGGTCGGGTCGACCTTCGGGTTGACCACGGTCAGGTCCAGGCCGTAGCGCTCGCCGATGGCGCCCCAGTAGTCCACGGAGGCGCCGCCGAGCGGGTCGGCGCCGATGCGCACGCCGGCCTCGCGGATGGCGTCCATGTCGATGACGTTCTCAAGGTCGGCCACGTAGGTCTCGAGGTAGTCGTGCTTGACGACGTAGTTACCGTCGAGCGCGTCGGCGATGGGCACGCGCGGCACGTCTCGCCAGCCGCCGGCGAGCAGCTCGTTGGCGCGCGCCGCGATCCAACTGGTGGCGTCGGAGTCGGCGGGGCCGCCGTGCGGGGGGTTGTACTTGAAGCCGCCGTCGCGGGGCGGGTTGTGCGAGGGGGTGACGACGATGCCGTCGGCCAGGCCCGGGCCGGTGGTGCGCACGCCGGACTCGGTGCCGGCGCCGTTGGCCAGGAGGATCGAGTGGGAGACGGCGGGGGTGGGCGTGTAGGAGCCGCGGGCGTCGACGGCGGTGGTAACGCCGGCGCCGGAGAGCACCTCGATGGCGGTGCGCCAGGCGGGCTCGGACAGGGCGTGCGTGTCGCGACCGATGTAGAGCACGCCGTCGGTGCCCTGGGAGCGACGGTATTCGACGATGGCCGCCGTGATGGCCACAATGTGGGCCTCGTTGAAGGCGGTGTCCAGGGAGGAGCCGCGGTGCCCGGAGGTGCCGAAGACGACCTGCTGGGTCGGGACGGCGGGGTCGGGGACGAGTTCGTAGTAGGCGTTGACGACCTCATCGACATCAATGAGGTCCTCTGGTTGGGCGGGAAGTCCTGCGCGTTCGTGCATGGGTGCAGTGTGTCACGGACCACGGAGTGTGTCCTGGGAATCCCGGAGATCGGACGTATTGGTTTTGGCGATGCGACGCCGCGTCCCCATGTGACGCCATGTGACGCACGGCGGCCCTGCGTGCTTAGGATGCCGCCATGTCGACCGCTGCACAGACCGCCATTGCCACCACTAGCGCCCCGGCCGCCGTCGGCCCGTACTCCCAGGCCGTGTCCACCGGCGCGGGCAGCGGCGCCACCGTCTACATCTCCGGGCAGGTGCCGCTCGACCCGGCCACCGGAGAACTGGTCGACGGCGGTATCCAGGCCCAGGCCGAGCGGGTGCTGAACAACATCGGCGCGATCCTCGAGGCCGCCGGACTGGGGTACGAGCACGTTGTCAAGACCACGGTGCTGCTGGCCGACATTGCCGACTTCGCCGCCGTCAATGAGGTCTACGCGCGCTTCTTCACCGGCGCGGTGCTGCCCGCCCGGGCGGCCTTCCAGGTGGCGGCGCTGCCGCTCGGCGCGGGCGTGGAGATCGAGGCCGTCGCGGTGCGCCCCTGAGGGGTGCCGCCGACGCCGCCGCGGCACCTGCTACTGACAAGCTACTGACAACTACTGTTAAGAAATTAACAGTAGTTGTCAGTAGTGTTGTCAGCCTCGGTCAGTGGGCGCCGGACCTCAGGCCCAGTCCTCGACGTCGGTGGTCACCTGACTCCTGACAGGTCGCTGGGGTGATCGGGGTTTTTCGTTGGTGTGGTGCGGTTGGGTTGGTGGTTGTGGGGCACTAATCCGGTGGGCGGTAGAGTGATGGTGTGTGAGCCCGTATGTTCGTAAGGTGCGTACCGCTTCTGGTGCTACGGCGGTGCAGATCGTGGCTAAGGAGCACGGGGTGCGCCGGGTTGTGGAGCACCTGGGCTCGGCGCACGATGAGGCGGAGCTGGCGGCCCTGATTCAGGCTGGGCGGGAGAAGATCCGGGGAGGCCAGGGGGGTGCTGGACCTGGCCGGCCTGACACC
>NZ_FQTT01000014.1 GCF_900098745.1 Actinomyces glycerinitolerans
CCCCGCCACGGTGATGCCCGCCGGTGAGGTGATCGCCTCCTACCACGAGCTGTGGCACGTGGAGCAATCATTCCGCATGAGCAAGCACGACCTGCGGGCCAGGCCCGTCTTCCACCACACCCACGACGCCATTCAAGCCCATCTCACCGCGGTGATGGCATCCCTGGCCGTCGCCCGCCACCTACAAGCCGCCACCGGCATCAGCATCAAACGACTCGTCCGCGAACTGCGGCCCCTCCAGGAAGTCACCATCACCATCAACGGCCACCAAATAACCGCCCAGCCCCAGCTCACCCAGACCGCACAGCAAATCCTCAACAACCTGAACGCCGCAGGGCACTAAACTGTCAGGACTCAGGTCAGATTCTGGTTGGTGTGGTGCGGGAGAATCCGGGCGAACATGGTCTGGCGGGTGATTCCGGGGCAGTGCTCGACACTCGCGGGTATACGGGTAAGCGTGCGGACTGGTGGGAACACGGCCCCTGCGGGCAAGACTCTGCCCGATCTGCTAGGGGCAAGGCCCGGTCAATTGCACCAGGTTCGCGCCGACATCCCCCTTCTAAGGCGTCGCGGAGCCGATAGAGGCCATGGCCGCCTCTTGCGGTGTGCTTAGCGGCCTGGGGCGTAGGCGGTTACTCGTCCCGGGCGTGCGTCGTAGGTGACGATTAGGGACGGGTTGGTCAATAGGATGGCGTCGTGCTCTGAGCCCGAGATACCCAGCGCAATGGGCGAGCCGTCGGTCACGGCCCACATGCCAGAAAGATACAGCGTCGAACTCGTACGTATAGGAGTGGAATAGGTCATCGCCACGACCGACTGATCGTTCGACAGGACGAATCGGCCGGATGTGAAGTCGCAGCTGCCGTCGGCTGCCTCAGGAATGATCTCGGTTTCGTTGACGGTGATGATCAGAGGGCACTTATCGTCGTAGGGAGAAACGGAGTCGTCGTATTCGACCTGGATCTTCTGTCCGCTCAGGTCACCCTCGGTGAGGAACAGTTTGATCTGCTCGGCGGTAGGCCGTGGTGACTGATACAAAGGGCTGAGTGCGAGTTCTGTTGCGGGACCCAGTGAGTCCTCTAGACGCTCCGGATCTGTAATCTCGAAAACGTCTACCGGTTCGCCGTCTGGTGAGAATATTGTTACCTCATTGTCGGTAGCTGTGATCCAGCCATCGGCCAGGGAGAGAACGAGATGACCTGCCTCTAGGTCGAAGTCAATCGTTTCTCCTGAAGCAAGATCTATTGCGGTGTCATCGTTGACTAGCGCGTAGGTGGCGTCCTCTCCCACGTATACGAATCCAGGAGTCCAGGCCATAACGTAATTGTAGTAGTCCTCGATGCGGGTCTGCCACAGTTCACTTGTAGGGTTTGCCGAGGACCAGCCGGTGCAGGTTCCGTAAGCGCAGGTGAATGCGTATGTGCCGACTATTACCGGCGGGGTTGGGGACTCCCATGGGACGTCGGAGATCAGTTCGCCGGATGTGGTCAGCAACTGGCCTCCCGCGATTATGACGTCGCCCCAATACATGAAGACATTGTTTTGGGGGCCGACGTCGGTACTCCAGCTCCGGGTAGGTGTCTTGCCGCTGATGTCGTAGGCGGTTAGCCGCGAAACGTCGTCCGAGGAGCCTGTGTCAAGGGTAAGAAGCTGATTCCCGTTTGCTATGACCTGGGAGTCGGCCTCGACGTCGAGTGTCCAAACTTCATGGGCACCATCGGCCCAACGGGAGGAAATGATCTGTTGGCTGGAGGAGTGGAGAGCGCGCAACACGGCGAAGGTGCCCACACCGGCGCATACCAGAAGTATTACGGCGGCCACGGCTCCGATGATCAGGGGGCGTCTGCGCCTCTTCGGAGGGAGTGGGGGCGCAACGATATAGCCGTACGGTGTGCCCGGTACGTAGGCGTTGCCAGCTTGTGGGGGCGGTGTGGCGGCGCTCATACGGCGATACTAGAACATGGCGCCAATCACGCCTACGAGGATGTACAAATGCGCCGGGCCGGGCGCGCAGCCGGTCATCGGGACGCGTCCGGCCCGGCGGGGTCCTACTCGGCGCCGGGCGCGTAGCCCGTCGCCTCCCCGCTGGTCGGGTCGTAGGCGACGATCAACTCGGGGTTCATGAGGTAGAACTCGTCGGTGCCGAACTCGTTTTCCCCCAAGCTGATCAGCTTGCCGTCCGCGGTGGTCCACATGCCGCGCAGCGAGATGGTTGACGCGGTCTGCATGGGGGAGGAGGCGGTCATCATGACCAGTGAGTCGTCATCCGAGATCAGCAGGTACGGCGTGTAGTCGAAGCTGCAGCCCCAGTCCTCCTGCGTGGTGTCAAGCTCGGTCCCGTCTACGAGGAAGGCTACCGTGCAGGTCTCGGCGTCCTCATCGATCCTGACCTGGGCGCGCGCCCAGCTGAGGTCACCGTCCTTCGCGAGCTTCGTGATCTGCTCGGCGGTGACGTTCGGGGCGTCGAACAGGCGCGCGGCCCCCAGCGGGTTCTCATCAGCGGCGGCCTCGAAGCTGTCCCTCTCCTTTCCGGTTGGAGAAAGCAACGTGTAGCGCCCAGTGTCGTGATCAACCTTGACCCAGCCGTCGGCAAGAGCACCTAGGCCGTACGTGTCGCCGAGGTCGAAGTCGATGACATCGCCGGTGGCGAGGTCCACCGCCTTGCTGCGGGAGACGCTCACGTAGGCTACCTGGTCGTCCTGATAGACGCGGGACGGGTCCGGGTATGCTGTGGACTGGTCGGTGAAGATGTTTTCGGGCTCGTCTATTTGCTGTTCCCACAGGGAGGTACTCGGGTCGTCGGCGGCCCAACTGGCGCAGGTGCCGTCGTATGTGCACAGCAAGGCGTATTCGTCCAGAAACTCCGGGGCGTCACGGGACTCCCACGGGGCGGTGTAGGCGCCGCCGTCGGACGTCTCCAGCAGGGTGCCGCCGACGACGAGGTAGTCGCCCCAATACTCGAAGCGAAACTCATCGGTGCCTACTTCTACCTCAACGCTCCACTGCTCCTGCGGGGCGCCGTCAGCGGTGTCGTAGGCGGCAACGCTCCAAACCCCCAGCGAATCGGTGGGGGAGGCGACGGCGAGTTGGCTGCCGTTGCCTCGAATGTAGGAGTCCGGCTCCAGCTCCAGGGACCAGGTCTGGTGTGATCCCTCCGCCCAGTCGGCAGAGACACTCGCGGAGGCAGTGGCGTTGCCGGACGTGCCGCGGGAACGCAGCAGCGCACCGATGCCGACGCCAGCGGCCACCAGGACGATGACGCCCAGGACCGCCCCGATGATCAGCGGCATACGGTTCTTCTTGGCCGACGGCCCTGCGGGCGCGGGCGGTTCCGGAGAGTAGCCGACCGCTTCCTGGTTCTGGGGCGTGGGCTGAGGCGCGGCGTAGGGATCGGTGCTGGACTCGGATTGGTGCGGGGGAGGGACGGGACTCATGGGGGAAGCTTACAGGCGGCCCTTCGCATGTCGGTGGTGAGCGGGATCAGGGCGCATCTGCAGGGGAGCCCGTCGCCAACCACCGGCACCTGGTTGATGAGAGGGGGCCGGCCCAGCCGGTCTTCCACGATGGCGGGCCAGCCGTTCTTCCCGCCTGCTGTCACAATGAGCTCCTTCTTGTGGCCGGTGATGTGCAACAGTCCCTCGGCGTCGATCACGCCCAGGTCTCCGGAGCGGAAGCAGCGCTCCGGTGACTTCCCGGGCCGGGCGGGCTCGTCGTCCCGTTGGTGCCAGCCGGCGTCAAATCACGACCTTGGGGTATGTTCCACGACCACCCCGGGGTCGTGGAACATACCCCAAGGTCGTGAACCGTCAAGCGGTGTCCCTGGCAGAACCCTGCCGACGGCAACCGGCTACACATCTCCCAAGCGGGAGGGGCTGCAAGACGGTGCCCGGCAGTCGTCTCGACCGGTCTTGGTGCGTGAGCATCGGTCCCGGTGAGGCGGGGGCCGTCACACCCGGGTGTAGAGCTCGTCGATCTCCTTGGCGAAGCGCTTGGTGGCCTCATCCCGCCGCACCTTCAGCGACGGGGTGAGCAGCCCGTTGGCCTCCGTGAAGTCGCCCGGCAGCACCGTGAAGGTGCGGATGGACTCGGCCCGGGAGACCGCCTCGTTGGCGCGGGCCACGGCCCGCTCCAGGGCCGCACGCACGCGCGGATCCTTGGTGGCGTCGATCGGATCCATGTCCGGCAGGCCGTGACTGGACAGCCACAGTGGCAGCATCTCCGCATCCAGCGTCACCAGGGCCCCGATGCACGGCCGGTTGTCCCCGACCACCAGCACCTGGCTGACCAGCGGGTGCCCACGCAGCCGGTCCTCGAGCACGGCGGGCGCGACGTTCTTGCCGCCGGCGGTGACGATGAGTTCCTTCTTGCGGCCGGTGATGTGCAGGAAGCCGTCGGCGTCCAGGGTGCCGATGTCCCCACTGCGCAGCCACCGGGTGCCGCTCGCACCCGCTGCCTTCGTCGGCGCCGGGTCCGTGCCGGCGGTCTGCGCGGGCGCGGCATCGGGCAGTGTCACGAACGCCTCGGCGCTCGCCTCGGGGTTGTTGTGGTAACCGCGGAAGACGCCGATGCCGCTGATCAGCACCTCGCCGTCGTCGTCCAGGCGGACCGCGGTGCCCGGCAGGGGCAGGCCGACCGAGCCGATGCGGGTGGCGGCCGGCAGGTTCACCGTGCAGGGGGCCGACGTCTCCGTGAGCCCGTACCCCTCCAACACCGTCACCCCGGCGCCACGGTAGAAATGGCCCAGCCGCTCACCCAGTGGGCCGCCGCCGGAGATCACATGCGTGACGCGCCCGCCGAGCAGGCTGCGCAGCGTGGAGAACACCAGCCGGTCGAAGGCGGCGCGCTGGGCACGCAGTCCGCGGCTCGGTCCGGCGGGCGTGTCCAGGGCACGGGAGTAGGCGATCGCCGTCTTGGCGGCCAGGCGGAACACCTTCTGCTTGGCGCCGGTGGCGCGGGCGTCGGCCGCGTTGTAGATCTTCTCGAAGACGCGCGGTACCGCGGGCACGAAGGTCGGTCGGAAGGAGGCCAGGTCGGTGACCAGGTTCTTCACATTGGGGGCGTGCCCCAGCACGCCGGCCGAGGAGCACACGATCGCCATCTCCACGAACCGGCCCAGTACGTGCGCCAGGGGCAGGAACAGCAGCGTGCGCGTCTCGGGCGCCTCCAGCACCTCGGGCACGTGCGCGCAGGCGTTGACGCACAGGTGGACCAGGTTGCCGTGGGTGAGCTCGGCGCCCTTGGGGCGGCCGGTGGTGCCGGAGGTGTAGACGATGGTGGCCAGGTCGGTGCTGGTCAGCTGGGCGGTGCGGGCGTCGAGCTCGGCGGCGCGCACGTCCTTGCCTGCGGTGATGAGTTCGGTGATGGCCTCCCGGGCCAGGCTCAGCACGCGCAGGTCGGCCAGCGCCGGGTCTTGGCCGGCCAGCGCCGTCAGCATGGTCTCCATGGGCTGGTCCTCGACGACCACCAGCCGTACGGCGGCGTCGGTGAGGATCCAGCGGGCCTGCTCGGCGGAAGATGTCTCATAGATGGGGACGACGACGAGGCCGGCCTCCCAGGCGGCGAAGTCCAGCAGTGTCCACTCGTAGCAGGTGTGCGCCATGATGCCGAGCGCGTCGCCGGGCTCCAGACCGAGGGCGACCAGTCCAGCGGCCACCTCCCGCACCTGGTCGCGGAAGGCCTGCGCGGACATGTCGCGCCAGCGCCCGCCCACGGAGGACTTGCGGGCGATCACTGCGCCGGTGGGGTTGGTGCGTACCCGCTCGGCCAGCGCCCAAGGTGCCGTCATGGCGGCGTGCGCCGGCACCAGCAGCGGTGTCGAATGCTCGCGCGGGGAAACGGTGGGCGCGCCCGCCTCGGCGGAGTTGGTTTCCTGGCTCACTCCTGCGGCCCCTTCTTGGTGGTGGAGTAGATGTCGGCGATGGTGTCAGCGTAGGTCTCCATCACCAGGGAGCGCTTGACTTTCAATGAGGGGGTCAGCAGCCCGTTGGCCTCGGTGAAGTCGGAGGTGAGCACCCGGTAGGTGCGAATCGACTCGGCGCGGGAGACCGCCCGGTTGGTGCGTGCCACTGCCCGGTCCAGGGCGGCCAGCACCTGCGGGTGGGAGGCGGCGGTGGTCACGTCCATCTCCGGCAGGTTGTGGTTGGCCAGCCACTGCGGCAGCATCTCCTTGTCCAGGGTGACCAGGGCGGAGATGAAGGGCTCGCCGTCGCCAATCACCAGGACCTGGCTGACCAGCGGGTGGCCGCGCAGTCGGTCCTCCAGAATGTTGGGGGCCACGTTCTTGCCGCCGGCGGTGACGATGAGCTCCTTCTTGCGGCCGGTGATACGCACCCAGCCGTCGGCGTCCACGGAGCCGATGTCGCCGGTGCGGAACCAGCCGTCGTCGGTGAAGGCCTCGGCGGTCGCCTCGGGATTGTTGTGGTAGCGGGAGAAGACACCCAGGCCGGTGACCTCGAGCTCGCCGTCGGCGCCGACGCGCACCCGGTTGCCGCACACGGGCGGGCCGACGGTGCCGATCTTGTTGCGGATGTCCAGGTTGACGGCGGTGGGGCCAATCGTCTCGGTCAGGCCGTAGCCCTCCAGGATGACCAGGCCGATACCCCGGTAGAAGTGGCCCAGCCGTTCGCCCAGCGGCCCGCCGCCGGAGATGGCGTAGCGGGCGTTGGGTCCCAGGAGGGCACGGATGGTGCGGTATACCAGCTGGTCGGCCAGGGCGTGCGCGGCCCGCAGTTGCCGGGAGGGCCCCTCGGGGGTATCCAGGGCGCGGGAGTAGGCGATCGCCACCTTGGCCGCCCAGCGGAAGGTCCGCAGCTTGACGCCGGAGCCGGCCTTGGCGTCGGCGGCGTTGTAGATCTTCTCCATCACCCGCGGTACCGCCAGCACGTAGGAGGGGGCGAAGCCCTGCAGGTCGGGCAGCAGAGTCTTGACGTCGGGGGTGTGGCCGAGCACGCCGTTGCCGGCGATGGCCAGCAGCTGCAGGAAGCGTGCGTAGGCGTGGGCCAGGGGCAGGAACAGGAGCAGGCGCGTGTCGGGGGAGTTGAGCAGCTCCGGGATCCAGCGCACCCCGTTCCAGCCCAGGCCGGCGGCCTGTCGGTGGGTGATCTCCACGCCCTTGGGGCGCCCGGTGGTGCCGGAGGTGTAGATGATCGAGTAGACGTCATCGCAGGTCAGGGCTTCCGAACGGGACTCCAGCTCCTCGCGGAGCACGCCCCGACCGGCCTCGACGATGGTGGAGATGGCGTCATGGTCCAGGGACAGCACCTTCACCGCCGCGTCGGGCTGGGCGGACGCGTATGCGGCCGCGGCCCCCCGCACCAGCTCCGCCAGGACGGCACTTTCGGTCACCACCAGCCGAACGTCGGCGTCGGCCAGAATCCACTCCACCTGCTCGGCGGAGTCCGTCTCATAGATGGGCACCGACACCAGGCCGGCCCGGGCGATCGCCATGTCCAGCAGCGTCCACTCGTAAGAGGTGTGCGCCATGATGCCCACCGAGGCTCCGGGCTCCAGGCCCATTCCGATCAGCCCGGAGGCGACCCGGGCGACGTCCTCACCGAAGGCGCGGGCGGTCACCTTGACCCACGAGTTGCCCAGCTGCGTCTTGCGCTCGATCAGGGTGGCGTTGGGTGTGCGGGCGATGCGGTCGGCCAGCAGCCACGGGACGGTCCAATCCGACTCCGGCTCTTTGATCAGCGGGCTGACGGCGACGCCGTCGACGGCGGTGGGGCTGCCCGCCTCGGAGGGGACGCCGGTGGACATGGGTGCGGAGGATTGTGGGGCCACTGCAACATTCTTTCAGGTCGAGCGCCGGTTGTGCGCGGATTGGAGCGACGAAACCGGCTGCCAGTATTGGAGAAAACCTCCAGGTGGTGGATGGGAGAAGGGGCGAATCGGCCGCGGTGCGGCGGAGGGCCGGCGTGACCGGTCCCCCGCCGACACCGGGCGTGCGTATCGGTGCCCGTCAGGACTGCACGCCCGCCGGCCCGCCGTAGATGGCGTCGATGTCGGCGGCGAAGTGCTTCAGGGCCGCACTGCGGCGTACCTTCAGCGACGGGGTGAGCAGGCCGTTGGCCTCGGTGAAGTCGTCCGTGAGCACCCGGATCTTGCGGATCGACTCGGCCCGGGAGACGTGCTTGTTGGCACGGTCCACGGCGCGGTTCAGCGCAGCCAGCACCTGCGGGTGGACGGCGGCCTCGGCCACGGTCATGGGCTCCAGATCGTGCGTGCGCAGCCAGGTCGGCAGCATCTCCGCGTCCAGCGTGATCAGGGCGGCCACGAACGGCCGCTGCTCGCCGACCACCACCACCTGGCTGATCAGCGGGTGACCGCGCAGGGAGTCCTCCAGCGCAGCCGGAGAGACGTTCTTACCGCCGGCGGTGACGATGACGTCCTTGGCACGCCCGGTGATGGTCACGTAGCCGTCCCGGTCCAGTGAGCCCAGGTCGCCGGTGCGGAACCAGCCGTCGTCGGTGAATGCGGCGGCCGTCGCCTCAGGGTCGTGGTGGTAGCCCTGGAACACGGACGGGCCCTTGAGCAGAATCTCGCCCTCGGACGAGATGCGCACCGCCATGGGCGGCAGCGGCGGGCCGACGGTGCCGATCTTGGACAGCCGCGGCGTGTTCACGGCGATCGGGCCGACCGTCTCGGTCAGCCCGTAGCCCTCCAGCACCGGGATGCCCAGGCCCCGGTAGAAGTGGGCCAGGCGGGTGGACAGGGGAGCGCCACCGGAGATGATCCAGTCGGCGTTGCCACCCACCAGGGTGCGGATGCGCTGGTAGACCAGCCGGTCGGCCGCGGCGCGCTGGGCGCGCAGGGCACGGGACGGCCCGGCCGGGGTGTCCTGCGCCTGGGAGTACTCGATCGCTACCTTCGCGGCCCAGCGGAAGATCCTTCGGGCGCCGCCGCCTCCCGCCTGCGCATCGGCGGAGTTGTAGATCTTCTCCAGCACCCGGGGGACCACCAGCAGGTAGGAGGGACGGAATGAGGCCAGGTCCGACAGCAGGTTCTTGGTATCGGGCGCGTGTCCCATGATCCCCTCGCCGGAGATCTGGAAGACCTCCAGGAAGCGGGCGAACACGTGTGCCAGCGGCAGGAACAGCAGCAGCCGCGAACCCCGCCCCATGCCGATCTCCGGCATCCACAGGTGCGCGTTGGAGCACAGGTTGGTGAAATTGCCGTGCGACAGGACCGTGCCCTTGGGCGAGCCGGTGGTCCCGGAGGTGTACACGATGGTGGCGATGGACTCGGTGGTCAGGGAGTCGGTGCGCGTGCGCACCTGCTCGCGGGACACGTCCCGGCCGGCCTCGGTGATGGTGTGCAGGGCGCCGGTGTCCAGGGACAGGACCTTCAGGCCGTCCTGGTTCAGCGAGGCCGCGGCCGCCCGCACCAGCTCCGCGGTGGTGATGGTCTCGGCGATCACCAGGCGGGCGTCGGCGTCGGCCAGCACGTAGGCGATCTGCTCGGCGGAACTGGTCTCGTAGATGGGGACGGGCACGAGCGCCGCCGTCCAGCAGGCGAAGTCCAGCAGCGTCCACTCGTACCGGGTGCGGGACATGATGGCGACTCGGTCGCCGGGCTCGAGTCCCATACCGATCAGGCCCGCGGACACCGAGAGCACGTCGTCGTAGAACTCCTGGGCGGTCATGTTGCGCCAGGTCTCGCCGATCTCCTGCTTGCGGGCGATCAGCGGGCGGGCGGCGGAGCGGCGCACGCGGTCCTGCAGCATGGAGGGGATGGTGGTGTGCTCGTCGATGCGGATGAGTGTGGGCGCCTGCCACTCGAGGGCGTGCCCGGGCCGACCACCGGTCGGGGCGGGATCGGAGGAGCTGGCCCCATCTGCTTGGGAGGCGGGTTCCACGGGGGTGGAGGTCATGGTTTCTTCTTCCTCGAGCCGGGGCGGCACAACGACACGGGATGGGGCACGTGCACCCCGGCTTCGGTTATGGATTACTCACCATACCGCCGGCGGGTGCTGGCTGCGTGCATTCGAGTCGTCCCGCGCCAGGCACGAGTGCGCCGTCGGGCCCGGGCGACTCCGGGCCCGACGGCGCTCGGGTCAGCGGCGCTTGGCCGGCTTGGCCGGGGGCTCCCCGAGCTCGACCGCGACCACCTGCACCGGCGCGGCGGCCTCGGCGGCCGGGGCCAGCGTGAGCTCCCCGGTGACCTTGGCGGCCTCCACCAGGTCCGCGCGCACCGTCTCGACGGCGGGGGTCGCCGGCGCGGCCACGGCCAGGGTCACCGCCAGGATCGGCGTCTTCTGGCTGGTCTTGGCCTCCGACTTCACCTTGCGCAGGGCCGCCAGGGCGGCACCGGCGTGGACGACCAGCTCGGCGTCGGCGTCGCCGGCCGCCTCGCGCAGCGGCGCGGCGACGGGCCAGTTGGTCCGGTGCACGGAGCCGGTGCGGTACCAGCTCCACACCTCCTCGGTCGCGAAGGGCAGGAACGGGGCGAACAGGCGCACGAAGGTGTCCACGGCGATGGCCAGGGTGGTGCGGGCGCTGCGTACCGCGGCCGGGTCGTGGGAGCCGTCGAAGTCGTTGGCACGGTCCTTGACCAGCTCGATGTAGTCGTCGCAGAAGGTCCAGAACAGCGACTCGGTGGCCTCCAGGGCGCGGGAGTGCTCGAAGCCCTCGAAGGCGGTGGTGGCCGCGTCGACCACATCGGCCAGCGCCGCCAGCAGCGCCCGGTCGATGGGCTCGGTCACCTCGGCCGCGTTCAGGCTCGGGGCGGGGGCGGCCGCCTTGGTGGCCGCGTCGGCGTCCCACGGGATGCCCATGGACAGGGCGAACTTGGAGGCGTTGAGCAGCTTGATGGCCAGGCGGCGGCCGATCTTGATCTGCGTCTCCTCGAAGGCGGCGTCCAGGCCCAGCCGGGCTGAGGCCGCCCAGTAGCGCACGGCGTCGGAGCCGTACTGCTCCAGCAGTCCCATGGGGGTGACCACATTGCCCTTGGACTTGGACATCTTCTTGTGGTCGGAGTCCAGGATCCAGCCCGACAGCCCCGCGTTCGCCCACGGCAGGGCGCCGAACTCCAGGTTCGCGCGCACCACGGAGGTGAACAGCCAGGTGCGGATGATGTCCTGTCCCTGCGGGCGCAGGTCCATGGGGTAGACGCGACCGAACAGGTCCTCGTCGGTGAGCCAGCCGGAGGCCAGCTGCGGGGACAGGGAGGAGGTGGCCCAGGTGTCCATAATGTCCAGTTCGCCGACGAAGCCGCCGGGCTTGCCGCGCTGGTCCTCGGTGTAGCCGGCGGGCACGTCACTGGAGGGGTCCACCGGCAGGGCGGACTCCTCGGGGGTGATGACGGCGTCGTAGTCGACCTCGCCGTCCTCGCACACCCGGTACCACAGCGGGAAGGGCACGCCGAAGAAGCGCTGACGGGAGATCAGCCAGTCGTTGTTGAGGCCCCCCACCCAGTTCTCGTAACGCACCCGCATGAAGTCGGGATAGAAGTTCAGTTCCTTCCCGCGCTCAAGCAGCTCGTCGGCCAGGTTCTTCCCGGAGGCGGGGTTGGTCCACGCCTTGCCGCCGTTGCGGATGTACCACTGGCGGGAGGTGACGATCTCCAGTGGCTTGTCGCCCTTCTCGAAGAAGTTGGTCTGGCGCACCGTCTTGGTGGGCTCGCCACGCATCTCGCCGGAGGCGGTCAGCGCCTCCACCATCACCTGGCGGGCCGAGTAGGTGGTCTTGCCCGCCATGTCCGCGTAGGCCCGGCGGCCGGCGTCGGTGGTGATCCAGTCCGGGGTCTCGGTCTCGATGCGTCCGTCCTTGCGCAGGATGGCCCGCAGCGGCAGGTTCAGGTCCCGCCACCAGTCGATGTCGGTGGTGTCGCCGAAGGTACAGCACATGGCGATGCCGGCGCCCTTGTCCATCTCCGCCTCGGGGTGCGGCAGCACGGGAACCTCCACCCCGAATACGGGGGAGGCCACGGTGGTGCCGAACAGCGGCTGGTAGCGCTCGTCGTCGGGGTGGGCGACCAGGGCCACGCAGGCGGCCAGCAGCTCCGGCCGGGTGGTTTCGATGCACACGTCGGCGGTGCCGTTCGGGCCGGTCTCGATGGGGGCGCCGGCCGCGGCGGCGGTGGCTGCGGCCTGGGGGTCGACGACGTGGAAGGCCAGGCGGTGGTAGAAGCCCGGGTATTCGCGCGACTCGATCTCCGCCTGGGCGACGGCGGTGCCGAAGGTGACGTCCCACAGGCCCGGCGCCTGCGCCTGGTAGGCCTCGCCACGGGCCAGGTTGCGCAGGAAGGCGGTCTGTGCGACCTTGCGGGCGCGCTTCCCAATGGTCTGGTAGTTCTGCTTCCAATCCACGCTCAGCCCCAGGTGACGCCACAGGGCCTCGAACTGCGCCTCATCCAGGGCGGTCAGGCGCTCGCACAGCTCCACGAAGTTGCGCCGCGAGATCGGCACCTGGTCGCGGGCCTTGATGGACTTGCCCTCGCCGCCGGTGTGCGGGGGAACGAAGTCGGGGTCGTAGGGCAGGGAGGGGTCGCAGCGCACCCCGAAGTAGTTCTGTACGCGCCGCTCGGTGGGCAGGCCGTTGTCGTCCCAGCCCATGGGGTAGAAGACGGCCTTACCGCGCATGCGCTGGAAGCGGGCCAGCGTGTCGGTGTGGGTGTAGGAGAACACGTGCCCCACGTGCAGGGATCCGGAGACGGTGGGCGGGGGAGTGTCGATGGAGAAGACCTCATGGCGCTGCGCGCTGCGATCGAAGGCGTAGATGCCGTCCTGCTCCCAGCGCTCCTTCCAGGTCTCCTCCAGCCCGTCGGCGTTGACCCTTTCGGGCACGTTGGGGGAGTGGAGCTCGGAGGGCAGGAAGCGGTCCCCGGCCGGGGCGGCGGGCGTGGGCGCAGCGGATTCGGCGGCTGACTCAGACATGTGCCCGATTCTGTCACGGCCGGGCGGGCCCGCCTGCGCCAGCACCCGCGCAGGCCATGTGAGGTGGGCAACCGGCCCGGCGTTCCATTGCGAGCCGGACGCAACCGCGGCTCAGGTGGGCGACGGCGGCCGCCCCTGGGCGCTGTGGGGGCATCGGCAATGGCAGGATGTGCCTCCGGATTACAAGGCGCATGCGAGCCTTCGACTGAGAGGCCGGAACCAGGTGGGTGGGCAGCAAGAACGGATGGATATGGAGCAGGCGGGCAGTTCCCGAGCCGGGGGGAGCCCTACTTTCAATGTGCTGTGGCCGGGCGGCGAGACCGCCGCTGCGAGTGTGCGCACCACCGTGCTGGAGGCGGCGGCGCTGCTGCGCCGCCTGGGCGTTGACGTGCGCATGCGCATGCCGCGGCCGGGCACGCCGCAAGCGGAGGCGGGCCACCGCTGGGCCGATACGGTGCTGCTCGTCGACGACGCCCACGACCCGGCGGCCCTGCTGGCGCGGCTTGACGCCGTGGCGGCTGCGGCCGAGCACGTCTTCGTGTACGTGACGGGGCGTGGCCGAACACCGGCCGGCCCGTTGCCGGCGTCGTCGGCGCAGGTAGTGGTGCTGAACTCCCCGGATGAGGCCGCGCTGGCCGCGGCGTGGCTGCCGCTGGCCGAGCGGGGCGCCTCGGCCGAGGCGACGGAATCGGCCGCCGCGGGTGGCGTGGAGCGGTCGCGCCGGCTATTCCGCCCGATCTCGGCGAGGAGCGGGACGAGTGGCGAGGACGAAGGCCACGACCAACCCGGCGATAACGCCGACGACCACGCCGACGGCCGCGTAACGCAGCAGTGAGGGCGTCTGCGTGACCGCGCCGACCTGCGCCGAGCTCAGCAGGGCGAGGCTGACCGGGTAGTCGTCACCGGCCAACGCCCCCAGGTCGTCGGAGGCGTGGGCGACGACGGCGTCCGCAACCGCGATCGCGTCCTCGCGCGAGGGCGCCGACACCTGAATTTCAATGGCGGGGGAGTCCGTTACCCGCGTCGCGGAGACCCAGGAGGCCACCTCGGTCGGGGACTGGCTCAGGCCCAGCTCGTCGATCACCTCCTGGGCCACCGCCGGGGAGGTGATCACCGGCAGGAAGCCGTCGGTGGCGGAGTCGGCGACGGTGGAGGCGTAGGAGTAGCCGGTCATCCCCTCCTCCGGGTCCACCTCCACCTGTACATAGGCCATCGAGCCGGCGGTGTAGGTGGGGTCGGTGGTCGCGGCGACCGCGGCCCCGGCCCCGCCGCCGACGATGCCCAGGACGATGATCCAGACCAGGCCACGGCGCACAAGCGTCATAAGTTCCTGCATTGTTTTCAAATCCTTCCCGTTTTCGGCAGGTAGGTCGGGCGGGTGTCAGGCGGCGGAGGCAGCGCTGCCCGCGGAGTTGTGAGAGATGTGCCGCAGCGAGCCGGCCAGCGCCGCGCACACCCGATCCACATCCGCGTCACTGAGTGCGAGGTGCAGCGGCAGGGTCAGCTCCCGGGTGTAGAAGGCGTAGGCGTGCGGGAAGTCGGCGATGTCGAAGCCGAGATCGCGGTAGGCGGTCAGCAGTGGCAGCGGCTTGTAATGCACGTTCGCCGACACTCCCGCCGCGTACAGGTCCTGAATGACCCGGTTGCGTTCGGTGACCCCGGGCACCGGCAGCGTGGCGATCGCCAAGTGGCCGGATGAGGCCACGCCGTCGCCGCCGTGCTCCAGCAGCTGCACGCCGGTGTCGGCCAGGCCCTGCGCGTAGTGGGCCAGTAGCTCGCGGCGCCGCTGCAGGGTCTGCTCATAGCGTCCCAGCTGGGACAGTCCCAGTGCGGCCAGCGTGTCCGGCAGGTTGCACTTGTAGGCGGGGGCGATCACGTCGTACTCCCAGGAGGCACCGCGGGACTTGGCCAGGGCGTCCTTGGTCTGCCCGTGCAGCGAGTAGGTGCGCACCCAGCGGGCCAGCTCCTCGCGGTCGGTGGGCAGGTCGGCGCGCCAGGTCAGGGCCCCGCCCTCCGCCGTCGTGAGGTTCTTTACGGCGTGGAAGGAGAAGGCGGTCAGGTCCGCCAGGGAGCCCGCGGGCGTCCCCTCCAGCGAGGCACCCAGCGAGTGCGCCGAGTCGGAGATGATGACCGGCCGTCCCAGGGCGGCCCCCAGTCCGGTGTCGATCCGGCCCCGCCCGGCCAGGAGCGTGGCCAGGGGACGCGAGTCGAAGGGGATGCCGGCCAGGTCGACGGTGATCACCGCGCGCGTGCGGTCGGTGACCGCGGCGGCGATGCGTTCCACGCTGGGGAAGGGGGAGCCGGGCTCGGAGTCGACCATGACGATCCGGGCGCCGACGTGGTCGATCACGGAGGCCGACGCCGTGTACGTGTAGGCCGGCACGACCACCTCGTCGCCCGGGCCGGCGCCCGCGGCGCGCAGCGCCAATTCCAGGGCGGCGGTGGCGGAGCTGAGCGCGACCGCGCCGGAGGTGCCGGCCCACTGGGCCAGCTGCTCCTCGAAGCGGCGGCCGACGGGCCCGGAGGTGATCCAGCCCGAGCGCAGCACCTCCACCACCGCGTTGATGTCGTCCTCGGTCAAGGTGGGCGGGGAGAAGGGAATCATCGCAGGGCCTCCGCGGAGTCAGGAACCGGTAGGGCGGTGTCGGTGGGATCGGCGGTGGAGCCGGCGGCGACTCCGGGGGCCGGGCCGGCGGGGACGCCGTCGGGCCGGACCTGCGCGGCCCCCGCCAGCGGGTCCTCACCCACCGCCCAGGCGTGCAACTCCTCCACCTGCGGCGTCGGCTGCGGCTGTACGCGCACGTGACTCACCAGCGGATGGAAGGGGCGCTCACCGTGCTCGGAGTGCGCGACCAGGTCCTCCGACAGCTTCTCGCCGGGGCGCAGCCCGGTGTACTCAATCGGGATGTCCTTGCCGGACTGGGCGATCAGCCGGCGGGCGACGTCGACGATCTTCACCGGCTCGCCCATGTCCAGCACCATGGTGTCGCCGGGGCGGCCGAAGGAACCGGCCTGGAGCACCAGCTGGCAGGCCTCGGGGATGGTCATGAAGAAGCGCTCCACGTCCGGGTGAGTGACCGTGACCGGTCCGCCCTCCTCGATCTGCCGCTTGAAGGTCCACAGCATGGAGCCGCGTGAGCCCAGCACGTTCCCGAAGCGCACCGAGACGAAGCGCCGACCGCAGTCCAGGGCGGTCGCCGTCGTCATGCGTTCGGCGGCCAGCTTGGTGCGGCCCAGCACGGAGGTGGGATCGGCCGCCTTGTCGGTGGAGATGTTGACCAGCGTCTGCACCTCGTAGCGTCGGGCCAGCTCGATCACGTTGCGCGATCCCAACGCATTGGTCTTCCAACCCTCCTCCGGGTACATCTCCAGCATCGGCAGGTGCTTGAGCGCCGCCGCGTGGAAGACCACCTGCGGGCGGTGCTCGGCGAAGACCGCCTCCAGGGCCGCCCGGTCGCGGATGTCGCACAGCACCATGTCGCGGGTGTCCAGCAGGCCCTTGCCGTAGATGTCCAGCTGTACGGCGTGCAGGGCGGACTCGTCCCGGTCCAGCAGCACCAGCTCCTTGGGGCCGAAACGGTGGATCTGCCGGGCGAGCTCGGAGCCGATCGAGCCGCCGGCTCCGGTGACCAGCACGGTGTGGCCGGAGAGGTAGCCGGCGATCTGGGAGACATCGGTGTGAATCTCACGGCGGCCGAGCACCTCGGCCAGGTCGATCTCACGGATATCGGAGATCTGCAGGGCGCGGTGGGCCAGCTGGCGTACCGGCACGATCGTCATCACTCGAATGCCGTGCTCCGCGCAGCCGGTGGTCACCGTCTTGAGCCGGTCGGCGGGGAAGTCGGCGACGGCGATCACCACCGTGGAGGCGGACAACTCGGCGCAAACGTCGATCAGATCGTCTACGCCGCCGCGCACGGGCACGCCCAGGATCCGCAGGTTGCGTTTGGCGGGGTCGTCGTCGACCAGGCCGACCGGGGTGAAGGGGGAGGCGGCGTCGAACTTGGTCAGGTGGATGATCTGCTGGCCCACCCGGCCGGCGCCGACGACGACGATGCGGTCCTGGCCGCGGGCGACGCGCTGGTAGTACTGGGAGGCCCGGTAGGTGTTTACCAGCCGTGCCGCGAAGCGGGCCGTGAGCGCGGCCAGGAGCGCCAGTGCGAAGACGGCGGCGAGGGTGAGTGCACGCAGAGGCGTGTCGGTGATCAGCCCCCAGATCGCCGCCACCCCGAACATGACCAGGGCGGATACGCCGAACTGGGTGACGACGGCGGTGACCTCGTCGAAGGAACCGGCCGGGTAACGTCGGCGGTAAGTCAGCAGCCACAAGTAGCCCAGGCACAGGCTGACGACTGCGGCGACGGCGGCGCAGGCCAGCACGCTCAGGGCGGCGGGGGAGGCGAAGGCGTCCCCGTGCAGCCGGCAGGGCACGAACGCGGCGAGCAGCCAGAACAGGGTGTCTAGTATGGGCAGGAGCAGTGTTTGTCGATCAGGGGCGGAAGTGCTTGGTCGCATGAATGGTCACGTACCTCTCGGCTGGAGACCGACCCAGGGATCAGGGCGGCACCCTCGCGACCACGGCAACGTCGAACGCGCACAGAAGAGTGGTTTCGGCACCGGCGCAACGTCAGGGAAGCGGAACGAGGGACCATTACATTTAAAGCGCAAACGCGATTCTGGTCAAATACCAATCGTTTGACGGACACGGTGTGCGCGGGTCAGCATTGGCAGGTCATCACAGGCCTGTGCCCTGAACCCGTCTGCGCCCTGCAGCGATGACATGTGAGGAGAATCCCTGTGTCCACCGCATCCCCCTCCAGCCGCAGCCTGACCCGGGGCCTGCCCTGGGTTCTGGTCGGCAACGTCCTGTACATGGCTTCGGCGGCCCTGCTCACGCTGGTGCTGCCGCGCATCATCTCCGTGGCCGACTACGGGCTGTGGCAGCTGTACCAGCTGTACGTCATGTACTTCGGGTATGTGACCTTCGGCTACACCGATGGCGTGTACCTGCGGCTGGGCGGCCGCCGCTGGGCGGACATGCCCGGGCCACGCCTGTCCGCCGGCCTGATCCGCCTGTTCGCCCTCGACCTGCTGGCCTGCATCGGCCTGGTGGCGTGGGTGTGGGCGGCCGCCCCACCGCAGCAGCGGGGCCTGATCCTGGTGCTGGCCGGGCTGGGCGCCCTGTTCTACGTGCCGCGCACCCTGGTCACCGTGGTGCTGCAGATCGCCGGCCGGGCACGTGCCTTCGCCCTGGGCACGGTGGTGGAGCGGATGGTGACCTTCGTCGGCGTCGGTGGGGCCCTGCTGTTCGGGGTACGCGCGGTGATCGTGTTTATTGTCTTCGACGTGCTGGGCAAGGCCCTGGGCCTGGTGATCGCGGTGCTCATCGCCCGCGGGGTATTCCTTGCTCGCCCCGACTTGAGCTGGCAGGCCACGCGGGAGTTCTTCGTCGACTGCGGAGCGGGCATGTTCGTGCTGGTGTCCAACCTGGCCGCCGCCCTGATCACCTTCGTTGTGCGCTGGGCGGTGGAGGACCACTGGGGTATCGAGATGTTCGCGCAGGTGTCCCTGGCATTCCAGTTCACCACCATGTTCATGGTGCTGGTCAACTCGGTGTCCATCTCCGTGTACCCGCAGCTGAGCAACCTGGACCGCGCCCACTACGCCGACGCCTATGCCACCCTGCGCTCGCGGTTCGTCACGCCGCTGGTGCTCATGCTCGGCCTGTACTTCCCGCTGGCCTGGGTGCTGGGCCTGTGGCTGCCCAACTACGGGCAGGCGATCTTCTTCCTGGCGCTGCTGTTCCCCCTGAGCGTGTACGAGACCAAGAGCAGGGGCCTGTCGGTGGTGTTCCTGAAGGTGATGCGCCGGGAGCGCCTGATGGCGGTCATAAACCTGGCCTGCCTGGGACTGGCCGTGGTGGGCACGTGGTGGACCGTCTACCTGTGGGGTTCGGTGACTGCGGCCGTGTTCCTGATTGCGATGGTCTCGGCGGTGCGCTCGATCGCTTCGGAGGTGTTGATCAACCGGCTCATTGGCGTGCCGATTCTGGCCGATACCCTCACCGAGCTACTGGTGTGTGCCGTGTTCCTGGGAGTGGTCGCCGCGGGCGGGCCGCCGCTGGGGCTACTGGCCGTCTACGCCACACTGGTCCTGTACGGCTATGTTCACCGCGATGCGCTGCCGGGTTTGGGGGGCCGGCGCCGCGGTCGGCGCGCAGTCGACTAGCCCGCGTGATGCTGCCGCTGACGGTTCGCCGGGTACAACGACGGTTCGTGTCTTCCGGTGGACGCTTCGCTACTTCTTGCGACGGTTCGGCGCATGTACCCCGCTGTGTTGTCTCCTAACTTCTGGGACGGTTGAGTCTCAAGGGGTCTGGGGCTTTGACCCCGTGGTGGGTGGTGGGTGTTGCCGGCCTGGTGGGTTGGGTGCTGGTGGGTGGTGCGCGCCTCGGGCGCCCCGCTGTGGGGCAGAATGTCCGAATTCGGCACGAAGGCTGCCGGCGATCGCTATGGTCGTTTCTGAAACCGCATGATTCCAACGTTCTGGCCACGGCCGCCGGCGACGTCGGAGTCGTTTATGCCGATCCTGGACACTTTGGGCTGCCGAGCACGGGAACGAGCACCAGCGGCGAGCAACCTTGGGCGGACAGGCCCCCTACCCCCGCACCCCCGACCTCGCCCCGGAATGCAACATCACACCCCCCGGGGAGCTGGTTTGGGGGCTCTTCCGGTTTGAGGGTGTGGTGCGGGGAGGTCGTACTCGACCCGCCGGGGTCGCGTTCGGGCTGAAGAGGACGTACTCGCCCGGCGAAGACGGGTCGTTCTGGGGCTTGTGAGGTCGTTGTCAGTGTTGCGCGTTGTTGTTTGCCCGGGCGGGCGGGTCGGTGGGGTCCCATCGAGGACGTGGGTTAGCCCGCGAGGACATGGCCCGGAAGCGACAATGACCCGGCCGGCCTGACAACGACCCCACACACCCGAACCACCACACCCTCAAACCGAAGAACCGGTTTGGGCCCGCCCGGGACTCTCCAAGGCGTTGCCGTACTCGACGGCAACCAACACAGCCGGTTTGGGCCCGCCCGGGACTCTCGGCTCTGCGCTCGGGGCGCCGGCCGACGGCGGTAAGGCCAGCCGGGCCCGGCGCCTGTGCCTGTCCCGGGCTCCTACTTGGACCGCGATTCTGTGGTTGACCGCCTGGGGTGCGTCTGAGGCGGTCCAAGGGCAGCCCGGTGGTCCGGGTGCAGCCCGGCGGGATTGGGACCCGCCATCTCTACCAACCTCGGCCACGTAACTTCTACCGACCTCGGTGCGTAACTTCTACCGACCTCGGGGTATTGCCGGCTTCGCGCAGCAGGGCGGCGGCCAGGGACAGCACGGTCACGCCGAGCAGCGCCACTAGCACGCTGGGCGTCAGCCAGGTGCTCAGGAAGCCGGTGGCACTGCCGCGCGGCGCCCACAGCAGCGTCGGCACGATCACCAGGCGCAGGCCGTTGCGCAGCGGCTGCCCCTTGATCAGGGTGCAGGCCCAGATGCACACGGCGCCGTACACGGCTCCGCCCACCAGCACGCCTGCGTAGCCGTAGTCGTAGAAGAGCTCCGCGATGAAGGACGATCCCGTGCCGCGGCCGCTGAGGTACTGCGGCCCCAGCAGCGTGTAGGCGAAGGCGTGGGTGAAGGAGCCGCCGTGCAGGGCGTGCGCGACGGTGTTGCCGTGGTAGACCTGGGCGTCGAGCAGGCGGGCGGGCAGCCCGGAGTGCAGGAACTCACCGGTGTACCAGTCCTGGGGAATGAAGTCGGCGTAGGTGTAGGCGTTGCGCACCACAGTCGAGCTCACGCCCTGGCCGTACAACAGCTGCAGGATCGGGTTGCGGCCGGCGGTGTCCGAGGCGACCGCACCGACGCCGCGCGCCGACTCCACCGCGGCCAAGGCGACCGCGACCAGCGGCACCATGACGACGCCGACGATCCGGCCCGTCCTCCCGATGCGCCAGGTGCCGGGCGGGTCCTGGCGGGCACGCACGATCCAGTAGGCGAGGATGATGACCAGGCCGCCCACGAAGGTGCCGCGCTGCCCGGTCAGCAGACTCAGTGCCAGGTAAACGGCCCAGCCGACGCTGGCGGCCGTGACCTGGCGGCGCGGCGGGAACAGGCCCAGATAGATCGTCAGCACCAGCGGCAGCATGATCTCGATGCGGCGCAGCCCGTACATGGACCCGGAGGCGTCCTCCAGATCGGAGAAATCCGTGTAATAGGACAGGTAGCCGTTGGCCAGCACGTAGCGGGCCCGCAGCGCCACCGATATCAGTGACAGGACGAGCGTGGCCCAGTACAGGAAGCGCACGATCGACGGGTCCGCCAGCACGGTCGCGCCCTCGGGAACGCCAATGCGGGCGGAGCCGAAGCGCCCGCGGCTGGAGCCGGCGGAACCAGCGCCGCCCACCGCCCGCAGGCGCGACTTCCCTGTGCGCCAGGCACTCACGGCCAGCGCCCCGGCCAGAATGCCGATCAGGCTCAGCGCCAGGCACAGCTGCAGGTGCTCAGTCTGCCCCGGCGGCGCCTGGCTGGTCTCATAGTGGAAGAAGTCCACCGTGATTTCGCGCCCCAGCAGCAGCAGGAAGAAGGACACCAGGAAGGCCGCCAGGATGGTGCGCTCGGCCATGCGGGCGGCGGCGAACAGCAGCGCGTTCAGCCACAGCAGCAGAATCAGGACCCAGGGAAGCGACGCCTGGGTGGCCAGAGCCAGGGCGACCGCCGCCAGGTTGCACAGGGCGGCGACCAGCGCCAGCCCGGGGCGGCGCGAGACAGCGCGCTCGACCCGACGGCGTTGGTTCGGCTCGCCGTTCACCGCGTCGCCGGCTGATGACTGCTGTCCCGGAGCCTGTCCGCTCATGCTCGTCCCTCCTGCGCGGCGGCGCGGGATTCCGCCCCCTCCAGCAGGCCGGACAGCTCCGCGGCGAAGCGGGTGTACAGGGCGCGCGCGTCGCAGCGCTCCTCCCAGGTGCGCCGGGCGCCGGCGCGCAGGTCGGCATAGGCATCCTCATCCAGGCCCGCGATCTGCTCAATGGCGCCCCGCACTTGCGCCGGCGTCGGATCGGCGGGCAACAGAACCCCGTTGACGCCGGTGCGCACCAGCTCGCCGGTGCCGCCCACATCCGTGGCCACCACCGGGATGCCCGCCGACAGCGCCTCCATGATCGACACGGGCACGCCCTCGGAGGCGGAGACGTTGACCAGCAGGTGGCGGGGGGAGTGCACGTACTCCTCCACCAGGTCGGCGTTGCGCACGAAGCCCCGCCAGGTGAGGCTCACGTTGGCGGGCAGCTCGGCGTCGGCCTGCGCCTGCAGCTGCTCACGCAGCTCCCCCTCACCGAAGTGGTCCCACTGGACCGGCAGTTCGGTTCCGGCCAGCGCCTCGACCAGCAGGTCCAGGCGCTTGATGGGGACGATGGTCGAGCAGGATACGATCCGCAGCCCCTCCCGGCGGGGCGGCACCGCGGCGGGGACACCGTGATCGGTGGTGCCCAGGCGGGCGACGACGGCCTTGTCCGCCGCCTCCGGCTGCCGGTCCAGCAGGTAGCGCAGTCCGTGGTCCGCCACCAGGTAGATGCGGTCCAGGTCGGCCACCGTCTGTGCTCGCAGCGGCAGGTAGCCGCGGGGGGAGTACTCCTCGTACAGGTCCGCGCGGTGGGCTCGCGCCACCGAGGCCGTGCGGCGGAAGCGGCGGCGCAGTCGAGCAGCCATATGGGGCTGATAGGCGAAGCGGTAGGAGTAGAAGACCACCTCGTCGTCCGGGCCCGCCCCGGCCTCCCGGAGAAACCGGGCGACCTGGGCGGACTCGTGACGGGCGCGGCTGAGGAACACGAACAGGGTGACCACGCGGGAGGGGCTGAGCCGGCGGCGGCGGGCCAGGTCGGCCAGCTCGCGGTACAGGTTGGCGTCGCCCAGCACCGGGAAGGAACCGAGCAGGTAGAACAGGCGGGAGCGGAACGGGATCGCATGCGCGCGCATGCCCGCCGGCAGCGGGCGCACGTTGGCGCGCTGGTCCTCCCGTACCGACAGAGACATGATGTCCACCTGGTCGAAACCGGTCAGGTACTCCAGCTCGGTCGCCAGGAACGGCTCCCAGTTGCCCCAGGGGAAGGCGTTCGCCAGGATGACAAGTCGTTTCATGCCGCCTCCTGCAGTCGGAAGGTCACCTGGGCGGCCAGGGCGGCGGCCCGCTGCCGACACTGCTCCAGGTCTTGCCCGCGCACCACCACCTGTCCCAGACAGTCATTGGAGGAGGCGAAGCCGTCGATGCGGTCGCCCGGGCCGCGGAACAGGCTCAGGTCCACCGCCCAGTCGGGCAGGTCCCGGGGCACCAGCACGTCGGCGATGGTGCCGTGGGCGTCAGGGTCCGTGAGCATCAGTGCCAGGGCGGCGCCCGGCCCGGGTTCGCGCCGCGCCCAGGTGCCGGGCACGTCCAGGTCCAGCGCCTCCCGGGCCACCAGCTCGTAGTAGTCCAGGCCGTGCACGGCACCCATCAACTCGGGCAGTCCGTTGGCCCCGGCGCGGCCGGTCAGCTCGATCACGTACACCTGGCCGTCGCAGGCCATCAGGTCGATGTTGACGGCGCAGTCGTCCAGACCCAGCGCCGCCACCGCCGCGGCCGTGACCTCGCGAGCCTGGGCGGCCAGGTCGGCGTCGTCGAGGGGCACGTGGTGGCCGATGGGGATCGGCAGGCCGGCGGCCAGGTCGTCGCCGTGGACGGTGACGTGTATCAGCTCGCCGTCGTGCGCCAGCGCCTGCGCGCCGAACTCGCGGCCGTCCAGGAAGCGTTCGACGATCACCGTGCCGTGGCGGCTGAGGGCGTGGGCGCGATCGAAGGCGGCGCGGGCCTGGTCGGATGAGGCCACCTTGAACACGCCGGAGGAGCCCTGCAGGTCGGCGGCCTTGACCATGGCCGGCAGACCGACGGCGGCCAGGGCGGCGTCCAGTTCATCGCGGCTGGTGACCTCCCGGAATGGGGCGGTTGATACGCCGCGCTCGACCAGGCGGCGCTTCATGGCCAGCTTGTCCATGCACAGCCGTGCGGCGGCGCGGCCGATACCGCGCAGCCCCAGCTCGTCGACCACCGCGCCCAGCGCCTCCAGGCCCGTGTCCAGGCAGCTGGTGGCGACGGCGTCGACACCGGCCAGACGGGCCTCCCGGGCCACCGCGGCCGGGTCGAGCAGGTCCACGTCGATGGCCTCATCGGCCTCCTTGAGTCCCGGCGGCGGACCGGCGGTGAGGCTGGCGACTACCGCGGTGGCTCCCAGGCGCTTGACGGCGCGGATAAGCCCCAACTGGCCGCGGCCGGCGCCGATGATCAGCACGCGGCGGCCCCGCGCGGGCAGGTCGGCCGGCGTCGAGGAGGCGGGGCCGGGGGAGGCCGCCGTCGGCGTGGCGGCGGGGGAGGGGAGCTGCGCGTCGACCTCGATGCGGATCAGGTCGCGGGCCCGCTCGCAGGCGGCGACGGCGGTGACGCGGTCGGGGGCGGAGGCAACCACCACGCCCAGGCGATCCGTGCTGGAGTGCAGCGGGGCGATGGCCTCGCCGGGCTGCGCCAGGGTGATGACGGCGTCGACGCCGGGTACAGCGCGCGCCTCCTCCACCCCGTGGAAGGCGCGCAGCACGCCCTCGGGGGCGGTCAGGAAGCGAATGGCGGCGGCCCGTCCGGAGGAGGCCGGCATCTCGATCTTCTCCCCGCAGGCCTGCCGCAGCACCAGCCCGATGAAGTCGATGCCGGTGGAGCCGGGCACCACATGGGAGGAGACGAAGTCGCCGGCCATGCGGCAGCCGAACTCAATGAGCACGGGTCCGTTGTCCGTCAGCATCATCTCCACGTGGGCTGGGCCGAAGTGCATGTCCACGGCGGCCAGGCACTGGGCCACCAGGGCGTGGGCGGCGGCCAGGGTGTCGGCGTCCAGGTCGGCGGGCTGGGTGTGGCCGGTCTCAATGAAGTGGGGGCTGCCGGTGGTGTCCTTGTCCGTGGTGGCGACCACGTGGTACGTACCGTCCACGCACAGCACCTCGCAGCTGATCTCCCGCCCCACCAGCAGCTCCTCCACGATCACGGTCGGTTCGTAGGAGGGAGCCAGGGCATAGTCCAGTGCCCGGGCCAGGTCTGCCTCGCTGTCCACCTGCACCACCCCGCGGGACCCGGAGGAGTCCAACGGCTTGACGATGCAGGGCAGGCCCACCTGGGCGACGGCGGCGCGCAGCTCGTCCAGGTCGGTGGCCAGGGCGAAGCGCGGGTGGGGTACGCCCGCGCGGGCGACGGCCTGAAGCATCAGCGCCTTGTCGGTACACGCCGCGGCCGTGTCCGGCGAGACGGCGGGCAGACCGTGAGCCTGGGCGACGGCCGCCATGGCCCGCACCGGCCGGTCCGTGCCCACAGAGGTGACCCCCGCCAGCTCGCGGTCGCGAGTCAGGGCCAGCAGCCCCTCCACGTCGGTGGTGGACACGGCGGCGAACTCGTCCGCCAGCGCGGCGCCGGGAACGTTGGGGTTGGCGTCCACGACCAGCGTGCGCAGCCCCAGGTCGCGGGCCCTGCGGATCATCGGCACCTGGAGCGGAGAACCTCCCAGGATCAGCACCGGTGGGCGTTCGGCGGCGGGGCGCGTCGACTGGTCGGCGTCCGCGTGGGGCTGGATGGCGGGGGTTTCAGGGACGGTCATGAAGTGACTCCTTGGTTTCCTTGACGCCGGTTCTCAGGCGGTTTCCTTGGCGTCGGAGTAGACGGACTTGCCGGTGAGCACGGTCTGGATGGTTTTGAGCACGATGCGCAGGTCCAGGCCGAAGGACAGGTGATCGACGTAGTAGCAGTCGGCGGCGTAGCGCTCGGGCAGGGTGGTGGAGTTGCGGTAGAAGGCCTGGTTGTAGCCGGTGATGCCGGGCCTGACCGTGAGTCGCCGCCGCTCGTCCGCGCCCATGCGCTCCAGCGGCTTGGTCGCCAGGTTGGGGCGCGGCCCGATCAGACTCATGGTGCCGTTCAGGACGTTGAGGAACTGGGGCACCTCGTCGACGGAGGTGGTGCGCAGGAAACGGCCCACACGGGTCACACGGGTATCGGTGCGGGAGGCGACGGAGGAGGAGTCCGCGTTGCGGATATCGGGTGCGCCCACGGACATGGAGCGGAACTTGAAGATCTTGAAGGGGCGGCCGTGGCGTCCCCAGCGCTCCTGCCGGTAGAAGATGGGGCCGCCGTCGTCGAGCTTGATGGCGGCGCCCACGCCGACGGTCAGCACCCCCAGCACCGGCATGACGGCGAGGGCGGCGCCCACGTCCAGGGCGCGCTTGCCGTAGCGGGCATAGAAGGTGCGTGGTTGCTTCCAGGTGCTCAGGGTCGCCTGGTTCGCCATAGGAGTTCCCCTTTCGGAGGCTTCACCGGGGCAGCGGTCAGGAATGGGCAGGTGTCAGGAGGTAAACGGTCAGGAACAAGATGATCAGGAACAGGCACGGATCCGGTAACGGACGGGGCAAGTAGTGCCAGCTTAGCGGCTTTACGGGGGTGCGTGCACGGCGCACGCGTGAGAGATTAAGCGCCCAGCGCCCGATCCCTGGCAATGGTCGCCTGCACGCCGTCGACAACCGCGGCGGAGAAGCCCGCCCGCTCCAGCGCCACCAGCCCCGCCACCGTCGTGCCGCCGGGGGAGGAGACGGCGTCGATCAGGTCGGCGGGAGTACGGCCGCGCCCGGCGTCCCCGGTGTCGGCCGCCTCGGCTTGCACGGTCAGGGCCGAGCCGAGCACCGCCTGGGTGACGATCTGAACCGCCTGCGCCTTGGGAATGCCGGCGGCCACTCCGCCGCGCGCCAGCGCCTCGATGAACTGGAACACGAAGGCGGGGGAGGAGCCCGCCAGCGCGGTGAACGCCGAGAAGTCCTTCTCCGCCAGCACCACGGTGCGGCCCACGGTACTCATGAGGGCACGCGCGGTCTCCAGGTCGGCGGCGTCGGCTGTGGCGCCCGCCGCCAGGGCGGTCATGGACTGGCCCACCGCCGCCGCCATATTCGGCATGGCCCGCACCACGCGGGCCCTCGGGGGCAGCATCTGCGCCAGGCGCTCGGTGCTCAGCCCCGCCGCAATCGAGAGCACCAGCGGGCGGCGGGCGGCCAGCGCGTCGGCGAGGGACTCCAGCACTTCCGGCACTACGTGCGGCTTGACCGCGAGTACCACCACATCACTGGCCGCCACCAGGTCCGCCGGCGCCGGGACGTGCCGCGCCCCGGTGGCGGCGGCCAGGCGGGAGGCGGAGTCGTGTGCACTGGTCAGTAGCACGTCGGTGGTGGGCGTGCCCGCCGCGATGGTGCCGCGCACGATCGCTTCCGCCATATTGCCCGCACCGATGAAGCCGTAGACCGCCATGCCTCCAGACTAGTAGACGACCGGTAGGCGCTCGCGGTTCTTGGGTCCGGCTCCGTCGGCGGCCTTTATTGGTCTTCGTGTTCGGGTGTGTGATGGGCCGGCGGGCGGGGCATGTGTTTGGACTGCCGGGCGTGCGCGCCCCGGGGCGTCTGGGGGACGGCCCCAATGTCACTGGCATGCGCCGTCAAGGGGCCGCGGCCCCCGACCCGGCGCCCACATGACTCCAACGCCTCCGACGAATCGCCCGCGGTCGCCAGCACCGCCGCCCCGAGTACGACCTCCCGCACCCGAAAACGTCCTCCTTGGCCCGAGGACGACCTGGGCTCGGCCAAAACGACCTCGTCAGCCCGAAACGCTCCACATTCGGGAGGGTTTGGGGCCGATGAGGTCGTATTCGGCGCGTTGGCACCTACCGAGTACGACCTCGCCGTCCCGAGTACGACCTCCCGCACCCCGAAAACGTCCTCCTACGCCCGATAACGACCATCGGAATCGCAGCCCCGCCCCCGAACCACCACACCCACAAACACGAAGAGCCCCTAGGTCCTGTTGTGTAAGTGCTTGGGTGGTGGTGTGTGGCTGGGTGGTGGTGTGTGGCTGTTGAGCCTGTCGGTTGGACCGCTGTTCCCCGGTTGGACCCCTGTTCCCCGGTTGGACCGCCGTAGCCGCCGGTTACAGCGGTCCAACGGGGCGTGGGCGGTCCAACCGGGGCGGTGCAAGACCCACTTGCCCCTTCGACGGGCGCACACCAAGCCCACTCAAGCTGGGGCGCCGTAGCCACCAGGTACGACGAACTCGCCATCCGCTATCAGACCACCACCCACATCGCCAGCACCGACCCACCACCACAAACGACTTACACAACACGACCTAAGGCCCGGTGAAAGAGGACAATGGCGGCATGAGCCAAGCCACTTCCGCCCCAATTTCGTTCCCTACTTCGCGTCGCGCCCTGGTCACCGGGGCCTCCACCGGCATCGGCGCAGCCACCGTCCGCCTGCTGCGCGCCCACGGTTGGGAGGTGGTCGCCACCGCCCGACGCAGCGAGCGCCTGGCCGCCCTGAGTGAGGAGACCGGCTGCACCTGGGTGGCTGCCGACCTGCAGCAGCCCGCCGACGTCGCGCGCCTGGTCGAGCAGGTGCAGGCCGGCGGCCCGGTCGACGCCGTCATCAACAATGCCGGCGGTGCTCTGGGCGCGGATCCGGTGGCCACGGGCAGCGTCGAGGAATGGGCCACCATGTACGAGCGCAACGTCCTGGCGGCGCTGCGGGTCACCCAGGCGTTCCTGCCGGAGATGCGTGAGCGGGGCGGCGACCTGGTGTTCCTCACCTCCACCGCCGCGCACGACACCTACCCCGGGGGCGGGGGTTACGTGGCCGCCAAGCACGCCGAACGGATCATCGCCAACACTCTGCGTCTGGAACTGGTCGGCGAGCCCGTGCGCGTCATCGAGATCGCCCCGGGAATGGTGGCGACTCCCGAGTTCTCCCTGAACCGCTACCACGGCGACAGGGAGCGCGCGGCCGCCGTCTACGCGGGCGTCGCCGAGCCACTGGTGGCCGAGGACATTGCCGAGTGCATCGTGTGGGCGCTGGAGCGGCCCGCACACGTCAACATCGACTCACTCATCGTGCGCCCCCGGGCGCAGGCCTCCAACACGGTGGTGGCCCGCGACTGAGGCGGCGCGCCCAATACACAGCTGCGCCACAGCGCCGGTACGTGGGCGATTCAGCCGCGGTGCCTAGCTTCGGCCTCGCCTCGACACTGCGAGGCCCACCGCGTACCGAAAGGACTCAGATGACCGAGCCCAGGCCCGACGACTTCGACGTCACCGCCCGCATCCCCACCCCCGACGCCTCCACACAGCACCCGACGTCGGCCGATGGAGCCGACGCGGGCTTGACGAACGACGCCGCTCCCGCACGGACCAAGCGGCAGCGTCCCTGGTACCGGCGCGCCTGGGTCGCCGTCGTCGCCGTGGTCGCTCTCGCTGCGGCCGCCTTCGGCGCCGGCTGGGGCACGAACGAGCTGCTCTCGCCCGACCAGGCCCCGGCCGGCAGCGAGCGCAGCGGCTTCGACCCGCGGCAGGGCGGGCCGGGTGATGGTCAGATGCCGGGCGGCGGCCAGATGCCCGGCGGCCGGGGGGAGCAGGGCGGCGGTGCCGGACGCACCACGCCCAACGACGACGCCACCGGCGGCTCCGACGGCGGCGCCACCTCCGAGGACGGCAACAGCGCCGGCGTGCTGCAGAACGAGAACACCTCGGCCTGACCGGCGTCAGTGCCCGGGCTCGAACAGAGGGCCCAGATCGTCGACGGTGCGGCGCGCCCAGGGGGTGGCCGCGAGCAGGCCGAGGGCAGTGATTAGCGCGCCCGCCAGCGCCATCGCCACCCAGATGGGGCGGGCCGAGACCAGAGTCAGGCCGCCGTTGCCGGAGACCAGCCCGGCCAGGGCCACCCCCAGCGCGATGCCGACCTGCCGGCTGGATGCCGCCACCCCGGACGCCGCCCCCGCTTGGGACAGCGGCATACCCGCCACCGCCGTCGTCGTGATCGGCGGGTTCACCAGCCCCAGGCTCAGACCGATCAGGGCGAACAGGCCCGCCAGGGGTGGCATGCCGACGTCGTCGGGGATGACCGCCAGAACGCAGCCGGCAGCCGCCAGAATCAAGCCTCCGAGCACGAGCGGCGGCCGGGTGCCTCGCGCCGAGACGAGACGACCCGATACGGGCGCGGCCACCGCCTGGCACAGGGCCAGCGGAATCAGGGCCGCGCCCGCCTGCAGCGGGGAGAAGCCGCGCGTCTCCTGCAGGTAGACGCTCATGATGAACATGAACCCACCTTGGACGGCGAACAGGGCCAGGGCGGTGATGACCGAGGAGGTGAACGGCACGGAGTGGAAGAAGCGCGGATTCAGCACCGGCTGACTCACGCGCCGCTCGACGACGACGAACAGCGCCGCCGCGCCCAGCCCCACGGTCAGCGGTGCACCCAGCCCCCGTTCGGGCGCCTCGATCAGGACGGCCACCACCGCGGTCAGCAGCACCACCAGCAGCACCTGACCGGGCAGGTCGAAACGGCGGGGCACCGCGCTGCGGGACTCCGGCACGAAGACCACCGTCATGGCCAAAACCGCCAGCGCCACGGGCACGTTCATCCAGAACACGGCGTGCCAGCTGAAGGCATCCACCAGTAGACCACCGACCAGTGGGCCGACGCCCAGCGAAACGCCCACCACCGCGCCCCAGGCGCCGATCGCGCGGGCGCGGGCATGCGGTTCGGTGAAGGTGGTGGTGATGATGGACAGCGCCACCGGGTTGAGCATGGATGCGCCCAGGGCCTGCACGCAGCGGGCCGCGATCAGCAGCTCCACATTGGGTGACATTGCGCTAAGCGCCGAGCCGAGGGCGAAGGTGAAAAGACCGAGGGCGAAGGTGCGCCGCCGCCCCACCCGGTCGGCGGTCGTGCCCGCCATGAGCAGGAAGGCGGCGACCACGAGGGTGAAGGCGTCCACAGTCCACTGCAGCGCGGCCGTCGAGGCCCCCAGGTCGCGGCGCAGCGCGGGCAGGGCGACGTTGACCACGGAGGCGTTCATGGTGGAGATGAACAGGCTCATGCAGCAGGTGATCAGGATCCAGGTGCGTCGTCGTGCGGATGCGGCGCCTTCCGGTGTGGTGCTCACCGCGGTCGCATCGGTTGTAGGCACGTCCCGTTCCCTCCCGCACTGGTGCTGCGGTTGCAGCTTAGCCCGCGGCAACGGGGGCTAAGCTGACGCGCCCGCGGGCGCATTCAATACCGATTTCGCTGCCGACGGCCTCCCGGTAGCGTTGGGCGACCACGCGGGCGACCGCCGGGTGAGCGCCGATGGGAGCGGCGACGAAGCTCGCCTCGCTCCGGTACAACGCGCGGGAGAACTTGCCCTCGGCGAGCAGATACGGGGCCACCGCAATCGTCCGCGCGCCCTCCCGACGCCAGGAGGCCACCGCCTCCCGGGCCGTGGGCGAGGTCTTGGCCAGGTAGGCGGGCCGGACGGGAACACCGAGCTCCCGCGCCAGCAGCGCCGCCGCCTGCTCGGTCTCCCGCACGGGTCGACGCCTGAACGATCCCGAGCCGGCCAGCACGACGCCGTCGAGGCGGGTGACGGCAGTGCCGGCCTCCGCCGCTGCCTGCCGGAGGCGGTCGGCCACCACCGTGATAATCGTGGCTTCGGGCCCCAGATGCCGGGTGGCGCTGCCGGACCCGTGCTCGGCGAGCAGACCGGGCAGGTCGTGCAGGACGTGGTAGCCCCCACCCAGGAAGAAGGGGACCACGACGGGATCGTGCAGCCCCGAAAAGGCCTCCCGGGCCGTCGGGTTTTGGAACTCCACGAAGCCGTGGCGCACGACGACTCCTGGCAGGAGGTCGGCCACTTGCGCACTGACCTGTTCGAGCACCGGGAGCGCGCCGGGTGCGCGGGTGCCATGCGCCAGCACCACCAGGGGACGCGTCTTCATGCCGCCTGCACCTCCGCGACGACGTTGGTGCGGCGGGTGCGGTGCACCGTGAGGGCGATGAGCGGCAGCAGCGCCGCAACCAGCGCCGACAGCGTCCACGCGGTGACCGTGGTGCTTAGACCGAGTGTCTCCAGAACCGTCACCGTATTCGTCACCACGATCAGGCCGCCGACGGCGGTTCCCAAGATCGTGCCCGGCATCCGGGACACCGCCCAGGCGGCCAGCGGGGCGGCCAACATGCCGCCGCCCAGCAGGGCGACGACGACGCCGAAGTCGATTCCGGCCGTCCCCAGCCCGAGGAGGAAGCCCAACGACGCGGTCACACTGACTATGAACTCGGCGGTGTCCACACTGCCGACGATGGTGCGCGGGGCGGTGCGGCCGCGCGACAGCAGGGTGGTGGTGACCACCGGCCCCCAGCCTCCGCCGCCGGTCGCGTCGATGAAACCGCCGATCAGGCCCAGTGGCGTCAGCAGCCGGGAGGTGTGGGGGCTGTTGCGTGCGGTAGCGCCGGTCGGCGGCCGCACGGCGAAGCGCACCAGCACATATATGCCCAGCACCAGCAGGATGGTGGTGGTCACGGGGGTCGCCGCGGCCGTGGCGAGCCGGGACAGCACGGTGGCGCCCAGGAATGCGCCGACGGCGCCGGGGACGGCGAGGCGGGCCACCAGTGCCCGGTCGGTGTTGCCCAGGCGCAGGTGGGAGACACCGGACATGAGCGTGGTCCCGATCTGGGACAGGTGGACGCTGGCGCTGGCCAGTGCCGGGCTCAGGCCGACGGCGAGCAGCAGCGAGGAGCTGGTGACGCCGTAGCCCATGCCCAGGGTCCCATCCACGAGTTGCGCGACCAGGCCGACCAGGGCGAGGAGGATGAGTGCGAGCATGATGATCCTTCAGGGCTGCCGGGGTCGTAGCCGGATGCACTAGCCGGGGACGACCCGCGTGTTCCATGCGGGGCTGACGGTGACGACGTCGCCGATGACGATGACCGCTGGAGCGGTGACGCCGACCTCGGTGGCGACGTCGGGCAGACATCGCAGCACGGTGGTGGTTACTCGCTGGTCGGGTAGGAAGCCGCGTTCGACGATGGCGGCCGGGGTGTCGGGCTCGGCCCCGGCCTGCAGGAGGATCGTGGCCGAGCGACGCAGGTGCGCCACTCCCATCAGGAGGATCAGCGTGTGGTCGCGCCGCGCCGGCACCGTGGAGACCAGCTCCTCGTGCGCGGTGACCACGGAGAAGCCCCGGGCCAGCCCCCGGTGGGTCACCGGGATGCCGGCGGCGGCCGGCACGGCGATGGCCGAGGTGACCCCGGGGACGATCTCCACGATGACGCCGGCCGCCCGGCAGGCCGCCGCCTCCTCACCGCCGCGGCCCAGCACATACGGGTCGCCGCCCTTCAGGCGCGCTACACGTTGCCCGGCGCGGGCCCGCTCCACCAGCACCGCGTTGATCTGCTCCTGCGGCAGCAGATGGTGCCCCGGACGCTTGCCCACGTCGATCACCTCCGTGCCGGGACCGGCGGCCTCCAGCAGTTGGCGCGGGGCGAGACGATCGACGACGACGACGTCGGCCCGCCGCAGCAGGTCCAGCCCGCGCACCGTGACCAGCCCCGGGTCCCCCGGCCCGCCTCCGATGAGTGCCACCCACCCGGTGCCGAGACGGTCGGTATCCGGGACGCTTTCGACCTCCTGCGCGGGCCGTCCCCCGATGCCCGGGGCCGTGCTCGTCCGGCTCATGCCGCCAGTGGTGCGGACGCGCGCTCGCCCTCGAGGTGCACCATGCCCGCGGCGAGTGTCCAGCCGTCGAAGGGGTCTACGAGTAGGAAGGCGCCGTCGCTGCGGGAGCGGGCGTAGTCGGCCACGGGGAGCGGCTCGGACAGGCGCAGGCGGATGGTGCCGATGTCGTTGAGGACCAGGGTCTGTGCGGGCTCGGCGGTGAGGTCGTCGAGGCCGAGGACGGCCTCGATCGCGGTGACGATCGCCTGGACGGTACGCGTTCCGTGTTTGACGAGGACCCGGTCTCCCGGCTTGGCGGGGTGCTCGGACAGCCAGGCTACGCGGGCGGCGACATCCCGGAGCAGTTGCGGCGGGTCGGTGGCGGCGGCGAGCAGATCACCGCGCGTGATGTCGATGTCATCGGCCAGCCGCAGGGTCACCGACTGGCCGGCGTGCGCCTCCGGCAGGGCGGTGTCCGCGAGGTCGATGGCGGTGACCCGGCTGCGGCGCCGTGAGGGGAGAACCACGACCTCCTGGCCCACACGGACCGATCCCGCGGCGACCCGCCCGGCGTAACCGCGGTAGTCGGACAGCCCCTCCGGCGCGGCCCCCTGCGGCCGAATGACCAGCTGCACGGGCAGCCGGAAGGCGCCGTCCGCCGACGTGGAGTCGGCCGGAATAGTCTCCAACAGCTCCAGGAGGGCGGGACCGCTGTAGAAGGGGGTCCGCGACGAGCGACGTACCACGTTGTCCCCCTCGAGGGCGCAGGTCGGCAGCGCCCGCAGGTCCTTGACCCCCAGCTCGGCGCCGGCGGCGGCCAGTTCGGCGACGATCGCGTCGTAGACGTCGGCGGAGAAGTCCACCAGGTCGATCTTGTTGACGGCGACCACCACGTGCGGGACGTTCAGGATTGCCGCCACGGCCAGGTGTCGGCGGGTCTGCTCCACTACGCCGTGGCGGGCGTCGACCAGCAGGACCACCACGTCGGCGGTGGATGAGCCGGTGACCGTGTTGCGCGTGTACTGCACGTGGCCGGGGCAGTCGGCCAGGATGAAGGAGCGGCGGGGAGTGGCGAAGTAGCGGTAGGCGACGTCGATGGTGATGCCCTGCTCCCGCTCCGCGCGCAGGCCGTCGGTGAGTAGGGCCAGGTCGGCGTGGGTCAGGCCGCGGTCCAGGCTCACTCGCTCCACGGCGGCGAGCTGGTCGCGCAGCACGGATTTGGAATCCACTAGGAGCCTGCCGACGAGGGTCGACTTTCCGTCGTCGACGCTGCCGGCGGTGGCCAGGCGCAGCAGACCGGCGGTCGGAGACGGTTGCAGGGTGGGTTGGTCCGCTGCGGCGCGGGCGGACTCGGAGGGGGTGATGGTCATAGGTTTCTCCAGGGTGCGTGTCTGGTGGGTTCGCAGGGTGGGATGGGAATCAGAAGTAGCCTTCGCGCTTGCGGTCCTCCATGGCGGACTCCGACAGGCGGTCGTCGGCCCGGGTGGCACCACGCTCGGTGAGTGTGGAGGCGGCCACCTCGACGGCGATCTCGTGGTTGTTGGCCGCCGTCGAGTCCACGGCGCCGGTGCAGGACATGTCGCCCACGGTGCGGTAGCGCACGGTGCGGGTGGTGATGGTCTCGCCCTCCTGCGGCTGGGTCACCGGGGTGACGGCGAGCCACATGCCGTCGCGCGAGAAGACCTCCCGCCGGTGCGCGTAGTACAGGCTTGGCAGGACGATGTCCTCGCGCTCGATGTAGCGCCACACGTCCAGTTCGGTCCAGTCGGACAGGGGGAAGACGCGCAGGTGCTCGCCGGGGGAGTGACGCAGGTTGAGCAACCGCCACAACTCGGGGCGCTGGTTGCGGGGATCCCACTGCCCGAACTCATCCCGCAGGGAGACGATGCGCTCCTTGGCGCGCGACCGCTCCTCGTCGCGGCGGGCGCCGCCGATGACGCCGTCGAAGCCCTCGGCGCGGATGGTGTCCAGCAGCGGGCGGGTCTGCAGCGGGTTGCGGGTGCCGTCCGGGCGTTCGCGCAGGCGGCCGTCGTCGATGTAGTCCTGCACCCGGGCGACGAGCAGGCGCGCTCCAGCGGCGGCGACCGTCGCGTCACGGTAGGCGAGCACCTCGGGGAAGTTGTGGCCGGTGTCCACGTGCAGCAGGGGGAAGGGCAGCGGCGCCGGCCAGAAGGCCTTGCGGGCCAGGTGCAGGATGACCACGGAGTCCTTGCCGCCCGAGAACAGCAGCACCGGGCGCCGGCATTCGGCGATCACTTCACGGATGATGCCGATCGCCTCGGACTCGAGGGCGTCGAGGTGATCCGCAGGGGCGCTGGTAACGCCGGTAACGCCGGTAACGCTGTCTGTGGCTGTGGTCATGGGGCTCTCCAATCGGTTCCGCGGTTTCGTGTTCGGGGCGTGCGGGGTGGCGGTCACAGGTGGATGCCGCACTCGGTCTTGGCGAATCCGGCCCAGCGTCCGGAGCGGGGATCCTCGCCCGGGGCGACGCGCCGGGTGCAGGTCTCGCAGCCGATCGACGGGTAGCCGTCCGCCAGCAGTGGGTTGACGACGACGTCGTGCGCGGTCGCGTACTCCAGCAGGTCGTCGAAGCTCCAGGCCGCCAACGGGTTGAGCTTGACGATCCGGTGGTTCTCGTCGAAGGCGACCAGGGGCGCGTCGGCGCGGGTGGGGGAGTCCTCGCGGCGCAGGCCCGTGGCCCAGGCCTCGTAGCCGGACAGGGCGCGTGCCAGTGGTGCCACCTTGCGCAGGTAGCAGCACTTGGTGGGGTCGCGCTCATAGAGGCGCGGTCCGTACTCGGCGTCCTGCTGGGCGATGGTGAGCTCGGGCAGGACGTCTATGACGGTGACGTCCATGGTGCGGGCGACGGCGTCACGGGTCTGCTCGGTCTGGGGGAAGTGGAAGCCGGTCTCTAGGAACAGCGTGTCGACGCCGGGAATGCGGGAGGCTACGACGTGCGGCAGGACGGCGTCCGCCATGGAGCAGGCGACGGCCAGGGAGCCGGGAAAGGTCTCGGCCGCCCAGGCGACCACCGCCTCGGCCGAGGCGTTCGAGCCCAACCGTGCGGCGCCGTCGGCGGCGATGCGCCGCAGTTCGGCCTCGCTGCGGCGGGGGGCCTGTGCGGAGCGAGGACGGTTGGCGCCACGCGCGACGAGCCGGCCGTAGGGGTTGACGCCCGCAGGGGATGCCGTGGGGGCGGTCGCCGGGGCGCTGTCGGCCGTCAGGACGGGGATGGTGGCTGCGCGCAGCCCGGCCAGGGGCGCGATACCTTCGGTACTCATACCAGTTCCTCCTGCGCTGCCCGCTGCGCCCACTGGGCGAAGGACTCTCCCGCGGTGCGCCCCGCGGCATAGCGGCGCACGACGCGTTCGATGTAGTCGGTCAGGTCGGTGGCGGCCACCTTCAGGCCGCGCACGGTGCGTCCCAGCTCGGCCTCCTCGTGGCCGGCCGACGCCAGGCCGCCTCCCAGATGCACCTGGAAGCCCGGTACCTGCTGGCCGTCGACGGTGATGATCTGCCCCTTGAGACCGATGTCGGCGATCTGGATGCGGACGCAGGAGTTGGGGCAGCCGTTGACGCTGATGGAGATCCGCCGCTCCAGGTTGAGGTCCGCCAGGCGGGCGTCGAGCTCGGCGCCGACCCGCGCGGCCAGGGACTTGGTCTCCACGATCGCGAACTTGCAGAACTCCAGGCCGGTGCAGGCCAGCAGCGAGCGCGTGAACGGCCCCGGGTCCGGGTCGATGCCGAGCTCCCGCAGGCCAGCCACGGCCTCGTCCACGCGCTCGGCCGGCACGTCCAGCAGCAGGATGTTCTGCAGCGGGGTTGTGCGCACTCGGTCCGAGCCGACCGTCTCCGCCAGGTCCGCCAGCCCCAGCATGGTGTCGCCGGACAGGCGGCCGACCGGCGGTATGCCGCCGATCCAGTAGTGTCCGTCCTTCTGCCGGTGGACGCCGATGTGGTCGGCCTCGCCCGCGGGTGGCGCGGGGGCGGGGCCGTCGGCCAGCTCGTAGCCCAGGTACTCCTCCTGCAGGACGCGGCGGAACTTCTCCGGGCCCCACTCGGCCATGAGGAACTTCAGGCGGGCCTTGTTGCGCAGGCGGCGGTAGCCGTAGTCGCGGAAGAGCCGGATGGCGGCCCACCACACGTCGCTGACCTGGTCGGGCCGCACGAATGCGCCCAGGCGCTGCCCGAGAAATGGCGCGGTCGACAGGGCGCCGGCGATCCACAGGTCGTAGCCGGGACCGTACTCGGGATGGTTGACGCCCACGTAGGCGATGTCGTTGATCTCGTGGAGGATGTCCAGCGTGGGGGAGCCGGTGAAGGCCGTTTTGAATTTGCGGGGCAGGTTCGAGATCTCGGGGTTGCCGAGAAACGTGTCGCGGATCTGGGCCGCGGCGGCAGAGGGGTCGATGATCTCATCGGGGTCGATTCCGGCCACGGGGGAGACGAGGATCCCGCGCGGGGTGTCGCCGCAGGCCTCGATGGTGATCAGGCCGGCCTCCTCCAGTCGGCGCCACAGCTCCGGCACGGACTCGATCTGGATCCAGTGCATCTGGAGGTTCTGTCGATCGGTGACGTCCAGGGTGCCGCGGGCGAACTCGTTCGACGCCCGGCCGAGGACGCGCATCTGCTTTACGGATAGGGACTGGCCGTCCATGCGCACCCGCTGCATGAAGTACCGGTCGGACAGCTCGGCGGGGCTGAGCTGGGCGGTGCGGCCCCCGTCAATGCCCTGCTTGCGCTGGGTGTACAGGCCCCACCAGCGAAAGCGCGTGTGGAGGTCGTCGTCCGGGATCGCGTCGAAGCCGGCGGCGGCGTAGGTGGACAGGATGCGGTCGTGCGCGCCGAGCGGATCGCCGTCCTGCTTGACGACCTCGTTGGGGTTCAGGGGCTTGCGGCCGTCGATGCGCCACTGGCCGTTGGCGCGGCCGGCGCGCGGCGGGCGGATGGCGCGGCCGGCGCCGGCGTCGCTTGTGGGCGGGTTCTTGATCGGGCTCATGTCTCCTCCAGGCTGGTGGTGCATGAGCGTCCGGAGTCATCGTTTCGGGGACTCGCTCCGGATCGGTGCTATCAAGTGACCGCCGGCTGCTGGCCGGGAGTGATCCACTTGGTGCCGTGCGGCTCCGGACGCCTCAGTGCGCCGGATTCCGTGTACGGCTTAGCCGCAATGGTCAGGCGCTTAACAGGCCTGACAGCACATGACTCGGGTGGAGCGCAACCACGCCCCGCGGGACTCCGCGGCGGCGAGTAGGGGATGCGCTTGGGTCATGCGGCGCACACTAGGGACGCGGCGGCGGGAAAGACAACCATGCGGTCGGATCGTGAGACGACGTCTTGTCAGGTATTGGGATTACGGCTGTCGGCGGTTGACGTCGGCTGCCGAAGCACGGTCGGCCGCCGACGCTTCGGCACTTCCAACGACGCTTCGGCACTTGGCATCAGCGCTTCGTACCCTTCGGTGACGGTTCGTACCCTGGAGTGCCGAACCGTCACCGGAGGGTACGAAGCGTCCACCGGAAAGTACGAACCGTCGGGTCAGGGTACCAAGCGTCGTCCCGCCGCTTAAGGGATCCCTACGGGAATTGCCACCCTACTGCGAGCCCCGCCCGTTACTTTGTGGGTAGTCGTGGGGAACCACCTCGCGGTTGGGCCAGCGGCGGCCGGCGCGGGTGTCTTGCTCCTGTCTTACCGAATGATCCGGGGGTGTCACCGGTGGTGGGCGGATGGGGAGGCGCTGATTAGGGGAACGGACCGAGGGGTTTTGCCTTGGAGTCCTTTCGCAGGCGTGGGTGCGGGATCAATCGTCCGAGGGCTGGCCACGTAGACGCCAAGTAAGGGAGCCTGTCATGCAGGTTGACGATATCGAGGTCTTCGTCGGTTTCGGGCGTGGGCAAGGTCGAGCATGCCGAGGCCCGCGATGCGGCGGTGATCGCGGATGATGCCCGCACCATGCCCCACACGCTCAGGTCCATCAGCACTTCGGATGAGGACGCCGCATCCTTGTCGATGTTGACCGGTTTTGACCTGGAGCTGGCCCGCCAGCTCATCGCCCACCCGCGCCCAACGCGACGATGTCGCCGCCCGAGATAGTGGCCCTGGCGGGTGGCCCATCCTTCTTCTGCCCGGCCCCTGACCACCCGTGCCCCGGGGTGGGGGTCCCGGCCGCCGCTGTGTTCCTGGCCGAAACCGCGGGCAGAGCCTTCCCCACCGGCGCCCAGCTGGCCTCATACGCCGGCCTGACACCAGTCACCCGGCGGTCGGGGTCCTCCATCCGGGGTGAGGTGCGTCTCCCACGCGGGCAACAAGCGCCTCAAGCCAGCCATGTTCCTGTCAGCCTTCGCCTCACTGCGCTCCGACCCCACATCCCGCGCCTACTACGACCGCAAACGCGCCCAGGGCAAGCGCCTTCGGCCAAGCCCTCCTCGCACTCGCCCACCGCCGCTTGACAAACCACACAGGGGCCCCGCGATCCCGGGATGTGGCGAGGATGACGCCGTCTGGAGCCGCCCGGGGATGGCCGGGGGCGCGGTGCGCGGTTACACTCACCGCCACAGGCGCCGACCCGGCCATCACCGGCGAGCCTCCGGAAGAACCGGGCCGCGTTCACATTTGGCGCGCGGCCCCCAGTAGAACCGGACGGGACAGCCCGTCACAGCTGCGAATCGAGCGGCCCACCCCGGCACTGCCGGAGGGGCAAGCGAGGTGGTACCGCGGTGCGGCACCGCCGCCGGGTCATCGGCGGTCGGAGCGGCGTCGTCCTCGTGGATCCCGCGCCCCAACGGGCGCAAACGACTACGAGTGAGACGCGAGGCAAGACAAATGGCCGAAGAGCCCACCGGCACCCAGCACGCGGGCGCCGCCTTCTACCCCCTGCACCGCCCCGGCCAGAAGGTCGAGCCGTCCCCCTCCTTCCCGGCGATTGAGAAGGACGTCCTGGACTACTGGAAGCAGGACGGCACCTTCCAGGCCTCCATCGATGCCCGCCCCGCGCTGGACGACAACGGCCACTCCAACGAGTTCGTCTTCTACGACGGTCCGCCCTTCGCCAACGGTCTGCCCCACTACGGCCACCTGCTGACCGGCTACGTCAAGGACGCGGTCGGCCGCTACCAGACGCAGCGGGGCTGCCGCGTCGAGCGCCGCTTCGGCTGGGACACGCACGGCCTGCCCGCCGAGCTGGAGGCGCAGCGCGAGCTCGGCATCGACGACGTCACCGAGATCACCCGCCCCGGCGGGCTGGGCATCGAGAAGTTCAATGAGGCCTGCCGCACCTCCGTGCTGCGCTACACCAAGGAGTGGGAGGACTACGTCACCCGCCAGGCCCGCTGGGTGGACTTCGAGAATGACTACAAGACCCTCGACCCCACCTACATGGAGTCGGTCATGTGGGCCTTCAAGACCCTGTACGACAAGGGCCTGGCCTACCAGGGCTACCGGGTGCTGCCCTACTGCTGGCACGACCGCACGCCGCTGAGCAACCACGAGCTCAAGATGGATGACGACGTCTACCAGGACCGTCAGGACAACACCGTCACGGTGGGCCTGCGCCTGGAACGGCGCCTGGATGACACCCACCCCGACGCCGCCCCGGAGCTGGCGCTGATCTGGACCACCACCCCGTGGACCCTGCCGTCCAACTCCGCCGTCGCCGTCGGCCCCGACGTCGACTACGTGACCGTCCGGGTGGACGCCGACCTCGACTCCCCGGTCGCCGGGCAGGATGTGCTGCTCGCCCGCGACCTGCTGGGCGCCTACGCCCGCGAGTTGGGTGAGGACCCGCAGGTGCTGGCCACCTACAAGGGGACCGACCTGGTCGGCGTGCGCTACGTGCCCATCTACGACTACTACGACGACGCCGCCCACCGCGCGGAGGGCGCCGCCCCCGGGCCGGCGGCCTGGCAGATCATCACCGCCGACTACGTCACCACCACCGAGGGCACCGGCCTGGTGCACCTGGCGCCCGCCTTCGGTGAGGACGACATGTACTCCTGCCAGCCCTACGGCATCGGCACGGTCATCCCCGTCGACGACGGCGGCGTGTTCACCAGCGAAGTCCCCGACTACGCCGGCATGCACATCTTCGACGCCAACAAGCCGGTCATCACCGACCTGCGCGACGGCACCGGCCCGCTGGCCCGCCGCGAGGCGGCCGTGCGCGCCGTACTGGTGCGCCAGCAGTCCTACGTGCACTCCTACCCGCACTGCTGGCGCTGCCGCAAGCCGCTGATGTACAAGGCCGTCTCGAGCTGGTTCGTGAAGGTCACCGCCATCCGCGACCGCATGGTCGAACTCAACCAGGAGATCACCTGGGTGCCCGGGCATGTCAAGGACGGCATCTTCGGCAACTGGCTGGCCGGCGCCCGCGACTGGTCCATCTCCCGCAACCGCTTCTGGGGCTCCCCCATCCCCGTGTGGGTGAGCGACGACCCGGCCTACCCGCGCACCGACGTGTACGGGTCCTTCGCGGAGCTGGAGCGCGATTTCGGCGTGGAGGTCAAGGATCTGCACCGGCCCTTCATCGACACGCTGGTGCGCCCCAACCCGGACGACCCGACCGGCAAGTCCATGATGCGCCGCATCCCCGACGTGCTGGACTGCTGGTTCGAGTCCGGCTCCATGCCCTTCGCCCAGGTGCACTACCCGTTCGAGAACGTGGACTGGTTCGAGTCGCACAACCCGGGCGACTTCATCGTGGAGTACGTCGGCCAGACCCGCGGCTGGTTCTACACGCTGCACGTGCTGGCCACCGCCCTGTTCGACCGGCCCGCCTTCACCACCTGCGTCTCCCACGGCATTCTGTTGGGCAACGACGGGGCGAAGATGAGCAAGTCCCTGCGCAACTACCCCGACGTCCAGCAGGTCTTCGACCGCGACGGCGCCGACGCCATGCGCTGGTTCCTGCTGTCCTCCCCGGTGGTGCGCGGCGGCAACCTGTCCGTCACCAACAAGGCCATCCGCGACACGGTGCGCCAGGTGATGCTGCCGCTGTGGAACACCTGGTACTTCTTCGCCCTGTACGCCGCCCAGGCGGGGGACGCGGGGGCCTGCTACCTCACCGACGGCGTGGACCTGGCCGACGCCTCGTTGTTCGGCCGCAAGGGCTCCCTCGACGTGATGGACCGCTACATCCTGGCCCGCACCAAGGACCTGACCGACACCGTGGCCGCGCAGCTGGACGCCTACGACGTCACCGGCGCCACCCACACGGTGCGCGAGTTCATCGACGTGCTTACCAACTGGTACCTGCGCACCTCCCGGTCGCGGTTCGTGGACGGCGGCGCCGAAGTCGCGCGCCCCGCCTTCGACACGCTCGCCACCGTGCTGCGCGTCTTGACGCAGGTGATGGCGCCCCTGGCCCCGCTGACGGCGGAGGAGATCTACCGCGGCCTGACCGGGGAGCGCTCCGTGCACCTGACCGACTGGCCGGTCCTGCCCGAGCATGTGGCCGACGGCGCCCTGGTGGACGCCATGGATCAGGCGCGCGACGCGGTGTCCGCCGCGCTGAGCCTGCGCAAGGCCGACAAGCTGCGCGTACGCCAGCCGCTGCGGACCCTGACCATCGCCACCTCCGACCCGGCGGGCCTGGCGCCGTTCACGGCCCTGATCGCCGACGAGGTCAACGTCAAGCAGGTGCGGGTGCTGGACGCCGCCGACGCCGGCTACGAGCTGACCGAGGAGCTGACCCTCAACCCGCGCGCCTTCGCCCCGCAGGTGCGCAAGTTGACCTCGAAGCTGTTCACCGCCGTCAAGGCGGGGGAGTGGGAGGTCACCGAGGACGGCGACGTTCGCTTCGACACGGTTCTGCTCGACGGCTCCCCGGTGGTGCTGGAGGCGGAGGACTCCGCCTTCACGCTGTCCACACGCATCGAGGTGCACGACGACGCCCTGTCCGCCACCGTGCTGCCCTCGGGCGCCTTCGTGGTGCTGGACACGGCGCTCGACGACGACCTGGAGGCCGAGGGCTGGGCCCGCGACCTGGTGCGGCTGCTGATGGATGAGCGCAAGGCCACCGGCCTGAACGTCGGCGAGCCGGCGCGCGCCACCTTGACGATCCCGGCGGACAAGAACGCCTGGACCGGCGCCCACCTGGACCTGATCAAGCGCGAGGTCAGTTGTGTGGACCTGCAAGTGATCACCGCCGACGTGGACACCCCCAGCGCCACCGTGGCGCGGGCCTGAGGACCGAGCCGGGGGAGTACCATCCCGCCGCCGCCGACAGGAGGCCGAGCCCCTGTCGGCGGCGGCGCCATCTCAGCCACCCCAACCGCGCTCGCGGAAAGGACCCAAATAATGCGCTCGCCGTTTCCACGTCACAACCTCGCCTTCCTCGTGGTTGGCGGGCCCACCGTCGCCATCGACGTCGCCGGCCTGCGCCTCGTCGTCGACCCCACCTTCGACCCGCCCACCGACTACGGCGCCCTGCGCAAGACCCGTGGACCGGCCGTGGCGGCCGAGGCGCTCGCGGACGCCGACGCCGTCCTGGTCAGTCATGCCGATCACGCCGACAACCTCGACGTCTCCGGGCGTGTCTTCGCCCTGGCCGCCCCGCGCCTGCTGACCAATCCCGGCTCGGCCCGACAGCTCGGGGCGGGCGCCGAGGGGCTGGTCCCGTGGCAGTCCGTGGTGGTGGGGGACGGCGTCACCGTCACCGCCGTGCCCGCCCAGCACGGACCCGCGGACGGGGAGGTTGACGCCGCCGGGCACGTCAACTGCGAGGTCACCGGCTTCGTCATCCAGACGCCGGGCACCACCATCTACCTGACCGGGGACAACGCCTCCCTGGAGCTGATCGCACAGGTCAAGGCCCGCTTCGGGAGCATCGGCCATGCGGTGCTGAACGCCGGTCGGGCGACCGTGCCCGCCAAGTTCGCGGGGCGACCGCTGAGCCTGTCCGCCGAGCGGGCCAGCGCGGCAGCGCAGGTGCTGGGGGCGCCGCACGTCGTCGTCGCCCACCAGACCGGCTGGGAGCACTTCGTCGACGGCCCCGGAGCCACGCTGCGGGCCTTCCGTGATGCCGGCATCCTGGATCGGCTGGACCGCACCCCCGAGGGGGAGTGGAGCTGCCCCATCGGCGAATGAGCAACCGGGTGCCGGCCCCGAATCGGGGCGGGGTTGCACGCCGCTTGCAGCCCGGCCCCGGCGTGGCGCCCGATCGTGTCCGGGCAGGCGGGGGACGCGCCTAGCCGGTGGCGTGAAGCGCAATAATTGCCTCCATAGTTCCAAGAGGGTAACGGTATTCTGTGCTACTTGCTTCGGGGCGACTTGGGACGTAGGTTGCGAGCGTTATTCGGCGTTTGACGATGGCTCTGTCAACGCCGTCCCCTGGCGAATAAGGAGGCATGAGCCCCTCACGCCCGCGCAGTGACGTCGCGGGCTGAGAAACGGTATGTCGGTGCGCTCATTGCTGTGTGCCGCGTCCCGCGCATTAGCGAAAACCATCCTTGAAGCCTGTCGTTGCTCGCCCCACGCGGTCGTGCGCGCCCCTCCTGATTCAATCCCCGGTGGTCCCTGAAATGAGCCTTGATAACCACTTCTCGCCTTGTCGACGTAGTTTTATGCGTGGCGGCTATTCCTCATTCCGGGCGGGCGCAAACCCCATGCCGGAACGGGGAGGACCCGCGGCAACTGCGAAGGGGACTGCCGATCCGGGGCGTGAGGACGGGAGGCGGAGCGGTGCGCCGCGACGGCGGGCCGCCACCGTCGGCGCGCGGCGGGGACGTCGCGCGGCAATGCCCGCCTGGTCCGACCTCCCGGCGGACATGCAGAACGACGCCGTGCGTCCCTATTACGATCACCTGGTTGCGCATGAAGGGCAGCTACGGCTGAAGCGGCTGTTCGATGTTGTTGGAGCCGGGCTCATGCTGGTCGCGCTCGGGTGGATGTTCGTCCTGCTTTCGCTGATCATTAAGCTCGACTCACCCGGCCCTGTGTTTTTCCGGCAACAACGGGTGACCAGTTTCGGCCGCGAGTTCAAGATCCACAAGTTTCGCACGATGGTGGACCGTCCGAGCGAACCCGGGACACAGGTGACGGTGCACGCCGATCCCCGTATCACCCGGGTCGGCGCCTTCATGCGGCGTTACCGGATAGATGAGACCAGCCAGCTCATAGACATTCTGCAAGGGAACATGACCTTTGTCGGGACCCGGCCCGAGGTTCCCGAGTATGTGCGCGAGTACACGCAGGAGATGAAAGCCACATTACTGCTACCTGCGGGAGTGACCTCCACCGCGAGCATCGAGTTCAAGGACGAGGCGCTGCTACTGACCTCGGCCGCGGATGCAGATAGGGCCTACATCGAGGAGATTCTTCCGGCGAAGATGTGTTTCAACCTGGACGATATTCGTGAGTTCAGCATCGGTCGCGATCTACGGATCATTCTGGCCACGGTGCGCGCAGTGTTCGGAGCCCACTGAAGAAAGGAAACGGCGTAATGGCAGTGGTGCCCGGACTAGTGTCGATCATCATGCCGGCGTTCAACGCGGAGCGCTTCATCGATGAGGCCGTCAAATCGGTGCAGGCGCAAAGCTATACCTCGTGGGAACTGCTGATTGTGGATGACTGCTCCACCGATCGGACCTTCGAGCGCGCGAGGCTGCTGGCGGATGCCGACGCGCGTGTGCGGTGCACGCGCTTGGAGCGCAACAGCGGTGCGGCGATGGCGCGCAACCGCGCGATGGAGATGGCCCGGGGGCAATACATGGCCTTCCTGGATGCCGACGATCTCTGGCATCCGGACAAGCTGACCCGCCAGCTGGAGTTCATGGGCAGCCACGGCGTCGCCCTGTGCTGTACCGCGTACGAACAGGTGGACGAGCACGGGGCTCCCACCGGCAAGGTCCTGACCAGTCCGAGGCGAGTCGGCTACAACCGGCTCCTGCTGGACTGCCCGGTGGGGAACTCCACGGTGATGTACGATGTGTCTCGACTAGGCAAATTCGAAGTCCCTGACATCCGGAAACGCAATGACGACGCCCTGTGGCTGCGCATGCTCAAGAGGGAGAAGTATATATGGGGTATCCCTGATGTCCTCGCCCAGTACCGGGTCCGCAGCGACTCGATATCCGCCAACAAGCTCAGTCTGGTGAAGTATCACTGGAGGTTGTATCGAGATATTGAGCACCTGAGCGTCGTGCGGTCGGTATTCCACGTGTGCGCCTGGGGTGTCATCAAGGTGCTGAGGCTGAAGTGAGTGCTCGACGATCGCTCGTATCGGGGACGCGTCGGGCAGGGAGAGTAATCGTAAGAGGATGAAGGCAACCATGGACAATCGGACTCGGCGGGAGGTCGGCGTCGGCGGCCCACTCAGGATCCTGCATATCAACTCCTCAATTTCGCGCCGCTCCGGCGTGACGAGTGTCGTCATGAACTACTTCCGGAACGTCGACCGGCGCCGGGTGATATTCGACTTCTACTATTACGCCACCCCCGATGAGACTCGGCGCGCGGAGATCGAGTCGCTCGGGGGCAGGTGCTTCCCCGGGCGCGCGGGCAAGAACATCCTGCGGATCCGCAAGGAGCTCGCGACGCTGCTGCACGAGCATCCGGGGCAGTACCCCGTCGTGCACCTTCACGATCCGGTGCTGGCCCGCTTCATCTACCCGGTCCTGCACCGAGCGGGCGTGAGGTCCATGATCGTGCACTCCCATTCCACGGCGTACTCCGACTCGAGACTGAACTCGATACGCAACCAGATCGTCTGCCGCAACATGGGCCGCTACTCCGACGTGCGGCTGGCCTGCTCCCGGAGCGCCGGCGAGTTCCTGTTCGGCGCGGGCCAGTTCGAGGTGCTTCCCAATGCCGTGGAGGTCAACAGATACCGCTTCGATCAGCGCATGCGGGACGCGAAGCGGACGGAACTCGGCCTTAACGGGCTCAAGGTCGTCGGGCACGTTGGTCGCTTCAGCGAGGAGAAGAACCACCGGTTCCTGGTAGCGGTCTTCGAGAAGCTGCTCGCACTCGAGCCCGACTGCCATCTGCTGCTCGTAGGCGACGGGCCGCTGCGTGGGGACATTGAGCGCCTGGTTGGCGAGCGGGGCCTGTCGGGGAGCGTGACGTTCCTCGGTGACCGGTCTGATGTGCCGGCGCTCTACCAGGCGATGGATGTGCTGATGCTGCCCTCCCGCTTCGAGGGGCTGCCGATGGTCGGTGTGGAGTCGCAGTGCGCGGGTCTGCCGCTGGTCTGCTCCGACAGGGTGCCGCAGGAGGTGTCCATTGGCGACTGTTCCTTCTTGGCGCTGGAACTCGGCGCCGGACACTGGGCGCAGCGGGTCAGGGACGTGCTCCCGCAGGCCGGGACCGAGGCACTCAGGGCGCAGGGCGTCGAGCAGGCGCGCAGCAGTGGATTCGACGTCGCCGCAGAGGCCGGGGCGCTCTCGCGGCGCTACCTGTCCCTGGCGCGGGGCGAGTAACGGCCATGTGGGTTCACTACGCCCTGTTCGGGATATTGGCCCTGGTGGGCGGGCTGCTCGGCGGTCGTCGTGAAGACGGGAGCCGCAAGTCGACCGCGCCCTTGCTCGTCGCCTGGCTGCTGTTCGTGGCGATGGCGGGCCTGCGTGCCAGAACGGTGGGAAACGACACCAGCCGGTACTACGACGTGTTCGAGAAGATTACTGACACGGACGGCCTGTCGGAGGCCTTTGCCGTCAGCAGATTCGAACGCGGATACGTGGTCGTCAACTACCTGATCAGCCGTATCACGGACGACTTCAATGTGCTGCTGCTAGTAGTCTCCGTCTTCTCCTTCTGGTCGGTTGTGCTTTTCATCCACAGGTATGCGAGGTCGAACCCGCTGGCGTTGCTCCTGGCCTTCGGCATGTCCGTGTTCTACGACATCATGCTCGCCACCCGGCAGGGCATCGCGGCGGCCATATTCCTGTTCGCCGTACCGGCTCTGATGGAGCGGCGGCCCGTGCGCTACCTCATTCTGATACTACTTGCTGCGCAGTTCCATGCCTCCGCCATACTATTGCTCGCCGCCTACTTCATTCCGATGCTGAGGTTGAACAGCTTCCTGGACTGGGTCAAATGGGGGGCGGTCATCGGCGCCTGCACCGGTTGCCTGAGCTTGGTCCTCACCAAGGCCTCCGTATTCTCTGCGTACTACGGCCACTACCTGAGTTCGCAGTACGCGGAGGGCGGCGTCAGGATGGCCACGGTCATGGGGGTGGGGGTGCGGCTGCTCATGATCGGTCTGGTGGCGATGTGTGGATGGAACTCCGCGGTGGCGGCGGACAAGACCGGGGTCACCCGCATCCTGGTCACCTTCGCCGTCGCCGACGCCGCGATCATGATCGTCTCCCTCGGATTCAACCTGCTCGACCGTCTCGAGATGTATTTGACGCTCCCGATGGTCGTCGGCCTGGGGAATGTCGTCGCCCGCGAGCCGGGGCTGCGGAACTGGTACGTCTCGGTGCTGCTCGTACTCGTAGCCTTCGTGAGTATGACGATCATGCTTCTATATCGACCCGGTTGGTACACCCTGTTTCCTTATCACACGGTATTTGAGGAAGGAGCCTGGTAATGGATCCCGTCTATGCTTCTTATTCCGCCGCCCGCTGGTGCGCCCGGCACGGGCTGCGTCCGGCGGCCTACCTGATCAGAGGAGTGATGCGGGTGGTCTTCGCGTGTGACGTTCCCTATGCCACAAAGATTGGAAAAGGAACTCTCTTTCCCCACCACGCGCTGGGGGTTGTCATTCATCCGGCTGCGGAAATCGGTGAGAACTGCAAGGTGGGACAGAACGTGACAATCGGGGGACGCAAGGGAATCAACGTCCTACCGCGGCTCGGCGACCGTGTCACCGTGGGATGCGGGTCGCTTATCCTCGGGCCCGTTACGGTAGGCGATGACGCCGTGATCGGTGCCGGGGCGGTCGTGATCCATGACGTGCCCAGCGGCGCCACCGCCGTCGGCGTGCCGGCGCGGATCCTCGAGGGCGGGCGGGGAGACTCATGATGAAGCGGATCCTGCTCCTTGACACGTCGGTGGGCTCTTTGAACATGGGTGACGAGATCATCAATCGGTCGATCGCAGCCAACTGGCCGGAGCTGTTCGCGTCGAACTATGCCATGCGCATGGCTTCGCACACCCCGATGTACACGCCGTTGCAGTGCATGCTCAATCGGCACAAGCTCGCCCCGTTCAAGACCGCGGATCTGAAATTCCTGTGCGGCACGAACGCCTTGTACACCAACATGCTGCGGCCGCTGCCCGCCTGGAACATCAATTACCTGAACTGCGGCCTGGCGGTGGGAACGGTGTGCCTTGGGGTCGGGGCGGGCGTCAACAGCGCCTCGGTGAGCCTCTACACGCGGGCGCTGTTCAGGAAGGTACTGGCGCACGACGTCGTGCACTCCGTACGCGACGACCGAACCAAGCGGCTCCTGGAGACCATCGGCCTGAGGGCGTGGAACACCGGTTGTCCGACGCTGTGGGGACTGACTCCCGAGCACTGCGCGAGCATCCCGCATTCCAAGAGCTCCACGGTGGTGTTCACTCTGACCTCTTATCAGCCGGACCGGGACAATGATGCGGCGATGATCGGGATCCTGCGAGAGCACTATCGCAGAATCTGCTTCTGGCCACAGAGCGTGGACGACCTCGCCTACCTGCGCTCCTTGAGCGACATGTCCGGCATAGAGGTCGTGCCGCCGAATGTCGATGCCTACCGCGCCGTTCTGGAGACCGGGGTGGACTACGTGGGCAATCGACTCCACGGCGGCATATTCGCGCTCCAGCAGGGATGCCGCGCGATCATCATCTCGATCGACTACCGTGCGCGAGAGATGGGTAAGGACTACTCGCTCACGCTAGTCGAGCGCCCGGACATCACCGTCGCGCTGCCCCGGATGATCGAGGGTAGGTGGGAGACCAAGCTGGATGGTCTGGACTTCGCCCTGATCGAACGGTGGAAGGCCCAGTTCAATGTCGGGTCGTAGTCGGGGCCGCCTGGCGGAGCTCCTCGGCAATACCGTGATCTTCGGCCTGGGAAGCCTGGCGGTCAAGGTGGTCTCGCTGGTGCTCATGCCGTTGTACACGAGCGCCATGACCGCCTCGGACTATGGCGCAGCCGAGCTGCTGAACAGTGGGATCGAGATCGTTCTGCCGCTGGCGTCGCTCGGTGTCATTGAGGCGCTGTACCGCTTCTCGATAGACGAGACGGTGGGGAAGGGGGAGCTGTTCTGCAACTCGGTCCTGGTTCTCGGCGGCGGGATCCTCGTCGCGGCCGTTCTATCGACGCTGGCCTGGAGGATCTTTGATTACGCCCACGCCGTGCCCTTCTTCTTCCTATTCGCGTCTGCCTGCATCTACAAGGCGACCAGCCAGTTCGCGCGCGGGCTCGGGCACGTGCGGCGATTCGTCGGGTACGGCTTCATAAACGCCCTCGTCCTCGTTATCGCCACGTACGCATTGCTCGTTCACCTGCACGCCGGCGTCGCCGGATACCTGTGGTCGTACTCGATCGGATACGTGGTGGCCGGCGCCGCCGCATTCGTGTGCTCGGCGGAGTACCGTTTCGTGGCGCCGCTGCGGTTCGACGGCGCGCTCCTACGCCGGATGCTGATCTACAGCCTCCCCCTGGTCCCCAATCTCCTGTCGTGGTGGATCGTGAGCGTATCGGGCCGCTATGTGGTCGTGTGGGGCAGTGGTCTGGCTGCGGCCGGGCTGTACACGGCGGCAACCAAGATGCCGTCGCTGATCAACATCATCAGCTCCGTATTTCAGCAGGCCTGGCAATTCTCAACCGCCCGGGAGATCGGTGCGGCCGATAGCGGGCCCTTCTTTGGGCGCGTGCTGCGCGGGTACTCCCTGGTGACGCTTTCGATGGCGGGGGTGGTGATAGTACTCAACAGGCCGATCTCCGGGCTACTGCTGCAGTCGGAGTTCCAGGATGCCTGGCGCTATGTGCCGCTGCTGATGCTCGCCGCAGCCTTCGGCGTCATGTCGGTGTTCTTCGGCACGTTCTACCAGGCACTTATGAAGAGCCGGATGCTGATGATCTCGACTGCGATCGGTGCGGCCGTAAACCTGCTTCTGGGAGTCGCGCTCGTACCGGCGATGGGGCCCTGGGGGGCGTGCGTCGCCGGCGTGGTGGCATACGCGATCGTTCTCCTGGTCCGTGTACGCGACATCGCCACGCGGATCGACATGCCGATCGACCGTGCGAGAATTGCCTACCAGCTGTTGCTCCTCTCGGTCATGTCTATTTGCATGTCGTGCGAGGGAAGCATGTGGCCGGTCTTATTCGCGGGAGCGTGTCTGGTGCTGCTTTTTGTGAGCGACGTCGGGGTACTGCGTGAGTCGTTCTTGCGCGTGAGGCGGGCGTTCATGGGGCGTCCGGGAAGTCGCTAAGAAATCCCCTTATTCGCGCAATTGGTATCGAGGTGTGAGCATCGTGACCGATATGTTGGCGAACACGCCCACTGTTATTCGACATGGCGGGCCCGCCTGGGCGATAATTCTATGGCTGCGCGGCCGCTCGGGCGGTGGAGCCGAGGCGGTATTACACCGTTGCTCAACAGCTCGCGCCGCGTGTTCCGCATCCGACGCATCGGCGCCGGGTGGCCGATACCGATCCCTGGAGTCTTGATCGTGAGCGTCAAAGGCGTGGCCGTGGCCGTTATGCCCGGCTCGGCACAGACCTGGCTGAAGGAGGCCGTCTACCGGCGCAATTGCGGTCTCGATCCTTCTCGGTACCGCGCCGAGCTGAAGCGGTGGCACTGCCTGCTCAAGGGACGCGCCTGCGATCTGGACCATCCCCGCTCGATGACCGACAAGATCAACTGGCTCAAGCTCTATGACTCCACCCCGCTCAAGGGTCGTCTCGCCGACAAGTACCTTGTGCGCGAGTGGGTCCGCGCAACGGTGGGGGAGGACTACCTGGTTCCCCTGCTGGGTGTTTGGGACTCGCCCGAGCAGATCGATTTCGACGCGCTGCCCGACAGTTTCGTCCTCAAGGCCACTCATGGCTCAGGCTGGAACATCGTCGTCCGCGACAAGCGCGAGCTCGACGTTGCCGGTTGTCGGCGCCGCTTGGAGGGTTGGCTGAAGCGTCGGCAGGCGATGAAGGGCGGCTTCGAAATGCACTACGAGTTCTGCGAGCCGCGGATCGTGTGCGAGCAATACCTGCAGGACGCTTCCGGGGGGCTGCGGGACTACAAGTTCATGACCTTCGACGGCGTCGTCCAGTTCGCGTTCACTGTCGACCGGGGCCCGGACGGCGTGTGCCGGGGAACCTACCTGCCTGACTGGACCAGGGCACCGTTCGAGTACATCTGTGAATCGCGCTGTTCTGGGGATGTGCCGGCTCCGGAGCGGCTCGATGAGATGCTCGCCGTCGCCGAGCGGCTCGGCAAGGGGTTCGCCTGCGCCAGAATCGACTTCTATGAGGTGGACGGACGCGTCTACTTCGGGGAGATTACCTTCACGGACGCGGACGGCCTGGCCCATTTCCGGCCCGCTTGCTACAACCTGGAGTTTGGTGACAGGCTCGTTCTACCGTCAAAGAAGCCGTTTAAGGGGGTCATGCTGTAAACGCTGCGGCGCCGATCCGCTGTTCGGCGCGGTCACATGCCAAGGCGAGTGGAGTTCGCTCGCCATGAAGGTGCTTGGGGATCTTGCGTGCTAGGCTCGGCGTGTTCGTTCACGTGCTCCCTGAAGACTACATTTCTGCGTCTGACGGCGCCGTTCCCCCCTGTCGTGATCCTAAGTCGGTGATGCGAAATGACGCTGGAGAGCTTCATATCCCTGACTCGTCGGCGCGCCGGCGTGCTGCTGGCGGTGATTGTTGCCTGCGTGCTTGCCGCCGCCGTCGTGGTGCGGGTGACGCCGGTCACCTACACCGCCTCCGCAGTCGCCTACGTCCGGGTCAATGTGCCCGTCGGAGCGCAGGACGACACGGAGGCGCACTACGCCGCAACCCAGATGGCACCCCGAAAGATCACGGCGATCGTTCCCGTCTTCACCTCGGAGGCGGTCGGCCAGCGGGTCGTGGACGCGCTTGGTCTGGATGCGACGGCCGCGAGTGTCGCTCAGTCACTGACGGCGACGCACGCCGAGGACACGGCTACCGTAAGCGTGTCGGCGACGGCGACTTCCGCGGCCGAGGCGCGCTCGGTCGCGGACGAGGCGGTCCTCCAGGCCGCGCAGGAGGTCAGCGAGCTCGAGGGCGAGACCTCGCCGGTGGAGGTCATCCTCATGACTCCCTCCAGACTCTCCGGTGTCACGCGTTCGCCGAACGCCTGGGCCTACCTGGGTCTGGGCGCGCTCGGCGGCCTCGTGCTCGGATATCTGTGGATCATCTTCCGGGAGCTGTCGGACAGGCGCCTGCACGGCGCGAAGGCTGTCATCGCAGCCGGCCGCGCCGCGCCACTCGGCGCCGTCCCATCGTCGAGGTCGATCGCCGAGGACGGCCCGCTGCGGGGTGCCGACCCGGATACCGAGGAGGAGCTGCGTCGCCTGCGGACCAATCTGCTTCACGTCGGACCGAAGGGCGACATCCGGGTACTGGTCGTGAGCTCGGCGAGGAGGCAGGAGGGGCGTACGACGGTGTCGGTAGGCCTCGCCCGCGTGATGGCCGCGCTGGGACGGCGGGTCGTCCTCGTCGAGGGGGACCTGCGCGCCCCTTCCCTGGCCCACGTTCTCGGACTGCCCGAGGACGGCCCCGGATTGTCGCAACTGCTGGAGGGTGCGGCGAGCCCCGAGGAGGTACTGGTGAGCACCTCCACGCCCGGGCTGGAGATTCTTCCCGCCGGCGCGACTCCGTCCAACCCGTCCGAGCTGCTTGCGTCCGCCGACATGTCCGCACTTTTGCAGCGTTTGAGTACTGCACACACGGTGATCATCGACTCGCCGCCGCTGCTGCAGTTCACCGACGGTGCGATTCTCGCCGAACAAGCCGACGGGGTCCTGATGGTCGTGCGATCGGCGCGGACCACCGGCGAGGACCTGAACGATGCGGTGCTGGCAGTCGAGCAGGGCGGAGCCGAGGTACTTGGAACCGTCCTCAACCGCGCGCCGGCATCCCGCCGCGGGCGTAGACGTGCTGCTGATCAGTGACGCCGAAAGTCCTGACCCGCGCGAGGCGACCGGCTTCGGGGCGATCCCGTGCGTGGTGGCCCAAAGTGTCCAGGATCGGCATAATCGACTCCGCCGTCGCCGGCGGCCGTGGGAAGAACGTTGGAATCATGCGGTTTTCAAATCGGCCCCTGCGGTCGTCGACGGCCTTTGTGCCGGATTCGGACATTCCGTCCCCCGGCGGGGCGCCCGGGCGCGCGCCACCCACTCCCACAAACCGGAGTATCCCGTCTACCACTGGATGCTCACCGACTACGTGCGTTGGCGCGACCATGGGTGTATCCATGCCGGCGGGGCCCGGCTGGTCAGCCGGCTCGGTGACAATCCCCGGCAGGCCTACGAGCTGGGCAAGTCGATCTGAGAACCAGGAACACTTCAACCGAACAGGACCAATTCCCATGGAGTACGTCGAACTGAACAACGGAGTGGTGATGCCGGTGCTGGGTTACGGCACCTATTTGACCCCGCGGCGCGTGACCCAGCGCCATGTTGCCGACGCCCTGGACGCCGGCTACCGGCTCATAGACACCGCTCAGAACTACGGCAATGAGCGCGAGGTCGGGGCCGCGGTACGCGCATCCGGGCTTGGCCGCGAGGAGGTCTTCGTGACCTCGAAGACCCAGACCAGCGGTTACCGGTCCACCCGCGCGGGCATCGAGGATTCCCTAGCGGCCGCCGGGCTGGACTACTTCGACCTGATGATCATCCACTGGCCCAATGCCGACAGCCGCGGCACCTACCGGGCTCTGGAGGAGGCGTACCGGACCGGCCAGTTGCGCGCGATCGGCCTGTCCAACTTCAACCGGAAGCAGGTCCTGGAGATCATCGACACAGCCGACGTCGTCCCCGCCGTCGACCAGATCGAAACCCACCTGTACTGGCAGCAGTGGGGCATGCACGACTTCCTCACCTCCCACGGGATCGTCCACGAGTCCTGGTCGCCGCTCGGCGAGGGGCAGTCGGGCATGCTCCGCGATCCGGTCCTGGTGCGGATAGGCCGGACCCACGGCAAGAGCCCGGCGCAGGTGCTGCTGCGCTTCCTCACGCAGAACCGGATCGTGTCGATCCCCAAGTCGCTCAACCCGGAGCACATCCGCGAGAACCTCAACATCTTCGACTTCCGGCTCAGTGACGAGGAACTCGGCGCGATCCGAGCCCAGGACGCCAAGCGCTCTCAAAGCGGATGGCCTGCCGCGATGTCCACGGAGGAACACTACTGAGCCGCGCCAGCGGTACGCACGCCGGCGGAACGCAATGGCAGGATTACCCCATGGCCTCACCAACGCTTCCCGCCGACGACGCGACCACCGCCTCGCTGCCGCTCGACGAAATGCCCCCGGTCACCGCCTGGCTCTCCGACATGGACGGTGTGCTGGTGCGGGAGAACCGCGCCCTGCCCGGCGCGCAGCAGTTCCTGGACGCCCTGGAGCGCAAGGGCATGCCCTTCCTGGTGCTGACCAACAACTCCATCTTCACCAACCGGGACCTGTCCGCCCGGCTGGCCCGCTCCGGGCTCTCCGTGCCCGAGGAGCGCATTTGGACCTCCGCCAACGCCACGGCGGCCTTCCTGACCCAGCAGTCCCCGGCCTCCACCGCCTACGTGATCGGCGAGGCCGGTCTGACCACGGCGCTGCACGGCGCCGGCTACATCATGACCGACCAGGACCCGGAGTATGTGATCCTGGGGGAGACCCGCACCTACGACTTCAACGCCATCACCCGCGCCATCCGGCTGATCGAGGGCGGGGCGAAGTTCATCGCCACCAACCCCGACGTCAACGGCCCCTCGGACGAGGGCACGCTGCCGGCGACCGGCGCCGTCGCGGCCATGATCCAGGCGGCCACCGGTCGTTCCCCCTACTTCGTCGGCAAACCCAACCCGGTGATGATCCGGGCCGGGCTGAACAAGATCGGCGCCCACTCCGAGGCGGCCGCAATGGTGGGGGACCGCATGGACACCGACATTCAGGCGGGCGTCGAGGCGGGCCTGCGCACGCACCTGGTGCTGTCCGGCTCGACCACTCTGGAGCAGGTCGAGGCCTTCCCCTTCCGGCCCTTCGGCATCCATGGGGGCATCGGCGAACTCATCGAGCTGGTCGAGGCCGAGCGCTGAGAGGCCGGGTGGCCGAGGCCACCGCCTCTCGCCGAGGTCGGTAGAAATAACCACCGAGATCGGTCGTTGTTACCACCGGGCCGGTCAATACGGTTCCGGTTCCGGTCAGGGCGCCAGCACCTGCCCCGCCCTCCCCGGAGCCGATCATCTAGGCTGGCCCGCGTCGTCGAGCAGGAAGCAGGAACAGCAGCACATGAGCAGCAAGCAGCAACACGACCGGGGTGCTCACGCCGGCGGCCAGGCCGAGTCACACCCCGGCGCGGCCTTCGGCATCCCCGCCGGCGCCAGCGGGGAGGACGTCGTCGACGCCGTCTACGGGCCCGGCGGTACGCACTCCGGTATCGACCCCGACCTGCTGCCATATCTGGAGGCTGCCGACGCCACCGACGGGCGGTCTCTGGCCGAGGTTGCCGACGCCGATGCGGCCGCCGACCGCAGCCGCGCGCAGGCCGAGGCGGAGGACCTGGCGGCCCTGCGCGAGCTGGTGGCCGCCAACATGGTGCCCGGCGGCGACCTCGAGCGCCTGGACGCCCTGCTGGCGGAGGTCGACGACGATAAAAACGACGACTGGGAGGACTGGGAACCGGTCCTGCCCGATACCACCCCGGACGCCGCGGTCGGCTCCGACGCCGAGCGTCACCGGGCCGACCTGACCGCGGCCGCCCACGCCGTCGAAGTGTCCCAGCGACTGCGTGAGGTTGAGGCGGAGATTCTCTCCCGCGCTCCCGAGCACCAGGTGCAGCCCTCGCTGGACCGGGTGGCCGCCGTGCTCGACATCCTGGGCCACCCCGAGCACAGCTACCGGATCGTGCACATCGCCGGCACCAACGGCAAGACCTCTACCGCTCGCATGACCGAGCGGCTGCTGGCCGCCACCGGCATGCGCACCGGGCGCTTCACCAGTCCGCACCTGGCCACCATCCGTGAGCGCATCGCTCTGGACGGTGAGCCCATCAGCGAGGAGGACTTCATCGCCGCCTGGGAGGACGTCGCCCCCTACATCGAGATGGTCGACGCCCGTTCCCGGGCCGCCGGCGGGCCGCGGCTGAGCTTCTTCGAGGTGCTCACCGTGATGGCACTGGCCGCCTTCGCCGACCACCCCGTGGACGTCGCGGTGATCGAGGTCGGCATGGGCGGTACCTGGGACTCGACCAACGTGGTTCCCGGCGACGTCGAGGTCATCACCCCGATCGGGCTCGACCACGCCGCTTGGCTCGGTACCACCCTGGAGGAGGTCGCCGCAAATAAGGCGGGCATCATCAAGGATGGCGCCACGCTGATCTCCTCCCGGCAGCTTGAGCCGGTGCAGGAGGTCATCGCCGCGGCCGCCGCCGAGCATCAGGTCGTGTGGCGTCGTGAGCTCGACCCGGAGGAGGACCCCGAGGCCCCCGACGCCGGCGTGCTGCGCGTGCTCGACCGCGCCCTGGCGGTGGGCGGCCAGATGGTTGCCTTCGCCACGGCCGCCGCCGTGTACGAGGACGTGTTCGTGCCCCTGCACGGGGAGTACCAGGCCCACAACGCCCTGCTCGCCCTGGCTGCCGCCGAGGCCGTCTTCGGCGGCCGGCCCCTGCCCGCCAAGATCGTCGAGGACGGCTTCACCTCCGTCACCAGCCCCGGTCGCCTGGAGGTGCTGCGCTCCAGCCCGACCGTGATCGTCGACGCCGGTCACAACCCCCACGGCGTCGCCGCCCTGATCCCGGCGGTCGAGGAGGCCTTCGGCTTCCAGCACCTGGTCGCCGTCGTCGGCGCCATGCAGGACAAGGATGTGGAGGGAATTCTGTCCGTCCTGGAGCCGGCCTGCGACGCCGTCGTGTGCGTGCCCATTGACTCCCCACGTGCCATGGACACGGAGGACTTGGGTGCGGTTGCGCGCGAGGTGTTCGGCGCGGATCGGGTGGTGGTGGCCCCCACGCTGGCGGCCGGTGTGGAGCAGGCGGTGAACCTGTCCGAGGGCTTCGACGCCCCGATGACTGCCTCCGGGGTGTTGATTGTTGGGTCCGTGGTGCTCGCCGCCGAGGCGCGCGCCCTGTTCGGCAAGGCCTGAGCCCCGCCCCGGCGCGTCCGGGGCGCCGCCCAGTCCAGGAAGGCCTGGTCGGAGATGATGGCCCGTCCCGGCGCGTCCGGGGCGCCGCACCCGGCACTACGCGTCGCCGGAACCATCTACACTCGGTCGGACCGTCGGCATTTGCGCCTGCGGACGCTCTCCAGTCCTCGCTACGACAGAAGGAACGTCATGACTGACGCCCCCGAACGCATCCTCATCCTGCTCAAGCCCGACGCCGTGGAGCGGCACCTGGTCGGCGAGATCCTGCGCCGCATCGAGGCCAAGGGCTACGAGCTCACCGCCTTGAAACTGGTGCTCCCCACCGCCGAGGTTCTGGCTGCCCACTACGCCGAGCACGTCGATAAGCCCTTCTATCCCGGGGTCGTGGAGTACATGACCCGTGGCCCGGTCGTCGCTGCCGTCGCCGAGGGACAGCGCGTGGTGGAGGGGGTGCGTTCGCTCATGGGGGCGACCGACCCGACGTCCGCGGCGCCCGGCACCATCCGCGGAGACCTCGGCCGCGACTGGGGCACCAACGCCATCCAGAACCTGGTGCACGGCTCGGACTCGCCCGCCTCCGCCGAGCGTGAGATCGCGATCTGGTTCCCCGAGCTGGCGAACTGAACCGAGCTGCGGACGCAGCGGGAAGGCATGTGGGGTCGCCACCAGTGCGGTGGCGACCCCACATGCCGTTCAGACCGACCTCGGTACGTAACATCCGCCGACCTCGGTGAGGGGGCGATGCGGTGAGGGGACGGGGAACGGGCCCGCTGTCAGGCGGGACGCCGGGACAGGACCTCCTTCAGGGGGACCCGGGCGCCGGTGCGCGTGACGGCCCGCGTGTAGATCCGCGCCGACAGCCACACGAATGCCGGGATGAACACCAGTGCGAGCACGAGTGCTGCCGCCTGCTCGCCCCAGGACGAGACGCCGAGCACGAGCCGCGCCGGCATCAGGAATGGGGAGAAGGGCGGCAGGTAGGCCAGCACGCGGTACAGCAGGGATGAGGAGTCGCCCAGCGCCATCACGAAGGAGAGCACGTAGGGGATCATCAGCGTCATCGTCAGCGGCATGACCGCGCTGGCCACGTCCTCCTGGCGGCTGACCAGCGCGCCGGCGGCGGCGTAGCCGACCGCGTAGATCGCGTAGCCGACGATCATCCAAACGATCATGGCGACCAGCACGGTATCGATGTCGACCGCGCCCTCGGGCAGTACGCCGCTCAGCTTCGCCGTCACGCCGGCGATGATCCCTATCAACCCGTAGGAGACCAGCACCGCGGTGCCGGTTCCGATCACCTTGCCGGCCAGCAGGGAGGTGGGCCGCACGCAGGCCAGCAGGATCTCCACGATGCGGCTGGACTTCTCCTCCACCACGCCCATGGCGATCGTCTGGCCGCCGCCCATGACGATGATGAACAGCAGGATGTCGACGATCAGCAGGACGGAGTAGCGTGCGCCGAAGTCGGCGGAGTCCTGGTCGGGCGGGTCGAGGGCCTCCACCTGGGGCACGGCCCCCGCCACCGATGCCGCCACCTGGGTGGGCTCGCCGCCCAGGGCGGTGATCTGTTCGGACAGGGCCGACTGTTGGAGCACGTTCGTTACGGCGGCGACCACCGCCTGGTCGGCGTTGCCCTCCTCGCTGACCTTCAGCGCGGGGGAGGGGCCGGTCAGGTCGAGCACCATGTCCACGTCGCCGTCATCGGTGGTGATGCCGAGCGCCGCCTCGGCGTCGGTGTCGGAGACATCGGTGACCTGGACGGTCAGGCCGTTGCTGTCGCTGACCTGGCCCAGGACCGAGACCAGTGCCGTGGTTGTTTCGGCATCGGGCGCGGAAACGCCCAGCCGGTAGGGCTCGTCCTCGCCGCCCGTCAGGTGGGCGACCACGAGGATGCCGCCGACGGCGAGGACCAGCATGATGAGTGTGGAGATCACCGCCGAGCGCTTGAACAACTGGGTGCGCAGCTCGCGGCCGGCTACCAGGCGGATCTCCTGTGAGCGGGAGATGGTGGTGTTGGAGTGTTCGGGGGCGGGCACGGCTCAGGCCTCCTGTCCGGTCGTGGGGGCGGGGGATGCGGTGGGGGCGGCAAGCACGTCGCGGAAGATCTCGGTGAGCGGGCGGGTCACGGGCCCCAGTTCGCGCAGCCGTCCCAGGCGCTGGGCCGCCTCCAACAATCGCTGTTCGTCGGGGCCGCCGGCCACGACGGTCACCCGCGCACCCTCGGCAATGGGCTCGGCGCTCGCCTCCACTCCGGGGGTTCCGGCCAGCATGGCGGTGGCGGCGCCGACGGCGGCATCGGGCTCGCCGGCGACCTCGACGACGGCGCGCCAGCGCGGCTCGGCGCCCGCCTGCAACTCGGCCACGGTGCCGTCGGCAACCAGCCGGCCCTCCCGGATGATGACCACGCGGTCGCACAGCCGCTGCACGACGTCGAGCTGGTGGGAGGAGAACAGCGTGGGCACCCCGGCCGCTGCCCGCTCGCGCAGCACCTGACTCATCACGTCCACGGCCACCGGATCCAGGCCGGAGAAGGGCTCGTCCAGGATCAGCAGGTCGGGGTCGGAGACCAGGGCGGCCGCCAACTGGACGCGCTGCTGGTTGCCCAGGGAGAGCTTCTGCACCTCATCGTCGCGCCGGGCGGCGATGTCCAGCCGCTCGGTCCACTGCTCGCCGGCCCGCCGGGCGGCGTCGGCCGTCACCCCGTGCAGGCGGGCCAGGTAGGTCAGCTGCTCACCGACCTTCATCTTCGGGTACAGGCCGCGCTCCTCGGGCATGTAGCCGATGCGACGACGCTCGGCGGCACCCACCGGCGCGCCGTCCCAGGTCACGGAGCCGGCGTCGGCGGTCAGCACCCCCATGACGATGCGCATGGTGGTGGACTTGCCGGCGCCGTTGGCACCCACGAAGCCCACGATCTCACCGTCACCTAGGCGCAGGGACAGGGCGTCGAGAGCCTGCAGGCTCCCGAAGCGTTTGGACAGGTTCGCAATGTCGAGCACGGGCACTCCAATCGGGATGGGTAGTGTTAAGTCCGCTTGACGTGGAGAGTCTGCTCGACCGCAAGCGCTGGTGTCAAGGTCGCTTGCTGGAGCGCTCGCTGTCCCCACCGCCGTGAGGGGCGAAGCGCCGGGCACCGCGTACGCCGGTGCGTCAAGAACATCCCTCTGCGCCAGACGCACACGCCTTCCTCTCGAATACACGAGTTTTAGAGGTTTGCACGTGCGCAGCGCCCGCAAAGCTCTAAAACTCGTGAGCCTGACGCAAACGCGTGTTCATGGCGGCGGACTGCGGGTTTTCGCCCGCTTCCCGCTATCGTTGGCGTGTGCACCTCAAGACGTTGACGATGAAGGGATTCAAGTCCTTCGCCTCGTCGACCACCCTGCGCCTGGAGCCGGGCATCACCGCCGTGGTCGGCCCCAACGGCTCGGGCAAGTCCAACGTGGTGGACGCCCTGACCTGGGTCATGGGGGAGCAGGGCGCAAAGAACCTGCGCGGCGGTTCCATGGCCGATGTCATCTTCGCCGGCGCCGGCTCCCGCCCCGCGCTCGGCCGCGCCGAGGTCTCCCTGACGATCGACAACACCGACGGCGCCCTGCCCATCGACTACAGCGAGGTGACCATCACCCGCACCCTGTTCCGTGGCGGCGGCAGCGAGTACCAGATCAACGGCAACACCTGCCGCCTGCTGGACGTCCAGGAACTCCTGTCCGACACGGGCATGGGCCGGCAGATGCACGTGGTGGTCGGTCAGGGACAGCTCGACGCGGTGCTCACCGCCACCCCGGAGGAGCGGCGCGGCTTCATCGAGGAGGCCGCCGGCGTTCTCAAGCACCGGCGCCGCAAGGAGCGGGCGCTGCGCAAACTCGACTCCATGGCAGCCGACCTGACCCGGCTCACCGACCTTACCGCCGAACTGCATCGACAGCTCGGCCCCCTCGCCCGGCAGGCCGCCGTCGCCCGCCGCGCCCACGTCATCCAGGCGGAGGTCCGCGACGCCACCGCCCGGCTGCTGGCCGACGACGTCGTGCAGGTCCAGTCGTTGTTGGACGCCGGCCAGGAGGATCGGGCCCGCCTGGACCGCCGCCGCGCCGGCATTGAGGAGTCCGAGCGAGTCGCCCGCGTCCGGCTGGAAGAACTTACCGCCGTCGAGGCCACCTCCGGGCAGCGGCTGGCCCGCGCCACCGCCACCTGGGAGGAGCTGACGGGCGCCGCCCAATCCCTGGCCGCCCTGGCCGACGTCGCCGCGGAGCGCGTGCGCGGGCTGGCCGCCGCGCCGGGCCCCGCCGTCGGCACCGACCCGGAGGAACTGGAGCGCCGGGCCCAGGAGGCCGCCGCCGAGGAGACGGAACTGGCCGCCGCCATTGAGGCCGCCCGTACCGCGCTGACGGACGCCACCGCCGAACGCGTCGACGCCGAGGCCGCCGCCGCCACCGCCGAGCAGGCGCTCGCGGCGCTGCAGACCCGGCGCGCCGAGCATCGCGAGCTGCTGGCCCGCGCTGGGGGCCGCGTCGCTTCGGCCCGCTCCCGCCACGAGGCCGCCCGCGCCGCCGTCGAGCAGGCCCGGGCATCTCTGGCAGCCGCGGAGGGGCGCGACGCCGCCGCCCTCCGGGCCCTGGAGGAGGCCACGTCCGCCGACGCGGACCGCCCCGAAGCATCGGCCGACGCCGACCGGCCCGACACCGCGGCCGGCGAGCAGGCCCGTGCCGCCGCCGCCCACGCGGCGGCCACCGCCGCGCTGAACGCCGTCCGCGACGTCGTCGCCACCGCCACCGACACCCGTCGTGAGGCGGCCGCCGAGTTGGCCACCTGGACCGCCCGCCGTGACGCCCTCGCACTGTCCCTGCGCGCTCAGGATGCCACCGCCGACCTGACCGACGCCGGCCTGCCCGGCATACTCGGCCCGCTCGCCGGCGCGGTCACGGTAGCCGCCGGCTGGGAAGAGGCCCTGGCCGGCCTGCTAGGCGAGCTGGCCGGAGCCGCGGTCGTCGCCGACACCGACGCCGCCGTCGCCGCCCTCGCCCACGCCCGCAGCGAAGACGGCGGCGGGTTGCGGCTGATCATTTCCGGTCCCGACGCCGACGGCGCGGCAGACCCGCCCGCTGCCGAACCCGCGGTCCCGGAAGCTGCCCCCGCCGGTGCTCGGCCGGCCGCCGCGCTCGTCACCGCCGAATCCGCCGCGCTGACCCGCACCCTCAACGCGTTGCTGGCCGACGCCTGGGTGGTACCCGACCTGGAGACAGCCCAGGCCCTGCGCGCCGCCGAACCCGGCGCCGTGGTCGCCACCCGCGACGGCGACGTGCTCGCCCCCACCTGGGCCACCGGCGCCGGGGAGGGCGCCTCCTCCGTGCTCGCCCTGGCCGCTGCCCACGACGAGGCCGCCGCTCGCGCCGCCGCCGCGCAGGAGGCCGAGCACGCCGCCGCCGACGAGCTCGATACCGCCCGCGCCGAGGAGGCCGCCGCGCGCAAGGCCGTCGCCACCGCGCTGGAGCGGCTGCGCGCCGCCGACGCCGAGGCCGCTCGCGTGGCCGAGAACCGCGCCCGGCTGAACTCCGCGGCCCGCGCCGCCCGCGAGGAGACCGGTCGTGCCCACCGCGTCTTGGAGCGCGCCGAGGCGGAGGCCGCGCAGCGCGCCGCCGAACTCGCCACCGCCCAGGCCGCCCTCGCCGAGGTCGAGAACCAGGCGCCGGCGGTCCTGTCCGCGCCCGGAGGCAGGGCCGCACCCACCGGGGAGAATGACCTCGACGCCGCCATCGATGCCGCTCGCGCCACCCGTGAGACCACTGCCACAGCCGCCTCCGCGGCCCGCACCGCCGAGACGGAGGCGCGGCTGAGCCTGCGCACCGCAGAGGAGCGGGAGCGCAGCGGCCGCGGCCGCGCCGACTCCCTGCGCCGAGCCGCCCGGCGCGAACGCGAGCAGCGCGCCGCCGCCGCCCGCGCGGAGCAGGCCCGCAAGGCGCGGCTGGCAACGGCGGCGCAGGTGCGCGACCAGGCCCGCACCGCCGCCGAGACCGCTCGCACCTGGGTCGAACAGTCCCAGAGCGAACGCACCCGTATCGAGGCCGAGCGTGCCGATGCCGCCGCCGCGGCCGCCGATGTGCGCAAGCAGCTGGATGCTCTGGCCGGTGAACTCGCCGCCCTGTCCGACGCCGCCCACCGCGACGAGATCGCCCGCGCCGAGCAGAAGCTGCGCCTGGAGAATCTGGCCGAGCGCGCCATGAACGAGCTTGGCCTGGAGCTGGACCCCTTGGTGGAGGAGTACGGTCCCCACATGCTCGTGCCGGATGCGGAGGCGGAAGCCGCCGCCGAGGCCGCTGCCGACCGGGACGGCGCCGCCGACGCGCCCGACGCGCAGGAGAACACCCGGACGGGGCGGTCCGAGCCCGCCGCGCACCCGACCGGTCGGCCCTACGTGCGCGCCGAGCAGGAGAAGCGGCTGGCGCGGGCGAACCGGGACCTGGCGCGGCTGGGCAAGGTCAACCCGCTGGCCCTGGAGGAGCACGCGGCTCTGGAGGAGCGCCACCGCTTCCTGGCCGAGCAGCTCGCCGATCTCAAGCAGTCCCGCGCCGACCTGATGCGCATCGTTGAAGACGTGGACCAGCGCGTGCAGGAGGTGTTCACTCAGGCCTACGCGGACACCGCCCGCGAGTTCGCGATCGTCTTCGACCGGCTCTTCCCCGGCGGCGAGGGGCGCCTGGTGCTCACCGACCCCGATGACATGCTCACCACCGGCATCGACATTGAGGCCCGCCCCGCCGGCAAGAAGGTCAAGCGCCTGTCGCTGCTGTCCGGTGGGGAGCGCTCGCTGGCCGCCGTGGCGCTGCTGGTGGCGATCTTCCGTGCCCGGCCCTCGCCGTTCTACGTCATGGATGAGGTGGAGGCGGCCCTGGATGACACCAACCTGGGGCGGCTGCTGGACATCTTCACCGAGTTGCGCGCCTCCAGTCAGCTGATCATCATCACCCACCAGAAGCGCACCATGGAGATCGCCGACGCCCTGTACGGCATCACCATGCGCGACGGCGTGACTCAGGCGGTTTCCCAACGGCTCTCATCCGCCGCCCAGTAGCCGGGCTCAGCATGTGGGCGAGCAGCCGGCGCGGGTAACCGTGACCGACTGTGACCAACACGGCGCTGTCCGGTGGGCGACACAGCGCGCCCACCTTGGCGGCATTGTGACAAACGGAAGGCACAATTATGCCCATGGGTTCCATGATCTTCCCCCTCGCCGTCGTCCTCGTCGCCGCCTTGATCGTGCTCGGCCTGGTCGTCGCCGAGCGCTACCCGGTCGCCACCTGGCGCGACCGGCTGCGTGACCTGGCGGGGGTGGCCCGTGAGAAGGAGGAGCCCGTCAAGGTGGTGCCGCAGGACGCCCGCCTTGAGGACCTCATGACCCGGGACGACTCCGCCGTATACGTGGGCACCGAGTCCTTCTCCGGACTCGTGGACGTGGTCGAGAAGGCCATGGACACGGCCGAGTCCAAGGCCGCCGAGGTGCGTCGCAACAAGGACGCCGCCGCGGCCCGCCGCACCCGGGAGACGGCGGCGCAGCACTAGCGCCCCTGCCGGCGCCCGGCGTCGGGCGCACGCACTTGCCGGCCCCCGTAGGCGATCAGGCATGATGGGATCATGGATCCCTTGCTGATCGTCCTCATCGTCGTCGTCGTACTCGCCGTCGCCGGCGGTATCTGGTTCTACGCGGGGCGCAACCGCGGCGGAGAGGTGCCGCCGGAGGTTAGTGCTCACAAGCCCACCAGCGCCGACGACATCCTGCTCGCCCCGCCGCAGGAGCAGGCCCCCGCCGAAGCGGAGACCCCGGCCGGGCCGACGCCGGAGGCGGCCGCGCCCGCCACCCTGGAGCGCCCCGAGTCCATCCCCGGCCGCATGCAGCGCCTGCGCTCGCGCCTGGCCGGCGCCGGCGGCTTCGGCCGGGCCGTCCTCGCCGTCATGTCCCGTGGCGACCTCACCGAGGCCGACTGGGAGGAGATCGAGGACACCCTGCTCACCTCGGACCTCGGCATCGAGGTCACCACCTCCCTGATGGACGAGCTGCGCACCCAGGCGAAGGTCCTGGACACCTCCGACCCCGCCGCCATCCGGGGGGTGCTGCGCGAAGAGCTGCTGAAGCTGGTCGATCCGTCCATGGACCGCTCCCTGAACCTGGCCAAGCCCACCCCCGCCGCGGGCTGGAACTCCGCCGACGGCGAGCCGGCCGCTGCCGTGCTCATGGTCGGGGTCAACGGCACCGGTAAGACCACCACCTGCGGCAAGCTGGCCCGGGTGCTCGTCGCCGATGGCAGGACGGCCGTCATGGGTGCTGCCGACACCTTCCGCGCAGCCGCCGCCGACCAGTTGACCACCTGGGGCGAGCGCGTCGGCGTCGAGGTCGTCCGCTCCGAACGGGAGGGCGCCGACCCCGCCTCCGTCGCCTACGACGCCACCCGCGCGGCCGCCCGCGACGGCGTGGACGTGGTGCTCGTGGACACCGCCGGCCGCCTGCAGAACAAGGCCGGACTCATGGACGAGCTCGGCAAGATCAAGCGGGTCATGGAGAAGGTCGCCCCCGTCGGCGAGGTGCTGCTGGTGCTGGACGCCACCACCGGGCAGAACGGCATGCGCCAGGCGCAGGTCTTCTCCGAGGCGGTCGGCATCACCGGCATCGTGCTGACCAAGCTCGATGGCACCGCCAAGGGCGGCATCGTCGTCACCGTGCAGCGGGAGCTGGGCGTGCCCGTCAAGCTCGTCGGGCTCGGCGAGGGTGCGGACGACCTGGCGCCCTTCGACCCCGAGGGCTTCGTAGACGCCCTGCTCGCCTGAAACACCGTTGCAATACCTTGCAAGGTGCTGACACGCACGCGTCACCGGCGCGTCACCGGCGGCGAACGCGCCCCTGATTGGCTCCCTCCTGTGCGAACCCCTCGCACACTGAAGGGAGAGATCTCATGGTCCTCGACACCGGAGCCACGGCCTGGATGCTGGTGAGCGCCTCGCTCGTGCTGCTCATGACCATTCCCGCGCTCGCGCTCTTCTACGGCGGCATGAGCCGATCCAAGTCGGTCCTGAACATGATGATGATGTCCTTCGGCGGCACCGCCGTCGTCGGCGTCCTGTACATCCTGTACGGCTGGTCCATGTCCTACGGCGGCACCGACATCGCCGGCATACTGGCCAACCCGTTCGACCAACTCGGCCTGCACGGCGCCATCACCGACTCATCCGGCCAGTTCCTGCTCGACGACTACGGCGTGCCCGTCATCGTCGGGGTCGCCTTCCAGATGACCTTCGCGGTGATCACGGTCGCCCTGATCTCCGGCGCCATCGCCGACCGCACCCGCTTCGGCGCCTGGATGACCTTCGTGCCGCTGTGGGTGACCCTGTCCTACTTCCCCATGGCCCACATGGTTTGGGGCGGCGGCGCCCTGTCCGGCGACGGCTGGTTCGCCTCCATCGCCGAGCCCATCGACTTCGCCGGCGGCACCGTGGTCCACATCAACGCCGGCGTCGCCGGCTTCGTCCTGGCGGTGCTGATCGGAAGGCGCCGCGGCTTCGGGCGGATGCCCATGCGGCCGCACAACCTGCCCCTGACCATGCTCGGCTCCGGCCTGCTGTGGATCGGCTGGTTCGGCTTCAACGCCGGCAGCGCCTTCACCGCGGACGGCCTGGCCGGCCTGGCCTGGGTCAACACCTCCGCGGCCACCTGCGCCGCCGTCCTGGGCTGGCTGCTGGTCGAGCGCCTGCGCGACGGCCACGCCACCAGCCTGGGGGCGGCCTCCGGCGTCGTCGCGGGCCTGGTCGGCATCACCCCGGCCGCCGGCTCCGTCACTCCCGTGGGCGCGCTGGTGCTCGGCGTGATCTGCGGCGCCCTGTGCGCCATGGCCGTGGGCCTGAAGTACCGCTTCGGCTACGACGACGCGCTCGACGTCGTCGGCGTCCACCTGGTCGGCGGGCTCACGGGCACGGTCCTGGTCGGCTTCCTCTCCGCGGACACCGGGCTGCTGTACGGGCACGGCCCCGCCCAGCTGGTCGTCCAGGTGCTGGTCGCCCTCGTCGCCGTCGGGTTCAGCCTGGTGATCACCACCCTGTGCTGGTTCATCGTCTCCCGCACCCCGGGCGGTTGGCGGCTGTCCGCCGACGCTGAGCACCTGGGGGCCGACAAGGCGGAGCACTACGAGTCCGCCTACGAGTCGCTCACCGGCGGCCGCCTGGCCACCGTCGTCGCCCGCCGGGAGCACCGTCCCGTTACCGCCGCAGCCGAGGAGGCCTGAGCCATGAAACTCGTCACCGCAATCATCCAGCCCTACCGGCTCGACGCCGTCATCTCCGCGCTGGAACTGGCAGGCAGCAGCGGCGTGACCATCTCCGAGGCCCAGGGCGCGGGCAGGCAGAAGGGGCACACGGAGGTCTACCGCGGCGCCGAGTACCAGGTGGACTATGTGCCCAAGCTCCGCCTGGAGATCCTCACCACCGATGCGCAGGTAGAAGCCATCATCGGCGCCATCTCCGGCGCTGCCCGCTCCAGCGGTGGTGGTGCGCTCGGCGACGGCAAGATCTGGATGACCGATGTGGAGGAGGTGGTCCGGGTGCGCACCGGTGAGCGCGGCGAGGCCGCGATCTGACGCCGCCCGGCCATCGCCGTGAGGGCCCGCACGTCCCCTTGGGTGGGACGGCGCGGGCCCTCCCCGCTATCCTGAACTGAAGCGTGCGCCGTGCCCCGGCGTCGGCGCGCACCATCCGTTCCTCCAACCACCTGCGCCCCGGCGCCAAGGAAGGACCCCGCGTGTTCGGCAACCTCTCCGACCGGCTCACCGCCTCGTTCAACTCGCTGCGCGGCAAGGGCCGCCTGAGCGAAGCGGACGTGGACGCCACCGTCTCCGAGATCCGCCGCGCCCTCCTCGAGGCCGACGTCGCCCTGCCGGTGGTGCGCTCCTTCACCGCCGCCGTGCGGGAGAAGGCCAAGGACGCCGCCCGCTCGCAGGCCCTGAACCCGGCCCAGCAGGTCGTCCGCATCGTCAATGACGAACTGATCGAGGTGCTCGGTGGCGAATCCCGCGAGCTCAACTGGGCGGACCGCGGCCCCACCGTCATCATGCTCGCCGGTCTGCAGGGCGCCGGTAAGACCACCCTGGCGGGCAAGCTCGGCCGCTGGCTGAAGCAGCAGGGCAAGCGCACCCTGCTGGTCGCCTCCGACCTGCAGCGCCCCAACGCGGTCACCCAGCTGAGCGTGGTGGCCGAGCGCGCCGGCGTGGACGTGTGGGCCCCCGAGCCCGGCAATGGCGTGGGCGACCCGGTGGCGGTGGCCCGCAGCGGCGTCGAGCAGGGGCGGGCAAACGGCTACGACGTCGTCGTCATCGACACCGCCGGCCGCCTGGGCGTCGACGCGGAGATGATGGACCAGGCCATCCGCATCCGCGACGCGGTCAGCCCCAACGAGATCCTGTTCGTCCTGGACGCCATGGTCGGTCAGGATGCCGTCAACACCTCCGTCGCCTTCCGCGACGGGGTCGGCTTCACCGGCGTGGTGCTGTCCAAGCTCGACGGCGATGCCCGCGGCGGTGCCGCCCTGTCCGTGCGCGGGGTGACCGGGGCCCCCGTCCTGTTCTCCTCCACCGGCGAGGGCCTGGACGACTTCGAGCGCTTCCACGCCGACCGCATGGCCTCCCGCATCCTGGACATGGGTGACCTGCTCACCCTGATCGAGCAGGCCGAGCGGGCCTTCGACGAGAAGGAGGCGGAGGACGCCGCCGCCAAGCTCGCCTCCGGCACCTTCACCCTGGACGACTTCCTGTCCCAGTTGCGCCAGCTGCGCAAGATGGGGTCGATGAAGAAGCTGCTGGGCATGATGCCCGGCATGGGGCAGATGCGCGAGGCCCTGGAGAACTTCGACGAGCGCGAGGTCGACCGCATCGAGGCGATCGTCTGCTCCATGACCCCCGCCGAGCGCCGTGACCTGTCCATCCTCAACGGCTCGCGCCGCTCCCGCATCGCCAAGGGCTCGGGCACCACCGTGCAGGCCGTCAACGAGCTGGTCAGCCGCTTCGAGGCCGCCAAGAAGATGATGGAGGCCATGACGGCCGGCGGCGGCCCGGGCGCCATGGGCGGTCCCGGCGGCGTCCCGGGCATGGGTTCGCTGCCCTCCACCGGCAAGCGGGCCAAGGCCCGGCAGGCCCCCAAGAGCAAGAAGCGCAAGGGCGGCAAGAAGGGGCGCTCCGGCAACCCCGCCAAGGCCGCCCGGCAGGCGCGTGAGGCGGCCGCTGCCCGCGCGCAGAGGGCCGACGGCGCCGTGGAGACCCCCGCGCCCGCCCCGGCCGGCTCCGCCTTCGGACTGGGCCAGCCAGCCGCGGCGGCCCCCAGCTACGGCATTATGCCGGGGCAGGGGGCGGCAAACGCCTCACAGCCCCAGCCGCAGTCGAGTGACGACGAGGTGGCCGACGCCATGGCCGCCCTGCCGGAGGATCTGCGCCGTCACCTGGGCCTGTAAGCCCGCCGACGGCCACCGGCACGGCAAGGGGCTCGTCGGTCTTTCGCCGTCCGGACCCGATCGGCAAAACCGATGCGTCACGCGGACTCCGGCTCCGCCCGCTTCCCGAGCGGGCGGAGCCGCCGGCGGACCGGCGTGTGCGCACAGCCCGGAACGGCGTTCGAATCAGTCAGGACGGGGTATAGGCGATTACCTCGGAATCGACGCCCATGAGGATCAGGTCATCGGTCGTGCGTACCAGGGCTCGGCCCTTGGAACGATCCTGCGAATACTCCGGGACCAGCACCTCTCCCGACTCCGTGTCGAAGACAATGGCCCATGCGTTCACATTTGGCCGTGAACGGAGTACCAGGCTGCGACCATCGGCGGTGAGTGCCGCCATCCTCTGGTAGTAGCCGCCTTGGAGATACGTATCTATGAGCACGCTTTCGGGCAGGTCAACCTCGTTCCCGTTCAATGTGCACGCAGAAGTGTCCCGGCACTGCAGGACCACATCCGCCCAGTCGAAGTCTCCGTCGCGGTAGGCGGCGCGCAACTGCGCGAGCATTGGCAGCTCGCCGTCGGTCAGCAGCACCGTGGGGAGCTCGGCGATGACCGGGAACGGTTGTCCCTCCTCCCCGCCTGAAGTGATCAATGCGGCCTGATTCTGGGATTTGGACAGCAGCAGCCAGCCGTCACGTGCTGGAATGAATACGGGGAAGCCGCCGGCGTCCGTTGATCTGGGCCAGTTACCGTGAAGTGAGCCGTCCGCCAGAGACATCAGGGTGTAGGTGCGGGTGTTTTCGGCGTCGGATTCCGTATTGGCCACGAGCGAGCCATCCTGTACGTTGCCGCTCATTCCGAAGCCGATAGTCGGATAGACCATGTCTTCCTCATAGTCCTGCTTCCACCGCTGTGATGGATTGCCATCATTCCAGTCCCAGGCGGAGCAGGTGGCGGCGGAGCTGCTGTAGGCGTGGCGACAATTGATGGCCAGTTCCTCGGCAATGGAGATGACGACGCCTGACTCATCGGCCCAGGGAGCTTGGGTCAGGTCGCCGGTCGACGGGTCGAGCAGCAGGCGCCCGGTCGCCAGATACCCGCCCCACCACTGGGCGTACTCACCCGGGTACAGCCTGTTGATGTCTTTGCCGTCAGGGTCATCGCCGGAGCGGGTCCAGAGCTCCTCGGCGCCCGTGCTGGTGAGGTGATAACCGGTGACCTTGGCGGGCGTGTCCAGGTGTCGTTCGGAGACGATCACCAGGCAGTCTCCGGCGGAGAACGCCTGCCAGTTCGGCACGTCCAGCAAATCGCCTCGACCACTGTCCAGGCGCCATTCCTCCGCCCAGCCGGTCGGGTCGGTGGGGGTGTCCAGGACGGCCGTCGTCGAGCAGCCGGTTTGTGCGGGTGGTTCCACGACGGCGTTCACGGTGCGGGGCGTGGGGGATGCGGGGCTAGGAGTGATTTCAGCTTCGGTGGCTGACCCGAACCGGTTGCCGAGAACGCTGGCGCACACAATGACGACTGCGGCGACAGCGATGATGCCGGCGGGGAGAGTCCGTGAGCGTCTGCGGCTTGATACGTACTGCGGCAGGCTGCCCGTGTTGCGCGGCGGTTGGTTGAGGCCATGTGAGTTGCGGGGTGTGCTACCGGCTGGAGGGCTCGGCCGTGTGGGGGCGGTCGGCTCCCCATCCGCGGTTGCCGGGCGCACGGGGCTGGAGCCGATCAGTTGACGTGGCGGGCGGATAGACCTGGGGGCGCCGGGAGGACGGATACCGCGTCGGGAGAACACACTCATGCCCCAAACATTACGGTATGGTCAAGCGTGCCGGTGGATTGTCCGAATCCGGGACAAACGTGCTTGGAGTACCGATCCTCGGTTTCAGACTCGTTGGAGTCATGCGGCTCGACGATCGGAGACCGAGCCGGCGGCAGGCGTTTGTCCCCGATCATGACACTCGGTCTCGGACTTGCGTCCCACTCCTTGCACGTCGGCTATCTGCGCCCGCCGTCTGCGGTAACCTCACACCCGCCCCGCCATCCCCGACGGACGGAAACCACCGTGTCCGCTGCACTCACCGAAGCCCTGTCCAATTTCGAGGGCTTCGTCTCCGGCAATATTCTGATCTGGATCCTCCTGGGCACCGGCCTGTACCTGACCGTGCGCACGCGCGCCGTCCAGCTGCGGCTCTTCGTACGCGCCCTTCGCCTCGTGGCCCACTCCCGTCACCAACGCGGTTCCCTGTCCAGCTTCCAGGCCTTCGTGATTGGTCTGGGCGGGCGCGTGGGCACCGGCAACATTGCGGGCGTGGCCCTGGCCGTCACCCTCGGCGGCCCGGGCGCCCTGCTGTGGATGTGGGTGGTGGCGATCCTCGGCATGGCGACCAGCTTCGCCGAGTCGACCCTGGCCCAGGTGTTCAAGGTCCGCAACGTCGACGGCATCTTCCGCGGCGGTCCCGCCTACTACATGCAGCGCGGCATCGGCGGTGGCCTGGGCCGCTACATGGGCGTCGTGTTCGCGGTGATGCTGGTGTTCTCCTACGGGCTCATCTTCCCGATGGTGCAGTCCAACACCATCGCCCTGACCCTGCGTGAGGCGCACGGCGTGAGCACCTCGGTCACGGCGATCGTGCTTATGGCGCTGACCGCCCCGATCCTCCTGGCCGGCATGCGGATGGTGGCGAAGGTGACCGAGTGGCTGGTCCCACTGATGGCCCTGGCCTACCTGGTGGTGGTACTCGTGGTCATCGTTGTATCCATCGACCGGGTGCCCGGCGCCTTTATGGACATCTTCGCCGGCGCCTTCAACCTGCGCTCCGGCCTGGCCGGCACCGGCGGCGGGATCTTCGCCACCTTCCTCAACGGGACCAAGCGCGGCCTGTTCTCCAATGAGGCCGGCCAGGGGTCATCCCCGAACGGCGCCGCCACGGCCGACGTCGCCCACCCCGTCACCCAGGGGCTCATCCAGGCGCTGGGCGTATGCGTGGACACGATCCTGATCTGCACCGCCACCGGATTGACCATTCTGCTGTCCTCTCCGGCGGTCTACGCGCCGGGGGTAGAGCCGCAGTGGGCGGAGACCACCCTGGTACAGCACGCCCTGGGCGACGCCGTGCCCGGCAACTGGGTCATCTGGTTCATGAGCTTCGTGGTGCTCACCTTCGCCTACTCCTCGGTGCTGGGCTACTCCGCCTTCGCCGAGATCAACGTCAGCTACCTCGGCGGCGGGCAACAGGCCGGCGTTGCTCTGCGTCTGGCCATGACGGTCGCCACCGGGTTGGGTGCGCTGGTCACCCTGGATCTGGCCTGGGTGATGGCGGATGTGGCCCTGGCGCTGATGACGATCCTGAACCTGGTGGCGGTGCTATGGCTGTCCGGCTGGGTGGTGGCCACGCTGAGGGACTACGACGCCCAGATGCGCGACGGCGTGGCCGAGCCGGTGTTCATCGCCTCCGGCAACCCGTTGCTGCCCGGTGAGCTCGACGGCGACGTCTGGACCGCCGACCGGGCCATTCTGCGACAGGACAGCCTCCACGAGGAGATCTGAACCGGTCCCGGTGCCGCCGCCGTGCGGGAGACGCCGCCGCGCCGTAAGCGGGGGCCACTCGGTTCGGGGGAGTGGCGGACCGCGGCGTGCTCTGTGGGCGATCTCGCACCGAATCGGTGCGGTGCGGGCGTCCCACGGCTGGCATGCGGCGGCGTCGCTCTGGCAGAATGCACGGCTGTACTCGACCGTTCCCGGTCCCTCTCCCGGTGCGATCGCGTCTCGGCCCTAACCGGCCCCCGTTGCTGTAACCCCACCGGGAATCGGCATGGGCCAAACCATCGAGAACCAGGAGTTTTTTCCAAGTGGCAGTCAAGATTCGCCTCAAGCGCCTCGGCAAGAAGTTCGCACCCTTCTACCGGGTGGTCGTCGTCGACTCCCGTAAGAAGCGCGATGGCCGTGTCATCGAGGAGATCGGCGTTTATGACCCGATGCAGGAGCCCTCGCTCATCCGCATCGACTCCGAGCGGGCCCAGTACTGGCTCGGCGTAGGCGCACAGCCCTCCAACGCCGTCTTCAACCTGCTCAAGATCACCGGCGACTATCACACCTTCAAGGGCCTGAAGGGCGTTAAGCCCCGCCTGAAGGTCAAGGACGCCGAGGCGGAGGTCGCCGCCAAGCAGGCCGCCGTCAAGGCCGTTGCCGACGACGCCGAGAAGCGCAAGGCCGACGCCGCCGTCAAGCAGGCCGAGGCCCAGGCGGCCGCCGCGGACGAGGAGCCGACCGAGGCCCCCGCCGAGGAGGCCTGACGTGCTTGCCGACGCACTCGAACACCTCGTGCGCGGCATCGTCGACAACCCCGACGACGTCACCGTCACCGCCCGCACGCTGCGCCGCGGCGACCTGTTGGAGGTCCGGGTCAACCCCGATGACCTCGGCCGCGTGATCGGCCGGTCGGGACGCACCGCCCGCGCACTGCGCACGGTCGTCGGCGCGCTGGACGACTCGCCGGTGCGCGTGGACGTCGTGGACACCGACCGCCGCTGACACCGGCGCGAAGTCTCACCAGCGCCGCCGCCCGCATCCCACCCCGGGATGCGGGCGGCGGCGTTTTCAACAGTGTCCGCCGATAACTCGATAACTCGGACGCGGAGGATTGGCGTGAGGGTGGGTTATCGGCGCGAACGTGTTGCTTTAGGTCGGGTTGTCGGCACGGACGTGTGTTTTGGCCCGGCGGCGTGTGGGGGGCGTGTTTTTGCACGACCCTGGGCGACACTGCACGACCCTGGTGCTCGTTCCACGACCCCGGGGTGGTCGTGCAACATGCACCAAGGTCGTGGAACGCGGCCCGAGGTCGTGCAGTATCACTCTCCTGCATCAAGCCGGGACGGGCACCCTACACAAACCACGACCAACTGACACGCACACCCAGCGCTAGCGCCTACTACGAGCCTTTGTACCCTGGTGTGCGGGTATTTGCCGCACACCAGGGTACAAAAGCTCGCAGCAGAGGGTGCTTGCGGTGGTGGCGCCTGCGATGGTGACGCGCATGGTGGTGCTTGCGGTGGTGACGCGCATGGTGGTGCTTGCGGTGGTGGCGCGCATGGTGGTGCTTGCGGTGGTGACGCGCACGGTAGGTTTGGGTGCGTGCTGCTAACCGTCGCCGTCATCGGCCCCGCCCACGCCCTCAAGGGCGAGGTGCGCCTCGAAATCCGCACCGACGATCCCGAGGGCCGGCTCGCCCCCGGTAGTGTGCTGCCCGTCGATCCCGCCACCGGCCCCGCTGCCGCTGGACACCTGACCGTCTCCCGGCTGCGCTTCGACGGCACCCGCTGGTACGCCGCCTTCGTCGAGGCCCCGGACCGCACCGCCGCCGAGGCCCTGCGCGGGGTGAAGCTGCTGGTGGAGACGGACGCCGAGGAAGCGGAGGACGACGACGCCTGGTACGCCCACGAGCTGATCGGCCTGCGGGCCATCCGGGTGCTGGCGGACGGCAGCACCCAGGAGCTGGGGGAGGTGAGTGGCCTGGAGCCGGGTGTCGCCCAGGACCGCCTGTTGGTGCGTACCCCCGACGGACAGGAGGTGTCCGTCCCCTTCGTCGAGCAACTCGTCCCCGAGATCGACCCCGACGCCGGCACCGTCACCATCGACCCGCCCGGCGGCCTGTTCCCCGGCCTGGGAGAGGCGGAGGAGGCCCGGTGAACCGCCTGGACCAGACCGAGGCCGTCGCGGCGCCGTCCCCGATGCCCGTCGCGGAGGCGTTCCCGGCGTCCGCCTCCGGGCCCCTGCGCCTGGACGTGGTGACGATCTTCCCCGACTACCTGCGCGTGCTTGACCTGTCCCTGATCGGACGAGCCCACGCCGACGGGCTGCTGGACCTGCATGTCCACGACCTGCGTGACTGGACCCACGACCGCCACCGCACCGTGGACGACACCCCCATCGGCGGTGGCGCCGGCATGGTGATGAAACCCGACGTGTGGGGCTCCGCCCTCGACGACGTGCTGGCCGCCCCTCTGCCCGCCGCCCCGGCCAGCGCTGAGGTCGCGGAGCCCACGAAGGTTGCGAGCCTGCCCGCCCCCAGGCGCGTGCTGGTGATCCCCACCCCCTCCGGTGAACTGTTCACCCAGCGCACCGCCGAGAACCTGGCGGGCGCCGACCAGCTCGTCTTCGCCTGCGGCCGCTACGAGGGCATCGACGCCCGCGTGGCCGAGCACTACGCGTCGTCCGGCGTGGAGGTGCATGAGCTCTCCATCGGCGATTATGTGCTCAACGGCGGGGAAGCCGCCGTCCTGGTCATGATCGAGGCTATCGCCCGCCTGCGCCCCGGTGTGCTGGGCAATCCCGAGTCGATCGTGGAGGAGTCCCACACGGGCGCCGGCCTGCTGGAGTACCCCGTCTACACCCGCCCCGTGGCCTGGCGCGGCCTGGACCTCGCCGCCACCGAGCCGGTGCTTCTGTCGGGCGACCACGCCCGCATCGATCGCCACCGTCGTGACCAGGCGGTGGCCCGCACCGCCGTGCGCCGCCCCGACCTAATGGCCCGACTGGACCCGGCCCGCTTGGACGCCGGCGACCGCGCCGCCCTGACCCGCAACGGCTGGGTCGCGCCGGCCGGCGCCTCCCACCCGGTGCCGTTGGTGGTGCGTCCCGCACTGGAAGCGGATCTGCCTGCGCTCGCGGACTTGGCCGCGCGCACCTTCCCCGACGCCTGCCCCAGCTTCTTGACGAGCGAACAGATCGCCGCCCACATTGCCGTGAATCTTTCCCCTCAGCGCCTGGCCACCTGGCTGGCGGACCCGCGCGTGGTCCTGACCGTGGCCGAGCTGCCCGACGGCCTGCCCGCGCCCCCCGAGGTCCCCGGCACCTCGGCGCTGCCGCCCGGCGCGTTGGTGGGCTACAGCGCGGTGGTCGCCGAGTCCCTCGACGCCGCCGGCGCCCTTCCCGCCGGACTCGACCCGCGCCCGCCCTCCGTCGGCGTCCCGACCGGCCCCGACGACGTCGGTGGGTTGGCTGCGGAACTGTCCAAGGTGTACGTCGACGCCCGCCTGCGTGCCTCCGGCATCGCCCCGACCCTGCTGGCAGAGGCGGTCTGTGATGCCGCCACCATGGGGGTCACCGCGCTGTGGTTGGGCACCAATGACGCCAATCGCCGCGCCCAGAAGGCCTACCGGCGCGCCGGCTTCCGCAAGGTCGGTACCCGCACTTACGAGGTCGGCGGGGAGCGCTGCCGCGACGTCGTCATGGCCCTTAACCCGCAGGAAACGGCCGCGTAGACGTTACCTGGCCGCCGGCGGGAGGCGCACCGCGCAGCCGGCGGACGTGAAATCCGGCACGAAGCGCCGTCGTAGCCCTCTGACGGCGCGGCCCCTGTGGCAGACTGGACCGGCCTCGGGCCTCGGACCGCCCCTGCCACTGGGGAGGCGGTCAGGAGTAGGACCCGCTGGCATCCGCATGCGGCACGAGCCGCCCGACCGGCACCCCGGCCGGCGGCGCCGCCTGTTAAACGCTCGCTGACCAGTGGCACGGGCGTGGAGAGAAATCAATGACCAACCTGATCGACGAGATCGACGCCGCCTCCCTGCGCGACGACATCCCCAACTTCCGGGCCGGCGACACCCTGCGGGTGCACGTCAAGGTCGTGGAGGGGTCCCGCAGCCGCATCCAGGTCTTCCAGGGCGTCGTCATCGCCCGCAAGGGATCCGGGGTCTCCGAGACCTTCACCATCCGCAAGGTCTCCTTCGGCGTCGGCGTGGAGCGTACCTTCCCGCTGCACACCCCCACGATCGAGAAGATCGAGGTCGTCACCCGCGGTAACGTGCGCCGCGCCAAGCTGTACTACCTGCGCAACCTGCACGGCAAGGCCGCCAAGATCAAGGAGTACCGCGCCAACTGACGGCCCGGAACACTTCCGAGCCCTGGTGCCCGGGGCCCACGGGTCCCGGGCACCGGCGCATCCACCCGACCCCAACCCTGAAACCGCCCAGCCACTATTCGAGAGGGAAACGGTGACCGCACCGCAGGAAGACGCCGAAGACCTGCCTGAAGCCGGTACCTCCGCTCCCGCGGCCGCGGATGCCACCGACGGCGCGGACGAGCTGCCCCCCTCCTACGAGCCGGTCCACCGGCCCACCCCACTGGCCGCACCCGAGCGGGCCGAAGCCGAGCCCGCGCCGCGCCGCCGCGGCTCCACCCTGCTGATCGTGCTCGCGGTGCTGGTGGTCGTCGCCCTGGTCAAGACCTTCGTGGTGCAGACCTTCGGCATCCCCTCCGGCTCCATGGAGGACACCCTGCTTGAGGGCGACCGGGTGGCCGTGACCATGTACGACGCCGACGACGTCGACCGCGGCGACATCGTGGTATTCACCGACCCGGACAACTGGCTCACCGTCACCGAGCCCACCGGGTTGAGGGGCTTCGTCCAGGACGCACTCATCGTCCTGCACCTGCTGCCCGAGGACTCCGGCCACCACCTGATCAAACGCGTCATCGGCGTCGCCGGGGACCGCATCGTCGCCGACGGCGAGGGGTCGCTGACCATCAACGGCGTCGAGGTCCACGAGCCCTACCTGAAGTCCGGCCGCTCCGCCTCCGACGTCGCCTTCGACGTCACCGTCCCCGACGGCTATGTGTGGGTGATGGGCGACAACCGCGCCAACTCCGCCGACTCCCGCTTCCACCAGGACGACGCCAACGGCGGATTCGTCCCGCTGGACGACGTGGTCGGGGTCGCCAAGGTCGTGCTCTGGCCGCTGTCACGCCTGGAGACCCTTGACGACGGCGGCGCCTTCGACGCCGTTCCCGACGCCGCCACGAGCACCACCGCCGGGACCGGTCCGTGACCCGCGCCCGCATCCTGCCGGACCGCGCCCTGGAGGAGCGGCTGCTGGTCCGCTATCCGCTGGTCGGTGGCATGGACGAGGTCGGCCGGGGCTCCCTGGCCGGACCCGTCAGCGTCGGCCTGGCCGTCGTCTCCCGGGCCACGCCTGCTGCCTTCCCCGCGGGCCTGGCCGACTCCAAGCAGCTCACGCCCCGCCGTCGGGAGGCGCTCGTGGAGCCCTGCCGCGCCTGGGCGGTTGACCACGCCGTCGGTCACGCCGCGCCTGCGGAGATCGACGCCGTCGGCATCATCGGCGCACTGCGACTGGCCGGGCAGCGGGCCCTGGCCGAGGTCGCCCTACGCGGTCACCTGCCCGGCGCCATCATCCTGGACGGCACCATGAACTGGCTGCGCCCTCCCACCGGCCCTGCCCCGGCCGACGCGGCCGAGCAGACCACGGCGCCGGCTGCGGTGACGCCGGTGGGGCCGGCCGCGTCCGTTGCAGTAGCGTCCGCCGCGCGGCCCATCCCGTCCGTGTACACCTCCGTCAAGGCGGATGCTCACTGCGCGGTGGTGGCCGCCGCATCCGTTCTGGCCAAGGTGGAGCGCGACGCGCTCATGACCGCCCTGCCCGACCCCGGCTACGACTGGGCCCGCAACAAGGGCTACACCTCGCCGGCCCACATCGAGGGCCTGGCCCGCCTGGGCGCCAGCGATCAGCACCGCCGCTCCTGGCACCTGCCCGGACTGGATCGCTTCACGGCCCGGGCTGCCGGGGCCGACCCCGCGCCGCTGCGCGCCGCCGCCCCGGTACAGGCGCCGACCCGGACCGTGGCTGTGGCCGACGCGCCCGCGGGACCTGCTGCCGGAAGGGACGCCCATTGGGCATGATGGACGGGTGAGTGCTGAAGATCTGGAGTCGTATGAGAACGACTTGGAGCTCGACCTGTACCGCGAGTACCGCGATGTCATCTCCCTGTTCTCCTATGTCGTCGAGACGGAGCGCCGCTTCTACCTGGCCAACGCCGTGGACGTGCAGGTGCGCACCAACGGCGGCGAGGTGTTCTTCGAGCTGACCCTCGAGGACGCCTGGGTGTGGGACATCTACCGGGCCAGCCGATTCGTGAAGTCCGTGCACGTGGTCACCTTCAAGGACGTCAACGTCGAGGAGCTGACCAAGCCGGAAATGGACATCCCCTCCTGACCGGCCGCCGGCCCTGAAATGACCGCGCGGAGGATTCACCAGATCCCACAGGCATCGTTCGTGCACCCCTAATCCACAGAGATCAAATCGCGCGCTGGCCCCGCCACGCCCCCACGGGCACGCTGGTGGTGGAGGTCAAGCCCATGCAACCAGCACCAACCACTACGCCGACCGACCCGCGCCGGCTCATCGGTCAGCGCGGCGAAGCCATTGCCGCCCACTATCTGAGCGACTCTGGCTGGCGCATTCTGGACCGCAACTGGCGGCCCGGCCCCTGCCTGCGCGGCGAGGTGGACATCGTTGCCCTGCAACCACATCCCGACGGCCTCGGCACGCTGGTGATCGTGGAGGTCAAGACCCGCACCTCCGCCGTCGCCGGACCGCCGGCTGAGGCCGTCGACGCGCGCAAGCTAGCCCGCCTGCGCACCCTGGCCGTCGCTTGGGCCGCCACACACCCGGTGCCGCACGCGGGGCTGCGCCTCGACGTCGTCTCCGTTCAGTTGCGTGCCGGCCGTCCCGCCCTGCTGCGCCACCACCGGGGAGTGGGGGATTGAAATGGGCCTGGCACGCACCCTTGCCGTCACCCTGACCGGACTGGCCGGACACCTGGTGGACGTGGAGGCCCACTCCGCTCACGGACTGCCCGGATTCACCCTCGTCGGCCTTCCGGACGCGGCCATACGCGAGTCGCGCGAGCGCGTCCGGGCCGCCCTGTCCACCTGCGGAGTCACCTGGGGCGAGCACCGGCTGACCGTCAATCTCTCTCCGGCCGACCTGCCCAAGACCGGGACCGGCTTCGACCTGGCCCTGGCGCTTGCGGTCCTGGGCGCCCGCGGCCAGCTGCCGGCTCGTGCCATCGCCCACATGGCCCGCACCGTCTACATCGGGGAACTCGGTCTGGACGGCTCCATCCACCCGGTCCGCGGCATCCTGCCCGCCGTGCGCGCCGCCGCCGATGCCGGCGTGACCGAGGTGGTGGTGGCCTCCGGCGCGGGCCGGGAGGCGGCCCTGGTACCGGGCGTGGACGTGACCGCCGTCAGTCACATCGGCGAGTTGCTGGAGCGCTACGGCGGGAAGCTGCCCGGTCGGGCCCGCGAACTCATGCGCCGCGCCCGCCGTGAGGCGGCCCACGCTCCCCGCCCCGCCGGAGGCCGAGACCGGGTGCGCGAATCCGACCTGGCCGATGTGGTGGGACAGACCCAGGCGCGTCATGCCTTGGAGGTCGCCGCCGCGGGCGGACACCACCTGCTGCTGATCGGCCCGCCGGGCGCCGGCAAGACCATGCTCGCCGAGCGCCTGCCCTCCATCCTGCCGCCCCTGAGTCCCGACGACGCCGTCACCGTCACCTCCATCCATTCCCTGGCCGGAACCTTCAACGCCGACGCCGGCCTGCTCACCCGCCCGCCCCTGCGCGCGCCCCACCACACCGCCACGCGCGCCGCCGTCGTGGGCGGCGGCACGGGCACACCCCGCCCCGGTGACGTGTCGCTCGCCCACCGCGGCGTGCTGTTCCTGGACGAGGCCCCCGAATTCTCCGCCGGCGTGCTCGACTGCCTGCGCCAGCCGCTGGAGTCCGGAGTGGTGACCATCGACCGGGTGGGCGGGCGCGCCACCTACCCGGCGGCCTTTCAACTGGTGCTGGCAGCCAACCCCTGTCCCTGCGGGCGCGCCACGGGGCGTGGTCTGGAGTGCACCTGTACCTCTTTGCAGCGGCGCCGTTACTTCTCCCGCCTGTCCGGCCCCCTGCTGGACCGGGTCGACATCCAGGTGGAGGTCGCCGCCGTCACCGCCGATGACCTGGCCGCCGGAACCGCCGGCGAGCCCAGCGCCGTCGTCGCCGCCCGCGTCGCCGAGGCGCGCGCACGGGCCGCCCGGCGGCTGGCCGACACCCCCTGGCGACTGATGGGGGAGGTCCCCGGGGGCTGGCTGCGCTCGCCCGCCTCCGGCACCGACCCCTCTCTGCTCACCCCGCTCATGACCGCCCTGGACCGGGGCGACCTGACCCTGCGCGGCGTCGACCGGGTGCTGCGGCTGGCCTGGACCCTGGCCGACCTCGGCGCCCGCCCCGCGCCCACCCCCACCGATATCGGCGCCGCTCTGGCGCTGCGCACGAGAGGAGCCCGCCCATGAGAGCCGCGAACACATCCGCCGCCGGCTCCACCGCACACGTCGCCTGCGCGGACCCACCGCCCGCCTCCGATGTCGGCGTCGAGGCCACTGTCGATGGCGACGCCGAGGCCCTGGCCCGGGCCACCTGGTCGCGGCTCGCCGAGCCCGCAGACGCCCACGCCTGCGCCCTGGTCGGCCGCCTCGGCGCCACCGCCGCCCTGGACTGGCTCACCCATGAGGCCCTCGACGCCGACGGGGAGCCCCGGCCCGCCCCACGTCCGCCGCTGCCGCCCCACGGAGACGCCGCCCGCGCCAGTGCGGACTGGGCCACGGCCGCCGCCCGTTGGGCCCCGCGCCTGCAAGGCCTGGACATCCGCCGCGAACTGGATGTGTTGGAACGCCTCGGCGGCAGCCTGCTCATCCCCACCGACCCGGGGTGGCCCACGGGGCTGAACGACTTGGAGCGCCCACCCCATTGCCTATGGGTGCGCGGCGATCCCGCCCTACTCGTCGCCCGCCGTGGCGCGCCCGACGTCGCCCTGCCGCGGGCCCGCGAGGATCTGGTGCCGGACGGCCCCGGCGCCGGATGCGCGCTGGCGCTGGTCGGGGCGCGCGCCTCCACCGATTACGGCGAGCACGTCACCTTCGATATGGCCAGTGGGCTGGCAGCGAAGGGTGTCGTCGTCATCTCCGGCGGCGCCTTCGGCATCGACGCCGCCGCCCATCGTGGCGCCCTGCGCACCGGCGTCACCGTGTCTGTGTCCGCCGGGGGAGTGGATCGGCTCTACCCGGCCGGCAACGCCGACGTGCTGGAGGAGGTCATCGCCACCGGTGCCCTGGTGGCCGAGGTGCCGCCCGGCTGCCAGCCCGGCCGCCACCGCTTCCTGACTCGCAACCGGCTGATCGCCGCCATGAGCGACGCCACCGTCGTCGTAGAGGCCGCCTGGCGGTCCGGGGCCCTGTCCACCGCCCATCACGCCCTGGAGGTGGGCAGGCCGGTGGGGGCCGTGCCCGGGCCGGTCACCTCCATGGCGTCGGTGGGCTGTCACCGGCTGCTGCGGCAGGGCGCCGTCTGCGTCACCGACGCCGACGAGGCCCTGGAACTGGTCGCACCCCTGGGAGCCACCGACCCCGATGCGGCCAAGGCCGCGGACCCCGCCAATGCGGGATCCGGGCTGCTCGACGGCCTGGATGGGCCCGCGGCCGTCGTCCTGGACGCGCTACCCGCCCGCGCCGAAGCCAGCGTGGAGTCGATCGTGCGCGCCGCCGGGCTCACCGAACGCGAGACCATCGCCGCCCTGGGACTGCTGGAACTCGAGGGCCGGGTGGAACGCCGTGGCGCCGCCTGGCGCCGCGCCCGCGGGCACCGGTGAACTCGATGCCGGTTGGCACCGCTGCCGCCCCAGCACCGACGAGTCTTACCGGACCACCCCTCGTCAATGCCCAGTAGCCGCCTACCGCCCCAGCACCGACAAGTCTCACCACCCTATGTCTCGGCGTGACGGCGTCTCGCGGACTCGTCCGATTGGAGGGTGCTCTGTATCTCGGCTCAAATGAACGGAGCACAGTCGGAAGGAGCCATCGTCGTAGTTCGAGGATGGAGGACGAGAATACCGCCGCATCAGCTTTATTGGCTCGGAGTATCATCGCGGCGTGATCCAGGTGGGGGCAATGTTTGGGGGGAAGCGGTAGGAGTCATCTCGAGCTGTCGTACAGTGCGATGACCCTCCAGGCTGCTTTGGAGATTGCTGACGGCTGGAAGTATCCACCACCGTATGACTTCTATGACATGACGGCGGATCCAGAGGACTACGAGGAGTTCGTGACTCCCGAGAAGTGGCCCGACGTCCTCATGCAGGTCCGCTCAAGGGGCGAGCTGTTCGGATTCTTGTCCGCTGACGTCGATGATGGTGAAGGCGTGTTGGAGATTGGGGTGGGGACGCGGCCTGATCTCACTGGTCGTGGCCTCGGGTTAAGCTTCATGAAGTGTAATCTGGGCTGGCTGGAGGAGAATCTACCCGGTCGGGAGATTCGCTTGAGCGTGGCCTGCTTCAATGAGCGTGCAATTGCGGTGTACCGTCGGAGCGGATTTCGTAGAGTGCGTTCCTTTAAACAGGTTACCAACGGGGGAGTCTTCGACTTCATTGAAATGAAGTATGAGGGGTGCCAAGCGGTGGTCCGGTAATCTTCTGCCGGTTGCACGTATCGGCCTGCGGGGACTAATCCGCCTCTTCGTGTTTGTTTGGGGTGTGGTGGGTTCGGGTGGGCGTGTATGTGTGGGTGTTGGTGCCAGGCGGGGGTGGTTAGGGGCGGGTCGGGTGAGTGCCCCGGGGGTGGCGCACGCTCGATCACCTTGCCGCTCCGACCGGTCGGCGGGTTTTGCCTGGTATTTCAATGTTCTTGGTTTTGGGCAGGCGGAGGCCCTTCGGCTCCCATGTGCGCCGCGGGGATCACCGCACATGGGAGCCGGCCGCACTGTTCACCGGTTGATGTGTTATCCGCGTAATAACGCCAAATCGCTAGAACAGCTCCACAACTGAGCGTGCGGCGCGTGCTCACGCCGGACCCACCCGGGCGCGGGTTCGGCGCCATGCCCCGGATCGGGGCGTCCTGGTCGTCGCCGGGCCCACCCGTGCGCGGGTTCGGCTCTTGGCGTTCGAGGGCGTGATGGCGGGGAGGGTACGGGTGTGCGGATGGTGGGGTGCCGACGGTTGTGAAGGACTCGCGGCTGCGCACTGCGTGGTGCCGGGCGGAGGCCGGAAATGTCCATATTCGGCACTAACGCCGTCGATGCGGATGCAGTCTGATGCGGCATCCGCATGATTTCAACGTTTTGTTCGCGGCCGTTGACACGGCTGGCACCGTTCGTGCCGAATCTGGACATTCCACTGCGGCCTACACCCCGGATCGGCCCACCACAACCGCCAAGCCGAAGGCGCCACTAATCCGCCTCTTCGTGTTTGTTTATGGGCGCGGGCCCGGGCTGCTGTGTGGTGGTCGTGTTCGGGGCCCTGTTCGACAAGAGCCGGCCCGCCAGGTGGTCGTGTTCGGGTGTGGGAGGTCGTGTTCGGGCTGACGAGGTCGTGTTCGGCGGGCGCCGGTTTGCCGAATACGACCTCGTCGTCCCCAAACCCTCCACATTCGGGAGGGTTTCGGGTTGACGAGGTCGTTTTGGTCGAGCCCGGGTCGTTGTCGGGCTGATGAGGACGTTCTCGGGGCGGCGGGGACGATGTCGGGCCGGTGGAGGGCGGCGTCGGGGGCGGCGTCAGGCGAAGGCGTGAACGTTGACCCGAACGCACGAGCCGTCGTGCCTGGCCCACCGCGGTCCAGCGCGCACCCCCAGCCAACGCGCACTCCCACCAATCGCGCCACGCACCACGCAACTGGCACGCGTGCGTCCACCACCCCCGGCGACCCGCTGCCCATCAGCCCGTCGCGTCCCCAAGCACGAAGACTTGGTAAACACCGAGGGGGCTAAGTAGACCCCACCCGTCCGTGGCTTCCCCACCCGGTGATAGGCGCTGCGGCGCCCAGTGGTGGACGCAGCCGGCACCTACCCCTTGTCTCAGCGCCCGATGTCGCGGCGTGATAGCGCCACACAGGCGACTGCAACCAGCAGGGCACTGAACCCCCATAGCAGCGCCAGGCCGCCCCAGTCGACGCCATTGCTCAGAGGGCGCTCGTCGAAAGCCCAGTAATACGGCGACAGGTGCACGAGCCAGTCCAGATCGGCGGACATGCCGCCGATTGCGTTTAATGCGTAGCCGAGCGCGGCCACCGTGGCGCCGGCACCGAGCGACCAGGCGCTCCGGCCTGTCAGCGCGCCGGCCGCCAGCGCGGCAGTTCCGGAGAGCACGGCGAGACCCGCCCAGGAGGCCGTTGCAGCCAGCACGTTGGGGATGGACAGCGCCAGCTCGACGACTGGGTTGAGCACCAGTAACACAGCTACCGTGACGAGGGAGAGCACAAGCACCCGTATGACCAATGCGGCGGCGGTCTCTGCCACGTACTGCACGCGGCCCACGGCGTGAGCGAGCGTGAGCTCCAGGCGTCCGCTCTCCTCCATGCCCGCAATGAACCGCGCACCCCAGGCGGTGGCGGCAATGGCTCCGAGCGCGAAGCCGAGCAGCCCGAAGAAGGTGGCTTGGGCATAGCCCGCACCCGTGGCGATCTGGTCGTACCCCAGGAGGGACACGAGCTCCGTGGGCAGGGTGTCGAGGATGTCCGCGAGTTCGGGCGTCTGCAGCGACGGGTAGACCGGCAGGTACAGAGCCAGCACCGCGGCGAGTGCGACGCTCCAGCCGAGCAGCGAGCGGGCGCCCTCGGCCAGGTGCCGGCGCAGGATCGGCACGGCGGCGCGGGATTCCGCACCGGAAATGGCGGCCCGCGTGTTGGAAGCGCTCATGCTGACTCCTCCTGCTCCTTCTGGGCGTACAGGTTGAGGATCGACTCCTCCAGATCGGGCTCTTCGATCGTGAGTTCCTGAACCGTGAATCGCGACAGGGCCTTGACGAGTTCGTCCGCCCGTCCGCGGAACGCCCCCTGAACGCGCAACTGGTTGCCCGGCGCCGGCTCGATCTGCAGATCACTCAATATCCCGGGCTCTGCCAGGCCGCCGCGAATCTCCCGCGCGGTGACCTCACTGAGCACCGCGCGCACTCGGGATACGGCCGCCGGGCGCAGGGAGGAGACCTCGCCCTCGGCCACAACGCTGCCGTGGGACAGCACGGCAGCCGCATCCGCGGCATGCTGAATCTCGCTGAGGATATGAGAGCTGAGCAGCACGGTCTGTCCGGCGTCGCGTGCCTCCCGTACCAGGTTCAAGAATTCGCGCTGCATGAGCGGGTCCAGTCCGCTGGTGGGCTCGTCGAGGATCAACAGCTCGGGGGAGTGCATGAACGCCTGGATAAGCCCGAGCTTCTGCCGGTTCCCCTTCGACAGTGACCGCACCGGGCGACTCAGGTCAAGATCGAGGCGTTCGGCCAGGCCCTCGATCCGACCTGGGGCGACCGGGCCGCTGAGCTCGGCCAGATGCTTCAACAGCGCGGCGCCGCTGGTGCGTTCGCCCAGGTTGAGCTCACCCGGCAGGTAGCCGATGCGACGGCGCAGCTGTGGGCGGTCCGTGGTGGGCGAGGCGCCGAGCACGGAGATGCCGCCGCTGCTGGGGCGCATGATGCCGAGCAGCATGCGCAGCACCGTGGTCTTGCCGGCCCCGTTGGGGCCGATCAGTCCGTACACGCAGCCGCGCTCGACCCGCAGATCGATGCCCCGCACCGCATGCACGTCTCCGAAGCGCTTGTGAAGCGAATGAGTGGCGATAACTGCCGACATGAGTCCTCCCGAGCCGACGGCATGTGCCCATTCGGCACCCGGCGGGCGCGAAGTGCATCTCTGAGTACGCTACCGAGGCAATATCGGAGGGGCAATACCGGTCCGTGAGCCGGACACCGGGCCTGGTCACGTGTTCCCTGGCTTGTCGGGGCGAACATTGTCCGAATCCGGGACAAACATACTTGGAGCACCGGCCCTCGATTCCAGAATCGTTGGAATTATGCGGCTTCAAGATCGGCGACCGGTCCGGCGGCGTGCGTTTGTCCCGGATGGCGACAATGCCGGTCGTGGCGGCGCTCAAGGGCCGAGCCGCGTCCCACCCACATCCTCAAACCAGAAGAGTCACTAGACTGATGGCGTGCGCGCGGATCCCAAGGCTGGTGAGGCCTCCTCGGCGGCCCCGGCGGTGGGACAACAGATGAGGCCGACGAACGGGAGCGGGTGCGGTACCCGGGCCGGGCTGCTGGACGCGTTCGCCCGCTACCTGGACCTGCAACGCGGGCTGTCGGCGCACACGGTGCGCGCCTACCTCGGCGATCTGGCGGAGCTGCTGACCTTCCTCGGCGTCGGCGAGGGAGACGACGAGCCGGTGGGGCCCGCCCTGGGCAGCCTGGACCTGCCGGACCTGCGCGCCTGGCTGGCCACCATGTCCGCCGACGGCGCCGCCCGCGCGACTCTGGCCCGCCGCGCCGCCGCCTGCCGCACCTTCTCCAACTGGGCCTACCGCAACGGACTGCTGGGGGCCGACGTCGCCGCCCGGCTGCGCTCGCCCCGCGCCGATGCTCGCCTGCCCTCCGTGCTCACCCCCGCCCAGGCCGCCGCCTTGCTGGACGCGGCGGCCGACGCCGTCGCCGCGGCCGGGACGACGGCGGATGACGGCACCGATGCCGACGTGGCCAGGGCACTGGCGCTGCGCGACCGGGCGATTCTGGAGATCCTGTACGCCACCGGCGTGCGCGTGTCCGAACTGTGCGCCCTGAACCTGGGGGACGTGGACGCCGCGCGTCGCACCATGCGGGTACTGGGCAAGGGGAACAAGGAACGCACGGTGCCCTACGGCGGCCCCGCCGCCGCGTCCCTGGAGGACTGGGCGGACGCACGCCCCGCCGTAGCCGCCGCCGACGCCGGAGCGGCCCTGTTCCTGGGCGCCCGCGGTCGCCGCATCGGGCCGCGGGCCGTACGCGAGATTGTCCACCGCACGGCCGCCCGCGCCGGCGTGCCCGACCTGGGCCCCCACGGGCTGCGCCACTCGGCCGCCACCCACGTGCTCAGCGGGGGAGCGGACCTGCGCAGCGTGCAGGAACTGCTCGGGCACTCGTCGCTGGCCACGACCCAGCGCTACACGCATGTATCCGCCGAGCGCCTGCGCGCCGTCTACGCCCAGGCCTTCCCAAGGGCTTGACGACCCGGCTACCGAGTATGCGACACCGACCCCGCTCGGCCCGGCCGGCAAGTCGGCCTCCAGTCAGCCCAGCGGCTTGAGGCGGATCACCGCGGGCTGAAGCAGGCGCAGCGGGTTGACGTAGGTCTTCGGGCCGGTGCGGGCACCCCAGTGCAGGGCGTCGGCGCCGTCGGCGCGGTGGCCGGATTGCAGCGTGCCGATCACCTGGCCGCGCGCAACCGCCTCGCCGGCCTCGACGCACGGATCCACCGGCTCGTAGGTGGTGCGGATGCCGTCGGCATGGTCGATGGACACCACCGGTCGTCCGGCCACCATCCCCGCGAAGGCGACCGTCCCGTCCGCGGCCGCCAGCACCTGCGAGCCCGCCGCCAGCGCCAGGTCCACGCCGCGGTGCCCGGAGCCCCAGACCACCGCAGGCGGATCGAAATCGGCCAGCACCGTCGTCGCCATGCCCGTCGGCCAGGCGTAGCGCACCCTCGTGGCCACCACCCCCGGCAGCGGCGTGGCGGGTTCCGCCGCCGTCCCGGCCGCGAATGCCTGCAGCGGGTTCGGCTCGCCGCCCCGCCAGGCCATCACCACCTGCCGCGGCACGGTCGCGGACCCCAAGGATGTTGCGTCCACTCCGGAGGCCGGCGTCGGCGACAGGGCGAGGGCGGCGCCGACGGTAAGCGCGGCCCAAGTCGCCGCCAGGCGCCGGGCCCGACGTCGCGCCCCTCCCGGGCGCGGTGGAGGGGGACCGCCGGATGAGACCTCGCCGGGGGAGCGGTCGGCCGGATCCTGGCGGGTGTGCCCGCCCGGGGCCGCGGGGGAGTGCCCATCCGTGGGGGGCGTGTTGACGGTAACGGCTGAAGCGGAGGTGCCGACAGCGGTGTCGGCGGCTGTGAAGTTGCTCATGGACACCAGCGTGCGCGGGTAGGTCCCCGAGCGCATCTGCGGCATGGTCCGCCTGTGGATAACCGATCCGGTTGGATGTCGCCAATCGGACCTGTGGACGCCGGTACGCCAATCCGAAGGTGCCCGCCCCTCCGGCCGAGCGCACCCGCCCACGGACTCACCCCGCTGTGGCCTGCGGATTCGTCCCGTGCCACGAGGCTTGCCCGGCGGCCCCGCCCGCATGATCCGCGCCGGCGCTGTGATAACCTCGCGCCCGCAGCCCCGCGCGGGTTCGGCGGCCTTAGTCGATCCGTTGCGTGGCTGACTTCGCGTGTCCGCGCCCGTTCCGCCGTCGGCGGGGCGGGAACGTCCTTTCGAGCGCCACGGCCGAGGTCCCGCATTGCGTAAGCACGGTGGGTGGCCCGGCGTCGCGGGCACCAGGCCCCATGCCCGGCCTCCGGGCAGCCGCGCCCCGCCCACGGGGCCTCCGGTCAAAGGGGAAAAACCACCCATAACCGGGCGCCCCGTCCGTACCGCGGCGGGCCGCCCCTCGACTGCACGCCCGCCGGGCGTGCCTGAAAGGACCCTCATGGCGATTGTCACCATGCGCCAGCTACTCGAGAACGGTGTGCACTTCGGCCACCAGACCCGCCGTTGGAACCCCAAGATGAAGCGGTTCATCCTCACCGAGCGCAACGGCATCTACATCATCGACCTGCAGCAGTCGATCGACGGCATCAACACCGCCTACGACTTCGTCAAGGAGACGGTCGCCCGCGGCGGCAACATTCTGTTCGTCGGCACCAAGACCCAGGCCCAGGCCGCCGTGGCCGAGCAGGCCCAGCGCGTCGGCATGCCCTACGTCAACCAGCGCTGGCTGGGCGGCATGCTCACCAACTTCACCACCGTGCGCGGTCGCCTGGACCGCATGAAGGAACTCGAGCAGATCGACTTCGACGACGTGGCCGGCTCCGGCCACACCAAGAAGGAACTGCTCATGATGCGCCGCGAGAAGGACAAGCTGGTCAAGACCCTCGGCGGCATCCGCGACATGGCCAAGCCGCCGGCCGCCATCTGGGTGGTGGACACCAAGAAGGAGCACCTGGCCATCTCCGAGGCACAGAAGCTGGGCATCCCCGTCGTCGCCGTGCTGGACACCAACTGCGACCCCGACGAGGTCACCTACGCCGTCCCCGGTAACGACGACGCCATCCGCTCCGTCGCGCTGCTGACCCGCATCATCGCCGACGCCGTCGCCGACGGGCTCGTGTCGCGCTCCGCCGGCCGCGCCCGCACCGGTGAGGAGGCGGAGGTCCCCGCCGCCGAGGCCGAGCCGCTGCCCGAGTGGGAGGCCCAGCTGCTGGCCGGTGCCGAGGCCGAGGCCGCCCCGAGCGAAGAGTCGGTCACCGAGGCTGCCGCTGAGTCGGCCACCGAGGCCGTCCAGAGTGAGGCTCCGGTGGCTCCTTCGGATAGCGAGCCTGCTCCCGCCGAGCAGGCCTGAGTCCAGTAGCCGCCCGTTCACTCCAATCTCAGCAATTTCAGGAGATATCCATGCCCAACTACACCACCGCTGACATCAAGGCGCTGCGCGAGAAGACCGGCGCCGGCATGCTCGACGTCAAGAAGGCGCTCGACGAGGCGAACGGTGACGCCGAGAAGGCCATCGAGATCATCCGCGTCAAGGGCCTGAAGGGCATCGCCAAGCGCGAGGGCCGCTCCGCCTCCGCCGGCCTGATCGCCGCCAAGGTGGTCGACACCGACGACGCTCAGGTGGGCGTCCTGGTGGAGATCAACTCCGAGACCGACTTCGTCGCCAAGAACGAGAAGTTCATCGAGTTCGCCGACAAGGTCCTCACTGCCGCCATCGACTCCGGTGCCGAGACCGCCGAGGCGCTGGCCGAGGTCGCCGTCGACGGCACCACCGTCAAGGAGCTCACCGACTCCATGCAGGCCGTCATCGGCGAGAAGATCGTCGTGCGCCGCGTCGGCCGCCTGGCCGCCGACCACGTCGAGCTGTACCTGCACCGCACCAACCCCGACCTGCCCGCCCAGGTGGGGGTGCTGGTCGGCACCGACGCCAAGGCCGCCGAGGTCGCCCACGACGTCGCCATGCACGTGGCCGCCTACTCCCCGCTGTACCTGGACCGTGACTCCGTCCCGGCCGAGACCGTGGAGAAGGAGCGCGCCATCGCCGAGGAGACGACCCGCGCCGAGGGTAAGCCCGAGAAGGCCATCCCGAAGATCGTCGAGGGCCGTATGAACGGCTTCTACAAGGAGAACTGCCTGGTGGACCAGGCCTACGCCAAGGACCCCAAGACCACGGTCGGCAAGGTCATCACGGCCACCGGCGGCAAGCTGAACGGCTTCGTCCGCTTCCGCGTCGGCGCCTGAGCTGACGCGATCAAGCACCGGGGTCCCCGTGAGCGCATGCTCGCGGGGACCCCGTGTTATATCTCGGGTGCTTACGGGCGCTCAGGCCACCAGTATTTCGACGAGCCGGTTCCAACTGGTGCCGTGGGCAACGAGGTACTCATTCAGGCGGGCGTCGTCCTGCTCCAGTGCGGCCGCCGCCAGATGACGCGCGGAGACATCGGAGTCGACCGCCAGCGCGACCGCCCGCACCGAGGCCGCCTTGGCGCGGTCGTCGAAGCCGATCGGCCGGGGCAGTAGCCGCCCCAGGCCGCGGCGGGGAGCGTCGGCGGTCGCCTCCTGCACCAACTCCTCCCAGCTCAGTTGGTGGGGCGTGCCGACGAGCGCCTCCACCTCGGGGCTGGTGCGGAGCGCGGCGACGAACACATCCAGGGGCTCGGCGTTGCCTGCCCCCCGTTCCTTCGCCACCGCGCGGGCGTCCTTGAGCACCGTCTTGGCGCTCTCGTCCATTCCTGCCATGATCATTCCTCCGTTTCGGCGGGACTTTGAGTGGTTGTGTTGAGGTGTTTGGCGGCCGTCCGGCTGTCAATGCGTACCGCGTACCGCGAGGCGGACCAGCTTGCGAGGGCGATGTGCAGCAGTGCCCACGAGGCCAATGCGGTGGCCCCGACTTGAGCGGCGATTGCCGCAAACCCGGGTGCCAATGCTGCCGTGCCCTGGCCGACGGCGAGGACCAGCGGCCCTCCGAGGGCGGCAAGCCCGCCGACGCCGCTGGTCAGGTGGTTCGAAATGCCTCGCGCTGCTAGGAGCGCGGCGGACACGGAACACGCCGCGGCGAACAGCGGCCAGGTGAATGCGCAACCGAGTGCGATGGCCACGGCACCGCCGGGCAGGCGAGCCTGGGCGCCGCCGAGGACGGTCAGCAGGCAGATCAGGCACGTTTGTAATGCGGGCAACAGACAGCTCCACGCACCCACGTACAGTGCGTTACAGCGGGTACTGCTCGCCGCAGAGAACAGGGGGTAGCGTGCTTCCGCTAGGGCGCCGTCCAGCGCGCATGAGGAAGCTGCAAATCCGCCTACGATCAGGAACGCGATTGGCCACCACTCCGGGAGCAGCCAACCGATCAGCCGGCCGACCCCATAGGCCGCCAGCGCCTCGAATACGAGGACCCTGCCGGAATGGCGGCGTCCCGCCTCCCACCACTGGCGGATTACTAAGGCGGCCGCCCCACGGACGACGGCGGGCATGTTCCCGCTGGACGCATGTGCCGGGCGCATAAGGGCCAATGCCGCCGAGGCGTCCCGACTGTCGGCCAGGTCGAGGATTGCGGCCAGCTGGTACGCGGGTGCCGCCCACAGCGGAGTCAGCCCGGGCGCCACCGCGATCACCACCGCGTAGATCAAGGCGGCGGCAGCGGCGAGCAGTATGGCCGATCGCCAGTGCCCGGTCAGCGTCATGAAGATGTCGCCCAGCAGGTTCAGTGCCCTCACCCCCTGTTCCGACACGCGGGCGAGCACACTGCATACCAATACTGTCGTCGGACTCCACCATGCCAGGGTCAGGAGCGGGCGCGTGCGGGGAAAAGCCCACGTTGCGCAGCCGCAGGCCAAGCGCGCGCTGGTCATCCAGACTCCGAGACTGCTCAGGACTGTCCACAAACACAGGCGCGACTCCAGTTCCGCCCACTGCGTGGGGGCCACCCCGGAGAGTACGGCGGCCAGGTACAGGCCGCCGATTACGGAGGCCGACAGACGGGCGAGAATGCCCGCGGTTAGTGATACGCGAATCAAGGAGCCGGAGTCCACAACGCCGATATCACCGGTGCCCAGAATGACGGGAGGCCGGGCGACTGAATGGGCGCCCCAGACCGTGAGGGCACCGACCAGTACAGCGCCGAGCACATCTCGCAGCAGCCAGTCGGGGATGGCAGATGCGCGCCCGGATGGGGGCGCTACCAGCATCCAAAGCAACCGGCCGCTGACGACCACCACGGCGATACCAGCAAGACGCCCCGGCCAGCTCTTAAGCAGTCCGACCGCCTTGTGTCGAACGCCGCGCAGACGGGCCTCCAGCAGTACCAGTACCAGTCGCGAGACGTGCTGTCGGGCACGCTGGCGCGCGGCGGTGGGAACAACGTCGGCGGTCATGGACTCGTCCCGTCGAATTCGGCCAGCCGGGGTCGGGAATCGGAGCGGCGGCTGACGGCGGCGAAGGCGGCCTCGAAGGCAGTCTTGTTGGGGGAGGGCTCGCCGAGACGCACGAACTGGGTGGGCGTGCCGGAGAACACGAGCTCACCGTGGTCCAGGACCAACAGCTCGTCGGCTACCCGCTCGGCGATGTCCAGCCGATGCGTCGACACCAGCACGCAGCACCCCTGGTCGCGCAACTGCTCCACCAGCGACATGAGCATCTCCTGGCCCGCCGGATCGAGCCCATCGAAGGGCTCATCCAGGACGAGGACTCGCGCGCCCTGGCGCACCGCGCAGGCGAGCATCAGCCGCTTCTTCAACCCCTTCGAGAGTTTGCTGGCCAGCAGGTCCGCGTGCTCATCCAGTCCCAGCGCCTTCAGAAACTGTTCCTCCTGCGCCCGGCTGAACCGGCTGAGGCCGAACAACGCCTCCACCAGCCGCAGATGCTCGCGCACAGTCAATAGCGGGTATACCAGCGAAGAGTCGGGAACGTATCCGACAGTGCGGTCCGCGAGCGCGCCGTCCTCCGGCAGCACGATGCGAGCACTCCCGCGGCTGATGGACTCGTGTCCGACGAGGATCCGCATAAGCGTGGTCTTGCCCGCCCCATTGGGGCCGAGGAGGCAGGTGATGGCGCCGTAGCGGACATCCAGGGTGACCTCGTTCAGAACCGTGGGCCCGCCGAAGCGTTTGCTCAGCGCGCGTACCTCGATAGCGTTGGCGTCAGTGTCTTGGCACGTCGTCCTGTCGGTCAGGTGCCGACATTCCTCCGGGGATGACGCCTCGCTGAGTCTGAATCCGAACACGGCTGCTCACCCCGTCGGTATACGCTTCGTCACTCCCTGACTCTATCGTTACCTCCGGCGCGGAACCACCCTGTGCAGGTAGGCTGTGCGCAGCGCCCGCATCGAAGCCGCTGAACCGTCCGCACCCAGCAGGAGGCACCACGCATGAGCGAGTCCCCGGACCGCGACGACCGCATCGCCCACGGCACCCATCCCCGGCGGGTGCTATTGAAGCTCTCCGGTGAGGTCTTCGGCGGTGGGGCGGTCGGCCTGGATGCCGACGTCGTCGCCGACGCCGCCCAGCAGATCGCCACCGCCATCAAGCAGGGCGTGCAGGTAGCCATCGTGGTCGGCGGCGGCAATTTCTTCCGCGGCGCAGAACTGTCCGCCCGGGGTATGGATCGCGCCCGGGCCGACTATATGGGCATGCTCGGCACGGTGATGAACGCGCTCGCCCTGCAGGACTTCATCGAGAAGGCCGGTGTACCCGCCCGGGTCCAGTCCGCCATCACCATGACCCAGGTCGCCGAGCCCTACATTCCCCTGCGCGCCATCCGCCACATGGAGAAGGGCCGCGCCGTCATTTTCGGCGCCGGCGCCGGCATGCCCTACTTCTCCACCGACACCGTCGCCGCCCAGCGCGCCCTGGAGACTCACTGCGACGAGCTGCTGGTCGGCAAGAACGGGGTCGACGGCGTGTACACCGCGGACCCGCGCCGCGACCCCGAGGCCGTCAAGCTCGACCGCCTCACCTATGCGCGCGCCCTGGCAGACGGGCTGCAGGTCGCCGACGCTTCCGCCTTCGCCCTCAGCCGCGACAACGCCCTGACCATGCGCGTGTTCGGCATGGGGGAGCCCGGCAACATCACCCGCGCCCTGCTGGGGGAGGACATCGGCACCCTCGTCACCCGCGACTAGCCTCCGGCCGCGCCATCCGCGCGGCGCCCTCCGCGCTCGGCCGTACGGGCGAACGCGCCAAAGGCTGAACCACAGCCGACCGACAGCCCATCAACACTGCTAACAACCGAAGGAACCAACCATGATCGACGACGTCATGCTCGATGCCGAGGACAAGATGGACAAGGCCCTCGACGCCGGCAAGCACGAACTCGCCGCCATCCGCACCGGCCGCGCCAACCCGTCCATGTTCAACGGAATCGTGGTCGACTACTACGGGGCGCCCACGCCCCTGCAGCAGCTCGCCTCCATCACCATTCCCGAGGCCCGTTCCGTGATCGTCAGCCCCTACGACCGCGGCGCCATGAAGGAGATCGTCACCGCGATCCGCGAGTCCGACCTGGGCGTGAACCCCACCGACGACGGCACCGTCATCCGCGTGACCCTGCCCGTGCTGACCGAGGAGCGTCGCCGCGACTACGTCAAGCTCGCCCGCTCCCGCGCGGAGGAGTCCCGCGTGCAGGTGCGCGGTGTGCGCGCCAAGGCCAAGAAGGAGCTGGAGGCCATCAAGCGCGACGGCGAGGCCGGCGAGGACGACGTCAAGCGCGCCGAGGCGGAGCTGGACGCCCTGACCAAGCGCTACGTCGAGCAGATCGACGCCGCACTGGCCACCAAGGAGGCCGAGCTCCTCGAGGTCTGAGCCCCGCCTCGACCCCGAACCGCACCAGTACGCCGCCCACCGTGAGCCTGTTGTCCACCCTGCTCGCCCCGCCGCCGACGCGCAACCGCGCCCCCCTACCCGCCACCGGGCGGGCGGGACGCAACCTGCCCGCCGCCGTCGGGGTCGCCGTCGTCCTGATCGGGGCGATCCTGGCCTCGCTGGTCTTCAACAAGATCGTGTTCGTCGGCGTGGTGGTCGTGGCCGTGTGCGGGGCCCTATGGGAACTGGCCGGTGCCTTCGCCCGCAAGGGCATCCGACTGCCGCTGGCACCGCTGTGGATCGGCACCCTCGGGGTGGCGGTGTGCGCCTGGCGGGCGGGCGCGGAGGCCGCCCTGGGCGCCTACATCGCCACCGCCGGCGCCTGCGTGGTTTGGTGCTTCCTGGATCAGGCGGAGGCCGAGTCCGGCACCGCCCTGGAGGAGGCCGGCCATGATGTGCTGCGCACCGAGGCCCACGACGCCGTGCGTCGCTCCCGCTCCGTGAACGCCTCCGCCTCCGTGTTCGCCGCCACCTACCTGCCCTTCCTCGCCGGGTTCGCCGTGCTGCTGGTCGCCCAGACGCACGGGGTCGGCAAGGTCCTGACCCTGATCGCCCTGCCGGTCGCCAACGACACCGGCGGCTGGCTGGCCGGTATCAACTTCGGCAGGCATCCCATGGCGCCGAGCGTGTCGCCGAAGAAGTCCTGGGAGGGCTTCGCCGGCTCCCTGCTGGCCGCCGTCGGCGCCGGCGCGGTCTGCCTGTGGGCGTTGGACGGGCCGGTGTGGGCGGGCGCGCTGCTGGGCGCCACCGTGGTGGTCATTTCGACGCTGGGCGACCTGGGGGAGTCCCTGCTCAAGCGCGACCTCGGACTGAAGGACATGGGCACCCTCCTGCCCGGCCACGGCGGTCTCATGGACCGGCTCGACTCCATCCTGGTGGCCGCCCCGGTGGTCTACGTATTCAGCCTCCTGGTCGGGTGACCCGGCGATGCACCAGATGCTGCGCCGTCGCCCCGGGACTGTGACCGACGCCGTGGCAGTGGCGGCTTGGCCCGAGTACGCTGCCGCTTCGGCCGCTCGTGTCCGCGAACGCGCTCGACTCTCACAATCGGAAGGATCATGGCCCCAGTGAGCAGCACCTCCGCCGTCATCCGCGCACGCGGCCCACGTGCCGGGGCCGCCCGTACGGCCACGCCGCGCCGCGACTCCGACCGCGTCCAGGTGCTGCCCACCGATCAGCCGCCCGAGGGCGCCACCAGCCCCGACGCTCGCCCCCGCCTGTCCTTCGCCGTTCCCCCCGCCCGTGGCAAGGCCCCCCGGCACCTGGCCGACCTGGACCTGGCCGGCCGCAAGCAGGCACTGCGGGAGGCCGGTCTGCCCGCCTTCCGCGCCGACCAGCTCTCACGCCACTACTTCACTCACTTCACCCGCGACGCCGCCGACATGACGGACCTGCCCGCCGCCCAGCGCGAGCAACTGTGCGCCGAACTGCTGCCCGACCTGATCCACGAGGTGCGTGCCCTGCGCGCCGACGGCGGCCGCACCATCAAACACCTGTGGGAGCTTTACGACGGCGTGCGCGTGGAGTCGGTGCTCATGCGCTATCGGGACCGCACCACCCTGTGCGTCTCCTCCCAGGCCGGCTGCGGCATGGCCTGTCCCTTCTGCGCCACCGGCCAGATGGGGCTGACCCGGAACCTGTCCACCGGGGAGATCATCGAGCAGATTCGTCACGCCGGCGCCCTGTCCGAGGCCGGCGGTCTGGCCGGTGGCCCCGCCCGCCTGTCCAACGTCGTGTTCATGGGCATGGGCGAGCCGATGGTCAACTACAAGAACGTGGTGGCGGCCCTGCACCGAATCATCGACCCCGCCCCGGAGGGCTTCGGCCTGTCCGCCCGCGGCGTCACCGTCTCCACCGTGGGCCTGGTTCCGCTGATCCGCAAGCTCGCCGGTGAGGGCCTGCCGGTCACCCTGGCCGTCTCCCTGCACGCCCCCGACGACGAACTGCGCGACGCCCTCATTCCCGTCAACTCCAAGTGGAAGGTCGGCGAGCTGCTGGACGCCGCCCACGACTACTTCGAGGCCACAGGCCGGCGCGTCTCCATCGAGTACGCCCTGATCAAGGACATGAACGACCACGCCTGGCGCGCGCAGCTGCTGGCCGACGAGCTCAACCGCCGCGGCCACGGCTGGGCCCACGTGAATCCCATTCCCCTGAACCCCACCCCCGGCTCCATCTGGACCTGCTCCGAGCCGGAGGTCCAGGACCGTTTCGTCGACACGCTCCGGCGTGCCGGCATCACCACCACGGTGCGAGACACTCGTGGCAGCGACATTGACGGCGCCTGCGGCCAGTTGGCCACCGAGGTGCTCAAGCAGGAAAGGGCGGCGCACACGCGATGAGCGACATGTTCCCCAGGGTCGGCATGCTTAAGCAGGGCTACCGCGTCGAGCAGGTGGACGGCTACTTCGAGACCGCCCACGAGATCTACGACGCCGGCGAACTGGCCGAGATGGACTCCGAGGGGGTGCGCACCGTCGCCTTCGACATCGTCCACGGCGGCTACCGGCCCGACGCCGTCGACGCCGCGCTGGACCGGCTCGAGGCCGCCTTCCTGCAGCGCCGCCGCGCCGAGTACGTGGCCACCAACGGCCGCAAGGCCTGGATGGACCAGGTGGCCCAGTTGGCCACCACCCTGTACCCGCGGCTGCTGCGCCCGGCCGGTGAGCGCTTCGCCCCCGCCGCCCGGCGGGGGTACGAAAAGGAGGCCGTCGACGCCCTCATGGACCGCATTGCCGCCTACTTCGACTCCGACGGCGCCCTGACCTCCACCCAGGTGCGTGCCGCCGTCTTCCCCGCCGCCCGCGGGGACAAGGCCTATGACGAGGCCAGCGTCGACCGCTTTCTCGCCCGGACCGTCGAGGTCCTGCTGTCGGTGGAGTAGGGCACACCATGACCGCAACCGCTTCGGGTGATCCCGCGCGCGCCGTCGTCCTGCTCGGCTCCACCGGTTCCATCGGCACCCAGGCCCTCGAGGTCATCGACCACCTGGCCGCCCACCCCGGCGCCCCGGGTGAACCCGGCCGGGTCCCGGCGCCGCGCGTGTCCGGTTTGGCCGCCGGCGGCGGCCGCCTGGAACTGCTGGCCGAGCAGGCTGTCGCCCACCGCGTGCCCCGCCTGGCGGTGTCCGCCTCCGCCGACGACGTCGTACCCCGGCTGCGCGCGGCCCTCGCCGACGCCGCCGCCCGTGCGGGCCGGCCCGACCCCGTCACCGCGATCCTCGCCGGCCCCGACGCCGCCACCGAGCTGATTCAGGCCGCCGGCGTGGGGGAGGGGGACGTGGTCCTCAACGGGATCACCGGCTCGGTCGGCCTGGCCCCCACCCTGGCCGCCCTGCGCTCCGGCGCCACCCTCGCGCTGGCCAACAAGGAGTCCCTGGTGGTCGGCGGTGCCCTGGTCAAGCGCGCCCTGCGCCGTCCCGGACAGGTCGTGCCCGTCGACTCCGAGCACTCGGCCATCGCCCAGGCCCTGCGCGCCGGCGTCCACGAGAAGGGGCTGACCAGCCCCGACGTCACCGGCCGCAGCGAAGTGCGACGGCTGATCCTGACCGCCTCCGGCGGGCCCTTCCGCGGCCGTACCCGCGCCGAACTCGCGGGCGTCACCGCCGCCCAGGCCCTGAACCACCCCACCTGGGCGATGGGCCCCGTGGTCACCGTCAACTCCTCCACCCTGGTCAACAAGGGGCTGGAGCTGATCGAGGCGCACCTGCTGTTCGACGTCGACCCCGCCGACATTACCGTGGCCGTACACCCCCAGTCCGTGGTCCACTCCATGGTCGAGTTCATCGACGGCGCCACCATCGCCCAGGCCTCCCCGCCGGACATGCGCCTGCCGATCGCGTTGGGCCTGACCTGGCCGCACCGCCCCGACCTGGCCGGCCTGGTCCGGCCCCAGCCCTGGACCGATCCCACCGCCTGGACCTTCGAGCCGCTCGACGCCGATACCTTCCCGGCCGTGGACCTGGCCCGCGCCGCCGTGGCCGCCTCACCCACCCACCCGGCCGTCTTCAACGCCGCCAACGAGCAGGCCGTCGCCGCCTTCCTGGACGGGCGCCTGCGCTGGCTGGACATCGTCGCCATCGACGCCGCCGTGCTGGAGGCCCACACCGGGCACGCCGACCCCGGCCTCGATGACGTGCTGGCCGCCGACGCCTGGGCGCGCGCCCGCGCCGACGAGCTGATCGCCGCCCGTACCCGCTGACCAGGAGACCCCTTGAGCCACACCCTTGCCTACATCCTGGGCATCGTCATCCTCATCATCGGCATCGGCCTGTCCGTCGCCCTGCACGAGTTGGGCCACATGCTGCCCGCCAAGCACTTCGGCGTGAAGGTACCCGAGTACTTCATCGGCTTCGGCCCCAAGCTGTGGTCCACCCGCCGCGGTGAGACCGAGTACGGCATCAAGGCCATCTGGCTGGGCGGCTACGTGCGCCTGCTGGGCATGCTGCCGCCCGCCCGCCCAGGCCACCCGGACAAGCCCGGCTCCATGGTCGCCGAGGCGCGCGCGGAGTCCCTGGACGAGCTCGGCCCCGACGAGCAGGACCGCGCCTTCTACCGCCTGAGCGTCCCGAAGAAGCTGCTGGTCATGGCCGGCGGCATCCTCACCAACCTCGCCCTGGGCGTCATCTGCCTGACCGTCGCCCTGGGGGTGATCGGGCAGCCCGCCTACACCGCCACCCTCGCGTCGGTGTCCGAATGCGTCTCCTCCGACATCGACGCCGGCGCCGCGTGCACCGACGCCGACCCCACCTCCCCGGCCGCCGCGGCCGGATTGCAGGTAGGCGACACGATCGTGTCCTGGGACGGTGAGCCCACCGCCACCTGGGCCGAGGTGCAGGCGGCCATCGCCGCCTCCGGCACCGAGCCGGCCGACGTCGTCGTCGAGCGCGATGGGCAGGCGCTGACCCTGACCATCACGGCCGTGGAGGTGCCCCGCACCGTCTACGACGCCGAGGGCAACCCCGCCACCGACGCCTCCGGAGAGGTGATTACCGAGCCGCGCCCGTATGTGGGCATCGGCCCCTCGCTGGGAACGGTGCGCACCCCGGCCGGGGAGATCCCGCGGGTGGTGGGTGACGCAGTCGGACAGACCCTGAAGGCGATCGTGACCCTGCCGGCGGGCCTGTACCACGCCGTCGCCGCCGGACTGGGCCTGGAGGAGCGCAACGCCGAGGGCCTGGTCAGCCTGGTCGGGGTGGGGCGCATCGCCGGGGAGGTGTCCAGCGCCGGCACCGGCACGGATATGGGACTGCCCTTCTCGGTGCGCCTGTTCTCCATGCTCAGCCTGCTCGGCTCGCTGAATCTGGCCCTGTTCGCCTTCAACCTCATTCCGCTGCTGCCGCTGGATGGCGGGCACGTCGCCGGCGCCTGCTGGGAGGGCATCCGTCGCCTGTGGGCCCGCGCTCACGGCAACCCCGATCCCGGCTACGCCGATACCGCCAGGATGCTGCCGGTCGGGCAGGTCGTCTTCTACCTGCTGATTCTCATGGCCGTGCTACTCATCTGGGTTGACATCGTCGCGCCCATTTGAGCGGTGGGCGGCGCGGGCTGCGGAAACGCCGCCCCGGGAGGCGAATCGCACCCCGGTGTGAGCCGGCCACCACGGCGACCGGGCTCGCCCGGTGCCATACTGTGAGGCGTGACAGAAGCGATCGCCCTAGGCATGCCAACCGTGCGTGAGGAGCCCCCGGTGCTGGCGCCCCGCAAGCCCACCCGCAAGATCCGCGTCGGTGACGTGGAGGTCGGGGGCGGAGCCCCCATCTCCGTGCAGTCGATGACCACCACCAAGACCCACGACGTGGGGGCGACCCTCCAGCAGATCGCGGAACTGACGGCGGCCGGCTGCGACATCGTGCGGGTCGCCTGCCCCACGGACAAGGACGCCGAGGCCCTGCCGATCATCGCCAAGCAGTCGCGCATCCCCGTCATCGCCGACATCCACTTCAACCCCAAGTACGTGTTCGCCGCCATCGAGGCCGGCTGCGGGGCCGTGCGCGTCAACCCCGGCAACATCCGCAAGTTCGACGACAAGGTCGCCGAAATCTGCAAGGCCGCCTCCGACCACGGCACCTCCCTGCGCATCGGCGTCAACGCCGGCTCCCTGGACCCGCGCCTGCTGAAGAAGTACGGCAAGGCCACCCCCGAGGCCCTGGTGGAGTCCGCCGTCTGGGAGGCCGGCCTGTTCGAGGAGTGCGGCTTCCACGACTTCAAGATCTCCGTGAAGCACCACGACGTGGTCACCATGGTGCAGGCCTACCAAATGCTCAGCGAGCGCGGCGACTGGCCGCTGCACCTGGGCGTGACCGAGGCCGGCCCGGCATTTCAGGGCACCATCAAGTCCTGTGCCGCCTTCGGCATCCTGTTGGCGCAGGGCATCGGCGACACCATTCGCGTGTCCCTGTCCGCCCCGCCCGTGGAGGAGGTCAAGGTCGGCACCAAGCTGCTGGAGTTCATGGGGCTGCGCGAACGCAAGCTGGAGATCGTCTCCTGCCCGTCATGCGGGCGCGCCCAGGTGGACGTGTGGTCGCTGGCCGAATCCGTGGAGGAGGGGCTGAAGGACGTGTCCGCCCCGCTGCGCGTGGCCGTGATGGGCTGCGTCGTCAACGGCCCCGGTGAGGCCCGCGAGGCCGACCTCGGCTGCGCCTCGGGCAACGGCAAGGGCCAGATCTTCGTGCGCGGCAAGGTCATCAAGACGGTTCCCGAGGACCAGGTGGTGGACACGCTGCTGGAGCAGGCCCAGATCATGGCCGAGCAGATGCGCTCCGAGTTCGGCGAGGCGGCTCTGGCCGGCACCTCACCGAGTGTGGTCGCCAGCGTCTGAGCCCCGCCGTTATGCTCCGATTCCTGCAACCGCCCGCATCCGCGTGAACCTGTTCGGCCGCCGCCCGACGTCGCCGCTCACCCCGCTCGACCCGGCCCAATTGGACGGGCTGCTCGAGTTGTGCGCCCTCGACCCGGTCGCCGGCGTCGCCCTGGCGCACCAGGTGCTGCGCTGGCCCAGTTGGGCGCGCGGGGATGTGGTGGTCGCCGCCGACCCCTGGCGGCCTGTGGCCGGCGCCTGGGCCACCGGCTCACTCATGCCCTTCGGCCTGGCCGCCCGGCCGGAGTTGGGGCACCCGGGCGCCGGGGACGAGGTGGCCCGCGCGCTCGCGGACCACGCCTTCCGGCGCCTGACTCGCCGCGGCTCGGTGGCCGGACTGGTGGCGGACGTCGCCGCCGTGTGGGAGCACCTGGCGGCGGCCGGCATGCGCTCGCGGGAGGAGCGCTGGGAGCAGCCGCTGCTGGTGGCGCCGCGGGGGACGGGCGGCACGTTGGCGGCCGACGCCCTGGCACGGCGCCCGGAACTGGCCTGGGTGGCGGCGGGAGTGCATCGGGCGGCGCCGACGGAGGAGGCGCTGGTGCTGCCGGCGAGCGTGGCCATGTTCACCGGCGAGCTCGGCTACGACCCGACCACCTCCGGGTCCTCCTACGCCCGGCACGTCGGCTGGCTGGTGGGCTCCGGCCGCAGCTATGTGCTGCTCGACGACGGCGCCGGCGGTCCCGTCGGGCCGGATGCGGTTGCCGGCGGGGGAGCCGCCGTGGCCTTCAAGGTCGACGTGGGCTCCCTGTGGCTGCGGCCGGGCGGCTCGGTGGCGCAGTTGACCGGTGTGTGGACCCGCCCGGACCTGCGCGGGCGCGGCATCGGCTCGGTGGCGCTCGCAGCCGTGGTGGACGCGGTGCGCCGCGACCACGTGGGTGCCGACGGTGCGGTGAGCCTGTACGTGAACTCCTTCAACGCTGCCGGCCTGGGGCTGTACCACGGTCTGGGCTTCAGACGCGTGGGCACCTTCGCCACCGTGCTGCTGTGAGGGAGAGCGCGCCTGTGCGTGTTTTCTGCCGCAGGAGTGTTGGCCTCAATGCTTGTGAGCGAGTCTGTTGGCGTCCCTCAATCTGTTCGACTCTTCTTGATGCCGCAACATGCGCACTATTTCACCTAGTGACCGAGCGATGTTTACGAGCGTGCAGGTTCCAACAATGATACCGATGAAAACAACTAGATCCTGGATTAGAGTCCAGTAGTCAACCCAAGTCGTCATGGCTCCTCGACACCCTCCTTTGTCCTGATTCCGTCAGTGCTCAGTAGTAGGACGACGTTGTGAGATGTGAACCGTACGGTGTGACGTACATTCCCCTGGTGTGGGTTCCCGAACCGCCGTAACTAGCGAAGTCTCCGAGGACGAGAATTCTGTTCGAGGCGACTCGCTGAGCGCGGAAGGAGCCACCGCCATAGGTCGCATCACCGCCTGCGCCCCAGAAATTAGTGATCCGTGACCCGTAGCTTGGCTAGATGCCGTATACTCCTGGTCGGCAGTGAAGGAGCCGTCGGCATAGATCTTGACGTGAATGATAGATGTGCCCGATGTTCTGTCCTCTGTAATGATGGGAGCGCTTCCCTCCTTGTCGGCGTCAAGCGTCTCGTCGTTCTTGACCTTGTCGATCGCGTACTGCTGCAGTTCGGATGGAACCCCGTATGAGGTCAACCAGTCCCGCGGTGCTTGTTCATCGGCGGTTGTCGCGGCTTGGCTCGGCGGCGCGAGCAGTGCCAGGCAGAATACGGCAATCAATGCGGCAATCTTGATGGGGGGCGCATGATGATCTCCTTCGACGTTGAAGTGGCGAGAAATACCCCGCACATAGAGTATAGCATGCAACTGTCAACTGTGGGTATGGAATCGGTGAGTGGATGCGGGAAGACGTCGAGGTCGTGTTATATAGGTCGTTTGAGCCAGTGATCGATGCTGGCGATGTGGGTGGTGGCTCGGTAGCGGACGGCGAGTTTGTCGTACCTGGTGGCCATGGCCCGGTTCTGCTTGAGTTGACCGAAGCAGCGCTCTACGGCGTTGCGGTCCTTCTGTTCTCACGCCACCCGTGATACCCCAAAGGCCTCACCCTATCCCGCACACCACGCCGACTTGCACAACACGACCTAAAGCAACACGTTCACACCGATAATCGGGTGCTTCCGGTTTGCGGGTGTGGGGTCCGGCCGGGGCTGTGGTGTGGGGTGGTGGTTGGGGTGATGGGGGCGTGCTCGGGTCGGCGGGGACGTCGTCGGGCCGCCTAGGACGCTCTCCCGGGAGGCGTCCTCGAGGGCCGGGGCGTGTCCTTGAACAACCCCGCCAGGCCATCCGGACCGGCTCGTCGTGCTTGTGGATGTGGCGGCCGGCGTGTCTCCGGGTGAGGAAACCGGTGGGCCTGCCGGTTCACCACGGTGACCGCCGCCCAGCTGTCACTGATTGCACCACTTTACCTGCCCGGACACGAGCCACCTAGCGCACATCGTTGAAATCATGCGGTTCTGTCGACCAAGGTTCCGGCATGTCCCAGCAAAGTGGTGCAATCTGTGACAGCTGGGAGCACCATCGAATGTTCATGGGCGCTGCGGTTTGTGGGTGTGGTGGTTCGGGCCCGCGGGTGGTCGTGCCCGGGCGCACGAGGTCGGCGTGGGGTCTGCGCGGACGTTCTGAGGCTGACGAGGACATGTGGCCGGCGGGGTCGTGTTCGGGCTGGCGAGGACGTCCTCGGCCCGGTAGGGACGCCCTCGCCGCGGCCAGGCGGAGTGCTCGAGGACGCGGGTTAAACCTCCACGGCGCCGGCTCGTCATGCCAGGCCTGGCTGCACTTGGCTGCCGATAGCTCCGGCGCCCGGGAGCGGGGCCGTCTGCTGCGACACTTCCCGGTCTACTGCGCCGCTTCGCCGTCTGCTACGCCACTTCGGGGTTAACAACGCCAGTTAACCGTCTGCTGAAGGCCCCTGGGGTATACAGCAGAGCGTTAAGTAGCGTTGTTAACGCCCAGCCGGCGCACCAGACACCCCACGCCACCCACCCCACCCCATGCCATATCCCAGGACATCGGCAGCACTCCTGCCGCAGCCCGAGACAACCACCACACCCCAAACCTGAAGAACCGATAATCGGGGCCCGGTGAGGCGTCGAGCGGCTTAGGCGCCGGGAATGACTCCGGGAATGAGCATGGTTGTGCTCTGACGGCGCTGTGCCAAGGAGTGATCGCAGGTGACCAGTAGCCCGCCATGGGAGTGGGCCAACTCAGCCAGGTATGTGTCCGTGACTTGTTTGTGCCCATGAACGTCATTCATGTCGATGTCCGCATACGATGCGTCGTCCGGCCAAAAGGCCCATTGTTCCAGCAAATGGAGATGGTTCAAGGCGGCTTGTGATGTCTTTATGGAGTAACCGCAGCGGACCATGTACCGGCAATAGGCCCCCTCGGTGATGGGGCTGAGCACGAACGCCGCCTCATCCGGGCAGGACACCAGCCAGGCGCGAGCCGGATCGTGGTGTTCGTGCTCCGGAACCAGCAAAGCTATGAGGACATTGGCGTCCAAGAGATACGTAGTCATTCGGAATCCGCCAGAAAGGCATCAACATCTGCCGCGGTGACCCGATGTCCAACATGCATGACCGGAAGATTGGTCTCGGGATCGATCTCTAGGGGCATCTCGGGCTCGAGTTGTTCTAAACCGCGACGCGTCAGATCCGCCACCAGCGAGGATATGGAAGTCTTCCTTTCCTCGGCGAGCCGTTTGATCTGGCTGTGTACGGCGGGTGGCAGATCGACGGTAGTGCGCATGACTGCATCATACAGTGATGTGTTATGAGTGCACCAGGTGTCTGGTGCACTCACAGCGGGCGTCGCCGTCACTCGGCATCCAGCAAGGCGCGTAGCTGCTGGGTGTATTCGGCGAAGGCCGCGCGGCCTCGAGGCGTGAGCGAGACATACGTGGCGGGCATGCGCCCGGAGAAGGTCTTGTTCTGCTCCACGTACCCCGCCTCCTCCAGCCGTGACAGGTGGGTGGACAGGTTGCCCGCCGTCATGCCCAGCAGCTGGCGCAGACGGGGGAAGACCAGGGCGTCTCCCTGGGGGACCGCGGCCAGGGTGGCCATGATCCGCAGGCGGGACTGGGCGTGAATGACCGGGTCGAGCGGTTCGCTGGTGGGCATCGTCAGTCCCGCACGGCTGCGCTCTGACGGCGGCCGAGGAGCGCCGTCAGGATCCCTGCCGCCAGGAGGCCACCTCCGCCGGCCAGGGCCATGATGGCCCACAGCGCGTGTCCGCCGACGACGGTGGCCGCTGTGGTGACTACCAGTATCCAGCCGCCGGTGACGGCCATCGTGGTCTCCTCCCAGATGGCGGCTCCGGCGAGGAACAGTACCCCGACCACCAGGCACGGCAGGGCGTTGGCGACGATTGAGCCCACATTCGCCGCCTGGGCGGTCCCCAGTTCGTTGAGGAATGCTCCCAGCCTGGCGGTGGTGGTGAAGGCCAGGATCATGCCGCCCGCCCAGGCCAGTCCGTACAGCATGCCGATCCAGGAGGTGCGGCCGCGCAGTCCGCGTGAGCGTCGGGCGATGTATACGCAGGTGAAGACGGCGGCGGCCGCCAGGCAGCCCATGAAGGCTAGCCAGGAATTGCGGGGGAGTTCATAATCGCCGCCCACGCTGAGACCGCAGACGCCGTACCCGATCAGCCAGGCCAGGCCCCAGGCGAGGTAGAGCGGGGCGGAGTGGACCTCCATGTGCCGTAGGTAGGCGGTTTGCTGCTCGCTGATGGTGGCGAGTGCGGCGGCGGGCTCGAGTCCGCCGTCTGCGTTGTTGGGGGAAACCGGTGTCGGGTCCATGACTGCTCCTTAAGTAGAACAAAGTGGTTGGCCACGCAAACCGCTGCTTTAAGTGTACACGAACTAGTTTGTGACGCAAACCCATGGTGCTCGGTCTGTTTTCATCGGTTGCGGCGCTCGTCGGGTGCGGCTCCGCCTCGACGCGGGCCGTGGCCGCACTTGGCCTCGGCCGGTTGACTCCCGTGGCGGCGGGTCTTCGACTTGGCCCCGCGCCGTCAGCACGTAAGATCGGCCCCGTGCTTCAGACCATGTCCAAGGCCTTCATCCGAACCCTGCGCGAGGACCCCGCCGACGCGGAGGTAGACAGCCACAAGCTGCTGGTGCGCGCCGGCTACATCCGCCGTACCGCCCCGGGCGTCTACACCTGGTTGCCGCTCGGCCTGCGCACCCTGCGCAAGATCGAGGCGATCGTCCGCGAGGAGATGGACACCATCTCCCAGGAGGTGCTCTTCCCGGCACTGCTGCCCGCGGAGCCCTACAAGGCCACCGGCCGCTGGGACGACTACGGGCCCACCCTGTTCAAGCTGACCGACCGCAAGGACGCGGACTACCTGCTGGCACCCACGCACGAGGAGATGTTCACCCTCCTGGTCAAGGACCTGTACTCCTCGTACAAGGACCTGCCGGTGTCCATCTACCAGATCCAGACGAAGTACCGTGACGAGGCCCGCCCGCGCGCCGGCGTCATCCGCGGCCGCGAGTTCGTCATGAAGGACTCCTACTCCTTCGACATCGACGACGCCGGCCTGGAGGCCTCCTACCAGGCGCACCGCGCCGTCTACCAGCGGATCTTCAAGCGGCTGGGCCTGGAGTACGTGATCGTCAACGCCATGAGCGGTGCCATGGGCGGCTCCCACTCCGAGGAGTTTCTGCATCCCTCGCCCATCGGTGAGGACACCTTCGTGCGTACCGACGGCGGCTACGCGGCCAACGCGGAGGCGGTTACCACGCCGGTGCCCGCGGACGTGGACGCCTCCGGGGTCGGTCCCGCCCATGAGGTGGATACGCCCGACACCCCCACCATCGAAACCCTGGTCGACTTCGTCAATGCTGAACACCCACGCGCCGACGGGCGCGCCTGGACCGCCGCGGACACGCTCAAGAACGTCGTCGTAGCCCTGACTCATCCCGGCGGTGAGCGGGAGCTGCTGGTCGTCGGTATTCCCGGGGACCGCGACGTCGACATGCGGCGCCTGGAGGCCGCCGTCGCCCCCGCCGAGGTGGAGATGGCCACCGACTCCGACTTCGCCGCCCACCCCGAGCTGGTGCGCGGCTACATCGGCCCCGCCGTCATCGGCCCCAATTCGCCGAAGCGCCGCGTGGAGCGGGACGCGGAGGGCAATGAGGTGCTCACCGGCTCGGTGCGCTACCTGCTGGACCCGCGGGTGGTGCCCGGCACCGCCTGGGTCACCGGTGCCAACGCCCCCCAGCGGCACGTGCTCGACCTGGTGGCCGGCCGCGACTTCACCGCCGACGGCACCATCGAGGCCGCCGAGGTGCGTGAGGGCGACCCCGCCCCCGACGGCTCCGGCCCCCTGCACCTGGCCCGCGGCATCGAGCTCGGGCACATCTTCGCCCTGGGACGCAAGTACGCGCGCGCCCTGGACCTGACCGTGCTGGATGAGAACGGCAAGTCCCGCATCGTCACCATGGGCTCCTACGGCATCGGCGTCACCCGCGCCCTGGCGGCCCTGGCCGAGTCCAACCACGACGAGCAGGGCCTGGCCTGGCCCATCCAGGTTGCCCCCTACCAGGTGCAGGTCCTGGCCACCGGCAAGGACGACGCCGTCTTCGAGGCCGCCGCATCCCTCGCCGCCGCGCTGGACGGGGCCGGGGTGGAGGTCCTGTACGACGACCGCCGCAGGGTCAGCGCCGGCGTGAAGTTCAAGGACGCCGAGCTGCTCGGCATGCCCTTCATCGTGGTGGTCGGGCGCGACCTGGCCAAGAACGGCACCGTGGAGATCCGCGACCGCCGCAGCGGCGAGCGGGTTTCCGTGCCGGTGGCGCAGGCCGCCGACCGCGTGCGCGAACTGGTGCAGGCGGCGCTGGCCGGGGACGATGCCGCCCGCCCATAGCGGGGCGATCCGCCCGCCGCGCCCGCTGTCCGATTGGACTCTGACGGCGAACTTGCGCGGCTATCAGGTGGACATGCTGCGCGCCGTGGATCCCGTCGACGGCGCGCGTCTGCACCTGGTGGCGCCACCGGGATCCGGCAAGACACTGATTGGCCTGGCCCTCGCGCGCGCCAACGGGCGGCGGGCTCTCGTACTGACCCCCACCACCCTGATCCGTCAGCAGTGGTGTGAGCAGGCCAGGGGGCACTTACGCGACGTCGACGGCCGCCCGCCACGCGTGCGCGACCATGTGAGCGACGGCGAAGATGCATCCCTAGACGACTACGGCTCCACGGTCCCCGCAGACCTGACGGTACTGACCTACCAGTCCCTGGCCGTGGTCGACACCGCCGCGCCCTGGCGGGCGGCCGCTCGAGAGCGCTGGCTCGAGGAACTCGCTGACTCCGGACAGGCTCCGGGCGGCGCCGAGGCGTGGCTGGAGGACCTGGCCGCGAAGAACCCTGCGGCCTACCGCTCCGGCATCTCCCGTCGAGCCTCCGCCGTTCGCGCCTCGCTGGCCTCGCTGGACGCCGATCACCTGGCCTCCCTGCTGCATCCGACGGCCCGGGCTCGGATCGACGCGCTGGTGAAGGCGGGCGTGGCCACCGTCGTCGTCGATGAATGTCACCATCTGCGCGCCCACTGGGCGGCCGTCATCCATTACCTGCTGGCCCGTCTCGACTCGGTCGGCGCCCGTCCCACCCTTATCGGGCTCACCGCCACGCTCCCGTCTGTGGAGGATCGTTCCCGCAGCCGGTACCAAGCGCTGCTGGGCGAGGTCGACTACGAGATCCCGGTTCCCGCCGTAGTTCGTGCCGGCTGTCTCGCACCGAGCCGCAGCCTGGTGCGCTTCACCCTCCCGGATCAACAGGAACGGGCATTCCTGGCCGACGCCGGTGCCGAGTTGGACCATCGCCTCGATGAGCTCCTGCTGGCCCCGGACGGTGTGGACTTCCTGGTGCACACCGTGGCGCCTCCCGTGGATGATCTGCCCGAGCCGACGGCCACCGACGACGACGCCCTCACCGTCCGCCTGGTAGCCGGCTTTGACGCCGATCCGCAGGCCGCCATCGCGGCCGGAGCACTGCTGCGCGACCGCCTGGGCGAATATGTCCCCACCGAGCAGACGACGGCGCTGGTGCCTCTCCTGCCGGCCACCCGCGTGCTGGACGTGGTCGAGAACCTGGAACTGCTCGGCCGGTACGCGTTGACCCGGCTGCTGCCCGTCCCGGGGCGCCGCCGTCAGTGGCAGGATGTCAAGGAGCTGTTGGCCGGCTACGGCTACCGGCTCACCGACTCCGGACTGCGTCCCGGCCGCTCGCCACAGGACGCGATATGCGCGGCATCCAGGGCGAAGGATGTAGCCGTCGTGGACATCCTGCACGCCGAACACGCTTGCCTTGGGGACAGGCTGCGCGCCGTGGTGGTCACCGATGCGGCCGAGCGCTCGGCCGCCCACCGCGCTCTGGACGTCCTCGGACCGCCCACCGGCTCGGAGGAACGGGCCTCACGCGGCGGTGCATTGCGCTGTTACATGACGATCCTGGCCGACGCCCTGGTGCGTGAACTGCACCCCGTGCTTCTGACCGGCCGACACTTGCAACTCGCCTCGGCCGACCACGAGCTGCTCGACCGTTTGCGTGCCGACACCGGATTGGAACTGCCCGCAATCGACGACGGCTGGACTCTGCGCGTGCAGGGCGTGGGTGCTGGCACCGCTCGACTCGTGCGCGCCGTGAGCACGCTGATGGACCGGGGAGCCGTGCAGCTCGTCGTCGGCACCCGCGGCCTGTTGGGGGAGGGGTGGGACTGCCCGGCCGTCAACACCCTGATCGACTTGACCACCGTGACCACCGCCACTTCCGTTCAGCAGCTGCGCGGGCGCACGCTGCGGCTCGACTCCGCCTGGCCCGACAAGACCGCCCACAACTGGTCCGTCACCTGCCTGCTGCCCCGCCGGGCGGGAGCGGGCCCCGGAGGCGACCTGGACCGGCTCCGGCGACGCCACGAATACCTGTGGAGTGCCGTCCCCGATCCCGAGGCCGGTACCGCCGCCATTCGCACCGGGCTGGACGCCGCCCTGGAACCGCACCAGCGCCGCCTGCTCGGCGCCGTCGCGGGCGGCGCAGATGCCGACATTGTCGGTGCCCTCAATGCCGCGACGGTGCTCGGCCCCCGCGAGTGGGAGCGACGTGCCTGGAGCACCCCGCCGTCCGCCACCGTCGCAGAGGAGCGCGTTTCGGCACTCGAGAGCCTGGGCGAGGAGGCGCAGACGGTGGTACTGACCGCCGAGGACGGGTTGCTACGGCGCGGCGATCCCGCCGAGCTGTGGTACGGCGCAGCGTGTAGCGTCCTGGCCGGACTCATCGCCGCCGATCGCATTGACGCCGATGCCGGTATCGGGGCCCTCAGCCTGACGGAGGCCGGCGCGTCGCGCATCGCCTTCACCGGCGGGGCCGCCGCCGACCGCAGACTGGCAGCGGACACCCTCGTCGAACTGGTATCCGCACCGAAGCACCGTCCACGGTTCGTGCTCGAGGTGCCCCGCTGGACCCTGCGCGTGACCACCCCGCCCGGGAGGCTGCGACGACTGCTCGCCCGCGGCCTGGACGCCCTGGACCGGGTACGCGGACGCGACCGCCTGTACCTGGCGGTACCGCGCACCCTGGGGCGATCCCGACGGGTGGTCACGGCCTTCGTCGAGTCCTGGAGTTTGCAGACCGGTCCTTGTCGCCTGCGCCTGGTGCGTGAAGAGGGGGACCTGCACGCCCTGGTCGCGGCGCGGGGACCACTGGGCGCCGGCGAACTGGTGCATGCCGTGCGTGAACGCGCCTGGATCGATGCTCCGCCCCCTCAGGCGGAGTAGCCGGGCAGCGGGTCGTCCGCGGCGGCGCCCCACGCGCGGGCACGCTCCGCCGCATACAGGGCCGCGTCGATCGCCGCCTCGGTGGCCTCGCCGCCCGCCGGGGCGACCTGCGCCAGTTCCGTCTCCTCCACCCGCAGCCACGCCTGCCGCGCCCAAGTGACGTCCAGGGAGGTGGCGGAGTCCGCCGCCTGCGTCGGGGCGGCGTAGGCCGCCAGCCGCGTGTCCTCCCCGCCCAGCGCCAGCGACGCGCTGATGACCGCCTTGGTGTAGACCACGTCCGCCTCGGCACGGGTGCGGGCCTCGTCACTCGAACGCGCGGCCACCTCCTCCAGCGCATAGCGGGTCGCGTCGTAGGCGGCCAGCAGCACGCCGGGCAGCGCCTCGGCCAGGGCCGAGGCGTCACGGCCGCTCACCTCCACCGCATCCGCATTGAGCGTGCGCGCCTGAAGCGACCACGCCACCGCCAGGGCGGCGTACAGCCGTGCCGTCGCGGCATCCTCGCAGGCGGCCGCCGCCGCACGCGCCTGCCCCAACCCGTCGGTCAGGGCGGAGACCAGGTCGTCGACGTCGGCATCCGCGGCGGCCGACGGCGCAGGGGAGACCGTCTCATAGGTGGTGGGCACCGGCGTCGCCCACGGGTCCCACACCCCGCCCAGGGCCTCCAACTGGGTCCGAGCCGCCACGGCGATCGCATCCGCCTGGGCGGACTGCTGCCCGCCCGAGCGGGCGACCACGTCCGCCGTTGAGCCGATCAGCGTCGTCTGTCGGGCCAGCGCGTCCCGCATCGCCTCCTGAGCGGGCACCGTCGGCAGCGAGGCGGGCGAACCCTCACCCAGGCGCACCCCACAGGCGGCGGTCGCGGCCACCGCCGCCGCCAGCGCTCCCGCCCGGCGCAGCAGCACCCGGCGGGGGAGCGCACCCACCGGAGCCGATCCGGGCCGGTGTGAACCGCCGGCGTAGGCGGCACGGCATGCGGCAGGCTCTGGGGAGGGCGCGGCGGAATCGGTGGCGGGCGTCGGTGTCACGTGGTCATCCTCGCATGGGCGGGTAGCATGGTGGCGATCAACCGATCCGACTTGAAGAACTCAGACACAATCCGCCCCCACCGGGCCCATTACGGGAGGAACCTCCATATGACCGACGCGTCCGCCCGGAGCCAGGAGCAAAGCCTGCATCAGCTACTCGCCCCCGTCGTCGAGCAGACCGGGCTCTTCCTGGAGGACGTGCGCCTGGCGCGGGCCGGCAAGTACACCACGCTGCGCGTGGTCGTCGACCTTCCCGACGGACCCGGCGACCTCGACCTGGACACCCTCGGCGAGGCCACCCGCGCGATCTCCGACGCCGTCGACGCCGCCGACCCGGTCGCAGGCCAGTACACGTTGGAGGTGTCGACCCCCGGCGCCGAGCGGGAACTGCACACACCCCGCCACTTCCGCCGCGCCGTCGGCCACCGCGCGGTAGTCACCACCGCCGAGGAACAGGCCCTGGAGGGCGAGGTCACCGCCGCCGACGCCGACACCGTCACCCTCACCGTCGACGACTCGCCCCGCACCATCGCGCTCGCGGACATCGCCACCGCCCGTATGGTCGTGAGCATGTAAGCGGCCCCAGCCCCGCCCCGGCGCCCCGCCCGGACCCAGCCGGCGACGCCGACCGCACCCAGACGAGACAAAGGAATTAGGAATCATGGACATCAACATGCCGGAGCTGCGCGGCGCAGCCGACGAGCTGGGCATCGACCTGGACAATCTGCTGCCCGCCATTGAGGACGCCATCCTGGGCGCATACAGCAAGGTCCCCGGCGCCATCCGCGGCGCCCACGTGGAGATCGACCGCAAGACCGGGCACATGACCGTACTCGCCCCGGAGGTCGACGAGAACGACGAGCCCACCGGCGAGTACTTCGACGACACCCCCGACGACTTCGGCCGCATCGCCCAGGCCACCGCCCGCTCGGTGATCGTGCAGCGCATCCAGGACCGGCGCGACTTCGAGGTCCTGGGCGCCTTCAAGGACAAGGCCGGCGAGCTCATCTCCGGAACCGTCGAGCAGGGCCGCGACCCGCGCCTGGTCTACGTGCGCCTGGACGACGAGCACGAGGGCATCATGCCGCCGCACGAGCAGGTGCCCGGTGAGCGCTACCGGCACGGCGACCGCATCCGCGCCTACGTCACCGAGGTGTCCCGTGGGCCCAAGGGAGCCCAGATCATCCTCTCGCGCACCCACCCGGGCATGGTGCGGGGACTGTTCGAGCGCGAGGTCCCGGAGATCGCCTCCGGTGACGTGCAGATCGTCTCGGTCGCCCGCGAGGCCGGGCACCGCACCAAGGTCGCGGTCAGCGCGCGGGTGCGCGGCGTGAACGCCAAGGGCGCCTGTATCGGCCCGATGGGGCAGCGAGTGCGCGCGGTCATGGCCGAGCTGGGCGGGGAGAAGATCGACATCGTCGACTACTCCGAGGACCCGGCCCGCTTCGTCGCCAACGCCCTGTCGCCCGCGCGCGTCTCCTCCGTCACCGTGCTCGACGCCGAGGAGCGCTCCGCCCGCGCCATCGTCCCCGACTTCCAGCTGTCGCTGGCGATCGGCAAGGAGGGGCAGAACGCTCGCCTGGCGGCCCGGCTGACGGGATGGAAGATCGACATTCACGCCGACACCGAGTCCGGTGAGGTGACTCCCGGCCACGACTCCCGTGCCGACGACGTGACTGGTCCCTCAGCGCCCGGCGCTGAGGACTGACGCCCAACCCGGTTACACTTGCTTTCGGCCTGCCTACGGGCAAGCGTCGGGCCCCGGCTCGGCGCTCCGCGGCGGGCAGTCGACAGCGAGCGGAAGGACGCGGCCAGCCGGTGGTCAAAACCCCCCACGTGCCCGAACGCACCTGTATCGGCTGCCGCGGCAAGGCCCCCAGGGCGCAGTTGCTGCGCCTGACCCTGACGGACAGTGGCGAGCTGGCCGTCGACGCCCGGGCAATCCAGCCCGGACGCGGCGCCTGGATCCACCCGGACCCGGAATGCGTCAATCTCGCTGAGCGCAGGCGCGCCTTTGCGCGTGCCCTGCGCATGAGCGGGTCACCCGATGTGGCCCCCGTGCGCGACTGGATCGGCCTTCACGGGGCGGATCACGGCCGCGCGTACACGCCGTCCCCGACCGGGGTCGGCACGACCGATAGCAAAGGCGGGTAGGAAGCTGATGGGCACCCGATGAGTACCCGGCGATGAGCTGCCTCTACTAGCACCCACCCTGTTCGGGGTGGGGAACCGGACAGGAGAAAAGTGGCAAAACCACGCGTTCATGAGCTCGCGAAGGAGCTCGACCCCACTGGCAAGAAGATCACCTCCAAGGTGATTCTGGCCTGGCTCAAGGATCAGGGAGAGTTCGTCAAGGCGGCGTCCTCCACCGTTGAGCCCCCCGTTGCGCGCCGGGTCCGCGAGCATTTCGCCGCGCAGAGCGGCGAGTCCAAGACCCCCAAGCCGACCGCCCCCAAGGGGGCTGGGTCGGCGCCCAAGCCGGCGGCGCCCAAGCCGACCGGCCCGAAGCCGTCGGGGGCCGCCCCGAAGCCGGCCCCCGACGCGCCCAAACCGGCTGCGACCTCGGCCGCACCGACACCGAAGCAGACCTCCTCCGCGCCCAAGCCCGCGGCGCCCAAGCCCGCGCATCCGGCTCCTGGGCCCCGGCCGGCGCACCCGACGTCGACCCCGGGCGCCGAGGGGACTGCCCACCTGGCCGCGCCGACTCCGGGCCCCCGCCCGAGCGCACCCACGCCCGGCCCCCGCCCGGGCGGCCCGCGTCCGGGCAACAACCCGTACGCCACCTCCCAGGGCATGCCCCGTCCCGGCGGCTCCCGTGGCCGCGGCAAGGGCGGCCGTTCCGGCGGCCCGCGTCCCGGCAACAACCCGTACGCAACCTCCCAGGGCATGCCCCGCCCCGGCGGCTCGGGTGGTCCGCGTCCGCAGGGTGGACGCCCCGGTCAGGGCGGTCCACGTCCGGGACCGCGTCCCGGCGGTAGTGGCGGCCCGCGCCCCGGCGGTTCGGGTGGTCCGCGTCCGCAGGGCGCGCGCTCGGGTCAGGGTGGCCCGCGTCCGGGCCCGCGTTCCGGTGGTCCGCGCCCCAACCCGGGCATGATGCCGGGCCGCTCCTCGGTGGGGCGTCCCGGTGCGCCGTCCCGCGGCGGTCAGGGCGGCCGTGGTGGTCGTCCCGGCTCCGGCGGTCGCGGAGGTTCCGGCGGCGGCGGTCCCCGTGGCGGCTTCGGCGGCCCCCGTGGCGGCCGTGGCGGTCGTGGCTCCACCCAGGGCGCCTTCGGGCGCGGTGGTGGTGCCCCGCGGGGCCGTAAGTCGCGTCGGGCCAAGCGCCAGGAATTCGAGCAGCAGAGTGCGCCGACGATCGGCGGCGTCGTCGTCCCCCGCGGCGACGGCTCCACCCCGGTGCGTGTGCGCCAGGGCGCCACGCTGACCGACCTGGCGGAGAAGATCAACGCCAACCCGGCGGCGCTGGTGACCGTCCTGTTCCACCTCGGGGAGATGGCCACGGCCACCCAGTCGCTGGACGAGGACACCTTCGCCCTGCTGGGGGCCGAACTGGGCTACGACGTCCAGATCGTCTCGCCCGAGGACGAGGACCGCGAGCTGCTGGAGTCCTTCGACATTGACCTGGAGGCCGAGGAGGCCGGCGAGGACGACGCCGAACTGCTGCCGCGCCCGCCGGTGGTCACGGTCATGGGCCACGTCGACCACGGTAAGACCAAGCTGCTGGACGCCATCCGCTCCACCGACGTGGTCGCCGGCGAGGCCGGCGGCATCACCCAGTCCATCGGCGCCTACCAGGTGCGGGTGCACCTGGGTGATGAGACCCGGCCTATCACCTTCATCGACACCCCCGGTCACGAGGCCTTCACGGCCATGCGTGCCCGCGGTGCCGAGGTGACGGACATCGCCATCCTGGTGGTCGCCGCCGACGACGGCGTCATGCCGCAGACGGTGGAGGCCCTCAACCACGCCCAGGCGGCCGGTGTGCCGATCGTCGTGGCCGTCAACAAGATCGACAAGGAGGGCGCCAACCCGGAGAAGATCCGCGGCCAGCTCACCGAGTACGGTCTGGTGCCCGAGGAGTACGGCGGCGACACCATGTTCGTCGACATCTCCGCCAAGCAGCGCACCAACATCGACGGCCTGCTGGAGGCGGTCCTGCTGACCGCCGACGCCGCTCTTGACCTGCGCGCCAACCCGAACACGGACGCCCGCGGCGTCACCGTGGAGGCGAAGCTGGACCGGGGCCGCGGTGCCGTCGCCACCGTGCTGGTCCAGCGCGGCACCCTGCACGTCGGCGACCCGATCGTCGCCGGCAGCGCCTATGGGCGCGTGCGCGCCATGTTCGACGAGTACGGCAACCCGTTGGAGGAGGCCGGCCCGGCCCGGCCCGCCCAGGTGCTGGGGCTTACCAACGTGCCCAGCGCGGGCGACTCCTTCATCGTCGCTCCCGACGACCGCACGGCCCGGCAGATCGCCGACCGACGTGAGGCCGCCGGGCGCGCCGCGGAGTTGGCCAAGCGCCGCAAGCGCGTCTCCCTGGAGAACCTCACCGACGTCCTCAAGGAGGGCAAGGTCGATACCCTCAACCTCATCCTCAAGGGCGACAGCTCGGGTGCGGTCGAGGCGCTGGAGGACTCGCTGCTCAAGATCGACGTCGGCGACGAGGTGGCCCTGCGGGTCATCCACCGCGGCGTCGGCGCCGTCACTCAGAACGACGTCAACCTGGCCACGGTGGACTCCGCCGTCATCATCGGCTTCAACGTGCGCCCCGCCGTGCGTGTGGCCGAGCTGGCCGACCGCGAGGGCGTCGACATGAAGTTCTACACGGTCATCTACAACGCCATCGAGGACGTCGAAGCGGCCCTGAAGGGCATGCTCAAGCCGGTCTACGAGGAGGTCGAGTTGGGCACGGCGGAGATCCGCCAGGTCTTCCACTCCTCGAAGTTCGGTTCGATCGCCGGTTCGATCGTCCGCTCCGGTGTCATCAAGCGCGGCGCCAAGGCCCGCCTGGTGCGCGACGGCGTCGTGGTGAACGGGGACCTCACGGTGGAGACGCTGCGCCGCGAGAAGGACGACGTCACCGAGGTCCGCGAGGGCTACGAATGCGGTATCAACCTCAGCTTCCGTGACATCGCCGAGGGCGACGTCATCGAGACCTGGGAGATGCGCGAGAAGCCCCGCGACTGACCGTCGGGACCGCCGTCGGCTAACACACCGAGACCGGCACTTGTAACGCGCCGCGACCGGTAGAAATGACGCCGGTGCCGCCGACTCCTTCGGGAGTGGTGGCACCGGCGTCATTTGGCTCCCGGACACCCGGGCTTATGACTGGGGCATTGGCGTGAGCGTGGTGTTCCGGGCCGGCGTGTCTGGGTAATTCGTGTGGGTGTGGTGCTTCAGAGCAGCGTGTCGCGGGGCGGCGGTCAAGTGTCGGGCTACTGCCGCCGGGCGGTTCGGCCCGGCCGCGTCATCCGGCCACCGATGACAAGCACGGCAAGGATGGTGGTGGAGTCTTCAACCTGCTCGGCTGAGAGCCGGGGGCAATCGGGCCTCCGTGAAGCGTTAATGCTTGCCAGGGCGCGGCCGGTGCGCCAGCTGCCACAGCAGGTCGGTGACGAACACGACCACCGCGACCCACACCAGCGCCGTCGAGACCCAGCGTGCCGGCGAGATCTCCTCGTGGAACACAGCCCAGGCGAGCAGGAACTGCATGACCGGGGTGATGTACTGGCTGAGCCCCACGATGGACAGCGGCACCCGGCGCGTGCCCGCGGCGAACAGCAGCAGCGGCGCCGCCGTCACCGGGCCCGCCAGCACCAGTCCCGCGGCCAGGCCCGCAGACGCCGTCGTCCCCTGTAGTGCGCCGTGCCCGCCGGCGTAAAGCCAGGCGAAGTAGGCCAGCGCCACCGGTGTCATGCAGCCGCTCTCCACCGTGAGTCCGGTGAGCGCGTCCACCCTCCCGCCGACGCGCTTCTTCACCAGCCCATACAGGCCGAAGGACAGCGCCAGCGACAGCGAGATCCACGGCAGTGATCCCTGCGCCACCACCAGCACGGTGATCGCCACCACCGCAATGCCGACGGCGACACCTTGGGCCCGGCGCAGCCGCTCACCCAGGAAGATCGCCGCGAGCACCACCGTTACCAGCGGGTTGATGAAGTACCCCAGGGCCGCATCCGCGGTGCGGCCGGAGTTGACCGCGTAGACGTACACCAGCCAGTTCACCGACACCAGCAGTCCGCTGGCCGCGAGCGTGCCCAGGATTCGCGGCGTCGCGACCGCCGTGCGCAGGGCAGGCCAGGAGCGGCGCAGCGCGGTCAGTCCCAGGCAGGTGGCCAGCGTCCACACCAGGCGATGCCCGATGATCTCAACGCTGCCGGCGTCCTGCAGCAGGCGGAAGTACAGGGGGAACAGGCCCCACAGCAGGTAGCAGCCGAGCACCATCGCCACGCCGGAGGTGTCCCCGGTGCCGGCGGCGGTTCGCGCCGGTGCCGGCGTTGCGACGGCGGTATGAGACTCGGGGGCGGGGGAGGCGGAGTCGGTCACGTGTGGCTTTCCTATTCGGCGGGAGGCAGTGCGCACGAGCCTGATTCGCGCGGCATGGCGCCCGCAGGAGTCGGGATGTCGGCAGGAACGTTAGCGCGCCCGGCGCCATGAACACGTGTTTGCGTCATGACCACGAGTTTTGGAGGTTTGCACGTGCCCGGCGCCTGCAAACCTCCAAGACTCGTGTATGTGAGACGAACTCGTGTATGAGACGCGGCCCGGAGCTCTGGCGATCGCGCTGGCGGTGGTGCAAAATGATCCGTCCGCCGGTTTCCGGTACACGGTGCGGGCGCCGTCAGCACAGTACTTGCAGCCGTGACCCGAACCACCAGTAGTCGATCCTTAAGGAGCCCTCATGGCCGACGCCGCCCGCGTCCGCAAGGTCGCTGACCGTATTCAACAGACCGTCGCCCGCCTCCTGCAGGGCAGGATCAAGGACCCCAGGATCGGCTTCGTCACCATCACCGACGTGCGCGTCACCGGTGACCTGCAGCAGGCGACCATCTTCTACACCGTCTACGGCACCGACGAGGAGCGAGAGGAGACGGCCGCCGCCCTGCGCTCGGCCACCGGCCTGATCCGTTCCGAGGTCGGTCGGGCGCTCGGCATTCGGCTGACCCCGTCGATTGCCTTCCAGCTTGACACGCTGCCCACGCAGGCGCAGGCCTTCGAGGACGCCCTCGCCCAGGCACGCGCCCGCGACGAACAGATTGCCCGCACCTACGCGGGCGCCACCTACGCCGGCGACGCCGACCCCTACCGCCACGACGACGAAGACGAGGGGGACGACTACGCCGCAGACAATGACGACCCGGCGCAGGCGGCAGGTGACGCGGACCAGGACGACTACGAGGCCATCGACCACGATGACTACGAACCGGCCGAAGCCGACGCCGATGAGGAGGGGACCGGGGCGTGAGCAACCCCGCAGGCCGACCCACCGGACGGCGCATCGACGTCCCCCGCGGCTCCGTCACCTCCCCGGATGGGCTGCTGGTGGTGGACAAGCCCGCCGGCATCACCAGCCACGACGTGGTCGCCATGACCCGCCGCCTGGCCGCCACCCGCAAGGTCGGCCACGCCGGCACCCTGGATCCTGCCGCCACCGGGGTGCTGCTGCTCGGCATCGGTCGGGCCACCCGGTTCCTGACCTACCTGGTCGGCGCCGACAAGACCTACCGGGCCACGGCCCGCCTGGGGCAGACCACCCTCACCGAGGACGCCGACGGCGAGCTCACCTCCGCCGCCGGCTGCCCGCCGGGCCCCGACCTGACCGCCCGGATCGACACCGCCCTGGCCTCCCTGACCGGCGAAATCATGCAGGTGCCCTCCGCGGTATCGGCCATCAAGATCGACGGGGTGCGCTCCTATGCGCGCGTGCGCGGCGGGGAGGACGTCGACCTGCCGGCCCGTCCGGTCACCATCCACGCCCTCACCCGCAGCGGAGCCCCACGGTCGACGACCGCCGCTGACGGCACCGCCGTGGTCGACGTCGACCTGGAGGTGCACTGCTCCTCGGGGACCTATGTGCGCGCCCTGGCGCGTGACCTCGGCACCGCCTTGGGCTGTGGGGCGCACCTGACCGCGCTGCGCCGCACCGAGGTGGGGCCCTTCACAGTCGCCGAGGCGGCGACCATCGCCTCCCTGTCCGCCGTCGTCGCCGCCGGGCAGACCCTGCCCGTGCTGCCCCTGGCCGCCGTGGCCCGCCGCTGCTTCCCCGCCGTCGCCCTGGACGAGGCCGAGGCGCGCGCCCTGCGCCATGGTCAGCCCCTGCCCGCCGCGGTGCTCGACCGGGCACAGCCCCCGGGGCATCGGGTTGTTTCCAAGGCCGCCGCGCCGGGCGTGGCCGCCGGGTTCGACCCGGCGGGCGGGCTCGTGGCACTGTTGGCACACAAGGGCGAACACGCCCGTCCCGTGCTCGTGCTGCCGAACTGATGCGGCCGCCTCCGCGCCGCACCCGGACACCCTCAACCCAGGAGACACCTTTGAACCAGACCACGATCGCCCACATCCCGCGGCACCTCGGCGACGTGGACTGAGGCGGCGCACCGTGGAGATCTGGTATGGAGCCGAGCAGGTGCCGGCAGCCCTGAGGGATCCCTCCGGCCCCGGCAGCATCGTCACCGTAGGCGTGTTCGACGGCGTGCATCGCGGCCACCAGGCGATCCTCGCCCGCGTCGTGGAGCGCGCCCACCATGCGGCCACCCCCGACGGGCGTCGGCCGTGCACCATCGCGTTGACCTTCGACCCGCATCCGGTGGCGGTACACCGCCCCGCCACACGGCTTCCACTGATCACCTCGCTCGCCGACCGCCTGGAGTCCCTGGCGGCCACCGGCTTGGATGCGGTGCTCGTGGTCCACTACACCCTCGACTTCGCCGACCAGGGGCCGGAGGAGTTCGTGCGCGACTGGCTCGAGGGCCTGCTCGGAGCGCGGGCGATCGTGGTCGGTGACGATGTGCGTTTCGGTCGCGACAACAGCGGCGACGCCGCCACCCTGCGCCGGATCGGTCGCGCCGACGGCGTGGAGGTGGAGATCGTCTCTGACGTCGTCGCCCCCACCGGCCGGCGCTGGTCCTCCACCTGGGTGCGTGAACTGCTGGAGGCCGGCGACATGCGCGGCGCCGCCGAGGTCCTCGGCCACGTCCACCGGCTGCGCGGCACGGTCATCCACGGGCACCGCCGCGGCCGCGAACTCGGCTTCCCCACCGCGAACCTGGACGCCGCCACCGCCGGCGTGGTCCCGCCCGACGGCGTTTACGCGGGCTGGCTGGTGCGCTCCCCCCAGGCGGGGGTGGCCGGCGCCGCGGGGGAGGAGCGCCTGCCCGCCGCCATCTCCATCGGCACCAACCCGACCTTCGACGACGTGCCCGACCGCACCGTGGAGGCGCATGTGCTGGGGCGCGCGGACTTGAACCTGTACGGGGAGGTCGTGGTGATCGAACTGGTGGAGCGGCTGCGCCCCATGCTCGCCTTCGACGGCCTGGAGCCGCTGCTGGCGCAGATGCGGCAGGACGTGATCGACACCGCCGCGGTGCTGGACGTGCCCGTGCCCGAGCCCATCCGCCCCGAGGACGTCACCGCCCTGTGACGGCAGGGGGGCGCCGACACTGGGCGATGCCGCTCCGCTCGGGGCATCACTGCCGCGGGTGGGCGGAGAAGAACTCCCACATCAACTGCGAGGCGTTGATCTCCTGGGTGATCGTGCCCAGGGCGGACAGGTCCGCGCTCGTGCCGGGCCAGGTGTGACCGCCGGCGTCCACCGTGTACAGCCCCACCTCGGTGCCGCTCTCGCAGGAGCCGTAGCGGGTCAGGGACACGTGGTCGCTCACCTGGTCGGTGGTGGGCTCGGCGGTGCAGCCGTCCAGCTCCGCCCAGGTGCTTACGGCCGTCTCGACGCCGTAGCCCCAGCGAGGATCGTCGTTGCCGTCATAGGGGTTGACCACGTCGTCGGTGCCGTGGAAGGTCAGCACGGAGACCGGCTGGTCCGGGGTGCAGCTTGAGGGGTCGATCGTGGTCAAGTCGTCCGCGGTGGCCTTGCCGGCGCGCAGACCCGCGACGGGCGCGATGGCGGCGATCAAATCGGGGCGCTCGCAGGCCAGGGCGCTGGCCATGCGGCCGCCCCCGGAGTAGCCGGTCGCGTAGACGCGGTTGGGGTCCACGCAGGCCTGCTCCGACAGGGACTCGACAACCGTGGTCAGGAAGGCGACGTCGTCGCGGGCGTCGTCCGCCGGGTACTCGCCGGCGGTGGTGGGCACGCCGGGCACGTTCCAGGCCCAGTTGCCGTCGGGCAGCGGGTCGTCGGTGTCCAGGGCGATGGCGGCGGTGGGCTCGGCGACAATGAATCCGTCGGCGTCGGCGTCGGCCACGGCATCGAGTTCGCTGATCTGTGCCTGGGAGACGCCGTTGGAGTTGGAGCCGTGCAGGTCAAGGACCAGGGGGAGAGGGGAATCGGGGTCGGCGTACTCGGGCACGTGCACGCGGACCGGGTAGGTCTCGTCCTCGAAGACGACGTCGACGGTCTGCGTGCCCGACAGCGTGCGGCTGCAAGGCGACACCATGGTGCCGGTGCCGGAACTGTCGGCGCCGGCGGTGCTTGACGAGGTGGGCTCGGCACCGCATCCGGTGACCGCGACCGGGGCGAGCACAACCAGCGCGGCGATGAGCGATACGAGCACAGGCCGAATACGTGCGGAGGGTTTCAATGACTGCTGCGCAGGGGATAGCAAGGGGACTCCTCAGGGAAACAACGATGTTTGCGGTGCTGCAGGTAACGCCAGTATAGGCGGCGGGGCCGGCTGCATGTGCCCGATGCCACCGGCCGGTGGGCGAGGGGCGCGGCCCGCGGCTGATATGGTTGCCCAGCCGTCGATCGGCCGCGGGAGTGTCATGCCCGGGAGAACCAGCCCCGGCGCTCCGCGCAACGAGAAGATCAGGAGTCATCGTGTCGATTTCCCCCGAACGCAAGCAGGAGCTCATTGCCGAGTACGCCACCCACGAGGGCGACACCGGCTCCCCGGAGGTCCAGGTCGCCATCCTGTCCGAGCGGATCTCCAACCTCACCGAGCACTTCAAGACCCACGCTCACGACCACCACTCGCGCCGCGGCCTGTACCTGCTGATCGGTAAGCGTCGCCGCCTGCTGGACTACCTCGAGCGCGAGGACATCGAGCGCTACCGCAAGCTCATCGCCCGCCTCGGCATCCGCCGCTGAGCGACAGCGCGCCAGGACTACACAACGGGCCCCGGTCTCCACAGTGGAGACCGGGGCCCGGCGCGTGGTGGTTGTCCGGCCATGCGCTGCCGGACCCTGGGCGAATTGATCTCGCACCAAGCCCCACGGTGCCCACTCCGGCGGGGCGGGACCTGACGGTCCGTACCTTCAGGACGACGGTTCGTACTTCTCTCGACGGTTCGGCACCCCGGGGTACGAACCGTCGCCACGAGTGCCGAAGCGTCCGAGCCGAGTGCCGAACCGTCACGTGAAGTGCCGAACCGTCGCCCACGGGGCCACCCGCACCACCACACCCTCTCGAACACGAAGAGCCTGAGGGCGGGGCGCGCCGACGTCCACCAGGCGGTATCGACGCGTCCGGCGCGACTCACAGCAGTGAGCGGTACAGCGCCTCAATGTCCTCACGGGTGGCTGGGCGCGGGTTGCCGGGGGTACACACGTCGGCGAAGGCGTCCTCGGTCAGCGCGGCGATACCGGACTCGTCCACGCCCACCTCGCTGATGCGCGTGGGGTTGCCCAGGTCGCGGGTCAGCTGGGCGACGGCGTCGACGGCGGCCTGGCGCGCCTGGTCCAGCGGCATGGTCTGCGCGTCGGCCACGCCGAAGGCCTCGGCGATGTCGCGGTACTTCTCGCCGGTGTACTCGGCGTTGTAGGCCATGATCGGGGCGAGCAGGATGCCGTTGGCCACTCCGTGCGGAGCGTTGTAGCGGCCGCCCAGTGGGTGCGCCATGCCGTGCACCAGGCCCAGGCCCACGTTGGAGTAGGCCATGCCGTTGATGTAGGCGGCCAGCCCCATCTGCTCCACGGCGTCGGCGTCGCCCTCGGCCGCCTTACGCAGGTTCTTCGCGATCATTTGGATGGAGCGCAGGCACAGGGCGTCGGACAGCTCCCAGGCACCGGGGGTGATGTAGCCCTCGATGGCGTGGGTGAGGGCGTCCAGGCCGGTGGCGACCTTCAGCCCACGCGGCATGCCGTCCATCAGGTCGGGATCCACCACGGCGATCACGGGGATGTCGTGCGGGTCGACGCACACGAACTTGCGCTGGTTCGCGGTGTCGGTGATGACGTAGTTGATGGTGGTCTCCGAGGCGGTGCCCGCGGTGGTGGGCACCCCGATGATGGGCGTGCCCGGGTGCTTCGTGGGGGAGGCCCCCTCCAGGCTGAGCACGTCCTCGAACTCGGGGTTGGTGGCGATCACCGAGATCGCCTTGCAGGTGTCCTGCGGGCTGCCGCCGCCCAGGCCGATGAGGATGTCGGCGCCCGAGTTGCGGAAGGCGGCCAGACCTGCCTGCACCTTCTCCACCGGCGGGTTGGGCACGACGTCGGAGAAGATCTCCCAGGCAATGCCTGCGGCGTCGAGCAGGTCGGTGATGCGCGCGGCGGTGCCGTTCTCAGCCAGGACCGGGTCGGTGACGATGAAGGCCTTGCTCAGTCCACGGGCGGTGATCTCGGTGGGGATGTTGGCGATGGCGCCGCGTCCGAAGTAGCCGGTCTGGTTGAAGATCATGCGGTAGGTCATGGATACGCTCCCTTGGGTTGTGGCTGGCGTCGTGCGCACGGGTGGGTCCGCCATAACCCCATCCCGCGGTTGAAACGGTTTCATGAGGTTGTCCTCAAGTGGAAGGCCCGAAGGTCCCGGGAACGCTGGGCGCGTTCTATTTCACGTTGGAAGGCGGCGACGCCGCCCCCGCCCAAGCGGCCGGAACGGTAGGATCTAGCCGTCCGTCTCCGAAGCTAAGGGCCGAGGCCGGGTATTTTCGGGGTGTTTTCTGGGCGCCGCGAACTTCTCCGCCAAATACGCTCCCCCGGATTTGCTTCCGGGAGGAGCCCGCGTGCCGGAAGCGGGCGACGCCGCAGCGGCGTCGTCGGTCCGGCCGGTAGCCCTGAGGAGTGGACCCGGTAGCCGGGACAGACCCGGTAACCGGACGGCACGGCCCGTCGGTTTTCGGTGGTGGCCTCCGGACCAGCGCGTGCGCAGCTCCGTGGGCCTCGATCGAAGGCCACGGTCGGCCTAACGATCGACACAGAAAGAGACACGCAACATATGTTCCTTGATGACCCCGAGGTCACGGCCGCCGAGGCCGTGATTGACAACGGCCCCTTCGGCAAGCGCGTGGTCCGCTTCGAGACCGGGCGCCTGGCCAAGCAGGCCGCCGGCAGCGCCATGGCCTACCTGGACGGTGAGACCACCGTGCTGTCGGCCACCACCGTGGGCAAGCACCCCAAGGACCAGTTCGACTTCTTCCCGCTCACCGTGGACGTGGAGGAGCGCCAGTACGCCGCCGGCCGCATCCCCGGCTCCTTCTTCCGCCGTGAGGGCCGCGCCGGCACCTCCGCCATCCTCGCCTGCCGTCTGATCGACCGCCCGCTGCGCCCCTCCTTCGTCAAGGGCCTGCGCAACGAGGTGCAGGTGGTTGAGACCGTGCTGTCCATCCACCCCGACGACGCCTACGACGTCCTGGCCATCAACGCGGCCTCCATGTCCACCCAGATCGCGGGCCTGCCCTTCTCCGGCCCCGTCGCCGGCACCCGCCTGGCCCTCATCGACGGGCGCTGGGTGGCCTTCCCCCGCTACTCCGAGCTTGAGCGCGCCACCTTCAACATGGTGGTGGCCGGGCGCGTGCTGGAGGACGGCGACGTCGCCATCATGATGGTTGAGGCCGGCGCTACCGAGAACGCCTGGGACCTGATCGCCGCCGGCGCCACCGCCCCCACCGAGGCCGTCGTCGCCGAGGCCCTGGAGGCCGCCAAGCCGCACATCAAGGTGCTGTGCGAGGCCCAGATGGAGGTCGCCAAGCACGCCTCCAAGCCCACCGCCGACTTCCCCCTGTACCTGGACTACACCGACGAGCAGTACGACGCCGTCGAGAAGGCCGCCGAGGCCCACGACCTGGCCGCCGCCATCGCCACCGAGGGCAAGCAGGCCCGCGACGAGGCCACCGACTCCGTGCGCGACGCGGTGCTCGCCGACTTGGCCGAGGCCTACCCGGCCGAGGAGGACGTCAAGGCCCTCAAGGCCGCCTTCCGCTCCGTCACCAAGAAGCTCGTGCGCCACCGCACCCTCACCGAGGGCGTGCGTATGGATGGCCGCGGCCTGAAGGACATCCGCACCCTGGCCGCCGAGGTCGAGGTGCTGCCCCGCGTGCACGGCTCGGCCATCTTCGAGCGCGGCGAGACCCAGATCATGGGCGTGACCACCCTGAACATGCTGCGCATGGAGCAGCAGATCGACGACCTGTCGCCGCTCAAGCACAAGCGCTACATGCACCAGTACGTCTTTCCGCCCTTCTCCACCGGCGAGACCGGCCGCGTCGGCGCCCCCAAGCGCCGCGAGATCGGCCACGGCGCCCTGGCCGAGCGCGCCCTGGTGCCGGTGCTGCCCAGTCGCGACGAGTTCCCCTACGCCATCCGTCAGGTCTCCGAGGCGCTCGGCTCCAACGGCTCGACCTCCATGGGCTCGGTGTGTGCCTCCACCCTGTCGCTGCTCAACGCCGGCGTTCCGCTGCGCGCCCCGGTGGCCGGCATCGCCATGGGCCTGATGCACGAGGAGATCGACGGCGAGACCAAGTGGGCCACGCTCACCGACATCCTCGGCAGCGAGGACGCCTTCGGTGACATGGACTTCAAGGTGGCCGGTACCCGCGACTTCATCACCGCCCTGCAGCTGGACACCAAGCTGGATGGTCTGCCCTCCGATGTGCTGGCCGGTGCGCTCGCCCAGGCCCGCGACGCCCGCCTGTTCATCCTGGACGTCCTCGCCCAGGCGATCGACTCTCCCGACGAGATGGCCCCCACCGCGCCGCGCGTGCTGAGCGTGCACATCCCCGTGGACAAGATCGGTGAGGTCATCGGCCCCAAGGGCAAGATGATCAACCAGATCCAGGAGGACACCGGCGCCGAGCTGACGGTCGAGGACGACGGCACCGTCTACATCGGCGCCTCCGACGGTCCGTCCGCCGAGGCCGCCCGCGACGCCGTAAACGCCATCGCCAACCCGCAGATGCCGGAGATCGGCGAGCGCTTCGTCGGCACCGTGGTCAAGACCACCACCTTCGGCGCCTTCGTGTCGCTGACCCCCGGCAAGGACGGCCTGCTGCACGTCTCCCAGATCCGCCGTCTGGTCGGCGGCAAGCGCGTGGAGAACGTCGAGGATGTGCTGGGCGTGGGCGACAAGGTCGAGGTCGAGCTGGCCGAGATCGACCAGCGCGGCAAGCTCAGCCTGCACGCCGTCCTCAACGAGGAGCAGCAGGCGGCCGAGGATGAGGCCAAGGCGCGCCGCGCCGAGCGCAGTGAGGGCGACGGTGAGCGTCGGCCGCGCCGCCGGCGCGAGCGCACCGACGAGGACGGCGAGCGCCGCGAGCGCCGCCCGCGCCGCCGCCGCATGCGCACCGTGGAGGCCTCCGAGGAGGAGTGACCAATCCGGTTGACCCGGTGACAACCTGGGGCCGGGCTCCGCGCGATCACGACGATCAACCGGAGCCCGGTCCCCCTTTTTTTGCTTCCTCCCCTACTCTCTTCACCGAGGTCGGTTGACGTTACGTGCCGAGGTCGGTTGTTTTGGCGACGGGTCGGCCGACGGCGGGTGGGATTCGTCCGAGACCGGCAGGAATGACGTGCCGAGGTCGGTCGTCTAGGCTCGTGCGGTGACCACTCCCGCCCCGACCGGCCCCGAAACCAGCTTCGCCGAAGCCGCCCTCGACCGCGCGCCCGCAGGCGCCCCCGGCACCGAACTGCGCCTCGTCGACGACGGCGCCACGATCCGCCGCTCGATCCTGCCCGGCGGGGTGCGGGTGATCACCGAGCACGTGCCCGCACTGCGCTCGGCCTCACTGGGCATGTGGTTCGGCGTCGGCAGCCGCGACGAGCGCGCCGGCCAGGAGGGCTCCACCCACTTCCTGGAGCACCTGCTGTTCAAGGGCACCGCCACGCGCAGTGCCCACGACATCGCCGAGGCCTTCGACATGATCGGTGGGGAGTCCAACGCCGCCACCTCCAAGGAGCACACCTCCTACTACGCCCGCGTGCTCGGCCCGGACGACCTGACCGCCCTGGACGTGCTCGCCGACATGGTCACCTCCTCCCGCCTGGACCCGGGCGAGGTGGAGACCGAACGCGGCGTGATCGTCTCCGAGCTGGCCGACGCCGCCGACGACCCCGCCGAAATCGCCCAGGAGGCTTTCGCTCGCGCCGCCTTCGGTGACGACACCCCGCTGGGGCGCCCCATCGGCGGCACCTACGAGACGGTCTCGGCGGTGCCCCGCGACGCCGTGTGGGAGCACTACCAGCGCACTTATGCCTCCGACACGCTCGTGGTCGCGGCCGCCGGCGCCGTCGACCACGACGAGATCTGCGCGCGCGTGGCCGCCGACCTGGCCGCCGCCGGCTGGGACACCAGCGGCGCCGTCGCCCCGCGTCCGCGCCGCTTCGAGACCGAACCCGCGGCGGAGCTGACGGTTCATGACATCACGGTGAACCGGGAGGCCGAGCAGTCCCACGTCTACCTCGCCTGCCAGGGCATTCCGGCGCTGGATGAGCGCCGCTGGACCATGAGCGTGCTCACCACCATCCTCGGCGGCGGCATGTCCTCGCGCCTGTTCCAGGAGATCCGCGAGAAGCGCGGTTTGGCCTACACCACCTACGCCTTCGACACCCCCTACGCCGGGGCGGGCGCCTTCGGGCTGTATGCCGGCTGCGCCCCCGGCGACGTCGATGAGGTGCTGACCGTCATGGCCGGCGAGTTCGAGTCGCTGGCCGCCGACGGCGTCACCGAGCGCGAACTGGAGCGCGCCCGCGGGCAGATCCGCGGCTCCATGGTGCTCGGGGGAGAGGACTCCCTGGCGCGCATGGGGCGGCTGGGACGCGCCGAGGTCGTCACCGGCCGGCTGCGCTCCATGGAGGAGAACCTGCGCCGCCTGGACGCGGTCACCGCCGACGACGTGCGCGCCCTGGCGGCCCAGCTCGCCGCCCAGGAGCGCTGCCGCGTGGTGGTCGGGCCGGAGGCCTGATAGGTAGTAGCGGACGGTGCGGTCGTAAACAGCGATCGCGGCGGCGGTGAGGATGCGGTGAGTGACCGGGCTCAGCCTTGTGGCTGCCGTCCCCGAAGCCACTGCGGCTGGCATACAGCAAAAACGAAGAAGAGGACTGCTGCGATGATCCATGCCCCGAGCGTGCCCGAGGGGTGAGTGATGGCAGCCACGACCATGACTCCCAGACCCACGGCAGCGACTACCTTCAGCCACTTAATGTCCGTGGTGGCCGCGAGTGCCGTACCGATGGCGGACGCCGCGATGGCGATCGTCATCGCTCGCTGCGGGGTATCCCAGTTCAGGTGGACGAGAACCCCACTCAGGGCGGCGATGGCGGTAAAAGACAGCGATGGTACGACGCTCAGCCGACGTGCGATCTGCCGAACCTCGCGCGACCGGTCCTGGCATGCGCTGGATGACGAGTCATGGCCGAGCTGCGGCATGGAGGCTTCCTTGGGTGTGAGATAACGCACTGATGCTATTGCAATGGCGTTGCGGGCGTCAACGCTCAGACGAGACTCATGACGGATGCTCGGAGGCACGGTTTTCGGGGTGCCGCGACGATGATGTCGTTGCTGCTGGTCGACGCGCGTGTTGCTAGGGACTGCCACTAGGGTGTGGCCATGACCATACGCATTGCAGTGACAGGCGTCACCGGGCGCATGGGGGCCACCGGAGACCGACCATGAATTCGCCTCAGGCCACGCAGTTGACGCTCAGCTCCGACTGCATCGACGACGACGGTCGCTTCAGAACGCGATACACCGGACGCGGTGAGGACGTCTCACCGGAGCTGCGGTTGCAAGGGCTGGATGCCCGCGCGAAGACTCTGGCGGTTACGCTCGAGGACCTGACTCATCCGTTGTTCGGAACCATGGCCCACTGGGTGGCGTGGAACATTCCCGCGGGCGAGCTGATTCCCGAGGCCATCCCGCCGGGCCGAATCAGTCCCGGCACCGGGATAGTCCAGGGGATCGCCTACGGCCTGCACCGGTACCGCGGGCCGAAGCCTCCCCGCGGTACCACCCACACCTACCGCTTCACCGTGTATGCCCTTGACACCGTCCTGCGCCTTTCTGATCGGAGCCGGCTTCCCGGGCTCAAGCGGGCCATCGCTGGGCACGTGCTCCAGCAGGCAGAGCTGACTGGTACCTGCGAATCCCGTCTACGACCGCGCCGCCCGGGTGCTTGAGCCGAAAAGTGTCCAGAATCGGCACAAACGCCGCCGGAGCTGCTGAGCGCAGGTCGTAAAACCGCATGATTCCAACGATCCAGAAACCGCCGGAAAGGGTCTGAGGGCTCGTTTGTCCCGAATTTGGACAGCCCTGGCTAGGATGCCCACATGAGTATTGCTGTTGCCGTAGTCGGCGCCGCGGGGCGCATGGGGTCCACCGTCTGCCAGGCCGTTCAGGACGCCGACGGGCTCGCGCTCGTCGCCCGCCTCGACGTCGGCGATGAGCTCACCGCCGCGAACCTGGCCGGCGCCCAGGTGGCCGTCGACTTCACCCACCCCTCGGTCACCGAGGACAACGTTCACGCCCTGATCGACGCCGGTGTTGACGTGGTGGTGGGCACCACCGGCTGGACGGACGCCGCCTACGAGCGCGTGCGCGAGCACCTCGCCCGGCCCGAGGCGGCCGGCCGCAGCGTCATCATTGCCCCGAACTTCGCCCTGTCCGCGGTGCTGACCATGTCCTTCGCCGCGAAGGCCGCCCGCTACTTCGAGTCCGCCGAGGTCATCGAGCTGCACCACCCCAACAAGGTGGACGCCCCCTCCGGCACCGCCATCGCCACCGCCCGCGGCATTGCCGCCGCCCGCGCCGAGGCCGGGCTGGGCCCGGTGCCCGACGCCACCGAGACCGACCCCGACGGCGCCCGCGGCGCCGTGGTCGACGGCGTGCATGTGCACGCCGTGCGCCTGCGCGGACTGACCGCCCACGAGGAGGTCGTGCTCGGCAATCCCGGCGAGCAGCTGACCATCCGCACCGACTCCTTCGACCGCGCCAGCTTCATGCCGGGCGTGGTGCTGGCCGTGCGCGAGGTCGGCGGGCGCGAGGGCCTGACCATCGGCCTGGACCGGTTGCTCGACCTGTGACCCCGCGCGGTGCCCGGCTCCGGAGCCGCCGGTTGCGTGGCGCGCGGCAGCCGGCGCCGGGCGCGTGGAGGCTCGGACGGCCGCAGGCGCTTACAGGACGGCGGCCCAGCAGTCCTCGGTGACGCCCTGCCCGACGGGCAGCTCCCGGAACGAGCCCGTGCGGGTCAGCCCGGCGCCGTGCAGGAACCCGGCCAAGGACTCGTCCCCGCGCACCGCCCACGCCAGTAGCACGCCGGCCCCTTGGGCGCGCGCCTGATCCGTGGCCGCGGCCAGCAGCCGGGAGCCGTGCCCGCGGCGCTGCTGGCCCGGGGCGACGCCGAGCGCAGTGATCTCCAGGCCCCGTTCGCTCGTGGGGGCCGGGTTTGCCGCCGCGTCGTCGTCGACTCGGCTCGTCTTGCCCGCGGCCCTCGTCGCATCCGCGCCGTCAGGGGAGGGCGCGACGCCGATCAGGCCCGCCACCTCGCCGCCCTCATCCACGGCCACGAGTACGCGGTGCGCCGGCGACGGCGGAGCCACCACCGCCTGCTCCCAGCCGGCGGCGATCACCGGTGCTGCCATCATCGCCTCGACTCCCGCCGGCAGCGGCGCGTCGTGGGCGTCCGTATACGCGGCCCGGAGCGAGGCCAGCATGGCCGCGGCATGCACCCGTCCGATCGCGTCCAGGTCCGCGGCGGTGGCCTCACGCACGAAGCCGGCGGCGGATGGGGAAGAAGCCGGCGGGCGGGGCGATCCGTCGGGGAGGCGCGTATCAGTCATGTCGCCGAGCCTATGCGCCCGTACCGGCCGAAGTCGCCTTCACCCCGCATGCTCGCCCGTCGTATCCGCAATGTCCCCCGCCTCCGGCCGCTCACTGTGCGACCGGACCCGTCGCCGGAGCGGCAATACCGTTACGCTGCTCACTATGAGCATTCTTCCCAGCCGCTCCTTCGGCTCCGTCGGCGTAGCCATGGTCACCCCCTTCACCCCGGAGGGGGACATCGACGTCGAGGCCGCCCAGAAGTTGGCCGTCTCGCTGGTTGACGACGGCGCCGACATGATCCTGCTGGCCGGCACGACGGGCGAGGCCCCCACCACCCACTTGCCGGAGAAGCAGACGCTGCTGCGTGAGGTGAAGGACGCGCTCGCCGGCCGGGCCATGCTCATTGCCGGCGCCGGATCCAATGACACCGCCCATGCGGTGCGCATCGGAGTGGGCTCCCAGGAGGCCGGCGCGCAGGGGCTGCTCATCAACGCCCCCTACTACAATCGCCCCAGCCAGGAGGGCGTCTACCAGCACATCATGGCGGTGGTTGAGGCCACCGACCTGCCGGTCATGGTCTACGACATTCCCGGCCGCACCGGCGTGAAGATCACCGACGATACCCTCGCCCGCCTGGCCGAGCATGAGCGGGTGCTCGCGGTCAAGGACGCCACCGGCGACGTCGAGCAGGGCTTCGAGCGCATGGAGGCCACCGGCCTGGAGTACTACTCCGGCGATGACGGGCTGAACTTCGCCTGGCTCACCCATGGCGCCAGCGGCGTCGTCTCCGTGGTCGCCCACGCCGACGCCCACTCCTGGCGGGAGATGATCCGCGAGGTCGACGCCGGTGACCTTCCCGGCGCCCGCGCCGTCGCCCAGCGCATGCGCCCGTTGGTGCGCGCCATCATGGGCGGTGGCCAGGGTGCGGTGATGGCCAAGGAGGCACTCGCGTTGCAGGGGCGCCTGCCCAGTGCCACCGTGCGCCTGCCCCTGGTACGTGCCACCGCCGCCGAGGTCGCTGCTCTGCGCGATAGCCTCGAGGCCGCCGGGCTGCTCTGAGCCCGGGCGCCTCCGGTCCCGCTGGCTCCGATCCAGCCGGCTCCGTACGCCGCCGCGCTCAGGCGCCGTCGACGCGGCCGAGGATCTGCTCGCGCACCACGCGGCGCAGGATCTTGCCGATCTGGGAGCGCGGCATCTCCTCGATGATCTCCAGGTGACGCGGCAGCGCGTAGTGGGGGAGCACCCGCTCGGCGTGGGCACGCACCGTCTCCAGGGTGACCGCCCCGGCCGGCGTGCCCGGCTCCAGCACGACCGCCGCGCAAACCAGTTCCCCATTCGCCCCACCCGGCAGCCCGACGACGGCGACATCCGCGACGCCCTCCAGGCTCAGGATCGCCGCCTCCACCTGGGAGGGGTAGACGTTGAAGCCGCCGGTGAGGATCAGCTCGCGCCGCCGGTCGGCCATCCACAGGAAGGAGTCCTCCCGGCGCACCATGTCCCCGGTGCGCAGCCAGCCGCCGGGCAGCATGGCGGCCGCCGTCGCCTCCGGGTCGTCCCAGTAGCCGGCGAAGACCTGCGGTCCTCGCACCAGCAGTTCGCCCGGCTCCCCGTCGGGCACCTCCCGCCCGGGGTCCGGGGCGTCGGGGTCCACCACCCTCACGTCGGTCGACGCGAAGGGCAGCCCCAGCGCCCCCAGACGGCGGCTGGGTCCCATGGGCGTACCCGAGACGATCGGGCTGGTCTCCGTCATCCCGTAGCCCTCCACGAAGTAGCCGCCGGTGGCGGCCTCCCACTCCGCCCCCACGGCCGGCGGCATCGGGGCCGCCCCGCACACGCCGTAGCGCAGGGTCTTCAGGGACACGCCCTTCTTCTGGGCGCCCCGCAGGATCCGCTCGAACATCACCGGCACCCCCACGAAGAACGTGAAGGGGCGGCGCTGGTGGGCCTCCAGCACCTGGCTGACCGAGAACTTCGGCAGCATCACCTGCGTGGCCGCCTTCTGCACCGCGCAGAACACGTTGAAGGTCAACCCGAAGGCGTGGAAGAAGGGCAGCAGCGCCAGGAAGGTCTCCCCGCCCTCGTGCAGCATCGGCACCCAGGCGATCGCCTGGTTGGCGTTGGCGCGCAGGTTCTTGTGCGTGAGCATCGCGGCCTTGGGCATGCCGGTGGTGCCGCCCGTGTGCAGCAGCACGGCCACGTCATCCCCGCCCGGCTGCGGCCAGGAGGCCTCCAGCCGCGCCGCATGGGCCACCTCCCGGTCCCAGGAGCGCACGCCCGCCGGCAGCGATTCGGCCCGCATGGAGGCGCGAGTCTGGCGCGCCCTGGCCACGGGCAGGTGCAGAGCGGCGCGCAGCCGGGCGGGCATGGCGGCGGCCAGGTCCACGCTGAACACCGTGCGCCCGGCCAGCGGGTCGGCTCCCGGATCCGTGCCGCCGGCCGCCGTCGACGCCGGATCCAGCACCAGTTCGACGCCCTTCTCCCAGGCGATCACCACCCGCGCGCCGTGGTGGGCCAGCTGGGCGCGGATCTCCTGCGCGGGGGCGAGCGGGTTGTGCTCGGCGACGATCGCCCCCAGTCGCAGCGCCCCGTAGATCGCCACCACGTGCTGCGGACAGTTCGGCATGAGCAGGGCGACCCGGTCGCCGGCCTTGACGCCCGCCCGGCGCAGCAGGCCCGCGGCGCGCTCGGAGGCCTCGAGCAGCTCACGGTAGGTCAGAGTCGCCCCCATGAAGTCCAGTGCGACCCGGTCCCCGTAGAACTCGGCGGCGGTGTCCAGGAGGTCTCCCAGCGGGCCCTCCGGGACGTCGATGACGGCGGGGATATTCGGCTGGTAGTGCGGGCGCCGGTACCGCTCGGCGTCCTCCACGTCGCTCACCGGGTCTGCTCCCCGGCACCGGTGCCCTGCTCGGGCTCACCGCGGCCGACCTCACCCAGGCGCTCCACCAGGGCGGTGGCGGCGGACTGGGAGGCGGCGGCCGCCGTCGCCGCCGCACCCGCGGCCGCCTCCCGGGCGGCCAGCAGTTCCTCGCGCACCACCCGGCGCAGCACCTTGCCGATCTGGGAGCGCGGCATCTCCGTCAGGATCGCCACCTGGCGGGGCAGCGCGTAGTGGGACAGGGTCTTCTCCGCCCAGGCGCGCACCTGGTCGAGCGTGACCGTCTGCCCGTCCTTGGGCAGGATGGCGGCCACCACGGACTCGTTGCCGGCCTCTGCCGGCAGCCCGACGACGGCGACCTCCTCCACCTGCGGCATGGAGCGCACGGCCGCCTCCACCTCGCTGGGGTAGATGTTGAAGCCGCCGGAGATGATCAGTTCCTTGCGGCGGTCGGCCATCACGTAGAAGCCGTCGTCCTCCTGGCGCACCAGATCCCCGGTGCGCAGCCAGCCCCCGTCCAGCATGACGGCGTCCGTCTCCTCGGGGTTCTCCCAATAGCCGACGAACACCTGCGGGCCGTGAACCACCAGCTCGCCTACCTGGCCCGGTTCCACCTCCACCTCGGGGTGGTCGGGGTCGACCACGCGCACGTCGGTGGACGGGTAGGGCACGCCCAGTGCGCCGGGCCGCCGCTCGGGGGAGATCGGGTTGCCCAGGATGATGGGTGCCGTCTCCGTCATGCCGTAGCCCTCGATGATGACCCCGCCGGTGGCCTCCTCCCAGGCGTCGGCCACCGCCTTGGGAGTCGGCGCCGCCCCGCAGACGGCGATCTTGCAGCTGGACAGGTCGGCGCCGGTCTCCCGGGCGCGGGTAACAATCCGATCGAACATGACCGGCACCCCCGGGAAGAAGGTGGCCGGGTGCCGCTTCCAGGCGGCCAGCACCATGTCGGCCCCGAACTTGGGCAGCACCACCTGGGTGGCGGCCAGCCCGACGGCACACAGCAGCGACAGGCTCAAGCCGAAGGCGTGGAAGAAGGGCAGCACCGCGTAGAAGGTCTCCTGACCGACCTCGCAGGTCTGGGAGGCCCACGCCAGGCTCATCTCCGCGTTGGCGCGGGCGTTGGCGTGAGTCAGCTGGACCGCCTTGGGGGTACCGGTGGTGCCGCCGGTGTACAGCAGCACGGCGACGTCGTTCACGTCCGGCAGAGGGTGGCCCGAGGGCAGCGGCGGGGTGGTGGCGACCAGGTCGTCCCAGGAGGACACCCCGGCCGGCACTCTGCCGCGCAGCTCGTGGCGTTGGGAGCGGGCGGCCGCCACCGGGAGCTTCAGAGCCAGTCGGCTGCTCCACGGCAGCCCGCGGGAAAGGTCCACGGACAGCACCCGCGCCTCGGCCATGCCGGCGCGATCGAGGGAGCCGACGGCCTGCACGATCCGCGCCAGCGACTTCTCCCAGGCGATGATCACCCGGCCGTGGTGCATCTGAATCTGCTCGCGGATCTGGGCGGCGGGGGCCAGCGGGTTGTGCTCGGCGACGATCGCCCCGAGCCGCCAGGCGGCGTAGGCGATCACGACGTGCTGGGGACAGTTGGGCAGAATCACCCCGACGACGTCGCCGCGGCCCACGCCCAGGCGGCGCAGCGCCTCCGCGGCCCGCGTCACCTGGTCACTCAGTTGCCGGTAGGTGGTCGCCTGCCCCATGAAGTCCAGGGCGATCCGGTCCGGGAAGCGGCGGGCCGCATCGTCGAGCATGCGGGAGAGCGGCTCGGTGACGGGCGCGATCACGCTGGGGATGCCGGGGGCGTAATGGGGGCGCTGGTATTCGGAGGAGTCGCCCCGGGTGCGTGCCTGGCGGCCGGCGTCGGCGGCCTGGTCAAAGCTGCTCATCGTTCCCTTTCCCGAGTCTCCCGCCCTGGCCTGGCGGGCGACCGGGCGGGGAGTCGTAGCCTACGCAACCGTAACCTACGGTCGCGTAGGTGTGTGGGTGCGTGATGAGCATGCGACCTGTGGTTTGACGCTCACTGTCGGCCCGACCGTCGGCAGGCTAGCGCGCCGGCCTGTGCGCTGGCCGTGAGCCGGCTACAGGCCGGCGGGAAGCGGCAGACGGGAGACCACGCGCAGACGCCGCGTCGGCCGCGTCATCGCCACGTACAGGTCGCCGGGGCTTGATTCCCCGATGGCCGCCGGGTCCACCAGCACCACCACGTCGAACTCCAGCCCCTTCGACAGCCGCGGCCCCATCACCGCCAGTCGACTGCGCAGAATGTCGCCGCCCGGCGCCTCCATCGCGGCCGCCAGCGCCGGATCCTGCGCCAGCAGGGCGGCGACCTGTCGCGGCTGCGGGGCGATCACCGCGATGCGGCCGGCACTCTTGCCCACGGCCGCATCCAATGTGACCGACTCCGCCGCCACCGCCTCACGCAGGGCCTGGCCCCAGGCGGCATTGGCCGCCTCGTCCCGCCCGGCGGCGGGGGAGTCGGAGAGATCGTCCACCGCGAGGCAGTCGGGCAGGTCGCGCACCGAGCTCACCGGGTAGTTCACCGGCGCGCCGAGCCCCGCGGCCACCTGCTCGGCCGCCCGCATGATCGTCGCCGGTGTGCGGTAACAGACTGTCAGCGCCTCCTCACGCAGCGGCGTCGCCGCCGCCAGCGCCCGGGAGCCGCGCCCACCGCGGCGCTTGGCCGGGCGCGTGCCCAGAGCCGATAGCACGTGCCGCCACGAGCCCGGGCGGCTCGGACCGGAGTACTGTGCCAGGTCGCCCACGATGGTGAAGGAGCGCACCGGGCAGCGGCGGGCCAGTGCCCGCCACGCCATGGCACCCAGCTCCTGCGCCTCGTCGACGACGACATGTCCGTAGGTCCAGCTGCGGTCGGCCCGTGCCCGCTCCGCCAGCGTGAGGGACGGCCCGGACTCCTCGACCCGGTCGGCCAGCATCTCGGCGCTGACCATGCCGTCCCCGAGCTCCTGCGACTCGATCGCCTGCGCCGCGTAGGCGACCAGCGACTCGTGGCGGCGCGCCTCCAGACGGGCGCGGCGGGCCTCGGCGTCCTCACTGGGCCCCAGCAACTCGGCCAGTTCGTCGATCAGGGGCACGTCCGCCTCCGTCAATTCGCTGCCCGCCGGTCGCTCCAGCAGCCGCCGCTCGGCCGGCCGCAACTCCGGGGCCACCCGGGCCAGTAGGTCCGGGTGAGACCACAGTCGCTCCAGCAGGCCGACCGGCGTCGTCGGCATCCAGCACAGGTTGATCTCCCGACGGGCGTCACGGGCGGTGCGAATATCCTCCCGGATCCAGGCGCGCGTGTCGGCGTCGGTGGCGTCCTGGCGGGTGGCGGCGGCGAACTGGTCGGTCAGGCGCTCCAGCAACCACAGCACGAAGGTCTCGCGCGCCAGGTTGTGGGGCTTGCCCGAGCGCCGGGCGCGGGCGGCCGCCTCCCGCACGTCAGCGGGCAACAACTGCAGGTGGGTGCCCTGCACCACGATGTCGCGGGGCGCGTCCGGCACCCGCTGCAGCCCGCGCACCGCCCGGCGCAGAATGTCTGTCCACACCGACCGGGACTTCAGTTCGGCCACCTCGCCCCGCTCGGTGCCGCGGGCGTGCACGCCGGGCACCAGGTCCGCCAACGTGGTTGAGACCACGCCCGTTTCCCCCAGGGAAGGCAGCACCTGCTCGACATAGCGCAGGAAGGTGCGCGACGGGCCCACCAGCAGCACCCCGGAGCGTTCCAGGCGCTCGCGTTCGGCGTAGAAGAGGTAGGCGACCCGGTGCAGGGCCACCGCCGTTTTACCGGTGCCGGGACCACCCTGCACCACCAGCACGCCCTTGCCGTCACCGGTCACCACCCGGTCCTGCTCGGCCTGGATCGTGGCGACGATGTCGCCCATGCGCCCGTCACGGGCCGCGGACATGGCCGCGATCAACGCGCCCTCACCCTGCAGCCCGTCAATGGCCATATGCGTCTGCGCGGCCTCGGGGTCGGCCGCGGCCAGTGCGGCAGGCCCGCCCGCCGCGGTCACGTCGATCAGCTCATCCTCCAGACCGATCACGCGGCGCGCACGCGTGTCGATGTGCCGCCGCCGCACCAATCCCATCGGGGCGGAGGCAGTGGCCTGGTAGAAGGCCCGCGACAGGGGAGCGCGCCAGTCCAGCACCACCTCGCGGTGGCGGACATCCTGCAGGCCGATACGCCCCACGTAGTGGCGCAGGCCCGCCGCGGTCACGTCGCCATCCCCATCCGGGGCGGCGGGGGCGGGGTCGTCGGCACTATCAGCAATCGGCTGCGCCATATCCATGCGTCCGAAGACCAGCCGGTCCTCCACCCCCTCCAGGGAGGCGATCAGGTCGGAGTAGTGCACCGCGTAGGCGTCCCGCTCACCGCGCGACTGGTGCGTCCCCGAGGCGCCCCGCGCCTGCGTGGCCGTCAGTGAGCGGCGGGCCGCGCCCAGCTGCCGGTCCAGTTCGCTGTAAGCCAGATCCACCACCTCCTGCTCCGCTGCGATCTCGCGGTCACGGGCGGACGCCATGGTCGGACGCTGGTCGTCCGACTCGGTGGCCTCGGCCGGTTCGGGGCAGGGATGATGCTGGCTCACATGACCTCGCTAGGCGTTGGGCCCTCACCGGTGCGGGCCAGGGCCCGACGGCGGCGGCGGAGAAGAAGTAGTCGTGTACGGTGGTGGTCGGCGCAAGGCCTCCGCACGAGGCGGCACCCGAGCCGACGGGGATCGTCCATTATCTCCCCGGCGACCCGCCTCGCCAGCTACGCGTCATCTTGTTCGCCCGGAGGGGACGCGTAGGGGACCGCCGGTTTCGGGGATGGCGGGGGAATCCGCTTCGTGGCTTACGCCGGAGCCCACCGGACGGGAACACAGGCCGCCCTCCCGGTGTTGCACCAGCCGACGCATGGCCGTCCGCGCGGCCCGCAGCGGGCCACGTGCGAGATGCGCCTGCATGAATACGAGCGCTGAAGGCGCGAGAGGAGGAGCGATGCGACAGCTATACACCGTGGAGCACCCAGCGGGTGAGCCAGTCTCGCCGCGCGTGCTCCTGCACTACTTCGACGGAGCCATGGACGCCGGCCACGCCGGATCGCTGGCCGTGGACCAGCTGGTGATGACCCTGCCCCACACCCGCGTGGCCACCTTTGACATCGACTCCCTGCTCGACTACCGGGCCCGTCGGCCGGTGATGACCTTCGACCACAACACTTACAGCGACGCCGCCATGCCCGAGCTGGTCCTGGACCTGCTGCAGGACGACGACGGCGAAGACCTGCTGCTGCTGCACGGCTCGGAACCCGATTACCGCTGGCAGGAGTTCGCCGACGCCGTAATCCACCTGGCCGTGTCCATGGGGGTGAGCCAGGCCGTCGGCATCAGCGGCATCCCCATGGCGATCCCGCACACCCGCCCCACCTACGTGCACGCCCACGGTTCGCAGCCGGACAAGCTCAACTCGCAGACGGAGGTGTTCGGCCGGGTCGAACTGCCCGGTTCCATGGGCGCCTTCCTGGAGTTGCGCCTGGGCGAGGTCGGCATCGACTCCCGCGGCCTGTCCGCCTCCATTCCCCACTACATCGCCCGCGACGACTTCCCGCAGGGTGCCGCCGCGCTGCTGCGCGCGGTGGCTGAAAACACCGGCCTGGCCCTGCCCCTGGGCGACCTGGAGGCGGCCGCCAACGTCAACCGCGCCGAGATCGACGCGGAGGCCGCCCAGCAGCCCGAGGTCAGCGCCGTCGTCTCGGCGCTCGAGGCCCAGTACGACGCCATGCTGCAGCAGGCCGAGGACTTGGGCTTCGAAGGCACCCCCACGCTCGACCTGCCCAGCGCGGACGAGATCGGCGCCCGCCTGGAGGCCTTCCTGGAGGCGAACGAAAACACCTCCGGCGACGGTCTCCAGCACTAGCGCGGCCCGAGCCGCGCTCGCGGCCGGTACCGTCCCGGGCTGCCCCGCGGGCGGGCTCTCGGCCCCCCTTAACTGGGGTGGGGCAGCGCCTGGTCGTTCGGCCGCCAGGTGCGCACCGGCAGCGGCAGGCGCCGCACCGCCCGCTCCACGGCGTCCAGCTCCGGCGGCGTGAACGGCTGTGCGCGGGCCACCAGCACCAGGTTGCCGCGGCGCCGGCCCCGCACCACGGCCGGGTCACCCACCACCAGCACCCCGCCGAACACGGCGCACAGGTGCGCCAGCTCGGCCGCCACCACGTCGCGCGGCGGGCAAACGGTATTGGCCAGGTACAGTCCGCCGGGCGCCAGCAGCCGGCGGCATTCGGCCAGGAACTCGCGCCCCCGGCAGGCGCCGGGAACCATGCCGCCCGCGAACACGTCGCGCACCACCACGTCCCACGCCTCGGCATGTAGCGTGCCCACCACCTGGGCGGCGTCGCCCACGCGGATGCGCAGCCGCGGCGCGCGCGGCAAGTCGAACCATTCGCGCACCTTGCGGGCCAGCACAGCGTCAATCTCCACCGCCAACTGGGTCGAGCCCGGCCGGGCGGCATCCCAGGCGCGGGCCAGGGCACAGCCGGCGCCGCCCAGGTGCAGTGCCCGCAAGGGTTCACCCCGCCCACACAGCGCCGAAACGACCGCGTCCATCTGCTGGAGGTACTCAAAGTCCAGGTGCGTGGGGTTACGCAGATCGACCCAGGAGGACTCGGTGCCGTCTAGTAGCAGCAGCACCCCGGTGTCCCGCAACTCCAGGCGCGCCGTCGCGCAGGAGGTCTCCACCGGCCCCGTGGGCAGAGCCGCGGCGCGGACGGCGGCGTCGGTGCCGCGGCGGCGCTGTTTGGAGGAGCGGGCGGAGGATTGACTGCGTGTCACAGGGGCACGTTATCGTGGCCGCGTAAGACGTCGCCCAGTCAGCCCCGGGTACGGGGCACGGCGGGGATACGCGGGGGAGGGCGGATATGAGCCGGGCACCGCGGGCCGAGAGCGCCCGCCGCTTGTGGGGCGAGGACGACTCCGCCACCCCCATTCTGCACGTGGACATGGACGCCTTCTTCGCCTCGGTGGAACTGCTCGAGCACCCCGAGCTGGTCGGGCGTCCCGTCATCGTCGGCGGCCGCGACGGGCGCGGCGTGGTCTCCGCCGCCTCCTATGAGGCCCGCGCCTACGGAGTCAGCTCGGCCATGCCCATGAACGAGGCCATGCGCCGCTGCCCCCAGGCCGTGGTCCTGCCGGTGCGCCACGGCGTGTACTCCTCCGTCTCCCAGCAGGTGATGGGCATCCTCGGTGAGGTCACCCCGTTGCTGGAACGCGTCAGCGTGGACGAGGCGTTTCTGGACGTCTCCGGCGCCCGTCGCCGCATGGGCTCTCCGGTGACCATTGGGCATTGGATTCGACGCCAGGTGCGCGAGCGCGTGGGGGTACCCGCCTCCGTCGGTATCGCCTCCACCAAGTTCGTGGCCAAACTGGCCTCCGCTCACGCCAAACCCGACGGGCTTCTGCTGATTCCTGCGCAGGCAACCCAGGACTTCCTCAACGTGTTGCCGGTGGGCGCCCTGTGGGGAGTGGGGGAGAAGAGCGCTCAGGCGCTGGCCCGCTGGGGCATCACCGACGTGCGGCAGTTGGCCGCCACCGATGTGCGCCGCCTGGAACGCATCCTTGGCCCGGCGGCCGCCCGCCACCTGCACGATCTGTCCCACGGCGTCGATCCGCGTCCGGTCACCCCGCAGCGGGAGGAGAAGTCCGTCGGCACCGAGAGCACCTTCTTTGACACCATCACCGATCGTGAGCACGCCCGCCGGGTGCTGCTGGACCAGGCTCACCAGTGTGCCGCCCGGCTGCGCGCGGGCGGACTGCGGGGCCGGGTGGTGGTGCTGAAGGCACGCGGCGCCGACTTCGTCACCGTCACCCGCTCCCGCACATTGGGGGTGCCCACCGACCTGGCGCGCGACATCTTCGCCGTCGTGGAGTCGCTGTTCAACGCCCTGCCCACCCCGGGCGGCGGCTTCCGGCTGCTCGGGGTGCGGGTGGAGGGCCTGGCCCGCGCCGACGACGGCGTTCAGTTGCTCCTGGACGATGATCCGCGCCGCGGCGCCCCCGAGCGCGCCGCCGACGCCGTACGCGAGCGTTGGGGCAGCGCCGCCCTCGCCCCCGCCAGCCTGCTGTCCCGCCCCCGGGAGCCCGATCAGCCCGACCGTCCTGCGCACTGAGGCGGCCGCGGCGCACGTGTTTCGCGGCGCCCATCCGCCGCCGTCCGGGCGGGGGTCGGGCGCCCGCGATTCGGGAAGAACCCCGCGTCGTACGTTGTTTTCTGGGCAATGGGACGGGCTGGTTTTCATCCTGTGACGACAACCGCCTATCCTGGATGTTGTTCAGGCGGGTTGGCCGAGACGACCCTCCGGCCGTCCATGTGAGCCCACAACCGGAAGGGAGGCGTGCCATGGCATTGTCGGAACGCGAGCAGCAGGTGCTGCGCGACCTTGAGGAACAACTCAACGACGAGGACCCGTCGCTGGCCGAGACCATGCAGCATGCCGAAACGGCACTGCGGCGCCCCTCACCACGCCGCATCGGCGCTGGGGCCGCGCTGCTCCTGCTCGGCCTTGCCGTCGTGATCGGCGGCGTGGCCGCCGGCAGCAGCAGCGTCGTGTCCATCCTGCTGGGCGTGCTCGGATTCGCCCTAGCCGTGTGGGGGGTCACGCTCATGCTCTTCCGCCCAAGCTCCAAGGCGACCGCGGCCGGCGTCGGCAACGCGAAGCGCTCCTCCTTCATGGAGCGCCAGTCAGAGCGGTGGGATCGCCGCCGCGACGGCCAGAACTGACCACCCCGGGCGCATTACGGCGGGGCCGCACCTCCCGCAGGAGGGTGCGGCCCCGCCGTCGCTCGCGTCTCAGAGGGCGAGCGCGGCGACGTAGGCGTCGTTGATGGCATCGCCGACCTTGCGCGGTTTGACGCAGTCGCCGACCCGGATGACCTCGGCGCCGGGGACGGCCGCGGCGAGAGCATCGCCCACGCCCGTGGCGGGCTTGAGCCCGAAGGCCGTGATGACGGTGTCGGCCTCGACGAGCTCCTCGGCGCCCTCGGTGCCGGTGACGCGCACGCCCTCGGGGGTGATCTCCTTGACGAGGGTGCGGGTGCGGATCTCGACCCCGTGCGCCTCGAGCTCGCGCAGCAGCGAGATCCGGTTGAGCATCAGCATGTCCCCGGCGATCTCCTCGACCATCTCGAGGATGACGACCGCGTGGCCCTTTTGGGCGATCTCGAGGGCCGCGTCGGCGCCCGATAGGCCACCACCGCACACGACGACGCGCTGGCCCAGGGGCGCCCCGCGGTGGAAGGCGAGGACGTCGACGGGGCGCGCCCCGGGGGCGACGGCGACCGATTCGGGTACGAAGGGGTGCGAGCCGTTGGCGAGGACGAGGACGTCGGCGCCGGTGAGGACCTCATCCTCGACCGTGACTTCGTGGCCCAGGTGGATACTCACCGTCGGGATCTGCTCGAGCTGGCGCTCCCACCAGCCGATCATGCGGAACAGCTCCCGCTTGAAGTCGGGGGTCGCCGCCGGCAGGAGGACACCGCCGATCCGGTCGCCCTTCTCGTAGATCTCGACGCGGTGCCCACGCAGCCCGGCGACGCGCGCGAACTCGAGCCCCGCCGGGCCGGCGCCCACGACGACGACACGCTTGGGCTCGGTGACGCTGCCGGGCTCGATCACGCGCTCAAGCTCGAAACCCGCCTCGGGGTTCACGGCGCAGGCCACCGGCAGCCCGAAGAAGGCATTGCCGGTGCACATCTGGTTGCAGCGGATGCAGGGGCGGACGTCGGCCCGGCGGCCCTGCTCGAGCTTGACGACGAGGTCGGGGTCGGCGATGAGCGGGCGCCCCAGGGCAACGAGGTCGGCGCTGCCCTCGGCGATGAGCCGCTCGCCGATCTCGGGGGTGAGGGAGCCGCAGGCGGCCACGGGAATGGAGACGACCTCCTTGACCCTGGCGGCGGCCTCCCACATCGGGGCGTCGCCGAGGTAGTACGGCGGAAAGACGTAGTCCATGGCCTCGTAGGAGCCGTCGTCGCACAGGATCATGTCGAGCCCGCCGGCCTCGAGGGCTTGGACGAGCGCCTGGGTCTCCTCCCAGGTGCGCCCGCCCTCGAATCGGTGGTTGACCGAGATGCGGAAGGAGACGATGCAGTCGGGGGCGTTGTCCTTGATGGCGCGCAGGCACTCCACGGCGAAGCGGGCGCGGTTCTCTGGCGAGCCGCCGTACTCGTCCGTGCGGCGGTTCCACAGCGCGCTCATGAACTGGTCGACGAGATAGCCGGTGTGCCCGTGCAGGTCGATGGCGTCGAAGCCGGCTTCGGCGCCGCGGCGTGCCGCCTCACCCACGCGCTGGACGATGAGGCGGATCTCCTCGGTCGTCAGGGGGCGGCAGCGGCGGGACGGGTCGAAGAAATAGGTGTTGTCCGAGGACGAGACCGGCTCCATCCCGAGCTCGTCGTAGTACTGGTTGTTGCGGCCCAGGCCAGGGGTGAGTTGCAGTGCGGCGAGGCCCCCGCCGGCGTGGACGGCCTCGGCGATACCGCGCAGGCCCGGGATGCAGTCGTCGGAATCGACCCGGGCCAGGCCCTTGTGGATGGGCTCAAGCTCGGACTGGACGAAGTTGATGCCGGTCATGACGACGGCGGTGCCGCCCACGGCGCGCGCCCCGTAATAGGCGGCCTCGCGCGGGGTGGACAGTCCGTCCTCGGTGCACATCTCGGTGCCCATGGGCGGCATGAGGACGCGGTTGCGCAGGACATGACCGGCGATCGTCAGGGGCGACAGGAGGTGGGGGTAGGCGGTGTCCGGTGCGGTGGTTTGGTTGGTGGTCGAGGTAGTGGGGCTGTTGGCGGTGAGCATGGCTGGCTCCTCGGATGTCGACGCTGACACTGTGTCAGTTCACCGCGAAGTCGTGAGCAGCGCCACTACCTAAGGTCTCCATTGGCTGAAACGCAACCCGCCCGGGCGGGTGCGGGGCGTCCGTCGGACGTCCCTCCACTTTCCTCCACGGGTGGTTCCGGGCGGGGGTGCCGGGCGTCCGCCACACACCGGCACCGCCACCGCCGGCGCCTCCGTTTTCCCCGGCCTGGTCCCGTTATCCGATCTCGGCCGACGGGTGGCCTCCCCGGTGTCGCCATCCCCGCCGTCCCTGCTCGCGCTGCTGTCCGCGGCCCGACGTCGGTCGACCTCGCCACGCCCATGCCGTCCCGCGCGCCCCTTTCCCTCCACTTTCAACCACCTCAGTATGAGCCCGTGATTCCGGGGAAAACTCCGTCCCGTTGGCCGCCTCGACGCGATCATGACCCCAGTTTGCGACCTCAGAGTGGAAGAAAGGGGAGCGAAGTGGAGTAATGTGGGGCACGTTGGATCGTCGAGGGGAGAGGAGTGAGGTCCGCATGTTCTTGGGTACCCACGCTCCCCGCCTCGATGAGAAGGGCCGGCTCATCCTTCCGGCGAAGTTCCGTGAGGAGCTCGCCGGCGGTGTGATCCTCACCCGCGGCCAGGAGCACTGCATCTACGCCTTCACCTCCGCCGAGTTCGAGCGCATGTACGCCCAACTGCGCGAGGCCCCCCTGGCGCAGAAACAGGCGCGCGATTACGTCCGCGTCATGCTCTCCGGCGCCGACTCGCAGATCCCCGACAAGCAGGGGCGCATCACCATCCCCGCGCCGCTGCGCGCCTACGCCGGGCTGGGCCGCGATCTCGCGGTCATCGGCGCCGGCGCACGTGTGGAGATCTGGGACGCGAAGGCCTGGGAGACCTACCTGGCCGCACAGGAGCAGGTCTTCGCCGACACCGCCGAGGAGATCATCCCCGGGTTCTTCTGACCCGCCCCGAACACTTCGGCCGTACAACTGCATAACGCCGTCAGGCATGGGCCCCAGCCGCCCCAAACCCCCGGAAGTCCACCGGCAACGGTTCCGTTCCGTGAGGTCTCCGCCCGCCGCAGCGTCCGACGCCTCTTCCCCGGCGCCGGAACCCGCGGGAGGAGTCCTGGCAGAGCGGCGCCACCGGCGGCCCCCACGCCCAACAGCACCCGAGTACCCCGCACGTCGCAATGCCGACGTCGTGGCAATCCGAACCAGGAGAGGAGGACACCCGTGAGCGACGCCCCCGCCGCGCAAACGCCGGCTGTCGCGCAGCCGGCCCCCGCCGACGCCGCCGGCCGCCACACGCCCGTCCTCCTGGAGCGCTGTCTGGACCTGCTCGCCCCGGCCCTGGAAGTCGCCGCACCCGTCATGATCGATTGCACGCTCGGCATGGGCGGACACACCGAGGCCGCCCTCGAGCGCTTCACCGACCTCACCGTGGTCGGCATCGACCGCGATCCCCAGGCCATCGCCCTGGCCGGCGCCCGCCTGGCCCGCTTCGGGGACCGCTTCCGCGCGGTGCAGGCCACCTACGACGCCGTCGACGCCGTTGCCCGCGACGCCTCCCGCCGTCCCGACCGCACCGTCGACGCCATCCTCATGGACCTGGGGGTCTCCTCCCTCCAGCTCGACGACGCCGACCGCGGCTTCTCCTACGCCCAGCCCGCCCCACTGGACATGCGCATGGACCAGACCGGTGGACGCACCGCTCAGGAGCTGCTCGACGGCGCCGACGAGCGCGAGTTGACCCGCATCCTGCGCACCTACGGCGAGGAACGCTTCGCCCCGCGCATCGCGGCCGCCATCGTGCGCCGCCGCCGCGCCGGCCGGCCCGTCACCACCACGGCCGAGCTGACCGAGCTGGTACGTGAGGCCATTCCCGCCGCCGCGCGCCGCCGGGGCGGGAACCCCGCCAAACGCACCTTTCAGGCGCTGCGCATCGCCGTCAACGGTGAACTTGAGCTGCTGCAGCGCGCCCTGCCGCGAGCCCTCAACTCGCTGCGGGTGGGCGGGCGCATCGTCGTCGAGTCCTACCAGAGCCTGGAGGACCGCATCGTCAAACAGGCCCTGGCCGCCGGCGCCTCCCCTGGTGCGCCCGCCGACCTGCCCGTCGTCCCGGAGGGACTGGAACCCTACCTGGAGCTGGTCACTCGCGGCGCCGAGCAAGCGGATGCCGCCGAGCGGGACGCCAATTCGCGCAGCGCCTCGGTGCGCCTGCGGGCCGCCACCCGCATCCGGCCCGTCGCCGAGGCCCCCGCCCCTTACCCCGCCGACTCCACTACCGCCGCAAAGACTCGAGGAAGGAACCGCCGATGACCACTGTCAACGCTCAACGCAGCGCCGCGGCCAATCCGTCCTGGCGTGCGCTCACCGACGGCGCGACCGCTCGGGCCGCGCGCCGCCCCGCCTCGCGCCCGGTGGGCGAGAGCTCCGCGCGGCCGGAACTGCGCGTGGTGCGCGGCGTTGTCCCCTCCCGGCGCACCCTGCCCTTCCTGGTCCTGGTCATCGGCATACTCGCCTGTGCGCTGGTCTCCAGCATGCTGCTGAACGCGCGCATGGCGGACACGGCCTACAAGATGAAGACGGCGCAGGTGGAGTTGAACGTGCTCAACGACCACATCGAGACCGTGCGGGCCGACGTGCAAGAGGCCTCCGCCGCCGACACGCTGGCCGCTCGAGCCGCGGAGCTGGGCATGGTTCCGGCCGCCGCCCCCGGTGTCGTCGACCTGGCGGACTCCACCCTGGCGGGCGGCAGCGCCGCCGAGGCGGACGACGCCCAGTGAACCCGGTCAACCCGAGCCGACGCCGCGTGCTGCAACTCATGGGGTTGGCAGGATTCGGCGCCCTGGCGGGCAGAACCGCCTGGCTGCAGGTGGTGGAGGGGGCCGACCTCGCCACCAAGGCGAAGGACGAGCGCACCGTCGCCTGGACCAACCGGGCGCCACGCGGCGACATCCTCGGCCGCGATGGCACGGTGCTGGCCTCCTCCGCCGTCTCCTACGACATCGGCGTCAACCAGGTCAAGGTCGCCCAGTACGAGCGCAGTGAAGAACGCACCGACCCCGCCACCGGGGAGGTCCGCAGCGTCGTCGTCGGTCACGGGGCCGCCGCCGCCGCCGAGCAGATGGCCGAGATTCTGGGCGTGGACGCCCAGGAGCTCGGCGCCAAGATGGTGGGGGAGTCCACCTACGTCGTCGTCGCCGAGGCCGTCGCCCCGGACACCTGGCGGCGTGTCAACGCCCTGGCGATCCCCGGCGTGGAACCGGACCAGCGCACCCGGCGCACCTACCCGGCCGGCTCGGTGGCCGGGAACGTCCTGGGCTACACCTACGAGGGGACCGGGCGCACGCTCATCGGCTCCGCCGGCCTGGAACTGACGCAGAACGACGTCCTGACCGGCGTCGATGGCCAGGGACGGGTGGAGGTCGGCAAGTCGGGCGCCATCATCCCCACCGGCGAGCAGAAAGAGGTGCCGGCCGTCGCGGGCGACAGCGTGCGCATGACCATCAACCCCGACCTGCAGGCCGTGGCCCAGGAGGCCATCGACGAGGTCGTCGACGCCCAGGGCGCCGACTGGGGCTGTGTGGTGGTGATGGAACCGGCCACCGGCAAGCTGCTCGTGCTCGCCGACTCCGACGCCGTCAACCCCGCCAAGCCGTCGGAGACGCCGGAGTCGTCCCGCAACGCGCGCTCCGTCCAGGCCATCTTCGAGCCCGGCAGCGTCGGCAAGGTAATCACCTTCGCGGCAGCGCTCGAGGAGGGCACCATGACCCCGGAGGACACCTGGACGGTTCCCTACAACTGGACCGCCGCCAACGGGCAGTCCTTCCACGACTCCCACTACCACGAGACGCAGACCCTCACCTCCGCCGGAGTGCTGGCCGAATCCTCCAACGTCGGCACCGTCCAGATCGGCGAGCAGCTCGACGACGCCGTGCGCCACGACTACCTCAAGCGCTTCGGCTTCGGTGCGCTGACCGGCATCGAGATGCCCGCCGAGTCCGCCGGCATGGTCGCCGCGGCCGCCGACTGGGACGACCGCACCCGCTACACCACCATGTTCGGCCAGGGCATCGCCGGCACCGCCCTGCAGGCCGCCCAGGTGCTCGCCACCGTGGCCAACAAGGGCATGCGGGTACCCCCGCGCGTCGTGGACGCCTGGATCGACGCCGACGGCAACGAGACCCCCCAGGAGATCCCCGCGGGGGAGCGGGTCATCAGCGAGGCCACCGCCGAGGCGCTCACCGAGATGCTCATCGGCGTCACCCAGGACGGCGGCACCGCCGAAGCCGCCTCCATCGACGGCTACCTGGTGGCCGGCAAGACCGGTACCACCGAGATCCTCACCGAGGACGGCACGGTCGCCTCCTTCGTCGGCTTCACGCCCGCACGCGACCCGGCCATCGCGGTCGCCGTCATCGTTTACCGCCCCCGCGACACCTACGGCGGCACCGTGTCCGCCCCCGTGTTCCGCAAGGTCGCCCTGGCTGCGATGCACTCCCTGGGGATCGCCCCGGACCCCAGCGTCATCGCCGCCCAGGCCGCCGCCGAGACGGACGCGGCAGTCGAGGCCGCACAGTCCGAAAGCGCAGACGAGGAAGGATGAGTACCCTCGTCCTGGCAGCCGCCGCCCCGCGCCTGGCGGCTGCGACCGTCCTGCCACGATAGATTGGGGACCTATGAGCAACCACGCCTACGAGTCGGCCGCACGGCTGCGCCCACACCGGTGCGCGCCCACGCCCCTGAGCGACCTCGCCCGGGACTTCGCGCTGACCCCCGCCCGGCGTGAGGACGGCGTCGTCGACGCCGTGGAGGGACTGGAGGTCAGCGGCGTCAGCGTCGACTCCGGTGACGTGGTCGCCGGCGAACTGTTCACCGCCCTGCCCGGATTCAAGACCCACGGGGCCGCCTACGCCCCCGAGGCCGTTGCCGCCGGAGCCGTGGCCGTCCTGACCGACCCGGACGGCGCGGCCATGGTGCACGCCAACTGCCCCGGCACCCCCGTGCTCACCCACCCCGATCCGCGCGCCGTCGTCGGCCCGCTCGCCGCCGCCGTCTACCACCACCCGGCGGAGCGGCTACTGACCACCGCGGTCACCGGTACGAATGGCAAGACCACCACCTCCTACTTCCTCGACGCCATGCTGACGGCTCACTGGGGCGCCTGCATGATCGCCGGGACCGTCCAACTGCGGGTGGGTGACATCGCGGTCGAGTCCCCGCGCACCACCGTGGAGGCGCCGGTGCTGCAGCGCATGCTCGCCCTGGCGGTGGAGGAGGGCGTGGGTGCCGCCAGCCTGGAGGCCTCCAGCCACGCCATCGTGCTGCACCGCCTGGACGGGATGGTGGTGGATGTCGCCGGTTTCACCAACCTGCAGCGCGACCACCTGGACTTCCACAAGACCATGCCGGAGTACCTGGACGCCAAGGCACGGCTGTTCACGCCCGAGCACGCCCGCCGCGCCGTGATCTGCGTCGACGACGAGTGGGGCGCCCAGCTGGCCGAGCGCATCGCCGTCGCCGGGCAGGTCCCGGTCGACCGGGTGCGCGCTTACGCCGCCCCCGGGGGGCGGGATGCCGCCGGCGCCGACTGGTGGGTCAGCGACGCGGCGGTCTCCATGACCGACTCCGCCACCACCTTCACTCTGCACGGCCCGGACGGGCAGGCCATCGCCGCCTCCTGCCCCCTGCCCGGCCTCGTCAACGTCCAAAACGCCGCGCTCGCCCTGGTGATGGCCATCCGCGCCGGCGTCCCGGCCGAGACCGCCGTGGCCGCGCTGGCCACCGCCCACAACATCCCCGGCCGTATGCAGCGCATCAGCCAGCGCGACGGCGTGCGCGGCACCTGCATCGTCGACTTCGCCCATACCCCCGACGCCATGGAGCTGACCCTCCGGGCCGTCCGCCAGATCACCCCCGGCCGCCTGATCGTGGTCTTCGGCTCCGACGGCGACCGCGACCGCGGCAAGCGGCCCATGCTCGGGGAGGTCTGCGCCCGGCTCGCCGACGTGCTGGTGGTCACCGACGAGAACCCCCGCAGCGAGGACCCGCAGTCCATCCGCGACGCGATCCTCGCCGGCGTGCGCAAGGTTCGTCCCGACCTGCACGACGTGGAGGAGATCACCACCTGGCGGGGTGACGCCGTGCGCCGCGGAGTCGAGCTGTGCGGCCCCCAGGACACCGTCATCGTCACCGGCAAGGGGCATGAGCCCTTCCTGGAGATCGCCGACGAGTTCATCCGCTACAACGACGCGCCCGTCATGCGCGAGGCGGTCCTGGACAAGTGGGGAGAGCCCGCATGATTGACCGCCCCCTGACCGAGGTTGTCGCCCTCACCGGCGGCACCCTGGTGGACGCCGAGGCCGTTCCCGCACCGGGGGCGACCGTGTCCGCGGTGGTGACGGACTCCCGCCGGGCCGCGCCCGGCACCCTGTTCGTCGCCCTCGCCGGTGAGCGCACCGACGGGCACGCCCACGTCGGCACCGCAGCCGTCGCCGGGGCCGCCGCCGCACTCGTCAGCGACGTGGACGCCGCCCGTGCCGCCCTGGCCGATGCCGGTGCCCGCCTGCCGCTGATCGCGGTTCCGGACACGGTGACCGCGCTCGGGGCACTGGCCCGCGGGCACCTGGCCGACCTGCGCCACCGGGCCGTGCAGCGCGGCCAGGCGCTGACCGTCGTGGCCGTCACCGGCTCGGTCGGCAAGACCACCACCAAGGACCTGACCCGGCAGCTGCTCGCCGCCCAGGGCCCCACCGTCGCCCCGATCGCCTCCTTCAACAATGAGATCGGCCTGCCGCTCACCGTCCTGGAGGCCGACGCCGACACCCGCTACCTGGTGTTGGAGATGGGCGCCTCCGGACCCGGTCACATCACCTACCTGACCGACATCGCGCCGCTGGACGCCGCCGCCGTGCTCATGGTCGGTCACGCCCACATGGAGGGCTTCGGCTCGATCGACGGCGTGGCCCGCGCCAAGGCGGAGATCGTGCGCGGGCTTTTGCCCACCGGCACCGCCGTGCTCAACCACGACGACGCCCGCGCCGCCGCCATGGCCGAGCTCGCCCCCGCGGTGCTCACCTTCTCCGCCGCCGGCGCCCCCGAGGCGGATATCCGCGCCACCGCGGTTGAATTGGACGCGGATGCCCACGCCGGCTTCGAGCTGCACCTGCCGGGGATCGCCCCCCGCCGCGTCCGCCTGGCCGTCCCCGGCGCCCACAACGTGGCCAACGCCCTGGCCGCCGCCGGCCTGGCCGTGGCCGCCGGCGCCGACCCGGCCGCAGTCGCCGCCGACCTCGGCGCCGCCCGCCTGGAGAGTCCCCACCGCATGGACGTGAACCACCTGGGGCGGGACGTGCTGCTGATCGACGACGCGTACAACGCCAACATCGATTCCATGACGTCCGCCTTCGACTCCCTGGCCACGTTGGCCGGCGGCCGCCGGCGAGTCGCCATCATCTCCGAGATGCTGGAGCTGGGGGCCGCGTCCGTGGCCGACCACGTCCGCACCGGACAGCTGGCCGCCCAGGCCGGTGTCGGCCTGCTGATCACCGTCGGCGCCGGCGCCGCGCCGGCCGCGGTATCCGCCCGAGCCGCAGGCGTAACGGTGCTGGAGATGCCCGACGCCGATGCCGCCCAGGCGGCCCTGGATGCCCCCGACGGCCCGCTGCGCGACGGCGACGCCGTCCTGGTAAAGGGATCCAACGGGTCGGGCGCGTGGCGCCTGGCCGACCACCTCCGAGACAGTCTCAAGGAGATGCACGCCCAATGACAGCAATCCTCGTGTCCGCGGCGGTCGGCCTGCTGATCACCCTGTTCGGCACCCCCGTGCTCATCCGCTTCCTGCACAAGCGCGAGTACGGGCAGTTCATCCGGCAGGACGGCCCACAGGGCCACTTCACCAAGCGCGGCACCCCCACCATGGGGGGACTGGTCATCATCATCGCCACCGTGCTCGGCTACGCGGCGGCCAACCTCAGTGAACTGCGCACGCCGCGCGCGAGCGGTGTGCTGCTGCTGTTCCTGATCGTGGGGCTGGGACTGATCGGCTTCCTGGACGACTTCGCCAAGATCTCCAAGCAGCGCTCCCTGGGCCTGAGCCCCTGGCAGAAGATTCTCGGCCAGGCCTTCATCGGCATCACCTTCTCGGTAGCCGCCCTGAACTTCGCCAACCGCAACGGGCTCACCCCCGCCTCCACGCGCATTTCCTTCGCCCGCGACTCGAATCTGGATCTCGCCTTCGCCGGCGCCGTCGGCGGCATCATCCTGTTCACCATCTGGTCGAACTTCCTGATCACCGCCTGGTCCAACGCCGTCAACCTCACCGACGGGCTGGACGGCCTGGCCGCCGGCTCCTCCGCCATGGTGTTCGCCGCCTACACCCTCATTGGCGTGTGGCAGACCAACCAGTCCTGCACCTACGGGCACGGCGACGTGGTCGCCACCCTGTGCTATCAGACCCGGGACCCGCGTGACATGGCCATGATCGCCGCCGGACTCATGGGCGCCTGCTTCGGCTTCCTGTGGTGGAACGCCTCGCCGGCGAAGATCTTCATGGGCGACACCGGTTCCCTCGCGCTGGGCGGCGCCGTGGCCGGGCTGTCCATCCTCACCCGCACGGAGTTCCTGGCGGTGCTCATCGGCGGACTGTTCGTGGCCGAGGTCGTCAGCGACATCGTCCAGGTGGTCTCCTTCAAGTCCACGGGCAAACGCGTGTTCCGCATGGCCCCGCTGCACCACCACTTCGAGCTGGGCGGCTGGACCGAGGTCAACGTGGTGATCCGCTTCTGGATCGTCACCGGCGTGTTCGTGGTACTCGGCCTGGGCCTGTTCTACGCCGAATACCTGGTGTCCTGAAAACCTGCCGTGCGCCCGCCGCCGCGGCCAGCCCGCGGCCCAAGTAGCCGAAACGTGAAGCAGAGGTCATGCAAGCAGACATCTCCAGCAGCACCGGGGTCGCGGCACTCGCCGGGGCGCGCGTGGGCGTGGTCGGGCTCGGCCGCACCGGACTCGCCGTCGTCGACGTACTGACCGGCCTGGGCGCCCGCGTGTCCGTATTCGACTCCCGCCCCGGCGCCATCGACGCCCTGCCGGATGCGCTCGGTGCCGACACGGCCGCCGGCCTGGCCGGCGCCACCGCCGGCGACGACGCGCACATCGCCGCCGCCGTCGCGGACTCCGACCTGCGCCTGCTGGTGGTCTCACCGGGTGTGCCCGCCACCGGCCCCGTCCTGGCCGCCGCCCGCGCCGCCCACATCGAGACCTGGAGCGAGATTGAGCTGGCCTGGCGCCTCCAGCGCGCCTCCGCCCGCCCCGACGTGCCCTGGCTGGCCGTCACCGGCACCGACGGCAAGACCACCACCGTCGGCATGCTCGCGCAGATCCTTACGGCCGCCGGCTTGAACGCGTCCGCGGTCGGCAATATCGGCGACCCCGTCATCACCACCGTCGCCGCCGGGAGGGCGGACGCCCTGGCCGTGGAACTGTCGAGCTTCCAGCTGCACTCCACCCACACCCTCAGGCCGCTGGCCGCGGCCTGCCTCAACCTCGCCCCCGACCACCTGGACTGGCACGGCTCCCTGGACGCCTACCGGGCAGACAAGGCCCGCGTCTACGCCCGCACCCGCCGGGCCGCCGTCTACAACACCGCCGACGCCGCCACCCTGACCATGGTGGAGGACGCCGATGTGGCCGAGGGCTGCCGCGCCATCGGCTTCACCACCGCCATCCCCGCCCTCGGGCAGATCGGCTGCGTGGAGGACCTGCTCATAGACCGCGCCTACCACCCCGACCGGCGCCGCAGCGGGGCCCAGCTCGCCACCCTGGACGACCTGGCCCACCTGGCCCCCGGCGGCGACGCCACCCGCCTGCCCGCCCACGTCGTCGCCGACGCCCTGGCCGCCGCCGCCCTGGCCCTGGCCACCGACGCCGTCGCCGCCGACCCGACCGCAATCGCCCGCGGCCTGCGCGCCTACCAGCCGGGCGCTCACCGCATCGTCACCGTCGCCGAGGCCGGTGGCGTTACCTGGATCGACGACTCCAAGGCCACCAACCCCCACTCCGCCCAGGCCGCCCTGACCGCCCTGCCGCCCGGCACCGGCGTGTGGATCGTCGGTGGTGACACCAAGGGCGCCAGCTTCGACGAGCTCGTGCGCGCGGTCCGTCCGCACCTGCGCGGCGCCGTCGTGATCGGTCGGGACCAGCGCGCCGTGGCGGGGGCGTTGGCCCGCCAGGCTCCGGGCCTGCCCGTGACCACGATCCCGGACGGGAACCCCCAGGACGTCACCGACGCCGCGGTGGCCGCGGCCGCCGCCCTGGCCCGCCCGGGCGACACCGTCATGCTTGCGCCCGCCTGCGCCTCCTGGGACCAGTTCGACTCCTACGCCCAGCGCGGTGACCTGTTCGCCCAGGCCGCCGCCCGGGCCGCCGACGGCGAGGTTCGGCACTGACATGGCCGCCGACAAGCCCACCCCCCGCCGCCGTGGGTCCGATCGCCGGCGCCGCCTGCGGGGCAAGGACGGCCCGGTCAAGGGCGAGGGCAGCACCCTGAGCTACTACGCCCTGCTCATCGCCACGCTGGCTCTGCTCGCGTTCGGACTCATCATGGTCTTCTCGGTGCAGTCGGTCACCACCGCCGCCGAGGGCGGCAACGCCTTCACCGCCTTCACCAAATACCTGGCGTTCGCCGCCGTCGGCCTGGTGGGCATGGTGGTGCTCTCCCGGCTGCCGCTGCGGGCACTCAAGCGCCTGGCCTGGCCCGCGCTGCTGCTAGCCTTCGCGCTGCAACTGCTGGTGTTCGTGCCCGGCATCGGCATCGACGTGTACGGGAACCGGAACTGGATCGCCCTGCCCGCCGGCCTGGGCACCGCCCAGCCCTCGGAGTTCATCAAGCTGGGGCTGTGCCTGTACCTGGGCGCCACGGTCTCCGCCCGGCGGGACGCCTTCCTGGGGGGCGTGAACAGCTGGCCCAAGTTCGCGCGCTTTGGCGGCTGGATCCTGCTGCCCGCCGGCATCGGCATTGGCCTGGTCATGGCCGGTGGCGACCTGGGCACCGTGATCGTGCTGACGGCCCTAGTTGCCGGCGCCCTGTGGCTGGGGGGACTCGGCTGGCGCTGGTTCGCCGCCCTGGGGCTGGTGGGCATGGTCGGCTTCGCGGGCGCCTCCATGCTGTCCGCCAACCGCCGCGCCCGCATCCTCGCCTGGCTGCATCCGGAGCGCTACGACCCCCTCGACGTCGGCTACCAGCCCCTGCACGGGCGCTACGCCCTGGGTACCGGAGGCTGGTGGGGGGTGGGTCCCGGCTCCTCCCGGCAGAAGTGGGGCTACCTGACTCAGGCGGACTCCGACTACATCTTCGCCGTCCTCGGGGAGGAGTTCGGACTGGTGGGAACCCTGCTGGTGATACTCCTGTTCGCCGTGGTCGGCTGGTGCTGCCTGCGCATCATCCGTCGCTCCGACTCCCTGTACGCGGCCGTGGTCGTCGGTGGCATCATGACCTGGATCGTCGGCCAGGCCCTGATCAACATGTCCGTGGTGGTCGGCCTGCTGCCCGTGCTGGGCGTGCCGCTGCCGCTGATCAGCGCGGGCGGCTCCGCGCTCGTGTCCGTGCTGTTCGCCGTCGGGGTGCTGCTCGCCTTCGCCCGCAACGAGCCCGGCGCGCCCGAGGCGCTGCGCTCCCGCAGCGGCGCCGTACGCCGTACCCTGGCCGTCATCGCCCCGCGCAGGAGGAAACGTGTCTGACACTCCCACCCCCGAACCCGCCGCGGACGGCCCCACCGGCCGGCCACTGCGTGTGCTGCTGGCCGGCGGCGGCACCGCCGGTCACGTCAACCCCCTGCTGGCGACGGCCGCCGCCCTGCGCGACGACACCAGCGGCGGCGACCCGGACACCGACATCCTGGTGCTGGGGACCAAGGAGGGGCTGGAGGAACGGCTCGTCCCCGAGGCCGGCTACCCCCTGGCCCATGTGCCGCGCGTGCCCATGCCGCGGCGTCCCACCGGCGACCTGCTGCTGCTGCCACGGCGCCTGCACCGCGCCGTCGACGCCGCCGGCCAGGCCATCGCACAGGTTGGTGCCGACGTCGTGGTCGGCTTCGGCGGATTCGTCTCCACCCCCGCCTACCTGGCGGCCCGCAGCGCCGGCGTGCCTGTGGTCATCCACGAGCAGAACGCCCGCCCCGGCCTGGCCAACCGGCTCGGGGCCCGCTGGGCCGCCGCCGTCGCCCTCACCTTCGCCTCCACCCCGCTGGCCGCCACGCACGGCCGCACCGAGGTCACTGGCCTGCCGCTGCGCCCCGCCATCGGCGCCCTGGCCGCCCGCCTCAATGACGATGCCGACGCCGTCCGCCGCGAGGGTGCCGCCGCCCTCGGCCTGGACCCGGCCGCCCCGACCCTGCTGGTCACCGGCGGATCGCTGGGCGCACAGCACCTCAACGAGGTCCTGTGCGACTGCGCCGCCCGCCTGCCGGAGAACCTGCAGGTGCTGCACCTGACCGGCCGCGGGAAGGACGCCCCGGTGCGCGCCGCCCTGGAGCGGGCCGCGGCGGGCGCCCCCGGGCTGTTGGAGCGCTACCACGTGCTGGACTACCTCACCACCATGGAGCAGGCCTATGCGTGCGCCGACGGCGTCATCTGCCGCTCCGGCGCCGGCACCGTCGCCGAGCTCACCGCCCTGGGGCTGCCCGCCCTCTACGTTCCCCTGCCCATCGGCAACGGGGAGCAGCGCCTGAACGCCGCCGACTGCGTGGCCGCGGGCGGCGGGACGCTGGTTAACGACGCCGACCTGAGCGGTGACGACGTGCTGGCCTTCACCGGCCTGCTCACCGACCCGACCCGCCGCGCCCAGGCCGCGGCTGCCGCCGCCTCCACCGGGGTGCGCGACGGCGCCGCCCGTCTGGCCGCGCTGATCCGCGCCGCCGCCGGCCGCGTGCCCGGCACGGCGCAGGCCGACGAGAACCAGGAGCCAGGCCAGTGACCAATCCACAGCTGTCCAACCCCGCCGCCGGAGCGGACCAGGCGCACACAGACAAGGCGCCCACGGATCTGGCCGGTCACGCCTTCCACCTGATCGGCGTGGGCGGCGCCGGCATGAGCGTGGTGGCTCAGATCCTGGCGGCGCGGGGCGCCGCCGTGACCGGCTCGGACGCCCACGGCGGCGACGCCTACGAGCAACTGCGTCAACAGGGCCTGAAGGTGCACCTGGGCCACGCCGCCGCCAACGTGCCGGAGGCCGCCACCGTGGTGGTGTCCACCGCCATCAAGGAGACCAACCCGGAGCTGCGCGCCGCCCGCGAACGCGGCCAGGAGGTCATCCACCGCTCCCAGGCCCTCGCCCTGGCGGCCCGCGGTCGCGATTTCGTGGCCGTCGCCGGTGCCCACGGCAAGACCACCACCTCCGGCATGCTCGCCCAGGCGCTGTCGACCGCCGGGCAGGACCCCTCCTTCGCGATCGGGGGAGTGGTCCGCTCCCTGCACACCGGCGCCCACTACGGGGCCGGGCCCGCCTTCGTCGCCGAGGCCGACGAGTCCGACCGCTCCTTCCTCAACTACGCCCCCACCGTCGAGATCGTCACCAACATTGAGCCCGACCACCTCGACAACTACGGCACCCCGGAGGCCTTCGCCGCCGCCTTCGTCGACTTCGCCGCGCGCCTGGTCCCCGGCGGACTGCTGATCGCCTGCGCCGACGACCCCGGCGCCCTGGACCTGGCCCGCACGGCCGCCGCCGCCGGCACCCGCGTGACCACCTACGGCACCACCACCCCCGCGGACATCCCCGGCGGCCCGGTGCCGGGTGCGGCCCACGTGCGCGTGGAGGTGATCGCCCGCAGCGCCACCGGCACGCAGGCATCCCTGACCCGCTGGGACGCCGACGCCGTCGCCGCGGGCTCCGGCCCGAGCTCGCAGCCGGTGTCGCTGGAACTGTCCCTTCCCGGCGACCATGTCGCCCTGGACGCCGCCGCCGCGTGGGAGGCCGGCTGTGAGCTGGGCGTGCAGTCGACGGCCATGGCTCGTGCCCTGAGCGAATTCGGCGGCACCGGGCGCCGCTTCGAGGATCGCGGTGAGGCGGCCGGGGTCCGCGTCATCGATGACTACGCCCACCATCCCACCGAGATCGAGGCGCTGCTGGCGGCTGCACGTGAGGTCGCCGACGCCCGCGGTGGGCGCGTGGTGGCCCTGTTCCAGCCGCATCTGTTCTCGCGCACCCGCAACTTCGCCGACCGCTTCGGCGCGGCCCTGGCCGGCGCCGACCGCGTGATCGTCACCGCGATCTACCCGGCCCGCGAGGCCCAGGCGGACTTCCCCGACGTCACCGGCCAGATCGTCGTCGACCGCACCCCGGGCGACGCTCGCTACATCGCCGACCCGTATGCCGCCGCCCGGGCGGCCGCGGCTGCCGCCCAACCCGGCGACCTGATCCTGACCATCGGCGCGGGTGACGTCACTCGGCTGGGCCCCGTCATCCTGGAGGCGCTCGCCGAGCGCAGCGCCTCGGCATGATGCGCAAGCCGACCCCGCCGCGCCCGCGCGGCCCCGAAACGGAACCGGAGCCGGATTCGGCCGCGGCCGAATTGAGCGTGCACGATGACGGCGGGCCCGCCCTTCCCGTCCGGGGCGAGCACCGCGACCGGGTCGTGTCCACCGGGCTGACCGACCGGCTCGATGAGCGCCGTCGCGCCCGCCGCCGGCTGCGTCGCGGTCGGCTGGTGCGTGCCGTCGCCCTGGTGGCGGCCTTGGTCCTGCTGGGGTGGGGGGCGCTGTTCTCACCGCTGCTGGCCCTGCGCACCACCGACATCACCGTGACGGGAGCCGACGACACTGTCGATGCCGCCGCGGTGCAGCAGGCGCTCGCCGACCACGCCGGCCAGTCCCTGCTGCGGCTGAACGTCGGCGCCTTGGGCGATGAGGTTGCCGACTCCCTGGTGCGGGTGAAGTCGGCGGCGGTGACCCGCTCCTGGCCGCACGGCCTGGCGGTGCGGCTGACCCTGCGGGTGCCCGTCGCCGCCCGGCCCACGGATGCCGGATACCAGGTGCTCGATGGTGAGGCCGTGGTCCTTGAGACCGTCGAGCAGGCGCCGGACGACCTGGCCGTGATCCAGACCCAGCCGGGGCAGGAGCTGTCCGAGGTACAGGTTTCGGCAGTGACCGAGGCGATCGGCAGCCTGGACGCCGACGTACGCGCACAGGTTGCCAAGGGCGCCGTCTCGGACACCGGGCAGGTGACCTTGACGTTGACCGGCGGCGCCACCGTGGTGTGGGGGCAGTCCACCGACAACGAGCTCAAGGCACGGGTGCTGGCGGTGCTGCTCGACCAGGAGGCGCAGACCTACGACGTGTCCAGTCCGCACAGTCCCACCACCTCCTGACACGCCGAACTCAAATACGCCTGCGGCGGGCCAGGGGCCCATAGCGTTGGGCACGTCATCGGAAGAATGACATAAGTATAGACCTCGACTTCAGGTTGAAGGTTGAGGGGAGTCCTTGGACTCGGCACCAAACGCGGAGGCAGACAGTGGCGGAATCGCAGCACTATCAAGCAGTCATCAAGGTGGTGGGCGTCGGCGGCGGCGGCGTCAATGCCGTCAACCGCATGATCGAGGCCGGCTTGCGCGGCGTCGAGTTCATCGCCGTCAATACCGACGCGCAGGCGCTGCTCATGTCCGACGCCGACACCAAGCTCGACGTCGGCCGCAACCTCACCCGCGGCCTCGGCGCCGGCGCCGACCCGACCATCGGCCGCAAGGCCGCCGAGGACCACGAGGACGACATCCAGGAGGCCCTCGAGGGCGCCGACATGGTCTTCGTCACCGCCGGCGAGGGTGGCGGCACCGGCACCGGTGCCGCCCCGATCGTCGCCAAGATCGCCCGCTCCCTGGGCGCGCTGACCATCGGCGTGGTCACTCGGCCCTTCGCCTTCGAGGGGAGGCGGCGCGCCATGCAGGCCGAGGACGGCGTCACCAACCTGCGCGCCGAGGTGGACACCCTCATCGTCATCCCCAACGACCGGCTGCTGCAGATCGCCGACCGCAACATCAGTGTCGTCGACGCCTTCAAGCAGGCCGACCAGGTGCTGCTACAGGGTGTCCAGGGCATTACCGAACTCATCACCACGCCCGGCCTGATCAACGTTGACTTCAACGACGTCAAGTCCGTCATGCAGGACGCCGGCAGCGCCCTGATGGGTATCGGCTCCGCCACCGGCGAGGATCGTGCCCTGACCGCCACCGAGCAGGCCATCGCCTCCCCGCTGCTCGAGTCCTCCATCGACGGCGCCCACGGCGTTCTGCTCTTCTTCCAGGGCGGCAGCGATCTGGGACTGTTCGAGATCTCCGAGGCGGCCAACCTGGTGCGCGAGGCGGTCCACCCCGAGGCCAACATCATCTTCGGCAACGTGGTCGACGGCGCCCTTGGCGACGAGGTGCGCGTCACCGTCATCGCCGCCGGCTTCGACGAGGAGGGCCCCGCGGACTCCGCTGCCGACGCGGCGGCCCCTCTGTCGCGCGCGGCCGCTACGGCCCGCCCCGCCCCTAGCCCCGCCACCCCGGCGCGCGGCGCCCACGCGGCCGAGAACCCGATCACCCGCCCCGTTCCGGCCGTCCCCGCCCCCACTACGGCGGAGGTGCCGACCTACGTCGACGACTCCCAGCCCGAGGCGGAGCCGGAGCTGACCGTGCCTCGGGTCATCGGCGTGGACGCCGAGAAGGACGACATCGACCTGCCCGACTTCCTGCGCTGAACCGTGGCGGAAGGGGCAGTAGCGGATGCGCTGATCGCCGTCGACATGGGCGACGGCGCCCGCGGCTACTTCACCACCCGCGCGCCCGCACCGGCGGGGGAGGGCGGCCCGTATGCGGGCTTCAACCTCGCCCTCCACGTCGGTGACGACTCCGTCCGGGTTGAGGCTCACCGCCGCCGCCTCGCTCGGGCGCTGGGCGTTGTTCCCGACGCGGCGGAAGCCGCGCCCGGTGCCGGTGGCCGTGCAGGCATCGCCTGGATGAACCAGGTGCACTCGGCCCGCATCGCCTCCGCCCAGGCCGACGCCGTGCCCACTGCCGATGCGCTGGTCCTGGATACCCGCACCCCACCCGCCGGCCCGGGCGGCTCCGGTCCGCTCCCGGCGGCGGCCGCGGCCGTGCTCGTGGCCGACTGCGTACCGCTGCTGCTGGCCAGCGCCGACGGCGCCGCGGTTGCCGCCGTCCACGCCGGCCGCCGCGGGTTCCTGGCCGGAATCGTCCCGGCGGCCGTGGCGGCCCTGGTCGCCGTCGGCGCGGAGCCCGCCGGCATCCGCGCTGCCATTGGACCGTCGATCTGTGGCGCCTGCTACGAGGTGGGCGCCGCGCTGCACGCCGAGGCCGCGGACCGTGAGCCCGCCTGCGCCAGCACCACGCGCTGGGGCACGCCCGGCATCGACCTGGCCGCCGGCATCACTGCCCAACTCGAACGCGCCGGCGTACGCCACATTCTCAACGTCCACTGCTGCACCTACGAGCAAACCGAGCTGTACTCCTACCGGCGCGACGGCGTGACCGGTCGTCAGGCCGGGATTGTGCTGCCGGCACCGGCGTAACGGCGCCGAATGGATACGGACGCGCCGATATCCGATGACACGCCGCAGTGAATCAGCCGCCAGTCCGTCGGCGCCCGATACCGTCAGCCTCGTCCGGACCGCAGGGAACCGGACGGACAAGGAGCAACTCTCATGAGCGCACTGCGTAAGATGACCAATTTCCTCGGCTACTCCGAGCCGATCGAAGAGGACTACGCCGACGCCCCCGAGGACACCCACGTGGACTTCACCCAGGGCCTGGCCGATGACTACACGGACCACGACGCCGGCAACGTCTACGAGGCCCCCTTCGAGGAGGCGCCCGCCTCGGCGGCGACCCCGGATCTGCGTCGCATCGTCACCGTGCACCCCTCCACCTACAACGAGGCCCGGGTGATCGGCGAGTCCTTCCGGGATGGCGTACCGGTCATCGTCAACCTCACCAACATGAGCGAGTCCGACGCCCGCCGCATGGTCGACTTCTCCGCCGGGCTGGTCTTCGGGCTGCACGGCGCCATCGAGCGGGTCACCCCGCGCGTGTTCCTGCTGACCCCGACTTCGGTCGAGATCGACGACGGCGAGGGCGCCGATGACGCCCACGGTCGCTTCTTCAACCAGAGTTGATCGGGCCGACCTGCGCAGCCCATGACCGCAATTGTCGTCTCGATCATTTCGAGCCTGCTCAACCTCTATATTCTGATCCTGCTGATCCGTGTGGTGTTGGATTGGATCCAGCTGTTCGCTCGTAGCTGGCGCCCCACCGGCGTCGTGCTGGTTCTGGCCAATGCCGTCTACGGGCTTACCGACCCGCCGCTGCGGCAGATCCGCCGCTTCGTGCCGCTGGTGCGCCTGGGCGGCGTCGGCATAGACCTGAGTTTCCTGGTCCTGTGGTTCGGAATCGTCATCGTCCGGCGCCTGCTCCTGCTGCTGGTGTGACGTTCAACGCGGTCGCTGGATCGAGGATGCGGCAGGAATTCAGCCCGAAGGCGACATACATCGCCGCATGTGATGGTAACGTGACATGTGGTCCGCCCCATGGCGCTAACGCAACACGGGGTGTGGCCGGTCCCTTCCGATTTAACTCGCATCAGGAGCTGAGCATCCCGACAGCATGAGGGCCGGTTCTCCGGTGCCCAATCAGTCCACCCCACGACGCTGAGGAGATCATCATCATGCCGCTGACCGCGGACGACGTCCTCAACAAGAAGCTTCCGACCACCCGATTCCGCGAAGGATACGGGCAGGAGGCAGTTGACGAGTTTCTTGATGAGGTGATCGCCGCCATGCGGAGTCTTGAGAACGAGTTGGCATCCGCGAAGGCCCGAGTTGCGCGCCTGGAGCGCGCCAATGCAAGGCTAAGGGGGCAGGCAGGGGCGACACCGGGCGCGTGACATGCGCCTCCGAATGTGGCCTGAACCTGGAGTTCAGGTAATCTGTCCGCATGAGTCGCCGGTCATCCGGTGCTCGTGGCATCTTCCGTAACGACACCGAGGTGACGACTATGACGCTGCTAACCGCAGACGACGTCCTCAATAAGAAGTTCCAGGCAACCAAGTTCCGCGAGGGATACGAGCAGGACGAGGTCGACGAGTTCCTTGATGAGGTCGTCGAGTCCATGCGTCAGCTTGAGGCCGAGAACGCCGACCTGAAGGCCAAGCTTGAGGCCGCGAACGCCCGCATCGCCGAGCTGGGTGAGGGCGCCCCGGCCGCGCCGGTCGCCGCGCGGGAGACCACGGTGGTGGAGCCCGTCGTCGAGCCGGCTCCCGTCGTGCCGGTCGCCGACGAGTCCCAGGAACCGGCGGCCGCCTCCGGCATGCTCGAGCTGGCCCAGCGCCTGCACGACGAGCACGTCGCCAACGGCAAGGCCGAGGGCGAGCGCATCATCGCCGAGGCCCGCGCCACCGGTGAGCAGGTCGTGCGCGAGGCCGAGGACCAGCGCAACCGCACCCTGGCGCAGCTGGAGAAGGAGCGCTCCGGCCTGGAGCACAAGATCGACGAACTGCGCCGCTTCGAGTCCGACTACCGCACGCGCCTGAAGAGCTACCTGCAGAACCTGCTGACCACCGTCGAGGACGGCAACGCGTCGGCCGCGCCCAGCCTGTAACGGCAGCGCCGACGCCGCAACCGCGTCATGACATCCGCCGGTCGGGGCGGCGGGCCCAGCCGGGCCGCCGCCCCGACCGGGTTCGTCTCTGCCGGGCGGTGGCAAGCCGCATCCACCCGTTGAACTCCACGAAGGACCATGAGCGAGACTCCCGAACCCGTCACGCCGATCCGGCCGACCTCCGCCGGCACGCCGGACACGCCGACCTCCGCCGGCATGCCGGAGGCGACCAAGACGGCGTCCGTCCGGCGTCCGCACCGCCCCCTGGCGGCGTTGTGGACGCTGGCGGTCGCGGTGGTGGCCGTGGACCAGCTGACGAAGGTGTGGGCGGTAGCAGCCCTGTCGGATGGGCACCGCGTGCGCGTGCTGGGCGACTGGCTGACGCTGACGCTGCTGCGCAACCCCGGCGCCGCCTTCTCCTTCGCCACCGGTCAGACCTGGATCTTCGCCCTGATCGCCATCATCGTAACCGTGGTGGTGATTCGCATCTCCCGACGACTGGGCTCCATGTGGTGGGCGGTCGCGCTCGGCCTGGTGCTGGGCGGCGCGGTGGGCAATCTCATCGATCGCCTGGTGCGCGCCCCCGGCGTGCTGCGCGGACACGTGGTGGACTTCATCGACTACGGCGGCTGGTTCGTGGGGAATGTGGCCGACATCGCCATCGTCGGCGCCGCCGTCATCATCATGGTGTTGTCCGTGCGCGGCCGCGAGTTGGACGGCAGCCGTGCTGGCGAGGGGCGCGGTCGGCATGCGGAGACCGACGCATGAGCCTGCGGCTGCTGCCCGTTCCGGACGGGCTCGTGGGGCAGCGGCTGGACGCGGCCCTGGCCCGCATGACCGGGCTGTCCCGCTCCAAGGTTGAGGCCCTTTGCGCCGCCGGCCGGGTCCGCATCGACGGCGCGGCCGCGGACAAGGCGCAGCGGCTGGAGGCCGACACCACGATCGAGGCCGACCTGCCCGACCCGCGCCCGCCCGCGCCGGCTGCCACCCCGGTGGAGGGCATGAGAATCCTGTACGAGGACGCCGACATCGTCGTGGTCGACAAGCCCGCCGGCGTGGCCGCGCACCCGTCGGTCGGCTGGGACGGTCCCGATGTGCTCGGCGCGCTGCGAGCCATGCACATATCGGTGGCCACCTCCGGCGCCGCCGAGCGACAGGGCATCGTCTCGCGGCTGGATGTGGGCACCTCCGGCGTCATGATCGTCGCCAAGGGGGAACGGGCCTACTCGGTGCTCAAGCGCGCCTTCCGTGAGCACACCGTCGACAAGGTCTACCACGCCGTCGTCCAAGGCCACCTGGACCCCTCCTCCGGCACGATCGACGCCCCCATCGGCCGTCACCCCGGCAGGGAGTGGAAGATGGCCATCATCGACGGCGGGCGCGAGTCCATCACCCACTATGACGTGATCGAATTCATGCCCCGCGCCAGCCTGGTGGAGGTCCACCTGGAGACCGGTCGCACCCACCAGATCCGCGTGCACATGGCCGCCGTCGGCCACCCCTGCGTGGGAGACGCCACCTACGGGGCGGACCCCACCCTGAGCGCCCAGACCGGCCTGAGACGCCAGTGGCTGCACGCCACCGAACTGACCATCGCCCACCCGCTCACCGGCAGACGGATGACCTTCCACAGCGATTACCCCGAGGACCTGACCCGGGCCCTGGAAGTCCTACGCCTGCCCTGAACCGCCTGCCGCCAATGACCGCACCTGACCCGACCGGCCACCCGCCGCTGCGCATCACGCCGCTGCGCGCCGTCGTCGCCCCCATCCGCTTCGCCACCGCCCGCGGCGATGACGCCGACCCCGCCCTCGACGAGCTGCGCCGCGCGGTGGCGGACGTGCGTCTGGAGGTGTTCGTGGACGAGCAGGACGTCCCCCTCGCCCTGGAGATCGACGCCCGCGACTTCGCGGCCACCACCATCCACGTGCTCGCCTGCGGCGCGGACGGCGCCCCACTGGGCGCGGCGCGCCTGCTGCTGGAACCCGACCGCCCCGGGCAGGTCCACCTGGGACGCCTGGCCGTCAGACGCCCCGCCCGACGCACCGGGCTGGGGGCGCGCCTGGTCGCCGCCGTCGAGCAGGCCGCCCTGCGGTACGCGTCCGTGGAGGGCGCCGTCACCGTGGTGCTGGCGGCGCAGGAAACGGCCATGGGCTTCTATCGGCGCTGTGGCTACCGGGTGGTCACCGGGGAGCGCTACCTGGATGCCGGCATCTGGCATCAGGACATGGCCCGCACGCTCACACGCTCCTAAGATGAGCCGCATGGCAGACACGAGCGTTGCGCAGACGGTGGACGAGCAGACCGACGGCCAGGAGCCCTACGACGACTTCGTCCACCTGCACGTTCACACCGACTACTCCATGCTCGATGGCGCCGGGAAGATCAAGAACTACGTCGCCGAGGCCAAACGGCTGGGGCAGCGTGCCCTGGCCATCACCGACCACGGCTACATGTTCGGCGCCTACGAGTTCTACGCGGCCGCCAAGCAGGCCGGTATCAAGCCGATCATCGGGGTGGAGGCGTACATGACGCCGGGCACCTCCCGCTTCGACAAGACCCGTGTGTTCTGGGGAGACGAGTCCCAGCGCTCCGACGACGTCTCCGCCCGCGGCTCCTACACGCACATGACTCTGCTGTCCCGCAACGACGAGGGCCTGCACAACCTCATGCGCCTGGATTCCTACGCCTCCCTGGAGGGGCAGTGGGGCAAGGCGCCGCGTATGGACCGTGAGCTGCTGTCCCGCTACGCGGGCGGCCTCATCGGCTCAACCGGGTGCCCGTCCAGCGAGGTGCAGACCCGGCTGCGCCTGGGCCAGTGGGATGAGGCCCTGCGCGCCGCCGGCGAGCTGCAGGACATCTTCGGCAAGGACTTCTTCTACGTCGAGCTCATGGACCACGGGCTGGAGATCGAGCAGCGCGTCATTAAGGACCTGCTGCGCATCTCGGAAATATTGGACGCCCCCCTGCTGGCCACCAACGACTCCCACTACGTGCGCCCCGAGGACCGTACCGTGCAGGATGCGATGCTGTGCATCAACTCCGGCTCGGTATTGTCGGACCCCGACCGCTTCAAGTTCGACGGCGACACCTACTACCTGCGTCCCGGGCGGGAGATGCGCGCCCTGTTCAAGGAGATGCCCCAGGCGTGTGACAACACCCTGCTGGTGGCCGAACAGTGCAACGTCAACTTCCAGACGGTTGACGATGGCGTGTCCTACATGCCGGCCTTCCCCGTGCCCGAGGGGGAGACCATGGAGTCCTGGTTCATCAAGGAATGCTGGAAGGGCATGGACCGCCGCTTCCACGGCGACATTCCCGAGGACTGCCGCAAGCAGGCCGAATATGAGATCGGCGTGATTGTGCAGATGGGCTTCCCCGGCTACTTCCTGGTGGTGGCCGACTACATCAACTGGGCCAAGCGGCAGGGCATTCGCGTGGGCCCGGGCCGCGGCTCCGGTGCCGGCTCCATGGTCGCCTACGCGATGGGCATCACCGAACTCAACCCCCTGAACCACGGGCTGATCTTCGAGCGCTTCCTCAACCCCGAGCGCATCTCCATGCCGGATATCGACGTCGACTTCGACGAGCGCCGGCGCGACGAGGTGCTGGAGTACGTCAAGCACAAGTACGGCGCGGACAAGATCAGCCAGGTGGTCACCTACGGCGTGATCAAGGCCAAGCAGGCCCTGAAGGACTCTTCCCGTGTCATGGGTTACCCCTACGCGGTCGGCGACCGCCTGACCAAGGCGATGCCGCCGTCGGTGATGGGTAAGGACATCACCATCAAGGGCATGTTCAACCCCGAGGACCCACGCTACGGGGAGGCCCAACAGTTCCGCGACCTGCACACCGAGGACCCCGACGCGCAGAAGATCGTCGAGCTGGCCGGCGGCCTGGAGGGGATGACCCGCCAGTGGGGCGTACACGCCTGCGCGGTCATCATGTCCAGCCGGACGCTGACGGACATCATCCCCATGATGCAGCGGCTTCAGGACGGCGCCTACATCACCCAGTTCGACTACCCCACCTGCGAGCACCTGGGGCTGCTCAAGATGGACTTCCTGGGGCTGCGCAACCTCACGGTCATCTCCGATGCCCTGGACAACATCGTCGCCAACGGCAAGCCGGCTCTGGACATCGACAACATCTCCCTGGACGACCACGAGACCTACGCGATGCTCGCCCGCGGGGAGACCCTGGGCGTCTTCCAGCTGGACGGCTCCGGCATGCGCACCCTGCTGCGGCTGATGAAGCCGGACAACTTCGAGGACATCTCCGCCGTCGGCGCCCTTTACCGGCCCGGCCCCATGGGCGCCGACTCGCACACCAACTACGCCCTGCGCAAGAACGGCATGCAGGAGATCGTCCCCATCCACCCCGAGCTCAAGGACGTTCTGGATCCGATCCTGGGCACCACCTACGGCCTGATCGTCTACCAGGAGCAGGTCATGAGGATCGCCCAGGAGCTGGCGGGCTTCTCCCTGGGCAAGGCAGACAAGCTCCGCAAGGCCATGGGCAAGAAGAAGCCGGAGATCCTGGCCAAGGAGTTCGTCGGCTTCCGGCAGGGCATGTTGGACAACGGCTACTCCGAGGAGGCCATCCAGACCCTGTGGGACGTCGTCGTCCCCTTCTCCTCCTACGCCTTCAACAAGGCTCACTCGGCTGCCTACGGCGTGGTGACCTACTGGACCGCCTATCTCAAGTGCCACTACGCGACCGAGTACATGGCGGCCATTCTCACCTCCCAGAAGGACAACAAGGACAAGCTGGCCGTCTACCTGGGCGAGTGCCGCCACATGGGTATCAAGGTGCTTCCCCCGGACGTCAACGCCTCGCGCGCCCAGTTCTCCGCCGTGGGCGAGGACATTCGCTTCGGCCTGGGCGCCATCCGCAATGTCGGTGCCAACGTCGTCGACGCCATCGTGCAGGCGCGCGAGCAGAAGGGCGACTTCACCAGCTTCGAGGACTTCCTCGACAAGGTCCCGGCGGTGGTGTGCAACAAGCGCACCATCGACTCCCTGATCAAGGCCGGCGCCTTCGACACGCTGGGCAAGTCCCGGCGCGCCCTGCAGGCCTGCCACGAGGACTTCGTCGATGAGATCATCGGCGTCAAGCGCAACGAGGCCGCCGGCCAGTTCGACCTGTTCGCCTCCCTCATGGGGGAGGGGGGCGGCGAGGCCGCCGATGCCGGCTTCGGTTCCGGCCCGGTCTTCTCCTCGGAGGTGCCCGACCTGCCCGAGTGGGACAAGAAGGAGAAGCTCGCCTACGAGCGTGACATGCTCGGCCTGTACGTCTCCGACCACCCGCTGCTCGGGCTGGAGAGCGCCCTGTCCAAGCTGGCCGACACCGAGATCTCCGACCTCATCGAGGACGACGACCGGCCCGACGGCGCCATGGTCACCATCGCCGGGCTGATCACCTCGCTGACCCGCAAGACCACCAAGCAGGGCAACCTGTGGGCCATCGCCCAGATCGAGGACCTGGGCGGCAGCATCGAAGCCCTGTTCTTCCCCTCCACCTACCAGACGGTCTCCACGATGCTGGCCCCGGATACGGTGGTGACCCTGCGCGGGCGCCTGAACCGGCGCGACGGGCAGGTCGCCCTGTACGTGCAGGAGATGACGGTGCCGGACGTGTCCAGCGCCACGCACGAGGCGGTGACGATCACGCTGCCGACCAACCGCTGCACCGGCCCGCTGGTGGAGCAGTTCAAGACGGTGCTGGAGAAGCACCCGGGCATGTCCACCGTGCGGCTGACGCTGACCAGCCCCGGCCGTGAGGTGCGCACCCAGTTGGACAACTCCCTGCGCGTGGAGGCGTCTGCGGCCTTCTACTCCGACATCAAGGCGCTGCTGGGCCCCGGCTGTCTCAAGCGCTGACCGCCGGCCTGCTGCGACCCTTTGTGCCCTACTACGAGCTTTTGCACCCTGGTGTGCGGCTATTTGCCATACACCAGGGTGCAAAAGCTCGTACCAGACGGGTTTTGCGTGTGTCAGTGGTACGTGGCTCGGTGTGCTCGGCGGCCTACAACCACAGGTCCTTCCGGCGTCGTGTCAGGCGCGCCGCGGATGGTGGGAACAAGTCCACCAGCCGTCGCCCGAAGGACTCGCGATCGCGCAGGTCGCCCCACTCGACGCGGTGTACCTGCCAGCCCCCGGCGTTGCGTAGTCGCATCTCTCTGTGCTTCTCATCGCGAAGGTCGCTGCTGGCGCGGTACTTGCCATAGCCGTCGAACTCCAGGGCGAGGCGATATTCGGGCCAGGCGAGGTCCAAGAAGTACTCGGCCATCTCGCCGTCATCGAGCCAGCGTTCCTGTATCTGTGGATCCGGTAGGCCGACGGCGTGGACCACTCCGCGCAGCATGCTTTCGCCGGGAGACTCCGCTCGCGGGTCGGCGATGTCGACGACGGCGCGTGCTCGCCGTTTGCCGGCGCGCAGTCCCTGCTCCTCAATCATCGCTTTCAGCGTGTCAATCGCGGCAGTCGCGGAGAGATCGCCGCAGCAACGACCGGTGAAGCGGTCGGGTCGGCAAACAGCGCGCAGAGCGGAGTCAACTACCACGATCGCGTCAAGCGCGGGCAGGTCAAAGGCACAGTCCATGGCGGTGCGCAGCGGTGTTGTCACCCGCAGGCCGCCGACCACACGGACGTCATCTAGAACCGGGGCGGTCGTCGAGCGAACGGCAGCGACGCGCCGGCCGGAGTGCCTGCCGTTGGCATGAACATATGTCTGCTGGGGTAGGGGCCTGCGCGTGCGCGAATGGTTGTGCGGTACTGCGACGCGGATGTCGGGTTCGGCACTGGGGCTGGCGATGCCCTGGACAACCGCAGCGGCCTCATGCGTGAGACTGATCGCCGAAGTATGGGCATGCAGCACGGCCTCGCACCGTGCCAGCGTTATGTATTGCCGCTGCGACCACAGTGGTGCAGCCGAGTCCGGACGCGGCACGTAGGCGCCCCGATCCACTGCTATCAGGTTGTCCCCGGCGGGTAGGGAACGGCGCGTGCGCTCGGCGGTGAACTTGACGGAGGGCAGCGGTGGAGGTGTCGGGTAGGACTGCATGGTTCAAGCCTGCGGCGGTTGCGAGCAGTGGGTTCCGAGGTCTGTTGATGGAACGCCCGTGGGGTGTCGTGAGTGCTCCCTGTGGACGCCGGTGAGATCACACGGCCGTGTTGCCCCGGTGCGGGCTACTGCTCTACTGCGAGCTTTTGCACCCTGGTGTGCGGCTATTTGCCATACACCAGGGTGCAAAAGCTCGTACTAGACGCCGCACGCAGGGGACAGGCGGGTTACGGGGGTGGGCGGCTCAGGGCGCGGCGGTCACGACGGCGCCGGCCGCACCCATCGGCAGGTCCACGACGACGACGTCGCCGTCGGCCAGGCGGTGCCCGCGCCGGGTCTCGACTTCGCCGTTTACCGTGACGTCGCCGGACTGGATGGCGATGCGGGCGTCGGCTCCGTCCTCCACTAGGCCTGCGAGCTTGAGGAACTGCCCGAGCTTGATCTCGCCGGAGACGGGAACGGAGGGGAAGGCGGATGCAGACATGCGCTCATTTTGACAGGGCCGCACGGTATTCGCAGCCGCGAGCCCTGACCTCCGCCCACGCCTGCGTCAGGATCTGGGAGGATGAACGGGTGTCATCGTCTGCGTCTGGGACATCGCCCGAGCCCGAGCTGCCTGCGGGAGGCGAACTCGCGCTGACCGTGGGGGAGCGCTACCCGGTGGGTGAGCGCAGGTACACGCTGACGCCGCGGCTGGCCGAAGCCGTGATGCGTGCTCGCGAGGTGCTGATCGACGTCGCCGCGCACCGTGAGGTCATCACCTACGGCGAGCTCAGCGAGGCGATCGGCGGCACCATCCTGCCTCGCCACATGGGCCCGCTGCTGCACATGCTCGGACACGACTGCGCCGAGCGCGGCGAGCCGAGCCTGCCGGCGTTGGTGATCAACCAGGCCAAGGGTGAGGTCGGCACAGCCGACGACGCCTGGGCGCCGCCCGAGCGCAGTGCCTGCTGGGAATACTGGGCCCAAGGATGAACGAGGACCACGGCGTGGCGCCGCAACCGGTTTAGCCAACACCCCGGGTGCTCGTCGGAGTGATACATCACGACCAACACCCGGGGTGGGGACGTCACGGGAACTCAGCCGAACTGTGCCACGATCTCCTCGCGCGCGGCCTGCTGATCCTTTGCGTTGGACATGTCGACCTCAAGGACGTCCTGGTAGCCCAGTCCATCGGCGGTGGCCTTGAGGTCTTCCCATAGGGAGTCGAACTCGGCCTCGTCGCTGGCAAATGCCATCTTCCAGGAGCTTTCAACGATGACGGACTTTACCTGGTTGCGCAGCGACTCGGTCTGTGAGTCATCGTCGGGAGCCACGTAGCTAGCGCCCGGGGCGACCGCCAACATGTCGTTGTCCTGGAGGTACTGCATTGTTGTCGTTGCGCCGCCCATCTTGGCCGACCAGTCCTCGGAGAGTGGGTTAGCGGTGGTCTCCTGGTATGTCTCCCACATCTTGTAGTTGAAGGGGTAGCCGGTTTCGGGGTCGATGTCGTTACCGAGTACGGTCGTTACGTTGAGCCACGAGGCGCCTTCCTTGTAGGTGCCGGTTCCCCAATCGCTGGGGACGTCCGCGTCGTCGCCCAGGAGCGCCTCGCGGCCGAAGTCCGTGAGCTCGGGCTTGCCGTCGGCGTTGATATCCCAGGTGAGGCCCCGCGGCCCTGCAGCGCCCATCGTCTGGCTGGAGTTGCAAGATACCCCCTCCGAGCTGTACAGCCAGTCGAGGAAGGCTGCGGCGCGGTCCGGGTCGCTTACCTGTGAGCCAATAGCGATGATTTGCTGGCCACCGACCGCTTCGGCACCGTAGGAGAAGACCTTCATGTCCGCGAGTGGGGCGATCTCGAAGCCCTTACCGGCCGCCATGTGCTCCTCGGTGTTGTAGGCAGACTGACCCTGCCAGGGCCAGAATGAGAAGAGGACCTGGCCGGCCTGCATCTTGGAGAACAACGTGTCATAGTTCTGCGTCGTCGAGTCCGGATCGACGATACCAAGCTGATTCGCGTCGAAGAACCACTTGAGCACACGGCGGTACTGGCCATCATCGTCGAGGATTCCCTGGAAGTCGGAGCCATCAGCTTTGGCGAGTACGAACCCGATCTCGTCATAGCCGTAGTAGCACACCGGCTGCTTGGCGTTGTTCATCATGTTCCCGTCCCAATCCTTGAACAGGGAGATGGCGTAGGTCTTCTTACCATTGTCCGCGGTGGGCTGGGCCTCCTGCATCTGCTGCAGTACCGGAAGCAGGTCTTCGAGAGTCGGGATCTCCGGGTAGCCGATCTGTTTGTAGAGGTCCCAACGCACGAAGGGACCGAACGTCGGGTCAATGCCTTCGCTGGGTTCAGTAGGCTTGAGCGTCGAGATCTGGGTGGGCAGTCCGTACAGTCCGTCCTTGTCCTCGTTCAGCTTCTGGACTGCCGCGTCGAAGCGTGCCACATTCTTCATGGCGCCGTATACCGGCGTGAAGTCCATGAGCAGGCCGCCGTCGATCAGCTCATTCATTTGCTTACCAACACTGACCACCACAATGTCACCCAAGTTGCCCGCCGTGACGCGCGTGTTGTACAGCGTGTCGCCACCTCCGGCGACGTTGGGCGACACCAAGTTGAGAGTGAGGCCATAGCGGTCCGAGACCATCTTGCCGAACCAACCGGGTTGCTCGCCCGCCTGGTTGGCGAGGCCGTCGAACACTTCGAACTTAGCCGTGTCGGACCACGTGGTTGGGAATGCGGTGGCATCCGCGTTGCTGAACGATGAACCGGATGCGTTGTTCTTGCCGCATGCTCCCAGTGTCAGCAGGCCGAACGCGGCGCTTGCTCCGACCAATAGCGATCGGCGTGAGATTGAGGTGGCCATGTGCATCTCCTTTGATGGGGTGAGGAATAGTGGATGGCTGGATGACTGAAGAAGTACTGACTAGCCTTTGACGGCGCCGAGCATGATTCCCTTGACGAAGTAGCGCTGGAACATCGGGTATACGAAGAGAATCGGCAATACGACAACGACCGCTACGGTGGTTCTGATCGAGGTCGCCGTCTGGGCAGTTGCCGCCGCGGCGACGGAACCGAGGTTGCCCCCGGACTGCTGAGCCATTTGAGCGAGGCTGTCCGCCTGATTGATGTAGGTGTACAACAGGTACTGCAAGGTGTATAGGCTCTTGTCAGTTATGTACATCAGGGTATCCTGGAAGCTGTTCCATTGCGCCACCGCGGAGAAGATCGCGACCGTTGCCAGGATCGGGGTCATGTTCGGCAGCATTATGCGAGCGAATACTTGTACGGTGCTGGCGCCATCGACCTCGGCGGCTTCCTGCAGCTCGTGGGGCATCGACTCGACATAGGTTTTCACGAGAATGATATTGAAGGGCTGGACGATAGCCGGCAGGATGTACACGAGAAAGTTGTTGGTAAGTCCTAACGCGTACATGACGATGAAGACGGGAATAATGCCTGCGTTGAAGTACATGGTGATGACGACGAGCCGATACCATAAGGCACGCTTCCACAAGCGCTCCTGGGTGAACATGAACCCCAGATATGCCGACGCAAGTACGGTACATGCGGTCCCAATCACGGTTCGTGCCACGGACACGGCCGCGGCCTGCGAGAGTCCGCTGAGTTGGAATACGCTGGCGTAGTTGCTGAAATGGATTCCCTCTGGCAGCCAGCGCACGTCGCCCAACGCGGCGACGTTGTTGGCGCTGATCGAGTTGATGATCAGGTAGTAGAAGGGATATCCGCAGACGAAGGCGAGCAGGGCCGCACCGGTGTAGTTGGCGATGTGAAAGGCAACATCTCCGCGGGTGCGCTTCATGCGGCGGGCCTGCGGAACTGTGGGCCGCTTGGACTTGAGCATTGTTCTACACCCCTCAGATGAGCGAAGTTCCGCGCAGGCGCTTCGACAGGCCGTTTACAGATAGAAGGAGTACGACGGATACGATCGACTTGAGCATGCTGATCGCGGTCGCGAGGGATAGGTTATTGCCGCCCATGCCGACGTTGTAGACGTACAGATCCAAAACCTCGATGTGCTGCTTGTTGAAGGCATTCTGGAACACGTAGTACTGTTCCATGCCGTTGTTCAAGATGCTTGCGATCGAGAGCATGAGCAGCACGAAATAGGTGGGGAGTAGCTGTGGGATGGTGATGGACCACATGGTCCTAAACCGCCCGGCGCCGTCAACCTTCGCCGACTCATATAGGGATTGGTCTATTCCGGAAATGGCGGCCAGGTACATGATCGAGCCCCATCCGAGTCCTTTCCACAGTCCCCATGCGGTCATTTTGAGCCAGACGTGTGAGCCGGAGTCCAGGAACTTGACCGGTACGTCGATGAGCCCGAGCGACAGCATCGTCGAGTTCACCATTCCGGTTGACGAGAATAGTGCGAATGCGATCATGTAGACGAGTACCCACGAGATGAAGTTCGGGAGCGTGGTCAGCGTCTGGACGAGGTTCTTGAACCACTTGGCCTGGATTTCGTTGAGCAGCACGGCGAAGCCCAGGGGGAGTACCGACGTCGCGATACCAAGGAAGCTCATCCCCAGCGTGTTGGCGAGCACCCGCAGGATCTGATGCACCTGGGTTGGTGATTGGACCAGCATCCGGAACCACTGGAGCCCCACGAACTCAGAATTGGCCAGGCCGCGGGCCGGCCTGAAGTCGAACAGCGAGTACACCCATCCGAGCAGTGGCAGGTAGCTGAACAGCAGTACCAGGACCAGGAACGGTGTGATCGACAGGAAGAGTTTGAACGACTTGGGACGACGGTGCTGCGGCTGGTCGGTTTGCGCGTGGCGACGTGAGCGCCCGGCTTTCTCGTTGGCGGCAACGACCGACGCCGGCGCTGGTGGCAATGCCATGATCACTCCTTATCGATCGTAGCGGTTCGATGGTTACCGGATGCGTTGCTGCGTCCTTGCAGATGATGGCGGACCGTCTGATCTCGCTTAGTTTCCAAGGGGGTTGCCGACTCCCAACGTCGACTCAGCGTACCCGCGTTATGCGGTCTGGTCAACCGTGAGTGTCGATACGCTTCGACGCTGTTGATGTCTAGCATTCGGCACCCGCAACTCAAGACAGGCTGGCGTAGAGGGGAGCCGCGACGGCTGTTTGTATGAGTGCACCGATGGTGACTCCGACCGTCAGAATCAAGATCAGGGACACGGGCACAGCGATGGCCACCGCTATCTCGGTGACCGGAACCAGAACAAGTAGGAGGGAGCGTCCGGGCGCGGCAGCCGGGAGCAGTAGCGAATTGTGGATGGTGGTTCGTGCAGGCGCAGTGCGGGTTGCAACCAGGAGCATGCCGTGCGCTGTGCTTGCCGCGAGATACAGCGTGAACAACCCGGCCGCGAGAGCTGCGATAGTGCCTGCCGCTCCGCCTACGGACCACCAAAAGCTGATGGCGAACAGCGCCAGGAGAGCTGGAAGACAAAGGGTCCAGAAGACGACGGTGCCGCGTATCTTGTCGGACTTCAGTGCAGCCATGTAGGTGCGTAACATGTCGGTGTCGGGATCGGTGCGCACTGCATCCATGGTTTCTAGAAGCGCGCTGGTTGCGGCCCCGATGGTTAGCACCGGTATGCAGGTGACGACGTAGATGAGATTGAGTGCTACCAGTGTGAAGAAGCTCGAAAGACCCCGGACGGTGCGATTATCAACAGGCTCCACTTGGTGCCTCCCCTGCTCGAATACTCATGCCAACGTGATCCGCAGGCAGGTTGCCCACCGTGTCGCGGACGGGGGTACAGTAACGACGGTCGTATCGCCATCTGCGTGGAATTGCAGTGGTCCGCTGCCGAGCATGTTGACTGCGCTCAGTTTGGCGCCGACGTGCAGGGTAGTAGCCGGAATCGAGTCTGCGCCGGAGAGGCCGAACGCGTACAGAGCTCCATCACGCTGCGTGAGGTGCCAGCTCAGATCGTCGTCGGACGTTACGGATGGCGGGTTCTCGGGCGGGCGGGTGGAGTAAATGCCCTCGCCGCAGACCTGCATCCACTCGCCCAGATCTCGCAGGAACCGCCTGACTGAAGGAACCATCCGCCCGCGTGCGTCGGGCCCGATGCCGATCAGGTAGTTACCGCCACCGGCGACGATCCTCACCAGGTTGCCGATCGTCTCGGCAGTTGACTTGGCGGGATCATCCGGTCGCATCGCGCACCACTCCTTGGTGAGGGAGATACACGCCTCCCAGGGCACCCGCAACGGAGTTGACGGAAGCTGCTGCTCCGGGGTCAGGTAGTTCTGGTGTGGCCCCGGAACCTCTCGGTCAACCACGAGAATGCCTGGCTGCGCTTTGCGTGCGGTACGCGCGATGCCGTCGATGTCAATCGGCTCCTTGGGCGCGCAGACCCAACCTCCATCAAGCCAGAGTACCGAGAATGGGCCGTAGCCGGTCAGGATCTCCTCGATCTGGTCACGGGTGAACTCCACGAAGCGGTTCCATGCCCGCGGATGGGTGTGGATGCTGTAGTTGTGGAAGCGATCTTTGATTGGTACAGATCGGTTCCAGTACTCCGGGCGCGACCAGTCCGCCTTGGAGAAGTACGCTCCCATTTCCAGGCCGTTGTCGCGGAAGGCCTCGGTGACTTCCCGGAGCACATCACGTCGGAGGCCGGACTCTTCGGACGTGCACTTTAGATTGGTGTACTGGGAGTCGTACATGCAGAACCCGTCGTGATGCTTTGTGGTGAATACGCAGTACCGCATCCCAGCCGCTGCGCAGGCACTGGCCCACTCTTGCGCATCGAAGTCTTCGCCGGTGAACGTGCGGGCTTGGTCGTAGTACCAGGTGTGGTACTCGGCGTCGGTCCCATGCCAATCCTCGGGCGGGTCTGTGAACCAGCCGAGGTCTTCGCGGTGTAGGGACCAGGACCCGCCCTGTCCGATAGAGGTATAGATCCCCCAGTGGATGATGACGCCTACCTTGAGGTCTTGCCAGTGCCCAAGGCTCTGCCTGACCAACGGATCTGACGGCCAGACATACTCGGGCGCGGGCTCGTGCTGTACAGCTCCTGCTGCCGCCAACGGGGCTGGCGTGAGATCGGCCTCGGTGGTCATTATTGGTACTCCCTGTTGAGATCAGATTCGAGGTGGGTGGAGTAGTCGGCGGGCTTGTGAATGGCAACTGACACCGCATGGGCTGCATTGGGCTGAAGCCGAATGACTGCGCAACTCCCGGCCCTAAGCAGGCCACCTTCGGAGAGGTCGATACCGCTCATCAGGTCGACGCCAGGCGCGGTGACGTCGACGTCGATCTCGCCATCGTGCATCAGGAAGAGGTAGTCGGCGTCGCGGGAACGCCGTACAACCGCTTCAATCCCTAGCGGAGCAGCGCCAACGACGGTCGGCTTGACGTCGGCGTCGTGCAGAATGAGGCACCACAGGTCCTGCAACGAAGGCCGCGTAAGCTGCGCGGATACGTACCATGCGGACCCGGCGCCTGCCCGGGCCCAGGTTATCGCCGGCAGACCGGCAAGCGGGCCTTCCGCATATGAGTACACGGAACGTGCGTGCGTAAGGTGCACGTGTTCGGTCCAGGCAACGGCGTCCAACGGCTTTCCCCGGGCGCTGAGCAGCCTGTGCCGCACGCCCGGCTCGAGCGGGCACAGCGCCTCGGAGTAGGCCCCCAGCAGATCGCGCAGGCGGCCTGGATAGCCGCCGGGTAGCACCCGCATATTCGAGTCGGCCAAACCACTGAGATAGGTGACCACCACCGTTCCGCCGGTGCGGGCGAAAGCGCTGATCCAGGCGGCGGTTTGCTCGTCCATGGGATACAGGCAGGGGACGACCAGCAGGCGATAGGAGTCCAGTGAGGCGCCGGGGGCGACGAAGTCGGTGGCGATTCCGAGCCGGCGTAGGGCGCGATGGGTCGCGCGCAATTCCTTCGCATAGATGATGTCCGCACTGGGCAGGTCAGGAGTCTGAAGCGACCACCAGCCGTCGGCGTGCCACACGATCGCAACGTCAGCGTGGACGATCGGTCCGTCTACGGGCGGCAGATGGACCTCGTCTAGGCGTTTCAGGATCTGTCCCAGCTGCACGACGGTGCGAAAGCCCTCACTGTCGACCCCGGCGTGGGGGAGCATTCCCGAGTGCCACTGCTCGGCACCGGCTGTCGAGGCTCGCCACTGGAAAAACATGCATGACTGCGAGCCGCGTGCGATGTAGCCCAGGCTATCGCGGATGGTGCGTTCGGGGGGCTTCGGTAGAGCCCTGCCGCGCAGCTTGATCTGCGTGGCATTCTGCTCCATGAGTATCCAAGGGCCGCCGCTCCAGGAGCGCGCCAGGTCGGAACCGTAGGCGACGTGCGCCTCGGCCTCGTGAGAGGTGGAGTCCAGGTAATGGTCGAGGGAGATAACGTCCAAATCCTCGGCCCAGGACCACTGCTCGAGGTTGTTCCAGTCCGGGAGCATGAAGTTGGTGGTGATAGGGACCGTGGAACCGGCCGCGCGTATCTGTTCTGCCTGCTCCAGGTAGGCGCTGCGCATCTCATCGGACGAATACCGGCGGAAGTCCAGAACCAGCCCGGGATTGGGCAGATACTGTGTGGCGACCGGCGGCAGGATCTCGTCCCAGGAACCGTAGCGCTGCGACCAGAAGCTGGTGCCCCAGGCGTCGTTCAGATTATCGAGGTCGCCGTACTTGTCCTTGAGCCAGTGACGGAACCCGCGCTCGGCATGCGGGCCGTAATCGATGGTTCCGTACTCATTGTGCACGTGCCACCCCCGCAGTGCCGGATGCTTGCCATAGCGCTCGGCCAGCAAGCGGGAGATACGTCGGCATGCCTCGCGGTAGGCAGGGGCCGCAATGGCATAGGTGTCACGTGAGCCGTGGCGCAGCTGGACGCCGCTGGGCGTAACGGCGAGGGCGTCGGGATGCGCCAGGGTGAACCAAGGTGGGGGAGAGGCAGTCGGGGTCGCCAGAAAGAATCCGATACCCGCGTCAGCGAGTAGCTCGATCGCGTCATCGAGCCAGCCGAATTCGTAGTGGCCCTCGCGGGGCTCCATGGAGGCCCACGAGAACGGGCAGACGGTTACGGTGTTCACGTGGGCTTTTCGCATGAGGGCGACGTCTTCCCGCCACACCTCACGCGGCCACTGGTCGGGGTTCCAGTCCCCTCCGTACAGGAGGTGCCCAGGGTCGAACGGCTGATGGCACGTACTCACCGGGAGCCTCCTTCACTTCCGACCAAATCGATCGGCACGGAGCCCTCGCGGGCGAACAGCCCCAGGGAGTGCACGTCGTAGACGCGTCGGATGAAGCGGCCTCCGTCTGCGCAGTCAACGACTTCGCCGTCTATGAGGTGTCGCCAAACTCCCCGCGGCAGGTAAACGTCGACCGCACCGTCCGGACGGAATACGGGTGCTACCAGCACGTCGGGCCCGAGCATGTACTGCAGATCCAGGTCCCGTGCGGCGGGATCACGCGGGAACTGCATGAACATGGGACGCATCATGGGATGACCGTGCTCTCGGGCGCCCTCCGCGGTGCTGAGCAGGTACGGTCGCAGCCGGTCCTTGAGCAGCGCGAACTCGCGCATGACATCGACGCTCTCGTCGTCGAAGAGCCAGGGCACCCGGTAGGAATTCGAGCCGTGCAGCCGAGAATGGGAGCTCAGCAGACCGAAGGCGACCCAGCGTTTGAACAGCAATGGGTCCGGCGTCCCCTCAAAGCCACCGATGTCATGGCTCCAGTAGCCGAATCCCGATGCGGCCAGCGACAGCCCACCGCGCAGACACTGAGCCATGGCGGGGTAGCTGGACTCGCAGTCCCCACCCCAGTGAACCGGGAATGCCTGGCTGCCGGCGGTCGCGGAGCGCGCGAATAGCACCGCCTCGCCGGTTCCGCGCCGCCGCTCAAGCAGACGGAACACCGCTTCGTTGTAGCGGCGAGTGTAGAAGTTGTGCTCCCGCAGCGGGTCCGATCCGCCCGCCCACATCACGCCGTCCACGGGAACCCGCTCGCCGAAGTCGGTCTTGAAGCAATCGACGCCGTCGTCGAGCAGTTGCTCCAGCTTGTCGGTGAACCAAGCGGTGGCATCGGGGTTGGTGAAATCGACCAGGCCCATGCCTGCTTGCCACAGGTCGGTCTGCCAAATCGCGCCGTCGGCACGCCGCAGCAGATAGCCGCGGTCTGCGGCCTCGTCGAATAGCCGGGATTGCTCGGCAATATAGGGATTGATCCAGGTACATACGCGCAGGCCTCGAGCGTGTAGCTTGTCAATTAGACCGCGAGGATCCGGGAAAGTCGCGGGATCCCACGCGAAGTCCGACCAGTGGAAGCCGCGCATCCAGAAGCAGTCGAAGTGGAACACGGAGAGCGGGATGCCCCGCTCGGCCATCCCGTCAACGAATGACAGGACGGTGTCCTCGTCGTAGTTTGTGGTGAAAGAGGTCGACAGCCACAGGCCGAAGGACCACTCGGGGAGCTTCGCCGGGCGACCGGAACGGGCGGTGTACCGCTCCAGTACTTCCAGCGGCTCCCCACCGCCGTAGATCTCGTACCGCAGCGTCTCGCCCGGGACGGAGAACTGGGTGGCGGAGACGTTCTCGGAACCGATTTCGAAGGAGACGGGGCCGGCGTCGTCCACGAAGAGTCCGTAGCCCTGTGAGGAAAGCAGGAAGGGGATGTTCTTATATGCCTGCTCAGAGCTGGTCCCTCCATCGGCATTCCACACGTCGACCGCCTGACCGTTCCTGACGAAGGCGCCGAACCGCTCCCCGAGGCCGTAAAGGCGCTCTCCCGGGCCGAGACTCAGCTGTTCGTACACGTAGGGGCCACCCGCCGCAAGATGGGTGTCAAGTGGTTGTGCACCGTCGTCATAGTCTCCGCCGGTCGGCCCTGAGGTCGGGCGCACGCGGGCATAGCCCACGGAGCGCTCCGTGGACGCGGTGAGGAAGGCCCCGTCCCAGAAGTACTCGACTAGCCAAGGCCCATAAAGGCGAACGCGGGCCTCAAGCCGTCCCGAGCGCAAGGTGACCGAAGACCCATCGTCCGCCCGCCTCACCTCGGCGTCGACCTCGCTTCCTGGCATGAGGGGGAAGGCCGGAGTCGGCGTCGGGGTGCCACCGTGATGGGTGATACGTACACCGATTACGTCGGTCGCCGGTGCGTCGAGGGTGATTGTGAATACCGGGGTGTTGAGCGTGTCGCCTCGTGAGGCAATATGGCGTGTGGGGGCGAATACGCGCAGGGAGTGACCATCTTCGGCAATGTTTACGTCATATACTTCGCTGGGGTGGAGAAGTGTGACGTTATCGCGGGTAAGCCAGTAGCCGTTCGAAAACTTCATGAAGATATCTTTCCTTGGATCATTCAGGGGTTTGTGCTGGGTGTTTAATTCGCTGCGGCTTCTATACCCAACAGGGCGATTGGGCCGCTGAGGCGAATGCGCACTCGACCCACGTCATAGGGATCTTCCGCACTGACGGTAAGTGGGACCCGGAGCGGCTCACCCGTGATGGCGTCAACGACTTCGGCCGCTGGAGACGTGATAGCGCAGGGATCCGCCAGCCGGCGCGTCCGGAGCTCGGAGACCCGCGTTCCCGCGGGCAGGATGAAGTCGCAGGTACCGCTGCCTGCCTCAGGCCTAAGTTCTTCCCCATGCGCCGGGGAGGCGGCCGCGCGGGCGAGGCCGGATAGATCTTCGGCGCGACTCGTGTCGATGAAGGCGGGTGCGGCCGAGGCCGTCTGAGGCCGCCGGGTGAGGTCAGTGGGCAGGACGAATACACGCTCGAAGACGGTTGTTTCCTGGGCGCTGGAGCGGGCGATGCGAACTCGGAACGGGCCGTCGGGGAGTTCCCAGGCAGCGGTATCAGGTGCGAAGACCTCGAGGCGATCGAATGGGATCACGAGATCGACCGAGGCGTGGTCCTGCCCGGGCATGATGGTGGCGGTGGCGAAGCCAACCAGACGGGTATCCGGCGTGTGCAGCGGACGGCGGCCGAACGCACTGGTGGGCAGATCGGCGTATACCTGGACCACGTCACGGAGGGGGCCCCGCGTACAACGTTGCCGTGGCGCGGCGATGTCGACGTGCACGTTGACCGCGTGCGGACCCAACTCCAAATCAGCCCGCTCCCAATGCGCAGCGTCAAGCGACAGGCCGTGCCCGAAGGCGAACCGGTGCGGTTGGCCATAAAGGTAGGTCGACCTGGTCCGCACTATGTTGTAGTCGAGCAGATCGGGTAGAGCCGAGTCGATTGGCCAGGTTTGGGCGAGCCTGCCAGAGAAGTCTTGCGCGCCGGTCAGGACGTCGGCGAGCGCCTCGCCTTCGCTTTGGCCCAGATGAGATGACCAGATCACCGCATCAATGCCGTCATCTGCCCCCTCGAGGTCGTAGGGGTAGGAGGAGATGATGAGGAGCACGGTTGCGACGTCCTCGGGGAGTTCCCGCAGTCGTCGTACGAGTGCCTTATCCGGCTCGGAAAGGTGCGTGTGCGGCCGATCCTCGGTTTCGCGGCCGTGCACGTAGGGATTGTTCCCGACGACGGCGATTACGACGTCGGCCCCACGGGCGGCGTCGGCGAACGCCTTTTCTGGAGTCTGCATAGACTGCGCCCGGAAGGGCACGCCACTGTCAGCCCCGGTGCCGCGAAGCGTGAGGGCGCCGGAATGGTGCTCAACCCCGACGTAGCGTCCGCTAGCGCGATGGATCAGGAACCAGTGGCCATCCGAGAACTGCTCGCGTCGAAATAGTTCCTGGCTCACCCACCCGCCGATTGCCTCCGCCTCGAGGGCGAGCTGGCCATAGTCGTCGGGGCGGAGGTAACGACCGTTTTCGCCGCGTAGAGCAATGACGTTCTCGCCGAAATCGATCATCTCGAGGAGGACGGGTTGAGCCGAAACCTGCGGGCCATCTGCCTGCGGACGGCTGAGGCGCAATGATCCGTCGTCGCCGACGAAGACATACTCCGAGGCAGTGCCCGTCGCGGACTGCCCACGCCGGTACGACTCGGACGACACCGATAGGTGAATCGCTTCGATGGCTTTGGTGGCCTTTACGGGTACCTGCTGCCGCGTCGACAGCTCATCCACGAGTGACACCGGGGCAATGAGGTCTCCCGAGTACCAGTCGTGGAGCACCTCGTGGGCCCGATTGCCGATCACAGCGACGGCGCTTTGGGGGGCGATGGGTAGTGCAGCACGCCCGCGCGACCCATGTGTCAGAAGTACGATGCTGCGTGTCGCCACCTCCCGAGCGACGGCGCATGCCAGCGGGCGGTCGATAGCTGGCGTGCTTTCACGCGGAGGCTGGCCCATGAGCGAATCGAACTCTCCGGTGCGTGCGCGCGCCACCAGCTGCCTGACCACGGCATGGTCTATGTCTGCGGTCGTGATCAGTCCGTCTTGCAGTGCTTGCGTAACGGCGGCGATCGTTTCGCCGGGGTCGGAGTCGTGGTCGGTGAAGGAGTCCACCCCGGCCCGCAGCATCGCCGCGTACGCCGCGGGAGCGTTGGGAAGCACTTTCTCCGATCTCCAAAGGTTGCTTGGGGCACCCGCATCGGTCACGACGAAGAGCAGGTCCGGCTCGGCTACGGCGGAGCGCAGCCTGGTGTTGACCAGCTCGCTCAGATGGGCGGGGCGGCCGTTGACGAGGTTGTATGAGAGCATCACGGACCCCGCTGCGCCCCGCCGCAAGGGGGTGAGAAACCCGGGAAGCTCATACTCCTCAAGGAGCTGTGGGTCTAGCTGTGAGGATGTGGCCGAGCGGTCGGTCTCATTGGAATAGGCGAGGAAATGTTTGAGTGTGGGCACGGTCGTCCAGTGCTCGCCCTCGCCCCGGAGCCCCGTCGCGTAGCCGGTGGCAAGCTCGGCGTTGAGCAGGGGATCCTCCGTGTAGGCCTCTTCGGTCCGACCCCAACGCGGGTGCCGAAGGGTGTTCACCACCGGCGCCCATACGGTCAGGCTGATGTTGGGATCCGCTTGCTTCATTTGGCGGACTTCGGCCGCGACGACCTGGCCGGCTCTGCTGAGCAGGTCGGGGTCCCATGTTGCCGCCATTCCAACCGGTTGGGGAAAGCTCGTGGCTGGTCCACGCCAGGCCACACCGTGAAGCGCCTCGGTGCCGGTTACGAAGGGGCCGATTCCGAGCCGCTCGACGCCCGGGGAATACTGGTGGAGGAAGCTGATGCGCTCGTCAATAGTGAGCTGGGCCACTGTCTTGCGGGCCCATTCGAGCCGCCTGGTGTCGGCGGTTCCCGAGAATTCGTGCGGGTGCTGCGTACGGCGTTTCGTCATTGAGTGCCTCCGTGCGTCGGCGTGCACCGGCGTGGTGCGGTCGGTGTACGAAGCATATTATCGAATCGCTTCGACGATTTCCAGTTGCGCTAACGGTCTCCGTTAGGGGTGCATCTGCGCGTGGCCCCGATCAGCGCGTGGTCTCGCGACGGGTGAAGCGGGGCGCAAGGAGCTGCGCGGAGGGAGCGAGTTCGGCGTCGTCCACCAGATCGAGGGCCATGGTCACGGCTGTGGCTCCGATTGTCTCGATTGGCAGTGTGGTGCCCGATACTTGCCAGGGGCCGTCTGACGCCACATCTTCCGGAGCGATCGCGGTTACTTGGAGCGCGTCGGGGATCTGAATGCTGAGATCTCGAAGTACACGTCCGAGGGGGGCCAGCAGGGCTTCATGGTGAACGAAAAGGGCGTCGGGCGCCTCGGGGCCGGTCAACGCTTGTTCAGCCCACTGAAGGATTGCAGGGTAAGAGGCGGGGAGCTCAACGACGTCGCCAGTCAGGTCGAAATCGTCCAGGCCATCGCGGAAGCCCTCAAGCGAGCGTCGCTGGTAGGTGAACACAGGCTCGCGCGCCTCCTGAGGCGGGCGGATCATGTAGATCTTGCGCGCACCGGTGCTGTGGAGCTCTCGTACGCACAGCGCAGCGGCTTCGCGGAAGTCGAAGTCGACGCATGCAAGGCCGTAGGTGCGCTTCGGGTAGCCGATGAGGACGACCGGCTTGCTCAGCTTGCGGAGGAATCCCATGCGTGGATCGCTATCGCTGACGTCCATTACTACGAGGGCGTCGGCCTTGCCCTCTTCGATAACCCGTTGAGTATGATCGGCATCCTCCCCGGTGACCAGGAGGATGTCTACGTCTCGTTCATAAGCGGTGCCGAGCATTGAGCGGACGAACTGCATGATGACGTGTCCGTTCGCTCCGGGACGCAGCGGAACCGCGACGGCGAGAATCGAAGCGCGATTGAGTGCTAGGGCGCGCGCGGACGCCGTCGGGTGGTATGACAGCTTTTCGATGGCTTCCTGTATACGCTCGCGTGTAGCGGGAGAAATGGGTCGCTTGCCACTCAGGGCATAGCTCACCGTGCTCAGGGAGACGCCCGCTTCACGGGCGATGTCGCTCATCGTTGCCATGTTCCAAGTCGCTGTTCTTGTTTTGGAAGAAGGAAGCCGAAGTGGAGCCGAGGCGGACGCCATTGCCTCGACGAACCCAGCTAAACCTACATCGGCTCGTCCGGCGAGCAACAGCGGCGGGCGGGGCGCGCCGCAGCCCGCCCCGCCCGCCGTCCGGGAGACGTCGACTAGAACACCTCGGTGGCCGTGCGCTCCAGCGGCAGGGCGGCGACGAAGCGCTCGAGATAGCGGTCGTACTCGGCGACCTCCGCGGGTGTGGGGACGATGGTGGTGACTTCCAGATCAGCGAAGATGCGCTGCTCCAGGTAGTCGGCCAGTTGCGTTCCGTCGCCCCACAGCAGGAAGCCGGCCAACAGTGCCATGCCCCAGGCGCCTCCCTCCGCGGCTGCCTGACCGACCGACACGGGGGTGTCGAAGGCGGCCGCCAGGACCCGCTGCGGGATCTCGGGCGTCTTGAAGATGCCCCCATGGGCGAACATGGAGTCGATCGGCGTGTCGGCGTTCTGCTTGAGGATCTTCAACCCGTAGGCCATGGAGGCGAAGGCGGCAAACAGGTGTGAGCGCATCAGGCCGGCCAGGGTGAACCGGATGCCGGGCTGGCGCAGCGTGAGCGGGCGCCCCTCCGGCAGAGAGACGATGGCGTCGCCGGACAGGAAGTTGTAGGACAGCACCCCGGCGTCATCCATATTGCCCTCGGCGGCGGCGTCCAGGAGAATGTCGAACAGCGGGCCCCGCTGGATGGGGTGGCCGATGGCGTCGGCGAACTGGGAGAAGATCTCCACCCAGGCGTTCAGGTCGGAGGTGCAGTTATTGGCGTGTGCCATGGCCACCGGCGCTCCGGACGGGGTGGCCACCAGGTCGATCTGCTCCACCAGGCTGCGCAACGGCTGCTCCAGCACAATCATGGCGAAGGCGCTCGTGCCCGCGGAGACGTTGCCGGTGCGTGGGCGCACCGAGTTGGTCGCGACCATGCCGGTGCCGGCGTCGCCCTCCGGCGGGCACAGCCTCGCCCCGGGCTGGAGCGTCCCGGTGGGATCGAGCAGGCGGGCACCTGCGGGGGTAAGCCGACCGGCGTCCTGCCCTGCCAGCGCGATCTCCGGCAGGATGTCGGCCAGCTGCCACGGCATGTCGACCAGCTGGTCGAAGGCGCCGAGCATGCCGACGTCGAAGGAGCGTCCGTCCGGGCCGATGGGGAACATGCCGGAGGCCTCGCCCACGCCCAGGATGTGGCGGCCGGTGAGTCGGTAGTGGACGTAGCCGGCCAGCGTGGTCAGGTGGGCGATGCGGGTCACGTGCTCCTCGCCGTGGGTAATGGCATGGTGCAGATGCGAGATTGACCAGCGTTGCGGGATGTTCAGCCCGAACAGTTCCGACAGGGTGCGGGAGGAGTCCTGGGTGAAGGTGTTGCGCCAGGTCCGGAAGGCCGCCAGCAGTTCCCCGTCGGCGTCCAGGGGGAGGTAGCCGTGCATCATCCCGGAGATGCCAATTGCCCCCACCTCGGACAGCGGTGCGCCGTAGCGCTCCCGGTAGCGGTCGGCCAGGTCGGCGTAGGCGGCCTGCAGGCCGGCGACGACGGCGTCCATCGAGTAGGTCCACACGCCGTCGACCAGCTCGTTCTCCCAGGTGAAGCCCCCGTCGGCCAGCACGGTGCCGATGGAGTCGATGAGTACCGCTTTGATGCGGGTCGAGCCGAACTCGACGCCGAGGGCGGTGCTGGCCGAATCGATGTTTGCGGGGGTGGTTGCTGCGGTCATGCGGAGCTCCGTTGCTGATTGGTGTGTTGCTGCCTTCCGGCCGGGTGCGACGTCGCGCCCGGCCGGGCCCATGGGCGCCATGATAGTGGGACCGGCCACGAATTGTGAACGTTCACTGTGGGCGACGGCTCGCGCGGTGGAAGTCTCCCGGCGTACACCGGTGGACAGCTCGGCGGCAATATTGTGTCCCGCTCGCGTAGCTCGGCGACTCCCGGCACTCGCCGAGTCTCCGGTAAGCCCGCCGAATTCGTGTCGTACCTCCTGGATATCTTCCGCATATGATCGAGCCCACTTCCGATCCGCACCCAGCCGATCCGCAGTCCGCCGATGGACGCGCCGACCCGTCCGCCGGTGACGGCATGACGTCCCGCTCCATGCCGGGCGTGCCCTACCTGTTCGATACCGGGCTGGTCCTGCCGACGGCGCTGGTAACCCGGGCCGGTCCGCACACCGCCTTCGTGCGCGTCTTTCCCCTCGACGCGACGGCGCAGGTGGCCGCAACCGCGCGGCGGGCCGGGTTTCGCCTGAATCGGGCTACACCCGAAGCCGACTGGCTGCTCCTGGCCGACGTCGACGGCCTGGCGGACGCGCGCCTGGCGGCACTCGCGGACGCCCTCAACGCCGCAGGATTGCGCGCCTTCGCCTACGCGGGCACCGGGCCGCCCGAGCCACGTGCGGGCGAGCGCGGTCGGCCGCGTCGCCTCGGCACACGACGGCCGGAGGCGGCGGACGGCACCGTGTTCGTGGAGGTGAGGTTGCACGATCCGCTGTTCGGCAACGGTCCCGAGGCGCCTCCATCTGCGCAGACGGTCGTATACGGCCCTTCCGAGGATCTGGAACTGTTCCAGGAGGCGGCCGCGGAGCGCTTCGTCATTGAGCCGGTGCCCGAGATCGGGGGAGTGGCAGCGCTGTGGATCGACCATGCGGAGGTGGCGGCGGGGTTGACCAGCATCGAGGCCCTGGTGGAGGAACTCGACGCCGCCCTGCGGGAGTGCGGCCTGCAGGGGCCCGTGCACATCGTCGATCGGCGGGATGCGCCGGCTGGGGGCGGAGGATGATAAGGGCCGGCCTCTCGGCAGCACCTGGATCCTGCCACCAAACTGGTATCATTCTTGAGTGGCTATGACTCTGCGGCTGAACGAGCGCCAGGATCGACTTCTCAGAGAGTTGGCCGCGGCGCAGAACATCTCTAAGCAGGAGGCCGCTGCGCGCGCGATTGTGGAGACGGCTGAGCGCCACCTGCATCAGGAACGGCTGGCCGAGCTTTCCGAGCAGACTCGGACCCGTTACGCCGATCTCCTGCGGAGGCTCGGTGAGTGAGGGTACGTTTCCTCGATTTGGAAGACCTACTTGCACTCGCAGCCGACCTCGGCGTGCGGGAGGTACGGGATCTGGGTTTGTTGGCCGCCGCAGCGCAGCGGCCAACGACCACTCTTTACGGACACGACGCATACCCGACTTTGGTGGCGAAGGCGGCTGTCCTCCTGGAATCGGTTGTTCGTAACCACGCGTTGGTCGATGGGAATAAACGGCTCGGGTGGCTCTGCACGGTCGTTTTCCTGGGACTCAACGGCGTGGAACTGGACGTCGATGACGACGAGGCCTATGACCGCGTGGTGGAGGTTGCTGCGGGGCGAGTCGAGTGGCAGCGGATAGCGAGCTGGCTGAATGCAAATGGAGTGCCTTAACGGTTCAGCCCGGCCGTGGCGGTGGCCCGGGCCAGGGCGCGCAGGTCGGCGGCCGTGCGGTCGGTGCCGTCACTGCGACGCGGCAGGCCGTGCACGGCCGCGACCCACTGCGGGTCAAGCGCGCTAGCACCCAGGTAGCTGCCCGCGATCGCACCGGTTATGGCCCCGACCGTGTCCTTGTCCTGGCTGGCCTGTACCGCCCGGTCCAACAGCAGATTCATCCAGACGCGCGCCACCTCCCCGCGGTCACCGCTCATGGCCGCCGCGGAGCGGTGGCCGGCGCGGTTGGCGAAGATGAAGGCGAGTGTCGCGTGTCCGAGTGCGTGCACCGCGAAGCCGTCGCCGGCCGGCGGGGTCTGGTAGTGGTCCGCGTCCAGAATCCCGCCGTCGAACAGGTCATGCCAGTACTCGCGACGCTCGGCGGGAATCAGGTCCAGGGTCGCCAAGGCGTTGGCCCCGAAATACGGCATCCCCTGCCACGCCGGTGCCATCACGTTGGCACGGATCATCTCGGCCTGAATCACGCAGGCGTCCCCGGCCAGGGGATCGGCGTGCGTCAGCTCGGCGACCGCTCGGGCGGCGGCGGCCGTCGCACTGCGGTCGCCCAGGCGGGTCAGGCCCACGACCCCGTTGCGCATCAGAGCACCATTGCCCGCCGTCCGGCCGGTGCGCGCATGCAGGTCCGCGGCGGCCGCCCGCATCCGGGCGGCGATTCCCGGCGCAGCAGCGGTGTCGGCGACGGCGTCGATCACCGCGCGGGTCTGGGCTCCCACATCGGTGGCGCCGTCAACGGTCACCCAACGGCACCAGCCGCGCGCAATCTCATCTAGGGCCGCGTCCTCGGTCAGGTCCGCGCCCGTGGCCGTAATCTCGGCGATGTACAGGGACATCTGAGTGTCGTCGCTCCACTCGCCCGGTGCATAGTCGCCGAAGCCGCCGCCGAGCAACTGCGCGGGACCCTCCAGGGGCACCTCGCCCGGTTCGTAGGGCACCCCCATGACATCGCCGACCGCCTGCGCCAGCAGCACGCCCTCAACGCGGTCCAGCTGGGAGTCGGTCAGGGCGCCCGCGGAAGCGGAGTTCGGGTTGGCGAGTCTCATGACGGCAGCGTAGGGGGCGAATGGTTTGGCTGTACGAGGAGTCGAACACCGAGGCCCGCTACCGGATCGGCTCCAGCGCCGGGTGCCGCAACAGCCCCTGGACGCCGTGCGCGGTCCAAATCGCGCTCACCGAGGCGATCAGGCTGGCTGGGCCCTGCACCCGCAGTGGTGAGGTATCGTCAAACTCCAGGATCAGGGTGTCCTCATTCAGAGCGGGATAGATGCCCACGGCACCGCTGAACCAGAAGGACAGCCACCTGCCGTCAAGATGATGAATGAGAATGCGCTGATCGGTCACCAAGCATCTGGTCATCTGCCCCTCGCGCCATTGGGCGGCGGCCTGACGCAGGGCAGCATTGCGACGTGCGCGGTTTCCCAGCGCCGTCGCACCCAGGCCGGCGACTACGAACAGGGGAGAGCCGGAGAAGAAGGCGCTCGACTCCCAGTAGGTGACCTCCTGGCCGTAGAACCGGGAGTAGTGCGCGGAGCCGTTGAACAGGATTCGCTCGCCGTGATTGAGATTGACGTCCCAGGCCGGGCCGAGGTCCAAAGACTGTGTCGTTGCCAGGTCCGTGGCCACCGCCCGTGCATGCTCAATCGCCATCTGATGGTCATGCACCATCGCCAGCATCCGCGCCTCGCGGCGCGTGGGGTGTCCATGCGCGAAGCGGTAGGCACGCCAGTGCCGCCAGGTGCAACGCCCAAACCGGCTCATCGCCTGCCACACCAGGAACAGGAACAGCGGAGGGGCGGCCAGTATGAGCAGGAGCTGGCCGCCGTCTTCCGTCTCGGCTCTCCACGCCGGGAACAGGGCTGTGGACATGAATACCCACACTGCGATCGCAGCCAGCGTGTAGCCGATCCAGTGGACATGGTCACGCCAAACCGGGCGCGAGGGGAGCGGAGAACGCGGAGAACGGAGGGAATTGCGCATTGGGCACCTCAGGGTCGGAACGGTCGGGACCGGACATAGGACCCTGCAATGGATACGCAGCGGCGCCTGCCGTCCGGTCTCCGGAGACGCACTCACGGTAACGCCGGCATACGACACGATTGTCCGGCGCTTGTGGATAACCCCGTGCTCAGGTGTCTGTCGCCCGGCCTGTGGAAAGACGGCGCAATCCTGGGCGCTCGTGCGATGCTTGCCCCAGCGCCCGCGCGTCGTCGCCCGAAGAAGGAGCTTCCGTGACCACCCCAACGACCGGCTCAAATCCCGACTCCCACTCCGACGTCCCCGTAGACGCCGAGCCCGCCGTCACGCTCTACCCGCAGGACGACGGCCCCACCCTGGGGGCCACCTCAGCCCCCGTGATCGAGGTCGACGGCCGCCTGTTCAAGGACCTGGCCCGCACCGGGACGCTGCTGCCCTACGAGGACTGGCGGCTGCCCGCCGCCGCGCGCGCCGCCGACCTCGCCTCCCGGATGAGCCTGGAGGCGATCGCCGGGCTCATGCTCTACTCGCCCCACCAGCCGGTCCCCAACCCCGGCGTCGGCCCCTTCGCCGGCACCTACGGCGGCCGCCCCTACCCGGAGGCCGGCGTGCCCGCCTGGGCACTGACCGACCAGCAGCGCGCCATGCTCACCGCCGACCACGTCCGTCACGTGCTCGTCTTCACCCTCCAGGATGCGGATACCGCCGCCCGCTGGAACAACGCCATGCAGGCGCTCGCGGAGTCCGAACCGCTGGGCATCCCGGTGAACACCTCAACCGACCCGCGCAACGGTGCCGCGGAGGCCTCCGGCGCCGAGTTCGCCACCTCCGCCGCCGATGTGTCCCGCTGGCCGGAGGGATTGGGCATGGCCGCCCTGTTCGAGCCCGACCGGGTGGCCGAGTACGCCGCCATCATCTCCCGCGAGTACCGGGCCCTGGGCATCACCACGGCGCTCGGCCCCCAGATCGACATCGCCACCGACCCCCGCTGGATGCGGCTGCAGGACACCTGGGGGCCGCACTCCGGCCTGGTGGCCGACTACACCCGCGCCTACTGCGACGGCATGCAGACCACTCCCGACGGCACCGGCGCCGCCTTCGGCCTGACTCCGGGCCACGCCGACCTGCCGCCGACGGCCGTCTCCTACGCCGACCCCGGCTGGGGCGGCGCGTCGGTGTCAACCATGGTCAAGCACTGGCCCGGCGGCGGCACCGGTGAGGGCGGCCGCGACGCCCACTACGGATTCGGCAAGTTCGCCGTCTACCCCGGCGGCAACGAGTCCGAACACCTGCGCTCCTTCGACGCCGCCTTCCACCTGGACGGCCCCACCGGATCGGCAGGCGCCGTCATGCCCTATTACACGATCTCCTGGCATTACCGCACCCCCGACGGGAAGGTGCTCAACGGCGAAGGCGCTCCGACGCCGCCGCGGGCCAACGCCTACAACCGCGCCATCGTCCACGACCTGCTGCGCGAGGGCCACGGCTTCGACGGCGTGGTGTGCACCGACTGGGGCATCACCGCCGATCCCGACCCGGAGATCGACCACTTCGGTCAGCGCTGCTACGGCGTGGAGGACCTGGATGTGGCGGGCCGCCACCAGCTGGCCATCGACAACGGCGTGGACCAGTTCGGCGGCAACAGTGAGGCCGCCCCGATCATCGAGGCCTACCGCCGTATCGTCGCCCGCGACGGCGAGGCCACGGCCCGCGCCCGCTTCGAGGCCTCTGCCTCGCGCCTGCTGCGGGTCTTCTTCCGCGCCGGACTGTTTGAGAACCCCTACCTCGACCCGGCCGGATCCACCGCCGTCGTCGGCTGCGAGCCCTTCACCGCCGCCGCCCGCGCCGCCCAGCGTGACAGCCTGGTGCTGCTCAAGAACCGTCGCGCCGTAGCCGTTTCCGACGACGCCGCAGACGATGCCGCGCCCGTGCTGCCGCTGGGCACCGACGTGCGCCGCGTGTGGGTGCCCACGCGTCATGTGGAAGCCCAGCCCGGCTTCATGCGCGGCGGCGAGCCCGCCCGGGACATCGACCCCTTCGACGCCGCCGCCTCGCCCTACATGCGGGCCGACACCCCGCAGGAGGCCGACGCCGCCGTCGTCTTCATCGAGTCGCCCCTTTCCAACCCGTACTCGACGGCGGACCGTGACGCCGGCGGCAACGGCTACCTGCCGCTCACGCTCCAGTACCGCCCCTACACCGCCGCCACGGCCCGCCCCCGCTCCCTGGCCGCCGGCGACTTCCGTGAAACCGGGGACCGCGCCTACCGCGGCAAGACCAACCGGGCCGCCAACGCCACCGACTTGGATGCGGTCATCACCGCCCGCGAGTCGATGGGGGACCGGCCCGTCGTCGTGGTGGTGCGCATGCACAACCCGGCCGTGCTGGCCGAGCTTGAGCCCTACGCAGACGCCATCGTGGTGGACTTCGGCGTGCAGCAGCGGGCCGTGTGGGAGCTGCTGGCCGGCGATTTCGAGCCCAGGGGGCTGCTGCCGATCACGCTGCCGGCATCCATGGAGGCCGTCGAGGCGCACTGCGAGGACCTGCCCTTCGACTACGCGGCCTACACCGACGCCGCCGGGCACGCCTACGCCTTCGGGTTCGGCCTGAACTGGTCCGGCGTCATTGATGACGTGCGCACCCGCCGCTACCGGAACCGGTAGGCTCTCACCATGCTGCTGAACCGCATCGACCTGCGTGACTCGAACCTGACCGCCGGGGAACTGGCGGCGGCCCTGCCGCGTGCCGACCAGGATGTCGCCGCCGCGCTGGTGGCCGTGGCTCCCACCATCGCCGACGTGCGTGAGCGTGGCGCCGCCGCGCTGCGAGACGCCGCGGAGCGCTTCGACCACGTGCGTCCGGCCCACCTGCGGGTGCCCGCGTCGGCCCTGCAGGCGGCCCTGGACGGGCTGGACCCGCAGGTGCGCGATGCCCTGGAACTGGCCATCGCCCACAACCGTGCCGGGCACGTCGCCCAGCTGCCAGTCGAGCGCGACACCGAGATCATCCCGGGAGGGCACGTCATCCAGCGCTGGATCCCCGTACGCCGGGTGGGCCTGTACGCACCCGGCGGCCTGGCCGTCTACCCCAGCTCCGTGGTGATGAACGCGGTCGCCGCGCAGGTGGCGGGTGTGGAGCAGATCGCCCTGGCCTCCCCGCCCCAGGCGGATTTCGACGGCCTGCCCCACCCCACCGTGCTCGCGGCCTGTGCGCTGCTGGGCATCACCGAGGTCTATGCGGTAGGCGGTGCCCAGGCCATCGCCATGTTCGCCTACGGCGCCGAGGCGGCCGACGACGTCGATCGCGCCGACTCCCTGGCCGGCGGCGGCGACGGGCGCATCCTGTGCGAGCCGGTCGACGTCGTGGCCGGGCCCGGAAACGTGTATGTGGCCGCCGCCAAGCGGGCGGTGCGCGGCGCCGTCGGCATCGACGCCGAGGCCGGCCCCACCGAGATCGCCATCGTCGCCGACTCCGGCGCCAACCCGGAATACGTCGCCGCCGACCTGCTCTCGCAGGCCGAGCACGACCCTAACGCCGGCTCGGTGCTGATCACCGATTCTCCCGCCCTGGCCGACGCCGTGGACACCGCGCTGGCCCGTCGCCTGGACGCCACCCGTCACCGGGAGCGCGCCCACACCGCCTTGACCGGCAGGCAGTCGGCGATCGTCGTGGTGCGGGATTTGGAGCAGGCAATTGCCGTCGCGGACGCCTACGCGGCCGAGCACCTGGAGATCCAGACGGTCGACGCCGCCGCCGTCGCCCGCCGTATTCACAACGCGGGCGCCATCTTCGTCGGCCCCTACTCGCCGGTCCCGTTGGGCGACTACCTGGCCGGCTCCAACCACGTCCTGCCCACCGGTGGCACCGCCCGCTTCGCCGCCGGACTGAACGTCATGGCCTACCTCAAGCCGGTTCAACTCATCAACTACGACGCCGATGCACTGGCCGCGATGACCGCGCCGCTGACCGCGCTGGCCGAGTCCGAGAACCTGCCCGCACACAGTGAGGCGGCCCGCGCCCGGCGGTGCTGAATTAGTGATGTTGAATTGAGGGTTCTAAATTGGCGGACACCAATTCAGGTTTCGCTTGCATGAATCCAGGTTGCCTCATTCAACGGGGTGACTAGCAAATAGGAGATGCCGCACATCTGTGGTATTGGTGAGCGTTCGCGACGGTATTCCCGGCTGAACTGTGTTATCTTGTTCAGGTAAGTACACGAGGTCAACCTGACATCGCTTGTGTGCTGCTCCCTGGTCCCTGTCCCTGAATGAGTTAGCATGCCCTTTCTACTGTTTGCGCCCGGTGTGGGCTGCTCGGATTCCGGCGGGTTTCCTGGAGGATTGCAAGTCCTCGCCCGTGTGTCGCTCGATTTGTCGGGCTTCGGTTTCCTGGTGATCGCCCTGTTGTTTCTTGCTCTCAATCTTTACGGATCCCTCGCGTACCGCCGAGCCCGCGTTGCCGACGCGACCGGGGCGCCGACAACGCAGACCCCCGAAGGCATCGGCCAACCCCGCGAGCCGGGAGCGGCTGCGGCATGAGTCGGGATCAGTTCAGTCGGGTCATCGCCAACGAAGGCCTCGCGGCCGCTCTGGACGCGGTCGGATTCTGGGCCGCCGTCTGCATGGTGGTGGCGGCGCTGACCTACATGCTGGTGCTGGCGTGTGGTGCCTATACCCTGGCCGGGAGGCGCAGGCGCGCCGGGCAACGGGAGCGCATGTCACCGCCGTTACCGCATCCGGTTGGAACACCACTGCAGATCGTGGTGCTGATGCCCTGCCTCAACGAGGCCGCAGTGATCGGGCCATCGGTGGCGCGTCTGCTGGAGGACCCCAATCCGGCGCTGCACGTCCTGGTGGTTGACGACGGGTCGGATGATGCGACGAGCGAGATCGTGAGCACCATCGCCGACCCGCGCGTCGCGTTGCTGCGACGCGATCCGCCCAACGCCCGGCAAGGAAAGGGCGAGGCACTTAACCACGCTGTGGAGATCGTTCGTGAGCGATACCGGGACATCGATCCCGAGCACGTCATAGTCGGCGTAGTCGACGCCGACGGGCACCTCGACCCCACCGCCTGGGACGTGGTGCGCGGCGCCTTCCGCGACCAGACCGTGGGTGCCGTCCAGCTCGGCGTGCGCATCTCCAACCGCGGCGGTTCGTTGTTGGCCCGGATGCAGGACATCGAGTTTGTCACCTTCACGTCGATCTTTCAGCAGGGGCGCCGCCGCATGCGGAGCGTCGGCATGGGGGGAAACGCCCAGTTCGTGCGGCTGGCCGCGCTGAACGCGCTGGGAAGGAGTCCCTGGACGCGGTCCCTGACGGAAGACTTCGATCTGGGAATCCGGCTCAACGGCACCGGATGGATCAACGAGTTCAGGGGCGACGCCGCAGTGCATCAGGAGGGCGTCACCTCCCTGCGGCGGCTGATTCGCCAGCGCACCCGCTGGTTCCAGGGCAATCTGCAGGCCCGTTACCTGCTGGGCTTCATCGCCCGGCACCTACGGGGCCGCGCCCGTGCGGATACCCTGTGGCAGGTACTGAGTCCCTACCTGCTGCTCGTCGGCTCCCTGATGGTTGTCTCATTCCTGCTGATGCTGACGCTGTGCATTATCAATGTGATTCGTGGTGTGCCTCAGCAGTGGTCGTGGGTGCCCGGTACATATCTGCTGGCCTTCGGGCCGTCATACCTGTATGCCCTGGTGTACTGGCTGTATGCGCGCGAAGAGGACGCAGGGCCTGTGCGCTGCGTGGCATGGTGCCACGTCTTCGTGCTCTACGGCCTGCTCGCAGGAGTCTTCGGCTGGCGAGCGCTGGCGCGTGAGTTCTTGGGCAGGTCCGGCTGGGCCAAGACATCCCGTGAGGCGGAGCACGCTTCCGCACCCGAAGTAGTCACTCAGGAGGCCCAACCATGACCGACACCGCTGGAAGGTCTCGGCGACGCCGCCCGCGCAAGCTGTCCGCAGCGGTGTTAGCGATTGTTATGGCAGCGACCCTTACCGCTGCCGGGCTCGTCAGGGGTGAGGAAATGAACTGCACGGCCTGGGACCTGGTGTTCGACGGGTACGGCTCGGCGTCGTGCAGCGGCAAGACGGTGAGCCTTAGGCCTGCTTCCGCCTCCGCGGCGGACGAGACCCACGCGGGACTGGCCGTCTCACGCGAAGTCAGCGTGGCCCCGGGACGGGTCACGACCTTCGAGGCGAATATGTTCACCCGCAGGCAGCTCCGGCGGGGCAGCACCCCAAATCCGTGGGAGGTCGCCTGGCTGATATGGAGCTATCAGGACAATGACCATTTCTATGCGCTCGTGCTCAAACCCAACGGGTGGGAGGTGTCCAAACAGAATCCCGCCTACCCCGGCAAACAGCAGTTCCTGGCCTCCGGCAACACTCCACGCTTCGCCGTCGGTCGGGAGCACCACGTGGACATCACCATTGACACCACCGCAAGCGGCAAAATGACCGCTGCCATCACGGTGGACGGCGAGCATCTGGTTTCCGTGACCGACACCGACTACCCCTACCGGTCCGGTACTGCGGCCGCCTACACCGAAGACGCCGACGTCGACGTGACGATCACGCCAACCAAGCCCTGAGCAGCTATTACCATCCGCAAGGCCAGTCTCATCCATACCCTTGAAACCCCTGAGGAGACACATGCAAAACACCTTGGCCACCACTGCGGCGGGTGCCCGCCCACGCGTGATGCTGGTGTACGGAACCCGGCCCGAGGCCATCAAGATGGCCCCACTGGTGCGCGCCCTGCAGCACGACGAGCGTTTCGAGCCGGTAGTCGTCGTCACCGGCCAGCATCGCGAAATGCTCGATCAGGTCAATGACTTCTTCGGCATCATCCCGAACGTGGATCTCGACATCCACCGCCCCGGCCAGAGCCTGACGCAGGTAACCGTGGGGACACTGGAGGGGGTGGAGCGCGCCATTGAGCAGCTCAGCCCCGATCTGTTGGCGGTCCAGGGAGACACCACCTCCGCATTCGCCGCCGGCTTGGCGGGGTTCTACCACCAGGTGCCGGTGGCGCATGTGGAGGCCGGGCTGCGCACCGGATCCATCGCCTCCCCATACCCCGAGGAGGCCAACCGGCGGCTGCTGACACGGGTTGCCTCCCTGCACCTGTGCCCTACCGCGCTTGCCCGCGAAAACCTGCTGCGGGAGAACACCGATCCCGCAGACGTCGTAGTCACCGGCAACACCGTCATTGATGCATTACTGGACGCCGTGGCCAGGCCGGTGCCGTTCACTGATCCCGCCCTGGCTGATGCCACGGCCGATACCAGTCGACGAGTGGTGCTGGTGACCGCGCACCGCCGTGAGTCATGGGGGTCGCCGATGCAGGCAATAGGTCGCGCGGTCGCCCGCGTGGCACGCGCGCACCCCGACGACCTCATCGTGCTGCCCGCCCACCGCAACCCCAAGGTGCGGGCGGCAATCCTGCCGCATATCGAGGGATTGGACAATGTGGTCGTCACCGAGCCGCTTGAATATGGGCAGTTCTGCACTCTCATGAACCGTGCCCACCTGGTGCTCACCGATTCCGGTGGTGTGCAGGAGGAGGCGCCGGCCCTGTCCAAGCCGGTCCTAGTCATGCGGGAGAACACCGAGCGCCCGGAGGCCGTCAGCTTCGGGGTGGCCCGACTCGTCGGCACCGACGAGGAGACGATTGTCGAAGCGGTCGGCACCCTGCTGGACGACGCCGATGCTCACGCGCGCATGGCGAATGCCGCCAACCCGTACGGCGATGGGCGGGCGTGCGCCCGCGTCATCGCCGCCATGGCAGCGTTGGCCGGTGTGGGCGAGCGTGTGTCGGACTTCACCCCTGAAAGAAACATTCCCATCACCAAGGAGAACTGAGTGCTTCCCAGATTCCTGAATCGGCGCCGCAGCACCGTCCTCGGCCTGATGCTGGTGGCAGCCCTGCTGGTACCAGCCACCACTGGCCCCGCCGTGACCGCCGTAGCGGCCGAGACCGAACCTGCCATAATCCCGGTCGACATCACCCAGGAGGCGGCGGTCGAGGCGCCGCCGGAGCCCGTGGCGGCCGCCGACCAGACTCTGCCGCTGGTGGCCGCAGGCGTCGTCGACGAGGCGGAGCTAGCCCGGCCGGTCAAGGCCGCCGACGCGGACGCCGAGATACGCGACCTGCCGGCCAACGTCGCCCTGCCGGCGTCGGCACGCACATTCTCAACCGAACAGGCCGGCCCGGCCCGCACTCTGGTGCTGTTCGACTCGACCGGTGAGTACGCGCACCTGGGCGAGTACTACGCTTTAGGCATGGGCATGCTGGCCTCTCACTCGGGCACGGTGACGGCCATGCCGGTGACCGACTATGTCGCCGGCCTGGCCGGCTCTTTCACGGCGGTCATCTATTCCGGATCCACTTATGACGAGCCGTTGCCCCGGGCCTTCATCGAGGACGTCCTCACCGGTGACGTGCCCGTGCTGTGGTCCGGCTTCAACATCTGGCAGCTGGCAGCCGACACCCAGGATCGCGCCACCTTCACCACCCGGTATGGCTGGGACGCGGCCAGTTCGTACATAGACTCCACCGACACTGTCACCAGCATCGCCTACAACGGGCAGAATCTAGCCCGCAACGCCCTCAACACCGGCGGCATCCTCGCCCCCCGGATCACCAACCCGGAGCAGGTCACAGTCCTGGGGGCCGCCAACTGCTCCGACGCGGCGGGCACGGCGACCGACTGCGCGTCCATTGCGCAGTCGACCGGCAGCTCCTTCCCGTGGGCACTGAAGTCCGGAAACCTCACCTACATCGGCGAGATCCCCCTGTCCTACCTCTCGGAGCGAGACCGCTACCTGGCCGCCGCAGACATCGTGCTCGACATCCTCCAACCCGGGGCGGCCACCATCCGGCAGGCGGCTGTACGCATCGAGGATGTCAGCCCCGCCACGACGGGCACTGAGCTGCGCACCATCGTCGACTACCTGGTCGGGGCGGGGGTCCCGTTCCAGATCGCCGTCGTGCCCGTGTACACCGACCCGGGCGGGGTCTACAACGACTCGGTCCCCGAAACCATCACCCTGGCGGACAATCCGGAATTGGTCGAAGTGCTTGCCTACGCCGTCGCCAATGGCGGCACTTTGATCCAGCACGGCACCTGCCACCAGTTCTCCGACTTGAGCAACCCGTACAACGCGGTGAGCACGGACGACTTCGAGTTCATCCGCTCCTGGTGCACCGACTCAAACGACAACACCGCGCCGGCGGTTGCCTGCGCCAACGACTCCTGGGTACAGATCGGCGGCGACCTGCCCGGCACCGGCACCGCCTGGGCCACCCAGCGGGTGCTGGAGGGCAGAGCCGTCTTCACCCAGGTCGGTCTGCCCGAGCCGACGGTATTCGAAACGCCCCACTACGCGGCCACGGCCGCCGCCTACAACGGCATTAATCAGGTCTATCAGGTGCGCTACGAGCGCGAGCTCCTGCACGCCGGCCTACTGACCGGCGGAACCGGCGGAAGCTTCGACTACTTCGGGCAGTTCTTCCCCTACGCCGTCAATGACCCCTACGGCAGCCATGTGCTGCCGGAGAACCTGGGCAATGTGGAACTGGAGTCCTACAACCAGCACCCGCCGCGCCTGCCCGCGGACATCGTGGCCGCGGCGCACGCGAACCTGGTGAACACCCACGCCACAGCCAGCTTCTTCTTCCACCCCTACTACGACGTCTCGCTCTTGCAGGAGATCGTCGAGGGCGTCCGCGCGGAGGGCTATACCTTCGTACCCGCCACCGAACTGAGATGACACGGACCGCAGATGACTGCCGGAGATGATGGCGTCCGCGACGGCCCCGGGAACCGCGACACCGACGGTTCCCGGGAGCCGGCGCGGCGGCCACCGCTGAGCCGGCGCCGCGTCATCGGCCTGTTCATAGCCGCCGCAGCCACCATTGTTGCGGCGGTCCTGGCGCGCGTGCGACAACTGGCGGCGCCCCGAGACCCCACCGCACCGACCGGCTCCACCTGGGGCACGGGCGGCCTGGTGTTGCTTGATATCGCCGGGGCCGACGGCGAGCTGCTGGACTTCGACGGTGTGCTGGAGGTGCAGACCAACGGGGGCGGCGAGGACGCTCGCGACGACGCCCTGCTCGACGCCGAAACGCTTGAACTCATCGAACTGGCGCCCCTGCAAAGGCACGCCGAGGCCAGCGCTGCTGTCCAACTGCCCGCAGGGCGCACCGCTTGCCTGAATCTGTCCTGGCCGACTAGTCACGGCTACTCGGCGCTGTTGGTGGACCTGCCCGGCCCCGGGCACTATGCCCTGGCCGAGCTCGCCGCCCGCGGCCTGCACGAGGCGCAGGAGGATGTCCAGACGCGGATGCGGGCCACCGGCAGTGAGGCGCGGGAGGTGGACGTGCTCCGCACCCGGACCGCCCGGGCCTTGCAGGAGTGCGATGCCGCGGCGGCCCCCGCCGAGCGCGCCATCAGTGCCAACTCCGCCCTGGAGGCGGCAACCGCGGCACAACTCGCTCAGGACGAGGCCGCCTCCGGGCTGGGGCCCGAAGACGCGATGTTGGGCGTGACTTTTACGGCTGCTCCTGCATCGGGACGGTCTGCACAGGCCGTGTCCCGCCTGGAAGGTGCGGGCCGGACGGTGCTGGTGCGGATCGTCGTCGAGGACACCGACGCGGTCGATGAGATGGACGGGTGGCGGCGGTGCGTCACCGAGCTGCACGAGGCAGGCGCCCAGGTCATGGTGCAGATCTGCGACTCCCAGGCACTCGTCGACTTTGACGAGGCCGCCTGGACGCGGCGGATCGCTGCGCTCATCGCCGCGTTCCCCGACGCCGACGCCTGGGAGATCGGCAACGAGCTCGCAGGGGAGTGGGCCGGCTCCGATGCCGTTGAACGGACCCTGCAGGCGGCCCGCGCCCTGGCTGCCGACCCGGCGACGGCCTCCGCCCCCCGGCTGCTCACCCTGTACTACCAGCTGGGGCAGGGCACGGCCACGGAGTCGGTCATGTCCTGGGCCGCGGCCAACCTGGGGGAGGAACTGACGGAGCTGACCGACGTCGTGGGGCTGTCCGTCTACCCGCAGTGGCACCCTCTGGGTTCCGGCGCCCGGCGCGTCCTGGACGCTCTGGGACGGGTGGTGGGCGACAAGCGCACGGCGCTGACCGAGCTCGGATACGGCGCGGAGGATCTGAACGACGGGCCGTGGTGGTTCGGCTCGCCCGACGACGTCGAGGCCGGCCGGGCAGCGGTTGCCCGGCATCTCACGGCCGCCGCGCTTGGACAACCTCGCGCTTGGGCTGCGCCGCTGTGGTGGTACTACCTTCAGGACGAGGGGGTGATTGCCCCCGACACGCAGGACGCGCCGGGCCTGTCGGGGCAGGAAGACGGCGAGGACGGCTCCGGCGCGGTGGCGCAGGACCTGGTTGAGGCGGCGCGCATCGAGGCCTCCGACTGACTCCGGATGCCGATGCCGGGTCGGGCACTAGCCCCCAATAGGGCCACCGAGGCGACGGCCCGACTCAGCGCTGTCCCAGAACCAGCGGGTGGACCGAGGCGGCGCCCGCCCGGCGCAGCAGCCGGGCAGCGACGGTGAGCGTCCAGCCGGAGTCGGTCCAGTCGTCCACCAGCACGACGGGGGTCCCCTTCAGGCGCGCCAGCGCGCGCGGGGACCAGTTCTCCAGCGTCAGGGACCCGGCGACCTCGGCCAGCCGGAAGGCGGACCCGACGTCGTGCCGCCCCGGCTCTCCGCGCACCCCGATGATCCCCAGCGGCACGGCCCCCAGGTGCCGGGCCACGGCATGCCCCAGGTGCCGCACGAGGTGTGGGCGCGTGCGTGAATCGACAATCACCACGGCCAACTCACCCCTGGGCGCGTCCGTGTCGCCCTGCGCGGATCGGGGTCCCAGCTCGGCGGCGAGCCGATCGGCGACCTCCAGCGCGGGAGTGCGCAGGGCAGGCGGCACCTCGCCGTCGCTGGGCGATTCGAACAACTCGCGTAGGGACGCGGACACCCCCAGCCCGTCCAGGCGGCCGACGGCGAGCCCCGGCGTCGGCCGGTCGTCGTCGGGGATGGTGCCCTTGAGCGCGGGCAGGCCCAGCCGATCCATGCCGCTCGGCCAGCGCCTGCGCGGCTCGAGCACAACGCCCACCCGGGCCAGCGCCCGGCGGGCGGCGGCCACCTCCTGCTCGCCCGGGGCGCGCGGAAGATCCAGCCCGCCGCACAGGTCGCAGGCGCCGCAGCGCCAATCCTCGGTGAGTTCGGGATCGTCGAGCACACCGCGCAGGAAGGCCATGCGACATGCCGGCTCCGCCAGCGCCTCGTAGCGCTCCATGAGCTCCTGCTCCGCGTCCCGCGCCGCCTCCACCCGCGCGTAGCGCGCCGAGTCGTAGCGCCAGGCGACACCGGTGGTCTCCCAGCCGCCGCGCACCCGCCGTACCGCGCCGTCGACGTCGAGCACCTTGAGCATCGACTCCAGACGCGCGCGCCGCAGCGGCACCACGGCCTCAAGGGCATTGGTGCTCAGCGGCCCGCCCGCCTCCTCCAGCGCGGCCAGCACCTCGCGCACCGCATCCTCGGGCGGGAAGCCCTGTGCGCCGAACCAATTCCAGATCGCGCGGTCCTCGGGCCCCGGCAGCAGGATCACCTCGGCACGCTCGACCCCGCGCCCCGCCCGGCCCACCTGTTGGTAGTAGGCCACCGGTGAACTCGGCGCCCCCATATGCACCACGAAGGCCAGGTCCGGCTTGTCGAAGCCCATGCCGAGCGCGCTGGTGGCCACCAGCGCCTTGATCCGGTTGTCCTTGAGCTCCTCCTCCAAGCGCTCCCGCTCCGCGGAATCCGTGCGCCCCGTGTAGGCGGCGACCTTCAATCCCGCCTCCTGCAACTGCGTGGCGACCTCGCCGGCCGCCGACACCGTCAGGCAGTACACGATTCCTGAGCCGGGTGTGTCCCGCAGGTAGTCGGTCAACCAGGCCAGGCGGCTGGCGGCATCCGGCAGGCGTCTCACCCCCAGGTGCAGGGAGTCGCGGGCGAGTGTCCCGCGCAGCACCAGCACCTCGTTCTCGGCTGCCGCACCGGCGGTCGCATTCCCCACCCCCGCCGGTGCGCCGAGCTGCTCGGCGACGTCGGCGCTGACTCGGGCATTCGCCGTCGCGGTGGTGGCCAGTACCGGCGTCCCCGGCGGCAGCTGCGCCAGCAGGGTACGAATACGTCGGTAGTCAGGGCGGAAGTCGTGTCCCCAGTCGGAGATGCAGTGCGCCTCGTCGATCACGACCAGCCCGGCGTCGGCCGCCAGCTGTGGCAGCACTCCATCCCGGAAGGTCGGGTTGTTGAGACGCTCGGGGGACACCAGCAGTACGTCCACCTCCCCGCGCCGCACCTGCGCCTCGATCTCGGGCCACTGCGGGGCATTGACCGAGTTCATGGTCACGGCCCGGATGCCGGCGCGTCGGGCGGCCGCCACCTGGTCGCGCATCAGTGCCAGCAGCGGGGACACGATCACCGTGGCGCCGGCGCCCGTGCGGGCGCCGGCGGAGGGGATGGGAGCGCCCGGGCGCCAGTCGGCCCAGCCCTCACGCAACAGCACGGTGGCCACGAAGTAGACGGCGGACTTACCCCAGCCGGTCCGTTGCACCACCAGCGCCCGCCGCCGCTGCACCACCAGTGCCTCAATGGCGCGCCACTGGTCCGTGCGCAGGTGCGCGTCTGTCCGGCCGACCAGGTCGCGCAGCACCGCCTCGGCGCGCTCGCGGAGCGGCGTGGTTCCGGAGACGGGTGCGGACGGGGATGCGGCGGGCGTTCTGGTCGAGACTGGCCGGATCATGGTCCCCACGCTAACCCGTCGCCCGCCGGCGGGGCCGTGCTCGCCACCGCCGGGAGGTTGTCTGCTGCAGGCGGGACAGTGTCGGAGAGAGGCATGTGACGCACATCCTACAGGCTCCTGTAGGATATCCCTTGCAGGGTTCGACAGGTACCTGTAACGTGATCCTCGTCAGAATCCAACAGGTACCCGTCAGATCGGGTATCCATACTACAGGAGGAATTGTCATGGATGACATCCGCACCAATCTGCATGAGCGGCTCCGCCGCTTCCAGTGGCTGAGCCGGCGTGACCACGCGAGCCGCCGCGCCGCGCACGGCCGCTTCGCCGACACCAGCCGCGGTCAGGGGCGGGTCCTCGCGGCCCTGCGCCTGTCCAGCCCGATCCCCACCAAGGACCTGGCCTTCCTGCTCGGCGTGCGCCAGCAGTCGCTCAATGAACTGCTCAAGAAGCTGGAAGTCGACGGCCTCGTCGAGCGCGTACCCAGCGAGGAGGACCGCCGCATCATGCTGGTTCGACTCACGGACGCCGGCCGCGACGCGGAGATCGGCTCCCGCGACGAGGAGGACATTCTCGCCAGTCTGGATGATGAGGAGGCCGTCGCCTTCACCGCGACACTCGACAAGCTCATCGCCGCGCTGGAGACCAAGCTCGGGGTCGACGCCGATGAAGACGCCGAGGACTGGATGCGCGGCGCCCGCAAGCGTCTGGGGGAAGAGCGCTTCGAGAAGATGATGCGCATGCGCGAGCAGGGCTTCGGCCCGGGCTTCGGGCCGGCCCCGTTCGAAGAGCCGGGCCGCGGCCGGCGCGGCGGGCACCGGGGCCATGGCGGGCATCACGGCGCTCCAGCGCGCCCGTCGGCCGAGGAACTCACCGAATCGGAAGAGCGCCGGTTCCGGCGCTCCATGCGCACACACGGGCGGGAAGCACACGGCGGGCAGACCGGCGCGCGCTCGCACCGGCAGGGCCGTGGACGGCACTGACACGCCGACGGAGCCGACAGGGCGAGAAGTCTTGATAGGGTGTGCACACACCATCCAGAGCGGCTGAGAGACCTGGCTCGTCGACGCCGCAGCAACCACGCCGTCGGCATGCGTCCGGCGGTGCGGTGCTCCCGCCAGGACCGATGGAAGGACCTGAAATGGCCAAGCAAATCCGCACCACCCATGTCGGCTCCCTGCCCCGCACCGAGGCACTGCTGGAGGCGAATGCCGCGCACGCGGCCGGCACGCTCGACGACGCCGGACTCGCGGCGGTCGTCGCCGAGCAGACCGACGCCGTCGTCGCCCGGCAGGCCGAGATCGGCCTGACGATCGTCAACGACGGCGAATACGGGCACGCCATGACCGAGAAGGTCGACTACGGCGCCTGGTGGTCATACTCCTTCACCCGCTTCAGCGGCCTGGAGCTACTCGACCAGCTGCCCGAGCGCAAGCCCACGCCGGCCGGCAAACTCGAACTCGACGCCATGACCGACCGCCGCGACTGGGTCGCCTACGCCGACGCCTACGCCGACCCCACCTCCGGCATCCACCTGGCCACACGCAGGCCCTGGGTGTTCCCGGTGGTCACCGGCGAGATCCGCTACACCGGTCAGGACATCGTCGCCCGCGACATCGCCGCACTCAAGCACGGGCTTGAGAGGGCCGGCAAGCCGCTGAGCGAGGGCTTCGTTGCCTCCATCAGCCCGGCGTCGGCGGCTCGCGTGGGCAACTACTACTACGAGGACGACGAGGCCGCCGTCTGGGCCTGGGCGGACGCCCTGCGCGAGGAGTACCGGGCGATCACCGACGCCGGACTCACGGTCCAGATCGACGCCCCCGACCTGGCCGAGTCCTGGGACCAGTTCATCACCGAACCGCCCCTGGAGGACTACCGCCGCTTCTCCGCCGTGCGCATCGAGGCCCTCAACCACGCCCTGGAGGGCATCGACCCCGCCCAGGTGCGCTACCACGTGTGCTGGGGCTCCTGGCACGGGCCGCACTCCACCGACCTCGGCTTCGACAAGATCGTGGACCTGGCGCTGTCCGTGAACGCCAACGGATTGAGCTTCGAGGCTGCGAACGTCCGCCACGAGCACGAGTGGAAGATCTGGCAGGACACCTCCCTGCCCGACGGCAAGTACCTGATCCCGGGCGTCGTCTCCCACGCCACCAACGTGCTGGAGCACCCCGAATTGGTGGCCGACCGCATCGAGCGCTTCGCTCGGCTGGTCGGACCCGAGCGCGTGGTCGCCTCCACCGACTGCGGCCTGGGCGGACGCGTGCATGCTCACATCGCCTGGTCCAAGCTCGCCTCCCTGACCGAGGGCGCCCGGCTGGCCTCCGCGCGTCTGTGAGCGCCCTCCCAGCCGCTGCGCTCTAGGGTGCGGCCGTGGAGATACTCGTCATCGCGGTCGCGGGCCTGCTCGTCATCGCCGCCGGCAACCAACTCGCCCCCAGGGTCGGCGTAGCCTCCCCGCTACTGCTGCTAGCCCTGGGGGCGGGTGTCGGTTTCCTGCCGTTCGTCTCGGCGATCGAGCTGGATCCCGACATCGTCCTCGAAGTGGTGCTGCCGCCGCTGCTGTTCTCCACCGCGGTGTCCATGCCCGTGATGGACTTCCGGCGCGAACTGCGCGCCGTCGCGGCGCTCGCGGTCGGACTGGTCGCCGTCAGCGCCACCATCATCGGCTTGGTGGTGCACGCCGTAATGCCCACGATCGCCCTGCCCTGGGCGATCGCCCTGGGGGCGGTGCTGAGCCCCACCGACGCCGTCGCCATCACCGTCGCCCGCGGCTCGGGCGTCTCCCAGCGGATCATCACCATCCTGGAGGGGGAGGGGCTGTTCAACGACGCCACCGCCCTGATCCTGCTGTCCTCCGCCACGGCCGCGGGCATTGCTCACAGCGCCGACGCCCTGCAGCCGGCCGCGCTCGTCTCCGGCTTCCTCACCTCGCTGGCCCTCGCCCTGGCCATCGGCTGGGCGGTGGGGGAGGGCAGCATCCGGGTCCGCTCCCGCATCACCAACCCGACGGCGGACACGGTCGTGTCCTTCACCATCCCCTTCCTGGCGTCCCTGCCCACAGACTATCTGGGCGGTTCCGGGCTGGTCGCCGCCGTCGTCGCCGGCCTGGTCATCTCCTTCCGCAGGCCGCGACTGCTGCCACCCGCCCACCGGCAGACCGCCCAGCAGAACTGGCGCACCATTGAGCTGATTCTGGAAGGCGGCATCTTCCTGTTCATGGGGCTGCAGGCATACGGGATCGTCCAGGACGTGGTCGACGGCGGCTTCGGCCTGCGCGCCGCCGTGCTTCTGGCAGCCGGAACCGGCGCCCTGGCCGTCCTGGTGCGGGTGGCCTTCGTGGCGCCGCTGCTGGTCTGGCTGCGTCGCGTGCGTCGCCGCCACCGCCAGCATCTGGAGGAGGAGCGCCAGCGGCTGGAGCGCTTTGAGACGCGCTTGGAGCAGGCACGTGACATCGACGACGAGCTGTTGGCCAAACACGGCCTGTCCGCGGAGCAGTGGCACCAGGCGGTCACCGGTTGGCGCGACCGGCTGGAGCGCGGCCAACGGCGTCAGCGGCGCCGGGGAGCCGACCTGGACTACTTCACCGCCGATCCTCTCGGGCCACGTGAGGGGGCGGTGATCGTGTGGGCGGGCATGCGCGGCGCCGTAACCCTGGCCGCCGCCCAGACCCTTCCCCTAACCACACCCAACCGGCCGTTCCTGCTGCTGGTGGCCTTACTGGTCGCCAGTGGGTCACTGGTCATCCAGGGACTCACACTCGGCGGTGTCATCCGGCTGGTTCGCCCGCGCATGGCCTCTCGCACCGCCGATGATGCCGAGCGCGAGCGGTTGCTCCGGTTACTGGGCGACGCCGCCACCAGCCGACATGCCGACGCGCTCACCCCCGCCGAGGCGCGCGAACTCGCCATCGAGACCATCCGTGTGCAGCGCCATGCCCTGCTCGATGCCCGCGATGAGGGTCTGTTCTCCTCCAGCAGCCTGGAGTATGCGCTCGAACGCTTGGACGCCAAGGAGATCCTGCTGACCACCGCGGAATAAGACGCGTGCCGGGACCGGGCGGACTCCGCGTAGACTCGGCCCGTGACCGTTCTCCCGCTGCGGCCAGATCTACACGGCTGCGAACCCTACGGCGCCCCCGAGCTGGACGTGCCGGTGCGCCTCAACGTCAACGAGAACCCCTACGCGCCCAGCCCGGCAGTGGTGGCAGACATCGCCGCGGCCGCCGGGCGGGCGGCGGCCGGCCTCAACCGCTACCCGGACCGCGACTTCCCCGATTTGCGCGCCGCCCTGGCCGACTACCTGGCCGCCGAGTCCGGCGTGCGCCTGGACTGGCAGCAGATCTGGGCCGCCAACGGCTCCAATGAGGTCATGACACATGTGCTGCAGGCCTTCGGCGGGCCCGGACGCACCTGCCTGTCCTTCACCCCCACCTACTCCATGTACCCCGAGTACGCCCGCGACACCTTCACCCGCTACGTCACCGGGCCACGGCGGGAGGACTTCACCGTCGACGTCGACGCCGTCGCCGCGGCCATCGCGCGCGAGCACCCGGCCGTGGTCATCCTAGCCAGCCCCAACAACCCCACCGGCACCGCCCTGCCGCTCGACGACGTGGTTGCCATCCTCGAGGCCGCCCGCGGCCAAGGCCCCGTCGACGCGGCGGCAGGCGACGACGGCGCCACCGACTGCGTGGTGGTGATCGACGAGGCCTACGCGGAGTTCCGCCGCCCCGGTGTGCCCAGCGCACTGGAGCTGCTGGAGCGCACCGACGGCGATGGCGCCCCCCGCTACCCGCACCTGGCCGTCACTCGCACCATGAGCAAGGCCTTCGGCATGGCCGGGCTGCGGTTGGGATATCTGGCCGCCTGCCAGCAGCTGGTGGACGCGCTGCGCATCGTGCGCCTGCCCTACCACCTGTCCGCGCTCACTCAGGCCGCCGCCCTCGCTGCTCTGGATCACCGGGACGAGCTCATGAGTCAGGTCGCCTCCCTGCGCGACGAACGCGACCGCCTGGTGAGCTGGCTGCGCGCACAGGGCTGGACCGCCTACGACTCCGATTCCAACTTCGTCCTGTTCGGGCCCTTCACCGACCGGCGGGCGGTGTGGCAGGGGCTGCTCGACCGCGGCGTCCTGATCCGGGTCGTCGGCCCGGAGGGGTACCTTCGGGTCTGCGTCGGCACGCCGGCAGAGATGGCCGACTTCCGTACCGCCCTCACTGCCGTCACCAGCGACGGCCCGCACCAACCGGACCGCAACGGCCAGAACCTGGAGGAGAATCCCGCATGAACCGCACCGCCCGCATTGAACGCAGCACCAGCGAGTCCTCCGTCGTGGTCGAGCTGAATCTGGACGGCACCGGCAGGACCGACATCTCCACCACCGTTCCCTTCTACGACCACATGCTCACCGCCCTGGGCAAGCACTCCCTGATCGACTTGACGGTGCACGCCTCCGGCGACACCGACATCGACGTGCACCACACCGTGGAGGACACCGCCATCTGTATCGGCGAGGCCCTGAAGACCGCCCTGGGGGACAAGCGCGGCATCCGCCGCTTCGGCGACGCCCTCGTGCCCCTGGACGAGGCCCTGGCCCAGGCCGTCGTCGACATCTCCGGCCGCCCCTACCTGGTGCACGACGGCGAGTCCGAGGCCTTCGTGCACCACCTGATCGGGGGGCACTTCACGGGCTCCATGGTCCGCCACTGCCTGGAGGCGATCGCCTACCACGCCGGCATCTGCCTGCACGTGCGCGTCATCTCCGGGCGCGACCCCCACCACATCGCCGAGGCCGAGTTCAAGGCCCTGGCCCGCGCCCTGCGGACCGCCGTCGAACCCGACCCCCGCGTGGACGGCATCCCCTCGACCAAAGGCGCTTTGTGATGCGTGACGACCACTCCGACGACTCCGCCGGCCGCCGCGACGACGAACCCGATATCGACGCCGAGTTCGCCGCCATGATGGAGGGTCTGAACCTGCCCGCCGACCTCTCGGACGCTCCGGAGGACACCGGCCCGGTTTCGCCCCACGACGTGCCGCACAACACCTACGGTCCCGCCGACGCGGACCGCCCCAACGCGGTCAAGATCGCCGTCGTACTCACGCCCCTGGCCAGCGCGGAGGCCCTGGCCGCACTGTGCGCCGCCGGCGGCCTGGACTGCACGGTGGTGCCCTCCTCCTCAGGCGCCATCGCCGTCAAGGAATTCGTCTCTGCGCACGCGGAGTGGGACATCACCGAGCTGCTGGGCGGCGCCGAGACCGAGCCCGCCGAAGCCGCCGAGCTTGCCGCCGCGCTGTCACGCCTGAGCCGTGTCGGCGTGGTGCTCATGACCGCCGACCTGGCCACCGACGTCGGTACCGAGGCGGGACTGTCGGGCACCATCACGGCCCGCCGATACCAGCACGGCCAGGCGGGGGAGGAGACCAGTGCTGGGCTGCTGCTGGCCTCCGCCGACCAGACCCTTGAGGACATTCTGCTCGGCGCCCTCCGCGCGGAGGAGGCACCGGGCGCCCTCAAAACCAGCGAGGTCAAGCCCGGCCGCATGATGCGCTGGCTGGGCCGCGGGATGCGTCCGCGCGGAGGCGACCAGGGCCGGGGTGACCCGTCCGGGAACTGACATGGAGGCCGCGGCCCCCACGGGTGTAGGTAGTGTGGGCCCCGTGAGGCAACCACACGTCGTCGTCCTGTCCTACGGAAGCGGAAACGTGCGCTCGGCCGTGCGCGCCCTGGAGCGCGTGGGCGCCACCACCGAGCTGACCGCGGATCCGGACGCGGTGGCCAACGCCGACGGGCTCGTCGTGCCCGGCGTCGGCGCCTTCGCCGCCGTCATGGAGCAGTTGCGCGCCGTCGATACCCCCCGGCTGATTGACCGGCGGCTGGCCGGCGGACGACCCGTGCTGGGCATCTGCGTGGGCATGCAGGTCATGTTCGAGGCCTCCACCGAGCACGCCGCGGGCTCCGAAGCAGTCCCTGGACTGGCGCAGTGGCCCGGCACCGTTTCCCGCCTGCAGGCGGACATCGTCCCCCACATGGGATGGAGCCAGGTGCGCCCACCCGCCGGCACGGTCCTGTTCGACGGGTTGTTCGACGCCTCCGGGTCTGAACGCTTCTACTTCGTGCACTCCTACGCCGCCAAGACGGACCCGGCCACGCTGCTCGGACCCGGTCACACCTCCCCGCCCCGTGCCACCTGGGCCACCCACGGCGAGGACTTCGTAGCCGCCGTCGAGAACGGGGCGCTCAGTGCCACGCAGTTCCACCCCGAGAAGTCCGGGGACGCCGGGGCGCAGTTGCTGCGCAACTGGCTGACCACCCTCTGAACGCTCACTCGCCAACCCCGCCCCCCAAGGAGACCACCCATGCTCACCCTTCTTCCGGCCGTCGACGTCGCCTACGGCAAGGCCGTCCGGCTGCTGCGCGGCGAGGCCGGCAGCGAGACCGACTACGGCAACCCCGTCGACGCCGCCCGTGACTGGGTGGCGGCCGGCGCGCAGTGGATTCACCTGGTGGACCTGGACGCGGCCTTCGGACGCGGCACCAATGCCCCCCTGCTCGCCCGGATCGTCGGCGAGGTGGATGTCAAGGTCGAGCTGTCCGGCGGCATCCGCGACGACGCGTCGCTGGACCGGGCCCTGGCCGCCGGGGCCGCACGAGTGAACCTGGGTACGGCCGCCCTGGAGGACCCCGAGTGGACCGAACGGGTCATCGCCGAGCACGGGGACAAGATCGCGGTGGGCCTGGACGTGCGCGGCACCACCCTGGCCGCCCGCGGCTGGACCCAGGAGGGTGGGGACCTGTGGGAGACCCTGGCCCGTCTGGACGCCGCCGGCTGCGCCCGCTACGTGGTCACCGACGTCACCAAGGACGGCACCCTCATGGGGCCTAACATCGACCTGCTGCGCCAGGTCTGTGAGCGCACCGCGGCCCCCGTGGTCGCCTCCGGTGGCATCGCCCACCTGGACGACCTGCGCGCGCTGGCCCGCCTGGAGAGCTACGGCCTGGAGGGTGCCATCGTCGGCAAGGCGCTTTACAACGGCAACTTCACCCTCCAAGACGCACTGGCCGTCTGCCGCGGCGAAGGGGACCAGGAGGCGCACTGATGCCCGATTCCCCCGACATCCCCGACGTGCCCACCGAAGGCAACGGCTCGGAACTGAATCCGGACCTGCAACTGGCGGCCGCCCTGGCCGCCCGCAACCGGCTGGAGCAGCTGCTGGCCGCCCCGACCCCCTTCGCCACCGACGACGGCGCCGCCGACCCCGCCGTGACCGCCGCCCTGGAAGCACAGGGACTGCCCCGCCACGAGTACCTGGACCGGCTGCTTGCCGCGCTGGCCGCCAGTCGGCTGATCGTGCCGGTCGCCGCCCACGCCGTCGGCGGGCCCACGCGCATCCACCTGGGGCGAAACGCGCCGGCCGTCCCCGTGCACGAGCCCCACACCGCCGACCCCGCCGAGGACGCCGCGGACCTGGCCGTCCAGCTGCCCGACGGGCACCGCGCCCTACCGGTGTTCACGTCCGCGGCGGCCGCCGCGGCCTGGCGTGAAGATGTGCGTCCCGTGCCCGTGACCCCGCGTCGCGCCGCAGAGGTCGCCTGCCTGCTAACCGACCAGTTGTGGGTACTGGACCCGGGCACGCGCGACCTGCGCCTGCCCCGGCCCGCCGTAGTCGCCCTGGCCGGGGGAGAGGACTGGATCCCGTCGTGGCGCAACCAGCCGGTGCAGGCCGAGGTGGCCGCTCAGTTGGGCGCCATCGATGGGGTGACCGGGGTTGCCTTCGCTCCCGGCGAGGACGCCGAACTGCGCGTGTTCATCCGCGTGGACGCCTCCGCCGGCACGCCCGCCGTGGCCGCCACCCTGGAGCAGTGCCAGTACGTGATGGTCAACCCGGCCTGGGGTGAACTCATCGACACCGTGGAGTTGTGCCCCGTCCCCGCTTGACGGGGCCCCGGCGTGCGGGGCGTATGGGCAGACTCACGTTCGCACTCCGCCGCCCGGCGCGCCCACAGCGGGCCGGGCCTGCTAATATCGGGCACCGACCGGCCGGAGGCTCCGTCTCCGGCACGCAAGCGGAGAAATCCCACCTGGGTTCCCGAAGGGAGCCGGGTCATGCGAGGAGCGATCCTCGCGGTCGCCGCCCTCTTGGGCTCTGCGGCCGTGCTCCGACGAGCACATGAACGGCCTTCGCGCGCGTATGCGGCGAAGGCCTTCTTCGTTGCGGCGGTCACCACTTCCAAGAGTGAGGAACAGTCATCAGCGAGCCCCGTATCAACGAACGGATCCGCGTCCCCGAGGTGCGACTTGTCGGCCCCAGCGGTGAGCAGGTCGGCATTGTCCGGGTGGAGGACGCTCTCCGCCTGGCCGAAGAGGCAGGTCTCGACCTCGTAGAGGTCGCTCCCGACGCACGCCCCCCGGTGTGCCGGCTCATGGACTACGGCAAGTTCAAGTACGAGTCGGCCATGAAGGCACGCGACGCCCGGCGCAACCAGGCCAACACCCAGCTCAAGGAGATCCAGTTCCGCCCCAAGATCGACGAGCACGACTACGCCACCAAGATGGGGCACGTCGAGCGCTTCCTCAAGGGCGGGGACAAGGTCAAGTGCATCGTCCGCTTCCGCGGACGCGAGCAGTCCCGCCCGGAGCTGGGCATTCGGCTGCTCCAGCGCGTAGCCGAGGAGGTCTCCGAGCTGGGCACCATCGAGTCCCACCCCCGTCAGGACGGCCGCAACATGGTCATGGTCCTGGCTCCCACCCGCAAGAAGGCGGAGGTCAAGTCCGACCAGCGCCGTCGCCGCGAGGCGGCACGCGCCAGCCGCCGGGCCGAGAAGCAGGCCGCCAAGGCGGCCCGCGAGGCCAAGGCGGAGGCGAAGGCCGCCGAGGCGGCGAGCGGGGGCGAGTAACAGCGCCCCAGCACCAGCCCGCCGCCGGCGGGTAAGTCACGACCCAGCCCCGTCACCCGACGAGGTCAGCAGCCCCCGACCCAAGCGGCGCCGGGGACCGAGAATGAGGAAATAAACATGCCGAAGAACAAGACGCACTCCGGTGCCAAGAAGCGCTTCCGGGTCACCGGCAGCGGCAAGCTCATGCGCGAGCAGGCCGGTAAGCGCCACCTGCTGGAGGTCAAGTCCTCCCGCCGCAAGCGCAGGCTGTCCAAGGACCAGGCCGTATCCCCGGCCGACGCCCGCCAGGTCAAGAGGCTGCTCGGTCGCTGACCGGCCCATAACACTTAAAGGAGTCATCACATGGCACGTGTGAAGCGGGCTGTTAACGCCCAGAAGAAGCGTCGTACCGTCCTCGACCGGGCCTCCGGCTACCGCGGTCAGCGCTCCCGCCTGTACCGCAAGGCCAAGGAGCAGGTCACCCACTCCGGCGTATACGCCTTCCGCGACCGCCGCGCGCGCAAGGGCGACTTCCGTCGCCTGTGGATTCAGCGCATCAATGCCGCCGCTCGCGCCGAGGGCATGACCTACAACCGGTTCATCCAGGGCCTCGGCCTGGCCGGCGTGGAGGTCGACCGCCGCATGCTCGCCGAACTGGCCGTCAACGAGCCCGCCGCCTTCAAGGCGCTGGTCGAGACCGCCCGCAAGGCGCTGCCCGCGGACGTCAACGCCCCCAAGGCCTGAGCCATCGGCGCCCGACACCGTCGGCGCATCCGGCCGCCGCGCGCGGCCGCAACACTTGAGACGGCTCCTCACCCATGGCTCCACCAACCGGCGGGGCACGGGGGAGGGGCCGCCTCGTTTTTCCCGGTAACCTGCCGCTCATGAGCACGAGCGCGATCCTGAACAATCCCACGGCCACCCGCATTACCCGCGTGGCCGGACTGGTCCGCCGCGCCGCCCGCAGCAAGTACCGGCGCTTCGTGGTGGAGGGTCCGCAGGGCGTGCGCGAGGCCGTCAACTACGCCGCCGGGCACGTGCTGGACGTCTACTTCACCGAGGAGGCGGCTCGGGCTCACGCCGATATTGCCGACGCCGCCGCTTCCGCCGGGCTGTACACCCACCTGGTGACCCCCGAGGTCATGCGCGCCATGAGCGCGGACGCCCAGGGCGTACTCGCCGTCGTCGATACTGGGGCGGTGGCGGCGCCACCGGAGACGGGGACCGGCGGGGGAGGAACCGGGGCGGCTTCTGCCGGCACGGAGGCCGACACCGTCGGGAGCGAGGCGGGGCTCTCCTCCGATTCCACCCTGGCGGCGGCCCTGTCCGGGGCGCGCCTGGTGGCGGTGCTCACTGAGGCGCAGGATCCCGGCAATGCGGGCACCATCATCCGCGCCGCCGACGCCGCGGGCGCCGACGCTGTCGTGCTCGTCAAGGGCGGCGTGGATCCGACGAACCCAAAGGTCGTGCGCGCCACGGCCGGCTCCCTGTTCCACCTACCGGTGCTGGCCGGCGTCGAACTGTCGGACGCTGTGCGGGCATTGCGGGCGGCGGGGCTGAGGCTGCTGGCCGCCGACGGGCACGGCACCGTGAGTCTATTTGACGCCGAGGCGGAGTTGGCGGCGCCGTCGGCCTGGCTGCTGGGCAACGAGGCCCACGGGCTTGCCCCCGCGGCCCTGGACGCGGCGGATACGGTGGTCTCGATCCCCATCTACGGTCGGGCCGAGTCCCTGAACGTCGCCTCCGCCGCCGCCATCTGCCTGTACGCCAGTGCCCGGGCGCAGCATCTCGGTTAAGCGCGTCGAGCCGCGTCTCAACCATCGAGACGGTGCTGTGATGCTGCTCCCAGCACGTCCGAATGCTGAATACCCGCGCACCTGTTCCCAGGTCTCGAGTGCTACTGTGCGTCCGGCGAGCACCGTGCGGTCCACCCGGATTGCGGTCGGTCGCCGCGAATCCGAACCGGAGGGAAACAGTGGTCATGCGAATGTGTTGCTGTAGCTGTCGCTGAGGCAGCTCCAGTCCCATTCGCCCTTTAACCCTTTAATACGAGAAGAGGCTCCTATGCCTGCTCCCGCCAACCCTTCCATCCCTGAGCGCCCGCTCGTGCGCATCAGTCACGTCAGCAAGTACTACGGCGACTTCAAGGCGCTCGACGACGTCTCGCTGGACATTCACCGCGGTGAGGTGGTCGCCGTCATCGGCGCCTCCGGCTCCGGCAAATCCACTCTGTGCCGCACCATCAACCGGCTCGAGACGATCCAGTCCGGCACCATTGAGATCGACGGCGAACTCCTGCCCGAGGAGGGGCGTGAACTGGCCCGCCTGCGCGCCGAGGTGGGCATGGTCTTCCAGTCCTTCAACCTGTTCCCGCACCGCACGGTGCTGGACAACATCACCCTCGCGCCCACCCGCGTGCGCAAGGTGCCCAAGGCCGACGCCGAGGACCGCGCCCTCCAGCTGCTCGAGCGTGTGGGGCTTGCCGACCAGGCCGGCAAGCGCCCGCCGCAGCTGTCCGGGGGACAGCAGCAGCGGGTGGCGATCGCCCGCGCCCTGGCGATGGACCCCAAGATCATGCTCTTCGACGAGCCCACCTCCGCCCTGGACCCGGAGATGATCAACGAGGTCCTCGACGTCATCAAGGACCTGGCCGCCGAGGGCATGACCATGCTCGTGGTCACCCACGAGATGGGCTTCGCCCGCTCCGTCGCCGACCGCGTCGCCTTCATGGACGGCGGTCAGATCGTTGAACTGGGTGCACCCGCCGAGTTCTTCGCCGCCCCGCGCACCGAGCGCGCCCGTGACTTCCTGTCCAAGGTACTCAGCCACTGAGCTGGGCATTAACAACCGCTATAGCTGCTCCTTCAGCCACAGTCGAAAGGAACCCCCCATGTCTGTTCTTACCGGCCTGTCTCGCCGTACCCTGCTGACCACCGCCGGCGCCGCCTCGATCGCCGCCGCGCTGGCGGCCTGCGCCGATACCGGCGCCGACGGCCAGGCGGTCGACGCCTCCGCCTCGTCCGGCGTGGACTACGACACCGTCATCAACTCCGGTCCCGTCGCCTCCGACGACGTCGTTGCCGCCTCCACCTGGGCGTCGGCCGTTCGCGAGGCCGGTAAGTTCGTCACCGGCGGCACCAAGACCTCCGAGGTGTTCTCCCTGGAGGACCCCGCTACCGGCGAGATCACCGGCTTCGACGCCGGCCTCGCGCAGCTCCTGGCGCGCTACATCATCGGCGGGGATGACGCACGCTCCCTGCTGGAGGTGACCCAGGTGACCTCCGACACACGCGAGACCATGATCGAGAACGGCCAGGTCGACGCCGTCTTCGCCACCTACACGATTACCTCCGAGCGCGCCGAGAAGATCTCCTTCGCCGGCCCCTACTACTCCTCCGGTCAGTCCGTCCTCGTGCGTGCCGACGACTCTGACATCAACGGCGTCGACGACCTGGCCGGTGTGAAGGTCGCAGTCCAATCCAACTCCTCCTCCGGGCCCGCCCTGGACGAGGCCGCGCCCGACGCCGAGCAGGTGCAGTTCACCGACCACGCCAGCTGCGTCGCCGCGCTCGAGGCCGGCCAGGTGGACGCCTACGTCGTCGACCAGTCCCTTGAGCTCAGCGAGGTGCAGTCCAACGACGCCGTCAAGATCGTCGGCGACCCCTTCACCGAGGACCCCTACGGCATCGGCCTGCCCAAGGACTCCGACGCCCAGGAGTTCGTCAACACCTTCCTGCAGACCATCTACGACGACGGCACCTGGAACGCCATCTGGGAGGCCACGATCGGCACCATCATTGGTGGCGAGGCACCCGAGCCGCCCGCCATCGGCTCCGTCCCCGGCTCCGAGACGGACGCCGCAACCGCGGCGGCCACCGACTGACCTCGGTCGGACGGCTCGGGCCAACATCAATCCGCTCGCAAAGCACTGTGGCTGGGGCGGCCCGCCTTCCGAGGCGGCCGCCCCAACGCTCCGGAGGAGGCGCCCATGAACGTCATCACCGATAACCTCGGCATGCTCGGCCAGGGGTTGGTCACGACCCTGACAATCGCCTTCATCGGCTACGCGTGCGCGCTCGTCGTCGGCACGGTGATCGCGATCTTCCGGGTCAGCCCGATCCCGCCGCTGCGCGCGCTCGGCGCCGCCTGGGTGACGGTGGCCTGCAACATCCCCACCCTGTGCCTGATGATCCTGGCCGCCTTCGCCGCGCCGCGGGCCGGCGTGCCCCTGTCCCTGTTCGCCGCCGCCGTCACCGCCATCGTGTTCTCCGCCTCCGGCTTCGTGTGCGAGACGGTGCGCTCCGGCATCAACTCCGTGTCCAAAGGTCAGATCGAGGCGGCCCGGGCCCTGGGCATGCCCTTCGGGCTGATCATCGGCGCGGTGGTGCTGCCCCAGGCTCTGGCCCGCACCATTCAGCCACTGGTCAACATCTTCATCTCCTGCCTGATCGGCTCCTCCCTGGCCGCCGCGATCGGCGTGCCCGAGTTGACCAACGTCACCCAGCAGCTGAACCTGCGCTACGCGCAGGCGGTGATCACCTTCCTCACCTCCGGACTGACCTACCTGGCCATTGCCTTCCTGGCCACCAAACTCGGCGGCCTGCTCGAGCGCCGTATTACCGGACGGGAGGCCCACGCATGAGTGCCCTGACCACGCCCACCCCCGCCCGCACATCCGGCGCCGCTGACGCCGATCTGCTCTTCGACGCCCCGGGCCCCAGGGGACGACGCCGCATCCTCATCGGATCGGTGCTGGTGACCCTGATTGTCTTGGCGCTTATTGCTGGTGCGCTGGTGCAGCTCGGCCAGGCGGGCCAGCTCGCCTATCCGAAGTGGCGCTACTTCCTGGGGCAGTCAGTGGTCGGCTACCTCGGGCGCGCCCTGGCCGACACCCTGCTGGTCACCGCCGTGGGTGCGGCCCTGTCCTTCCCGCTGGGCATCTTGTTGGGCTGGGCACGCATGAGCCGTTCGACGGCGGTACGTACCGTCGTCGGTGGCTGGATCGACACCATGCGCGCCATACCCATGCTGCTGTTGATCTACTTCTTCCTGCTGGCGGTGCCGCGCTGGGGGCTTACCCTGTCTCCCTTCTGGATGCTGACCGTGCCCATCGTCATGTGCTCCTCGGCGACGACGGCGGAGGTCTTCCGCTCCGGGGTGCTCGCACTGGAACACGGTCAGAGTGAGGCCTCCCAGGCGCTGGGACTCAACGCAGGCCAGACCATGCGGCTGGTGCTGGCACCGCAGGCACTGCGGCTAATGCTGCCGACGTTGATCACCCAGCTGGTGACGATTCTGAAGGACTCATCACTGGGTTATGTGGTCGCGTACACGGAGCTGATGTACGCCGGGCGCCTGCTCACCTCTTCGGCACGCGTCACCGCGCACCTGGACGTTTATCTGCCCGCCTACGTGATCATCGCGGTGATCTACGTACTCATCAACTGGGCGCTGGGTGTGCTGGCCAGGCGCGTGGAGGCGCGCACCCGCTGAGACGGCCTATTCGAGAGCCGTTGGTGTCACTGGATGCACCACTTTTGATGGTCGAGTAGTTAGGACAGGCGCGTGTACCCCTGGATGTCGGAGGAGGAGCCTGATGCTTATGTGGAGCCGACCGGGAAAGTGGTGCATCTGGTGACAGGAAAGCGGTGTGGTACCGGTAGCGGTATGCCTCTGGACTATGCGCGCCGCCTCCAGTAGCCCGCCAGCGCGACGGTCAGGGCGACGGGCAGATGAGTATGGGGCGCGCAGACGCGACTCCGCGACTGATGCGGTGATGACCGGGAGGGGCTAGCCGACGAATGACGCGATGGCGGTTACAGCAGCCAGGGCGAGCATGCCCAGGCAGTTGATCCACAGTTCGCGGCCCATGAACCCTGCCCTGATGTGGGCGACGACGGCGCATAGGAAGTAGCAGATCACGCCCGTGCAGGCGGCGAGCGCGACTCCGGGCACTCTCAGCCCGACCAGGAGGCCTGCGGCCGCCAAGACCTTGATGACTATAAGAGTCCACCACCACTGCCGCGGAAATCCGACTCCGGTGAGGCAGTTACGGATGAAGGAAGGAGGTCGCAGCGACAAGGTGGCGTCACCCAGCAGTACAACTGCGAGGAGGACCACCAGCCACGGAAAGTGAGGGAGCAGCGTCATTGGTTGTGCTCCTCGTTGGAGGCTGTCAGGAGCGGGCGGATCGCGTCGCGCACTCGGCTACAGAGTGCGTCTATCCCGGTTCCTGGCAGGGATGCCCATTCGAGAAGCGCGCCCAGGTAGGCAAGATACGCAGTTGTGGCACGCTGTTTGGCGGCCGTCATCGAGCAGCCGGTAGCCGCGGCAAAGACGTCTTGGAGTTCGTTGATCAACTTCTCCCGCAGTTCGCTGAAGACTCTCGAACTGTGAGCGCCGGAGATGAGCACCGCTCCGTAGGACCGCGCGAGGTCTGGGCTACTGGCGAACAGCTCGATGAAGGGAAAGAGGATATCGAGGATCGCCTCCGAGCCGCCGTTAACACCTTCGGACTGTACTGGCGCGTGACTGGTTCGCGGGGAGGTGGTGTGCAGGGCTTCTATGTGTTCGTCGAAGCATGCAACCAGCAAGCCACTCTTGTCTCCGACGTGCATGACGGTGCCCACGCTGACAGCAGCGTCTGCCGCGATGTCTTTGATGGTCGTCGCACGGAAGCCTCTCTCCTCGAACAGTCTTCGGGAACTTGCTAGGACCTTGGCTCTGGTGGCGGCACGGGCTTCAATGCGCGTGGGCACGAACTCTCCTCCGGATTGCCGTGAATCTGTTCATTGAACGGGTTCGTTGAGCGTGTTCAGTAAGAGTAGCCCGCGTCCGGCTTGAGTGCAATACCAACACCAACGATGAGTTGGGGGCGCCGAGGTGCTAGACGCCGGTGCGTAGGCGCACACCACCGACTGCCGCTATTCACGGGCGTGACATGCCCCAATCGAGGCGGATCATTACTATCTCAGCCGTCAGATCCTCGAACGGTCATGGGTTGGCCGATTAGGAGAACAGATGAGCAAGATTCGTGTCGCCATCGTCGGCGTGGGCAACTGCGCGTCGTCGCTGGTGCAGGGCGTTGCCCACTACGCCGACGCCGAGCCGACCGACAAGGTCGGCGGCCTGATGCACGTCCAACTCGGCGACTACCACGTCTCGGACATCGAGTTCGTGGCCGCCTTCGACATCGACGCCGCCAAGGTCGGACTTGACCTGGCCGACGCCATCAACGCCTCCGAGAACAACACCATCAAGATCGCCGACGTCGCCCCCACCGGCGTAAGGGTGCAGCGCGGCGTCACCCTCGACGGCTTCGGCAAGTACTACCGCGAGACCGTTCAGGAGTCCAGTGAGCCTCCGGTCGACGTGGTCCAGGCGCTCAAGGACGCCCAGGTCGACGTTGTGGTCTCTTACCTGCCCGTCGGCTCGGAGGAGGCCGACCGCTACTACGCCCAGTGCGCCATTGACGCCGGCTGCGCCTTCGTCAACTGCCTGCCGGTATTCATCGCCTCCGATCCGGCCTGGGCACAGAAGTTCACCGACGCCGGCCTGCCGATCATCGGCGACGACATCAAGTCTCAGATCGGCGCCACCATCACCCACCGGGTGCTGGCGCGTCTGTTCGAGGAGCGCGGCATCACCATCGACCGCACCTACCAGCTCAACGTCGGCGGCAACATGGACTTCAAGAACATGTTGGAGCGCGAGCGGCTGATGTCGAAGAAGATCTCCAAGACCCAGGCGGTCACCTCCAACGTCTCCACGCAATTCGCCGAGAAGGACATTCACGTCGGCCCCTCCGATTACGTCGGCTGGCTGGACGACCGCAAGTTCGCCTTCGTGCGCCTGGAGGGGCGCAACTTCGGCGGCGCCCCCGTCAGCCTTGAGTACAAGCTCGAGGTCTGGGACTCCCCGAACTCCGCCGGCGTGGTCATCGACGCCATCCGGGCCGCCAAGATCGGCCTGGATCGCGGCATCGGCGGTCCGCTGCTGTCTCCGGCATCCTTCTTCATGAAGTCTCCGCCGGAGCAGCGTCCCGACGAGGAGGCCATGGACTCTACCGAAGCCTTCATCCGGGGTGAGGTCGAGCGCTGATCGCTCGTTCCGCCATGCACACACGCAGGTCGGCCCGCAGCAACTCATGGCTGCTGCGGGCCGACCTGCGTACTTGTGAGTCAAGCCGGTCGTCGTGCTGACCGCGTTTGTCCAGTTGGACCGCGTTCTTCTACTTGGGCCGTCTGAGAGCGCGTACAAGGCGTTCCAAGTGGGTGGGCACTTCAAGGCGAAGCCCGGCGGTGCCCTGGGAATCAATCATCTGGGGGCGTGCTACTGATCCCGGTTCTGGTGTGTATCGAGCTCCATCAACAGCGTTCTCAAGGCGGTCCGTCCGGCGGGGGAGAGGGAGCTGCGGATGCCGGAGTCCAGCGCTTCGGCCGCCACAGCAGCACTGGCGAGCAGCCGCCGCCCCTCGGGGGTGATTTCGATCTTGTGAGTCCGGCGATCGCTGCGGCTGCGGGTCTTGCTCACGGCTCCGAGGTCCACGAGTTGGTCCACCAGCGTGACCACCAGGCTCGGTGCCACGTGCAGCTGGGTCGCGATCTGACGCTGCGAGGTCGCCAGCCCGGCGTCTATGACGGCCAGCAGGCCCACTTGTTTGTGGGACAACCCGGACGGCGCGATCCTTTCGGAGAAATCCCGGGTGATCTGTGCGCCGAGCATGCCCAGCCGAAAACATGCGGCGGACAGGATCGCCTCGCCGCCATCCTCTGCGCTGCCGGCCCCTGTTGTCTTCATGGTTATGATGGTACTCTATTGAATCATTCAATATTGAACGATCTAGCTAGGTGGTTGACATGCCGTGGTGGTTGGCGCTTCTCAACTCAGTCATGGGAGTCGCGTCGGTGATTGCTGCTGCGGCGGCGTTGCTCCGCCCGGAGTTGCTGGCGCCTGGCGGCACGGGCACCGACGTTGACCGCTTCTATCCGGCGATGTATGCGGCCAGGGCGGTGCCGCTTGGTGTGGTGGTTGTGTGCGTCGTCTGGTTTACGCCCGTGTATCCGCTGACCCAGTTCGTCTTGGCCGTTGCCGCGCTCGCTCAGCTCGGTGATGTGGCGATCGGTGTTGCGCGCCGGCAGCCTGGCATGGCGGGCGGTGCTGTCGCTGCGGCCGCATGTCACCTGGCCGGACTTGCCGCGCTTCAGTAAGCGGTTCAGACACCTGGCAGGTCCCGGCGTCGGTAGGCCACCTGGCCGACGGCGGCACCGAGGGCACCGATAGCCGTCTGCACCGCCAGCGGTGCCCAGTCGGGGTCGCCGACGACGTCGAGGTGGTGCCCAAGCACGCTCAGGTCTTGCGCCCAGGTCGGCAACTCCACCAGTCCACCGAAGAAACGAGCGAACACGCTCCAGGCAAGTACTGCCCACACGACCCCGAAGCGCCGTGGTGCCACGCCGACCACCGCCAGGGCGATGCCGATCGCCGCCAGCGCTCCGGGCAGCTGGCTGACGGTGAACACGAAGGCCCGGCCCACGGCATGGTCCTCGGCGAGTTGAGAACCCGTCGCGGCGGCGAGCACGCCGCCGGAGAGCACCAGCAGGCCGAAGGCCTCAACCGCGGCCACACCGCCCAGCACCACGAACAACCGGGTCCGTGACAGCCCGACCGCGTAATCGACGTCGATCAGGCCGGACCGTTCCTCCAGAACGACGACGTTGATCCGCTGCACCGCGGCCACCGCGACGAGCAGGGCAGTCATTATTGTGAGCAGCGACAGGTACTGCTGGACCGGGCTGCCGGCGGCCATTTTCCCGACATACGAACCGGTCGCCGACCCCGGCTCCAGCAGGCCGGTGAGATTTCCCGCCATGGCACCGAACAATGCGGAGAAGGAGGCCACCGCTACCGCCCACGCCAGGGTCGCGCGCGCGGACAGGCGCGTTAGTAGGTCGGCGTAGCCGTGGATCCGCCAGCGGTGTCTGTCGGCGGAGTGGTCGGGCAGGTAGCCGTCCGCGTACTCCCGGTGGGCGTACAGGGCTCCGGCCGCCGCCACCAGGGCAACGCATGTCGCGGCGCACAGGGCCAGTGGCATGGGGTCGTCGTCGGTGTAGGGAGCCGCCAGGTCGCGCCAGCCCAGGGGCGTGAGCCACCGCAGCCAGGCGGCACCGAGCTCATCCGCCGCCACCCGCAGCGCGAACCCCACCGTTAGGGTCACCAGGGCGAGCAATCGCGCTTGGCTCGCCCGCCGATACAACTGACAGCCCAACGCCGTCAGACCGATGAAGGCCCAGCCGGTCACCGCGACCGCGCCCGCCAGCATCCAAGCCCCAACAACCGTCATCTCGGTCACGAATCGAGCCACGCCGGTTAGAACCAGGCCGACGCCGAGTCCGAACCCTGCAACCGCCCCGTTGCACACAAGCACCGGCGCTGCGAAGGGAGTCGCCCACCCCACTCCCGCCGCATGCTGTACCTCGACCAGGCCGTCCTCCTCGTCGGCGCGCATTGTCCTGGTGACCAATAGCACCGCCATGAGACTCACGCAGAACAACAGGTAAGTGCCCGTCTCCCACTGCACCAGTTGCCCGATCCGTCCCGGCAACGGCAGGACGCCGTACAGCAGGCGGGTCCCCGGCGTATCGCGCATGCTCTGTACGAGCAGCTCCCGGGTCTGTGGCGAGGGATACACGCGTTCATACGCCGGGGGAGTGACAGCCGCCAGCAGCCATGGGGGCAGGCACCAGGCCAGGACCTGCCACCGCAGGCGTGCCACAGCAGATGCACGGTCGGGCGCAGCCCATGGACAGGCGCAGTTGCCTGCGGCCTGGGTGCGGCGCGCATCCGTACGGGAAGGTGCTCGGCGCGAGTTGTCACAAGCTGACCCGCCTCCCGCCGGCCGACCGGTGGATCGCCGCCGCGAAGTCTGGGTCGGCCAGCATCAGGTCGAGCAGTGCGCCGGTGAAGACTCGGTGGACTTTGAGCGGATAGCTTATGGTCGAGAGGACCCCGGCCAAATCCCATAGGGCTCGCCCCAGCGCGCCCTCGGGAAGGTCGTTCAGGATAGCCAGCGAACTCTGCTTGTGCCGCAGGGCCAGTGCCCACGACTCCTGCGCCAGCTCGACCGCACCGGCCTCACCCGTCTGCTCCAATTCGGCGAAGGCGCATATCTGTCGGGCGCACGCGTCGCGCTCGGCGGCGTCGAGCTCCGCAATGAACCGGCCCGCACTGGCGGGAATCATCTCGCGCGCGGCGAGCGTCATCATGAGGCGCCGTTCCCCGGTCAGGACCTGCAAGGCCCGGTCCCCGGCCGGGGCCTCCAGGCCGCGTATCCGGCGGGCGACGTCGTCGTAGAAGCAGGTGAGTGCAGTGGGCAATGGTGAGGGAGGGTCGCCGCCGGCAACCCGGGCGATGAGCTCATCGACGCGATCGGCCTGTTCACGCAGCGCCCGCTGCCGTTCCTCGATGTTCTCACGTGCCGAACGCAGGTCCCGCAGGATTGCCTCGCGATCCGTGCCCCGCGCATCCGCGGCGAGAATCTGTGCGACTTGGGTCAGGGACAGGCCGCGGTCCGCCAGCCAGCGGATGCGCAGCAGCCGCGCCAGATGTTCGACGCCGTAGTCCCGGCGCCCTCCCGCCGACGGCGGTACCGGCAGCAGGCCGAGCCGGTGGTAGTGGCGTACCGCCCGTGTGGTGGTGCCGGCGAGGTCGGCCATCTCCTTGACACGCATGCCCACATCCCAGCAAGCGACCCTGCGTCGCTGTCAATTGCCAGGCAGAGGCGGTACGCACGTAGCCCTCGATTCACCCGGCTCCACTCAGGTTGCGGCGTCGGTAGGCCACCAGGCCGACGGCGGTACCGAGGACGCCGATAGCCGTCTGCACCGCCAGCGGCACCCAGTCCGGGTCGCCGACGACGTCGAGGTAGTGCCCAAGCACGCTCAGGTCCTGCGCCCAGGTCGGCAGATCCATCATGCCGCCCAGCAGCCTGGCGAAGGCGCTCCAGGCGATCACTGCCCACACGAGGCCAAAACGTCGCGGCGCCACGCCGACCACCGCCAGCGCAATGCCAATCGCCGCCAGCAGGCCGGGCAGCTGGGTGACGGTGAACACGAAGGCCCGCTCCACTGCATGATCCTCGGTCACCTGCGTGGCCGTGACTGCGGCCAGCACGGCCCCGCACAGCACCAGCAGAATCGTCCCCACCGCTGCCGCCGAGACTGCCTGCATCAGGAACAGACGCCGGCGCGGCACCCCGACGGCGGCCTCGGCCTCCACCAGTCCGGCGTCCTCATCGGCGGCGAGCCGACCCGCCTGCCCAGTCGCCGCCACCGCGATCAGCAGCACCATCATCACGGTCATCAGCGACATGAACTGTTCCATCATGTCGGCGCCGGCCTGTACCAGCATGTTCACGTATTCGGCGATGCGCTCGTCCCGCATCATGTCCAGGATGCCCTCGGTCATAGAGCCGAATAACGCCGAGAAACAGGCAATCGCCGCGGCCCAAGCCAGTGTTGTGCGTGTGGACAGGCGCGTTAGTAGGTCGGCGTAGCCGTGGATCCGCCAGCGGCGCCCGCTGGTGGCCCGGTCGGGCAGGTAGCCGTCCGCATACTCCCGGTGGGCGTACAGGGCTCCGGCCGCCACCACCAGGGCAACACATATCGCGGCGCACACGGCCAGCGGCAGGGGGTCATCATCGGTGTAAGGGGCGACCAGGTCGCGCCACCCCAGCGGCGTGAACCACCGCAGCCAGGTGAGCTCCCATTGGTCGGCGGCCACCCGCACCATGAAGGCGACCCCAACACATGCCAGGGCCAGCGGGCGGGCGCCGGCGGCGCTGCGCGCCAACTGGCAGGCCACGGCGGCCAGGCCTGCGAAGCCCCAGCCGACGACGGCGGTCACTCCGGCCAACGCCCATCCGCCCGCCGCGGGAAGCGACTCGATCTGCGTGGCCTCGGCCGCGAGCGTGCCGCCCACCAAGGCGGCCAGGACGCCGACCGCCGCCCAGATAACCAGCACCGGGGCGAGGAAGGGCACCCACCTACCGGTGCCAGTGTCCCGCAACAGCTCGGTCAGGCCCTCGTCCTCGTCCGCGCGCAACAGGCGGCAGGTCAACAGCACCGCCATAAGCGCGGTGCACACCAGCAGGTAGGTGGCGCCCTCCCACTGCACCAGCTGACCGATGGTGCCCGGGTCGGGAAGCTCGCCGTACAGCAGGCGCGTGCCCGGGGAGGCCCGCAGCGCCTCGACCACCGCATTGCCGCCCCCACCACCGGCGTCACCGGCTTCGGAGAAGTAGGCGTCCTGATAAGCCGGCGCGAAGGACGCCAGGCCCAGCCACAGGGGCAGGATCCAGGCGAGCGCCTGCACACGCAGCCTCCGGGCGGTCAGTCGCAGCGCGCGGCGCAAGCCGCGCAGATCGTCGTGGGCGCTCATCCGCGCACCTCCTCGTAGTGACGCAGGAACAGGTCCTCCAGGCTCGCCGGCCGGCAGATCACGTCGGTGGCTCCCTGCGCGGCGACCGCCGCCAGCACCGCCGGGACCCGGGCGGCGCCCACCTGCACGCTCAGGCGGCCGTCCTCCACAGTCAGCTCGTCCTCCAGCTGCGGCAGCGACGCGGCTATGCCGCGCAGCAGATCCGCGTCACCGCCGACCTCGATCTGGGTACGGGCCAGCTGCTGTAGCCGGGACAGGTCGCCCTGCTCCACCACACGGCCGTCCTTGATGATCGTCACGGCGCTACACAGGCGCTGCACCTCGGCGAAGATATGGCTGGACAGCAGCACGGTGCGCCCCTGGGCCGCGGCCCGGGTCACCTCATCCATGAAGACCTGCTCCATCAGGGGGTCCAGGCCGCTGGTCGGCTCGTCGAGAATCAGCAGGCTTGTCGGTGCGGCGAGTGCCGCCACCAGTGCCACCTTCTGCCGGTTGCCCTTGGAGTAGGTGCGCACCTTCTTGGTCGGGTCCAGGGCGAAGCGCTCGATCAGCTCGTCCTCCCGGGCGCGGTCCCGCTTGCCGCGCAGACCTGCCAGGGCGTCGAGCGCCTGTCCGCCGGTCAGGTTCGGCCACAGCGCCACATCCCCGGCCACGTATGACACTTCCCGGTTGATCTGAGGTGCCTCACGCCGGGGATCGCGCCCCAGCACGCGCACTCTGCCGCCGTCGGGGTGGTACAGGCCCAGCAGGGTGCGAATGGTCGTGGACTTGCCCGCTCCGTTCGGGCCGAGGAAGCCGTGCACCTGACCGGCGGCGACCTCCAGGTCCAGCCCGTCCAGGGCGGTGAAGCGCCCGAAGCGCTTGACCAGGCCCTGCACCCGAATCGGGGTTCCGGACGGACTCGTGGCGCCGACGGCGCGGCCCCTGTCTTTGCGTGTTGTCATCAATGGTGTCCTTTCATGAGAGTGTGGGTGGTGGGATCGGGATCAGGGACGGTCCGGAGCAGGAGCTGCTTACAGCGCGGGCTCGTCACCGGCCAGGCGCCGAATGACGGCGGCGAAGTCCGGGTCCGCCATGAGCAGCTCCAGGAAACGGTCGAGGTACAGGTGCTGTGCCGGTCCGGTGTAGGTGTCGGTGATCATCTGGGTCAGCCGCCAGGTGGTGCGACCCGGCGACCCGGTCGGAAAGTCGGAGAATGCGGCCAGCGCCGTAGACCGGTGCCGGAGGGTGTACTCCCAGGTCTCCTCGGCCAGGTCGACGGCCGCGGTACGGGCTTCCTCTCCGTGCAGCTGCTCCAGGCGGGCGATCTGGGCGTAGATGCGTACGCCCGCCTCCCACTCGGCGCCATCCAGCTCGGCCAGGAAGGTGCCAATGCTGTCGGGAATCAGGGCCAGGGCGGCCAGTGCCGTCACCACCTGCCGCTCGGCCCGCAGCCCGCGGGTATTCAGTCCCTCCTCCTCCAGGCGTGCCTGCACGGCGTCGTAGAAGCGCACCAGCAGCTGGGGGATGGGCTCGAGCCCCTCACCGTCCTCGACCCGGGCGATCAACTCGTCGATGCGGGCCTCCTGCGCCTGCAGCTCGCGGCGACGCGCAATGACCGTCTCACGAGTGGCCCGCAGGCTGTGCAGTACCGCCTCGCGGTCGGCGCCACCCGGATCCTGGGCGAGCACCTCGGCGATCTGCGCCAGGGGCAGCCCGCCGTCTGCGAGCCAACGGATCCGCATGAGCCGGGCCAGGTGCATTACGCCGTACTCCCGCCGCCCGCGCACGGTCGGCGGCACCGGCAACAGTCCCAGGCGGTGATAGTGACGCACCGCCCGCGGGGTTGTTCCGGCCAGATCGGACATCTCCTTGATGCGCATGCACCCATCCCAACAGGTGACGTAACGTCACCGTCAAGACCCGCCCGCGTATGCGTCCGCGCAACGCTGTAATGCATCGCCCACGGGCGAGGGCACGCTCCCAGGCGCGCATCTGAGACGATTTCGGGCCCTGGCGCGGCGCGGACTAATCTGGACCCGGAGATTCCCGACTCATCTGGTGGAAGGCAACCGCATATGACTGACGCCCCCGGCGCCCTCTCGCCAACGGACGAGGCCGGCGTCAACGCCCTCGTCGCCCAGGCCATCGCCGCCATCGACGCCGCCGCCGACCTCGCTGCGCTGAAGGAGGCGCGTTTGACCTACGCCGGCGACGCCTCCGCTCTGGCCCTGGCCAACCGCGAGATCGGCTGGCTGCCCGACCGTGCCGCCAAGGCGGCCGCCGGCAAGCTGCTCGGCGGCGCGCGCGGCCGTATCTCCGCCGCCCTGGCCGCCCGCCAGGAGGTGCTTGAGGCGCAGGCGGAGGCAGACATGCTGGCCACCGAGGCCGTCGACGTCACCGTCCCCACCGACCGCGCCGCCGCCGGCGCCCGCCACCCCCTGGATGTACTCGTCGACGAGGTCTCCGACTTCTTCACCGCCATGGGCTGGTCGATCGCCGAGGGGCCGGAGGTCGAGCACGAGTGGTTCGACTTCGACGCCCTCAACTTCGACGCCGACCACCCCGCCCGCCAGATGCAGGATACCTTCTACATCGATGGCGCCTCCGTGGGTGGCGCCCCGGGCGCCACCGCGAACCTGGTCTTGCGCACCCACACCTCGCCCGTGCAGGCGCACGTCATGCTCGCCCAGGCCCCGCCGATCTACGTGGCCTGCCCCGGCAAGGTCTTCCGCTCCGACGAGCTGGACGCCACCCACACCCCGGTCTTCCATCAGGTAGAGGGAATCGCCGTGGACAAGGGACTGACCATGGCACACCTGAGGGGGACCCTGGACCACTTCGCCCGCGCCATGTTCGGGCCCGAGGCGCGCACCCGGCTGCGCCCCTCCTACTTCCCCTTCACCGAGCCCAGCGCCGAGATGGACCTGTGGTTCCCGCAGAAGAAGGGCGGCGCCGGCTGGATCGAGTGGGGCGGCTGCGGCATGGTCAACCCCAACGTGCTGACCGCCTGCGGCATCGATCCCGAGGAGTACACGGGTTTTGCCTTCGGCATGGGCCTGGAGCGCACCCTCATGCTGCGCCACGGCATCGCCGATATGCATGACATCATCGAGGGCGATATCCGCTTCTCCCAGCAGTTCGGCACCACCGGAAGGGGTAACTGACATGCCGTACGTCCCGATCGAGTGGCTCCGTGAGCACGTCGATGTTCCCGTTGGCACCACCGCCGCCGAACTGGCCGCCGACCTGGTCAAGGTGGGCCTGGAGGAGGAACGCATCGTTCCCCCCGCCGTCACCGGCCCCCTCGTCGTCGGCCGGGTACTGACCCGTGAGGCCAAGGAACAGAAGAACGGCAAGATCATCAACTACTGCCGCGTCGACGTCGGCCAGTACAACGACGCCCCCGGAACCGGCAAGGAGCCCTCCGAACTGCCCAGCCGCGGCATCGTGTGCGGTGCCCACAACTTCGAGGCCGGCGACCACGTGGTGGTCTCCCTGCCCGGCGCGGTCCTGCCCGGCGACTTCGCCATCGCCGCCCGCAAGACCTACGGGCACATCTCCGACGGCATGATCTGCTCCGAGCGGGAGCTCGGCCTCGGCGACGACCACTCCGGCATCATCGTGCTCGAGCGCTGGCTGGCCGCCCACGGTCGCGACGGCGAACCAGTCCCCGCCCCGGGCAGTGACGCCATCGGCCTGCTCGGACTGGGGGAGGAGGTCCTGGAGATCAACATCACCCCGGACCGCGGCTACTGCTTCTCCATGCGCGGCGTGGCTCGCGAGTACTCCCACGCCACCGGTGCCGCCTTCACGGACCCGGCCGACGCCACCAACCCCGAGCGCTTCCCGCAGGGCATCGCCCCGGCCGGGGCGGACGGCTTCCCCGTCCACTTCGCCGAGGACACCGCCCCCATTCACGGTCGCTCGGGCGTGGACCGCTACGTCGCCCGCGTGGTGCGCGGCATCGACCCCTCCGCCGCCTCCCCGAAGTGGATGCAGGACCGCCTGATCGCCGCCGGCATGCGCCCGATCAGCCTGGCCGTGGACGTGACCAACTACGTGATGCTGGACCTGGGCCAGCCGCTGCACGCCTTCGACCTGAACAAGCTGGCCGCCCCGATCGTGGTGCGCCGCGCCCGGCCGGGGGAGACCCTCACCTTCCTCGACGAGGTCACCCGCAACCTGGACGGCGAGGATCTGTTGATCACCGACTCCCCGTCCGGGGAGGGCTCCCGGCCGCTGGTGCTGGCGGGCGTGTTCGGCGGCGCGGAGACGGAGATCGACGCGGAGACCACCGACGTGCTCATCGAGGCCGCCCACTTCGACCCTGTGTCCATCGCCCGCTCCGCCCGCAGGCACAAGCTGCCCACCGAGTCCTCCAAGCGCAACGAGCGCGGCGTGGACACCGAGCTCGCTCCCGTGGCCGCGCAGCGCGCCGTGGACCTGCTGGTCCAGTACGGTGGCGGCACCGCCGATGCGGTCGCCACCGACGTCAACCGCACCGTCGCGCCGCAGCCGATCACCATCCGCGCGGACGCCGCGCAGCGCCTGACCGGTGTCGCCTACGGCACCGCCCGCGTCACCGAACTGCTGCGCGCCATCGGCTGCACGGTTGAATCGGACGGAACCGCCGTCGACGGCGTGGAGCTCCTCGCGGTCACCCCGCCCACCTGGCGGCCGGACCTGGTGGGCGCCGCCCACTTCGCCGAGGAGGTCGCCCGGCTGGACGGCTATGACAACATCGCCTCGATCGTGCCGGTGGCACCTGCGGGCACGGGCCTGACCTTCCGGCAGCGCGCCCGCCGCGACGTCGTGCGCGCCCTCGCCGACTCCGGCCTCACCCAGGTGCTGTCCTACCCGTTCATCGGCGATGTGCACGACCGCCTCGAGTTGCCCGCCGACGATCCGCGCCGAGCGGCGGTGCGCCTGGCCAACCCACTGGCCGACGATGCTCCGCTGCTGCGCACCTCCGTGCTCGACTCGCTGCTCGAGGTGGCCCGCCGCAATGTCTCGCGCGGCCTTGAGGACGTGGCCGTGTTCGAGGTCGGCTCCGTCACCCATCCGGCCGGGACCGTGCCGGCGCCCATCCCGGGTGTGGACCACCGCCCCTCCGACGCGGAGATCGCCGCGCTGAACGCCGGTATCCCGGCCCAGCCCACGCACGTGGGCGTCGTCCTGGCCGGAGACCGGGAGCGCGCCGGCGTGCTCGGTACCGGCCGCCCCTGGGATTGGGCCGACGCCATCGCACTGGTGCGCACGGTGGCCGGCGCGCTCGGGGTAGATGTCGAGGTCGGCGCCCCGCAGGCGCCCTACGCCCCCTGGCATCCCGGCCGCACCGCCGAGGTGCGCCTGCCCGCCGTCCGGCAGGGCCGCGAACTGGTGCCCGGAGCGCTGATCGCCCACGCCGGTGAACTGCACCCGCGCATCGCCCGCAACATTGGGCTGCCACCGCGGGCCTGCGCCATCGAACTCGACCTGGAGCCGCTGCTGGCGGCAGCCGCCGACGCCGGCGTCCTTCAGGTGCGTCCCGTGTCCACCTTCCCGGCCGCCAAGGAGGACGTCGCCCTCGTCGTCGATGAATCCGTCACCGCCGCCGCGGTTGAGCAGGTGGTGCGTGAGGCTGCCGGAGACCTGGCCGATGAGGTGCGCCTGTTCGACGTCTTCCGCGGCCCGCAGCTCGGGGAGGGACGTAAATCGCTGGCCTTCTCCCTGCGTCTGCGCGCGGCCGACCGGACCTTGACCGCCGAGGAGACCGCCGCGGTGCGCAAGCGCGTGGTCAAGCGTGCGGCCAAGCGCTTGGGCGCACAGCTGCGCGCCTGATTGTGGAGGTGGTCACGGATGGCGGTTCGTCGGACGGACCGCCTGCCGGAACCGTCCCCGCACGGTGATACTGACGCCATGAGAATCCTGCTCACGTCTTCCTCCCGCCACGGGTCCACCGACGAAGTCGGCGCGGCGATCGCGCAGGAGCTGCGCGCCGCGGGCCACGACGTCGACCAGTCCCACCCCGAGGACGTCACCGACGTCGCCGGCTACGACGCGTTCGTGCTCGGCAGCGCCGTGTACATGACCCGCTGGACCGCGGAGGCCATTGACTTCACCCAGCGGTTCAGCGAATCCCTGCACTCCCACCCCGTGTGGGCGTTCTCGGTGGGCCTGTCCGGCCTGCCCAAGGGCAAGGTCTCTGACCCGCACCGCATCGGCCCGGTGCTGCTGTCCATCGACCCGGAGGATCATGCGACCTTCCCGGGCCGCTTCAACCCGGCCGAACTCTCGCTGCGGGAACGCTCAATCGCCCGCATGGGCGGCGCCTCCGAGGGGGACTTTCTCGACCTCGACGCCGTGCGCGCCTGGGCCGACAAGATCGCCCAGGACCTGGCCGCACGTTGAGGGGCGCCCGGTAGGCATCGCTCCGCGCTGCCTGCGGGGTCTGGTGACACATTCCCGGCGGATGTGAGTAAGCCGACCCGGCTCCAGCGCCCGCCCAGCTGTGCATATGTATCCACTCGGATGTATGGTTCCGGCGTGACATGGACAGCAGCGGTCGCCGGAGCGACCGGGTACGCGGGCGGAGAGGTCCTCCGCCTGCTCGCCGCACATCCCCAGATCGAGATCGGCGCCGTCACGGCCAACGCCTCGGCCGGCACGCGCCTGGGGCAGCACCACCCGCACCTGATCGGCCTGGCCGACCGCGTGGTGGCCCCCACCGACCCCGAGCATCTGGTCGGACACGACATCGTCGTGCTGGCCCTGCCCCATGGCGTGTCCGGCGCCGTCGCCGCCGCGCTGGAACAGGCGGACGGCCCCACCCCCATCCTGGTGGACTGCGGCGCCGACCACCGGCTCACCGACGCCGCCGCCTGGCAGCGGTTCTACGGCACCGACTACGCCGGCGCCTGGACCTACGGCATGCCCGAGCTCCTCCACACCGGCGAGACCGTGGCCGGCGCCCAGCGCGAGCAGCTGGCCAACACCCGGCGGATCGCGGTGCCCGGCTGCAACGTCACCGCCGTCACCCTGGCCGCACAACCCGGCGTCGCCGCCGGACTCATCGACCCGGGCCGCTTGAACGCCGTGCTGGCCGTCGGCTACTCCGGTGCCGGCAAGGCGCTCAAACCCCACCTGACCGCCTCCGAGGCCCTCGGCTCCGCTCAGCCCTACGCCGTCGGCGGCACCCACCGGCACATCCCCGAGATCATCCAGAACCTCCAGGTCGCCGGCGCCGCCCCGGACTCCGTGCGCCTGTCCTTCACCCCCGTGCTGGTGCCCATGAGCCGCGGCATTCTCGCCACCGTCACCGCCCCGGTCACCGCGGCCGTCAGCGGCAGCGATGACCCCGATGCCGTGCTGCGTCAGGCCTGGGAGCGCGTCTACGGCCCCACCGGAGCCGGTGAGGCGCTCATTCACCTGCTGTCCGCGGGCGTCTGGCCGGTCACCGGCGCGGTCGCCGGCACCGGCGTGGCCACCGTGCAGGTCGCCTACGACGCCGCCGCCGGCGTTGCCGTGATCATCTGCGCCATCGACAATCTCGGCAAGGGCACCGCCTCGGCCGCCGTCCAGTCCCTCAACCTCGCCCTCGGCCTGCCCGAGACCACCGGGGTCATCACCGAAGGAGTCGCCCCGTGAGCGTCACCGCCGCCGCCGGTTTCCGCGCCGCCGGGATCAGTGCCGGACTCAAGGAGTCGGGCAAGCGCGACCTCGCCCTGGTGGTCAACGACGGCCCCCTGGATGTAGCCGTCGGCGTGTTCACCACCAACCGGGTGGTCGCCGCCCCGGTGCGCTGGTGCCGCGAAGTACTCTCCGGTCGGCGCGGCCCGACCAACCGCGCCCGCGCGGTCATCCTCAACTCCGGCTCGGCCAACGCCTGCACCGGTCCCCGCGGGGCCGCCGACACGGCAGCCACGGCCGCCCGCGTTGCCGAACTGCTCGCCGACTTCCGCCCCGGCACCGCGGCCGACTCCGTCCTGGTGTGCTCCACCGGAGTGATCGGCGTACCCCTGGACATGCCCAACCTGCTGGACGGCGCCGCCACCGCCGTCGCATCCCTGCAAGACGGCCCGGAGGCCGGCCACGACGCCGCCACCGCCATCATGACCACCGACACCGTCTCCAAGGAGGAAGCCCTCCACCTGGACGGCTGGAGCATCGGCGGCATGATCAAGGGCGTGGGCATGCTCGCCCCCGGCATGGCCACCATGCTCTGCGTGATCACCACCGACGCCGTCGTCGACGCCGACGCCGCCCAATCCGCCCTGTCCCGGGCCGCAGCCCGTACCGTCAACCGCATCAACTCCGACGGCTGCATGTCCACCAACGACACCGTGCTGCTGCTCGCCTCCGGCGCCTCCGGCAGGGTACCGGTGGCGGATGAATTCGACGCCGCCGTCCAGGAACTGCTGGGCCGCCTCGGGCGCCGGCTGGTGGCCGACGCGGAGGGCGCCACCCACGACATCGCCATCACCGTCACCGGCGCGGTCACCGAGGCCGCCGCCGAGGCCGCCGCCCGCACCGTCTCGGCCTCCAACCTGCTCAAGTGCGCCGTCGCCGGCGAGGACCCCAACTGGGGGCGCGTCATCTCCCAGCTCGGTACCGTCCCCGAGGCGGTGTGCCCCTTCGACCCCGACGCCGTCGACGTAGCCATCAACGGGGTGACCATCTACGCCCACGGGGCCCTCGGGGCGGACCGTTCCACCGTGGACATGACCCCGCGCGAGACCCGCATCGACATCGCCCTGAACGCCGGCGACGCCGCGGCCACCGTTTGGACCAATGACCTCACCCACGGATACGTAACCATCAACGCGGACTACACGACATGACCACCACCGCTCTGCCCACCTCGCTGACTCCCACCCAGAAGGCCTCCGTCCTGCTGGAGGCCATGCCCTGGCTGCGCGCCTACAAGGGCGCCACCATCGTCATTAAGTACGGCGGCAACGCCATGGTCGACGACGCCCTCAAGCGCGCCTTCGCCCAAGACGTGCTCTTCCTCCATCAGGTTGGCCTGCGCCCCGTCGTGGTCCACGGCGGCGGCCCCCAGATCAGCGCCATGCTGGCCCGCCTCGGCATCGAGTCCGAGTTCAAGGGCGGCCTGCGCGTGACCACCCCCGAGGTCATGGATGTGGTGCGCATGGTGCTCACCGGCGGCGTGCAGCGCGAACTGGTCAGCCTGCTCAACGAGTCCGGATCCGCTGCCGTCGGCATCTCCGGTGAGGACGGCGGTCTGCTGCGCGCCCGCCAGCGCCTGGCCACCGTGGACGGCGAGAGCGTCGACGTCGGCCTGGTCGGCGACGTCGTCGAGGTCGATCCCCGCTCCGTGACTGAACTGCTGGACCAGGGACGCATCCCGGTGGTGTCCTCGGTCGCCCCGCTGGTCGCCGACGCCACCACCGTGCTCAATGTCAACGCCGACACCGCCGCGGCCGCGCTCGCGGTGGCCCTGAAGGCGCAGAAGCTCATCATGCTGACCGATGTGGAGGGCCTGTACTCCAACTGGCCGGAGAAGGACTCGCTGGTCTCCCGCATCGGCGCCGACGCGCTCGAGGCGCTCCTGCCCGAACTGTCCAGCGGCATGGTGCCCAAGATGGAGGCCTGCCTGCGGGCCGTGCGCGGCGGCGTCGGCCAGGCCCACGTCGTCGACGGCCGCCAGCCGCACTCGATGCTGCTGGAGATCGTTACCGACGACGGCGTCGGCACCGTGGTCCACCCCGACGTCATCCCGCAGTCCCGCACGAAAGGAGGAGCCACGCTATGAGTACGCCCGCAACCGCGGCGACCGCAGCCGCCGACCCCAATGAAACCTGGCGCACCCGCTACGCGGCCGCCGTTATGAATACCTTCGGCACCCCCGCTCGCGTGCTCGTGCGCGGAAGCGGCGCTCACGTCTGGGACGCCGACGGCAACGAGTACGTCGACCTGCTGGCCGGCATCGCGGTCAACTGCCTGGGCCACGCCCATCCGGCCCTGGTCGCCGCGGTCACCGAGCAGCTGGGCACCCTGGGACACATCTCCAACCTGTTCACCTCTCCGGCGCAGATCCGCCTGGCCGAGACGCTGGACGCCCTGGTGTTCCCCGGTGCGCGGCAGGCCTCCCGGGTCTTCCTGGCCAACTCCGGCACGGAGGCCAATGAGGCGGCCTTCAAGATCGCCCGCCGTCACGGCGGCGCCGCCCGCCCGCGTATTCTCGCCCTGGAGGACGCCTTCCACGGCCGCACCATGGGGGCGCTCGCCCTGACCCACAAGGCCGCCTACCGGGAGCCCTTCGAGCCGCTGCCCGGCGGGGTCGAATTCATCCCCGCCGGTGACGTCGACGCCCTGCGGGCGGCTCTGGGCCCGGACGTGGCCGCCCTGTTCGTCGAACCCATCCAGGGGGAGGCCGGGGTACGCCCGCTGCCCGCCGGTTACCTGGAGGCGGCCCGCGAACTCACCACCGCCGCGGGGGCACTGTTGATCCTCGACGAGGTGCAGACCGGCATGGGGCGTTCGGGCGCCTGGATGGCACACCACCTGCTCGCCCCCGGCGTGGTCCCGGATGTGGTCACCCTCGCCAAGGGACTGGGTGGAGGAATGCCGATCGGGGCCGCGGTCGCCACTGGGGAAGCGGCCCAGTTGCTGGGCCCGGGCCAGCACGGCACCACCTTCGGAGGCAACCCCGTGGCTGCGGCCGCCGCCCTGGCCGTCATCGACACGATCAATAAGGAGGGGCTGCTCAAACGGGTCACCGAGCTGGGGGACCGGTGGGCGGCGCGGTTGATTGCCGTGCCCGGCGTGACCGAGGTGCGTGGAGTCGGGCTGCTGCGCGGCGTGGGCCTGGCCGACGGGGTCGGCCCGGCCGCCGAGGTCGCCGCCGAGCTCGAGCAGCGCGGCTTCATCGTCAACCCGCCTCGCCCCGATACGCTCCGCCTGGCTCCGCCCTTCATCCTGTCCGACGCCGATGCCGACGCCTTCACCAGCGTGCTCGCCGACGTCCTGGCCGAGCGGGCGGCGGCATGAGCGCCCCGCCCGAAGCCCCGGCCCACGAACCCGGATCGGCCACGCCCGCAACCAAGGCCGCCCGCCACGCCCTGATCACGCGGATCCTCGGCCACGAGCGCATCCGCTCCCAGGCCGAGTTGCGTGAAGCACTGGCCCGCCGCGGCGTGGCCACCACCCAGGCCACGCTCTCACGCGACCTGGTGGAGTTGCGCGCCACCAAGGTCCGCGGCGCCGGCGGCACCCAGGTGTACGCGATCCCCGAGGCCGGTGCGCCCGGACAGGTGCCGGCCGCCGGCGACGACGGCGAGCCCCTGGCCGAGCACACCACCGCCCGCCTGGCCCGCTGGTGCGCCGACCTGGTGGTGACCGCCGAATGGGCCGGCAACCAGCTGGTCCTGCGCACCCCGGCCGGTGCCGCTCAGCTGCTGGCCGGTGCCGTCGACGACGCCATGCTGCCCGGCGTGCTCGGCTGCATCGCCGGAGACGACACCGTGCTGGTGATCACCCGCTCGGAGGCGGTCGCAGCCGATGTGGCCGCGCACCTGCTGGCCCTGGCGGACCCGGGCCAGCGCGGCTGATCGGCCCCTCCCACACGGACCATTTCCCCATCAACGACCCGTCTTACGCAGACACCACAGAGAAAGAAACGGAACGCATATGAGCAACCACAAGGACCGCGTCGTCCTCGCCTACTCCGGAGGCCTGGACACGTCCGTCGCCATCGGCTGGATCGGCGAGCAGACCGGCCGCGAGGTCGTCACCGTCGCGGTCGACGTCGGCCAGGGCGGGGAGGACCTGGAGGTCATCCGCCAGCGCGCCCTCGACTGCGGCGCCGTGGAGGCCTATGTGGCGGACGCGAAGGACGAATTCGCCACCGAGTACTGCATGCCCGCCCTGAAGGCCAACGGCCTGTACGAGGGCAGGTACCCGCTGGTCTCCGCCCTGTCCCGTCCGGTCATTGCCAAGCACCTGGTGCGGGCCGCCCGCGAGTTCGGCGCCAGCACGGTCGCCCACGGGTGCACCGGCAAGGGCAACGACCAGGTGCGCTTCGAGGTGGCCATCACCTCCATGGCCCCGGACATGAACTGCATCTCCCCGGTGCGTGATCTCGCCCTGACCCGCGACGTCGCCATCGAGTATGCCGAGAAGCACGACCTGCCGATCGAGACCACCAAGCACAACCCCTTCTCCATCGACCAGAACGTGTGGGGCCGCGCCATCGAGACCGGGTTCCTGGAGGACCTGTGGAACGCCCCCACCAAGGACGTGTACGTCTACACCGACGACCCCACCTACCCGCCGCTGCCCGACGAGGTCGTGATCCACTTCGAGCAGGGCGTGCCCACGGCCATCGACGGCAAGTCGGTCACCCCGCTGCAGGCGATTCAGGAACTCAACCGGCGCGCCGGCGCCCAGGGTGTGGGACGCATCGACATGGTCGAGGACCGACTGGTCGGCATCAAGTCCCGCGAGATCTACGAGGCCCCCGGCGCCGTCGCGCTGATCGAGGCGCACCAGGCCCTGGAGGCCGTCACCCTGGAGCGTCTCCAGCGTCGCTACAAGCGGCAGATGGAGCAGGCCTGGAGCGACCTGGTCTACGAGGCCCAGTGGTACTCGCCGCTCAAGCGCTCCATGGACGCCTTCATTGAGGACACCCAGCGCTACGTGACCGGTGACATCCGCATGGTGCTGCACGGGGGCCGCGCCACCGTCAACGGGCGTCGCACCGACACCGGCCTGTACGACTTCAACCTGGCCACCTACGAGACGGGGGACACCTTCGACCAGTCCTCCTCCCGCGGTTTCATCGAGATCTACGGCATGCAGTCCAAGCTCGCTGCCGCTCGTGATGTCCGCCTCGGCAACGGCGTCACCTTCTAGCGCCGAAACCGGCATCAATAACGGCACCGGCGGCCGACCGTACATTGACCGTGCGGTCGGCCGCCGGCCGCGTCGGCGGCTCCGATTGCCTATTCGGGCTCCGATTCCGCCTCGGCGAGGAGCGCAAACGATTACGCTTCGGCTACAGCAGGGCGGTACGACATCATGTCGCATCGCCTCAGCCGCGTAGGCACCGCCTCGACCCGCGCGGCGGAGAATATGAAAGCAATACCGGCAAGGAGCAGCGTGCCAACCGATGACCGCGCCCGAGTTACCGCAACGGTACGCGGCTCACGCCGCCCGCTGTTGCCCGCCCTGGGAACCTGGGCCTTCTTCCTGACCTTCTCCGGCCAGGGGGTGCGTGATCTCGTCGGCTGGTGGACCTTCGGCGTGATCGCCGCCCTGAGCGGCGTCGTGCTCCTGCTCGTCTTCCTTTATGAGGGTCACCGCGTGCCCTGGCGCGCTCTGCCCCCGGTGACAACCGCCTACGTCGTCGTCTGCGTGCTGAGCATCATCTGGTCCCAGTATCGCCGCGAAACCGCCCTCGCGGCGCTGCTCATGCTTGCCACCAGCGCGGCCGGCGTGCTGCTGGCATGCGGCCTGTCACTGCGACAGCTGACCGATGCCCTCAGCCGCTCCCTCGAAGCCACCCTTGTGCTGAGCCTGCTGCTGGAGGCCTGGGTGGCCCTGGTATTGCACCACCCGCTCATCCCCTTGTACATGCGCGACTGGGATGAGGTGCCGATCTCCTACTACTGGGTCAACGGGGACTTGTTCAACGGCGGCCCGATTCAAGGCATTGTCGGCAACCGCAACCCGCTGGCATTCATCGCCCTGCTCACCCTGTTGTGCGTCGCGGTGCGCTGGGCCGACCGGCGGGTGCGTCCGCTGGGACTGGTGACTTGGACGGCCGTATCCCTGCTGGTGCTGGTGCTCGCCGGATCGGCGACCGTTTCCGTGGCCCTGATCGTGTGCGCCGCCGTGTGCCTGCTGTTGTGGCTGGTGCGGCACGCTCCGCCCCGGCTGCGCCCGGCCATACTCATGAGCGCGGCAGCCCTGGGGGTGGCGCTGGTCGCCGCGGCGGTCGGTCTCCACTCACAGGTGACGGCGGCCCTGGGACGCAGTACGGATTTGTCCGGCCGCTGGGAGATCTGGCAGCGGGTTCTGGACCTGTGGGAGAAGCACACCATCCTGGGCTGGGGCTGGATCATGTACTGGGTGCCGTGGCTGCCGCTTTTCGCCACCCTCGTGGTCCGCCCGGACGGCACCCCCACCATGAGTGCCCACAACGCCTACATCGAGGCGCTGTTCCAAACCGGTGTGGTCGGGGCAACGCTCGTCGTCGTCCTGGTCGTGCTGCTCCTGTATCGCTCCTTCCGCTTGGCGCTGCGCTACGTCGACTCCGACGCCTCGGTGCTGCTACCCGCCCTGCTCATGACGGCGATGACCGTACAGTCCTTCACCGAGTCCCGGCTGCTGAGCGAGGGCAACTGGGTGCTCGTCTGCGCCCTGGGCACCTGGTTGGGTCTGCACCGTCTCTACGAACGCAACCGCGGCGATGGCGAGGCCGACGGCCGCGGCTCATCCGCGCGTCAGAGCCACCGAACTCTCTCGCGACGCCGACGACGGGCCGCGGACCGAGCGTCCTGTGTCGGTCCGGGCAGCGGACCCGCTCCCGGTCGGCCGTCACGATGAGTCATGATGGCCCCATGACGAGTCAGCCGCCCCAGACCCCCTCCACTCCCGCATCCTCACCGAACGGCATCAGCCTATGGGGCGGCCGTTTCACCGGCGGGCCCGCCGATGCCCTGGCGGCACTGTCGGTTTCCACGCACTTCGACTGGCGCCTGGCCCGCTACGACATCGCCGGTTCGCGCGCACACGCCCGCGCCCTATCCACCGCCGGGCTACTCGACGCCGTCCAGCTCGACGGCATGCTCGCCGCCCTGGACCGGCTCGAGGACGACGTCGTCTCCGGCGCCTTCGCCCCGACGCCCGCAGACGAGGATGTGCACACCGCGCTTGAACGCGGCCTGATGGAACGAGCCGGCGCGGATCTGGGCGGCAGGCTGCGTGCAGGCCGTTCCCGCAACGATCAGATCGCCACTCTGATCCGCATGTACCTGCGCGATCAGGCCCGGCACCTGGCCGGCTTGGTCCTCGACGTCGTCGATGCGCTCATCGACCAGGCCGCCGCGGCCGGCGAGGCCATCATGCCCGGCCGTACCCACATGCAGCACGCCCAGCCGGTGCTGGTAGCCCATCAACTGCTCGCCCACGCCTGGCCGCTGATGCGCGACGTCGAGCGGCTGCAGGACTGGGACGCGCGCGCCGCCGTCAGCCCCTACGGATCGGGTGCCCTGGCCGGCAACACGCTCGGACTCGACCCCGACGCCGTCGCCGCCGACCTGGGCTTCGACGCCGCCTGCGAGAACTCCATCGACGGCACCTCCGCCCGTGACACGGTCGCCGAGATGTCCTTCATCCTGGCCATGACCGCGGTGGACGTCTCCCGCCTGGCGGAGGAGATCATCATCTGGAACACGAAGGAGTTCGACTTCGTCACCCTCGACGACTCCTTCTCCACCGGCTCCTCCATCATGCCGCAGAAGAAGAATCCCGACGTCGCCGAGCTCGCCCGTGGCAAGGCCGGCCGCCTGATCGGCGACCTGGCCGGGCTGCTGGCCACCCTCAAGGCCCTGCCGCTCGCCTACGACCGCGACCTGCAGGAGGACAAGGAGCCGGTCTTCGACGCCGTCGACACGCTCGCCGTGCTGCTGCCCGCCGTGTCCGGCATGGTCGCCACCATGCGCCTGAACTATGAGCGCATGGCGCAGTTGGCGCCGCAGGGCTTCTCCCTGGCCACGGATATCGCCGAGTGGTTGGTCAAGCGGGGCGTGCCGTTCCGTGAGGCCCATGAGATCTCCGGCGCCTGCGTGCGCGCCTGCGAGGGGCGCGGCATCGAACTGTGGGACCTGACCGATGCGGACTTCGCCGCCATCGATCCGCGGCTGACGCCGCAGGTGCGCAGCGTGCTCTCCGCCGAGGGATCCGTCGCCGCCCGGGCCGGTCACGGAGGGACCGCCCCGGTGCGCGTGGTCGAGCAGTTGGCTCGCGCCGTCGAGCACTCCGCCGAACTGCGCGTGTTCTCCTGGGAGGGCTCCCTGCTCGACGGTCCCGCCGACGCCGGGGCGGAGGCCGGCGGGACCACCGTCCGGGAGTCGTAGGGACGGGCACATGACGTGGTCGGAGGCGGTGGGGACGGAATCTCCCCGCGATGACCCCGCCGGCGCGCCGGGCGTGCCCGCGGACGTTGCCCGGCTGCTTGCCGACGACCCGGTCGACGTGGCTCCGCGGCTGCTCGGCGCGGTGCTGACCACCAACTCACCGCAGGGTGTGGTGTCGGTGCGCCTGACGGAGGTCGAGGCCTACCGGGGTGAGGCGGACCCGGGCTCGCACGCCTACCGCGGCCGCACCGCCCGCAACTCCTCCATGTTCGAGGCCGCCGGCGCCATCTACGTCTATTTCACCTACGGCATGCACTACTGCGCGAATATCGTCTGCGGGCCCGCCGGGCGCTCCCGCGCCGTACTGCTGCGCGGCGGGGAGGTTACGGACGGACTCGACTTGGCGCGTCGGCGTCGGCCCGCCGCCCGCACCGACCGCGATCTGGCACGTGGGCCGGCCCGCCTGTGTCAGGCACTCGGTCTGACCCGGGACGACGACGGCGTCCGGCTCGGTCCGGCGGGCTCCCGCGTGGTCCTGACGCTGCCCGTACCGGGAGGCGCACCGGACCCCGCTCGTATCTGCACCGGCCCGCGCACCGGTGTGTCCGGCCCCGGCGGCGACGGCGTCGTCTTCCCGTGGCGCTTCTGGATCGACGGCGAGCCGACGGTCTCTCCCTACAAGCCCGCACGTCCACGCAGCCGGGGCGGGAGCAGACGATGAGCGCCGCAGGCACCGCGCATTCCAACCGCTACTGGAACCACAATGCGGCCTTCCACAACGAGCTCGTGGCGGACGCCGCCCGCCGCGGCGGGCGGGCCCTGGACGTGGGCTGCGGTGAGGGACTGCTCATGGAACGGCTCGCGGCCGTGTGCGACCAGGTCGTCGGGATCGAGACCGATCCGGATACCGCGAGCCGTGCTCGCGCGCGCCTAGCCGGACTCCCCGGAGCCGATGTGCGGCAGGCAGACGTGCTGGCGCCGGGCGCGGCCGACGGCCTTGGAGAGTTCGACACCGTCACCTGCGTGGCGGTCCTGCACCACCTGCCGCTGGAAGTGGGGCTGGAGCGCCTGGCCGCACTGGTCGCTCCGGGAGGTCGGCTCCTGATCGTCGGGCTGGCCGCCAACGCCTCTGCCTGGGATTGGGCGTTGAGCGCCATGAGCGTGGTACCTATTCGGATCGCGAGCCTGCTGCACGGTGAAAGGCGCGATGTCGGCGTGCCCACGGCACCGGCGCGCGAGTCGCTGCAGGAGATTCGCGCGGCGTCCGCCCGGATCCTGCCGGGGTCCCGGATGCGTCGTCGCTTCTACTGGCGCTACTCACTGGTCTGGGACCGCCCGATGGGGGCGGGGCAATGACCAGCGACCCACTGCCGGTGCGCGACCTACTGGCGCTCCTGCACGCCGCGTTGGGGGAGACTCCGGTATGGCCCGCGCGGACCCCCTTCGAATACGTGTGCGGGATCGTGCTGGTGCAGAACACCGCCTGGACGAATGTCGAGCGCGCCCTGGCGCTGCTGCGGGAGGCCACCGACTTCGAAGCGGAGAAACTGCTGCGCCTGACCGATGCGGAACTGACCGCGCTCATCCGCCCGGCCGGCTTCATGCGGGCCAAGTCGCGTTCGCTGCGCGCCTTCGCCGCCTGGATGCTGTCCGCGGATGGGAAGGCCGCGGTGGAGCTGGACGACGACGCCCTGCGCGCCGCGCTGCTGTCCTTGCCCGGTATTGGGCCGGAAAGTGCTGATGTGGCGGCGCTGATGGTCTATGGCAGGCGTCGTTTCATCTTCGATGCCTACGGGCGGCGTCTGTTACGGCAGGCCGGCTACGCCGTCGGCCACGACTACGAGACCACCAGGAAGGCCCTGGAGGCCCGCATCGATGCCGAGGGACTCAGCCATGCGGAGCTCGTGGACCTCCACGGACTGATCATCGAAGCCGGCAAGCGCGCCCGGGCGGCCGGCGGCTGGGAGGCCTACGGCCCCATGATCGGCATTGCCGCGGCGCGGCCCCGATAGGTACTGCGTGCATCCAGAAGACGGAGGGGAGCCGTGGCGCCGATATCGCTGGAGGCGCATGTCCGCTCTCCTGACACTTCATCTGGCATGCGGCACGGCCGTGGCAGACTAGCCCGCGCCGGGCAACCGCCCCGGCCCCGGCCCGCATGTGCCGGGAGAAGACATGGGAAGGCACAGGACCGTGACCGACATCCTGGACGAGTTGCAGTGGCGGGGCCTCATCGCCCAGCACACCGACATCGACGCGCTGCGCGCAGCGCTGAACGCCGGACCGGTCACCTTCTATTGCGGCTTCGACCCGACCGCGCCTTCCCTGCATCACGGTCACCTTGTCGCGGTCAAGGTCATGCGGCACCTGCAGCTGGCCGGCCATCATCCGCTGGCCCTGGTGGGAGGTGCGACCGGGCTCATCGGTGACCCGCGTGCGAAGGGGGAGCGTTCCCTCAACACCAAGGAAGTAGTTGCCGAGTGGGCGCAGGGGCTGCGTGAGCAGCTCGAGCATCTGCTTGACTTCGACGGCGACAACCCGGCGCGCATTGTCAACAACCTGGATTGGACCGCTGGGCTGAGCGCGATCGACTTCCTGCGGGACCTCGGCAAGCACTTCCGCATGGGCACCATGCTGTCCAAGGACATCGTTGCCCGTCGGCTGGCCAGTGAGGAGGGCATCTCCTTCACGGAGTTCAGCTACCAGATCCTCCAGGCAAATGACTACCTTGAGCTATACCGCCGCTACGGCTGCACGCTGGAGGTCGGTGGCAATGACCAATGGGGCAATCTTGTGGGCGGCATGGACCTGATCCACAAGGTCGAGGGTGACTCGGTGCACGTCATGACCAACCCGTTGATCACCAAGGCCGACGGGACGAAGTTCGGCAAGAGCGAGGGCGGGGCCATCTGGCTCAACCCGGAGATGCTCAGCCCCTACGCGTTCTACCAGTTCTGGCTGCAGGTCGACGACGCCGATGTGGTGCGTTTCCTCAAGGTCTTCACCTTCTTGCCCCGTGAGGAGATCGAGCGGTTGGAGCAGAGCGTGGCGACCAACCCGAAGGCACGCGAGGCCCAGCGCGTTCTGGCGCACGAGGTGACTACCTGGGTTCATGGGGCGGACGCAACCGCGCAGGCGGAGGCCGCCACCGCGGCCCTGTGGGGGAGAGGCGAGCTGACCGCATTGGACGAGGCGACGCTGACTGCCGCAACCGCGGACCTACCGACCGCCCCCCTCGAGGTGGGCAGTTCGACCATCGTCGACCTGCTGGTTGCCACCGGGCTGGAGCGGGGACGCAACGCTGCCCGCAAGACGGTGGCGGCAGGCGGCGCATACCTCAACAACGCCAAAGTGACCGACGAGGACGCGCCCGTGACGCAGGAACAACTGCTGGCGGGCGGCGTTGTGTTGGTGCGGAAGGGACGGCGCAACCTGGCGGTTGCCAGGCAGTCCTGAACCGCTGAGACGCGGAGCGACGGCGGTGGCGACGGCGTGTGGCTGTTGTCACCGCCGCCGCGTTTGACCGAGCCGGACGGTCTGCGTAAAGTCTTCCCCTGTCGCCGCCGCGGGGATGACCCGGGGACGGCGGCAGGAATGAACTGAACAGGGCCGCTGGTCGAGATCGGAATCACGGGATTCCGATTTGACCCGAATCAGGCGGCTCGCTAAAGTTCTTCCGGCGCTTCCGAGATGGAGCATTCAGCCGTAAGGCGATGTGAAAACTCGGTGGGTGTGTTGTTTGGGATCTCGATAGTGTGTCGTGTTTGTTTGTTTTGTTGGTTTTTTGTTGGTTTCTTTGTTTGGTTTTTGTTTTGTTTGGAGAGTTTGATCCTGGCTCAGGACGAACGCTGGCGGCGTGCTTAACACATGCAAGTCGAACGGGCTGGCTCTGGTTTTTTGCTGGGGTTGGTTAGTGGCGAACGGGTGAGTAACACGTGAGTAACCTGCCCTCTTCTCCTGGATAACTGCTTGAAAGGGCGGCTAATACGGGGTGGTCTGGCCTGCCTGCATGGGTGGGTTGGTATAGGTTCAACTTTG
>NZ_FQTT01000013.1 GCF_900098745.1 Actinomyces glycerinitolerans
CCGCCCCCAACACCGCCCCCGCCCCCAACACCGAGCCCGAACGCGTCCCGGAGGCCGACGGCATCGACGCCGTCGTCTTCGACTACGGCAACGTGATCTACGCCTGGGAGGCCGTCGGTGCGGTCGCCGGGCGGGTGCGGCTGGAGGACTGGCAGGAGTTCGTGGAGGCGGGGGAGTTTCACCGCTGGAACGCCATGCTGGACGCCGGCGTGCCCCTGGAACAGATCCTCGCCGCCCTGGCTGCCGCCCACCCGGACCGCCCCGACTGGACACGCATCCTGCGCACCTACTGGGACCATTTCATCGACACCAAGACCGGCCCCATTCCCGGCACGGCCCGGGTCATCGAGGCGCTCGCCGATGCCGGCGTGCCCCTGTACGCCCTGACCAATTTCAACGACGTCCTGTTCGCCACCACCCGGCACCTCTCCCCGCTGCTGGATCGCTTCAGCGGCATCGTGGTCTCCGGAGAGGAGCACCTGGTCAAGCCCGATCCCGCCATCTACCGGCTGCTGCTGGACCGCTACCGGCTGAATGCCCCCCGCACCCTGTTCGTCGACGACTCCGCGGTCAATGTGGAGGCGGCCCGGAGGGCGGGTATGCAGGCCCATCACTTCACGGGGGCGGCGAGACTGCGCGCCGTACTGATCGAGGCCGGCCTGCTGCCCGCACCCTTAGACTGACGCCATGCGTGTGCTCTTCGCCGGAACTCCCGACACGGCCCTACCCGCGCTGCAGGCGTTCATCGCCTCCCCGGCGCACCAGGTTGTGGGTGTGCTCACCCGCGCCGATGCCCGCCGCGGCCGGGGCCGCACCCTGCACCCGTCACCGGTGGCGGCCGTCGCCCGTGCGGCCGGGCTCGACGTGCGCACCCCCGTCACTCTGCGCGATCCCGAGGTCCAGGCCTGGGTGCGCGAGCTGCGGGCGGACGTCGCCGTCGTGGTCGCCTATGGGCGCCTGGTTCCCGCCGCTCTGCTGGACGTGCCCGCGCACGGCTGGATCAACCTCCACTTCTCCCTGCTGCCCGCCTGGCGCGGCGCCGCACCGGTGCAGCGGGCCATCATCGCGGGCGACGCGGTCACCGGCGCCAGCGTGTTCCGACTGGAGGAGGGGCTGGACACCGGCCCCGTCTACGCCCGCATCACCGAGCCCATCCGCCCCGAGGACACCTCCGGCGACCTGCTCGCCCGCCTGGCCGACGCCGGAGCCCCCTTGCTGCTGGACGTGCTGGCGGGGCTCGAGGCCGGAACCCTCACCCCCACGCCGCAGGATGATGCCGCGGCCACGCACGCCCCCGTCCTGAGTCCCGCAGACGGGCGCGTGGACTGGGAGGCGGATGCCACGGCCATTGATCGGCGTATCCGGGGCGTCACCCCCGCTCCCGGCGCCTACACCACCTACGCCGGCGCGCGGCTGCGCCTGGGACCGGTCACTCCCATCTCGGAGGACACCGGGCTGACTCCCGGCGCGCTGCACGTAACCAAGCACGAGGTGCGCGTCGGCACCGGGGCCGGATCCGTGCGGCTGGGACGGGTGGCCCCCGCCGGCAAGAACTGGATGGATGCGGACGCCTGGGCGCGCGGCGCCCGCCCCGCCGCCGATACCGTGCTAGGACGCACTCAACCGCAGGAGGACACCACCGCATGAGGCCAGACACCGAGCCCGACGCCGCCCGCCTGGCGGCCCTGCACGCGCTGACCAAGGTGCGTGAGGACGATGCCTACGCAAACCTGGTTCTGCCCGAACTGCTAGACCAGGCCCGCCTGGACCGTCGCGATGCCGGCTTCGCCACCGCCCTGACCTACGGGACGCTGCGCCTGCAGGGCCGCTATGACGCGATCATCGCCGCCTGCGTCGACCGTCCCTTGGACCAGGTCGACGCGGTGGTGCTGGATGTGCTGCGCCTGGGTGCGCACCAGTTGCTGGGCATGCGCGTGCCCACACACGCAGCCGTGTCCACCACCGTGGACCTGGCCGCCTACAGTGCCGGTCGCGGCGCCTCCGGCTTCGTCAACGCGGTGATGCGCCGCATCAGCGAGCACGACCTGGCCGATTGGCTGGACCGCCTGCGCACGGACGCCCCCGACGCCACCACCGCCCTGGCGCGCACGCTGTCCCACCCCACCTGGGTGGTCAAGGCCATGCGGCAGGCGCTGAAGGTCAATGCCCGGCCCGACGTCGACGCGGAGCTGGCGGCCCTGCTGGAGGCCGACAACACCGACCCGCGCGTCACCCTGTGCGCCCGCCCCGGCCTGATCTCGGTGGATGAATTGGCCGAGCAGGTGCGCGACGCCACCGGCGAGGAGCCCCGGCCCGGCCGTTTGAGCCCCAATGCGCTGGTCATGTCCGGCGGCGACCCCGGCCGCATCGAGGCGATACGGGACTCCCGCGCGGGTGTGGAGGACGAGGCCAGCCAGCTGGTCGCGCTCATGGTCGCCGCCGCGCCGCTGGAGGGGCGTGATGAGCGGTGGCTCGACCTGTGCGCCGGTCCCGGCGGCAAGGCCGCCCTCCTGGGTGCGCTCGCCGACTCCCGTGGCGCCACGCTGGTGGCCAACGAGGTCACCGCCCACCGTGCGCGCCTGGTGCAGGGCGCCGTGCGGGCTCTGCCCCCCGACGTGGTCACGGTGCGCACCGACGACGGCCGCAACGTGGGTCGGCAGGAGCCGGGCGCCTACGACCGCATCCTGGTGGACGCCCCCTGCTCCGGGCTGGGCTCGCTGCGGCGCCGCCCCGAGGCCCGTTGGCGCCGCACCCCGCAGGACGTGGCGGCCCTGGCCGAGCTGCAGCGCGAACTGCTGGCCTCCGCCGTGGCGGCGGTGCGTCCCGGTGGCGTGGTCGCCTACGTCACCTGCACGCCGCACGTGCTCGAAACCAGTCTGGTGGTGCGCGACGTGACCCGGCAGGCGGCCCGCGACGGCATCAAGCTGGAACCGCTGCACGCCGGGCGGATCGCCGCCGAGCTGGCCCCGACCCCGCCCGCCGGCGCCGACCGGGAGCAGTTGCAGACCTGGCCGCATCTGGACGATTCCGACGCCATGTTCTGCACCCTGCTGCGGCGCAGCGCGTAAGCAAAGATCCCCCCAGTGAAGGAGTCCGTCATGCCCGCCATTCACCCGTCCATCCTCAATGCCGACCAGGCCCACCTCGCCGCCGAGCTGGACCGGGTGCGCACGGCGGATGGCCTGCATGTGGACATCATGGACAACCACTTCGTGCCCAACCAGTTCGGCGGTCCCAGCCTGGTGGAGACGGTCCTGGCGCACAGCGAATTGCCGGTGGACGCCCACCTGATGATCGAGAACGCCGACCGCTGGGCACCGGTGTACGCCGAGGCCGGCTGTGCGATCGTCACCAGTCACCTGGAGGCGACGGCCGCCCCCTTCCGCCTGGCCGCGCAGTTGCACCGCCAGGGGGTGGGGGTGGGGCTCGCCCTGCGGCCGGCCACGCCCCTTGCCGCGGTGGAGTCGCTGCTGGGGGAGCTTGATCTGCTGTTGCTGATGACCGTGGAGCCCGGCTTCGGCGGGCAGTCCTTCCTCGAGCCCATGCTGGACAAGATCGCGGCCGCCCGACGCCTGGTGGGGCGGCACGGCCAGCAGCTGCGCATCCAGATCGATGGGGGAGTAACGGAGCAGACCATCGTGCGCGCCGCCGAGGCCGGGGCGGATGTGTTCGTTGCCGGTTCCGCCGTGTATCGGGCCGACGACGCCGCCGCGGCCATCGCCACCCTGCGTGAGCAGGCGGCCACCCACAGCCACTGAGTCCACCCCGACACCCCTGAGGTGAATTCAAGGTAACGGACCGGATTTGTGGTGATTCCACAATAGGCCCACAAAGGTCAACGGCCCTATCGTTGCGTTGCGGCGGGAATCGCATGCCACCCCCAAGCGGGGCAGCCGAAAAGGCTTGTAGACAACCGCGATTCCGTGCCTGCCCGTTACCAGAACCGCGCGGGTCCGCCCACATCGACCAGTCACCCCAGGAGCCGCTCAGTGAGCGTTGACGCGAGCTACAACCACACCCTCAGCCGCATTCTCATCGCCAACCGTGGCGAGATCGCCCTGCGCGTAGCCCGCACCGTGCGCGACCTCGGCGCCACCTCGATCCTGCCGTACACGCCCGAGGACCTGATGAGCCCGGCCGCCGAACTGGTCGACGAGGCCTACGCCCTGCCGGAGGGATCCGGCTACACGGACGCCGACGCCATCATCGAACTGGCCCGCCGCACCGGCGCCGATGCCATCCACCCCGGCTACGGATTCCTGTCCGAGGACGCCGACTTCGCCCAGGCGGTCAGCGACGCCGGTATCACCTGGGTGGGCCCCGCACCGGTGGCCATGCGCACCCTGGGGGACAAGCTCAGCGCGCGCCGGGCCGCCGAGCAGGCGGGCGTCGCCCCCGTGCCCGGGATCACCGGCGGCGTCGACGGCCCCGAAGCGGTCATCGCCTTCGCCGCCACCCACGGCTACCCGGTTGCGCTCAAGCGCACCGACGGCGGCGGCGGCCGCGGCATCACCGTGCTCAACTCCGACGCCGAGGCCAGCAGCACTCCGGCCTTCGACTCCGCCGCCGGAGTCGGCACCCTCATCCTGGAGAAGTTCGTCACCGCCGCCCGCCACGTGGAGACCCAGTGCGCCCGCGACGTCCACGGCGATTTCGCCGTCGTGTCCACCCGCGACTGCACCCTGCAGCGCCGCAACCAGAAGCTGCTGGAGGAGGCCCCCGCCCCGTTCCTTCCCGCCGGCGTGGCCGAGCGGCTGGTCGAGGCCTCCCACCGGCTGCTGGACGCCGTCGACTACGTGGGTGTGGCCACCTGCGAGTTCCTACTCGCCCCCACCGGCGAGTTGTGGTTCCTGGAGGTCAACCCGCGCCTGCAGGTCGAGCACTGCGTATCGGAGGAGGTCACCGGCATCGACTTGGTGGAAATGCAGTTGCGCATTGCCGCCGGCGGCCCGCTGGGCGACGTGCCCGCCCCGCGCGGTCATTCCCTGGAGCTGCGCATCACCTGCGAGGACCCCGCCCAGGGGCTGACCCCGTCCACCGGCACCATCACCCGGCTGCGCTGGCCCGCCGGCCCCGGCATCCGCATCGAGTCCGGCGTGGTCGCCGGCGACACCGTCACCCCCACCTTCGATCCCATGCTCGCCAAGATCGTGGTCACCGGCGCCGACCGGGAGCAGGCGATCCGCCGGGCGCGGCGCGCCCTGAAGGAGACGATCGTGGAGGGCGTGACCGTGTGCGCCTCCCTGCACGCCCACGTGCTCGGCCGCGAGGAGTTCACCCGTCCGGATGCCGACGGCGGCCTGGGCGTCACCACCCGTTGGATCGAGGACGCCGTCCTGCCAGCCCTGGCGCCCAGCGCAGCCGGTGACGGGACCGCCGCACCGACTGCCGCCAGCCCCGAGCCGGCGCCCGACGACCACCGCACCCGCTCCACCTACGTCATTGAAATCAACGGGCACCGCCTGCAGGTCACCGTCCCCGACGGGATCCTCGGCGCCCATGCCCGGCGCCTCAGCGGCGGTTACCACGGCGGCGGCGACCGCGCCCAGCAGCCACTGCGTGGCCGCGGGGGCGCCAACGGGCGCGGGCGCGCCACCACCGAGCCGGGCACGCGCAGCAGCGACCCGAACGCCATCGCCGCCCCCATGCAGGCGATCGTCACCCGCATTTGCGTCTCCCCGGGCCAGCGGGTGCGCGAGGGCGACCTGCTGGTGGTGCTGGAGTCCATGAAGATGGAGAACTACGTGCACGCGCCCGCGGACGCCACCGTCGCGGACATCCCGGTCAGTGCCGGCCGCACCGTAGCCGCCGGCGAGGTCCTGGTGCGCATGCGCGCCGGCGACGCCGTCAACGCCCCACAGGAGGCCTGAACCCATGACTGAGTCCACCACGCCCGACGCCACCATGGCCACCTCGGCCGCGACCAGCGCCTTCCGCGAGCGCATCGCGCGCGCCGACGCGCAGGCCGAGGAGCACGCCGCCGCCCGCCAGCACCCCAAGGGCAAGCACACCGCCCGCGAGCGCATCGCCATGCTGCTGGACGCCGACTCCTTCCTGGAGATCGGTCGCTACTCCGGCTCCGGCGCGGGGGAGGGGGCCCGCCCCTCCGGCGTCGTGACGGGATTCGGCCAGATCGGCGGCCGGCAGGTGGCCGTCTACTCCCAGGACTTCTCCGTGTCCGGCGGGGCACTGGGCACCGTCGAGGGCGACAAGATCGTGCGCCTGCTAGACGACGCCATGCGACTGTCCATCCCGGTGATCGGCCTGATCGACTCCGGCGGCGCCAAGATTCAAGAGGGCGTGGCGGCCCTGCGCCAGTACGGGCGCATCTTCAACCGCACCTGCGCCGCGTCCGGACTGGTGCCCCAGATCAGCGTGATCATGGGGCCGTGTGCCGGCGGCGCCGTCTACAGCCCCGCCCTGACGGACTTCGTGATCGCCACCCGCGAGGCCTCCCACATGTTCGTCACCGGCCCCGACGTGGTGCGCGCCGTCACCGGCGAGCGCATCAGCGCCGAGGAGCTCGGGGGCGCCGACATCCACGGCTCGGTCACCGGCGTGGTCCACTACGTGGCCGAGGACGAGGACGACGCCCTGGACCAGGTACGCACCCTGCTGGCCTACCTGCCGTCCTCCTCCGACCAGGAGGCGCCCCGCTACGCCTACGAGGACGCCGACCGGGCCACGGACCGGGACGCCGCCGCCCAGGTCGGCTCCCTGGTTCCCGCCTCGCCCCGCCAGCCCTACGACGTCACCGCCGTGGTGTCCGCCGTCGTCGACCACGGGGAGCTGGTGCAGGTCCAGGAGGACTTCGCCGCCAACGTGGTGGTCGGCTTCGCCTGCTTCGAGGGCCGCCCCGTGGGCGTGGTCGCCAACCAGCCCCTGGTCGATGCCGGCACCCTGGACGTGGACGCCTCCGAGAAGCTGGCCCGCTTCGTGCGCTTCTGCGACGCCTTCGGCCTGCCGGTGGTCACCTTCGTGGACGTACCCGGTTACCGGCCCGGCGCCGAGCAGGAGCACGCCGGCATCATCCGCCGCGGCGCCAAGGTGATCAACGCCTACGCGTCCGCGACCGTCCCGCTGGTGACGGTGGTGCTGCGCAAGGCCTACGGCGGCGCCTACATCGTCATGGGTTCCAAGGCGATCGGCGCGGACCTGAACTTCTGCTGGCCCGGCGCGGAGATCGCCGTGCTCGGCGCCCAGGGCGCGGTGGGCATCATTCACCGCCGCGACCTGCAGCAGGTGCGTGAGGAGGCCGGTGAGCAGGCGGCCGCCGCCGAGCAGCAGCGCCTGGTCGACGAGTACACGCAGACCGTCATCAACCCCGACAAGGCCGTCGCCATCGGGGAGATCGACGCCGTCATCGCCCCCGAAGACACCCGCACCGTGATCGTGGACTCCCTGGCCGCACTGGCCGAGAAACGCGACGAGCGGCGTACCCCCTACCGCAAGCACGACAACGGCCCCCTATGAGCCCCCAATGACCATCGACCCAACCAACCCCGACCCACAGACCACCGCAATCGACCCGACAACCGAGGACCGCATGACCACCCAGCCCAACACTGCCGACACCATCGCCGAACGACTTAACTCCGGCGAGCCCTACGTACTCGCCTTCGGCGGGCAGGCCACCCCCTGGCGCTCCACGCTGGAGGAACTGGCCGGCCTGGACCGCGACCTGGCCGGTGAGCTGGTCGCCATCGACGCCGCCGTCGCCGACCGGCTCGCCCCGGTCGCTACCGACCTGCTGACGGTCACGCCGCGCGGCGGGCGCTTCTTCACCGACGCCGGCGCGCCGGTGGCCCCGGCCCCGCAGGGCGGCGCCGCCGACACCGCCGACGTGTCCGTACCCGGCATCCTGTTCGCCCAGCACGCCGCCCTGGCCTGCCTGCCCGGCTCCGGCATCGACCCGGCCGGCGAGCACGCCCCCGGCGCCGTGATCGGCCACTCCCAGGGGGTTCTGGGCGTGGCCCTGCTGGAGGCGCTGCGCCGCGCGCGGGAGCACGGTGACGACGCCGTCGCCCCCGACGCGGTGGTGCAGGTGCACGCGATCGCCCGCCTGATCGGGGCCGCCGCCGCCCGCACCACGGGCAGGCTGAACCTGGGCACGGTCGGGGAGACCACCCCCATGCTGTCGGTGCGCGGCGTCACCCGCGCGGTGCTCGACGGGGTCCTGGCGCAGGTGCCCGGCGCGGAGCGCATCGCCGTCGGCGTGGTCAACGGCCGCCAGGCCCACATCCTGTCCGGCCGCCCCGGCGACCTGGAGCAGGTCATCACCGCCTTGCAGGCGGCCGCCCGCCGCAGCGAGCGCGACCGCAAGGAGCGGCGCCGCGGCGGCGCGGTCCTGAACCCGATCACCGAGTTCCTGACCACCTCCGTGCCCTTCCACACGCCGCTGCTGGCCACCGCCGTCGACGACGTGGTGGCCTGGGCGGGCCGCGCCGGCTTGGACACCAACCTGGCTCACGACCTGGCCGTGGCCGTACTGATCGACCCGGTGGACTGGCCGGCCATCGTCACGGCCGCCCTGGGCGCGGGGGAGCGCAAGCTGATCCTCGACGTCGGCCCGGGCACGGTCCTGTCCCGCCTGACCGAACCGGTGGTGGCCGGCACCGGCACCACGGTGGTGCCCGCCGGCACCGCCCGCCACATCGACGACCTGGACCGGCCCGGCACCGCCCCGGCCCCCACCGTGGACCGGGCGCGCTTCGCGCCGCGCCTGACCCGGCTGCCCGACGGCCGCATCACCGTGGACACCGCCTTCACCCGCCTGACCGGCCGCTCCGCGATCCTGCTGGCGGGCATGACCCCCACCACCGTGGACCCGGAGATCGTGGCGGCCGCCGCGAACGCCGGCTACTGGGCGGAGCTGGCCGGTGGCGGCCAGACCACCGCGAAGGTGCTGGCCGACAACCTGGCCGGCCTGGAGCAGGCCCTGGAGCCCGGCCGCACCGCCGCCTTCAACGCCATGTTCATGGACCGCTACCTGTGGAACCTGCAACTGGGCACGCAGCGACTGCTGTCCAAGGCGCGGGCCGCGGGCACTCCCGTCGACGGCGTGATCATCTCCGCCGGCATCCCCGAACTGGACGAGGCCATCACCCTGATCCACCGCCTGCGCGCGGAGGGCTTCCCCTACGTGGCCTTCAAGCCGGGAACGGTGGACCAGATCCGCCAGGTCATCGCCATCGCCAAGGCGGTCCCGGACGTGCCGCTCATCATGCAGATCGAGGACGGTCACGCCGGCGGCCACCACTCGTGGGAGGACCTGGACACCATGCTCCTGGCCACCTACGACGCCATCCGCGCGGTGGACAACATCGTGCTGTGCGTGGGCGGTGGCATCGGCGCCCCGGAGCGGGCCGCCGACTACATCACCGGTCGGTGGGCACTGGCCTACGGCACCGCGGCCGCCCCGGTGGACGGCGTCAGCGTCGGCACCGCCGCCATGACCGCCCTGGAGGCCAAGACCAACGAGGACGTCAAGCAGCTGCTGGTGGACACTCCCGGAATCGACCCCGCCCACGAGGGCGGCTGGGTCGCCTCCGGGGCCTCCGCCGGGGGCATGACCTCGGGCCTGTCCCACCTGCGCGCCGACCTGTACGAGATCGACAACTCCTCGGCCCGCGCCTCCCGGCTCATCCAGGAGATCGCCGGAAACGAGGCCGCCATGACGGCGCGCCGCGACGAGGTGATCGCCGCCCTGGCCAAGACCGCCAAGCCCTACTTCGGCGACGTCGAGTCGATGAACTACCTGGAGTGGGCCGCCCGCTACGCCGAGCTGTGCGTGGCGCCGCATGACGGGCGCGCCGCGGGCCGCGACGACTGGGCCGACGAGGGCTGGTACGACCGGTTCCTGGACCTGCTGCACCGGGTGGAGGCGCGCCTGAACCGCGCCGACCACGGTGAGATCCCCACCCTGTTCGCCGGTGAGGACGACGTCCTGGACGCCGACGCCGCCCTGGCCGCGCTGGCCGAGCGCTACCCGGAGGCCGCCACCACCCAGGTGGAGCCCGCGGATGCGGCCTGGTTCGTGGACCTGTGCCGCAAGCACCCCAAGCCGGTGCCCTTCGTGCCCGTGCTCGACGCCGACATCCTGCGCTGGTGGGGCACCGACTCCCTGTGGCAGTCGCAGGACCCCCGCTACACCGCCGACCAGGTGCGCATCATCCCCGGCCCGGTGTCCGTGGCCGGCATCACCACCATCAACGAGCCGATCGGCCACCTGCTGGGCCGCTTCGAGACGGCCGTGATTGAGGCGCTGCAATCCGCCGGTGAGCAGCCCGCCCCGGCGGCCGGCCGCCTCGGTGTCGGCTGCGGCGCCGGGACCCGCCCGGTGGCCGACGCCACCGAGTTGGTGCGGGCCACCCCGCACGTGCTGTGGAACGGTCACCTGACCGTCAACCCGGCCCGCGTGCTGGACGACGACGCCTACCAGGTGGTGGCCCGTCCCGACGTCGCCGAGGACGCCTACGACCTGGACATCGCCCTGGACACCCACTGGGACCACACCCCCGGCGGGGAGGGCATCCACGCGGTGCGGCGCCTGGTGGTGCCGCTGCGACTGGCCCGCGCCTGGGACGGGGCCGCTCCCTTCGTCGACCCGGGCCGTATCAGCGACACCATGAACGCGCTGCTGCGCGACACCGCCGGCGTCGGCGCCGTGTCCATCACCGGTGACGAGGTTGACCACCTGCCCGAGGTGGTGCCCGCCGTCCCGGACGCCAAGGACGCCCTGGGCCGCCCGGCCCAACAGCCCTTCGGCACCGTGCACGCCCGCTTCACCCTGGGTGCGGGCCTGGGCGCGGACCACGCCGCCGTCACCGCCGACGCCCTGCCCACCTCGCTGGCGGCCGCGCCGCTGGTACCGGACGCCCTGCTCGGCCCCTGCTGGCCGGTGGTCTACGCCGCCCTGGGCAGCGTCGTCGAGGACGGCATGCCGCTGATCGAGGGGCTACTGGGCGCGGTGCACCTGGACCACACCATCGACCTGCGACGCCCGCTGGCGGAACTGGCCCGCGAGGCCGGCCCCGACCGGGTCATTCAGGCCGACGGCTGGGTGGCCGGGCTGGAGGAGTCCAGCGCGGGCCGCGTGGTGGATGTGCGCCTGCAACTGACGGACGCCGCCGACGGCAGCGTGGTTGCGCTCATGCGTGAGCGCTTCGCCATCCGCGGCCGCGCCTCCGGCACCGCCGTGCCCTCCGCGCCCGAGCAGGCCGGCGGCACCGGCCGCGAGACCGCTCCGGCGGCCCGCCGCCTGCTGCGCCGCATCACCGTGACGGCCCCGACCGACATGACGGCCTTCGCCCGCGTCACCGGCGACTTCAACCCCATCCACACCAGCTACCACGCCGCGAAGGTCGCCGGCATGGACGCCCCGCTGGTGCACGGCATGTGGCTGTCGGCCACCGCCCAGCAGGCGGCCGCCGCCACCGCCACCGACGGCACCCACCACGTACTGACCGGCTGGACCTACACCATGCTCGGCCCCGTGGAGCTCGGCGACCGGGTACAGATCAGTGTTGAGCGCACCGGCCTGGTGGTCGGCGGCGGCCTGGTCCTGGAGGTCACCTGCCGCATTGGCGACGAGGTCGTCTCCCGGGGTACCGCCGTCACCGAGCCGGAGCCGACCGCCTACGTCTACCCCGGCCAGGGCATTCAGGCCCGCGGCATGGGCCTGGACGAGATGCGCATCTCCAAGGCGGCCCGCGAGGTGTGGGAGCGCGCCGACGCCCACACCCGCGCGGAGCTGGGCTTCTCCGTGATCTCCCTGGTGCGGGACAACCCCACCGAGATGACCGCCCGGGGCGTGACCTACCGGCACCCCGATGGGCTGCTCAACCTCACCCAGTTCACGCAGGTGGCGCTGGCCACCGTCGCCATGGCCACCACCGCCCGCATGGCGGAGGCCGGCGCCCTGGTAGAGTCCGCCGCCTTCGCCGGCCACTCCCTGGGCGAGTACACCGCGCTGAGCGCCTACGGTCGCGTCATGTCGGTGGAGACCACCATCTCCATCGTCTTCCAGCGCGGCTCCACCATGCACTCCCTGGTGCCGCGTGATGAGTCCGGTGCCTCCAACTACCGGATGGGGGCCCTGCGCCCCAACCAGGCGGGTATTGGCGCCGACGCCGTGGAGGACTACGTGCGCTCGGTGTCCGAGGCCTCCGGGGAGTTCCTGCAGATCGTCAACTACAACCTGGCGGGCGTGCAGTACGCCGTCGCCGGCACCATCAAGGGCCTGGAGGCGCTGGCCGCCGACGCCCGCGCCAAGGCGGCCGCCCGGGGCGGTAAGAACCCGTTCATGTACGTGCCCGGCATCGACGTGCCCTTCCACTCCGAGGTGCTGCGCCCGGGCGTGCCCGAGTTCCGGGAGCGGCTGCTGACGCTGATCCCCACGGACCTGGATGTGGACCGTCTGGTGGGCCGCTACGTGCCCAACCTGGTGGCCCGTCCCTTCGCGCTGACCCGCGACTTCGCCCGTGCCATCCTGGACGTGGTCCCCTCCGAGCCGGTCCGCCAGATTCTGGACGACTGGGAGCAGTGGGCCGCCCGGCCCGTCGAGCTCGGCCGCCAGTTGCTGGTGGAGCTGCTGGCCTGGCAGTTCGCCTCCCCGGTCCGCTGGATCGAGACGCAGGACGTGCTGCTGAGCGCCCCGGAGCAGGGCGGCCTGGGTGTGGAGCACGTCGTCGAGGTCGGCCTGGCCGCCTCCCCGACGCTGGCCAACCTCGCCTCCCGCACGCTGGCGCTGCCGCAGCACGCCGGCCGCCACGTGGTGGTGCACAACGCCCGCCGCGACGAGGCGCGCGTACTGGCCACCGACACCGACCCGGCCGCGGGCCTGGAGGAGGAGAGCTTCGAGCTGCCCGACGCGGCCGCGGACGCCGCGCCGGCCTCCGCGCCGTCCGCGCAGACCCCCGCCGCGCCGGCGGCCTCCGCCCCGACCCCCGCCGAGGCCGCACCCGCCGCCCCCGCTGCGAGCGCCCCGGCCGCTGCCGGGCCCGTCGCGGACCTGCCCTTCGGCGCCACCGACGCGCTGACGGTGCTGCTGGCGTACGCCGCCCGCATCCGCCCCGAGCAGATCGCGCCCACCGACACCACTGAGTCGTTGACCAATGGCGTGTCCTCGCGCCGCAACCAGCTGCTCATGGACCTGGGCACCGAGTTGCAGCTGGCCAGCATCGACGGCGCCGCCGACGCCGACATGAACACGCTGGCCGGCATCGTCGCCAAGGGCGCCCCCGGCTACAAGCCCTTCGGCCCCGTGCTGGCCGACGCCACCCGCACCGGGCTGGGCCGGATCCTCGGCCCCTCCGGCGTGCGCGCCGGCCGCGTCGGTGAGCGCGTGAAGGGCACCTGGGGGCTCGGTGACGGCTGGGTTGCCCACGTGACCGCGGAGCTGTTCCTGGGTACCCGTGAGGGCGCCTCCATGCGCGGCGAGGACCTGGCCACGCTGGGCTCCTCCGCGCCGCTGACCAACGCCGGCGCCGTGGACGCCCTGATCGACGCCGCCGTGCAGGCCGTTGCCTCCGCCCACGGGGTGAGCGTGGCCATGCCGAGCGCCGGCGGTGCCGGGGGAGCGGTGGTTGACTCCGCCGCCCTGGACGCCTTCGCCGCTCAGGTGACCGGCGCCGACGGGGTGCTGGCCAACACCGCCCGCACGCTGCTCGATGCCCTGGGCCTGGCCGACAAGGCGGGCGTGCCCGCCGACGCCGACGACGAGGCGGCCGCCACCCGCGCCGCGCTCGCGGCGATCGACGCCGAGCTCGGTTCCAGCTGGGTCAAGTCCGTGACCCCCGCCTTCTCGGCCGACCGCGCCGTCCTCATCGACGACCGCTGGGCCTCCGCCCGCGAGGACCTGGCCCGCCTGGGCAACGGCGAGACCGACCTGGCTACGGCCACCGAGCAGCTGGCCCCGCAGCGCTTCACCGGCCTGGGGGCCGCCGTGGCCGACCAGGCCGCCTGGTGGGGGCGGCAGCTGCGCGCCGCCGCCGACGCCGGGGCGGAGTCGCCGGACCTGGCTCGTCGCGCCGAGATCGCCGAGGCGATCGCCGCCGCGGCTGCCCAGAAGCCGGTCGCCGGCGCGGACTCGGTCCGCTGGGCGGACGACGTCGCCGTGGTCACCGGTGTGGCCCCCGGCTCGATCGCCGCGGCCGTCGTCGGGGAGCTGCTGGCCGGAGGCGCGACCGTCGTCGCCACCAGTTCCCGACTGACCCACGAGCGCTTGACCTTCGCCACCAACCTGTACCGCGAGCACGCCTCCGCCGGCGCCCGCCTGTGGATGGTGCCCGCGAACCTGGCCTCCTACCGGGACGTGGACGCCCTGGCCGACTGGATCGGTAACGACCAGACGGTCACCTCCGGCGGCTCCACGCAGCTGGTCAAGGAGGCGCTGGTTCCGACGCTGCTGTTCCCCTTCGCCGCCCCGCGCGTGGTCGGCACTCTCGCGGACGCCGGCCCGGCCGCCGAATCGCAGACCCGGCTGCTGCTGTGGAGTGTGGAGCGCACCATCTCCGCCCTGTCCGCCATCGGCACCGACACGCATGTGGACCACCGTCTGCACGTGGTGCTGCCGGGCTCGCCCAACCGCGGCACCTTCGGCGGTGACGGCGCCTACGGCGAGGTAAAGTCCGCCCTGGACGCCGTGGTGAACCGTTGGCGCGCGGAGAAGAACTGGTCCGGGCGGGTCACCCTCGCCCACCCGCGCATCGGTTGGGTGCGTGGCACCGGCCTGATGGGCGGCAACGACCCGCTGGTGGCGGCCGTCGAGGCCGCCGGCGTACGCACCTGGTCCACCCAGGAGATCGCCGCCGAACTCGTCGAGCTGTGCACCACCGAGGTGCGCGGCCACGCCGCCCAGGCGCCCGTCGAGGCCGACCTGACCGGCGGTTTGGGCGACGACGTCGACCTGGTGGCCCTGCGCGAGAGCGCCGCCGCGACCGCGCCGGCCCCGCAGGCCGAGCTCGCGTCTCAGGCGAGCATCAAGGCGCTGCCGACCCCGCATGTACCCACCCAGCCCACGGCCCCCGACTGGGGCGAGGTGGACGCCGACCTGGACGACCTGGTTGTAGTGGTCTCCACCGGCGAGGTCTCCACCTGGGGCTCGGGCCGCACCCGCCGCGAGGCGGAGCTGGGCATGACCGGCGGCGACGACGTCGAGCTGACCGCCGCCGGCGTGCTCGAACTCGCCTGGGGCATGGGCCTGCTCACCTGGCAGGACAGCCCCAAGGCCGGCTGGTACGACACCGATGGGGAGTTCGTCGACGAGTCGGATATCTACGCCCGCTACCGCGACGAGGTCGTGGCCCGCTGCGGCATCCGCGAGTTCGTCGACGACGGCGTGATCGCCACCGAGGGCCCGGAGGAGGTCGCCGTCTACCTGGACCACGACATCACCCTCACCGTGGCCGACGAGGCCACCGCCCGCACCATCGAGGTCACCGACCCCGAGCACACGCTGGTGACCCCGGAGCTGGTCGACGGCGCCCCCACGGGGGAGTGGACCGTCACCCGCCTGGCCGGGTCGCTGGCCCGAGTGCCGCGCCGCGCTACGCTCTCGCGCACCGTCGGCGGCCAGTTCCCGGTCGACTTCGACCCGGAGCGCTGGGGCATCCCCGCCGCCATGGTGCAGGGCATGGACACCATCGCCTCCTGGAACCTGGTCACCGCGGTGGACGCCTTCCTGTCCGCCGGGTTCTCCCCGGCCGAGCTGTTGGCGGCGGTGCACCCCTCCGACGTGGCCTCCACGCAGGGCACCGGATTCGGCGGCATGGAGTCCATGCGCAAGATGTTCGTCGGCCGCTTCCTCGGTGAGGAGCGCCCCAGCGACATCCTGCAGGAGGCCCTGCCCAACGTCGTGGCTGCGCACGTGATGCAGTCCTACATCGGCGGCTACGGCTCCATGGTGCAGCCGGTCTCGGCCTGCGCCACCGCGGCGGTGTCCATCGAGGAGGGCTGGGACAAGATCGCGCTCGGCAAGGCCGACGTGGTGGTGGCCGGCGCCATCGACGACATCTCGATCGAGTCGGTGGTCGGCTTCGGCAACATGAACGCCACCGCAGAGGCCGAGGCCATGTACGCCAAGGGCATCTCGGCCCGCCACTTCTCCCGCGCCAACGACCGCCGTCGCGGCGGCTTCGTCGAGGCCGAGGGCGGCGGCACGGTGATCCTGGCCCGCGGCTCCGTGGCGGCCCGACTGGGTCTGCCGGTGGCGGGTGTGATCGGCTTCGTCTCCTCCTACGCCGACGGCGCCCACACCTCCATCCCCGCCCCCGGGCTGGGTGCGCTCGGCGCGGGCCGCGGCGGCAAGGACTCCCGTCTGGCCAAGGCCCTGGCCGCTCTGGGCGTGGAGGCCGACGACATCGCCGTGGTCTCCAAGCACGACACCTCCACCGGTGCCAACGACCCCAATGAGTCCGAGCTGCACACCCGCCTGGCTCGCGCCCTGGGCCGCAGCGAGGGCAACCCGCTGGTGGCCGTCTCCCAGAAGACGATCACCGGTCACGCCAAGGGCGGTGCCGCACTGTTCCAGGTGGCGGGGTTGGCCGAGATCCTGGCCACCGGCGTGGCCCCCGGCAACACCAGCCTGGACGTGGTGGACGCCCCGCTGGAGCGCGACGCCTTCTGGGTGTGGCCGCGTACCCCGATCCGCCTGGCGGGTCGCGGTGGAGCGGACGGCCGCGTCCCGGGCGCCGGCCCGGTGCGCGCCGGCCTGCTCACCAGCCTCGGCTTCGGACACGTCTCCGGCCTGATCGCCCTGGTGCACCCCGGTGCCTTCGAGGCGGCGCTGCGCGCGCAGGGCGGCCAGGAGGCCGTGGACGCCTGGCTGGCCTCGGCCAACCGGCGCCTGGCGGCCGGTACGCGGCAGCGCCGCGCCGGCATGATCGGTCGCGCCCCGCTGTTCGAGCAGATCGACGGCCGGCGCCTGGGCGAGGAGCGCAAGGGTCGCGACCCGCACGAGGTTGAGGCCGCCATGCTGCTCGACCCGCAGGCACGCCTCGGCGCCGATGGTGTCTACCACACCGGCGAACTCGCCTAACCTCCGACACCGGCACCAATGAGATGCCGGCACCGGTAGCAGCGGCGGCCCCGGGAGCTTCGGTTCCCGGGGCCACCGCGCCGTAGGGCTCATCGCGGGGTTGTCGGCGCGAATATGTGCGCGGTTCGGACATATCGCGACCCGTAAGCCGGCTCGGCCCGCCCATTCTTTACGGGGGCAGGGATTCTTCCGGGCGTCCGGTCTTTGCGTACTCCCGGAGCCTTCCTTGGGGCCGGGACTGGAGCCTCACCGTGCGATGGTGTTTCCCGCGGGGTTCGTGCTCGTGGTGGTCTGTGTATTGACGGTTCGTACCTTTACACCGACGATTCGTACTTGTATGCGACGGTTCGGCACCTAGATGTACGTACCGTCGTCAGAGAGTACGAATCGTCGACCAGAAGTTACGAACCGTCACAAGATGTGCCGAATCGACAGCCAGAAGGTACGCCCCCACACGAAGGTACTGCGTGGTTTCCCCAGCTTTGGGAGCTTTGAGGCCATGACTTCTAGGATGCCGGTGCACTTATCATTGCCTGAATCGTGTACCGACTGGGCAAAAGATCGAGGGCGCCTGGTTGAGCGTCTGCCTGGCACACCCACCGACACGAATAGCCATGAAAAGCCGACTTAGGATTGAGTGATGAGCAAGGCCAGCCGGGCCGCGTACCGATGCGAAGACTGCTTGTTCACGGTGCGCCCCATGCGCGCCTCAGACGCCCGTGCGGACACAGGAGTGTGGTGTCGCGCCTGGTGCGACACCTACGTCCGCCCCGAAGGCGCCACCCGGCAGTGGGTCGATGAGATCTGGAAGCCTCGGCTCACCGACAAAGACATCTTCAACCGTGGGGCGCAACGCTTCTACATACGACTCGGATTCAAAGCAGTTCCGGGCTCGGACGCGTTGTGGCGAGGCGTGCTCCCGGTGGTCACCATGCGCCGGCCCGCCGACTGGCGCCAGAAGCGGATGACTGGCGCGAGATAGAACTGGTCGGCGATGCTCCATTGCAGCGAAGAATGAACGTGACGTACAGTTTTCTGCACAGGAGGTGAGTCATGAGGACCATGACCTACACGGAGTCCCGCGCGCGCTACGCCCAAGTGCTCAATGACGTCGTGGACGACCGCGAGGAGGTCGTCATCACCCGAGCCGGGCATGATCCTGCCGTCATCGTCTCCCTAGCGGAGTATGAGGCGCTCAAGGAGACCGCTTATCTCCTGCGCAACCCCGCCAACGCCAGGCGGCTCCTGGAGTCGATCACCGAGCTCGAGGACGGGCACGGCAAGGCCCACGAGCTGGTGAACACCGGTGAGGACTGACCGGGTCCGCCATGAGACTCATCTGGTCTACCCACGCCTGGGAGGACTACCTGTGGTGGCAGACTGAGGATCGTCGAGTCCTCAAACGCGTCAATCTCCTCCTCCAGGACATCCAACGACACGGCAACGAGGGTCTCGGCAAGCCAGAGGCCCTCCGCGGCAATCTCAGCGGCTACTGGTCGCGTCGCATTACGTCCGAGCACAGGCTCGTCTACCGGGTCGATGGGGACGACGTCCTCATCGTTGCGTGCAGGCTCCACTATGGGCGTTGAACCACGGTTGCCCGACGTCCCCGAACGTCAAAACGGTGAGATCCTCGGCGTTGGGGTGGACCTGGTGCATATCTCCGGTCTGGCCGAGCAGTTGCACCAGCCGGGCACCGTCTTCGCCGAGCGGGCCTTCACCGCACGCGAGCGGCGTGACGCCGCCCGCCGGGCCGACGTCACCGGCTCGGCGCAGGCCGAGCACCTGGCCGGCCGCTGGGCCGCGAAGGAGGCCTTCATCAAGGCCTGGTCCCAAGCCGTTAACGCCAGCGCCGGGCGAGCGGTCCCTCCGCAGCTGTCGCCCGAGGCGGTCGACTGGCGGGAGATCGAACTGATCACCGACCGCTGGGGGAGGCCGTCGCTGCGCCTGACCGGCGCCGTCGCCGTCGCCGTCACCGACTCCCTGGGCGACGGCGCCGCGGGCCCGCAGCACTGGCCCGTGTCTCTGACTCACGACGGCGACTGGGCGGCCGCCGTCGTGCTTTACTCCGCAAGCCGCTCCGCCTCGCTTGACCGCCCCGATCGCGCGTGAGCCGCGCCGGCTGCGCCCCTCACCGGTTCTCTGTATCGAACCGGACGCCGAATGGGGCCGAGACAGTGATCGGCGACTCATCCGCGGTACAGTTCTGCCATGAAAAAGCTCATTAACTCCGTCGACGGCGTCGTGACCGACGCGCTGGCCGGAATGGCCGCGGCACACCCCGACCGCCTCCGGGTGGATGTTGACCAGCACATCGTCTACCGGGCCACCCCCAAGGAGGATGGCAAAGTCGCCATCGTCTCCGGCGGGGGCAGTGGCCACGAGCCGCTGCACGGCGGGTTCGTCGGCTTCGGCATGCTCGACGCCGCCTGCGCGGGGGAGATCTTCACCTCCCCCGTTCCCGACCAGGTCTCCGCCGCGACCGCCGCCGTGGACCGGGGTGCGGGCGTACTGCACATCGTCAAGAACTACACCGGCGACGTCATGAACTTCGACATGGCCGCAGAGATGGTCGCCGCCGAGTCCGGCACGGAAATCGCCACGGTTGTGACCGCCGACGACGTCGCCGTGGAGGATTCCCTGTACACCGCCGGCCGCCGCGGCGTGGGCGTGACCGTGATCGTGGAGAAGATCGCCGGCGCCGCCGCCGAAGCGGGGCGCTCCCTCGCCGACGTGGCGGCGGTCGCCAAGCGCACCTCCGAGGCCGGTCGCTCCATGGGCATGGCGCTGACCTCCTGCACCGTGCCCGCCAACGGCAAGCCGTCCTTCGACCTGCCCGAGGATGAGATGGAGATCGGCATCGGCATTCACGGCGAGCCTGGCCGGCATCGGGACAAGATCGCCCCCGCCAGCGAGATCGCCAAGCAGCTGGTCGACCCCATCCTGGCCGAACTGCCGGAAGGCGACCGGGGTGTCATTGCGCTGCTCAACGGCATGGGCGCCAGCCCGCTCCTGGAGCTGTACCTGATGTACGGCGAGGTCGCCAAGTTGCTTGACGCGGCCGGCGTGAAGGTGGAGCGCTCGTTGGTGGGCAACTACATCACCAGCCTGGACATGGCGGGCTGCTCGCTGACGCTGGTGCGCGCCGATGAGGACATGCTCGGTCTGTGGGACGCTCCGGTGAACACGCCCGGCCTGCGTTGGGGGGCCTGAGCGCCATGACGACTTCAACTGCACAGACCCCGTCCGCCCCGCTGACGACGCTGGCCGCCACGGATGTGGCCGCCTGGATCCGGCGCGCATGCGCCCTGGTCACCGAGCAGGCGGACTATCTGACTGCCCTGGACGCCGCTATCGGCGACGCCGACCACGGCGCCAACATGAAGCGCGGCTTGACCGCCGCCGTCGAGGCGCTGGGAGCGGAGCCGGACTCCCCGGCGGCGGTCCTCAAGCAGACCGCGATGGCGCTGATCTCCAAGGTCGGCGGTGCCGCCGGGCCCCTGTACGGCACCTTCTTCCTGCGCATGTCCACCGCCTGCGCCAAGCACGAGACCATCGACACCGCCGCCCTGGTCGACGCCGTCGAGGCCGGCATTGGCGGCATTGTGCAGCGGGGTAACGCCGAGGCGGGGGACAAGACCATGTTGGACGCCTGGTACCCGGCCCTGGAGGCGCTCCGTGCCGACACGGACGGCGCCTTCGCGGCCGCCGTCAATGCCGCCGCCGACGCCGCGGCGGCTGGGCGGGACGCCACCGAGCCGATGCTGGCGAAGAAGGGGCGCGCCTCCTACCTGGGGGAGCGGTCCGTCGGTCACATCGACCCGGGCGCCGCCTCCACCGCTCTGATCATGCGGGCGCTCGCCGACGTCGTCTCCGGCCAGACGGCGGACGCCGCATGACGGGCATCGTCGTCGTCTCTCATTCACGCCCGCTCGCCGACGCCGCCGTCGCCCTCGCCAAGGGGCTGATTCCAGGCCTGGATGCGCCCACGGAGGTGGCGGCGGGCCTGCCCGACGGCTCCCTGGGCACGGACGCCACCGAAATCATGGCGGCGATCGAGCGCGCCGACGACGGCTCGGGCGTACTGGTGTTGGCAGACCTGGGCAGCGGCGTACTCAGCGCCCAGATGGCCCTGGAGTTGCTGGACCCGGACTTGGCCGCGCACGTGCGCCTGTCCGGCGCCGCGCTGGTGGAGGGCCTGGTCGCCGCCTACGCGGCGGCCGGCACCGGCAAGGACCTGGATGCGGTACAGGCCGACGCCGATGCCGCCGCGTCACTTAAACTGCGGCAGGTTGCAGGCCCCCCACCCGACTAGGAGCACCATGACCGAGACGACCTTCCAAGCCATCTCGATGATCATCTACTTCGTTGGAATGGTGGCGATCGGCTGGTGGGCCTACGGTCATAACGACTCCCTGGACGACTACATGCTGGCTGACCGCGGGCTCGGGCCCGCGGTCACCGCACTGTCTGCGGGCGCCGCCGACATGTCCGGCTGGCTGCTGATGGGGCTGCCCGGGGCGCTGTACGCCAGCGGGCTGGTGGAGGCGTGGATCGCCGTCGGGCTGACGGTGGGGGCCTGGTTGAACTGGCGCTATGTGGCGCCCCGGCTGCGCTCCTACACGGAGGTCGCCCACGACTCCATCACCATCCCCAGCTTCCTGGACAACCGGCTGCACGACGACCGGCACCTGCTGCGCTGGGCCAGCGGGGGCGTGATCGTCGTGTTCTTCACCTTCTACGTCTCCTCCGGGATGGTCTCCGGCGGCACCTTCTTCGAGTCCTCCTTCGGCCTGGACTACCGGCTGGGTCTGACCCTGGTGGCCGCCATTACGGTGATGTACACACTGGTGGGCGGCTTCCTGGCGGTGTCCTACACGGACCTGGTGCAGGGAGTCATGATGGTGACCGCGCTGATCGCCGTGCCCGTTGTCGGTGTGACGCGCCTGGGCGGGTTGGGGCCGACCCTGCGGGCGGTCAGTGAAGTCGACCCGCACTACTGGGCGGTGCTCGGACCCACCACCTCCGTGATCGGCATCGTCTCCTCCCTGGCCTGGGGCCTGGGCTACTTCGGCCAGCCCCACATCATTGTGCGCTTCATGGCGCTGCGCAGCCCGCAGGAGGCCGTGGCCGGCCGCCGCATCGGCATCGGCTGGATGCTGTTCGCCGTCGCCGGGGCGGCCGCAACCGCCATCGTCGGTGTGGCGATCTACCAGCGCGACGGCGCCGCCCTGACCAACCCGGAGACCGTGTTCATCAGCCTGGGGCAGCTGCTGTTCCACCCCTTCGTGGCCGGGTTCATGCTGGCCGCCATCCTCGCCGCGATCATGTCCACCATCTCCAGCCAGCTGCTGGTCACCTCCTCCGCCCTGATCGAGGACCTGTACCGCCAGGTTTTCCACCGGCAGGTTTCCCAGCGTCGGCTGGTCATGTACTCGCGCTTCGCGGTGCTGAGCGTGGCCGTGATCGCCGCGGCCATGGCCTGGACGCCCAATGACACGATCCTGGCGCTGGTCGCCTTCGCCTGGGCGGGCTTCGGCGCCTCCTTCGGCCCCACGGTCCTGCTGTGCCTGTACTGGCGGCGGCTGACCGCCACGGGCGCCTTCGCCGGCATTATCGCCGGCGCCGTCGTCGTCATGATCTGGGGCAATGTCTCCGGCGGGCCCGGCGGCATCTTCGACCTGTACGAGCTCGCCCCCGGCTTCGCCGCGAACCTGCTCGCCGCCTGGGCCGTGTCCCGCGCCGGCACGCCGGACCACGCCGTCGCCGGCGAGTTCGACGCCGCCGTGGCCGCCGCCCGCTGAGACCTGTCGGCCGGCCGGGCCGCACCGGATACATGCGGGCCCGGCCGGAGTATCCTGGTGTTGCTCAAGGGAGAGACCACCATGAAGACCGTCCGCCGTCCCGCCGTCGCCGGAAGCTTCTACCCCGGGGATGCGCGCGCCCTGAAGCGCATGCTCGCCGACCTGCTCACCCGGGCGCGGGCCCAGCTGTCCGACGCCCCGGCCGTGCCCAAGGCCGTCGTCATCCCGCATGCCGGCTACGTCTACTCCGGCCCCATGGCGGCGCGCGCCTACGCCCGCCTGGAGGCCGGCCGGGGACGCATCACCCGGGTGGTGCTGCTGGGACCCACCCACCGGGTGCCGGTGCAGGGACTGGCGCTGCCCGGCGCCGACCAGTTGGCCACGCCTCTGGGGGTGCTGAATGTCGACGCCGCCGGCTGCGCGCAGGCGGCCTCCCTGCCCGGCGTGACCACCGCGCCAGAGGTACACGCCTGGGAGCACTCCCTGGAGGTGCAGCTGCCCTTCATCCAGACCGTCCTGGGGGCTGACGTCGCGGTGGTGCCGCTGGCTGCCGGGGACGCCTCGGCGCGCACCGTCGCCGACGTGATCAATGCGCTGTGGGGCGGGCCGGAGACCGTCATCATCATCTCCTCCGACCTGTCCCACTACCTGCCGCAGGACTTGGCCGTAACCGTCGACGAGGAGACCGTCACGCGCATTCTCGCCTTGGACTCCTCCATCCCCCACGATCGCGCCTGCGGCGCCACCCCGCTGGACGGGATGCTGTTGGCGGCGCAGGAGCACGGCATGCGCGCCGAACTGCTGGGCCGGTGCACGTCGGCCGACACCGCCGGCGATCCGGATCGGGTGGTCGGCTACTGCGCCGTCGCACTCCATGAGGCGGCCACCGCAGGTGCCGAGCCCGCCGCGGCCGCGGCGGGTCCACAGGCGACCGAGCCGCCCGCCGACGCCGGAGACACGCTGCTTCCGCTGGCCCGCAGGGCGATCGCCCGCGCGGTGGGCGCCGAGGCCGGCACGCCCGCCGAGTTGTTGGCGGGGGAGCGACCCGCCTGGCTGGATCGCCCCGGTGCCGCCTTCGTCACCCTGCGCAGCGCCGACGGCTCCCTGCGCGGCTGCATCGGCTCGCTGGAGGCGCACCGGTCGCTCGGCGACGACGTCGTCGCCAACGCCGTGGCCGCCGCCCTGCGCGATCCGCGCTTCCCGCCCGTGACGGCGATGGAGCTGCCTGCTCTGAACCTGGAGGTGTCGGTACTCACCACGCCCGAGGTCATGGATACGCACGATGAGCAGGAGGTGCGCCGTCGCCTGCGCCCGGGGATCGACGGCGTGGTGCTGTCGCTGAGGGCCCGGCGCGCCACCTTCCTGCCGCAGGTGTGGGATGAGTTGCCAGACCCGGCCGACTTCCTGCGCCAACTCAAGCGCAAGGCCGGCTGGCCGGCCGGTTTCTGGGATGCGGACCTGGTGGTGGAGACTTACCGGGTTCGCGCCTGGGAGGAGTCGTGACCGCCTCCGCCCCGCCCGCCTCCAGGCCGGGTGCGGCGGGTGGGGACGCCGGATACACGGCCCGCTGGTGGCACCCGCTGCCGGACGGCCGGCTGCAATGCGACCTGTGCCCGCGGCACTGCCGCCTGCGGGAGGGACAGCGGGGTTTCTGCTTCGTGCGTCGGCGCAGCGGGGAGCGGATCGTGCTGACCGCCTACGGCCGGTCCACGGGTGTGTGCCTGGACCCGGTGGAGAAGAAGCCGCTGAACCATGTCCACCCCGGCAGTTCGGTGTTGTCCTTCGGCACCGCCGGCTGCAACCTGTCTTGCAAGTTCTGCCAGAACTGGGAGATCTCCACCGCCCGCTCCATCGAGGTGCTCAGCGTGGACGCCCCGCCGGGCAGCATCGTCGATCAGGCCGCCCGGTTGGGTGCCCGCGCCGTCGCCTTCACCTACAACGACCCGGTGGTCTTCGCCGAGTACGCCATCGACACCGCCCACGCCTGCCACGAGCGCGGGCTGTTGGCCTACGCGGTCAGCGCCGGGTGGATCTGTGCCGAACCGGGGCTGGAACTGTTCGGCGCCGTCGACGCCGCCAACATTGATCTCAAGGGTTTCACCGAGGACTTCTACCGGAAGATCACCGGGGCGCGGCTGCGCGACGTGCAGGACACGCTGGTGCGCGTGCGCGAGCACACCTCGACGTGGCTGGAGCTGACCACGCTGCTCATCCCGGGCCTGAACGACTCGCCCGAGGAGGTCGGTCGGCTCGCCGCCTGGGTGGTCGGCGCGCTGGGCGCGGACACGCCGCTGCACCTGACGGCCTTCCACCCCGCCCACCGCATGCTGGACCGGCCGCCGACGCCGGTGGCGACGCTTCGGCGGGCCCGCCGCGCGGCGCTGGATGCGGGGCTGCACTTCGTGTACCTGGGCAATGTGCGCGACGCGGAGGGTGCGACCACGCACTGCCCCGGCTGCGGCGCCCCGGTTATCGTCCGCCGCGGCTACACGGTAGAGACCTACGAGCTGGATGCGTCGGGTTGCTGCCGGCACTGCGGGCGGCGGTTACCCGGCCTTTTCGACGCCGACGACCCCGGCGACTCCGCAGCCGCCTACCCGTGGCGCGTGGCCCCGACGGGCTGGTGAGCGGCGGCGCGCACGCACACAACCCCGAGGTCCTTTTTCACTTATCCCGGTAAGTGGAAAAGACTTCGGAGAGGGTGACAGATATGCCTGCTGGTCCGCCATCCCGTCCTTGACGTCGCCACCACCGCCCAGGAACTGAAGGTTTCTCCGCAGAGCGCCAGACGTTCGCTGGCACGCCTGGAGCAGGCGGGATTCGTGGTCAGCTATCAGGTGGCCCCCGGTCGGCGTGCCTGGCGTGCTCCCGATGTGCTGGCCCTCATGGACCGTGTCACCGCCGGCATACGCCGCCACTGAGACGTATCACACTCCCGCCCGTTTCAGGCGAACAGGGTTGCCACTGCTGGCCCCAGCCACTAATGTCGGTGGTGCATGAAACGTGCTCCGGGGTCGGTGAAAGTCCGAACCGGCGGTGACAGTCCGCGACCCGGTTGTGTCCACCCGCAGGGTGGGTGCGGTCGGCTGAGCCGGTGGAATTCCGGCACCGACGGTGAAAGTCCGGATGGGAGGAGACACGTGGCGCGCGTCCGGCGTCGGCGGATCGTGGTGCGTTCCCATGCGGGCGCATCCCGGCCGTAGGCAGCGGCCCCGCGCCGTGCGGCGCTACGCGCGTACCGCCCGTCACCCCGGAGTGCCCCGGGGCGGGTGCTCCGGGGGAGCCGGAGAGGACACCGCGCATGACCAGCGCCACCGTCGCCAGCACCGCCCTCGGCGTGGCCGACCGTGAGGCTGCCCGCGCGCCGCGGCGCCCACGTACCGGATCGTCCCGTCTGCTGCGACCGTTGCTGAACCCACCGGCAGCCCTCGGGGCCGTGCTGCTGCTGGCCTGGTGGGCGATCACCCGCGCCGGGCTGATCCCGCCGGTCTTTCTGCCCAGCCCCGGCGACGTCGCCCGCCGCCTGGTGCTCGCCTTCACCCAAGGCGGCCTGGCCGGATACACCTGGGTGACACTGCGCGAGGCGCTGCTGGGCTGCCTGGCCGCCGCCGCCCTGTCGCTGCCCCTGGCCTGGACCCTGTACCACTCCCGTCGCTTCTCCCGCGCCGTCCTGCCGTACGTGGCCGCCTCCCAGGCGGTCCCGGCCATCGCCATCGCGCCGCTGCTGGTGGTGTGGATCGGCTATGGGACGGTGCCGACCGTGGTGCTGTGCGTGCTCATGGTCTTCTTCCCCATCACCGTCACCGTCCTGCTGGGCCTGCGGGGCCTGGACGCCGACGTCATCGACGCCGCCCGGCTCGACGGCGCCCACGGGCTGTCCATGCTGATCTACCTGGAGTTGCCCATGGCACTGCCCTCCATTCTGTCCGGCCTGCGCACGGGATTCACCCTGTCCGTCACCGGCGCCGTGATCGGAGAGATGACCATGGGCGGAGAGGGCCTGGGCATGGTGCTCGCCTCCCAGCGGCAGACCGTGGACACCACCGGGCTGTTCTCCACCATCGTGGTGCTGTGCGTCATCGCCACCACCATCCACTGGGTGCTGCATGAACTGGAGCGCCGCAGCCGCGTCGTCGCCTCCATGCGGGGGCGCCGCGCCACCTGAGTGCCCGCCCCGCCGCGGCGCGAACGCCACTCCCAACCGATTCCCACTTTCCCCACTTCTACCCGCCCGCTTCCCCTCACCGCCGCACGGCACCGAAAGGAACCCCCATGACCGCCCTCACCCCCCGCTTGACCCGCCGCACGCTGCTGACCGCCATGGGAGCGGGCACCGCCGGGCTGCTGGCCGCCTGCGCCTCGGGCACCGGCGCCCGGACCGCGACGGCCTCCGCCTCTGCCGACGCCTCCGGGCTGGTGATCGGCATGACCTACACCCCGAACGTACAGTTCGCCCCCTTCTACCTGGCCCTGGCCGACGGCGAGTATGCGGCGGGCGTCTCCCTGCGCCACCACGGGGAGCAGGAGGGGCAGTTCGACGCGCTGCTGGCCGGGACCGAGCACGTGGTGGTGGCGGGCGGCGACGAGGCCATCGTGGCCGCGTCCAACGGCAATGAGTTGGTGATCATCGGCGGCTACTACCAGCGCTACCCGGGCTGCATCATCGTCCCCGAGGAGTCCGACATCACCCAGCTCGCGGACCTGGCCGGCAAGACGATCGGCACCCCCGGCAAGACGGGAGAGACCTGGTACTCGGTGCTGGTGGCGCTGTCCTCGGCCGGGCTGAGCGAGGACGACGTCGACGTGCAGGAGATCGGCTACACCCAGCAGGCCGCCCTTTCCAGCGGCAAGGTGGACGCGATCGCCGGCTTCTCCAACAACGACGCCGTCCAGATCGCCCAGAACGGCATGCCCGTGCGCATCATCGCGATCGGCGAGGAGGTGCCGCTGCTGGGTGCCTCCCTGATCACCACCCCGCAGGTGCTGGCCGACCGCCGCGCCGAGCTGGAGGAGGTGGTGACCGCCTCCGCCGTCGGGATGACCAAGTTCGTGGATGACCCCGATGCGGCCGTGGAGGCCACCAAGGAGTACGTGCCCGACCTGGTCGACTCCGCACAGGCAGACAATGCACGCGAGGTGGCCGTGGCCACGGGTGAACTGGTGCGGCCCAGCGAGAACACCGTGGTGGGCGCGCTGGTGCCGGAGCAGGTGGGGGAGACCATCGACTTCCTGGCCGGCCGCGGCCTGCTCGGTGAGACCACCGTGACCTCCGACGACGTCTGCGACCCGCTGCTCACCGTCTGAACATAGTTACAGCCGGCAGGCCACCAGGGAGGACACCAGGATGGCGCGCGCGCCGATGGCGTAGAGCTCGTCCATGACGCGGTTGGCGTCCTTGCGGGGGACCATCGCCCGCACCGCCACCCAGTCGGGGTTCTGCAGCGGGGAGACGGTGGGGGACTCGATGCCGGGGGTGATCTCGCTGGCCAGGTGCAGCCGGTTCATGGGGATGTCGTAGTCCACGAGCACATAGGAGCGGGCCCGCAGCACCCCCTCCAGACGACGCACGAGCGTGGCCAGGCCGGGCTCGTCGCGGTACTGCTCGGTGGTGATCAGCACCGCCTCACTGGCAAGGATCGGTTCGCCGAAGGTCTCCAGGCCGGCGGCACGCAGCGTGGACCCGGTCTCGACGACGTCGGCGATCAGGTCCGCCACCCCCAGCTGCACGGAGGACTCCACGGCGCCGTCCAGGTGCACGGTCTGAGCATTGATTCCCTGTTCGGCCAGGAAGTTGCGCACGAGCACGTCGTAGGAGGTGGCCACCCGCTTGCCCTCGATGTCGGCGAGCGTACTCATGGTGCCGGCGGGCGCAGCGAAGCGGAAGGTGGAGCGGGCGAAGCCGAGCGGCAGGTGCTCGATCGCCTCCACGCCCGAGTCCAGCAGCAGGTCGCGGCCGGTGACGCCGGCATGCACGGTGCCCTGGCCGACGTAGACGGCGATGTCGCGCGGACGCAGGAAGAACAGCTCAACCTGGTTGGCGTCGTCGACCAGGACGAGCTCCCGCCCGGAACGGCGGGTGCGGTAGCCCGCCTCGGCGAGCATGGTGGTGGCGGGCTCGGACAGGGAGCCCTTGTTGGGCACGGCGATGCGCAGCACGGTGGTCCTTGATGTGGTGAGTGGTTGGTGGGTCGATGCGGGGCCCGGCGGGCCGGTCACAGGTAGCGGTAGATGTCCTCGAGCGTGTACCCCTTGGCGAGCATCATCACCTGGGTGTGGTACAGCAGCTGGCTGAGCTCCTCACAGGCGGCCTCGTCGGACTCGTGCTCGCAGGCCATCCAGGACTCGGCAGCCTCCTCCACCAGCTTCTTGCCGATGAAGTGCACACCGCGGTCGAGCTCCTCAACCGTGCCGGACCCGGCGGGGCGGGTGGCGGCCTTGTCCTTGAGCTCGGCGAAAAGGTCCTCGAAAGTCTTCATGGGCTCAGCGTAGTGCAGCCCCCGGTGTGGTCGCCGCGCCCGCCCGGGCCGCGGGCAGGGCCTGGGCCAGCCGGGCGGCGTGGCGGCCGGCCGCGGCCGCGGTCAGAAAGCCGGCGGCGTCCTCGGACAGGCCACGGCCCATGGTGTTCAGGCGCACGCCGGCCTCCCGCTCCACGGCGGCCAGCGCCCCGAACAGCCCGGTCACCGGCACCTCCACCAGCCGGTGCGTGGCTCCCTGCCGGCGCGGGGCGCACAGGGCGGCGGCCTGCTCGGCCACCTGCCGCCCGAAGGCGCCCTCCAGGCGAGGAACGACGACGTCGGCCGCGGCCAGGGCGACGCGCCCGTAGGCGGTCAGGGAGTGGTGGGAGATACCACGGTGGCGGGCGCGGCCGTCCGCCTCGGACACGCGCAGACAGGCGACCGGGTGGCCGTCCAGGGCGGCGACGGCGTTGACGGCGTCGCCGCAGGCCACCCCGGAGAAGCCCCAGGGGGTGTCGGTGCCCAGGTTGCCGGGGCCCTGGGCGACCACGATCACGTCCGCGCCCAGCACCAGCCGGGCCGCCAACAGGCCGTTGTGGATGCTGACGGCCTCCAAATCCCCGCCCCAGGCCTGCCCGACGCTAACGGTGCCGGCCAGCAGCCCCGCCTCCTGCAGGGCGGCGACCGTACGCGAGTAGGGCAGCGGCAGGGCGCCGCCGTCGGTCATGACGTAGACGACGCGCAGCTCGCGCCGCCGCGACGGCGTGGCCGCCGCGTCGCGGTCCGGCTCCAGCGGGGCGCGCAGGCCCGCCAGGACCGCCGGCAGGGCGGAGTGCAGGTCGGCGATCACCACGGGCGTGCCCGCGAGGGTGAGGTCCTCGATCGGGGCGGACAGCAGCGCATGGGCGGGAGTGTCCTGCTCATCGACGCCGGTGACCATCACCTGGTCGGGCATGTAGCGGGCCTTGACCAGGTGGCCGTCCGGCGCCGGATCGGCCGGCAACACGCTCGGCCGCGCGGTCACCATCGCGTGCCCGCCGGTGCCCAGGCCGCGGGCCAGTGCGGACACCTCCAGCCGCACCCACTCGCCGGGCTCGGGCAGGCCGGTGACTGGCTCGTAGGCGACGGCCCGGCACGGCTCGCCGTCGCCGAGCACGACGGCGCCCGGCGGGGCCGACACGATCCGGGCCTCGACCTCCGCGCAGCGCCTGCCGGGACGTCCCCAAATCCGCCGCACGCCGAGCACGTTCGCGTCACGCCACATCATGTCCTCACCCTAAGCCACCCGGGTGTCTCACCCGCACCGGCACCGCCGCAGCGCCTACGCTGGCGCCGTGCCCCAACCCGCATCCCGCCCCGCTCCGGCCGCCATCCCCGCCGAGGAACGGCAGGTCAACCTGCTGCTGGCACTGCGCAACACCGCCGTGGGCCTGACGCGCACACAGATCACCCGCACGGTCGCCGGCTATGACGCCGACGGCGGCGCCTCCGCCGAGCGCATGTTCGAGCGCGACAAGGGCGTGCTGCGGGACTTGGGCATCCAGATCACCACCATCGGCCGGGGCGAGGACGCCCGCTACCGCATCACGGACGCCGACTACACGCTGCCCGACCTGACGCTGACGGCCGCGCAGGCCGCCGCTGTCGAGCTGGCCGCCTCCGCCTGGCGCAGTGGGGCACTCACCCCCGCGGCCCGGCACGCACTGACCAAGATGCGGGCGGTCGCCGCGGACTCCGACCCCGCGCCGCTTCCGGATCTGAGCATTGACCTGGGCAGTGACATCTCCGGTGGACAGGTGCCCGCCGAGCTGGCCGGCGCCGTCCAGGAGCGGCGCCGCGTGAGCTTCGACTACGCCTCCGCCAGTTCCGGGAGAGTGGGGGCTCGCATCGTGGAGCCGCACCGGCTGCGCATGAGCGAGGGCGCCTGGTATCTGGACGGCCGGGACCAGTCCTCCGGCCAGCAGCGCACCTTCCGGCTGGCTCGCATCGTCGGGCCGGTGTCGGTGATCTCCGCGGCCGAGGCCTTCCCGGCCCCGGCCGCGCCCGCCCCCGCCGGGGTTGAGGCGGTGCTCGTCGTCGCTCCCGGCCGCGCCCTGCAACTGCGCGCCCGCGCGCACGCTACCGCGCCGGCGCGCCGACCGGCCGGCTGGGACGAGATCCATGTGACCTACACGGACCGGTTCTCCTTCGCCGGGACGCTTGCCGCCCTGGCCGACGCGGTCGTGGTCCTGTCCCCGCCCGAGCTGCGAGACGACGTCGCCGCGCACCTGCGGGCGGTGGCCGCCCTCGGCGGGCCCCCACCCGCCCGGGAGGGGCACTGACATGGCCCGCCCCAGTTCCACCGACCGGCTGGTGCGGCTGCTCGCCCTGCCCGCCTGGGTGTCCGAGCACGACGGCGCCACCCTGGAGCAGGCGGCCGCGCACTTCGGCGTCACCGCGCAGACCATCCGCCGGGATGTGGACACCCTGTGGGTCTCCGGCCTGCCCGGGGGCCTGCCCGACGAACTGGTGGACTTCTCCGCCGAAGCCCTCGAGGCGGGCCGGCTCAGCCTGACCGAACCGCTGGGCCTGGACCGGCCCGTGCGCCTGTCCCACCGCGAAGCGGTCGCGCTGCTGCTCTCATTGGGCGTGCTGGCGCAGGTGCTGGCCGACGATCCCGACGCCGCGGCCGTCCTCGACCAGACGCGCCGCGCCCTGCGCCGGGCCCTGGGCGCCTCGAGTAGCGCGGACGCCCCGGCGTCACCGGCGGTTCCCGGGCCGCAGGCCGCACCGGCGGGCGTGCTGCCGGCCGTGCGCCGGGCACTCGCCGGGCGACGGCGCCTGCACCTGGTCTACGTCTCCGCCACCGACACCCGCACCGAACGCGACGTCGACCCCCTCGAACTGGTCAGCGACGGCACTCACCTGACGCTGCGCGCCTGGTGCCTGACCGCCCGTGCCGAGCGATCCTTCAGAATCGACCGTATTTTGCAGGCGCAGGTCCTGGACGTGCCGGCCGTCAGCCACCGGGCTCCGCACCGCGCCCCGCGCACAGCCGCAGTGGAGGCGACGCTCGTGCTCAAGCCGACCGGCCGCTGGCTGGTCGAGCAGATCCCCTGTGAGGTGTTGCATACCGACCGGGATGGCACACTGCACGTGCGGATACGGGGGCGGGACCGGGCCTGGCTGGTGGGCCTGGTGCTGTCCGCCGGCCGTCACCTCCGGTCGGTCGCTCCCGCCGACCTCGCGGACGAGGCGGCCACGGCCGCCCAGCGCGCCCTGGACAGTGCGGCCGCCGTATACGCCTGTGGTGGAACACCGGCGAACGGATGCGCGCCCGACGACGGCGAAACGCTAGACTCGTGAGCGTATCTGCGGGCTCATCTACAGTCGCGAGCCCCATGAAAGGAGTTGCGTCGTGATCAAGCCCACGCACATCGTCGTCCTGCTTGTCGTCGTCCTGCTCATCTTTGGCGCCAACCGGCTGCCGGAGATCGCCGGCAGCATCGGCAAGTCGATGAAGGTGTTCAAGAAGGAGGTCAAGGAGCTCCGCGAAGACGAGGAGACCCCCGTCGCGCAGCAGCCCCCGGCCCAGATTCCGCAGCAGCCGCAGCAGGGCACCTACTACACCCAGCCGACCCAGGCGGGTCAGACCGCTCCGCAGGCGGCGCCCCAGCAGCCGGCCGCCCCGCAGCAGCCGCAGCCGTACACGGACGGCACCGTCCAGCAGTGACGCCCCGGCCCGCGGGGCCGTGACTGCGCCGCGGGCCGCGCGTCCACCTCACCTCGCCGCTGGGACCGGGCCCGCCCGGTCCCGCGTGCGTACGGTCACCAGCATCCGGGAGGAGTAGAACGTGCCGCATATGCCTAAGCTGCCCGGCCGCAAGCGCAAGGAGAACCCCGAGGCGATCATGTCGATCGGGGACCACCTGCGCGAGTTGCGCAACCGCCTGTTCATCTCCGCAATCGGCATCACCGTGATGGCGGTCGTCGGCTATTTCCTGTACGACGCCGCGTTCCAGTTCATCACTCACCCGGTCGAGGTCGCCAACGCCCGCGGCGCCAAGCTCAATATCAACTTCTCCACCATGCTGTCCTCATTCGACATGCGACTGCGGGTGTCGATCTGGATCGGCGTGCTGCTGTCCTCCCCGCTGTGGATCTACGAGTTCTTCGCCTACGTGGGCCCGGGCATGACTCGTAAGGAGAAGGCCTACACCTGGATCTTCGGCGTTGTCGGACTGCTGCTGTTCGCCGCCGGCTGCGCGTTGGGCATGTGGATCATGCCGCGCGCGACGGTGATCCTGACCGGCTTCATCCCGAAGACGGCGTCTTCCACCGGCATCATGGATGCGTCGACTTACCTGTCTTTCGTGCTGCGGCTGGTGCTGGCCTTCGGCGCCGCCTTCCTGCTGCCGGAGATCCTGGTCGCCCTGAACCGGCTCGGCGTGATGAAGGGGCGCACCATGCTCAAGGGGTGGCGCTGGGCGGTGGTCGGCATCTTCACCTTCATGGCCTTCGCGAACCCGCTGCCGGACCCGTGGTCGATGATCTTCATGGCGATCCCCATCACCGGCCTGTACTTCCTGGCCTGCTTCATCTCCATCCGGCATGACAAGAACGTGGCGAAGCGCCGCGCCGAGGAGGATGCCGCTCTGGACGCGGCCCTGGCCGAGAACTCCTCCGTCCCCACCGCCTGAGAACCACACCCGCCCGCCGCCGTTTCGTCGTAAGCAAGCACCTGCTGGCCGTGCGAAGCGGTGGCGGGCTACGCATAGGGTTACCCCATGAGCTCGCCCGCCGAACGCTACGCCGCTGCACGCCGTCGCCAAGCGGAGTCACGCACCGAGCTCGCCCGCTTCGCCGCAACCTACGACTTCCCCTTCGATGACTTTCAGAATGACGCCTGCCGGGCCCTAGAGGCCGGAGAGGGCGTGCTGGTGGCGGCGCCCACCGGCGCCGGCAAGACCGTGGTGGGTGAGTTCGCCGTCCACCTGGCACTGTCCAAGGGGCTCAAGGCCTTCTACACGACCCCGATCAAGGCCCTGTCGAACCAGAAGTACCTGGACCTGGTCGCCCGCCACGGCGCCGACCGGGTGGGCCTGCTCACCGGGGACACCTCCATCAACCCCCACGCTGACGTGATCGTCATGACCACCGAGGTACTGCGCAACATGCTCTACTCCGGGGCCCGCGACCTGGATCGGCTCGGCTACGTGGTCATGGACGAGGTCCACTACCTGGCCGACCGCTTCCGCGGCCCGGTGTGGGAGGAGGTGATCATTCACCTGGCCCCAGAAGTGCAGGTGGTGTCACTGTCCGCCACGGTCTCCAACGCCGAGGAGTTCGGGGACTGGCTCGGGCAGGTGCGCGGCCGCACCGCCGTCGTGGTCTCCGAGCACCGCCCGGTGCCGCTGACTCAGCACATGCTGGTGGGCCGACGGCTGCTGCCCCTGTACTCGGCGCCGGCGCAGTCCGCAGCCACCGATCAATCCGCCGCGGGAGAGGCCCGCTCGTCCGCCCAACCGCCATTGAATCCCGACCTGCTGCGGGCGGTGAGGGATGCGCGCCGCGCCGCCGCCGGGGAGGACCATCGGGGCGGCTATGGGCGCGGTGGCGGGCGCAGGGCCGTCTCCGGACGTGGGGGCCGGTGGTCGCGCAATGCCGGTGGCGGCCGCCCGCCGCGCCGCGGCGAGGGCGGGGCCCGCACCGCCCACCTGCGCCCGCCCTCACGCCGCACGGTCATCGGTGCCCTGCAACGCGCCGACCTGCTGCCGGCGATCGTGTTCGTCTTCTCCCGTGCCGGCTGTGAGAACGCGGTGCGGGAGGCCATCTCCCACGGCGTGGACCTGACCACCCCACAGGAGGCCCGCCGAATCCGGGAGATCATCGACCGGCGCACCGCGGAGATCCCCACCGCCGACCTGGGGGTGCTCGGCTTTCACGCCTGGGCGCACGCACTGACCCGGGGCGTGGCCGCGCACCACGCCGGCCTGCTGCCGGTGTTCAAGGAGACCGTCGAGGAGCTTTTTGCCGCCAACCTGGTCAAGGTCGTCTACGCCACCGAGACCCTGGCGCTGGGCATCAATATGCCCGCACGCACCGTGGTGCTGGAGTCGCTGCGCAAGTGGAACGGCTCGGCGCACGTGACCCTGACGCCGGGGGAGTACACGCAGTTGACCGGCCGCGCGGGCCGGCGCGGCATCGACGTCGAGGGGCACGCCGTCGTCCTGGCCACCGACGAGGCCGAGCCCGCCTTCGTCTCCTCCCTCGCCTCCCGCCGCACCTACCCACTGGTGTCCGCCTTCCGCCCCACCTACAACATGGCCGTCAACCTGCTGGGGCGCCTGCCGCGCGAACGGGCCCGGGAGGTGCTGGAGTCCTCCTTCGCCCAGTTCCAGGCCGACCGGGGCGTGGTGGAGCTGGCCGCCGAGGTCCGTCGCAAGCGCCGGCACCTGGACACGCTGGAGCAGCAGATGGCCTGCCACCTGGGCGACTTCGGCGAATACGCCCTCCTGCGCCGTCGCATCGCCGACGCCGAGGCCGACCAGTCCCGCACCAACCGGGCCGAGCGCCGCCGCGAGGCGAGCCGGTCCATGGGGGCACTGGCGCGCGGCGACGTGGTCCTGTACCGCACCGGCAGGCGTCACCGGCACGGCGTCGTCGTCGCCCAGCATGCGGCAAGTTCGGGGGAGCCATACCTGACGGTGGTCGGCGAGGACAAGCGGGTGCACACCCTCACCCCCGAGAGCACCCCGGACGGCGTCAACCGGGTCGGCTCACTGCCGGTGCCGGAGGACCTCGACGCCCGCCGCCCGCACCAGCGGGAGCGCCTGGCCGAGCGCCTGATAGAGGCGCTGCGCGCCGGCGCTCTGGATGCCTCCACCGCGCGCGGCTCCCGCCGCGGCCACCGCCACGACGCCGACGCCGCCTCCCGCCTCGAGCAACTGCGCCACCAGCTGCGCGCCCACCCCTGCCACGCCTGCCCGCACCGCGAGGAGCACGCCCGTATCGGCCGCCGCTGGGTGCGTGCGCGCGAAGACCTGGACCGGTTGCAGTCCCGGGTGGATCGGCGCACCGGCACGATCGCCCGCCAGTTCGACGCCGTGTGCCGGGTGCTGCTGGAGCTCGGCTACCTGGTCCCGGTCGAGGCGGATCGGCCCGAGGGCGAGCTGCGGGTCACGGCGGCCGGCAGGATGCTTGCGCGCGTATACGCCGAGCGGGACCTGCTGGTGGCCGAGTGCCTGCGCCAAGGGCTGTGGGACGGCCTGAACCCGGCGGAGTTGGCGGGGGCGGTGTCGGCCTGCGTGTACGAGCCGCGGATGGCGGTGTCCTCACTCGGCCTGCCGACCGCGCCCGGCTCCCGCCTGGGGGAGGTGCTGCGCCAAGAGCTCTCCGTGTCCCGGCGCATCAGCAACCTGGAGGCCCTGGAGCGGGTGGAGCCCTCCGCCGGTGCCGAGCCCGCCGTGGCCGGGTCGGTGCGGGACTGGGCCGACGGCGCCGATCTGACCACCATCCTGGCCGACTCGGACCTGACCGCCGGGGATTTCGTGCGCTGGTGCAAGCAGCTGCTGGATGTGCTCGGGCAGCTGGCCACGCTCAGCGCGGGGGAGCCGCCCCGGTCGGCTGACTCCGCCGGCCGCTCAGACCTGGCCCACCTGAACCGGCTGGCCCTGACCGCCGCCGAGGCCTGTCTCGATGTCAACCGAGGAGTGGTGAGTTGGTCGTCCGTATGAGGTCCCGTGCACGCCACCTGCTGACACTGCCGGCCTGTACCTGCGCCGGCCTGGCCGTATGGGCCGCCTTCCCGCCCATCGGGGCCTGGTGGGCGGCCCCGCTCGGGCTCGCCCTCTTGGCCTCGGCGCTGCGCGATCGTGGCCCCTGGGCGGGGGCGGGCCTCGGGCTGGTGTTCGGCGTCGCCCTGTTCACCCCGATGCTGCACTTCACGGCGGTGGCCATGGGCAACCCGGTCGGCTGGGTGGCGCTGACGGCGGTGGAGTCGCTCTACCTGGCGGCCTTCGGCGCCGCGTGGGCGTTGGCCTCTCGCATCGGCCACCTGGAGCGTCCCACCGCCACGGCCCTACTGGCGCGCATGTTGGCCTTCACCGTGATCTGGTGCGGGGTGGAGGAACTGCGCTCGTCCTGGCCGTGGGGCGGCTTCCCCTTCGGCCGGCTCGCCTTCGCCATGGCCGACGCCCCCATGCTGCCCTTCGCCGCCTACGGGGGCATCGTCGGGCTGAGCGCGCTGGTTGCATTGGTGGGGGCCGGCGTGGCCGAGGCCGCCCATGCGCTGCGCCGCCGTCGTGCCTTCAACGCGCTGGTGGCCGCGGCCCTCGCCGGCGCCGTGGTGGTCGCGCCGGTGGCGCTGCCGATGGAGAGCAGCGCCCAGGACGGAACCCTGCGCGTCGGCGCGGTGCAGGGCAATGTGGCCGAGGAGTTCGAGGACGCCTTCAACCGGGCGCTGGAGGTGACCGGCAACCACGCCGAGGCGACCCTGACACTGGCCGAGACCGTCGGCCGGGGCACCCTCGACGTGGTGATCTGGCCGGAGAACGCCGCCGACCTGGACCCGCGCGACGTCCCCGCGTCGGCGACGCTGGTGGAGGCGGCCGCCCAGGCGGTGGGGGCGCCCGTGCTTGTGGGGGCGATGTCCTACGCAGACGGCGTGCGCTACAACGACATGGTGGTGTGGACGCCAGGCGTCGGCGCGGGGGAGTACTACCGCAAGCACCGGCCGGTGCCCTTCGCGGAGTACATTCCCCTGCGCGAGCAGCTGCGCCACATCACCGAACAGGTGGACCGTATCGGCACCGACCTGGCCCCCGGCACGGGCCCACAGACGCTCACCATTCACGCCGCTGCTCAGGACCGCGACGTCACGCTGGCCATGGGCATCTGCTTCGAGGTCGCCTATGAGGACACGCTGCGCGCCGGGGTCGAGCAGGGCGGCGAGGTGATCGTCATCCCCACCAACAACGCCAGCTTCCTGCACTCCTCGGAGGCCGAACAGCAGCTGGCGCAGGGGCGGATCCAAGCGGTCATGCACGGACGCGCCCTGGTGCAGGTCTCCACCGTCGGAGTGACCGCCATCATCAACCCCCGCGGCGTCGTCGAGCAGCGCACCCAGGCCTACACGCAGGCCTCGCTCGTGGCCGATGTACCGCTGCGCACCTCCATCACCGTGGCCGACCGGCTCGGGGCCGCACCCGGGCTCGCCGCGCAGCTGGGTGCCGCACTGCTGGCCGCGGCCGGTATGGTTTCCGGTGTGTCACGACTGCGCCGTCGGCGGCGGCGAGCGTGACCGTGCCGCAGCCCGCACAAGGGACAGGAGAAGGACCGTGAAGGCTCTGGTCGTCATACCCACCTACAACGAGATCGAGACCCTTGCAGGGGCGCTCGACGGCGTACGGCAGGCCGCGCCGGAGGCCCACATCCTGGTGGTGGACGACAACTCGCCCGACGGCACCGGCCGTCTCGCCGACGCCCGCGCCCAGGCCGACGACCACATTCACGTGCTGCACCGCAATCAGAAGAGCGGGCTGGGTCCAGCCTATCTGGCGGGCTTCTCCTGGGCACTGGCCTCCGGATATGAGCTGGTATGCGAGATGGACGCCGACGGCTCCCACCGGCCGGAGGACCTGGCGCTGCTGATTCAGCGCGCGGAGATGGCCGATGCGCCCGACCTGGTGATCGGGTCCCGCTGGGTGTCCGGCGGTGCCACCGCGGATTGGGATGCGAAGCGCGTGGCCCTGTCCCGCGGCGGCAACCTGTACATCAACGCCATGCTGGGGCTGGGGGTCAGGGATGCGACCGCGGGCTTCCGGGTGTACCGGGCGAGCCTGCTGCGTCGCTTGAATCTGGGAGAGGTGGAGGCGCTCGGCTACGGCTTCCAGGTCAACATGACCAAGCTGGTGGCCGACGCCGGTGGACGCATCGTGGAGATGCCCATCACCTTCCGGGAGCGGGAGGCGGGCCGGTCCAAGCTGTCCGGCGGGATCTTCTCCGAAGAGCTGGCCCTGGTCACCAAGTGGGGGCTGGCCCGGCGCGGGGCGCAACTGGCGGACGCGGCCGGCTCGGCGGCGACCGCCGTGCGCGGCGCCGCCGACCGCTTCCGGCGCGCGGCTCAGAAGCGTTCGCGGTAGATCTCCCCGGAGCGCAGCATCTCCAGGCGCTCGTCCAGCAGGACCTTCAGGTCCTCAATGTCGCGGCGCTCCAGCAGCATGTCCCAGTGCGTGCGCGGCGCCTTCTTCGGCTCGTCCGACTCGGGCTCATCCTCGCCGCGCAGGGCGGCGGCCTGGCCACATTCGGGGCACTCCCAGGTGGGGGGCACCTCCGCCTCCACGGACATAGGCACGGTGGTGACGTGGCCCAGGGGGCACTCGTAGGTGATGTTCTGCCTGGCGGCGAACTCGACGCCCTCCTCGGACTCCATCGACTTCGCGCCGATCGTCATGCCTCGCAGTGCGCGATCCGCCATGCTGGTGGCCTTCCTTCTCGCTGTTGCTTAACTGCCGAGAGGATAACGCACCCGGGCCACGGCGCATTCCCGCGCCGCCGCACCCACCCGAGCGAATGCCCGGCGCCGGAACGCGACTACCGCCCGGCGTACTGCGGCATACTTGGCGCCATGGCAACCAAGCGTATCGGAATCCTGACCGCCGGTGGCGACGCCCCGGGACTCAACGCCGCGATCCGCGGCTTCGGCAAGGCGGCAATCGGCGAGCATGGCTGGAAGCTGATCGGTTTCCGCGATGGCATGCGCGGCCTGGCGGAGAACCGATACACCGAGCTGGACGGCGCGGCCCTGTCCGGCATCCTGACCACCGGTGGCACCATGCTCGGCACGAGCCGGGACAAGGTGCACCGCATGATGGTGGACGGCGAGGCCCGCGACATGATTCCCACCATCGTGGAGAACGTCGAGAAGGACAAGCTGGACGCCCTGGTGTGTCTGGGCGGGGGTGGAACCGCCAAGAACGCCCGTCGACTGATGGACGCCGGCATTAATGTGCTGCACCTGCCCAAGACCATCGACAACGACATCGTGCGCACCGACACCTCCTTCGGCTTCTCCACCGCCTTGGAGATCGCCACCGAGGCGGTGGACCGGCTGCACTCCACAGCGCACTCCCACCACCGCATCATCCTCACCGAGATCATGGGCCACCGGGCCGGGTGGCTGGCCCTCGGGGCGGGCGTGGCCGGGGGCGCGGACGTCATCCTGCTGCCCGAGGTTCCGTACTCGGTGGAGGCGATCGCGGAGAAGATCCAGCGGCGCCGCAAGCAGGGATCGAGCTTCTCGGTCGTGGCCGTCGCGGAGGGCGCCCGCAGCGTCAAGGACGCCGAGGAACTCGCTCACGCCCAGGCCCTGGTCAAGGACGCCTCCAGCCCGGAGCTGAAGGCCATGGCGAAGAAGGGCGTCAAGGCGCTGGAGGCCTCCCACCGCGCCAACACCTTCACTCTGGCCGAGCAGCTCGAGGCCGCCACCGGCCTGGAGGCACGGGTGACCATCCTGGGCTACGTACAGCGCGGCGGCACCCCGAATGCGGCCGACCGGCTGTTGGGAACCCGTCTGGGCGTGGCCGGGGCCAACGCCATCGCGGACGGCAAGTACGGCGTCATGGTCGCCGACCGCGGGCACGACACCGCACTGGTGCCCCTGAAGGACGTGGCCGGCAAGGTCAAGTACGTGCCGCGCGACCACGAGTGGATCAAGGCCGCCCGCGCGGTCGGCACCGCCCTGGGCGACTAGGCGGCCGGAGCCTGCCTGGGCGGCACCGCCGTCGAGGAGCGGACCACCAGTGAGCCGGCCGGCCGGCCGGCAGTGCCCCTAGTCCAGCGCTCGTGTTCCCGGGAGCACCTCGGGGTCGTGGTTGGCCAGTAGGCCCAGGCAGCGCGGATCGTCGCCGGCGGCGCGCACCCAGTCCAGTGAGCGCTTGGCCTGTGCCGCGTCGACGACGACACCGGGCCGTAGTCCCTCCTCAAAGGAGGGGCGGCCGTAGCCGGCGTCGGAGGTCAGCAGCAGGAAGTGGCGCGGATCGGGGACGCCCGGTGCATCGACGCCGTCGACCCACCGATCCCGGTCGGTCTCCGCGACCGCGCCGGTGCGCACGATGGTGGCGCACAGTCCGCGGGCGTGCCCCGGCACCGCCACCATCACCAGGCTGCCGTCCCCGAAGACATCGAATCCGGCGCCGAAGGGGCCCACCTGTGTGTTCCAGCTGAAGGTGCCTACGTCCACACCGTCCCACTCGTGGCGCAGATAGCGCAGGCGGTCGGTATTGCCCGCCTCCCACTCGGGGGAGGAGACCAGAATGCGGGGAGCCTCCTTGACATGCGACAGGCCGTCGGCGTGGTCGCAGTGCAGGTGGCTGAGCAGCACCAGGTCGAGGTCACGTGGCCGAATGCCGCGCTCTTCGAGTTGCTCGTGGACGGCCGCTCCGACTGGCAGCACCGCCTTGTTCACGGGGTACTGAGTTCGCAGGTTGGCGATCTGTCCGGCTCGTGTCCGGTTGCGGGCGTTCCAGCCGGTGTCTATGAGAATGAGTCCGTGGGGCCCCTCCAGCAGGTAGCAGGACACGGGCGCCTCAATCAGGTGACGGCGGCTCCGGCCGAGGTGCGTCCAGGCCAGCGGACGATCGGAGTCCCGGTGGTAGGGGAGAGCCTCATCGATGATGACGGTGCCGGTGTGCAGCACCGTCAGCTTAGCGGTGGCGGCGGAGATATCAGGCATGCGGGTTTCCTTTCACGTGGGGGCGTAGTGGCCCTGTTTCCAGTAGGCGTTGGAGCAGTCCGGGGGCCAGGGCGGCGAAGCTGTAGCGGCGGGGCACGACGGTGGTACGGGCGCGCCGATTGATACTGCGTACGATCTCCTTCACCACTTGGTCGCGATCGACGGGGGTGAACACGCCGCGGTATCCGCCCCAGGCGGCGGTCAACGCGGCGTTCTCCCGCAGCGTGGCTTGCATTGGGGTGTCGAAGAAGGTCGGGTGCACACTGCCGACGGTGACGCCGCTTCCTGCCAGTTCCAGGCGCAGGCTGTTGCACAGGGCGACGACGCCGGCCTTCGAGGCGGCGTAGGAGGACTGCATGGGGGAGTGGACGAATGCCGCCAAGGAGGAGACGGCCACCAGGTGCCCACGGGTCCGGCGCACATACGGCAGGGTCGCTCGGAAGGTGCGCCATACGGCGGTCAGGTTCGTATCTATGTCGCGTTCGAAGGCCCGCGGATCTACGTCTTCGAGGGTGTCGGCGGTGTCGGTTCCGGCGCCGGCGATGACCACGTCGATGCGTCCGAAGTGGTCCGCCGTCCGCGCCGCGACCCCTTCGAGCTGTGCCAGCTCCGCCACGTTCCCTTGCAGGGCCAAGGCGCGATCCGGGCCGCCGAGTTCCGCGGCGAGTGCTGCGAGTCGCTCCTGTGAGCGGCCCACGAGCGCGATGCGGGCGCCGTGGCGGTGAAGCTCGCGTGCCAGGTCGGTGCCGAGTCCTCCCGTGGCGCCGGTGAGCAGCACAACGGCTTCGTCCAAGTTCAGGCGCCGGCCGTGACTCCTGCGCCCAGCCGCGCGATTACGGGCCGCGGTCATGAATTGACGCCTTCGTCCGTGGAGACGCCGCGGTCGGCCGCACGGCCGCCAAGCCCGGGTGCGGTCATGCGCAGCACCAGATCGCGCAGTAGACCGGAGGTCGCCTCGACGCCCGGGGCGTGTGGGTCGGCCAGCCAACGGCGCATGGTCCAGGTGACGCCCGCGGCGATCGCCTCACTACTTACCTGCAGTGGCAGGGGCCCCGCGGCGAGCGCGGCGGTGGCGGGGGAGGAGCTGCGCAGCCTCTCGGCGAGGTACTGAATGATCGCCGCTTCGGTGGCCGGACCTCCGGGACCGTTGAGTACGCGCAGGAAGAACTCGGCGTGGGGTTGCATGCGCGTGAGCAGTTGCCGGAAGGTCGCCGCCAGTTCCTCGGCGTCGGCCTGCCGTGCGGCGGCTGCCGGCGGGGCCGCGGCGAATACGTCCTCGAGCCGGGCCATGGCGGCCGCGGCGAAGGCCCCGGGCAGATCCGGGAAGGAGGCGTAGAAGGTAGGGCGGGTAAGCCCGGCGCGCTTGACGACGTCGGTGATCGTGATCCCTACGGGGTCGCGTTCGTCGAGCAGCGCGGTCGCGGCGATGACCAGTCGTTGCCGCGACTGTGGTGAAGAGGCGGTGCGCGAGTCGGTGCACGACGCCGTTTGGAGGTTCGATGTCACACCCCCGACTTTACACATGTAAAGTCGTGCGCGAAAGTAACAGCTCACGCATCGGCGGGCACAGCCCGGGAAGCCGTGCCGGGTAGTTCAGGGCCGGCAGGACCAACAGACACCGCTCGTCACCCACATTAGGCGCATTGCACATCCACTCAGGCACTGTGACCGTTGCCATAGGGACGAATGCCGGCTCGTTCCAGCAAGAGCTTGCCGTACCGCCGGGAAGTCAACTAAAATTGACGGCATGAAAACCCTGATCGGCGCCGACGACGACGCACCATTGAAAGAGCTCGGACGCATCGTGCGCAAGCGCAGGCAACTCGACGCCGCCGAGGAAGTCGCCGTGCGCCGGGCGCGCAACGCCGGCCACAGCTGGACGGCCATCGGCGCCGCGCTGGGCATCAGCAAGCAGGCCGTCCATCGCCGCTACGGGAAGTAGCACGCGAGACGCAGCCGAACCGGCGCCAGTTGGAACACACTCAGACGAAGCCCGGCCGCCCAGTCCGGACCGGTCAACGCCCCCGCCAGCAACGCCGATAATGTACATTATGTCATTTCTGGGTTGAGGCGTTGATCCGAGGACCAGGTCCGCCCGCCCCGCCCCAGGACCTGCCTCAAACTCAGAGGGCGCTCCTCCCCTCAGAGCCCCACACGCAACAGCGCGACCGCCGGCACTCAACCGTGCCCAGATTCCGATGCTGCTCGAATGCCGCTCACACGGAACACCCTGCCGCCGAGGGCAAGCTGTTGCGCAGTTCGCGGATCGTCAACTTGGTCCGGCCGAGCGGATATGGGTCTACAGCCTCCCGCCGGCAACGAACCGCTTAGGAGTTCAAAGAAGGAGCCTCGGTGTTTCTTGCTCTGCGTGAGATTCAGCATGAGCCCGGTCGTTTCGCGCTCGTCGTCTCGGTGATCACGCTGATCACCTACCTCACCTTCTTCCTCGCCTCCCTCGCCACCGGCCTGGCCGGCTCCTACCGGGCCATCGTGGACAGCTGGCACTCGGGCAGCATCATGGTCACCGAGGCGTCCAACGAGAACATCTCGGCCTCGCAAATGACCAACGACCAAGTGGTCCGCGCCACATCAATTGCCGAGGACGCCGACACGCATGCCTCACCCCTCATCTCCGTTCCCGTCGTGGCGCAGCTGCCTTCAAGGGCGGACGGGGACGGCGCTCAGGGCGACGCGGAGAACGAGTCCAAGGCGGACGTCTTCGCCTTCGGCATCGACTTGGACGGCCGGCTCTCCCCCACCATCGTCTCCGGCTCCGGGATCACCGATCCGACTAAAGAAGTCCTGGCCGACGAGAGCCTGCGGGCGGACGGACTGGCCGTCGGCGACACGGTTCGGCTCCTGGGCTCGGACCACGAGTGGACCGTCACCGGCCTGACTCGGGACACCACGTTCCAGGCCACCCCCGTACTCACCATGGATGCGAACGCCCTGCGCGAGAAGGGACCGGTCACCCAGTCCCCCGCGACCAGCGCCGTCGTGCTTGACGGCAACATCACGGAGGACTCGCGAGCGGTCGAGGCGGCCTCGGCCGCCGGGCTCACGCTTTTGACGACCGAGGAGCTGATTCAGACGTTGCCCGGGTACTCCGCCCAGGTGCTGACATTCACCCTCATGATCGGCTCCCTCATTCTCGTGGGCGCACTGGTACTCGGGATCTTCCTCTACGTACTCACCCTCCAGAAGCGCCCGGTTCTGGGCATCCTGAGGGCGCGCGGGGTCCCCACCGGCTACCTCATCCGCTCCGGAGGCGCCCAGACCGCGGTCCTTGCGGCAACCGGCGTCCTGATGGGCCTGCTGCTGACCCTGCTGACCTCGGTCATCCTTCCAGACGTCGTCCCGTTCCGCCTGTCTGCGGGACTCAACGCCGTGATCGCTACCGCCTTCATCCTGGTATCGGTCCTGGGAGGGCTGGCGTCGGTGCGCGTTATCGCCCGCATTGATCCTGTGGAGGCAATCTCATGAGACACGACGCCCATCTGCATACAGACGCGCCTACTGCGGCGGCAATGGCGCTGTCCGGGGTATCGCGCGACTACCACCAGGGCAGGGAGATCGTGCACGCACTGAGAAGCACGGATCTGGAAATCCACGGCGGTGAGCTTGTCGGCATCCTGGGCCCCTCCGGTTCGGGCAAGTCGACTCTTCTGACCGTTATGGGCGGATTGCGCACGCCCACCACGGGTACCGTTGAAATCGACGGGAGCCCGTTCTCCGCGCTACCCGAGAAGAAGCGCGCGCAACTGCGTCGGCGATGCCTGGGCTTTGTGCTCCAGGGCTCGGGCCTGGTCCCGTTCCTGACTCTGGCCGACCAGTTCGCGCTGCATGACCGGGTGCTGCGGCGCGCCCCCGCCACGGAGCGTCGCGATGAGTTGCTCGCCATGCTGGGCATCGGGGAACGCGTTCGCGCCTACCCTTCCCAGATGTCTGGGGGTGAGAAGCAGCGCGCCGCGATCGCCGTCGCCGTGTACCACGATCCCAAGGTGATCCTGGCCGATGAGCCCACGGCCGCACTAGATTCGCACCGGGCCCACGACGTGGCCCAGTTGCTCGCGCAGCAGACACACGAACTGGGTAAGGCGACGGTGATGGTCACCCACGATGAACGGATCCTGCCGGTCTGCGACCGGGTCATGGTCATGCACGACGGCGTGCTCAACGACCAGGGGCGTTACGAGCCGCCGTGACCCCCGCGGCTCAGGCACTGCGAGGACCTCTATGCCCTGCCGAGACGCCTGCGCGCAACGAGGCGTGCGCATGGCCCACCACCCCGCGCCTGTCCGGTCATCGGCAGGAACTAGTCCCCGGGAATATGTGCAGGTCATGTGGGCGGCAGTCGCCGGTGCGGCATATGCTTGCCCGGTATGGGAACCCACCACCCCGTGACATGGTCTAGAATGTTATGACATAGATGCGGCCAAGACGGCCGTTTGGTGGCCGGATGCACAACATCGGCCTGCCAAGGACTAGGCTTAGGCGGGATTTGTCGGACGGCCGCGCAAATCGGTCGGCCCGGTGTTACAGATTCATGCAGTAGTCTCACAAAGGAGTCGCCGTTGGTCGTACGTCACGAACCCACGCTGGCTGACGTCGCCGAAGTCGCCGGCGTCTCCCTAACGACCGTATCCCGGGTCCTCAACAACCGCGGATACCTCAGCCAGGCGACTAAGGATCGAGTCGCCAAGGCGATCGCCCAGCTCAACTACCGGCCCAATCAGGTCGCCCGTGCGCTGCATGGCAAGTCGACCAACATCATCGGCGTAATCGTGCCGACGGTCGCCCTCCCCTTCTTCGGCGAGCTCGCCGATGAAATCGAGACCGCCCTGGCCGAGCACCACTACCGGATGCTCGTGTGCAACTCGATGGGCCGGGCGGAGCGGGAGCGGGAGTACCTGGACCTGTTGGTCTCCCACCGCGTCGATGGCATCATCTCTGGCGCTCACAACGACGACCTCAGCGAGTACCAGACGGTACGTATGCCGCTGGTGACGATCGACCGGGACATCTCCCCCACGATCCCGAACATCCGCTGCGCCAACGAGGCGGCCGCACACCAGGCCACTCGTTTGCTGCTGGATCGCGGGGCCCTCCGCCCTGCGCTACTCACCTCACGCACGGGTCCGCACAACCGGCGCGAGGCCGGTTACCGGAGTGTCCTGGAGCAGGCCGGCGTCGAGCCGCTCATCTTCACCGTCGACTTCCATACTCCCGATGACGAGCGGGCCCGTCTCATCGACGCCCACCTGGACGCCGCAGCAGACCAGATCGACGCCGTCTTCGCCACCGATGACCTGTCTGCGGCCGCGGTCCTGGACTGGGCCGAGCGCCACGGCCGGCGCGTGCCAGAGGACTTCAAGGTGATCGGATTCGACGGAACCTCCGCCGTGCGGCGCGCTCTGCCGGGCCTGGCCACGGTCCGCCAACCCCTGACCGACATGGCGCACGCCGCCGTCGAGGTGCTGCTGGCCCAGATTCAGGCGCATGCCAATGGTGAGGACGCCACTCCGGTGGACTCCCCCATAGAGCTGCCCGGAGAGCTGCTTCCCGGCAAGACGACGTAGCCGTCGTCTTCTCCCGCCGCTCCCCCACGCCGCGGCATGCGGGGGTGCGAAGGCCGGTGGCCGCCCCGGTTTCCCGGGACGGCCACCGGCCTTCGTTTACGGGACTCGGCAGGTCCTACACGCGCGGCTCAAGCGCCCACCGGCTCGGTGGCGGGGGCGACGGCGTACAGCGCGTCGCCGCGGTCGACTGCGCCGGTGTGCTCGTCGGTGACGCCACCGAAGGCGGTCGCGTTGGACACCACGATCGGGGTGACGGTCTGGTAGCCGTCCGCGGTTACGCCGGCCCAGTCGACCTCGACCAGCGTCTGTCCGCGCAGCACCTTGTCACCGGCGGAGACCCGCGGGGTGAAGTGCTTGCCGTTCAGTTCAACGGTGTCCATGCCGACGTGGATCAGCAGCTCGACGCCGCTGGCAGAGCGGATGCCGTAGGCGTGGCCGGTCGGGAAGGCGACCAGCACCTCGCCATCAACCGGCGAGACGACGGGCCCGGAGTCCGGCACCACCGCCAGGCCCGGACCAAGCATCCCGGAGGCGAAGGTCTGGTCCTGCACCTCGGACAGCGGTACCGCCCGCCCCTGGATGGGAGAGGTGATGGTGAAGTCGGTGGCGGCCTCGGCGGGCAGTTCGACGGTGGCCGCATGCGCCTTGGTGGCCTCGGCCTCCAGCGCCGCCTCGTCCACCTCATCGTCTGCGGCGAAGGACGCCTGCCCCTTGGGAGTACGGCCGTAGACGAAGGCGGCTGCGAAGGCGATGATGAAGGTGGCAATCTCCAGCACCACGTAGATCGGGATCTTATCGGTGATGATAGAGACGAAGCCGACGAATCCGGCGGCGCCCAGAGCGGCACCGCGCACGTGGAACAGGGCCACGCCGGCACCACCGATGGCGGCAGCCCCCATACCGATGAAGAACGGCCAGCGCAGGCGCAGGTTCACACCGAAGATGGCCGGCTCGGTGATACCGAAGACGGCGGAGACACCACCGGCACCGGCAAGACCCTTCATCTTGGCATCCTTGGTGAGGGCGAAGACCGCCAGGGCGACGGCACCCTGGGCGACGTTGGCCATGGAGGCGATCGGGAAGATGAAGTCACCGACGCCGCCGTTGACGGGCAGCAGCGGGATCTCGACGGCCGGGAAGGACTGGTGCAGACCGGTGACCACGATCGGCGAGTAGACCAGGCCGAACAGGAAACCACCGACCGGGCCGAGGGTGTTGTAAGTCCAGTCCAGGCCCTCGGTGATCCAGATGGACAGCTGCCGGGTGATGGGACCGACGATCACGAAGGTGAGGAAGCCGGTCAGCAGCATGGTGATCAGCGGCGTTAGCAGGAAGTCCGCGGTTCCCGACAGCCGCTTGTGCAACCACTTCTCGATGGTGGATAGGATCCAGGCGACGCACAGCACCGGGATGACCATCGCCTGGTAGCCGATCTTGTCGACCGTCAGGCCGAACAGGCTCCAGGTGTCGGAGGCGCCCATGTACTCCCAGAAGGCCTGGGCGGCGTCCTCCTTGGCCATGTCATATGCGGACAGCAGCGAGGTGGAGACCATGGCGGCACCCATCGCCGCACCCAGGTAGACATTGCCGCCGAAGCGCTTGGTGGCCGAGTAGCCGACCAGCACCGGCAGGAAGGCGAAGGCCGCCGAGGAGATCATGTTGATCAGGTCGGCGTAGTCGGTCAGCCAGGTGTAGTGCCCGACCAGCGAGTCGCCGTGCAGGAAGAAGAGCAGGCCCTCGGCTCGGAGCACGTTGTTGATCGCCATCATCAGACCGCCGGCGATCAGGGCGGGAAGGATCGGGACGAAGATGTCCGCGATCATCTTGATGAAGCGGGAGACGATATTGCCGCTCTTGGCGGCCTCCTGCTTGGCCTCGTCCTTGGAGACCTCCTTGACCCCGCCGGTCTTGACCATCTCGTCGAACACGATGTCGACGTCGCCGGGACCGACGATGATCTGGAACATACCGCCGGCGACGAAGGTGCCCTTGAGATCGGGATCCTTGTCCAGCGCCTTCTGATCCACCTTGTCCATGTCATTAAGGACAAGGCGCAGGCGGGTCGCGCAGTGCGCGGCCGCATTGATGTTATCCGCGCCACCGACGTATGTCAGGACGTCTTTCGCCACGCGGGCGTGATCCATAGCCACCCGGGCTTCCTTTCTGTGGGAACTGATCACTCTGCATTGAGCTCGACGGAAGGTTCCGGTACGCCGGGGGTCGGTCGCCGACCGGGCGCTTAGACCTATGTCAAACGTTGGTCAGACTACCTTCGCCCCTGAAGTTCCGCAACCTTTGGGGCCGGGCAATTCGCCGCGTTGACGCGCCCCGCCGCGGACGCGCGCCCCAAGCCTGCACTCAGTCGTAAACGACGGTGCCCGCCGTCAGTTGCGCTCCGTCGTCGGCCAGCAGGCCGGCACCGGTGGCGTGCGGGGCGACGAAGCTGCGCAGAGTGAAGGCGATCTCGCCGTCACCGACGAACACCTCGGTAATGGAACGGTCGTGCAGCACCTCCAGTCGCGGCGCCGTGCCTGCGGGCAGGGTGACGATGCGGGTGGCGCCGTGCTGCGTGTAGCGCGAGCGGGACCGATCCACGATCAACTGCGTGGCGCCGTCGGTGGCACGGGCAAGCTCGATGGTGACGCAGGAGTCGGCGGTGCCGATCCGCAGCCCCCACCGGTCCGCATCGGGCGCGGCCTGGAGACGCAACTGCCAGGAGCGGTGCCCCTCCAATTCCCGGATGGGGGCGGCCGCTTGACGGCCCTCCCCCACCAGGGTTAGCCCAGGCGTGGCGTCGCTCGGCGTTGTCACCGGCCGTTGTAGCAGGCGACCGCCGCGCAGGGTCAGCACGCGCGGCACCGTCAAGGCATGCACCCAGCCGCCGGTGTCGATCGAAGGCTGATCATCCTCGGAGGCGTTGCCCGCCCACGCGGTCAGCAGGACCGGGCCGGGCTCGCTGGGACGCCGTGCGAAGGCCTGCGGCGCATAGAACTCGAATCCGCGGTCCAGCTCGGCGAAGGTCCCGTCGCACTCGCGCAGCTCGGTGCCCACCAGGCGGCCGACGGTGTAGACGCAGGGGAAGATGTTCTCGTAGCCCTCGGTGTCGGGGGCGACTCCCTGCGGGCACCAGATCAGCACGTCACGCACCTGCCCGGTAAGCTCGTCGGTCAGGTGCACCAGGCCGGGGCACTCCCACATGTAGCCGAAGTGGTCGAAGGCGCCGCCGGCGTCGGGGAAGGTCAACTCACCCTCCAGCTCCCACTCACGCAGGTCGGTTGAGCGGTACAGCAGTGCGGTTCCGGTCAGGTCTTCGCGCTGGACGCCCAGAAGCATGCGGAAGCTGCCGGGTTCATCGGGATCGCGCCACACCTGCGGGTCACGGTAGTGAGCGGTGTAGCCGGCGGGGTGGTCGGGCAGCAGCGGATTGTCCGGCCACTTGGTGAAGCCGGCCAGGTCGGGGCTGGTGACCAGGCACTGGCTGGCGGTGCGCTCATCGGTGACCGGATCCTTGAGGTTGCCGGTGTAGAAGAACTGGTAGGGGGCGCCGGCTGGGGCCGCGGCGGTCTCCTCCGCCTCCAGCACGAGCGCACCGCCGGAGTAGGCGCCGGAGCGGTCGTAGAACGAGTCGGGGATGATGGCCGGATCGTGGTGGGTCCAGTGCAGCAGGTCCCTGGAGGAGGCGTGTCCCCAGTACACCAGCTTGCGGTGTGGGTGGAAGGGGCTGAACTGGTAGAAGGCGTGGTAGGTGCCGGAGTCCACCAGCAGGCCATTGGGGTCATTGAGCCGTCCGACGGGCGGGGCCAGATGCACCACGGGGTAGTCGGGGTCTGCGGCTGCGTGTGAGCGGGCTACAGCCTCCAGGGCGGCCGCTCTCAGATCCTCGGTCATGTGGCGACACTAACAGCCGGACTCGTTAGGCATCACCCGAACGCGCACACGAGGTGTCGGCGGTTTAGTGGAAGTACGGGATGATGAGCCACAGCCCGAACAGGGCGATGGCCACCACGCAGGCGATGAAGAAGCCCGCGGCCACTTCGGCGGCGTGCAGCCCGTTCACCTCGCCGGACTGCCGCTTGATGCGCACCGCGGTGAGCATGCGCACGGCCGCGGAGGTGACGGCGAGGATGAAGGCCGCTCCGACCACGGTGACCAGCGTGACCAGGCCCAGCGAGGACCAGTCGATGCTCATACCAGCGCCCCCGTCCCCCGGTCACTGGGGCTGGTACCCACAAGCTCGGCCTTGACCTGCTCCAGGCTCCTCGGGGGCCGCCCCAACTCCGGATCCGTCTGCTTGGCGACGACCACCTTGTCGGCGTCGTTGACGTTGGAGAAGTCCACCTTGTTGTGGTTGGCCTGGCGGATGATGAGCAGGGCGCTGAGCAGCAGCAGCACAATCACCCCAATGGTGCCGATGACCCCGCCCTTGACGGCGATGAAGGAGGTGACGGCACCAACCACGGCGGCACATGGCAGCGTAATGAGCCAGGCGGCGCCCATCTTCCCAAAGGTGCCCCAAGAGACCTTGGCGCCTCGGCCGATACCTGTGCCGAGGATCGATCCAGTGCAGATGTGCGTGGTGGACAGGGCGAATCCCAGGTGGGAGGAGGCCAGGATGGCGACGGTGGACGTCGTCTCCGCGGCGAATCCCTGCGGCGGATCGATGTGGACCAGGCCCTTGCCCATCGTCCGCATGATGCGCCACCCGCCGGAGTAGGTGCCCAGCCCGATGGCCGCGCCGGCGGCGAGTACGACCCACGAGTACGGTGCGGATCCCGCCTCCTGGTATCCGGCGGCAATGAGCACCAGGGTGATCACCCCCATGGTCTTCTGCCCGTCGGAGGTGCCATGGGCCAGGGCCACCATGGAGGCGGAAATGCGCTGGCCGTTGCGGAACATCTTGTCACCGAACTTGTCCGTGGGACCGGTAATCCGGTAGCTGACCCAGGTGGCGACAGCCGACGCCGCCGCGGCTACGGCGGGGGCGATCAGGGCGGGCAGCATGATCTTGGAGATCACCGTGCCCCAGTGAACCCCCTGGAATCCGGCGGCGACGACGACGGCGCCGATCAGTCCGCCGAACAGGGCGTGTGAGGAGGAGGAGGGGAGGCCCAACAGCCAGGTGGCGAGGTTCCAAAGGATCGCACCGGCCAGTCCGGCGAACACCATTTCGGGGGCCGCCTGGATCAGGGCGTCGTCGAACATGCCGTGGGAGATCGTCCTGGCGACCTCGGTGGAGAGGGTGGCGCCGACGACGTTCAGGACGGCGGCGATCAGCACGGCGCGCCGCGGCGTGAAGGCGCCCGTGGCAACGGAGGTTGCCATGGCGTTGGACGAATCGTGGAAGCCGTTGGTGAAGTCGAAGACGAGCGCCGTGACTACGACCACGACCACGATGAAAAGGGTTGTACTCATGCCATTCCCGGTCGGGTGGGCGGGAGCGCGGTCGCGTCGGAGGCTGTCCGGCACTTAACGCACCCGGGTCGTGTGAAAGCGACCTGCTGTCATTTTTACCCCGCCGGCGCGAGCCGCCGAAGCCCAGACGGAGGGAATTCACCAACTGTTCACTCGAGGTGTGGTGGCGGCGACGTCGTCGCTCGGGCCCAGTGGGCCGGGTCACCCCCGGGGGCCAAGCCGAAGAGTGGCAAAGAGGCCCACGCCTCACCGCTGCGCCGCCGCGCCGCCGGGCACCGGACGGGCCCGAGCGATAGGGTCGTTTCCATGGCAGCCCGAAGCGGTAGCAGCAATACGCGACAGACCCCCAAGCGTCGGCGCGCACCCTCCGCGCCCCTGGACCTCGGCATTGACCTGGGTACGACGCGCACCGTCGTGGCCCGTGCGGACCGAGGCAACTATCCCGTCGTCGGCTTCACCGACACCGACGGCGACGTACACGAGTTCTTCCCCTCACTGACGGCGCTCACCGACGACGGCCTGGTACACGGCTTTGCGGCCCGGGCGGCCGCCCGGAACGGCGCACCGCTGCTGCGCAGCCTCAAGCGCCTGCTCTCCTCTCCCGCGGTCACCGCCCAGACACCCGTGCAGCTCGGTGACGCGAGCTTCACGGTGCTGGAGCTATTGACCAGTTTCCTGACGACAGTGCGTGCACAGCTGACCGACTCCGGCGCATTGGAGGGCGCGGACCCGGGCTCCGAGGACGCCAACATCGTGGTGGCGGTACCGGCGCACGCCTATGGAGCGCAGCGGCTGATCACCCTGGACGCCTTCCGGGCGGCCGGCTTCCACGTCACCGCGATGCTTAACGAGCCCAGCGCCGCCGGCTTCGAGTACACCCACCGCAAGTCCGCGACCGTGTCCTCCCGGCGCACTCGGGTGCTGGTGTATGACCTGGGCGGCGGCACATTCGACACCTCGCTGGTGGACGTGCGTGGTCGGTCGCACGAGGTTCTCGCCTCACGCGGGGCCTCCGACCTCGGCGGCGACGACCTCGACCTGCTGCTCGCCCAGCTGGTGCTGGACCGGGCCGGGGTGGCCGAGGAGGAGCTGACCAGCAGGGAGCAGGATGACCTGCTCGACGAGTGCCGCGACGCCAAGGAGTCGATGGCACCGCAGACCCGGCGCCTGCTGATCACCTTGCGTGGCAGGGACGTGGTACTGCCGGCGGCGGACTTCTACGCCGCCGCGACGCCGCTGCTCCAGCGCAGCCTGGACACCATGGCCCCGCTGATCGGCCGACTGGACGACGGCGGACCCGACCTGGCCGACATTGCCGGCATCTACCTGGTGGGCGGTGGCTCCGCCTTCCCGCTGGTGCCGCGGCTGCTGCGGGAGCGCTTCGGACGGAGGGTGCACCGCTCCCCCTACCCGGGCGCCTCCACCGCGATCGGCCTGGCCATCGCCGCCGACCGCAATGCGGAGGTGGCACTCACCGACCGGCTCTCCCGCGGCTTCGGCGTTTTCCGGGAGGCCGACGCCGGTGCGCGCACCGTGTTCGACGCCCTGCTGACCGAGGAATCGGTGCAGGAGCGGGCCGACGGCGAGTCCGGCACGATCATCACCCGCCGCTACCCGGCCGTACACAACATCGGCCGCTACCGGTTCGTGGAGTGCGCCGGGGTGGATGCATCCGGCGAGCCACGTGGCCGGCTCGCGCCTTATGAGGATGTGCTGTTTCCCTTCGACCGCTCCTTGCGCGATGCCGAGGACCTGGCGGCGATACCGGTGCATCGGCTCGGCAACGGCCCACAGGTGGAGGAGCGCTACGAGATCGACGGTGCGGGGCTCATTCGCGTGACATTGACGGACCTGTCGGACGGCTACTCGCGCACCTACGTGCTGGGCCGTCGTACCGCCTGAAGTACGACGCCGCCCGGCGTGCGCCTTGAGGCGCACGCCGGGCGGCGTCGGTTCTGTTGCCGGTTGTCTCAGACCTGATCCGAGGCCCGGGTGAGCGCCGCGGTCTCGTCCGCGGTGAGCGTGAGCGTGAGGGCGTCGACGATGGGTCCGAGCTGTTCGAGGGTGCGCGCGGAGGCCAGCGGGGCCACCACACCGGGGCGGTCTCGCAGCCAGGCCAGGGCGACCGCGGCGGGGGCGACGTCGTGCGCAGCAGCAACCTCGCGCAGCACGTCCACGACGGCGAAGCACTCCGGGCGCAGGTAGTCCTCCACCCAGCCGCCGCGCGGCGAGGCCACCTCCGCGCCGGTCGCGGCGGCGGGCCGGTATTTGCCGGTGAGGAATCCGGAGGCGAGGGCGAAGTAGGGCACCATGCCCAGCTGGTGAGCGGCGGCAACCTCCCCGCGGTTGCCGGGGCCCTCGACGTCGTGCCGGTGCACCAGGTTGTAGTGGGGTTGGAGCGCAACCGGAGCCGCGAAGTCATTGGCGGCGGCGATGGCGCACCACTCCTCAACGCGGTCGGGGGTGTAGTTGGACAGCGCCACGTGGCGGGTCTTGCCGGCGACACGCGCCTCCTCGAAGGCGGCGACCGTTTCCTCCAGCGGCGTGTTCGGGTCGTCGTAGTGGGCGTAGTAGACGTCCACGTGGTCGGTGTGCAGCCGCTCCAGAGACTCGTCCAGGGCGGTGCGGATGTTGCCGGCGGCGAGGCCTTCGCGCCCGGGCTTGGTGGCTACCTTGGTGGCGATGATGACGTCGTCGCGGCGGCCGCGGTCCGCCAGCCAGCTACCGATCACGGCCTCGGACTCGCCGCCGACGTGGCCTTCGGCCCAGTGGGAGTAGCCGTCGGCCGTGTCGATGAAGTTTCCGCCGGCGTCCACGTAGGCGTCCAGAATGCGGTGGGCGGTGGGTTCGTCGGCCGTCCAACCGAAGACGTTCCCACCCAGACCGATGGGGCTGACGGAAACATCGGAGTTCCCGAGTGTTCTGGTTGGCGCCATGTTGTACCTCTTCGAGTTTGTTATCAGACCGCCTGCTGCTTGGCCGCACGGCGCTTGGCGAGCTCATCCTCGACGACCGGGGCGTCGGCGGCGTGCTCGACCGGAAGCTCGGCGAGCGATCCCTCGATCTCATGCCAGACGCGTCCGACCGCGATGCCGAAGACGCCCTGGCCGCCCTGGACCAGGTCCACGACCTCGTCGGCGCTGGTGCACTCGTAAACGGAGGCGCCGTCGCTCATCAGGGTGATCGAGGTCAGGTCCTCGACCCCGCGCGCGTGCAGGGCGTTGATGGCCACCCGGATCTGCTGGAGTGAGACCCCGGTGTCGAGCAGGCGCTTGACGATCTTGAGCAACAGGATGTCGCGGAACGCGTACAGCCTCTGGGAGCCGGAGCCCTTGGCTCCACGGATGGAGGGCTCGACCAGGCCCGTGCGGGCCCAGTAGTCCAGTTGCCGGTAGGTGATGCCGGCGGCGCGGCAGGCGACCGGTCCGCGATAGCCGGTGTTGACGTCCAGGTGCGGGAGCGGGTCACCGAAGAGCATCCCCTGCGTGTGCTGGGGTGCGGGTGCGTGAAGACTCGCTTCGTTGGCGCTCACTTGCCGGCTCCTGTCGAGATCGGGGCGTGCGCGGGGACGCACGCGCGGGCCGGTCCTCCCGGCCACTGCTCCACGATAGAACCCGTCGTGGGCGGACTCAATGTCAGGCACGCCGAACAAACGGCATTGAGTTGAGGTTGAGGTTCACGCTCGACTCCCCCGCTGCTCCGACGGCGCGAAATTGCGCGGATAACCCGCAACACCCGCAAGAGAAATGTGACGCGATGCACATCAACTTTCACATCTGTCACAAGAGCCACGCGTGTCGCAGAAAGCCGACCGGTCGGGACGGGCGGGGTCACGCATCTTCCGAGACGGCCCCGTCCAACTCCCGCCGCCACCGCAGCATGCGCTGCTGCAATGCCTCCTCGCCCAGATCGATGCCGCGCAACCGCAGCAGCGCGTCGGTGGCCAGCATCGGCAGGGACAGCACGTCGGCCAGAATCAGCGCGTCGCTGGGGACACAGGGCACCACCTTCGGCAGGCCGGGTGCCGCGGCGTCGAGCACCGCGGCGGCGCATAGGCCGCCGTCCGCATCGACGTCGAGCTCCACCCGCAGTATGGCCGAGCCGAAAGCATCCACGCAGGCAGTCAGAAACGGCACCCAGCTGGGGGGCCGGTTGTGGCTGGGGGTGCTCAGCAGCAGTCCGTCCCGCGCCCCCACGGGGACGGTGATCATGCCAGGGCCCCCGTCCTCCATGAGGACGGCGACCAGGCCTGAGTCCGGGACCGTGGAACGGACTCCCATCAGTGACATGGTCCGCACGCTCATAACCTACCGGCGGGTCGGCGGTGCTGTCCTGGGAACGGTGACAGAAGTATCTGGAGTAGCCGACTGGTATACGACGGTCAGCGCAGCGCGTCGACGGCGTGGTGCAGCAGGCTGGTGTGCAGCTGCGCCAGCACCCCGGCCAGTTCCGCGGCCGCGTCCTCCCCCGCCGTCGTTGAGCGACTGCGCTTGTGCTGGGTGGCCAGTTCGATGGCGTCGGCCTCACGCTCGGCGGCGCTGCGCACCGTCCGCAGATTGCGCAGGGGCACGCCCAGCCGGCCCGCCCTGAGCGCGAGCGACACGGTGGTGAGGGCACGGGAGTCGAAGCGGCCGTGCGCGTCGGGCACAATGATGCCGATCGTCACGAGTTCCTCGATCTGCGCCAGCGACGCCCCCGAGTGGTGCACCAGGTCATCGGCGTCGAAGGCGCCGGCCACGGTACGGCCGTCCGAGGCCACCACCCGCGCCACCGGGGCCGGCGGCGGGGCGTCCATATCCCCGTCCAACTCCGTCAGACGCTCGCGAATCACCGACAGCGGCAGGTACTCGTCGCGCTGCGCGGTCAGGGTGTAGCGCAGCCGCTCCATGTCGGCGACCGAGTAGCGCCGATAGCCATTGCCGACCCGGTGCGGGGAGATGAGTCCCTCGGCCTCGAGATAACGCACCTTGGAGACGGACAGCGCAGGGAACTCGGCTTTGAGGCGGTCGACCACCTCACCGATCTTCATCGCCGGCTCGCGGGAGACCCCGCGCGGCCACGGTTCGGATCCCTCGGCGGGCGCCAAGTCGTCGGCCGCCCCACGCCGGGCGGCGGCGCCGGTCACTGCGCGGCCCGCTGGGGCGCGGGGTGGTAGGTCATGCGGTACTTGCCGATCTGGACCTCATCGCCCGCGCGCAGGGCCACCTGCTCCACGCGCTGGCGGTTTACGTAGGTGCCGTTGAGCGAGCCCTGATCGCGCACGGAGAAGCCGCCGGCGGGCAGCGCGGTGAAGACCGCGTGCTTGCGGGAAACCGTGACGTCGTCGAGGAAAATGTCTGCGCGCGGGTGCCGTCCGACGGTTGTCTCGGCGGAATCGAGCAGGAAGCGAGCGCCGGCGGTCGGTCCCTGCTGCACCAGGAGCAGCGCCGTGCCCGCGGGCAGTGCCGCGATGGCGGCCCGGTCCTGAGCGGAGATGCCCACTGAGGGGACGTCGGGCTCAACGGGGACGCCAATCGCCCCGAAGGCCTGGGTCGAGGTGGGATCCGGTTCCATCGGCGTGCTCGACATCTGTTCCCCTCCGGTCGGGCGGTGCCGGTCGCACCGCTGTGGTCAAACCATACCGTTGCCGCGGTGGGCCGCCGCAATGCGTGGTCCGGAAAAGGTCCCGGCCGGGGCCGGATGCGGCTGATGGCGTTTCACCCGGCCCCGAGTCCAGGACTCAGTTCCACTTCTCCTCGGCGCGGCCCGGCTCGGCCCACAGCACGTGGTAGACGCCCTCGGGGTCGTCCACACGGTGATAGGTGTGAGAGCCGAAGAAGTCGCGCTGTCCCTGGATGAGAGCGGCGGGCAGGCGCTGGGCGCGCAGCTGGTCCACGTAGGCCAACGAGGCCGCGAAAGCCGGTGCGGGCACGCCCGCCAGGGCGGCGGCGGAGACCACCTGCCGCCAGGCCGGCAGGGCGGCTCGCAGCGCGTCCGCGAAGGTGGGGGCCGTCAGCAGGCTGGGCAGCTGGGGGTCGGCCTCGTAGGCGCGGGTTATGTCGTCCAGGAAGCGGGCGCGAATGATGCAGCCGCCGCGCCAGATGCGGGCCATGGCGCCCAGGTCCACATTCCAGTCGTGCTGTGCGGACGCGGTGGCGATCTCGTCGAAGCCCTGGGCGTAGGCGGCGATCTTGGACCCGTACAGGGCCTGGCGCACGGCGTCGACGAAGGCGTCGCGCTCGGGGCCGGCGGCCAGATGCGGCACGGTGGTGCCGGCGTTCAGGCCTGCGGCCCGCACGGCGGCCCGCTGCGCGGGAGCGGAGGAGGCCGCCCGCGCGAAGGTGGCCTCCGCGATGGCGGGCACGGCCACGCCCAGGTCCAGGGCCGTGCGGGTGGTCCAGGCGCCCGTCCCCTTCTGGCCGGCGGCGTCCACGATCACGTCCACGAAGGGCGCGCCCGTGGCCGGGTCCACCCGGTCCAGGACCTCGGTGGTGATGTCGATCAGGTAGGAGTCCAGCTCGGAGTGCTTCCAGTCGCGGAAGACGTCGGCGATCTCGGGCACGCTCATTCCGGCCACGCCGCGCAGCAGATCGTAGGCCTCGGCGATCAGCTGCATGTCGGCGTACTCAATGCCGTTGTGCACCATCTTCACGAAGTGGCCGGCGCCGCCGGGGCCGACGTGCGTGCAGCAGGGCTCGCCGTCCACGTGGGCGGAGATGGACTCCAGCAGCGGCCCGAGGCGCTCGTAGGAGGCGTCGGTGCCGCCGGGCATGATCGAGGGGCCGAGCAGTGCCCCCTCCTCACCACCGGACACACCCATGCCAACGAAGTGGATGCCCTGCTCGCGCAGGGAGGTCTCGCGACGCTCGGTGTCCTCATAGAAGGTGTTGCCGGCGTCGACGATGATGTCTCCCGGCTCCAGCAACTCGCGCAACTGCTCGATGACCGCCTCGGTGGCGGAGCCGGCCTGCACCATGATGATCACGGCGCGCGGCCGCCGCAGCGAGGCGACGAAAGCGGCCGCGTCGACGGCCGGCACGAAGTCGCCCTCGCCCCCGTGCAGGTCCATGAGCCGCTCCGTGCGGGCCGGGGTGCGGTTGAACACCGCGACCGAGTGACCATGGCGGGCGAGGTTGCGAGCCAGGTTGGCGCCCATCACCCCCAGCCCGTACACGCCTATATCCGCTGAGGCGGGCTGCGGGACGAAGTCGCTCGCTGAACTCATCGCAATCCTCTTCTGCCCGTCCGCACGGGCCACGGTTCTGGGATCGGTTATTGGGCAAGGTTACGCGCCGGGCAGGCTCCCGGCGCGCCCCAGAGCCTACCGTTGGGGCCGTCGCGTCGTACACGGCCGGTGAGAACTTGAAACACGCCCTGACAGACACCCCCTCGACACCCGCCCTGCCCGGCGTCGGTGTCGGCCGAGCGCATAGAGTGGATACGGTCGGCCCTGCACCGCATCCGGGATCCGAGTGGGCGTCACGGTCGGCCGCAACCACCCACCGGGAAGAAGAACAGGAAGGCGCAGAAGGCACCCGTGGACCTCCCCCATATCTCAAGCACACCGACCGCCTCCGGCACCCCGGGAGGCGTTGCCGCTCCGCGGGACAATCCGCTGCTGGACCCGCGCGACCTGCGTCTGCCCCGCATCGCCGATCCGTGCGTGCTGGTCATGTTCGGCATCACCGGCGACCTGGCCCGGCGCAAGCTCCTGCCGGCCATCTACGACCTGGCCAACCGTGGCCTGCTCTCCCCCAGCTTCTCGCTGGTGGGCGTGGGACGGCGCAACTGGTCCGACGACGACATGCGCGAATACGTCGCGGATGCGGTGCGCGGCGGCGCCCGCACCCCCTGGCGGCAGGCGATCTGGGATCAGTTGGCCGCCGGCATGCGCTTCGTCGAGTTGGCCTCCTTCGACGACGACGGCGCCTACGAGCGGCTCACCCGCACCGTCACCGACCTGGACGCCACCCGCGGCACCGGCGGCAACCGCGCCTTCTACCTGTCGGTGCCGCCAGCCTGGTTCTCCACCGTCACCGAGCATGTGGCCGCCTCCGGGCTCGTGGACGAGGTCCCGGCCTCCTGGCGGCGGGTGATCATTGAGAAGCCCTTCGGCCACAACCGCGCCAGCGCCCAGGAGCTGGACGCCGTCGTCTCCCGGATCGTGCGCCCGGACGACGTCTTCCGCGTCGACCACTACCTGGGCAAGGAGACGGTGCAGAACATTCTGGCGCTGCGCTTCGCCAACACCATGTTCGAGCCCCTGTGGAACCAGCGCTACGTGGACCACGTGCAGATCACCATGGCCGAGGACATCGGCATCGGCACCCGCGCCGGCTACTACGACACGATCGGCTCGGCCCGCGACGTCATCCAGAACCACCTGCTGCAGTTGCTGGCCCTGACCGCCATGGAGGAGCCCATTTCCATGCGCGCCTCCGCCATCCGCTCCGAGAAGGAGAAGGTGCTGGCCGCCGTCAAGCTGGAACGGGCCGGCGTCCTCGATCTGGACGCGACCACCGCCCGTGGCCGCTACGAGGCCGGCTTCCAGGGCGGCGTCCCCGTGCGCGGCTACCTGGAGGAGGACGGGGTGGCCGCCGACTCCCACACGGAGACCTTCGCCGCGGTGCGGCTGGAGATAGCCAACCGCCGCTGGGCCGGGGTCCCCTTCTATCTGCGTACCGGCAAGCGGCTGGCCCGCCGGGTCACGGAGGTGGCGGTGGTGTTCAAGCGACCACCGTTCCTGCCCTTCACCGACGCGGCCACGGCCGGCCTGGGCGCGAACACGATCGTGCTGCGCATTCAGCCCGACGAGGGCATCACCATGCGCATGGCCTCGAAGGTTCCCGGCACCCAGATGGAGCTGCGCGATGTGACCATGAACTTCGGCTACGGCGCCTCCTTCAACGAGGAGTCCCCAGAGGCCTATGAGCGGCTCATTCTGGACGCGCTGCTCGGCGATGCCCCGCTGTTCCCGCAGCAGCGGGAGGTGGACCTGTCCTGGCGGATCCTCGACCCGGTGATCGAGCACTGGGCCGCGAACGGAGTGCCGGAGGGCTATCGGCCCGGCTCCTGGGGGCCGCCCTCGGCCCATGACCTGCTTGCCCGCGACGGCCGCATTTGGAGGCGCTCATGATCATCAACCTCACCGAGACCACAACCGACGAGATCGTCTCCACCCTCCTTTCCGAGGGTGTCAGCAGCGGTTCGCGCGTGCTCACCCTCGTGATCGACACCGACCGGGACGGTCTGGAGGAGGCCCTCGTGGCCGCCCACGGCGCCAGCCTGGACCATCCCTGCCGCGTGGTGGCGGTCGTGTCGCCGACCAACGGCAGCGACGACGCCGACGACGACCGGCGTCACAATGGGCACCGTCCCGACGGCTCCCTCGGCCATCTCGACGCCGAGATCCGGCTCGGCCACGACGCCGGCGCCGGCGAGACCCTGGTGCTGTTCCCGGAGGGCGAGGCGGCCCGCCACGCCGACACCCTGGTGGTGCCCTTCCTCCTGCCCGACGTGCCCGTGGTGACCTGGTGGCCGTATGCGCCGCCCGTGCGCCCGGCCACGAGCCCGCTCGGAGCCCTGGCCACCACCCGCATCACCAACACGCCCTCTCAGCCGGACCCGTCCTCCGCCCTGGCGGCCCTCGCCCCCGAGTACACGCGCGGCGACATCGACCTGGCCTGGACGCGCATCACCCTGTGGCGCGCCATGGTCGCCTCAACCCTGGACTCGCTGCTGTGCGCCGGGGCGGTCCGGGGAGTCGTCGTCGCCGGCGAGCCGCACAATGCCTCGGTGTCCCTGATGATCCGCTGGCTGCGGCTGCGCCTGGGTGTGGATGTGGAGCGGGTGGATGCCCCAGAGGTTCCCGGCATCGCCACCATTACGGTGCGCACCGACTCCGGTGACCTGGTGATCACGCGCAAGGACCACGAGCGGGTGATGATCACGCGCCCCGGCGTCGAGCGCCCACAGGTCGTGACCATGGCCCGCCGCGAGCCGGTGGCGACGATGAGCGAGGAGTTGCGCCGGCTCAGCCCGGACCTCGTCTACGAGGAGGTTCTGGCCACCTTCGCCGAGGACTCCGCCCAGGCCGCCGTTGCGGAAGAAAGGATCCACTGATGCCCACAGTCGATGCCGCCGCCGTCAACGCGGCCGCGGACGCCCGTCCCCTCCCCTCCGTCGTCGTCCACGACTCCATGGCTGAGGCGGCCGCCACCGCCGCCGCGGAGACCGCGCGACTGCTCGCCGACGCCGCCGCCGAACGGGGCGTCGCCCACCTGGTCCTGACCGGCGGATCGGGCGGTGCGGCGCTCGCTGCGGCGCTGCCCGCCGCACTCGCCGCCGTCGGGCTCACATCCGCGCACGGGCTGGATCGGGTGCACCTGTGGGAGGGCGACGAGCGCTTCGTGCCCGCCGACCACCCTGACCGCAACGACCTACAGGTGACGGGACTGGTAGCCGCCGGAATTCCGGAGGCCAATATGCACCGCCTGCCTGGCCCCGAGCAGGTGGAGTCCGTCGACGCGGCGGCCGCCGCACTGGCCGAGGCGCTGCGGGAGCACGGCCCGGCCAACGGGCGCTTCGACGTCGTCCACGTGGGGCTGGGGCCGGATGCGCACGTGTGCTCGCTGTTCCCGGGGCACCCGGTCGCGCCCACCACCGGCACGGACGTGATCGCGGTGCGCGACTCCCCCAAGCCGCCGCCCGAGCGCGTGTCCTTCACCTTCGACGTGTTGCACCGGGCGCGTCGGGTCATGGTGGTGGCCGGCGGGGCCGGTAAGACCGAGGCGGTGGCCAAGGGGCTGGCCGCCCCCGACGTCGTCGCCGCCCCGGCCTCCTGCGCCCGCGGCGAGGCCACGGTCTGGCACCTGGATCGTGCGGCCGCCGCCGGCGTGCCCGACTGACCCGCGGCTCGTGCCCGCGGACGTCCACCGGCGTCCACAGGCACGGTCCGCGGCGGCTGCGAGCGCCCGGCTGTGGACAACGCCGGCCCGCCCCTAGGCACAGCCGCGGCCGTCAAGTACCGTATTTGTATGAGAATCCAACCAATTGGCTCATCCGACCTGACCGCCTCCAACCTCATCCTCGGCCTGATGCGCATTAAGGAGCTCAGCGACGCCGAGATCCGCGACCTGGTGGCCACCGCCCGCGGCGCGGGCATCACCATGTTCGACCACGCCGACATCTACGGCCGCGACCACGCCTGCGAGGAGCGCTTCGGCTCGGCCCTGAACTGGTCGGCCACCGAGCGCGAGCAGGTGGTGCTGCAGACCAAGTGCGGCATCCGCTGGGGCTGGTTCGACTTCTCCGCCCAGCACATCCTTGAGTCCGTCGACGCCTCCCTCAAGGCGCTGCAAACCGACTACCTGGACGTGTTGCTGCTGCACCGTCCCGACGCGCTGGTCGAACCGGAGGAGGTGGCCGCCGCCTTCGACTCCCTCGCCGCCTCCGGGAAGGTGCGCCACTTCGGCGTCTCCAACCACACGCGCGGCCAGCTGGAGCTGCTGCGCGCCACCGTGGACCAGCCGCTGCTCGTCAACCAGCTGCAGCTGTCCCTGACGCATGCGGACATGATCGCCGAGGGCGTGGCCCTGAACATGCGCCACGACCAGTCGGTGGTGCGCACCGACGGCATCCTCGACTACTGCCGCCTGACCAACACCACCGTTCAGGCCTGGTCCCCCTTCCAGTCCGGTGACGGCTCCGGCCCGTTCCTGGGCAACCGGGAGCGCTACGGCGAGCTGAACGACGTCGTGGACCGCCTGGCCGCCGAGTACGGCGTGACCCCGGAGGCGATTGCCACCGCCTGGATCACCCGCCACCCCGCCCGTATTCAGGTGGTGCTGGGCACCACCCGCCCAGACCGGGTCGAGGCCGCGGCCGCCGGCTCCGACCTGGAGCTGACTCGCGAGCAGTGGTACGAGGTCTTCCGCGCCGCCGGCTACATCGTTCCCTGAGCCGCCTCCGGCCGCGGAACCCGCCCATCATGCTGCCTCGTCTCCACCGATCCGCCCGGACGGCGCCGGCGGCCTGCGCGCTTTCGGCAGCGCTCGCCCTGACTCCGTGCGCGGTCGCGCCCCCGGCGGCAGCGGATACCGCGAGTTCGCTGGATGCGCCAACCGCGGCCGCTGTCTCCTGGGACGAGCGCGAGCGGCTCGTGCTGGGCGCGGCGGAGGCGTTGGACGCGCTCGAGGCGTTGCCGGAGGACTCCCCCGCCGCCGTCTCCTGGGGTGAAGGGGGTTCGCGCACCGGCTGGTTCGGCCAGGCGTGGATGGACGTCGATGGGGATGGCTGCGACACCCGCAACGAAATCCTGGCCCGGGACCTGACCGACGCGGACTTCTCCCGCGAGGACGGCACGCAGGACATCGAAGCCGGGCGCGGTCAGGGGGCGGCCGTCTGCCCCGACGCCACGGTCTGGTCGGGCACCCTCCACGATCCCTACACCGGATCCACGGTCGCCTTTCAGCGTGGGCAGGACACCTCCGACGCCGTTCAGATCGACCACGTGATCCCGCTGAACTACCTGTACGCGCACGGGGCCTGGCAGTGGGATCAGCGCCGGCGTCTGCTGGTCGCCAATGATCCGTTGAATCTGCTGGCGGTGGATGGCGCGGCCAATCAGGAAAAGTCCAACTGCGGCCCGGCCACGTGCCCGGCCGGCTCCACCGAGACGGGCACTTGGACCACCGCTACCGGGCCCGGATGGTGGCCCGACGACGTCGGTTACCGCTGTGAGTACGCGCGCCGGTTCGTCAGCGTGGCGGCCGCCTACGACCTCGGGCTGCCGGACGCCGACGCCGCCGCCCTGCGCACGGCACTGACCGACTGCGCGGCCGGCGGCGACGGCGCCGTCTCGGTGCCCGAGCGCGTCCGCAGTGTTGGTGTCCGGGTGGGACAAACGGTGCTGGCCGACCGCGTCTACACGCTGGTGTGTGCCGCCGGGGCGCTGCTGATCGGGCTCGGGCTGGTGACGCGTGGGCGTGCCGCCCTGCCCCGCCGCCGCGCATCTCGCCGAGGTCGGTAGCAGTTACGTGCCGAGGTCGGTTGAAATGGCACCTGGGCCCGACGCCCGATCCCCTAGGATCGGACACGTGGCGAATACGCAGTCGGGCCCAGCGGCCGGAAGCGATAGCCGGAGCGCTCCCGGCATAAACGATCCGGCGTCGGCGCGCGTGGACGTGTGGCTGTGGAGCGTGCGGCAGGTGAAGTCCCGCTCCGCCGCGACCGCGGCCTGCCGCGCCGGCCACGTGCGCATCAACGGCGAGACCGCCAAGCCCTCCCAACACGTGAAGGTGGGCGACGAGATCCGCTATCGCGTGCAGGGCTTCGACCGGCTGCTGCGCGTGCAGCGGATCCTCGTCAAGCGGGTGGGTGCACCCGTCGCCCGCACCGCCTACACCGACTTCTCTCCCCCGCGTCCGACCCCGCTGGATGCGCCCGCCGCGATCGTTCGCGACCGCGGGGCGGGCCGCCCCACCAAGAAGGAGCGTCGTCAGCTCGACGCCCTGCGCGCCACCCGCCGGGCCGACGTCGATATCGAGCACCTGCTGGACGAGGACTGAAGGAGAACCGCATGTCTCCCTCCGCTCGCGCCACTCGTGGCGCGGCCGCCATCGCCGCCCTGAGCGCCATCGGCGCGCTGGCGGTGCGCCGCCGAGAGCTGGGACCGGGACTCAACCGCGTGGCCCGGGAGCTGCGTGCGCCGCTGTTGGTGATTGGCCGGGGCCAGGCAGGAGTGCCCGAGGACCTGCCCACCGACTTCTCCTCCCTGCTTTCCTCACGGCTGCCCGCGCGGGTATTCCCATCCGGCCTGGGGCACCGTGACGTCGTCGTCGATGGCGGTCTGGAAGTGCCGGTGTGGCGGTACGAGCCGGATGCGCGGCGGGAGGCGCCGCCGTCGGGCGCCCTCGTGTGGCTGCACGGTGGCGGCTTTGTGGGTGGCTCCCCCGCCCAGGACCACTTGTTCTGCTCACGCATCGCCCGGGAACTGGGCATTCTGGTGGTCTCCGTCGATTACCGGCTGGCGCCCGCCCACCCCTATCCGGCGGCACTCGACGACGCCTTCACCGTTCTGCGTCGGCTGCACGCCGAGGCCGCGGCCGAGGGCGTGGACGCCGAGCGGATTGCGATCGGCGGCGCCAGCGCCGGCGGCGGGCTCGCGGCCGCGCTCGCTCAGCGCGCCCTGGACGAGGGAGTACCGGTTGCTTTCCAACTGCTGATCTATCCGATGTTGGATGACCGCACGGGTGCCGGTGGCGCCGAGATTCCCGGCCGCGGCGAGTTCGTGTGGACCGCCCGTCGCAACGCGGAAGGTTGGGGCGCCTACCTGGGGCGTCCGGTCGCCGAGCCGGCCGACCGGTGGGCGCCGGCGCGCTGGGCGGTGCCGGCTCGGCGGGAGCACCTGGATGGGTTACCGGCCGCCTGGATCGGCGTTGGCGAGTTGGACCTGTTCCTCGATGAGGACCGTGCCTATGCAGAACGCCTGCGGGCTGCCGGCGCGCAGGTGCAGCTGCGGGTTGAGCCGGGTATGTATCACGGCGCCGACTACTGCACCTGGTCGGCTGCGATGCGCGATTTCCGCAGTGATGCGATCGATGCTCTGCGTCGGGGGCTGGCGGGCGGAAGCTGAGGGCCCGCGCGACCGTCCCGTCCGGCGGCGGTGCTCAGGCCAGGCGCTGGAGCAGGGCGTCGACGGTGCGTAGGACGCCGGCTTCGGTGTTTGCGGGCGCGGTCCAGTGGGCGACGGCCTGAATGCCGGGGTGGGCGTTGGCCATGGCGAATGACAGCTCGGACCGCTCGTACATGTCCAGGTCGTTGAGATAGTCGCCGAAGACGGCAGTCTGCGCCGGCGTGATGCCCAGGCGCGCCTGCAGGGCGGCCAGGGCCCGGCCCTTGGAGGCGGTGCGGGGCATGAGGTCGGTCCAGTGCACGCCGGAGACGACGGCCTGCACGTCCGGCACGGCCGCCTTCAGTGCCTGCGAGCTGCCGGCCTCGACGTCGTCGAAGTCGTATACGGCCACCTTCAGCGTCCGGTCCAGCGGCACGGCGAGTAGATCGTCGACGATCTCCAGCTCCCGGTAGTAGCGGGAGACCTCTTCCACGAAGGGCGGGTCCTGGCGGTCGATGTAGGCGCATTCCACCCCGGCCAGGACGGCGCCGACGTTGTAGCCGTCGATGCCCAGGTCGCGGGCGGTGTCGATGGCGGCAACCGTGTCGCTCACGGTTATGGTCTCGCAGTGGATGACCTCGTCGTCTTGAACCACCAGGGTGCCGTTCTCCGCGATGATCGGCGAGTGGGTGATCGGCTCACCCAGCACGGAGCGCAGGTTGGCGAGCTGGCGCCCGGAGGCGGGAGCGAACAGCACCCCGTGGGCGCGCAGCCGCGAAACCATGTCGGCGAATCCCGCCGGGAGTAGGCCGTCGCCGTCGAGCAGGGTGCCGTCCATATCCGTGACGACCAGGCGCAGGTCGACGGGCGCGGGCGGCAGTGGGGCGGGGCCGGCAACCGAGCCGGGCGTGGTGGAGGACTTCACGCAGGCGATTGTTACAGACCCGGCGGATGATCGTGAATCGGCGCAGGCGATCAAATGGTGCGTTTGACAATTCCGTCTACGACGGCGTCGATGGCCTCGATCAGTCTCAGGCCGATCACGTCTACGCGTCTGAGCAGTTCGCGGCGGGCCAGCGCCTCCATGTTCAGTTCTTCCACGAACAGTTGGCGCAGCCCGTCGTCGTACTGTTCGCGTACCCGGCGGCCCTCCTTACGGGCGGCGGTGCACAGCTCCCGGTTGATGCGCCCGGAGGAGGTGTCCATGGCACCGACCAGCTGCTCCAGTCCGCGGCGAATGTGTTCGAGGCCCGTCCGCGAGTGGTCATCGGGCTGAATCTGCCAGGCGCGGGTCTCCCGCACGAAGTCACGAGTGTTGGTGAGCACCTCATCGAGGCAGCGGGAGAAGCGGAACATGTCCTCCCGGTCGAGCGGCGTCACCACGCGTGTTGACAGCAGGTGCACGAACTGCAGGCGAGTCGTGTCTCCCTGGCGCTCTACCTGCTCGATGCGCTCGACCAGCGCGTCCAGATCCGCGTCCGCCTCGCATGCGCGCAGCGCGAACTCGACGCCCTCAATGGCGAGAGTCGCCTGCGCCGACAGCGCCCCGACCAGAGTCTGCCGTCTCCCTGGTCGCCGTAGCCACGTCCACAGTCTTGCCATGCCGCATCCGTCCTCCGTGTACCCAATTGTGCGCGCCGCGCGACACCGTGCTCAATGACCGAGCAGCATGGCCGCGCCGGCCCCGCACAGCAGGGATACCGGGAGGGTCCAGGCCCAGGCGGCGGCGATCCGGCCGACGGCGTTCCACCGCAGTCTTCTCCACTGGACGCCGGGCACGCTCCCCATGAGGGCACCCACCGTGGCCTGAGTCATCGACACCGGGGCACCGAGAATGGCGCCCACCGTGACCGCCAGTGCCGTGGCCACCAGGACATTGCTGACCTGATAGGGCTTCGGTGCGAACACGCCCACCCGCCAGGCGCGGCCCGCAGCGCGCAGACCGAGCCGAGCCCCGATGGCGAAGGCCAACCCGGATCCGACCGCCGCCATCAAGCGCAGCGCCGGGCCGCCGCCCGGACCGCCCACGGGCTGCCCCAGCGCGGTCATCCACACCACGAACAGCTTCTGGCCGTCATTGAGCCCATAGGCCGCGCAGACGCAGATGAACCCGCCGCTGCGGGCATACCCCATCCACCGGTGGGCGTCCGGCAGCCGCAGGCGTGCCAGCACGGCCAGGAGGGCGCGAGCGCACAATCCGGCCAGCACGGGAGCCAGGGCGGCCAGCGCCAGCACCCGTGCGACGAGTGGCCAGTTCGCGCCTCCGCCTGCCAGGCGCACCCCGGTCGCGGCGCCTACCAGGGCGAGCGTGACCGACGTGGGCACCCGCACGACCGTCGCGGCCCCCAGGGTCACGATCGCCGCCAACAACACGGTGCCGAGCTCACGCACTCCGCCGCCGCCCAGAAGCTCCCGATAGGTGCCGGCCACGGGCGCCGTCCCCGCCAGTGGGACCAGGGCGGTCACAGCGGCGAGGATGGCGACCGAGCCCCAGGGGCGCTCCGGGTTGGCCCCGATGTTGAGCGCGCACAGCGGCGCCCCATCGTTTCTGCCCACTACGACGGTGAAGGCCAGTACCAGCGCGGCGGTTAGCAGCACGGCACAAGGCTCTCACGCACACAGCGCAACAATCGTCCGGACCGGGGTTTCCAGGCGGAACGGACCACGGCTGTACGGAGCCAGCACCACCTGTCTGTTCTCATCGATGACCAAACGGGCTCCCGTCCGGTCAACCAGGACCGTTCCCACCGCGTCGACCGCCATGAGCTCGTCATCCCCATAGTGCGCGACACCGCCGAGCCTTATCAGTGCGGGAGAGTCGGCGAGATTAGGCCGAGCCTCGTCGGGACTCACCAATCGTGCCGTCCCGGTGATCGTGGTACGTCCCGCTGCCATGGCATCAATCAACGCCGCGGCACTGCATTCCTCTGCGGCGATCCAAGTAGTCGGCATCCCCGGGCGCAAGGGGGTGGAGCGGTTGTGAAAGTCGCTGCCACCGACGATTACGCTACTCCTGTCGCTCGCTGCCGCCCAAGCCAGGGGCGCCGTACTGGTGGGATTCCGGTAAGAAGATCCGTGAAAAAGCTCGGCACCGATCGTCCCGGACGGCAAGGGGTACAGCCACGAACAGTCCCCATCGACCGGGTGATTGATCGATATGAAGCCCTTGCTGCGCTCGGCCTCCCGCACCCAGGAAGCAGCCTCCTGACGAAAGTCGATGGTCCCGATCTGCCCCCAGGCGTTGGCATGTCCGCGGTGAGTGGTTATTTCCTGGCCGGGAATCAGAGTAACTCCGTGGCGTTGTCCCACCGAATCGAGATGCCTGTGGTGGCTCACCGTGTTGTGTTCGGTGCAGCCCAGATAGTCCAGCCCCGATCTGACCGCCTCGTTGGCGAGTTCCCACAATGACAACTCACCGTCGGAGTGGAGGCTGTGGCTGTGTGTGTCGCCCGCGTACCAGGTCAGACCGGGCGGGGCGGGCAGTCCACGGTCGCTGCCGCGCATAACACGCCGAACGGGGGCTTCCCGCGGGCCGTGCTCCGGACTGGTGGTTGCCGGCGTAACGACTGTGACTGACACGTCGATTCCGTTGGCCGGCAGTTGATGCAGTCCCATGAGCACCGCCCAATTGCCCGCCTTCAGACCCGGCAGGTAACCGGGAGTGGCGTCCTCCTGGGTTATGACGCATTCGGTTCTGGCCGCTCCGGACCAGCCTCGCAGTCCGTCTGGGCCCAACAGGCCCAGATCAATCACCGCTGTGCCGTCGTCACCATCCACATCAAGGGTGATCTCCAGCGAGTCGACCTGCCGCGGTAGTTCGAAAGGAACCTGCAGGTAGCGGTCGGCGGCCTGGTCCGCCAGCGTCGGGTGCAGCTCTGTGTGTCGTAGCACCGTCATGGTCCTATCTCCTGCTTCGTGTCCTATGAGTTGTCATGCGCCGCCGCGTCGGCCGTCTGGGTATCCCGACGCCGGCGTAGTGTGAGGATGGCGGCAGCGGGCACGGTCATCTCCCACAGGGGGACCTTCTCCTTCGTCACCGCCCCGGTCAGATCGGTTTGATCCCATTCTCCCGCGGCGCGCGCCCGTAGCGGTTCCGGATGGTGCTGGTAATTGACCAGACGAGCTTCCAGAACGCCGTCGTCGAGACGACGCAGAGACTCCAGGGCTACGCGCCCGTGCGTGGTCATGGGTGGCATGACCGTTCCCGGGGCCTCCCTCCCAGTCCCGACGACACATACCGGATCCAGACGGAATTCGTCCGAATGGCGAATGACGTCGGAATCTTCCCAGTCGGGACAAGACAGGTCCACGGCGAAGTCGGTGGTCACCGCCGTGTCCAGGTATTGAGCGCCGGGTACGGCCAGCTCCGCCCCTGCGGGTTCATCGCGCAGAGGGTGGAGATTGACGCTCATGAGTCCGACGGCGCGCAGAAGTGTCAGTGCGATTTCGTCGGGCCGATTGGGCACCTCGGCACGGACGGCGGGAGTTACCACCTCGTACTCCATCGGCCGGTCGGTGAAGACCGCGACCTCGCCGGCATGAACGAAGCGGGTAGCCGGGAAGGTCGGAATGGGGTATTCACCCCAGCCCCCCTCACCGACGCGTGCGCGGCGGGTGACACCATACTGTCCGGCGGCAACAGAGCCGACCAGGCCCCGTCCCTCGGTGGGGATATGGATGCGTAACCGGTGGCTGCCCACCACATTGACGAAACTGGTACGCACCCGCAGGAACTGTTCATCTGCGCGGATCTCGAGCCGCGTGTCGATCACCTGGTCACGGGTCTGAGAACTGCGGGACCTCCCCTCGGCGTCCAACCCGACCGGCAGGCGATAGACACGACGAATTCGGATCCTGCCACGCAGCGGGCCCCACTCCTCAACCTCGATATCAACACGGGTGGGTTTGGTGACTGCGCCGGACCGGACGGGGCCATAGTTGTAGGAGTCTCCCCGGTCCCCCTCATCGGTAAGATCGAGGGCGCGGGTGACCGTGCGCCCACTGGGGAGGTCCGTGACTGCGACCAGGCCGTCGTCGTCGACGTCAACGCGGACGAGGCCGTTGTCCAGACGACGTTCCGAGACACACACCGGATGTTCGACGCCGCCGTCGGCTTCCAATACGGCCGCGCTCATTCCGGACGCGTGGCCCGCCAGCAGGACTCTGCAGGCTGGCGCGGCGCGCGTGACGACGTGCCAGTAGTCCTCGGTCCCAACTCCCGCCAGCCGACGACGAAGCTCTTGGGCGAAGGCGTCGCGGTCGAAGGCATCACTCTCGTTGCGGGAAACCTCGAAGACGAGTTCGTCGGGCGTTGGGAAGTGATAGCCGCATATGGTGTAGCCGAATAGCTCTCTTCCGTGGATCCGCCGCAGTATCCGGGGTACGTCTGCGGCTGGCAGCCTTTCGTCACCGACGACTGTGGGCAGTGCTTCGATGAACTGGGCTCCCTTTGGGACTGCATCCGCACCTACATCGAGCACGGCTTCTCCCTGGACCGTCCGCGCCCAGCCGGACTGATTGAAGGCGGCCACGGCGCCTGCCGGTAGGCGACGCGCCAATCGCGGGAGCGCGATGTCGATGACCCCGCGTGCGGTGTGCGCAGCTACATGCAGACGGGTGAGCACCTCCTCCGCTGTTTCATCGCAGCCGCAACCAGTCACCGAGTCATGGGCCGAGGATTCAATCACGAGACCCCAACCGCGCTCGCACAGCGTCCTGCGGGAGGAGCCGCCAACCGCGGCATCGAGGCGTTCGGCCGTGACGAGGTCCCGCTCCGCGCGCGCCATGGCCGCCTTGAGGTTAGTTCTTATCGACAATACGCCGGGCAGGATATTCCCTCGGGCATGTGAGCGCAGTTCACCGTTCACCAGTGGTAGTTGTCGCAGGTGCGCGGCGTCGTGTGAACGCGAGACTATCACCTCGCTCAGGGTCGCCAAGGCCAGACGGGTGTCAGGGCAGCGCGCATTGTGATCGCGTACCAGGGTGCACAGGTCCGCGCGTGGACTCATGTGGTCGGTTCCGTACATTCCCGCAGGTGGGTCTCCGCGGAAACGGGCAACATGTAGCCGCAAATACTCCGCCACGAGCCGATCAACCCTGTCCGGCGGATCGAACAGCTTCAGCGCCGAACCGTACCCGTCCCACAGGTACTCCACCCGGACCTCGGAGCCGTCCAGGGCCCTCCACCTGAACGCGTCGGTGTCAACCGCCGCTGGCGCCCCCCGCCACAGGGCGGCGTCGGTCAGGCCGAATCCTTTGAGAATCTGCGGCATCTGGGCGGCATGACCGAACATGTCGGGAAGGTATCCGACCCGCATCTCTCCGCCTATGGCGCGGGCAGCGCGAATGCCTCGTTCAAGGTTGCGCACCATGGTCTCACCGTCGCAGCAAAATTCGTCCATGAGTATCGCGAACGGTCCCACCGCCAGTTGTCCGCGGGTGACGGCCGCACGCAGCTTACCGGCGTTCTCGGGACGGATGGCCAGATAGTCCTCGACCATGGCGGTCTGCCCATCGAGGGTGAAACGGTATTCTTCGTCGTCGTCAAGGAGCGTCAGTAGTCGGTCAATGACGGGAATCAGGCGCGCCCGGAACACGTCATGTGGTTCGTACCACTCCCGGTCCCAATGAGTGTGGGGAATGATCCACATGGCGGTCGGTACGGCGTTGTCGTGCTGCGTCATCGCTGTCCTCCTCCGATTAGTGTGCCGGTGTCGGTGTCGAAGACGAGGATCTTCGCCATTGGGAAGGTGAACCAGCAGCGTTGTCCCGGTTCCGGTAGCGGATCCTCCCCGACTACGGCCTGTAGGCGATCCGTCCCGGCGCGCATGGTGAGCAGGGTGTTGGCGCCCAGATTCTCCACGGTGTACACATTGCCGGCGACGGCCCCGATCGCGGTCGCCGAGTCGTCGGGCGACAGCGGTGAATCCTCCGTGGAACCGGCGGGGATCGGCGTCCAGTCGACGTACTCCGGCCGCACTCCCCAGGTGACATGTGCCCCGTCGGGCAGCGCATGGGCGGCCGCCCCAGGGGCAGGGATCACTGTGCCCATTGACGCGATACGCCCGCCGCGTAGGACTCCCGCCACGAGGTTCATGGGGTGGGCGCCAATGAACGAGGCGACGAATTCATTGGCGGGGGCGTGGAAGATCTCCCTGGGAGTGCCGACTTGCTGGATCCTCCCGTCTTTCATGACCGCGATGCGATCCGCGAGGGCTAGGGCCTCGGCCTGGTCGTGGGTGACGAAAACGGAGGTGATGCCGAGATCGCGTTGCAGCTCTTTGAGAAAGGTGCGGGCTTCGAGGCGCAGCCTGGCGTCAAGGTTAGACAGGGGTTCATCGAGGAGAAGCACCTCGGGGCGAGTGGCGATGGCCCTTGCCAGGGCGACGCGTTGCTGCTGTCCGCCCGACAGCTGACCGGGACGACGGTCTAGCAAGCCATCCAGGGACAGCTCTCCCGCCGTGTCCGTAGCAACCCTTCTGCGCTCGGTCTTGGATACCTTGCGGACCCGCAGCGGGTAGGCGATATTGTCTAGGACATTCATGTGGGGGAAGAGGGCATAGTCCTGAAACACCATGGCCACGCCTCGCTCTCCCGGCTCGGTGTCGGTCATGTCGACGCCGCCGATGTGCAGGCTACCCTCGGTGATGGTCTCCAATCCAGCGATGGTTCTCAGCAGGGTGGTTTTCCCGCAACCGGACGGTCCCAGCAGCGCGAAGAACTCCCCCTCCCGAATCAACAGGTTGATTCCGTCGACGCCCCGCACGCCGTTGGGGTATTGCTTGACCAGCCCGCGCATTTCGATCGTGGACGTCATGACTTGATCCCCCCGTAGAAGCGGAAGCCGAATCGCCTGTTGACGAAGAAGTAGATGAGCAGGACGGGGACCGCAAACACCAGGGCGAACACGGAGATGAGCCGTAGATCGGCCTGCCCGGACTCGGTGTAGAATGTGTACATGACCACCGCGGCCGGCTGACTACCCGGATCGCGCAGCAGCAGATAGGGGACGAGGAAGTTGCCCCAGACCTGCACCACCGCCCAGATCGCCACGAAGGCTATGCCCGGCCTGGCGACGGGAATGACGACGTCGGCGAGGATCCTTCCGGGACCGGCGCCGCACAGGCGTGCGGACTCCTCGTAGGACTTAGGAACGGAGTCCATGAAGTCCTTGAGAATGAACACGACTGTCGGCAGCAGTCCACCTGCCAGAACCAGGATGACGCCAGTGTGGGTATTGATGAGCCCGATGGCATTCATCAATTGGAATGTGGGTACCATGGCCGCGGTACCGGTGACGATGGAGGAAAGCAGCAGCATGCCGTACAGGAGGCCGTCGCGTCCTGGTATGCGCACTCGGGAAAGCGCATAGGAAGCCAGTGTGCCCAACACGACCACCACCGCCATGGTGCCCAAGGCAATAATGAGCGAGTTCCTGATCGATCCCATGGCGTAGGGATTGTCCAGCAGCCGACGAAAGTTCGACAGCGTCCACCGCGGCCACTTCACCGCCATTGTCGGGTGGCCGTCGAACGGTGCCAGTATTAACCAGGTTAGGGGCAGGGCGAAAAACACGCCGACGACGGCGAGCACCGTGGTGAAGATGATCCGTCGCGCGAACTTCATTGTCGCCCCCTTCCCACACGCATGTATGCCAGGGCGATGACCAGGTTGATCAGCAGCATAAGTACGGACAGGGCGGCACCGTGACCCAACTGACCGCCTGGAATAGAGGTCTTATAGATGTATACGGACAGTATCTCGCTCCTGCTAGCCGGACCACCGGCGGTGAGCAGGTAAGGGGTGAAAGTATTAAAGGTCCACAGGGTGATCATGAGTGTGTTCGTCAAAATGTGTCCCCTGATCGTGGGTAGGACCACGTCGCGCAGTTGCTGCCAGCCGGAGGCGCCCGCCATTTGCGCGCTCTCCAGTTGTGAGGGCGGCACTGCCGACAGGGCAGAGGAGAACAGCTGCATGGAGAATGCGGTGCCGCACCAGATGTTAAAGATGATGATGACGGCCAGCGGATGCTCGATGAGCCACGCCTTTCCCGGCATGTTGAGCAATGCGTTCAATGTGCCGCCGCGCCGGTCGAGCAGCGCTATCCACAGGAAGGAGACGACCGAGCCGGGAATGACCCAAGCGGCCAGCACCACCGACTCCAGGAGGGTTCGCGCCCAGCCGGCGATACGGCGGGTGGACCAAGCCAGCGTGAAGCCCACAACCGTTTGACCGATGACGCCGGAGAATGCGACGAAGGCGACGGTCAGACGCAGGGAGTTCCAGAACGCGGGATCGCGTAACGTGGCCAAGTAGTTGCCCAGCCCGACGAACTCTGTGTGTGCCGCGGCCAGGCCGGTGAGCCGGTAGTTGGTCAAACCCAGGTAGATGGTCCACACCGCCGGGAACAACAGGAACAGCACGATCAGGACCAGGGCGGGGACGACGAAGAAGGTGGCGCGCCCCCGCCCCAGGCCGGCGATGTCCTCGGCCCGTCTGCGCGGCCGCCGCCGTCCGGTCCGCGTCTGTGCCATGGGCTCAATCCCCGCTTACGGCGTCGGCACCTACAACGCCCTCGAGCGCCGTCACATAGCTGCCCATGGCCTCATCGACACTGGTGCCGGTGACCACGTCGAGCGTGGCCTGCTGCAGGAGCACCGATACCTCCGGGTACTCCGCGAGTCCGGGGCGGTATGAAGTGATCGGCAGGACCTCCTCCGAGACGAATGACAGCATCGGGTCGGAGGCGAGCAACTGCTCATTGACGTCGTCGCGCGGCGAGATAGATAAGGTTCCCTCCGCGCGGGCTTTGAAGGCCTCCGGGGAGTTCATGAAAGCCAGTAGCTCCCAAGCGAGCTGGGGGTTTGCCGAGTTCGGGTTCAGCACTCTCGCGGTGCCGCCCGACATGGAGACGAAGTCCTGCCCGTTGATGCCTCCGCCGGGGGTCACGGCGGGGATCTTGGCGTAACCGACCAACGTGTCGCGGTCGGCCATGGGTGCAGTGCCGACCGCCTCGTCGGGGTTGATGACGGAGCGCCAGAAGTAGTCACCCTCCAGCAGGATGGCGATGCGTCCCTCGGCGAACTCCTGGAAGGAGGCGTCACGTCCGGAGGCCTCCTGCTGGAGGATGGGGTCGCCGAGCTCCTCGTCAACATAGATCGTCTTGTACAGGTCCAGCACCTGCCGCATGCCTGGCGTATCCCCGGCCCACATGCCATCGTCCCAGATCGCCTGTCCGGTGCCGACCAGCATGGGCAGGAACCCCTGCATGGTGGCGGCCTCCCCCATGGCGGTTCCGGCATTGAGCTGGAGTGGGACGACGTCGTCGACCCGCTGCTTGAGCGTGCGCGCGGTCTCGAGAATGTCGTCCCAGGATGCTGGCTGCCAGTCGGTGGGCAGTCCCGCTCGTTCGAAGATGTTCCGGTTGTAGTAGATGACGCGTCCATCGGCGCCCTGCGGCACGCCGTAGCGTCGACCCTCGAAGGATGCGGCCTGTTGGACCGCCTCGGGAATCTGCTCCCATCCGTCCCAGGCCGTCATGGCGTCTCCGGCGATCTCCTCCAGCGGCTTGATGTATCCGGCCTGGGCGAATTCACCGATCCAGATCCCATCCAGTCCCACGATGTCGGCGCCCTTACCGGACTGGAAGTCCAGTGCGGCCTTGGTCTTGTAGTCCTCGTCGTCGACCCCCTGCGCCTCGAAGACGACCTGGACCGATCTGCCTGCCTCCTTCTGGGCGGCTGTGAACTCGGGAATCACCCAGTCTGCGATCCAGTCGGCCTCCGCGGCGTTCTTCCCGCCTGCGATCGCGTTCGTCATGATAGTTAGGGTCACGGCGCCTGAGGTGGAACTGGTAGTTGACTGGTCGCGGGATGCGCAGGCCGCCAGTACGAGGGCGGTAGACGCCAACGCCGCGCCCGTAATTGCGGTTCTTCGTGTGATGGATGACGTCATCGTCAATACCTCCGTGGTGTGTGGCACGGGTCGCCTGCAGGCGCCGCCGAGACCGATGCGCGGCTGCGCGCGCGGACGCCCACATCACCTCATCGTGATGTCCGCCACCCATTAGTCTGAACTTCTGAAAAAATACTGTCAACCCCGGCCGAGGAGCGTTACGGACTTGGGACTCCGACCCCAGCGTTTCGGGGAGCACCACGAGTCGTCGACTCGTTGCCGCCCGAGGTCAGTTAGGGGAGCTGGGCGGACGGGGCACATACAGGTTGTCGTGAACGACCGCCGCGGCGCCGACGGCGCCGACGTTATCCCCCATAGCCGATGAGAGGATCGACACCGGATGCGGCCCTCTGGCAGACGGGCGCCGCACGGCGCGACGGCTCGCCGGGGCGTACCAGGGTTCGAGCAGACGCCAGTAGGGCCCACCGAAGACGACCGTGTCCGCATCGAGCAATTCCACTGCCATCATGACCAGTTCCGCCATGCGCAATGCTGCGCCCTCCAGGAGCTCATCTGCACGCCGATCCCCGTCAACCGCCGCGGCACATAGTCTCGCCAGACGCCGTTCGACCGCGTCGAAGTCGGTGCGCGGAGGAAGCGGTTCTGGCTGAAGCCCGAGGGTATGAGCGCGTTCGACAATAAAGGCAGGATCATTGTCCATGCCCGTGTGCTCCCCAGGAGTGCGTGAGCCGAGTGCCGTCATCATGGTCCCGACCTCGCCACTGTTACCTGAGAAGCCGCGCACAGGCTCGCCGTTGATCGAAAGTCCCATGCCTGTGCCCGTCCCCACATAGACGAAGACCATGGTCGAGTCGAGGAAGGCTCCACCCCTGACCCAGTTCTCGCCGATCACCGCAGCCAAGGTGTCTTTGACCACCGGCACATGCATCCCCAGATGATCGCCCAGAACCTCTCCCAGAGGCACTGCGGTCCAGCCAGGAAGCCAGGCAGGGCCGTCCGGAGCGCCGTTGGTCGGATCCAACGGTCCAGGAATAGCCAGGCACGTCCCAGCCAACCGCTGCTCATCAAGGGACTGCTCACGAACAAGCTGGCGCACCATCTCGGCGACCCGGGCCATAGTCGTATGCGGATCATCGGGATTCACACGGCGCGATGACGCCGCTCCAGTCACGTGTCCTCCGAGGTCGAGAGCGACCACAGTGATGAGTGACGGATCGACGTGTACGCCGACAGCGATACGCGCCGAGCCAACGATATTGAGAAGGACGCGGGGACGCCCCCGCCCGGTGATCTCCGTACCGACCTCGCTGAGCAGGCCCTGCCGTTGCAGGCCCCGCACGATCGCCGACACCGACTGTGCCGACAGTCCCGTGGCGGCAGCGATGTCACGCTGGCTGCAGGCACCCAGACAGCGCAACGCATGAATCACGACGTTTGCGTTGTATTTGCCCAAATCCACCAGGTTGGTACCCGCACGCATTGAAACACCTCCCCCACGGAACCGGAGCGATCACGTCGCTCGCGGCAACTAGCACCGCCGCGTGGAGATTAGCGTATGCGTCCGGACCGAAGCAGCGCCCAGAAGGCGCATTACGGACGCCACACCGTCGGCTCGGGCTCCAGGAGGTCGGTCGCATCGGCACCCACGCAGTCGGCCAGGCTCACGCACCGCAGTGCCGGGTCGTCATAGGTCGAGTAGTAGTAGGTGCCGGTGCGGGCCGAGAAGCAGCCGGTGTACAGCGTGCGCTCGTAGGCGCCGTCGGCCATGAGGGCGGCCCCATCCACCATGGAGACATTGCCCAGGGTGTGGAACAACCGGGAGACGTTCTCCACTTCATTGTCCTTAACCGGGTAATGGGCGTTTAGGAATGCCGCCTTGGCGAATCTCGACGGCGAGTAATAGTCGCCGGGAATTCCACGCATGCCGGCACCCGAACCGAATGGGGAGAGTTCAGCGTCGCGCCAGTGGGCGGCGTCCGGCATATCACCGTTGGCGGTGATGAAGGTGCGCAGATTCTCCATGTGCCAGTCGAAAGTGGGCTGGTTGGCCAGAGTATCGACCGGGTTGTCGTGAATGTGCATGCCGTCCTTCATGTACTCCACCACGATGCTGCGCCGCCCATCGCCGATGATCCAGTGCAGCAGGGAGACGCCGAGGTTAGCGCTGACCGGTTTGGCCACGATGGCGGTTTCCACCAGTGCCGCCTCGACCTCATCGACGCTGGTGAAGTTCGCCGCGATCCACAGCGGGAACTCGTAGGCGGCCACGTTGGTCTTGCCGACCACCGGCCCGTCCTGATAGCAGGCGTAGCCGGGGAAGTTCAGCCCGGCGACGGCCAGGCCGGCGTCGTTGCCGCAGTCGAAGTACAGCGGGTAGTCCTCGAAGACGATGCCCATGCCGATCACCGCGTGCGCGGCCGGAGCATCCTCGCCGAACGCCGAACGGATCATGAAGCCCGAGGGGACGACTACGATGCGCTCGCCATAGGACGTGCTCCAGTCCAGATTGCGCCCGAAGTACATGTTGCCTTGACTGTCCGTGAACCTGATTCCCGTGCACATGGCAGCCTCTTTCCATATGTGAGCGTTGACGACGTATTGACTGAACGGTGCCGGCCGGGCACCTGGAAGGAAATGTAGTACGCCACTCAAGCGCATGTGGGAGATTTCACCAATTCGATACGGCGGGCGCCTTATCTGGGAAAACAATGAAATTAGTCTGCGGTTTTCCGGGATGGAAAAGTGGCATCAATCTGGCTCTTCGAGCCTGTGGTGTGGCTTGTTGTCTGTTCTGGCGAACCCGAGAAGGGCCTCCGGCCTCCTCAAATGCTGCCTACCGCGTCCGAGGAGGGACTCCCCTTCCCCGCTCATCGCACCCGCGGGGACGTACACCAGCCAGCACTCGTGCTCTCTGCCCTTCCACCACCACACCCCCCGAACACGAAGAGCCGGTGTTCGCGGTTCGACCTGAGTTCGGCCTCAGATTCGACGATCCGTGCCCGGACCAGTCAGCCGGCCGCGATGACCGCCGCCGACTGACCGGTCCGGCTCCTGAGCCTGCCTGCTGTCTCGCCCCGTCCTCCTGTCACTCAGCCTCGAAGCCCTGGGAGTCGAACTTCAGGGTCTGGGCGTTCTCGCTGATGGTGCGTACGTCGGCATCGAGGAACCCGCCGGGCTTGGTGGCCTCAATGTCGATGGTGATCTTGAGCCGTGCGCCTGCGCCGGCAAGACGGTCGATCACCTCGCGGGTGACCGTGCCGATGTCGCGCCCATAGCGCTCCGGATCCACGGTGACGGATCCGAAGAACCGGGTCGGCACCGCTTCCATGCCGGATTCGGTAGCAGTCGCACCGCCGGAGAGTCCCCCGGCGGTGCTGTGACTGGATCCTGATGCGTCGCCGTGGTCCGCTCGCGTCTGCCCTGCTTCGTCCGACGACGCGGCCGGGGCGCGCTTAGTTGTCGCCGACGCCGCCACTGCGGCCCGGTCGGCGTCGAGCTGCTGCTGCGCCTTGGTTACGTCAACCAGCAGCGTGGAGTCGGTGACTTCGATGTGGGCGTCGGCCTGGGGCGGGATTATCAGCCCCCGGTACCTTCCGTTCTCCGGGTCCTTGCCGGTAGCGATGGCGAAGCGCTCGTCCCCGACGAGAACCGCGTCAACAGAGCGGCGGATGCAGTCATCCAGCACGCTGCGGCGGACCAGCCGCGGCAGGTATGGGTAGCGGGTCAGGTACCCCCACAGCTCCCCCACGCTGAGTTCGCCGTCCCGCTCCCATACTTCCTTCAACTCGCTGTGAAGCATGACTCCGAGGAAGGGCGCGCCGAGCTCGGTGACGAGCTGCTCCTCCCGGCGGAGCTTCACGCCGACGCGTTCGGCCAGCGAGCCGCTGCCGGAGTCGGGAATCCTGGTGACGTCGAGTTCGAAGGGGACGGTGGCGACGGGCTGGTAGGGGTAGAGCGCCCACTGATAGGTGCCGCGCAGACGGTCCTCGACGGTCTGGTTCAGCCGGGCCAGTTCCTCGCTGACCTGCTGGTTCTGCTGGGCCGACAGGTTCAGTGATTCCGCCTTTGCCTGCACCTGCCTCCAGCCCAGGTAGCTACGGGTGGCGGCCTCCAGGGAGGCGAGCTCACCGACGTCGGCCAGCAGGAACACCAGGGCGTTGCGGTGCGTGCGCTGAGCAGCTCCCCTGGACTCGATTGCCTCGTGCACCCAGCGGTGCGACGGCGAGTCGGGGCCGTCCTGCTTGCTGCGGGCGTGACGGGGATGAACGACGACGAGCCGGGCCTCCTCCAGGTCGGGGATCTCCGCGCTGGAGGCGGGTGCCAGGTGCACCCGGTCGAAGGCTCCGCGGGCACGGTCCTGGCCGCCCAGGCGCCGGACGATTTCGTTCCATACCAGTTCTTCGTCCTCGCGCAGCCGCTCGGCGTAGTCGTTGGCGGTCTTGGTCAAGGACGGGCTGGTGTCGAACCAGTAGTGTCCCTGGTCCTGGTAGAAGTAGGTGGAGCGCTGAGCCAGCGCCTCCACGGCGGTGCCGAAATTGCCCAGTACGTCCCCGGGTACGGCGGTGCCGAGCCACACGTAGGGCTTGTCGATCCCCTTGTGGGCCGAGCTGGTGCGCGGCGCCGCCCCGAGGAACACGGTGCGGGCGATGCGCCGTGTGGTGAAGCGTGAGCCCAGGCTCGTGCGCTCGTTGTCGATCGCCTGGGCGGTGGAGGCCGGGCCGTCGATATCGGAGTCGATGACGGGCTTCCACCGGTCCTCCAGGTACTGGGTGAGGTCGGTGTTGACGGTGGTGGCGCTCAGGGGCACGTTGCCGGGCAGGATCAGGGGTGAGGCGTCCTGCGAGGCCCACAGTTCATGGACCACGGAGGAGACGAGCTTGAGCACGCCGCGGGTCCGCTGGAAGCGCTCCAGGGTGGACCAGTCCTCATATAGCCGGTCCAGCAGTTCGGGGTGCAGCGGGTAGGAGGCGCGGATGCGCTTCTCGTAGTCGTCATCGGGCCCGGATGCCTCCCGGGGAAACAGGGCCGGGGCGTTGCGGTATACGTTGACGAAGGCGCGGGCGGTGGTCCGGATGGCCTGGAGGCCCTCGGCGTCGGGCTCCTGGAACAGGCGGCGACGCACGATCTCGAAGGACTCGTCCCGGCTGGAGGGGCGCCACTGGTCCGCCACCCGGCGGATGACGTTCTGCAGCCGCTGCAGGGCGAGGTGCCCGTTCTCGCCGCCGATCTCGATGTCGCTGCCGCGCCCGTCCGGGCCGGAGTCCGACGCCGGGATGGAGACCACCAGCATGGTGCCCGGGATGGAGCGCACTACCTCCGTGAGTGACTGGGCGAAGGTGAACTGGGTGTCGAAGGCGCCGGCCGGGAGCTCCTTGTCGGTGAGCAACTGGCGGGCGTAGGCCACCCACTCGTCGATGAGTATCAGCGCGGGTGTGTACCGGCGCAGGAGTGTGCCCAGGGAGTCGCCGGGATTGGTGCCGGTGCGGTCGGCGTCGGCGATGATGTCGTAGGCCTCGCGGCCGCCGAGCTGCCAGGCGAGTTCGCCCCACAGGGTGTGTACCTCGGTGCCGTCGTCCTTGACCTGCGGGGAGCCTGCCTGCAGGTAGGTACCCACCAGGGCGACGCGGTGAGCTTTGAGCCCGGCCGGATCGGGGTTGCCCGCATCCGCCAGTAGGTCTTGGAGGTCCTGCGGGAGCCTCTGGGCGCTGGTATCGCCGAACAGGTGGTACAGGGCGAGCATGGAGTGGGTCTTGCCGCCGCCGAAGTTCGTCTGCAGGTTGATTACGGGGCTGGCCCCGGCGTCGCCGCCGAGCCGGCGTACCGCCCGGGTCAGCAGGTCGCGCAGGCCCTCGGTGAGGTAGGTGCGGGAGAAGAACTCCACCGGGTCCGCGTATTCGCTGCCGACGGCTTGCCCGGTGGCCACCTGGTGCAGGTCGGCGGCGAACTCGGAGGCGGTGAACTTGCCGCCGGCCACGTCCGGGTGGGGGCGGATGACCTCGCGCCAGGGCCGCAGGCCGTTGCCGCTCACCGTGGTCTTGGCGACCTTTTTGACCTGTTGGCGGGTCTGGGCCTCGTACACGGTGCGCTGCAGGGTGGCGTGCATCTTGTGGACGTCGGTGGCGGAGTCTACGGCGCCCACGGCCCGCAGCAGCCGCTCGGTGGTGTCCAGCGCCCGCAGGGTGTCCTCGGAGCTGAGTTTCTCGCCGTGCGCCCACTGGTTGCGGGTCTCGCGCAGCTCGGAGGCGAAGCTCTGCTGGGCGCGGGAGAGCACGTTCTTGAACTCGTAGCCGTGCTCGTTGATGGCGCGCAGCAGCACCATCGGGTCGTCCTTGGACATGGTGCGGGCGGGCCGCCCGTGTTTGGCGGCGTCGCGGGCCGCCCAGGCGGTGGGCCAGTCGGTGGTGCCGAAGATCTGGGCCATGACCGGATCGACCGTGTCGATGAGTCCTTCGGCTAGCAGTTCGAAGGCGCGACCGACGTATTCCCGGTTGCTGAGTGCCATGTCAGTCCTCTCCGTTCATGTTGAAGCCGTCCTGTATGGCGGTGGGTATCCCGGCGAGGCGGCGTGCCTTGCCGGTGATGTCGGCCCAGGCGGTTACCAGGCCGTTGAACAGGAGGGCGTCCTCGGTGTGGTGCTGTTTCTCGGCCTCGTGGAAGAGGAGGAAGCCGAGTTCCTTGATGGAGTCCGGGCTGATGCGCGACTGCGCCTGCGCGAGCAGCTGGGCGGTCCGCTCCACGCCGTCCTTGTTCATGACGGCGGCCAGGCGCACGGTGGCCTCCCAGATGCTGATGCGGTCGTCGGCCTCCGGGTTCCACTGCCCGTCCAGCTCGGAGGGGGACAGCAGGCGCGCCTTGCCGCCGCGCGCCTGGAAGGTGCCGCCGCGTTCCAGGGCGCCGAGCGAGGTGTCGCAGCTGCGGGCCAGCTGGTCGGCCAGGCCGGCGCTGTCCTGCTCCCAGCCGTATTGGCGGTACCAGCGGGTGGCGAAGCGCGTGTCCGGGTCGGTGTCCGCCTCCTGCTCGCCGAGTACCTCGTCGAGGGTGGCGTTGATGAGGGTTAGGGCGTCGCTGACGGTCATATTCGTGCCGTCGGCCTCGCGCACGCGGGTGTAGCGGGAGAACACGGAGATGCCAGGGCCGATGGCGGCCTGGGCCAGGTCGACCGGGGCGACGGCGCCCTGCATGAGCGTGCGCAGGGCACCCGGCAGCTCCGCCTTGAGCTGGGCCGTCAGGGCGCGGCGAGTGGTGGCGGGGGCATCCGCGGGGCGGGGCCGACAGGCCAGCACAATGGAGGAGGCCAGGGCATTGCTCCCTTGCGATCTGGGCCTGTTGGCCAGCTCACTGCGCATGGGCCAGGTGGCGGTAATCTCCCAGCCTGCGTCGATGAGGCCCGCCAGCAGCGTGTGCCACCCGGTGGAGGTGGTGCCACCTGCGGCGGCGTCCTGCTGCTTGTAGGCGTAGTAGACGGTCATGGGCACGGCCGGGTTGGCCCCCTGCCGGATACGGGCGAAGACCGAGTTGAAGCCATCGACGAAGAACTTGGCGGCGCCCTCCTTGCCGTCGTGCCGGTAGGGGTTGGCCACCAGCTCCTCGGCCTTGGGGGTGAGCATGGTGCCGACCACGTCGGGGTGGATATCGTGCAGGCAGCGGCGCAGCCAGATGTAGAAGAAGTCGGACAGGTCGGAGTAGCCGATATTGTCGTAGTAGGGCGGATCTGTGGAGATCACCAGGGAGTCGTAAGCGCGATCCGTGGCACTCACCTGCTTAGCTTCGCCGGCCGCGGATGCGGGTGCGTGGACGAGGGCCTTAGCCACCCACGTGAGCTGGCCGAGGAAGTTTCCCGAGGAGCCTGAGAAGATGTTCGCCTCCGTGTAGTCCCAAGTCATCGGAATCGCCTGACGGGTAAACAGATGCGTGATTTTTTCACCGGTCGTGTGCCAAGTGCATAGCGCATTGCAGTAATCCGCCGTGCGACTGACGCCCAGCGCCAGGTAGGTGGCCACCGCGTCGGCGTAGGCCTGGGCGCCGGTGCCGCCGTCCCTGAGTCGTTCCCCCGGCGGCGTTCCAGCCGCAAGGGCGTCGGCGAGCACGCGCTCGCGCGCCTCCCCCACGAGGTCACTCAGTGTAGTCAGCGCCACCAACTGCCGGTTCGTAAACAGGTCAATCCATTGTTTGAATCCATAAGCCTGGACACGGAAGCCAAGAGCCTGCACGGGCAAGGCTGCATCAGGTAGACCGACAGGACGATCTACCCGCGCAGCTTCTGTGTGCAACACCATTGGGGACGTGTACAGGCGCCCCGAGGGTCCCTCAGCAACAACGGCGATGAGGTGAGTTCCCATCCGGCCTGCTCGCGATTCGGAGCGGATGTAGTCGAAGTCGATTGGTGTTCCATCGGCTACGGAGACCGCACCGCGGCGGTTGATCGTGCCATCATCCTTTCCACGCGGTCCATTGGCGTCATGCATGACCTCGTAGTGGACCTGCCCGTCGCGGACGGTGGCCTTGATCCAGGCCTCATGGCCCTTCTTCTTGCTCAGCCACCAAGAGTTGACCAGTGGTGTTTCGATGGGGTTGGCGGGGTTGGGGCTGCGTACTGTGCGGGCCCACTTCCAGGCGATGACCGTGTATTCGCTGCCGTCAGGCCCGGTCACCTTGGGGTAGAGGTGGCCGATGCGGCGCTGCGCTTCATCGCGCATCCACTGCCCGTAGTGGCGAACATCCTCGGCCAGACCCTCGGCCCGCTGATAGAAATTCTGCTCGGCCCCGCCCGGGTGTACGGGCTCCCGGCCGGCGAAGCGCGGCGGAATATCCACCAGCGCCTTATTTATGATTACGGAGAGCGGATTCAGATCGCTCGCATGCGCTTCAAGGCCGAGGCGCTGCGCCTCTAAAGGAATAGACCCCCCCCCCGCGAATGGGTCGACCACCGCGGGCAATTCACCATTATTGCTCTTGCGAATCTCGGCCCGGGCCTGGCGCAGCAGCGTCTCATCGTTGCTGTTCTCCCACACCACCAGTCTGCGCATGAGCTCGTGCAGGCGGGCGCGCTCGGCGTCCTGCTCGGCGACGGTGGGGAACTGCTCCGGATGGGAGGCGGGATCGTCCACCAACTGGGCGAATAGCACGGCCCTCGCTGTGGCGAGCGGTTTGCGCGACCAGTACAGGTGCAGGGTGGAGGGATGCCCGTGGCGGATCGACTTCTCTCGCACCGAGGCGTCGTTGATGGCCTCCAGGGGCAGGGATGTCTCGATGAGTTTCTTTGCGGGCTGGGTCAGGTTCACTGCATGACTTTCTGCCGCATGGATGCGGCGGGATTGAGGGGAAACGAGGCGGAAACGGGTCAGCAGGGCGGGCCTCCCCGACTCCAGTGATCATTCCAGACCTCATTATAGGAATGGGTTGTGGCCGAGGGCTCCAGGTGGGTGAACGCACCCAAGACGTAACAAACCCGGTCATAGGCCGGTCCCCGCGGGTCCACCGCCACCAGCGCCAGGCGGTGGCGGTCTCCCTGCGTGCGGGCGAAGGCGACCTCGTTCGTGGTTATGGTGAAGGTGTCGGCACCCGTGATGCGTCCCTTGACCTCCAGGTAGTACACGGCGCCCGTGGGATCGTTGGAGCGGATGTCATAGCCGGGGTTGTTGTGCGGCATTTCCTCCGGCGTGCGTCCCAGAGCCCGCTCGGCGGCCAGTACGGCCTCCACGGCCCGGCGCTCCACCTCCTGGGTGTCGCGAGCGAAGCGGGCCTGCGTCTGCGAAACCGCGTTCGCGTCGGCCAGCAGGCCGGCAAGCATCCGACTTGGAACCACCAGCGCCATACCGCGTATGACCGCCGGTGCGGGCACCAGGTGAGTGGCGTCGTCGAGCTCGCGCATGCGGCGCTCCAGGCGCGCCTCCAGGCTCTCGACACGCTCCCGGGCGGTCTGCGCCCGCAACCGCCCAATATTGCCCTGACGTTCCTGGGCCTCCAGTTGGTTGTACTGATTGTCCCAGTAGTTGATCTCGACCAGGAGGCGCTGGCGTACCTGGACGCGGGTACGGTCGGTCTCCGCACCTATCCGGGCCTTGAGCTCCTCCAGGCGTGGCACGAGTCCCTCCCGGTACGCCCAGGCGCGCGCATCCCGCTCATGCGAGTGGCGCAGCCAGTCGGCATCAAGCAGACGGGCAATGGCCTCATGCTCCTCGGGGCGTGGCCGGTCGTAGTCGAGGTAGGCGGGGGCCGGTGTCACCGTGAAGGTGCCATCCTCGCCGAGTGAGGGGTAGTCGAAGTGGTGCGAGATGGTACGTCGGTCCACGCCGGTAACGCGCTGCTCCACCGTATGTAGCAGTGCCGGGGCATCTGCCTGCTTATCGCGCCGGTCAATGAACACAGCACCGCGTCGCAGGCACGTCCCCAGGTCCGCAATGGTCGCCTCGATCACGGCGCTGAGCAGCGGGTGCCCCGGAGCGAGCAGCGCAGCCGGAGGCAGGCCCTCGGGGTGCATACGCTCCAGCTCGAAGGTGACGCGCTCGTAGGCGCCCGGCAGCGGGTCCAGCCGGTTGGCTCGGCGGGCAAGGCCCAGCAGGCGCGGGGGCACGCGGCCGATCTCGTACCGGCCGGACTCCCGGCGGCTCATGCGCCCGCCCAAGCGCCGGAAGGCAGGGATGAAGAACGCGGCGATGTAGCCGGGCTGGAGGCGACGCTCACGCGCCTGCTCCATGCGTGCGCGCACCCCCTTCAAATCAAGGGTTGAGAACATGTCTGGGTGCAGGGCACGCTCCTGAAGTACCTCATTGAGCCCGGTGGACACGCCTCGGTCAATCACCCGATCCAGTTCCGCCTTGACCTCCGGCCGGTCCCCATAACGGATGGCCTCGATGAGCAACTCGCGCAAGGAGCGCTCCTCGAAGGCGCCGGAGTCCCCGAGCACATTGAACAGGTTGCCGTTGTAGGCACGCGACATCTGGCCGATCTTTTCCAGCAGTCGTGTGAATACCTCGCCCTCGCGGGTGCCGGAGGCCACCATGTTCCACAGGTGGCAGACCTCCCGCTGACCAATGCGGTGGATCCGGCCGAAGCGCTGCTCAATCCGGTTCGGATTCCACGGCAGGTCGTAGTTGACCATGAGATGCGCTCGTTGCAGATTGAGCCCCTCCCCCGCCGCATCGGTGGCCAGCAGCACCACGGCGTCGGGGTTGTGTGTGAACTCCTCGCGGGCGGCCTTGCGATCCTCCCGGCTGGTTCCGCCGTGGATGGTGACGACGGCGTCGGCCCTCCCGAGCTGGGCGGCGATCCGGCGCTGAAGATAGCTGAGGGTGTCCCGGTGCTCGGTGAAGATGATCAGCTTGCGCGGCGGCCCAGCACGGTTGGCGAGCAGCTGGTCGTTAAGGATGGTGCGCAGCTGCGCCCACTTGCGGTCCTCAGCGGACTCGCGCACCCGCCTGGCCACCGCGATGAGGCCATCCAAGATGGTGATCTCGGCCCGCAGCTCGGTGACCGTCTGGGCCGCGGTCGCCAGGTCTGTGACCTCGTCGACCTGCGCCTCGAACCGGGCACGCTCAAGCCACGGAACCTCGTCGTCAAGGTCGTCGAAGGAGTCCAGGTTGAAACTGACCGGCAGGTCCAGGTCGAGCGGCACCTCCCAGGACGGCGCCTCCCCGACAGGCGGCACGCCGCCGGAGGCGGCCGTGGGGTACTGGCCGCGCTGTACCTCCACCAGGCGGCGCTCCAGACGGTCACGGCGCCGCTCAAGAGAACGCACGATGGCCTCCGGGCTGGAAGCCAGGCGCCGCTGCAATACCGTGAGCGCGAAGCCGACGTTGTTTCCGCGCCTCCTCTCGCCGGCCTGTATCAGCCGCTCGGCCCGGCCCATCTCGGTACGTACATAGTCGGTCACCTGCTCGTACAGGTCCTGCTCGGCGGGGCTGAGCCGGTAGGTGACGGTATAGGCGTGCCGCTCCGGGAACAGCGGCTTACCGTCGAAGGTGAGCAGATCCTCCTTGACCATGCGGCGCATGAGTCCGCGAGTGTCGGTGCGGTGCACGCCGCTACGGAACTGCCCCTCGAAGCGGTCGCGGTCCAGCAGCGACATGAACAGTTGAAAGTCCTCCTCCTTGCCGGCATGCGGGGTGGCTGTCATCAGTAGCAGGTTGTGGGCCCTCTCCGAGAGCACCCGCCCCAGGCGAAAGCGACGAGTCTCGGTCACGTCGCCCGACCAGTTGGAGTAGTGGGCGCTCATGCGGTGGGCCTCGTCAACCACCGCGACATCCCAGCCCACCTCACCGATCTGCTCCATGAGGTCGTCGTCGCGGGAGATCTGGTCCATGCGCACGATCAGGTAGGGATGCTCGGCGAAGACATTGCGGCCCTGGGCGTCATCGCACATCTGGCGAGTGAAGACCTTGAAGTCAAGATCGAATTTGCCGGAGAGCTCGTCGTGCCACTGCTCCACCAGTCCCCCGGGCGCGACGACGATCGCCCGCTCGCAGTCGGAGCGCAGGATGAGTTCCTTCAGATATAGGCCCGCCATGATGGTCTTGCCCGCACCGGGATCGTCGGCCAGCAGGAAGCGCAGGGGCACACGCGGCAGCATCTCCTCGTACACGGCGCGAATCTGGTGGGGCAGCGGGTCGACGTCGGAACCGTTGACGGCCGCCATCGGGTCATACAGGGCGGCGTACTTGATGCGCAGCGCCTCCGCGGCCAGACGGAACTCGTCCGGATCGGCATCGAAGGGCGGGGCGGTATCCGCATCGCCAACGAGCTCGAATACGGCCGCGTCGGCCTCGGTGACCATGCGAGCACCGTCGATACCGGCGTCGTCCCTGTAGAACAGCTCTGACATTCCGGTGTCGATCGGATCCACGGCCACCAGCCGCACCACCCGCCCGTGCAGCACTCCGCGCAGCCGCTGGCCGGGGCGCAAGTCAGCCAGGGCGACCGCCGATCTGGTTGGTTCCTCCGCTGCATCCTTGACTGTCTCGTCCACGGCACGTCCTTTCGTGTTCGACGCAACGGGCCAGCATACGTCCTGCCTCCGACACGTATGCTCAAGCCACATCGGGCCCGGGCAGCGCTCGTCCGGCAATCAACTCCGCCACGCGGAACACCTCGTCCAGGTCCGGGGTCTGGCCGAGGTAGGTCAGCCGGTACAGGAAGGTGCCCACCAGCATGTCCACGCTGGTGACCGGGTCCGGTCCGTTCCACGCTCCGGTGTCCACCGCGCGGGCGACGGCGGCAATCGCCCCGTCTCGCAGGGGTGCGATCACGCGCTCCCGGTACGCGGCGGCCGCCCGGGGGTGCCCGGCGAGCTCCATACCCAGGCCGGGCAGCGCCGTCGTCAGGGGCGGGCGCATGAGCAGTCGCCAGGTGTGGACGATGATGCGAGCGAGGTCGGCCAGCGGGTCCTTACCCGCCGGGAACTCCCGCGGCCCGAGGGCGGCGTCGACGGCGTCGACGGCGAGCTCGGCCAGGGAGGGCCAGCGCCGGTAGATCGTGGACTTGGGGACGCCCGCGCGCGCGGCTACCGCGTCGATGCGCAGACCGTGCAGCCCCACCTCGGTCAACAGAGTGAAGGTTTCTCGCAGGATGCGTTCGTCCAGCGCGGTGTCGCGCGGGCGTCCGCCGCGGCCCGCATCTGTGCGCCGAGCGGTGCCGGCGCGCAGCCCGGCCCGTCGGCCCGCCTCACCCGTGTCGTCTGGCCTGCCCGCCACGGTGTCCTCCTCATCCTGTCACCGGATCGCACGCAATTCTTCCATCTGCCCCCCACTTCCGCTACTGTAGGTTGCGCAACTATTGGTAGCGATATCCTGGGAGGCCCCATGGACAGAGTTGACTTGGCGACTTCAGGACTGTTCTTCGCCTGGCTGGCTCACGACCTGGAGGAGTACGCGACCATGCCCGGGCGCCGTCACCCCTTCCTGCACGCCCTGCCACTGTTACCCGAGGACGTACGCACGCGGGGGATGTCGCGCGACCAGGTGTATGTGGCGCTGAGCCTGATGGGGGTGTTGATGGCGGCGGCCTCCTTGGACGGTTACCGCACCCGCGGGCGCTCGGGCTTCTACCAGGCGATGCTCTACGGCTACGGCATGCACGCCTTCATGCACCTGGGCTCGGCAGCACTGGCCCGCGGCTACACGCCCGGCTGCGCCACCGCCCTCCCGCTGGTGCTTCCGTTCTGGCGCTTCGCCAAGGCGGCTCTGCGGGCCGACGGCGTCGAGCCGAAGTCCGCCCGGTGGACCATTCCGGCCTTCCCCGTCGTCGGCGTCGTGCTGCATGGGGCCGGGTACCTGGCTGCGCGGCGCTGGCGGAGCTTCACCTCATGACGCGGCCCGAAGGCGTCAAGGCGGCGGCGCTGGGGCTGGCCGCCTGCTATCTGCTCAACGACGGCGAGGAACTATTCACCTACCGGGCCTCATCCGCCTGGCTGCTACGCCGCGCGCCGGAATGGATGCCGCTTCCGGAAGGGGCGCGGCGCGAGGGGTGGAGTCAGACGCATGTGAGTCTGGCGATCGCCCTGATCGGGATTCACTGGGTCGGCGCCTCGGTGGCGGGATACCGCAGCCGCGGTCGCTCCGCCTGGTTCCAGAACGCGGCCGCGGCCTGGGGCCTGCACGGCTTCGCCCACCTGGCGGCGTGCGCGGCCCGGGGCGGGTACGTGTCCGGGGCACTAACCGCACCGCTGGTAATCGGCTACGGCGCCTGGGCCCGCGGCGCACTTCGGGCCCAGGGCGTGCCCTCCCGCGTGTCGCCGGCCGGCGTCGCCGCCTCCCTGCCCGTACTGGTCGCAGCCCACGTCGGCGCCGAGGCCATACTCGCGATAGCGGGACACAAGCATCCACGACCCCGGCTGACCGACCGCGGTGCGGTAACGTGATCATCAACTTGCCCGAGGAGAACGGAGAGCGCCGCAGTGACACGTGTACTGGTGACCGGAACAAGCACCGGACTGGGGCTGGGCGCTCTGCATGACCTACTGGACGCCGGAGCAGAGGTCGTGGCGCACGTGCGTCGCGAAGCACAGCTGGAGGCGGTGCGTCGGGAGCTTGGGGTATGGGTTCCCGGCGTCGTCGGGGACCTGGCCGATCGGGCCCAGGTGCGGGACGTGGCCGAGCAGGTGACCGCCCTGGGAGGTGTGGACGCCGTCATCCACAACGCCGGCACCATGGACGAGCGTCTGGTGCTGGCCGTCAACGTCATCGCCCCCTACCTGCTCACCGCCCTCGTGCCCGCGCAGCGCCACGTCTACCTCTCCTCCAGCATGCACCGCGGCGGCCGACTCAACACCGCACGGCTGGCCGAACTGGACTGGATGGGCGTGCGGCCAACGGCGTCGTATTCGGACTCCAAGCTGCTGGTTACGGCGCTGGCCGCCGCGGAGGGCCGGCTCCGTCCGGGCACATGGGCTAACGCCGTCGACCCGGGCTGGGTGCCCACCCGCATGGGCGGCGCCGGCGCCCCGGACGACCTGGAGGCCGGGCACCGCACCCAGGCCTGGCTGGCGCTGGGCGATGACCCGCGCACCCACACCAGCGCCTACTGGCACCACCAGCGCACGCAGGAGCCCGACCGGCGCGTGAATGACATCGAGTTCCAGGACCGGCTGCTGGCCGCGTTGGCGCAGGAGACGGGAACGCCGCTGGGCTAGCGCCGCAGCCGGCACCGGAGACTCCGTCGGAACACGCTCACGGTGACGGCGGCCCCGCCGCCGTCCGGCTCCAGGACCGTTGCACGACGGTCTCGACCCGGCACCCGCGGCCCGTCCCGGACCATGCCGCCACGTCGTCGTCCTAGATTGCCCGCATGCCAACGCTAACCGCGCGCGGCGTCGCCTCCGCAGCCGCCCCCGAACACATGCCTCCCCGCACCTGGTCCCTCACACTGACGCTGACCATGCTCGGACTGTTCTCCGCCTGGTTCGGCCCCATTCAGGTGCTGCTCGGGCTGCAGGCGGCCCAGCTCGCCCCCGACCACAAGGAGGCGGTGCTGTCCCTGGTCACCGGCCTGGGTGCGCTGGTGTCCACGCTCGGCAATCCGGTCTTCGGCGCCCTGTCAGACCGCACTTCCGGGCGCTTCGGCCGCCGCCTGCCCTGGATCGCCGGCGGCCTGACCCTGGGCACCGTCGGACTGGTGGTCCTGGCCATCGCCGACTCGGTGGCGTTGATGATCCTGGGCTGGTGCCTGGTGCAGGGCTTCCTCAACGCGGCCTACGCCGCCCTGAATGCCTCGGTGACCGACCAGGTGCCGGTGGACCGCCGCGGCTTCGTCTCCGGGCTCATCGGCGTGGCACAGACCGCCGGCCTGGTGATGGGCGCCGGCATTGCCGCCACGGCGGGTGGCACTCGCACCGGCTACCTGGTGCTGGCCGTGCTAGTGGTCGTCCTCGGCATCCCGCACGTACTCAACGCCCGCGACCTGCGGCTGCCCGACGGCGCCCCGCGCCCGTCGCTGCGGCACATCCTCGCCGGCTTCGTGCCACCGCTGCGCTCCCACCCGGACTTCGGCTGGGCGTGGTTGACCCGCTTCCTGGTCAACCTGGGCAACTCCACCGGGACGCTCTACCTGCTCTACTACCTCATGGATGCGGTCGGCATGGAGGCCGACGCCGCCGCTACCGGAGTCTTCATCCTCACCGGCATCTACGCCGTCGCCGTGTTCGGCTCGACCGTGTCCGGCGGCATCTGGTCCGACCGGCTGGGACGGCGCAAGCCCTTCGTGATCGTGGCGGCGCTGGTGACGGGGCTGGCGGCGCTCGACCTGGCGCTCACCCAGAACTGGGTCGGTGCGATCGTCGGCGCCGTCATCCTCGGGATCGGCTTCGGCGCCTTCACCAGCGTGGATTTCGCGCTGGTCACCCAGGTGCTGCCCAGTTCCGGCGACGCCGCTCGCGACCTGGGAATCATTAACATCGCCTCCGCCGGCGCCCAGGTACTGGCCCCGGTTGTCGCCGCCCCCATCGTCACCCACCTGGGTGGCTACACGGGCCTGTACCTGATGGCGGCCGCCGCCTGTGTGCTCGGCGCCGTCTGCGTTACGCGCATCCGCACAGTCGACTGACCCCGTGTCGGCGCATTCGGCCGGCGGAAGTATTCACGCCGGCCGAATCGGGTGCCGGATGACCGTGCGCAGCCGCTCGGGGGCGACGCGTCGGGCGTCGCTGAGATAGATCTCGTGGTGGCGGCGCACGTCGGAGAAGTCCGGCACATGGCCCTCTGACTGCGCAAACTCGTGCATGAGGGCCAGTGTGGCCGGCTCGTCGTCGTAGGGGCCCACGTGCAGGCACTGCACGCACAGCCCCTCCTGCAGAGGCATGAACTGGACCCGGGAAAAGTCGGCGTGCTTCTTGCGCGTTGCCTCCTCAAGCGCCCAACCGAACTCGGCCTCCGTGACGAAGTCCGGCAGGCGGATGGCGGCGATCCACTCGAAGCGCTCCTTGTGGGCGTAGTCGACGTCGCCGGCGCCTGCCTGCCACCAGAAGCCCTCCAGTGGTGGGACCACGTAGTCGAAGTAACCCTCCATGAGGTGCCCGGCGCGCCGGCTCATCTTGATGGTGAAGGCGACGGCGTACAGCAGGCCGATCGCCTGCTGGTAGTCCCCGTCCTCGCGGTTGGGGTCCCCACTGCCGCGCACGGCAATGAAGTTCATGGCGGGGACGTCCACAATGCCCGGCCGCCGGGGCGGGGCGTAGAACTCCTTGTACTCCCGCTTGTAGTCAAAGGCCATGTCACACCTGCTGCTTCCTTGCATAGGCTGGATCTACGGTCTCTGTAAGGCGTGTAAGAACACGCGAGCCCCGGAACGAACTGTCGTCATTCCAGGGCTTTCCGTCGGGCTGGCGGGATTTGAACCCACGACCCCTTGACCCCCAGTCAAGTGCGCTACCAAGCTGCGCCACAGCCCGTCCGCTCGCGGCTGTTGCCTCGCGCGAACAGGGATGACAATAGCCCATCCGGGCGCCGGCGTCGAAATCCGTGGGCGGTGACGCCGCTCACCGTTCTCGTGGGACCCCGGCGACAACTTCGACCGATCTCGGCACGTAATGTCTACCGACCTCGGCGGTTATATCTACCGACCTCGGCGAGTTGGCGAGTTAGGCGGAGGCGGCCCAGGCCTTGATGCCGCCCTCCAGGTTGGTCATGGGGCCGGCGTATCCGGCATCTTCCAGGGCCGCAATGGCGCGGGCGGAGCGCACGCCACCGGCGCAGTAGACAATCAGCTCGCGGCTCGGATCGAGCTCACCACGGCGCTCGACCACCTGGGCGAGCGGGATGTGCACGGAGCCATCGATCGTCTCGAGCTCGACCTCGTGCGGCTCGCGCACGTCCAGCAGAGTGAAGGCCCGTCCGGGCAGTTCCCCGGCGGCAATGCGCTCGCGCAGCCCATCGGCGGTGATCGTGTTCATATCGCTCTCCTCTGCAAGAGTCATCCTCCCCTGCGGCCGGGCGCCGCAGAAGGCCTCATAGTCCACCAGCCCGGTGACGGTTGGCTGGGTGCCGCACAGCGGGCAGTCGGGGTTCTTCCTTATCGGCAGTTCCGCACCGCGCCCGTCCCAGGCGTTGATCAACAACATGCGGCCCACCAGGGGAAGCGCTCCCCCGATCACTAGCTTCAACGCCTCCGCGGCCTGCATGGCTCCGACGATTCCGGGCAGCACGCCCAGTACCCCGGCCTCGGCGCAGGACGGTACCGCGCCCGGGTCGGGCGGTGCCGGGTGCACGCAGCGGTAGCAGGGACCGCGTTCGGCGTCGAAAACGGTCACCTGGCCGTCGAAGCGCAGCACCGCCCCGTGCACGAGCGGGATTCCGAGCAGCACGCAGGCGTCCCCCAGCAGGTAGCGGGTGGGGAAGTTGTCGGTGCCGTCGATCACCACGTCCCAGCCGCGCAACAGCTCCATGGCGTTGGCGCTGGTCAGGGCCTCCCGGTAAGTGACCACCTCTACGTCCGGGTTCAGGGCGGCCACGGTCTCCCGGGCGGAGTCGACCTTGGGCCGCCCCGCGGCGGCAGTGGTGTGCAGCACCTGGCGTTGCAGGTTGGAGACGGCGACATCGTCGTCGTCGATGATGCCGAGCGTGCCCACGCCGGCCGCAGCCAGGTACAGGACGGCGGGCGACCCCAGGGCGCCGGCGCCCACCACCAGGATGCGGGAGGCGCGGATGCGCTGCTGACCGCGCCCGCCCACCTCCGGCACGAGTGCATTGCGCGAGTAGCGCTGCTGCTCGGCGGTGGTGAGCGGGCGCAGGCGGACGTCGTCGATCAGCGAGGGGTAGGTCTCCCCTACTCCCGGCGTCATGTCTGTACCGAGTCGTCCGCGGTCAGTGCCGCAGGCCGCGGTAGCGGTCGATCAGCTGCCGGGTGGAGGCGTCCTGGCCGGCGTAGGCGGCCTCGTCTCCGCGCACCGCGGGGGCGATCTCCAGGGCCAGCTTCTTGCCGAGCTCCACGCCCCACTGGTCGAAGGAGTCGATGCCCCACACGATGCCCTCGGTGAAGGTGATGTGCTCGTACAGGGCGATCAGCTGCCCGACCACGGTGGGGGTCAGTGCCGGGGCGAGGATCGACGTCGTCGGCCGGTTTCCGCTGAACACGCGGGCCGGGACGATCGCCTCAGGGGTGCCCTCCGCGCGCACCTCATCGGCGGTCTTGCCGAAGGCGAGGGCGGCGGTCTGGGCCAGGAAGTTGGACAGCAGCAGCTCGTGCACGTCCGCCTCGCCGTCCTTGACCGGGTGGGCCGGGTTGGCGACGGTGATGAAGTCGGCGGGGATCAGCCGGGTGCCCTGGTGCAGCAGCTGGAAGAAGGCGTGCTGGCCGTTGGTGCCGGGCTCGCCCCAGAAGATCTCCCCGGTGTCGGCCACCACGGGGCTGCCGTCCCAGCGCACGGACTTGCCGTTGGACTCCATGGTCAACTGCTGAAGGTAGGCCGGGAAGCGGTGCAGGTACTGGGCGTAGGGCAGCACCGCGTGGGAGGCGGCCTGGAAGAAGTTCACGTACCAGACGTTGAGCAGGCCCATGAGCATGGGCACGTTCTCCGCCGGCGCCTTGGTGGCGAAGTGCTCGTCGACGGCGTGGAAACCGGACAGGAAGTCCGCGAAGTTCTCCGGGCCGACGGTCACGGCCAGCACGGTGCCGACGGCGGAGTCCACCGAGTAGCGCCCGCCCACCCAGTTCCAGAAGCCGAAGGCGTTGGCCGGGTCGATGCCGAAGGCCTCCACCTTGTCCAGGGCGGTGGACACGGCCACGAAGTGCTTGGCGACGGCGCCGTCGGTGCTGATGCCGCGCGCGGCCAGCGCCTCCAGCAGCCAGGTGCGGGCCATGCGGGCGTTGGTGAGGGTCTCCAGGGTGGTGAAGGTCTTGGAGGCGATGATGAACAGGGTGGTCTCCGGGTCCAGGTCGGAGACCTTCTCGGCGCAGTCGTTGGGGTCGATGTTGGAGATGAAGCGGGCCTCCAGCCCCTCCTGCACGTAGGGGCGCAGGGCCTCATAGACCATGACCGGGCCGAGGTCGCTGCCGCCGATACCGATGTTGACGACCGTCTTGATGGGCTTACCGGTCACGCCGGTCCACTCCCCCGAGCGCACGCGGCGGGCGAAGGCGTAGATCTTCTCTAGGACCTCGTGCACGTCGGCTACGACGTCCTGCCCGTCCACGGTGAGGGTGTCGGTGGCGGGGCGGCGCAGGGCGGTGTGCAGGACGGCGCGGTCCTCGGTGATGTTGATGTGCTCGCCCGCGAACATGGCGTCACGGCGGCCGGGCACGTCCACGGCCTCGGCGAGTTCCACCAGGGCGTCGCGGACCTCGTCGGTCAGGAAGTTCTTGGACAGGTCGACGAACAGGTCGCCCACCTCGTAGGAGTAGCGCTCGGCACGCTGCGGGTCCTGGGCGAACCAGGCGCGCAGGTCGGGCTCCATGGACTTGTGCAGCTCGGTAAGCCGCTTCCAGGCGGCCGTGGCGGTGGGGTCAACCGGTGTGCGTGTTGTCGACATGGAAGCAGTCTAGGCCGTCCGCTACGGTTACCGCATGGAAGACCTGGTGATCGGCGAGGACGGGCTGGCGCGGCCGGTGTGGGCGGCCGCCGACCCGCTGCTGCGCGACTACTACGACACCGAGTGGGGCATGCCCGTGCGCGATGAGCGCGGCGTGTTCGAGCGCCTCAGCCTGGAGGCCTTCCAGTCCGGCCTGTCCTGGCGCACCATCCTGGTCAAGCGGCCAGCCTTCCGGGAGGCCTTCGCCGACTTCCAGCCGGAGGCGGTGGCCGACTTCGGGGACGACGACGTGGCCCGCCTGCTGGCCGACACCCGGATCGTGCGCAACCGGGCGAAGATCCTGGCCACCATCAACAACGCCCGGGCCACCATGGCCCTGCGGGATGCCGACGACGTCGACGGCGGCCTGGCGGGCCTGGTCTGGTCCTACCGGCCGGCGGCCACGCCCGCCCCGCGCACGCTGGCGGAGACGCCCACGCGCTCGCCGGAGTCGGAGGCGCTGGCTCGCCGGCTCAAGCGCCTGGGCTTCCGGTTCGTCGGCCCGACGACGGCGTTCGCGCTTATGGAGGCCATCGGCATCGTGGACACCCACCTGGTGGGATCCTGGCGCCGCGGCTCCTCCGGGGTGTGGAACTGAGGAGCGCCTCACGAAGTCAGTGATCCGCTGCCTCGCCGTGGCTCGCTCCGCGCTCTTGCTGTCAAAATCGATGACAAACGAAATCCGCAGCGCTCCAGGCGCTTCACAAAACGTTGGAACCATGCGGGTACCGAGTGGCGTAGAAGAGCGCTTCCCCGGCGTTTGTCATCGATCTTGACACTGCCGGTACGTTGGCATGCCGAGCCGCCCCGGCAACACCGCTCCGGGGTCAGCCTGGGTTGCCGAGGAGCTTGGACAGGCGCTTCTTGCGGCGGTTCTGGGTGACGATCCAGGCCACGTCGGGGTCGCCGACGTCGAGCGCCGCGAATACGGGGAGCCCCGCGCCGGGGTCGGCCGCCACGGCCACGCTCCAGCAGTAGCCGAGGGACTTGCGCAGCGTCCGCGCCGCGGGAGCCTTGCGGTCCTGCGGCGGCAGTGCAATGAGGTGATCGGTGGTGCGCCGGCACACGTCGATGGCGAGCCGAGCGGCCTCGGCGGTACACAGCAGCCGCGGCTCGCAGATCGTCACCGCGGCGGCGCGCTGTACCAACGGGTCATCGTCGTCGGCCCATGTCAGGACGAGGGAGAACAGCGTTTGCGGGTCGGAGTCCCCCAGTAGCTGCAGGCCGATGGTGACCGCCTCGCGCACGCGCCAGCGCTCGTCGGTGGCAAGCTCCCGCGCCCGTCGCTCATATGGCGCATCGGCCGCCCGGTAGCCAATTGCGGCGGCCGCACAGGCAGTGGTGTACTCGCCGCCGTCGGCCAGCAGTTCTTCGATCGTGTCTGGATCGGCGGCCCGCGCGGCCGTCGCGATCAGCTCGATGTTCGCGCGGGGGCCGGGAAGCCCCGAGCGCTGGTTCAGGTACGCGGGCCAGTCGGCGGCCTCCAACTCCTTGAGGTCAGCGATCCACGACGCCGTGTCGACCATGCCGCGATCGTACAACTGCCGCGAAGAAATGTCCGAAATCGGCACGAACAAGCCCGCAATCCCAAGCCACGGGTCAGCCAGTCCTTGGAATCACGCGGATGCGGAATCACCCCGAGCGGCCGAGCCCGGCGTTAATGCCGATCGTGGACATTCTGCCGCACCCGGCGCGCGCTCACGGCCGGGCGAAGCCGCCCTCAGCGCCGCTGACGACGCTCGCGCACGCGCACACCGATCTGGATGGGGGTGCCGGCGAAGCCGAACTCCTCACGCAGCCGGTTCTCGATGAAGCGCCGGTAACCGGCGTCCAGGAATCCGGTCGTGAAGATGACGATGCGTGGCGGGGCGGTCTGCACCTGGGTGGCGAACAGGATGCGGGGCTGCTTGCCGCCTCGCACCGGGTGCGGGCTGGCCGCCTGTAGCTCCCCCAGGAAGGCATTGAGCCGCCCCGTGGGCACGCGCGTGTTCCAGCCGGCCAGGGCCGTGTCCAGGGCGCGCGCCAAGCGGTTGGTGTGCCAGCCGGTGCGGGCGGAGAGGTTGATGCGCGGCGCCCAGTCCACATGGGCGAGCTCGTGCTCCGCCTCCCACTCCAGCTGCTTGCGGCGGTCCTCGTCAACCAGGTCCCACTTGTTGTTGACGATTACCAGGGCGCGTCCGGCGTCGACCACCTGCTGGATCACGCGGATGTCCTGCTCGGTGATGGCCTCGGAGGCGTCCAGCAGGACCACCGCCACCTCGGCCTTCTCCACCGCTCCCTGAGTGCGCAGCACCGCGTAGTAGTCGGCACCGCGCGCCTGCCGGATGCGGCGGCGGATGCCGGCGGTGTCCACCAGCAGCCACTGGCGGCCGTCGAACTCGACGACCTCGTCCACCGGGTCGCGGGTGGTGCCGGCCAGTTCGTTGACCACCACCCGCTCGTTGCCGGCAAGCTGGTTCAGCAGTGAGGACTTGCCGACGTTGGGGCGCCCCACCAGGGCGATGCGGTGCAGGTCGTCGCTGCGCTCCGGCCCGGCCACGGCGGACACCTCCGGCAGGATGGCGACGGCGGCGTCGAGCAGCTCCCCGCTGCCGCGGCCGTGCAGGGCGGAGACGGCGTAGGGCTCGCCCAGGCCCAGGGCCCACAGCGCGGCGGCGTCGCCCTCCTGCACGGGCGAGTCGACCTTGTTGGCGGCCAGCACCACCGGCTTGCCGGAGCGGCGCAGCATCTTGACGATCCGGTCGTCGGCCTCGGTAACCCCCACGCGGGCGTCCACCACCAGCAGCACGGCGTCGGCCAAGTCCACGGCGGCCTCGGCCTGCGCGGCGACGGCGGCGTCCAGGCCGGCCACGTCAACCTCCCAGCCGCCGGTGTCGACGATGGTGAAGCGCTTGCCGGCCCATTCGGCCGGGTAGGAGACGCGGTCGCGGGTCACGCCCGGCACGTCCTGCACGACGGCGGCGCGCCGCCCCAGCACGCGATTAACGAGCGTCGACTTGCCGACATTGGGACGGCCGACGACGGCCAGCACCGGCAATCCTGCCTCCAGCCCCGCCTGGGCGCTGGGGATCTCCTCCCCCGCGAGCACCGCCTGGTCGTCGGCGTCGAGCACGTAGTCGTCCAGGCCTGCGCGCAGCGCGTCGGCGCGGGCGTCCTCCAAGCGCTCGCGCTCGGCGGCCTCGGTGCGCGCCTGCTCGACCAGCTCGGTGACGCGGGCGATGGTCTCCTCCAGCGTCAGATCGGAGGTATCCACGGCGGTGACGCCCTCAGGAACGGTGAGGAACTGGGAGACGGTGGCGTCGTCGTGGTCGCGGCGCACCACCTGGTCGCGCAGGGCGGCCGCATCCACGGCCTTGCCGGCGGCATCCAGGTCGGCGGCGCGGCGGGCGAGCCGGGCCTGCTCGCTGGCGGTCAGCAGCAGGCGCACGTCGGCGTCGGGGGCGACCACCGTGGTGATGTCGCGCCCCTCGGCGATGATGCCGGCGCCGCGGGAGAAGGAGCCGGCCAGGCCGGTCGCCTCGGCACGGATGATCTCCCGCTGGAGCCGGGCCAATTCGGCGCGCACGTCCAGATTGGTGGCAACCTTGGAGACCACGGTGGAGATGTGCGGGTCGCGGATGGCCTCGGCGAGGTTCACCCCGTCGCAGGTGACGCCGGGCGCCTCGGGGTCCAGCCCCATCACCAGCGGCATGGCCTGCACGGCGTGGGTGACGGCAGCGGCGTCGTCCAGGTCGATGCCGGTGCGCTCGCACCACCAGGCGGCCGCCCGGTACATGGCGCCGGTGTCCAGGTAGGCCAGCCCCAGCGCGGCCGCAACCCGCTTGGACACCGTGGACTTGCCGGACCCGGACGGCCCGTCAATGGCGACGACGATTCCCATGTGCTCCTCCAACGTTCAACCCCGCAGGCTCAGGCGAGCCCGGTTGGCCTCAAGGGGTAAGCGTCCCACAATGACGCGGCCGGGCGCGGATCCGCAGCAGATGAGTCCGCCCACAGCCGCGCCGGGACGGACGCCGCGGGCCGCCTCAGGACACGACCACGCGCCAGCCGCGGGCGTCCAGGGCCTCCTCCAGCCCCTGCGCGGCGGCCGGCATGACCGAGAGCATGGCCAGGCCGGCGCTCTGCCCGGGCGAGTGCTCCATGGCGAAGTCCTCAATGTTGACGCCCGCCTCGCCGACGTCGGAGAACAGCCGGCCGAGCGAGCCGGCGGAGTCGGGCACCAGCACCTGCACCTGTGCGTAGCGGCGCGGCGCCCCGCCGTGCTTGCCCGGTATGCGGGCCTGCCCGGCGTTGCCGCGGGTCATCAGGTCGGTAATGGCGCCGACGGCGCCCGGGGCGATGGTGGCGGCGTCTCCGGCGGCGGTGTAGGCGGGGTCGTCGGGCGACACGGCGGCGGGTGCGATCCCATCGATCAGGCGGTCCAGGTCCCCACGCAGCTGGCGCAGCATGTCCGCCACCGGCCCGGCGTTGCCGACCACGATGGCCGACCACAGCCGCGGATCGGAGGCGGCGATGCGGGTGGTGTCGCGCAGTCCCTGCCCGGCCAGACCGAGCGCGTTCTCCGGGGTGGTCTCCAGACGCGCGGCCAGTAGGGAGCTGACCAGTTGGGGGACGTGGCTGACGGCGGCGACGGCGGCGTCGTGCTCGGCCGCGGTCATGCGCACCGGGGTCGCGCCGACGTCGACGGCCAGGTTGCGCACCGCCAACTCGGCCTCCGGGGTGGCGCCGTCGGCGATGACCACCCAGGGGCGGCCCGCGAACAGGTCGGAGTCGGCCGCGCCGGCCCCCGACCGCTCCCGCCCGGCCATGGGGTGGGAGCCGACATAGCGGCGCGCGTCCCACCCGCCGTGGCGGCGCACCTCGGCGGCAATGCGCGCCTTGACGCTCGCGACATCCGTGACCACCGCATCCGGGTGCGCGTCCAGTTCGCGCAGAACCACGCCCGCGGCCACGTCCGGTGGAGTGGCGACCACGATCAGGGCCGGTTCGGGGCTGTGCTCGTCACGCACCTGCCCGGCACCCATATCGCGGGCCAGCGCCAGGGAGGTGGGCGAGGTGTCGGATAGCTGCACCGGGACGCCGGCGGCGGTCAGGGCCAGCGCCAGGGAGGTGCCCAGCAACCCGGTGCCGACCACCAGCACCGGCCCCCGGGTGGACAGGACGGCCGAGGGGTTTCCGATGGCACTCACAGGCCCACCTCCTGCTGCAGGGCGCTGACCTCGGCGCCGGTCAGGGCCCGCATGGCACCGGGCCGCAGATCACCCAGGGTCAAGGGGCCCAGCCGGGTGCGGGAAAGACGGATCACCGGGTGGCCGACGGCGGCCAGCATGCGGCGCACGATGCGGTTGCGTCCCGAGTGCAGGGTGACTTCCACGATCGAGGCGTCCGGGGAGACATCCTTGACCACCGCCCGGTCGGCGGTGATCGGACCGTCCTCCAGCTCGACGCCGCGCCGGAACCGCCGCGGCAGGCCGGCGCCCACCCGGCCCTTGACCACGGCCACGTAGGTCTTACCGACCTCGTAGCTGGGGTGGGTGAGCCGGTGGGTGAGTTCGCCGTCGTTGGACAGCAACAGCAGCCCCTCGGTGTCGGCGTCCAGCCGGCCCACGTGCACCAGCCGCAAGGCGGCGGCCTTCTCCACTCCGCCCAGCTGCTCGGCGTGCTCGGTCAGGTACCGCTCGGCGTACTCGGCGACGGTGGGCCGTCCCTGCGGGTCCTCCATGGTGGTGACCACGCCGGCGGGCTTGTGCAGCATGATGGTGATGACGTCGGGGTCGGTGAGCACCCGCGAGCCGTCCACGCGGATCTCCTGAGTGGCGGGGTCCACGCGCACCCCGGGTTCGGTGACCCGCACCCCGTCGACGCTCACTCTCCCCGCGGCGATCAGCTGCTCGCATACGCGCCGCGACCCCACCCCGGCGTGGGCCAGCACCTTCTGGAGCCGCTGGCCGCCGGCGACGTAGGGGTCCTCGGTGCGCGCCTGCCCGTCCTGGCCGGCGCCGGCTCCCGCCACGGCGGGTGCCGTAGAGGGGGCGTCGACCTCGTAGTCGACTTCTTCGAGGTCGTCGGCGTCGTAGAACTCCTCGGCGCCGAAGTCCAGCACGGCGTCCGTGCGCTCGTCGCGGTGGTCCTGGCTTGGGTTCACGGCAGTATTCTCCCGCTGATCTCGTCTTCGATGTCTCCCAGGGCGGATGTGTCGGGCAGGTAGGGGGCCAGGGGCGGCAGGTCGTCGAGCGAGTCCAGGCCCAGGTACTCCAGGAACTCGCCGGTGGTGCGGTACAGAATCGCGCCGCTGGGTTCGCTGCCGGCCTCCTCGATCAGGCCGCGGGCGTGCAGGGTGCGCACCACGCCGTCGACGTTGACGCCGCGGATGGCGGCGATCCGGCCGCGGGTGACGGGTTGCCGGTAGGCGATCACGGCCAGCGTCTCCAGGGCTGCCTGCGACAGGCGTGCGGTGGCACCGCCGATGACGAAGCGTTCCACCAGTTCGCTGAACCGGGGTGCGGAGGCCAGCCGCCAGCCGCCGGCGGCGCGGCGCAGCACGAAGCCGCGCGCCCGGACGCCCCGGTCGGGGGACGGCTCCCCGCCGGCGTACTCGGCGGCCAGGGACTCCAGCAGCGCCTCGACGTCGGTCTCCTCCCTGCCGAGGGCGGCCGCCAGGGCGGCCGCGGTCACCGGCTCGTCGGCCACCACCAGCACCGCCTCGACGGCGGCGCGCAACTCCGCGTCCGACACGGGCACGGGCAGCCGGGAGGCCGCGGGTTCCGGGATGCTCATGCGAACTCCTCCTCCAAATCGGGGCTGGTCATGCCGGCCGCATCCGCGTCGCCGCGCCAGGTGACGGTGATCTCCTCCATGGGGGCGGCCTGGGTCAGGTCGACGCCGCCCTGCCGGTACATGATGAGCAGGGCGAGGAAGCGGGCGACGACGACGGCGGTGCGGCCCGCATCCGCGGTCAGCTCGGTGAAGGTCAGGGTGCCGGCCCGGCGCAGCCGGTCGGCGAGAATACGCAGCTGCTCCCCCACCGGGACCCGCTCGTGCAGGTGCACGGTCTGCACGCCCGGATCGTGGGGGCGGGTGAACACGTCGGCGGCAATACGGGCCAGGTCCTCCGCATCGATGGTGGCCACGAGCCGGGGCAGTAGCGCCGCCAGTTCGGGGGGCAGGGCCACCACGCGCGGGTGAGTGCGGGAGGCGGTCTCGGCGCGGCCGCGGAAGGCGGCGGCCGCCTCCTTGTAGGCGCGGTACTGCAGCAGGCGGGCGAACAGTAGGTCGCGGGCCTCCAGTAGCTCCATGTCCTCGTCGGCCTCATCCGGGTCGTGTGGTAGCAGCCGGTGGGCCTTCAGGGCGAGCAGGGTGGAGGCGACCACCAGGAACTCGGTGGCGCGACCCAGGTCGCCGTCGGCGCGCATGTAGGCGATGAACTCGTCGGTGACCTCCGCCAGGGCCAGCTCGGTGATGTCCAGGCGCTTGCGGGCGATCAGGGTGAGCAGCAAGTCGAAGGGACCCTCGAACTGGGGCAGGTTGACGCTGAATCCCGGCAGTTGCGTTCTCGCCGCGGCGTCGGGCTGTGCGGCGCCCTCCAGCGGTGGCTGGGAGGCGGCCGCCGCGGCGCTCGCGGAGCCAGGTTTAGGCGACATTCTTAGGCAACATTGCCGCGGGCAATGACCTCCCGGGCGAGGCGCCGGTAGGCTTCGGCGCCCGGGTGACCGGGGGCGTAGCTGGTGATGGGCTCGCTGGCGACGGAGGCGTCCGGGAACTTCACGGTGCGGCGGATCTGCGTGTCGAACAGCTTGTCCCCGAAGGCCTCCTGCAGGCGCTCGAGCACCTCCCGGGAGTGCAGAGTGCGCGGGTCCACCATGGTGGCCAGGATGCCGTCGATCTGCAGGCGCGGGTTGATGCGGTCGCGTACCCGGTCCACGGTCTCCACCAGCAGGGCCACCCCGCGCAGGGCGAAGAACTCGGTCTCCAGGGGGATCATGACGCCGTGGGCGGCGGTGAGGGCGTTGACGGTCAGCAGGCCCAACGACGGCTGGCAGTCCACAATGATGGCGTCGTAATCGTCCAGGACGGGGCGCAGCACTCGGGCGAGTGCCTGCTCGCGGGCGACCTCGCCCACCAGTTGCACCTCGGCGGCGGACAGGTCGATGTTGGCGGGCACCAGATCCAGTCCCTCCACGGAGGTGTGGTGGATGATCGGGCGCACGTCGGGGCGGGCGGCCACCAGCATGTCGTAGACCGTCTGGTCCAACTCGTGGGCGTTGACGCCCAGGCCGGCGCTGGCCGCGCCCTGGGGGTCGAAGTCCACGATCAGTACTCTCCGCCCGTATTCGGCCAGGGCGGCCCCCAGGTTGATGGTGGTGGTGGTCTTGCCGACGCCGCCCTTCTGGTTGCACATGGCGATGACGCGGGCCGGGCCGTGCGAGTCGAGCGGCGCGGGGACGGGGAAGGTCTTCTCCTCCTGCTGGTCCTCGGCGGGGGTATCGGGCGGGTCGATCAGGCCGGGCTGCTTCACGTCACTCACACGGGCAGCCTAGTCGAAGAGGCAGCGCGGGGCGCGGTGACCGTTCCCGTGACCGCCGGCGATGGTCAGCCGCGGGCGCGCGGATGGCTGGTGGCGTACACCTCACGCAGGTGGTCGACGGTGACCTTGGTGTAGATCTGGGTGGTAGTGACCGAGGCGTGGCCGAGCATCTCCTGCACCACGCGCACATCCGCGCCGCCGGCGAGCAGGTGGGTGGCGAAGGAGTGGCGCAGCGTGTGCGGGGAGATGTGCCGTTCCCCCTGCGCGTCGGCGCCCGTCAGCCCGGCGCGCTGGGCCGCCTGCTGCAGCACCGCCCAGGCGGACTGGCGTGACAGGGGCCGGCCGAGCGTATTGAGGAACACCTCGGGCACCCCCCTGCCCTTGGCGGCCAGCACGGGGCGGCCGCGCACCAGGTAGGCGTCCAGGGCGTCCCAGGCGAACTGGCCCATGGGCACGATCCGCTCCTTGCGGCCCTTGCCGAACAGGCGCAGACAGCCGGATTCGGCGTCCAGATCGTCCACCACCAGCCCCACGGCCTCGGAGATGCGGGCGCCGGTGGCGTACAGCAGCTCCAGCAGGGCGCGGTCGCGCAGTGACACCGGGGAGTCGTCAACATCGGCGGCCTCCAGCAGACGACGCACCTCGTCGACGGTGAGGGCCTTGGGCAGGCGCCGACCCACTTGCGGCGGACGCACGGCCGCGGAGGGGTCGGCGCCGGTGATGCCCTCGGCGTGTAGGAACTTGTGCCAGCCGCGTACGGCAGTGACCGTGCGGGAGGCGGAGGACGCGGCCAGGGGGCGGCCGCCGTCGGCGCCGGTGCGCAGTGCCTCCAGGAAGGCGGTCACGTCCGCCTCGGTGACCGCGGCGGGGGTCAGGATGGCGCGGGCGCGCAGGAAGTCGGCGTAACGGCCCAGGTCACGCTCATATGCGGCCAGCGTGTTGGGGCTGAGCCCGCGCTCCACCCGCAGGTGGGCGAGGTAGCCGGCCCGGGCCCGCTCGAGTGCGTCCCCCCGGGGGTCGACGTCGGGGCGCGCGGTGTCGACGGCTGGTTTCGTGGCGACCTCGTCCGGTTCAGGCGAAGCGGGCCAGTAGGCCCAGGCCGACGATCGTGGCGACCCATACCAGGGCGACGCCGACGGTGATGCGGTTGAGGTTGCGTTCGGCCACGCCGGAAGACCCGGCGGAGGAGGTGATGCCGCCGCCGAACATGTCCGATAGGCCGCCGCCCCTGCCCTTGTGCATGAGGATCGTCATGATCAGGAAGAAGCTGGACAGCACCAGCAGCACTTGCAGGATGATGGTCAGCGTGCCCACGCGGTTCCCTTCGTTGTCGGCTGTTCGGCATTCGGCCGGGGCGGTCCGGCGGCTATGAGGCGGCCGCCGCTTCGTGGGCGACTCTACCCGATCCCCTCCCCCATGTATGCGGGTGCGCCCGACCCCACGGTGGGGTCGGGCGCACCCGCCACTGACGCGGATACGGGTCAGGCGTAGAAGCCGGCCATCTGCGCGAAGGAGTCGGCCTTCAGCGAGGCGCCGCCGACGAGAGCGCCGTCGATGTCGGGCTGAGCCATGAGCTCCTTGATGTTGGCGGGCTTGGCCGAGCCGCCGTACAGGATGCGGGTGGCGTCGGCGGTGGCGTCGCCGAAGTCGGCGCGCAGGGCCTCACGGATGGCACCGCAAACCTCCTGCGCGTCGTCGGCGGTGGCGGTCTCGCCGGTGCCGATGGCCCAGATGGGCTCGTAGGCGATGACGATCTTGGCGACGTCCTCGGCGGACCAGCCCGCCAGGGCGGCGCGGATCTGGCCGAGTACGAAGTCGACGTGGGTGCCGGCCTTGCGGACCTCGAGGGCCTCGCCGCAGCACAGGATCGGCGTCATGCCGGCGTCCAGTACCTTGCGGGCCTTGGCGCCAACCAGCTCGTCGGACTCGTTGTGGTACTCGCGGCGCTCGGAGTGGCCCATGACCACGTAGCTGCAGCCGAGCTTGGTGAGCATGGCGGTGGAGATCTCGCCGGTGTAGGCGCCGTTGTCGTGAATGGACACGTCCTGGGCGCCGTACTTGATGTCCAGGGAGTCCGCCTCGACGATCGTCTGCACGGTGCGGATGTCGGTGAAGGGCGGGATCACCAGGACCTCGCACTTGGAGTAGTCGTGCCCGGCGTCGCTCAGGGCCATGGCCAGGCCCTGCACCAGGTGGTTGGCCTCGAGGTGGTCGAGGTTCATCTTCCAGTTGCCCGCCATCAGCGGGGTGCGGTTGCTCATTTGCGTATTCCTTATCCGGGTTCCCTTACGGGAACTGTGTGATGGGGGTTGGTCAGTCGTCCAGGACGGCGATACCGGGCAGGGTCTTGCCCTCCAGCAGCTCCAGGGAGGCGCCGCCACCGGTGGAGATGTGGGAGAAGGTGGACTCGTCGAAGCCGAGCGTGCGCACGGCCGCGGCGGAGTCGCCGCCGCCGATCACGGAGAAGGCGTCAGAGTCGGAGATGGCCTTGGCGACGGCCTTGGTGCCCTCGGCGAAGGCCGGGAACTCGAACACGCCCATGGGGCCGTTCCAGACCACCGTCTTGGAGGAGGCGATGGCCTGGGCGAACAGCTCCCGGGTCTTGGGGCCGATGTCCAGGCCCATCTGGTCGGCCGGCATGGCGTCGGCGGCGACGACGGAGGCCGGGGCGTCCGCCTTGAACTCGGGGGCGACCACGGTGTCGACGGGCAGGAGCAGCTCGACGCCGTTGGCCTTGGCCGTGTCCAGGTAGCCCTTCACCGTGTCGATCTGGTCCTCCTCCAGCAGGGAGGTGCCGACCTCGTGGCCCTGGGCGGCGAGGAAGGTGTAGGCCATGCCGCCGCCGATGAGGAGGCGGTCGGCCTTGCCCAGCAGGTTGGCGATGACACCGAGTTTGTCGGAGACCTTGGAGCCGCCCAGCACCACGGTGTAGGGGCGCTCGGGGTCGTTGACTGCCTTGCCGAGGGACTCGATCTCCTTGGCGACCAGCAGCCCGGAGGCGGCCGGGAGGATGCGGGCCACGTCGTAGACGGAGGCCTGCTTGCGGTGCACGACGCCGAAGCCGTCGGAGACGAAGACGTCGGCCAGGGCGGCCAGCTGCTCGGCGAAGGCGGCGCGCTCGGCGTCGTCCTTGGAGGTTTCGGCGGCGTTGAAGCGGACGTTCTCCAGCAGCACGATGTTGCCGGGCTCGAGGGCGGCGACGGCGGCCTGGGCGCTCTCGCCGACGGTGTCCTGCGCGAGGGTGACCTTCACGCCGGTCAGTTCGGCCAGGCGGGTGGCAACCGGGGCGAGGGAGAAGTCGGGGTTGACCTGGCCCTTGGGACGGCCCAGGTGGGCGACGATGATGACCTTGGCGCCCGCGTCGAGCAGGGTCTTCAGGGTCGGCAGGGCGGCGCGGATGCGGCCGTCGTCGGTGATGTGCTTGTCGGCGTCGAGCGGGACGTTGAAGTCGGAGCGGACCAGGACGCGCTTGTCCTTCAGGTCGCCGAGGGACTCGATGGTCTTCATGGAACCTCGCAGTGCTGTGTTGGTTGTGTTGGTGGGATGGTTGGTGGATGAAGGTCCGGAGCGTGTGTTCGCGCCGGATGCGGCGGACGCCCGCGCACGCGAGTTGGCGTGCGCGGGCGTCCGTCAGTTGCTCACAGTGGTGAGTGCCGGCTTACGCGGACTCAGGCGAGCTTCTCGCAAACCAGGGCGGTGAGCTGAACGAGGCGGTTGGAGTAGCCCCACTCGTTGTCGTACCAGGAGACGACCTTGACCTGGTCGCCCTGCACCTTGGTCAGCTTGGAGTCGAAGATGGAGGAGTGGGAGTCGCCGACGATGTCGGTGGAGACCAGGTCCTCCTCGGAGTAGGCCAGAACGCCCTCGAGCGGGCCCTCGGCGGCGGCCTTGACGGCGGCGTTGATCTCCTCAACGGTGGCCGGCTTGGCGGGCTTGAAGGTCAGGTCGGTGACGGAGCCGGTCGGGACCGGGACGCGCATGGCGTAGCCGTCCAGCTTGCCCTTGAGCTGCGGGAGGACGAGCGCCACGGCGCGGGCGGCACCGGTGGAGGTCGGGACGATGTTGAGGGCGGCGGCGCGGGCGCGGCGCAGGTCGCGGTGCGGGGCGTCGTGCAGGCGCTGGTCACCGGTGTAGGCGTGCACGGTCACCATCAGGCCGTTCTCGATGCCGAAGGCCTCGTCCAGCACCTTGGCCAGCGGCGCGAGGCAGTTGGTGGTGCAGGAGGCGTTGGAGATGATGTTGTGCTTGGTGGTGTCGTAGTCCTGCTCGTTCACGCCGACCACGAAGGTGCCGTCCTCGTTCTTCGCCGGGGCGGAGATGACGACCTTCTTGGCGCCGGCATCGATGTGCGCCTTGGCCTTGGTGGCGTCCGTGAAGAAACCGGTGGACTCGACGACGACGTCGACACCCAGGTCCGCCCAGGGCAGGTTGCCCGGCTCGCGCTCGGCCAGGACGCGGATCGGCTTGCCGTCGACGATGATGTTCTCCTCGTCGTAGGTGACCTCGGCGCCGAGGCGGCCCATGATGGAGTCGAACTTGAGGAGGTGGGCGAGGGTCTTGATGTCGGTCAGGTCGTTGACGGCCACGACCTCGAAGTCGGCGCCCTGCTCAAGGGCGGCCCGGTAGAAGTTACGGCCGATGCGGCCGAAGCCGTTGATACCAACGCGGGTGGTCACTTTGTGTCCTCCTAGTGCGCCATGGGACGCACGTATTCGTAGCTTGCTGCACACGTGGTGTGCCCCGGGCCTTCGTGGGGTGCTCCCCGTCCGATCCGGCAGGTTGAGTCTAGCGTTACGTGCACGCCGCCGTGCCGGTTCGGACACGCCAGGGGCGAACACGCGGGTGCATCTCACATGTCGAGCATGTCCTGGGTGAGTACGGATTCCGTGTCCGGGATGCCCAGCTCGTGGGCGCGCTTGTCCGCCATGGCCAGCAGTCGGCGGATGCGTCCGGCCACCGCGTCCTTGGTCAGCGGCGGTTCGGCCATGCGCCCCAGCTCCTCCAGGCTGGCCTGCTTGTTCTGGATGCGCAGCCGTCCGGCCTGTACCAGATGCGCGGGCACGTCCTCCCCCAGGATCTCGAAGGCGCGCTCCACCCGGGCCCCGGAGGTGACGGCGGCGCGCACCGAGCGGCGCAGGTTGGCGTCGTCGAAGTTGGCCAGCCGATTGGCGGTGCCGCGGGTCTCACGGCGCGAGCGACGCTCCACCCAGGTGGCGTTGGCCTCCACGGCCCCCATCTTCTGCAGCAGCACGCTGATCGCCTCGCCGTCGCGAACCACCACCCGGTCGGCGCCGCGAACCTCGCGGGCCTTGGCCACCACGTCGAAGCGGCGGGCGGCACCCACCAGCGCCAGGGCCGCCTCACTGCCGGGGCAGGTGACCTCCAGGGCGGAGGAGCGACCCGGCTCGGTAAGCGAACCACGCGCCAGGAAGGCGCCGCGCCAGGCGGCCGCGGAGGCGTTGCGTCCCCCCTGGACTACCGCGACGGGCATGCCGCGCACGGGACGGCCGTGGGCGTCCACCAGGCCGGTCAGGCGGGCCAGGTCGCGGCCGCGGTCGCTCACACGCAGCACGTAGCGACTGCCGCGGTGCAGGGAGCCGGCCTGAACCACCAGCACCTCCGGTGTCATGCCGTACAGCTCCCGCAGGTCCCGGTGCAGTCGGCGCACGGCCCCGCCGTGGTCCAACTCGGCCTCCACCACGATGCGGCCGGACACCAGGTGCAGTCCGCCGGCGAAGCGCAGCATGGCCGCCACCTCGGCGCGCCGCTGGGCGGCGTTTTCGGTACTTACGCGGGCGAGCTCGTCCTTGACGGTCACCGTCAGCGACATGTGGTGATGCTCCTGGTCCTTGTTTTTGGGCTGTTATGGGCTGGTTGTGGGCTGCCGCGCGGCCGCTTTTCAGGGTCGGCCGGTTGGGTGCAGTCCACTCGGGTACCGGTCAGGCGGCGCGCGGCGGGCCGGTGATGTCCCCCACCGCGCCGTCGAAGGCGTCCCGGAAGACGGCGGCCAGCCGCAACGGGTCATGGTGGCACAGGGCGTCCCCCGTCCGCACCTGCCGCAGCATCAGCACCGCCCCCATGGAGTCGGCCACCGCGCTCAGTTCCGCGACATCCTCCACCACGCTCGGGTCGGCGATGACCACGTCCAGGCGCAGGTCGGGGGCGTATTCGGCCAACACGCGCAGATGGTCGGCGAGCGTCATGTCGTCGGTCTCGCCGCTCTGCGCCGACAGGTTCAGCACCACGGCCTTGCGGGCGCGGGTACCGACCAGGGCGCGGCGCATGGACGGCAGGATCAGGTGCGGAAGCACCGAGGTGTACCAGGAACCCGGCCCCAGGATCACCCAGTCGGCGGCGTCGATGGCGCGGATCGCCTCCGGGTGTGCATCGGCGTCCTCGGGCACCACGCGCACGTTCTCCATGCGGCCGCGGGTGGAGGCGACGGCCACCTGTCCACTGACGCGCTGGCGGTGATCGCCGTCGACGATATCCGCCTCGATCACCAGCGGGGAGGCGCTCATGGGGATGACCCGCCCGTGAATACTCAGCAGCCGGCCCACCCAGTCCAGCCCCTCGACCTCGTCGCCGAGCAGCTGCCACAGGGCCAGGATGAGCAGATTTCCCAGGGCGTGGTTATCCAGCTCGCCCTCACCGGAGAAGCGGTGCTGGAGCACATCCCGCCAGGTCAGCCCCCACTCGGTCTCGTCGGTCAGGGCCGCCAGGGCCATGCGCAGGTCGCCGGGCGGCAGGCAGTTGAACTCGCGGCGCAGGCGGCCCGAGGAGCCGCCGTCGTCGGCGACGGTGACCACGGCGGTGAGCCGCTGGGTGACGTGCCGCAGGGCCCGCAGGGTGGCGGACAGGCCGTGTCCACCGCCCAGGGCGACGACGGCCGGCCCCTCCTCCCCGCGTCGACGCCAGCCGGCCGAGTCGATGGTGGCGCGGGCGCCGGGCACGTCGATGCCGGTTGCACCGTGCCCGGGTTCCCCCGGAGTCTGTCCCATGACGTTCACTCCCTCCCCAGGTCCCGGTGCTGCACGGCGACCTTGAATCCCGCGGCCCGCAGGCCGGCGCCGATCCGCTCGGCGGTCGCAACCGAGCGGTGCTTGCCGCCGGTACAGCCCACCGCGATGGTGACATTCGGTTTGAGCTCGTCCACGTAACGGGGCAGCGCCGGGATCAGCAGGTTCACGTAGCCGTCCACGAAGGCGGCCGCACCATCCTGCTGGAACACGTACTCGGCCACCGGCGCGTCCCGCCCGGTCAGATGCCGCAGTTCCGAAACCCAGTAGGGGTTCGGGATGAAGCGCACGTCCAGGACGTGGTCGGCGTCCATCGGCAGCCCGTACTTGAAGCCGAAGGACATGACCGTCACCCGCAGGCCCAGGTCGGACTCGTGGGCGACCAGTTCCCGGATCCGGCGGGCCAGGTCGTGCACCGAGTAGTCGGAGGTGTTGATGACCTCGTCGGCGGTGCCCTTCAGGCCGGCCAGCAGGGTGCGCTCATGCTCGATGCCGTCCAGGATGGAGCCGGTGCCCTGCAAGGGGTGGGGGCGGCGGGAGGACTCGAAGCGGCGGATGAGCGCGGCATCGGAGGCATCCAGGAAGATCAGGCGTACGTCCACGCCGGCGTCGCGCAACTGCCCCAGGTACTTCATGAAGGAGGCGAAGAACTCGCGGCTGCGCACATCGACGACCGCGGCCAGCCGGTGCACGCCCGCCCCGACCGTTGTCATCATGCCCGCGAGCGCCGGCAGCAGCTGTGGCGGCAGGTTGTCCACCACGTACCAGTCGAGGTCCTCCAGGGCGTTGGCGGCCCGGGAGCGGCCCGCACCGGACATGCCGGTGACGATGATCATCTCCGGCCGTTTGGCCGGCGGCACCGGCGGGGCCGCCTCATCGATGGCTGGGATGCCGCGCGGGACCGTGTCCTTGGCCGGATCGCGGGGGGCGGGTGCGTCCGCCGCTGGGGTGGCGAGGTGGCGCACCGGCTTGCGCGGGGGGAGGCCCGGCGGCGGCGGGGCGGCGGGGGCGGGTCCGGCGACGGGTACTGACGGGGGGATCCGGTCGGGGCCGGCATCCGGCGCCGGCGGGCGGCCGGGGTCGGTTCGGTCCTGTGCGTCCATGCCCCCAGCATGGCACAACCGGCTGTGCCGGGCTCGCGTAGTTTCGGTAGCGTGGCCGTAGCAGTCGGCACGCGGCTGCCGTGCCGCCCGGGCGCGAAGGCGCACCGCGCACAATCGACTTGGAGGCGACCGTGACCGCATCCCCATCCCCCTCCCCCGCCGCCATGGGCATCGGCACCCCGGGAACGCCCTCGGCCACGAAGGTGGCGCTGCTCGGCTCTGGAGAACTCGGCAAGGAGGTGGCGATCGCGCTGATGCGCCTGGGCGTGGAGGTCACCGCGATCGACCGCTACGCGGGCGCCCCCGCCCAGCAGGTCGCCCAGCACGCCCTGACCGTGGACATGTCCGACCCGGGGGCGCTGACCGCGGCGATCGCGGCGTCCGGGGCACGGATCGTGGTGCCGGAGATCGAGGCGCTGGCCACCGACGCCCTGGTGGCGTTGGAGGAGGCCGGCGCGGTGCGGGTGGTGCCGACCGCGCGTGCCGCGCGCCTGACCATGGACCGGGAGGGGATCCGCCGCCTGGCCGCGGAGACGCTCGGCCTGCCCACCAGCCCCTATGCCTTCGCCTCCTCTTCGGCCGAGCTGGCCATCGCCGCCGAGCGCATCGGCTACCCGTGCATCGTCAAGCCGGTCATGTCCTCCTCCGGGCATGGCCAGTCCGTGCTGCGCGGACCCGACGACGTGGCGGCCGCCTGGCGGCTCGCGGCCGCGGAGGGCCGGGTGGACCGGGGCCGGGTGATCGTGGAGGGCTTTGTGAACTTCGATGCGGAGATCACGCTGCTGACGGTCCGCTCCCGCGACCCGCGCACCGGCCAGACCGTCACCTCGTTCTGCGACCCGGTCGGGCACCGACAGGTCGAGGGCGACTACGTGGAGTCCTGGCAGCCGCACCCGCTTCCAGAGGCGGCGCTGCGCCGCGCGCAGGAGGTGGCCGCGGCGGTGACCGGCGCGCTGGGCGGCTGGGGCCTGTTCGGGGTGGAGCTGTTCGTCTGCGGCCAGGAGGTGCTCTTCTCGGAGGTCTCCCCCCGCCCACACGACACCGGCATGGTGACCCTGGCGAGCCAGCGCCTGAGCGAGTTCGAGCTGCACGCCCGCGCCCTGCTGGGTCTGCCGGTGGACACCGCCCTGCGCTCGCCCGGCGCCTCCGCCGTGGTTAAGTCGCCCGTCGAGTCCGGGACCGGCGCCGGGGTCACCTACCGGGGCGTCGCCGAGGCGCTGGCGGTGCCGGGCAGCGACGTGCGCCTGTTCGGCAAGCCCGACGCGCACCCGGGACGCCGCATGGGCGTGGCCGTGGCGGCGGCCGACGACGTCGACTCGGCCCGCCGCCGGGCGCGGGAGGCGGCCGGAGCCATCACCGTGACGCGCCCCGAGGGCTAGTCATCGAGGCGGTCAGCGAGCTCGGCGCCGGCGCCTGGGCGGGGTGACCCGCGCCTCGCCGCCGCCGTAGCGCACGCCCTCCTCCGCCTTGACGGCGGCCACCAGCACGAAGCTGAGGGTGACCAGCAGTGCCCAGCTGCCGAGCTTGCCCACGTGCACCAGGTGCCACCCGGCCTGCTGATCGGGGTAGCGCCAGGCGTTGAGGAACGTGCCGATGTTCTCCGCCAGCCACAGGAAGACCCCGATGAGCACGAACGACACCGCGGTCGGCATGCGGTAGCGGTCGCCGCCCACGGTGAAGTGCGCCGCGGAGCCCCACAGGGCCAGGATGAAGGCGATCGGGAAGGCGCAGCAGGCCAGTTGGATGGCGGTGAACTGGACCAGGCGCAGCGGCAGCAGCCGCAGCCGGCTCAGCGGGGCGCGTTCTTCGGGCATCGGCACAGACTACCCAGTGCCCGGTGCGCCCGCCGCGAGCCGGCTGCGGCCGCCGGTTACCGCGTAGCCGGTCAGGCCTTCAGGCTGGCGCCATTCGAGGCGATCACGTCCCGGTACCAGCCGAAGGACTGCTTGCGATAGCGCTCCAGGGTGCCGGTGCCGTCGTCGTTGCGGTCCACGTAGATGAAGCCGTAGCGCTTGGACATCTGGGCGGTGGAGGCGGAGACGCAGTCGATGCAGCCCCAGGAGGTGTAGCCGATGACCTGCACGCCGTCGGCGATGGCCTCACGCACCTGCACCAGGTGGTCGTTCATGTAGTCGATGCGGTAGTCGTCCGCGACGGTCGGGGTCCCGTCGGGGCCGGTTACCAGCTCGTCGCGGGCACCCAGGCCGTTCTCCACGATGAACAGTGGCTTGCCCCAGCGGTCCCAGTAGTCGTTCAGGATGGTGCGCAGGCCACGCGGGTCGATGGCCCAGCCCCACTGGGAGACCTCCAGGGTGGGGTTGACGACGCCGCCCATGAGGTTGCCGCCGCTGGCCTCACGCTCCTGGGTGGCGGTCTCGCAGGAGGACATGTAGTAGGAGAAGGAGACGAAGTCGACCGTGTGCTCCGCCAGGGTGCGGCGGTCGGCCTCGGTGATGTCCAGTTCAATGCCCTTGTCCCGCAGCTTGCGCAGGAAGTAGCCGGGGTAGGTGCCGCGCACGTGCACGTCGCCGAAGGTGTAGTTGTCGCGTTCGGCCTGCTTGGCGGCCCACACGTCCCGCGGGTCCGGGGTGAGCGGGTAGAAGGGGATCGCCAGGATCATGCAGCCGACCTTCAAGTCGGGGTTGACCTCGTGGGCGATGCGGGTGGCGGAGGCGGAGGCGACCAGCTCGTGGTGGATCGCCTGGTAGAGGTCCCGCTCGCTCAGCTCCTCCTTGGGCGTGTTGATGCCACCGGACATGAAGGGCTCGTGGAGCACGGAGTTGATCTCGTTGAAGGTCAGCCAGTACTTGACCCGCTTGCCGTAGCGTTCGAACAGGGTGCGGGCGTAGCGCTCGAAGAAGCCGATCATGCGCCGGTCGGCCCAGCCGTTGTAGGTCTTGGTCAGGTGCAGCGGGGTCTCGTAGTGGCTGATGGTCACCAGCGGCTCGATGCCGTACTTCTCCAGCTCGTCCAGGACCCGGTCGTAGAAGGCCAGGCCGGCCTCGTTGGGTTCGGTCTCATCGCCCTTGGGGAAGATGCGGGACCAGGCGATGGAGAAGCGGAAGACCTTGAAGCCCATCTCGGCCAGGAGGGCGATGTCCTCCTTGTAGCGGTGGTAGAAGTCGATGCCCACCAGCTTGAGGTTGTCCGGCGTGGGCGCCTCGGTGCGGGGGCCGACGATGCCCTGGGGCATGACGTCCTGGACGCTCAGGCCCTTGCCGTCGGCGTCGTAGGCGCCCTCGTACTGGTTGGCGGCCAGCGCGCCGCCCCACAGGAAGTCGTCGGGGAAGGTGGTTGGTGTCGGCATGGCTGGGTTCTCCTTCATGGGTGCGTTAACGGGTCGGTCTGCTGGTATTCAGGTTCGGAATCGATTCTGCCCGTCCCGCGCCGGCACCGGATGCGCCGGCGCGGGACGGGGGATGGGGATCAGTGGTCGATCTCGACGACGACGTCGTCGGCCTCCACGTCGGCGTCGGCCACCGGGACCACGCCCGCCAGGCTAGCCGTGTTGGTGACCACCAGGATGGTGGTGGGGTCGTATCCGCCCTCGCGCACGACCTCCAGGTCGACCTCGGCCAGTTCCTGGCCGCGGGCCACCCGCTGCCCCACGGTGACCTTCGGCGAGAAGCCCCTGCCTTCGAGCTGGACCGTGTCCAGGCCGACGTGTACCAGCAGCTCCACGCCGTCGTCGGTCTTGATGCCGTAGGCGTGTCCGGAGTCCATGACGGTCACCAGGGTCCCGGCAGCGGGTGCCGTGACCACGATCCGCCCGGAGCCGTTGGGGCGCACGGCGACACCGCCGCCCAGCGCGCCGGAGGAGAAGACCGGGTCGGAGACCTTCTCCAGTGGCATGGCCCGGCCCGCCACCGGGGCGCCCAGGGTGGTGGTGGGCTCAGCGGAGGCCTCCACGTCCTCTGTGGTGTCCTCGTCGGAGTCGGAGTCGGCGGCCGCGTCGGCCTCATTGAATCCGAGCACGAGCGTGAGCACGAAGCCGATGACCACGGCCACGGCAATGCCGATGAAGGTGACCACCACGTTGCCGTACTGAAGTAGGGCGGGCATGGCGATCAGGGAGGGGAAGACGAAGGCGGAGGAGGCTCCGCCGCCGATGGCGATGATGGCGCCGCCCACGGCGCCACCGATGCAGCCGGCGATGAAGGGACGCTTCAGCGGCAGGTTCACGCCGTAGATGCCGGGCTCGGTGATGCCGGCGAGGAAGGCCGACAGCGCGGCCGGCCCGGCCACCTGGCGCATCTGCGCCGAGCGGGTGCGGATCATGACGGCGAGCACGGCGGCGGCCTGCGCCAGGACGGCGGCGAACAGCGGGGCGGTCATAACCGAGTAGCCGGGGTTGTCGTAGTCGGCCAGCATGATGGGCACGAAGCCCCAGTGGATGCCGAACATGACGAACACCTGCCAGAAGGCGCCCATAATCGCCCCCGCGGCCCAGGGCGCAATCCGGAACAGGGACTGGATGCCGCCGGAGATGCCGTTGGACAGCGCGGTCGTGACCGGGCCGATCGTCATGAGCACCAGCGGCACCATGATGGCGAGCACCAGCAGCGGCACCATGAAGTTGCGGATGGTGCTGGGCAGCACGCGCTTGAGCCAGCGTTCGAGGTAGCCCTGAATCCAGGTGGAGAAGATGATCGGCAGCAGGGACGAGCTGTAGGAGGCCATCACCACAGGGATGCCGATGAAGGTCACCGAGTCCGCATCTGCCAGGGCGACGATGTCGGGGTAGACGAGGGCACCGGCGATGGCGACCGCCGTGATCTCGTTGGCCTTAAAGCGGCGTGCCGCAGAGATCGCCAGCACGACCGGCAGGAAGTAGAAGACTGAGTCGCCGGCCGCGTTCAGGATCGTGTAGGTGGTGCCTTCTTCTGACATCCAGCCCAGGGTGGTCAGCAGCGCCAGCAACGCCTTGATCAGGCCGGCACCCGCCAGGGTCCACAGCACCGGGTGGATCAGCGCGGAGATGAGCTTGATGAACCGGTCGAAGAGGTTTCCCTCCTCGGCGGGCTGCTCGGTGCCCGAGTCGGCCGCCCCCAGCGAGGTGATGCGCCCCAGCTCCTCATACAGCATCGGCACGTCGTTGCCGATGACCACCTGGTACTGGCCGCCGGCCTGCACGACGGTGACGACGCCGGGCAGCTGCTTGATCTGTGCCGTCGCCGCCTTGGACTCGTCGGCCAGGACCAGGCGCAGGCGTGTGGCGCAGTGGGTTATGGAGCGGACGTTGCCCTCACCTCCGACCTTCTCCAGCAGTTGCGGCGCCAGCGCCGCGTAGTCGACCTTGGCCATGCTGATCCTCCTCGATCCTGGTGCCCGCAAGCGGCAGGAAAACAAAAAAGACCCGAGGCGACCGCGCAGTACTCTGCGAGTCGTCTCAGGTCTTGCCCCTTGCGGGTAACAATCCTGGGCCCCTTCTGGGGGGCTCAGGGAACAGCTTAGAAGGTACCGGGGGTGCAGCGGCATAGCCTCCGAGGGTGCCCTTAGTCACACCACCTATTCGGGTTGTAGGGGTGCCCGGTCGATGCCGGCCTCCAGCCGGGCCACGTGCATGGTCAGATAGGCGGTCTCATCGTCCTGCACCGTGATTCCCAGACGCATCTCCAACAGTTCCTTCACCCGCACCGCCACCCGGTAGGCCCGCGGATAGCGCAGCCGCAGGGACTCGGCGATCGCAGTTCCCGTACCGTCTGCCACCTGCTCGTCGGTGCGGGCACGCACCAGGAAGTAGCGCAAGTGCACCGCGAAGCGGGCGGCGTCGATGGAGTCGGCGCGGAAGTCGCGGCCGTAGGCGGCCTTGAGCACATCCATGACCTGGCCGATCAGCTTCGACTGGCGCGTCGCCTCCTGGGTTGAGGGGGCGCCCACGGCGGCGGCGAACAAGTGCAGGGCCAGGGCGACGGCCTCCCCATCGGGCAGTTGCACCTCCTGGGCGCGGTTGAGCTCGGCGACCATGCGCTCCGCCAGCCGCAGCTCCTCCGGGTGCAGGTGGGCGGCCTCGGCGCGCAGCGGATAGTCCATGACGATGCCCGCGGCCGCCCGCTCCATGGCCTGATTGACGTGATCGACGACCGCCACGACCGTGGAGGAGGGCACGGTGGTGCCCAGCTCCCGGGCGGCCGCACGGAAGGTGCGCTCGATCAGGGCGATGCGCTCCAGCGGGATCGCGGCCATCACCTCGCCGACGCTCTCGGCGTTCTGCGCCAGCACGTAGCGGCGCGCCACCCGGGAGGCGTCGACCTCCTGGCCCGGTTTGTGCTGGAAGCCGAGGCCGCGGCCGGTCAGGATCGTCTCGCGTCCCAGCTCGTCACGCGCCAGGATCACGTTGTTGTTGAACACCCGCAGGATCTCCACCCGTGGGATTGTGTCACCGATCCGATGACGCCGCAGCGGGGTCCGTCTCCGCCTCCGTCCCGGTAGCCGCCCCGGCCTGTGCCCCGGCGAGGTGTTGCTGAATGGTGGCGGCCAGGGTCGGGCCAATGCCCTTGATGGCGGCGATCTGTTCGGCGGATGCCGCCCGGATGCGCTTGACGGAGCCGAATTCCTTCAGCAGTGCCGCCTGCCGGGCGGGGCCGAGGCCGGGGACGGTGTCGAGCACGGAGCGGGTCATGCCCGCCGAACGCTTCTTACGGTGGTGGGTGATCGCGAAGCGGTGGGACTCGTCGCGCAGGTACTGCAGCAGGTACAGGGCCGGCGAGGTGCGCGGCAGCACGATCGGGAACTCCTCCCCCGGCACCCACACCTCCTCCAGGCGCTTGGCCAGGCCCACCAGCGGCACGTCCACACCGAGTTCGTCGAGGACCGCCCGGGCGGCATTGACCTGCGGCAGGCCGCCGTCGACGACGACGAGCCCGGGCGTGTAGGAGAAGCGGCGGGGACGGCCGGTGTCGGGGTCGACGGGACCGGAAACGGGCACTGCGGTGTCGCCGGCCCCGGCAGCCGCCGCGCCGCCGGCGGCGCCCGCGGGCTTGCCACCGGGGGCGTCCGCCACGACGTCGTCGGCCGTCTCCTCCACGTACTCCCCGCCGACGTCGGCGGGGACGGAGCCGGATACCGGGCCGGGGCTGTTCTGCTCGGCCAGCAGCCGCTTGAAGCGACGGGTGAGTACCTCGTGCATGGCGGCGGTGTCGTCGGCGGTGCCGGTGCCGTCCTCGCCGCGGATGATGAAGCGCCGGTAATCGGATTTCTTGGGGGCGCCGTCCTCGAAGACCACCATGGAGCCGACCTGGTAGGTGCCCTGCGTGTGGGAGATGTCGTAGCACTCCACCCGCAGCGGTGCCTCGGGCAGGTCCAGGGCCTCGGCCAGCTCCTCCAGCGCCTGGGAGCGCTGGGTGAGGTCGCCGGCGCGGCGGGTCTTGTGCTGGCGCAGCGCCTCCTCGGCGTTCTTGCGCACGTTGTCCATGAGGGCGGCCTTGTCGCCGCGCAGGGGCACGCGCAGTTCCACCCGGGCGCCGCGCAGACCGGTCAGCCACTCGCGCACGGCCTCGGCGTCGGACGGCAGGGCGGGCACCAGGATCTCCCGCGGGACGGCGGTGGTGGCGGTGTGGGTGACGTCGTCGACGCTGGTGGCGCCGCGCTCGCGGCGTCCGGTGCGATTGCCGTTCTCGGGGGCGGTGCGCTCCAGCGGGGCGGCGGGGGCACGACCGCCGACACCGAGGGAGGTGGTCGGCCCGGAGCGGGCGGGCGCGCCGACGGCGGTGCCCGCGGGGGCCGCGGCGTCGGCCGGGTCGAGCAGATCGGAGTAGACCTGCTGGAGGAGCCGCTCGATGAGTTCGGCGTCGGTGGCGTCCTCGACCAGGTCGATCACCCAGCCGCGCTGGCCGCGCACCCGCCCGCCGCGCACGTGGAAGACCTGGACGGCGGCGGTGAGCTCGTCCCGGGCCAGCGCGAAAACGTCCACGTCGGTGGCCTCCGGCAGCACCACCGCGTTCTGCTCGATGACCTTGCGCAGAGCCTCGGCGTCGTCACGCAGGCGGGCCGCCTTCTCGAAGTCGAGCGCCTGGGCGGCGGCCCGCATCTGTGCCTCGACCTCGCGCAGGTAGGGGCCGGTGCGCCCGGCCATGAAGGCGCAGAAGTCCTCGGCCAGGGCCCGGTGGTCGGCGGGGCCGATGCGGCCCACGCAGGGGGCGGAGCACTTGTCGATGTAGCCCAGCAGGCAGGGGCGCCCGGAGGCGTGCGCGCGCTTGAACACGCCGGCCGAGCAGGAGCGGATGGGAAACACGCGCAGCAGTTGATCGAGGGTCTCGCGGATGGACCACACCTGCACGAAGGGCCCGAAGTAGCGCACACCTGGACGCCGGGCGCCGCGGACGATCTGCGCGCGGGGGAAGGTCTCCTGCATGGTGACCGCCAGGTACGGGTAGGACTTGTCATCCTTGTACTTGACGTTGAAACGCGGGTTGAACTCCTTGATCCAGGAGTACTCCAGGGCGAGGGACTCGACCTCGGTGGAAACCACCGTCCACTCCACCGCGCAGGCGGTGGTGACCATCTTCTGGGTGCGCGGGTGCAGTGCACTCAGATCCTGGAAGTAGTTGCTCAACCGCTGGCGCAGGTTCTTGGCCTTGCCGACGTAGATGACGCGTCCCTCGGCGTCCAGGAACCGATACACGCCCGGCGAGGTCGGGATATCGCCGGGGGCAGGACGGTATGTCGACGGGTCGGCCATGGCAGGAGATTATGCGCCCGCGTCGCCACCCGCCATCGCGGCCAGGACACCGCCGCAGGCGGCCGTCCCGATTCCCGCCGCAAGCACGCCCCACCCCGGGCCGAGCGAGCCCAGCAGGGCGCCGAGGCCGCTCCCCAGGGGCGCGCCCGCAAACACGATGGAGCGGTACAGGGTGGTGATGCCGTGCAGTCCCGGGCCGCGCGCGGAGCGAAGCAGCGCGCTGGAGGTGCCCGAGTTCCAGCCTCCCAGCCCGATTCCATACAGCCCGGTACAGACGAGCAGCAGCGGAACGAGACGCGTCGTGGACATCGCGATCATCGCCATGCCGCTGAGCGCGCCGGCGAAGGCGGCGATCCGCCAACTGGGTACACGTGCGACGATCGCCAGGTACGCGGCATTGGCCAGCACCACGCCGACCGAGACGATGGAGGAATTCGCGCCGTAAACCTGCGGCGGCATCTGCACAATCTTCAACAGGTACAGCGGAATCACCGCGGAGTAGCAGCCGGCGAACACGTTCGAGAGAAAACCACTGATACTGAGCGCCAACGCCAGGCGATTAGCACGCAACAGCCTCCAGGAGGACTCCACTTCCCGCACGTCGGTCCGTTCCGGGCGCCTCACGCCCGCGATACGCAATGCACATGCGAGCGCGACGACCGCGAAGACGATCGCGGCGAACAGTGGCGATACCCGGGACCAGGCGAACAGCGTGCCGGCCAGCGCCGGCCCCGCGATCCCGCCGAGGCTTTGGCCGGTGGACAGTACGCCGTTGGTCCGCTCAATCGCGGCGGCTCTGGAGCTTTCAACAATCAGGATATTTACCGCGTTGTCGACGAACGGACGGGCGATTCCAAAGCCCGTTGAGAATGCCCAGTACACCCAGGTGGCCCGCGCTCCCACCGCCACCGGGATGAGCGCCGCGTACAGGCCGATGTTCGTGAAGATGCCGCACAGTGCAGCGCCTCTAGCACCGTAGCGGTCCGCGACCCGGGCAACCGCGGGCCCCATCAGCACCGTGGGGAGTACCGCCCCGGCTCCGATCAGCGCCGTCGTGATCGCGTTTCCTCCCGCGGATACCGCCAGCAGCATCAACGCTGTTGCACGCAGGCTGAACTCCAGGCGCGAGATGGTGCCCAGCGCGACGACCGGCACGGCCTGTCTGCTTATGGCGGGGGCAGATGCTTGAGATTCGGGCGGCACGGCGGGAACCCTATCGCCGTATCAACCGACCTCGGCGGTTATTTCGACCGGTCTCGGTGAGTCCTGGCCGGCGGCAGGGACGTCACCTATGCTGTGAGCGCCGCCTCAACCGCGGCAGGCCTCCACCCACGCGTCAAGGCAGCCCAGGAGTTTTCGTGTCTGTTCCGCCACCCCCGGCCCGGCCTCCGGATCTGCGCCTGGTGGCGGTGGATATGGACGGCACCTTCCTGCGCACCGGCTCCACTTACGACCGGGGCCGCTTCGCACCGCTGCGCCGCCGGATGCGCGAGGCCGGCGTGCGCTTCGTGGTCGCCTCCGGCAATCAGGAGGCGCAGCTGCTCGGCTTCTTCCCGGCCGCGGAGGGCCCGGCTCCCGACGGCGTGGTCTCCGACAACGGGGCGATCGTCCTGGCCGACGGCGTCCGGCTGTTGGAGACGCACGTGCCCATGGACGCGCTGGCGCGGGTGCTGGCGGTGCTCGACGGTGACGCCGGGCTGACCTTCATCGCCTCCGGCCCGGACGGCGCCTACCTGCGCGAGTCGGAGACGCCCGAGATGCGGGAGCTGCTGACCTTCTACCACCCCCGGTACCAGTACGTCGCCCGCACCGCCGACATTAACGGTCACCGCGTATCCAAGATCGCGCTGGTGGACGAGCACGGCTTCACGCAGGCGTTCCTGGACCGGTTGTCCGAGGCGCTGGACGGCGCGATGGTGCCGGTGGTCTCGGGACACGACAGCGTGGACCTGATCGTGCCCGGGCAGCACAAGGCCTCGGGGCTGGGCGTGCTGCTGGACCACTGGGGCCTGGTGCCGGGGCAGGTGGCGGCCTTCGGAGACTCCGGGAACGATGCGGAGATGCTGGCTCGCGCGGGCTACGGGATTGCGATGGCCAACGCCTCCGCCGCCGCCCGCGACGCCGCCGACTTCATGGCGCCCGCCAATGATGACGACGGCGTGCTGCAAGTACTGGAGGGCTGGTTCCCGGCGGACTGAACACGGGAAGAGCGAAGGCGATGGTGGGCGATACTGGGATCGAACCAGTGACCTCTTCCGTGTCAGGGAAGCGCGCTCCCGCTGCGCCAATCGCCCGAGGTGGGTACCGGATTCGAACCGGTGTAAACGGCTTTGCAGGCCGGTGCCTAACCTCTCGGCCAACCCACCAATGAGAGGCTGGGAGGACCCCCGCTCCTCGGAGCGGATGACGGGACTCGAACCCGCGACCCTCACCTTGGCAAGGTGATGCTCTACCAACTGAGCCACATCCGCATGTTCAACGCCTTGGGGCCCATGCGTTCCCCTGAGCGCTGCTGAACCATACCATCCAGCCGGGGCCGGGTGGCAAATGCACGGGCGGTGATCCACCTCACCGGTCCTCCGTTTGCCGCGGGGGCCTCGGTCCCGCTAGTGTCTGCACCGCACCGGGCGATTGGCTCAGGGGTTAGAGCGCCTCGTTCACACCGAGGAGGTCACTGGTTCGATTCCAGTATCGCCCACCGGAAGCATGCATGTGAGGCCCCGGACCAAGCGGTCCGGGGCCTCACTCGTGTGCAGGCTCAGGAGCTGCGGGTTATCGGCTCGAGCGCGTGCGGTTCGGGGGCGTAGTGAGTTCGTCGGCGCGAATGTGTTGCTCGAGACCGGTGTTGTGGCCTCTGCCGGCTGGTTCGTTCGGCCTGGCCTTTGTGCGGGTGGCAGTGTCCGGCGCCGGGGCCGGGACGGCTTTGCACGACCCGGGCGACACTGCACGACCCTGGTGCACATTCCACGACCCCGGGGTGGTCGTGCAACACACACCAAGGTCGTGGAACGCGGCCCGAGGTCGTGCAAAACGCAGGACCATTCAGGCAGTCCAAGTAGACGCAGGCAGTCCACACGAGTTTGCGTCATAGTCACGAGTCTTGGAGCTTTACAGGTGCAGGGCGCATGCGAAGCTCCAAGACTCGTGTATTTGCGATGGAAACGTGTGTGAAGCACGTACCGGGCCCACGTGTGCCCGGGGGGCGCCCCTAAGCCGCCGTCGGGCAGCTCAGCCCAGCCGGGCGCCGTCGGCGATCACCCCGGGTGCCCCCGTCTCGGTCACGGTCGCGTCCCCGGTGGCGACGACGTCGGCCCCGAAGGTCCAGTCGCCCCGCACCGTCAGGCTGCGTGCGTCGCGGATGGAGGGGACCCCGTGCGGGAAGCGCGCCTCGAAGTCGGCGATCCGCTTGTAGTAGCGCGGATCCAGGTCGACCACGCAGGCCTGCTCGGGCACCTGCTGCAGCAGCCCGTCGGCATCCACCGCATACACGTCCGAACGGACCAGCAGCAGGTCATTGGTGGTCTTGACCGGCAGGAAGCGGCTGCGCGGCACCTCCACGGCGGTGGCGCCGTCGAAGGCCTCCACGGCGGCGCCCATGGCGGTTTCCAGCTGGATGACCGGCGTCGACTCGGGGTCGGCGGGGTCGACCGTCTTGGCGTTGCGGATCAGCGGCAGCCCCAGAATGCCGTTTCGCTCGGTCAGCGTGTCCCGCAGCACCTCCAGGTCGAACCAGAGGTTATTGGTGTGGAAGAAGGGGTGGCGGAACTGGTCGGTGAAGTAGTGCATCTCCTCGGGCGGGGTCTGCGCGGTGTCGCGCAGGATGATGCGGCCGTCCGCCTTGCGCACCGCCAGGTGGCCGCCCTTGACGTCGGCGGGGGTGCGCCTGCACAGCTCGGGGGCGTAGGGGGCGCCGGAGGCGGCGAACCAGCCGGCGATGCGGGCGCTCGGGGCCGCGCCCAGGTTGTCCGAGTTGGAGGTCATCGCGTACTTGTAGCCGCGTTCCAGCAGTGCGTCCAGCACGCCGGAGGCCACCAGGGCGGTGTAGATGTCGCCGTGGCCGGGCGGGCACCACTCCAGGCTCGGGTCCGCCTCCCACTGCACCGGGGTGAGGTCGTCGGCGCGCAACTTGGGCTCCCGGTTCTGCAGGAAGTCCAGCGGGATCCCCTCCACCTCGATGCCCGGGTGGGCGGCGAGGGCCGCCAGCGTGTCCTCGCGGGTGCGGAAGGAGTCCATGAAGATCAGTGGCAGGGTGACGTCATAGCGGGCACGGGCGGTCATCACCTGATCCACCAGCAGGTCCAGGAAGCTCTTGCCGTCGCGCACCGGCAGCAGCGACTTGGCCCGGTCCATGCCCATGGAGGTGCCGAGCCCCCCGTTGAGCTTGATCAGGACGGTCTTGCTCAGTGCCTCGCGGGCCGCGGCGTCGTCGACCTCGACGTCGTCGATCGAGTCGATCTGCGTAAGCGGCTCGATGGTGTCCTCGGGGACGAGCCCGGTGGCTCCCTCCTCAAGGGCGCGGTAGTAGTGGCTGAAAACGTCGATGGCCTGCTCGGCGACGCCGGCGTCGCGCATCTTTGCCTGGGCAGCGGCCAATCCGGTGGTGCTCATGGGAAAAGGCTATCCCACCGCGCCCAAGTCTCCGTATCAAAGTGGCCGCTCGCGCTTGTAGGGGTGGTCGGCCGCCAGGCGAAGGCTGTACGTGGGGAAGGAGAGGCAACGGGACGTTCTCACCGGACAAAGGACCTCCTCGGGCCAATGAGGACGTTGCCGGAACTGCGTCGGGGGTGGACGGTTCGTGTGTTCCAGTGACGGTTCGTCAGGTAGCAGCAACGATTCGGCATGAACCGCGACGGTTCGTACCCCTACCCCACGAACCGTCGCAAGAAGTGCCGAATCGTCGACCGCAACGTACGAACCGTCAGGCCAACACACAAACCGTCGCGCCTGATCCACCGCCCATCAGCCCACCGCGTCCAAGTCTCCGTATCAAAGTCGTGACAACGCCGCGACCTTGCCGGATCCTTGAATCATGGATTCCCAAGAGCGCGCACGATTCCATGAGGTGATCGCGCGTCTGGACGCCCTGGAGCGTGAGGTCGGACGGTTGGAGGGACAAGTCGCCCGGCTGTCCTCCGGGCCCGCCACCACGCTGCCCTCCGGACCCGCCACCCGGCAGCCCGCCCGGGACATGCCCACTACCGCCTACGCTCCCGATCCGTATGCACCCCCACAGCAGCAGCCACCGCAGCCGTTGTGGGCGCCGCAGCCGACGCCGCCGCGCTCCCCCGACGCCGGAGCCCCGCCCGCCACCCAATTGCCTCCGGCGCGGGAGGGTAACTTGGGCGCCTATCTGCTGTCCGGCGCGGCGGCGCTGCTGGTGCTGCTGGCCGCGGTGAGCCTCATTGCGCTGGTTTGGGAGCAGATTCCCGACGGCTGGAAGGTCGGCGGGCTCGGACTGTTGTCCCTCGCCATGGTCTCCGCGGGCACCACGCTGGCGGAGAATCGGCCCCGCCTGCGGGTGGCGGCGGCCACCGTAACCGGTACGGGTGGGGCGTTGGGCTTCGTAACCATCATTGGCGCGGTCCTGCTCGTGCACCTACAAACCCCCGTGGCCATGGCGCTGATGGCCGCCTGGGGGTTCGTGCTCCTACTGGTGTCCTGGACCGCCGGGCAATTCTTCACCGCCGTGATTTCCGCCCTTGGCGCCCTGGTCGCGGTTGATTTCGCGTGGGTGCAGGCCAATGCGCATCCGGGCCGGGCGGCGTTGGTGTGGATGCTCGTGAACGGCTACTTGATCGCCCTCGCGGCGGTGTCCGCGCTGCTGGCGCACTTTGCGCGGCGGATGCGCCATGCCGTCTGGCTGCCCACCACCTCCATGGTGGTCACGGCGACGGCGCTGGTGATCGGGCCGACCGTTCTTCTGCGCGGTGGGTCCCCGACCGGGGTCGCCCTGCTGTGTCTACCGGCCGTCGTGCTGCTGGTTCAGGCGCATCACTCCGGGCGGCTGCTGTCACGCACGGTCGGGCGCGCCGCGGCCGCTTGGGAATGGGGCGCCGTGGGTGTCGCAATGGTGCTGGCCGTGCTGCACCTGGGACTGGATCCGGCGGCCCCGCCGGCGGCCCGTGCCCTGACCGGCGTGGTGCTCCTGGTGGCTGCGGTCGCCTCCACCGCGGCGCTGCTTCCCGACGGCGGTACGGCTGCCTGGCCGCGGAACGTGGCCGGGGTGAACCTTGGGGTGATGGTGGGCATCGGTGCCGCCGTCTTCGCCGTGGAGCCCCGCCTGCTCCTGCCTGCGGTGCTGGCGGTGGGGCTGGCCGGCGCCCCGGTGGTCCGCGTCGGGCAAGCCGCGCCGATCCCGATACTGCCACTGGCGGGTCTGCCGGCGTTCGCGCTCGCCACCCGAGCACATTCAGACAGGGACGCCGTCGGACTCGCACTCGTCGCGGTGGCCACCGCCGCCGGCCTGAGCCTGCTGCTGGAGAGCCGACTAACCCCGGCCCGGAGCCCCGGGCGCGCGCAACAGGCACGCGTCGACCTGCTGACCGCGGCCGTCTGGCTGATCGGCGCGGACCTGGTGGTGGTGCTGCCCGCGCTGGTCGCGCGGCTGGTCCCGGGCGGCTCCGCAGCCCCGCTGGTGGGTGGTGTGTGCGCCCTGGCGCTGACGGGCCTGGGGCTGTTCACCCGTGGATGCACTCCACTCGCGCTCGCCTCGGGGACCCACGCCGGCGCCATCGAGGGCGCAAATGGGCCGCGCACGCCGCGAATTCCCGCGACTCCGGTCATCGGCTGGGTGGGGTTCGCGCTGCTGTGCCTGCAGGCGCTCGTCATCCTGGCGCGCGCGGATTCCGCGGGCGACCGGCTGGTGGCGGCACCGCTGGTGGTGCTGGGCCTGGTGCTCGCGGTGGCGGCGGCCCGCCTGTTGCTGCCCTGGCTGCGGCGCGCGGGCGCCGGCACGGCCACCGCCATCTCGCTCAGCGTGGCGCTGTGGTGGTCGGTAATGGTCCTCACCGGTGCGTCGGCGACCTCGTTGCTGGTCACCGGTGTGGTGCTGGCGACCGGCGCAGTGGGCATTGTGCTCGGCTTCCGGGCGCGGGCGGTCGCACTGCGCCACTACGGGCTGACACTGGTGATGCTGGTGGTGGTCAAGCTCGCGGTGCTGGACCTGGCGGACGGGAACTCGCTCACCCAGATCCTGGCACTGCTGGTGGCCGGGCTGGCGTGTTTCTGCCTGTCTTTGGCATACAACCGCTTCGCGCGCGAGCAGGCCCGATATGCTGCCGGGACGGGCCCGGCGCCGGCCGACGATCATCGGGTGCCGCCCTACGCCTGATGGACCTGCGTGACCGACGTACCCGACGAGCCGGACATGTCCGGCTCGATCACAATCCGGGCCGAGGGAAGTACTCCCCGTCGCGACGGCGTGACTTTGGCCCGCCAGGACCGGATCCTTGAGACATGGATACGGTCAGCAGTGAGCAGCTCGAAGAGATCATCGGGCGCCTGACAACCCTCGAACGCAAACTCGACTGGGTGGCCAAACGGATCTCCCGTGACGGGTACCCCCTCGATTCTGCGGCGCGTCCGCAGCCGCGCCCCGCGCCGGTCGCCTCCCCACCCGCCCGGCCGATAACTACGCGGACGTCGTCCTCCTCACCGGCCGCGGCTCCCGCGGTGCAACAGCCCCGGACCCCGGCCCTGGCCACATACCCGCCGTCCAAGCCCGTTCTGAAGGCGCCCTCCACCCCATCGCAGAAGGCCCCGACGGCAGTGGCCCCCAGCGGCGCCACGAGCGCCGCCGACAGCGACCCGTTCGCCATGCGGCCCATGCGGGAGAAGCGCAACGAGGGCAATATCGGCAGATACGTCCTGTCCGGGGCGGCCGCGTTCCTGATCGTGTCCGCCGCCGTGAGCCTCATAGCCCTGGTCTGGGACCAGATTCCCGACGTCGTGAAGGTAACGGCGCTGGGCGTCGTCGCCGTCTCCCTGGTCGCCGCGGGCACGGTCGTCAACCAGAAGCGGGAGCGGCTGCAGGTGGCGGCCGCCACCCTCACGGGCACGGGCGGTGCGCTCGGCTTCGTCGCCGTCATCGGTGCCGCCCTGATCGCCGGACTAAGCCCGGTCGCCGCCCTGGGACTGATGGTGGCCTGGGCCTTCGTGCTGCTGCTGGTGTCCTGCGTCACCGCGCAGTTCTTCACCGCCGTCATCTCCATGCTGGGGGCGCTGGTGACCGTCGGCTTCACCACCTGGCAGGTGGCAACGCACCCGGAACAGGCGGTCCTGGCCTGGACCCTGATCGATATCTACACCGTCACCCTGGCCGTGGTGGCGGCGATACTGCCGCGCTTCACGCCGCGCATGCGCCTGGCGCCCTGGCTGCCGACCACCTCCATGGTGGTCACCGGCACCGTGCTGCTGGCCGGCCCCTCCCGGCTGCTGGTGGCTCAGCCGCTCACCGGCATCGTGCTGCTCGCAGCGCCCTGCGCGGTGCTCCTGGCGCAAGCGCATCACTCCACGCGTCTGCTGGCCGGAGCCGGAGCAAGGGAGGCCGCCGGATACGAGTGGGCGGTCACCGGCATCATCCAGGCGCTGGCGTTGCTAATCCTCGCGTCCGCTAACGACGTGACGTCGTCCACGCGCAATGGCATGGCCATGTCCTTCCTGGTCCTGGTCTGCCTGGCCACCGCCGCCCTGCTCCCGCAGCGAGCCACCTCCCCGTGGCTGCGCGTCGTCGCGGCCGTGAACCTGGGTACGGTGGTCTGCGTCGCGGCGGCCGTCTTCGCTTTGAATATCGCGCTGCTACCGCCTGCGGTGGCAGCGGTGGCACTGGCCGCCGTTCCCGTGGTACGTGTCGGTTACAGCGCCCCCGTGCTGGTGCTCCCGCTGTTCAGCACAGCCGCGCTGCTGGCAGTGTTCTCCCCCGATCGCAGCACCGTGATGCTGGCCATTCTGGCCGTACTCATCGGCGTGCTTCCGACCGCTCCTCTGGAGGCGCTGCTGGCTCCGCCCCCGCATTCCGAGGAGCACGCGAACCGGCCCTCGTGGCTGTCCGCGGGGATGTGGGTCGCGGCCGGTCAGTTGGTGCTGATCATCCCCCGGCTGCTGGACCGGCTGGTTCCCGCCGGCGGTCTCGGCGGGGCCGGCCGGATCGCGGCGCCGCTACTGGCGGGTGCCCTGGCGCTGGCGTTGGCCGGCATGGGCGCGTTCACGCCCCAATGCAGCCCGCGCATGCTCGTCTCGGGTCGGCGCGCAGGACAGCTGGCGGGCGCAACCGACCTGCGCAGCCCGCTCGTGCCCACACCACCGGCTCTGGCGTGGCTGGGCGAGGCACTGTTGACGGCGCTGGCCGTCGCGGTGCTGGTACGCGCCGACTCCCTGGGCTCTCCGCTGCTGGCGGCGCCGTTGGTTGCCCTGGCGCTGGCCCTCGTGGTGGTCGGCGGGCGAATGCTGCTGCCCTGGCTGCGGCACTCCGCAATGTCACTCACCGTGACACTGACCATTGCGCTCTCGCAGAGCCTCGCCCTGTGGTGGTCGGTGATGATCCTCACCGGCGCATCCGCAGCTTCTCTGCTGATCACCGGTGTGGTGCTGGCGACCGGTGCCGCCTGCATCGTCATCGGATTCCGGCTGCGCGCCACCACACTGCGCCACTACGGGCTCACCCTGGTACTGCTGGTGGTGTTCAAGCTGGCCGTGGTGGATCTGGCCGGACAAAACTCGCTGTCGCGGATCCTGGCGCTCATGGTCGCCGGCGTCGTGTGCTTCGGGCTGTCGCTCGCATACAACCATTTCGCGCAGGAGCAGGAGCAGGCGGAGCACGGCGCGATCGGAGCCGACTCCGCCGGCGGCATCAGTCCAGCAGGTCGCGGTGGATCGTCGTATCCCCGGTGAGCTCGGGGTGGAAGGAGACGCCGATGATCCGCTGCTCCCCCTCCCCCTGCTCGACGCCGACGATCGCCGGCTCGGCCCCATAGCGGCCGCCGCCCTGCCAGGTTGAGCAGACGCGCACGCCGCCGCCCACCCGGGTCACGCGCGGTGCACGGATGAAGGCGGCCACGACGCTCCCGTGCTTCCAGGGCAGGCGGGCGGTGGCGGAGTCCGCCTGAGGGCCGAAGGCGTTGCGCTCGACGTCGACGTCCAGCACCCCCAGCGTCGCCAGGAGGATCAGGCCCGCACAGGTGCCGAGCGTCGGCACCCTGCGGGCGGCATCCCTGATGCCCTTGGTCAGGTCGAAGGCGGTCAGCAGCCGGTGCAGCGTCGTCGACTCCCCGCCTGGCAGCACGAGCGCCTCAATGCCCTCCAGGTCGCCGAGCCGGCGTACCGGCCGGGGACGGTGGCCGAGCGCCTCGATCATGCGGGCGTGCTCGGCCACCCCTCCCTGAAGCGCCAGGACGCCGACGACGCGCCCGCTCACCAGCCGCGCTCCGCCAGCCGGTGCGGCGCGGGCAGGTCGGCCACGTTGATGCCCACCATCGCCTCGCCCAGCCCCCGGGACACCTCCGCGATCACGGCCGGGTCGTCGTAGGCGGCGGTGGCCCGGACGATCGCGGCCGCGCGGGCGGCGGGGTCGCCGGACTTGAATATGCCGGATCCGACGAAGACGCCGTCGGCACCCAACTGCATCATCATGGCGGCGTCAGCGGGGGTGGCGATCCCGCCGGCGGTGAACAGCACCACCGGCAGGTCCCCGCTGCGGGCTACCTCGGCCACCAGGTCGTAGGGAGCAGCCAGCTCCTTGGCGGCAACGTAGAGCTCGTCCTCACGCAGGCCGCGCAGGCGGGCGATCTCCTCCTTGATGGTGCGGATGTGACGGGTCGCCTCGGACACGTCCCCGGTGCCGGCTTCACCCTTGGAGCGGATCATGGCGGCGCCCTCGGCGATGCGCCGCAGGGCCTCGCCCAGGTTCGTGGCGCCGCAGACGAAGGGCACGGTGAAGCGCTGCTTGTCGATGTGGTGGGCGTAGTCCGCCGGCGACAGGACCTCGGACTCGTCGATGTAGTCCACGCCCAGGTGCTGTAGGACCTGTGCCTCGACGAAGTGGCCGATGCGGGCCTTGGCCATCACGGGGATGGAGACGGCGTCGATGATGGCGGCGATCAGGTCGGGGTCGGACATGCGGGCCACGCCGCCCTGGGCGCGGATATCGGCGGGGACGCGCTCAAGTGCCATGACGGCGACGGCGCCGGCGTCCTCGGCGATGCGCGCCTGCTCCGGGGTAACCACATCCATGATCACGCCGCCCTTGAGCATGTCGGCCAGGCCCCGTTTGACCAGGGGCGAGCCGGTGCCCGCGGGAATGGCAGCGGAATCGGGGACGGCGGGAGTTTCGCGTGTGCTCATGGCGCCATGCTCGCGACACCGGTGGGCCATTGTCCGGTCCACAACGGGGACAATTCTTTGGACCACCGGCTAGTCTGTGTCGGAGATGGCAGCGGTTTGCGCAGCCGACGTGCTCGGTTCAACAGGTATGGGAGGCGGTCGGGTGATCATCGACCACGGGCGGCCACTCCCCCAGCAGGTCGTGGTGGACATCCGCGGCCGCGTGGCGCGCGGCGAGCTCGCACCCGGGGACCCGCTCCCCGCCACCCGACTGCTCGCACGGGAGCTCGGCATATCGCGTGGGAGCGTAGTGACCGCCTACGAGCAGCTCGTGGCCGAGGGCTTTCTCACCGCCACGCACGGCGGCACCCGCGTCAACCCGGAGCTGCCCCGGCCGTTGCCGCAACGGCGTGCACGCCCCGCCGGCGCGCCGGCGGACTTTCAACCCACCGAGCTGAGGCCGGGCGCACCGGTCACCGGGGTCCTCACCACCGGCCTGTGGCGCTCCGCCTGGCGGGCCGCCGCCGCGGATCCGCGACCGCACCCCGCCTCCGGCTCCGCCGAGCTGCGCGAGCTCCTGGCCACCCATATTCGGCGCGCCCGCCAGGTCGACGTCGATCCGGAACGCATTCTGGTGACGGCGGGGGCGCGCGATGGCCTGCGGCTGGCCCTGGGCGCGCTGGGCGGCCGCGGGGGCGTCTCAGGCACGGGGACGCTGGCGGTCGAGGAGCCCGGCTACCCCTCACTCACCGGCATTCCCCGGGCGCTGGGCTGGCGCACGGTCCCGGTCGACACCGCCGCCTTCCGGGAGGCTCCCACATCGCCGGCACTTCCCGCCGGGGCGCAGGCGGTGCTGGTCACGCCGAATCACCAGTTCCCGTGGGGCGAGCGCATGCCCGCCGGGCAGCGCCTGTCCCTGTTGGGGGCGGCGCGCCGGGCGGAGGCGATGATCATTGAGGATGACTACGACGCCGAGCTGCGCAGCGCGCCCACGCCCCTGCTGTCCCTGGACCCCGGCGAGCGGGTCATCATGCTCGGCTCCTTTGCGAAGACCCTGAGTCCCGCCGTCGGCCTGGGCTACCTGGTGGCGCCCGCGCCGCTGCTGGAGCGGATGCGCCCGCTGTGCGTGCCCGTGTCCGGGATCGTGCAGGACGCGATGACCCGCTTCCTGGCCCAGGACGGCCTGCGCCGGCACGTGGCCCGGGCGCGTCGGATCGAGCGGCAGCGGCGGGCGCTGTTCACGGAGGTGTTCCCGGAGGGCGTGCCCATGGAGGGTGGGCTCCACGCCGTCGTCCTGCTGGCGCCGCAGGCGGATGAGGCGGGCGCCGTGGCCGCGTGTCACCGCGCGGGTTTGGGAGTCGCCGGAATGTCCGCGTACTGGGCCTCCCCGGGAGCGGCGGCCGGCCCGGGCGTGGTGCTCGGCCTGGGCGCGCGCACGCCCGAGCGCCTGCGGGAACTGCTGGTGCGCCTGCGGGAGGCGCTCACCCCCTACGGCCCTAGGCCCCGGCCGGAGCGCGCCGCCCGGGACTAGCGGAGCCGGTCCGCAGCCCCGGGCGGCGGAGCCGGTCAGCTCGCCGCCCGTCGCTGCTCGAGCAGCTCCTTGAGGTAGTGGCCGGTCCAGGAGCCCTCGACCTCGGCGACCTGCTCGGGGGTGCCGGTGGCAACCACGGTGCCGCCGTTCTTGCCTCCCTCGGGGCCCATGTCGATGATCCAGTCGGCGTTGGCGATGACATCCAGGTTGTGCTCGATCACCACCACGGAGTTGCCCTTGTCAACCAGTCCCTGCAGTACCGCCAGGAGCTTGCGGATGTCCTCGAAGTGCAGGCCGGTGGTGGGCTCGTCCAGCACGTAGATGGTGCGTCCGGTGGAGCGGCGCTGCAGCTCGGTGGCGAGCTTGACGCGCTGGGCCTCACCGCCGGACAGGGTGGTGGCGGCCTGCCCCAGGCGCACGTAGCCGAGTCCCACCTCCACCAGCGTGTTCAGGTGGCGGGCGATGATGGGGGTGGCGGCGAAGAAGTCGGCGGCCTGGCTGATGGTCATGTCCAGGACGTCGGCGACCGTGGCGTCCTTGTAGCGGATCTCCAGCGTCTCCCGGTTGTAGCGGGCGCCGCCGCACACCTCGCAGGGCACGTACACGTCCGGCAGGAAGTTCATCTCGATCTTGAGGGTGCCGTCGCCCTTACAGGCATCGCAGCGGCCGCCCTTGACGTTGAAGGAGAAGCGACCGGGGCCGTAGCCGCGCACCTTCGACTCCGGCACCTGCGCGAAGATCTTGCGGATGTGGTCCCACACGCCCGTGTAGGTGGCCGGGTTGGAGCGCGGCGTGCGGCCGATGGGCGACTGGTCCACGTGCACGACCTTGTCCAGGTTGTCCAGGCCGCGCACGGTCTTGTGCCGCCCGGGCACGCCCCGGGCGTGGTTGAGCCGGTTGGCCAGTACCTGGTAGAGGATCGAGTTGACCAGGGAGGACTTCCCGGAGCCGGACACGCCGGTGACGGCCGTGAACACACCCAGCGGGAAGGTGACGGTGACGTCCTTGAGGTTGTTCTCCCGGGCGCCGACGACGGTGACCGCCTTCCCCTTGACGGGCTTGCGGCGGCTGGCGGGCACCTCGATGGCGCGGCGGCCCGCCAGGTAGTCGCCGGTGACGGAGCCGCGGGCCTGAAGCAGGCCGGCGACCTCGCCGGCGTAGACGACCTGGCCGCCCTTCTCCCCCGCCCCGGGACCGATGTCCACCACGTAGTCGGCCGAGCGGATGGTCTCCTCGTCGTGCTCCACGACGATCAGGGTGTTGCCCAGGTCCCGCAGGCGCTCCAGGGTGTCGATGAGGCGGGCGTTGTCCCGCTGGTGCAGGCCGATGCTGGGCTCGTCCAGCACGTACAGGACGCCGACCAGCCCGGAGCCGATCTGGGTGGCCAGGCGGATGCGCTGTGCCTCGCCCCCGGACAGGGTGGCGGCGCCGCGGGACAGGCTCAGGTAGTCCAGGCCGACGTCGACGAGGAAGCCCAGGCGGGCGGCGATCTCACTGAGGACGCTGCCGGCGATCTGCGCGGCCTGGCCGGTCAGCTCCAGCCCGGCCAGGAAGTCACGGCACTCGCTGATGGACAGGTCGCACAGCTGGGCGATGGACTTATCGCCCACGCGTACGGCCAGTACTTCCGGCTTGAGCCGGGTGCCGTTGCAGACGGGACAGGGGACCTCCCGCATGTACCCCTCGTAGCGCTCCTTGGACCATTCGGACTCGGTCTCGTCGTGCTTGCGCATGACGTAGTTGAGGGCGCCCTCGAAGCCGGTGGAGTAGATGCGCTCCCGGCCCCAGCGGTTGCGGTAGCGGACCTTGATCTCGAAGTCCTTGCCGCGCAGGATCGCGTCCTTGGCGCGCTCGGGCAGCGCGCGCCAGGGGGTGTCGACGTCGAAGGACAGTTCCTCGCCCAGCGCCTTGAGCTGGCGGGTGAAGTACTTCTGGTGGCTGGCCCAGGGGGCGACTGCGCCCTCGGCCAGGGTGAGTTCCTCATCGGGGACGACGAGCTCGGGGTCGACCTCCAGTCGGCTGCCGATGCCGGTGCAGGCGGGGCAGGCGCCGTAGGGGGCGTTGAAGGAGAAGGTGCGCGGCTCCATCTCGTCCAGTTGGAGCGGGTGCTCGTTGGGGCAGGCACGTTTCTCGGAGTAGCGGCGGGTGCGGCCGGGGTCGTCCTCGGGCAGATCCACCAGGTCGATGATGACCAGGCCGTCGGCGAGCTCCAGGGCGGTCTCCACCGAGTCGGTCAGCCGCTGGCGGATGCCCTCACGCACCACCAGCCGGTCGACGACCACCTCGATGTTGTGCTTGAGCTTCTTGTTCAGGGCGGGCACCTCCCCCAGGCGGTGGGTGGCGCCGTCGACGCGGACGCGGGAGAAGCCGCGGCCCTGCAGCTCGGTGAACAGCTCGGTGTACTCGCCCTTGCGGCCGCGGATGACGGGGGCGAGCACCTGGAAGCGGGTGCCGTCCTCCATCTCGCGGATGTGGTCGACGATCTGCTGAGGGGTCTGGGAGGAGATGACGGCGTCGCAGACGGGGCAGTGCTGGATGCCGGCGCGCGCGTACAGCAGGCGCAGGTAGTCGTAGACCTCGGTGACGGTGCCGACCGTGGAGCGGGGGTTGCGGGACGTGGACTTCTGGTCGATGGAAACCGCCGGTGACAGCCCCTCGATGAAGTCGACGTCGGGCTTGTCCATCTGGCCGAGGAACTGGCGGGCGTAGGAGGACAGCGACTCCACGTAGCGGCGCTGCCCCTCGGCGAAGATCGTGTCGAAGGCGAGGGAGGACTTGCCCGAGCCGGACAGGCCGGTGAAGACGATCATCTTGTCCCGCGGGAGGTCGATGCCGATGCCCTGCAGGTTGTGCTCGCGGGCGCCACGGATGATGAGGGAGTCGTTCACGGGGTCAGAGTGTAGGGCCAAGGCCCCGCTTTCGTACACCCGTTCGACTGTGTGAGGCGGGGTGCCGCCGATGCCTTGGACACGAGTAGGACCCGACGCGGCGCAGGCCTTCAACGTGGCGCGAGTCTTTGCGTGTGTTGCGGCGGCTAGGAGCGGACTCACAACTATGTTTGTTCAGACACATAGGCGTTGCCGTTCTCCAACCACCGAAACGGATCCCCATGGACGCAAACCCGTCAGCAACGGCTTCACGGCCCGCGAATGAAGTACTGGTCGTCCAGGGCCTCACCGTCTCCTTCGGGGAGCGCACCGTCCTGGACGCCCTGGACCTGACTCTGCAGGCGGGCAGTACCACCGCACTGATCGGCCCCTCAGGCGCCGGCAAGAGCACCCTGCTGTCCGCCATCCTCGGGCTGCTGCGCGCCGACGCCGGCTCCATCACCATCTGCGGCGAGGCCATGCAGGCCGGCAACAGCGCAGCCACCGCCCGCATCCGCCGCGAGCACATCGGCATGGTCTTCCAGGACGGCTACCTCATCGATGAGCTGACCCCTGTGAAGAACATCATCGTGCCGGCGCTCGTGGCGGGCGTGCCCGCCGCCGACGCCGAGGAGCGCGCCCGCGCGATCCTGGCCGAACTGGGACTGACCGTGCAGGAGCGGGCCACGTCCTCCTTCTCCGGTGGTGAGCGCCAGCGCATCGCCATCGCCCGCGCACTCATCAACTCCCCACAACTGCTCATCGCCGACGAGCCCACCGGTTCGCTGGACCCCGCCAACCGCGACCGCGTCATGGACACGTTGGTGGCCCTACCGCAGCAGCTGGGCTGCGCCATCCTGCTGGTCACCCACGACCCCATGGTTGCACAGCGCGCGGGCCGCATCATGGCGCTGACCGACGGGAAACTGGCCGCGACGGTTCACCAGTCCGGGCAGGCGGCGGGCCGATGAACCGCCGCCTGTTTTCCGGCCTGCTGCGCATCGGCACCAGCCTGCGGCACTCGGAGTCCCGGCTGCTCGCACGCACCCAGACCGTGGCCTTGTTCCTGGGGACCTGTCTGCTGTGCCTGAGCCTGGTCGGCCTCGCGCTGACCTGGTTCGGGGATGCCCTGCATCGGGAACGCGCAGAGTCCATCGCCCCACAGCTGTGCGACGCGCAGGAGGCGACCGTCCTATACCGCTTCGGCGGGTTCACCCAGGTGAACAACCGCCCGGTCACCGTCATCGTCCTCTCCCCGCTGAGCGACGACGCCCCGCTGCCCCCGGGCGTGGACCAGTGGCCCGAACCCGGCGGGGCCGTGGTCTCCCCCGCCCTCGCCCGGGACCTGACCGGGGAGTTGGAGGGGCTGTTCGGCCCCATCTCCGCCGAGATCGGCCTGGACGGCCTGGAGGTGCCACAAGAGCGGCGCATGTACCTGCGCCCAACCGAACAGGCACTCAACGCGGATGGGATGGAGCCGATCTGCGGCTTCGGCGCAGTGGTTGAGGGCGGCGCCTACGCCGGCTCCGGCTCGCTGAACGCCTCGCCCGTGGCTGAGGTACTGCTGCTGGTGGCCGGGGTGCTGCTGCTCCCCGCCATCGGGGCCACCGCCTCCGCCTCCTCGCTGCGTGGGGAGGAGAACCGGCGGCGTATCACCGCCCTGGTGACCTCCGGCCTGCGCCGCCGCGACCTGGCGGTCATCGACCTGGCGGAAACCTGGCCGGGAGTCCTCGGCGGCTTTGTGCTCGCGGGGGCGCTCACCGGCGTTGCCATGTACGTGGATGTGCGCGTGCCGTGGGTGGACGCCTGGTTCCCGGCCGCGGATACGCGCCGGTTGGCCGGCCCCATTGTTGCCGCCCTGCTGATCGGCGCGGTGCTTACCGTCACCATTGTGCTGCTCGGCCGCGGGCGCGGCCGCCACGTCGCCGCTCCCCGGCGGCATCACCGCCGCTGGAAGAAAGCCAGCCCGACGCTGCTGCTCATCTGCGGTTTGCTTCTGGCGATTTGGTTCCCGCTGTGGAATCCCTCCTCCGTGTTCAAGCAGTTCGCCTATGCAATAGGCGTGGTGCTCACGGTGCTGGGGCTGCCCGGCGTGGTGACGGCGCTGTCCGCCTGGTGCGGGCGGATGCTGGCCCGCTGGGGCTACCGTCGCGGTCACGCCGGGCGCCTGATTGCAGGCCGTCAGTTGGTGTCCTTGTCCGAGGCGAGTAGCCATCTGGCACTGGCGATGACGCTGGCGCTGCTGGCCGGAGGCCAGATCCAGCTGTGGGCGGGATCCATGTCCCCGCAGTACTTCGAGTCAGTAGAAACCCTGAACAGGTGGGGTGAGAAGGTCGCCGTCCTTGACCATCTGGACGCGGCCGCTGCTTCCGAGGATCTGGTTGTGCTCTTGCCCAATGGGGTTGAGGCATTCTCGGCCGGATTCGACTTCGACGAGTCGGATGCGGCCGACGCCGAACCGGTGCCCCATATCGAAGTCGGCTGCGAGCTGCTGTCCTCCTGGGGTCTGGACTGCACCCAGCACCAGGTCTCGGCCACCGAACTGTTGACGGATGTTCCCGTCCTCGGGCAGGTGTACGAACTCGCCGGTGCAACCGACATTGAGATCACTCCAACGGCCGACCCCGCCCAGATCATGCGCGGTTACGAGACCGGCAGTACCGTTTATCTCATGTCCGTGAACGGCGCGGACCTCGATATGCGCGGGATCGAGCGGATGCTGCATGCCAATGCCCCTGGTGTGCAGATCATCACCCAGCCTCAGGACTGGATCACCGCCGGTCAGGTGCAGTACATCCGCGCCCGCTGGACCGTGACCTTGGGCGCGGTGGGCCTGTCGGTGCTGGCGATCGTGCTCGGGCTGGCGCTGGCACACGACTCCGCGCGGGCCGCTAGCAATCTGGCACCCGTTGGGGCCCTGTCCGGCTCGGTGTCCTGCGCGGCCGCGACGGCCCGGTGGCGCACCGGCGTGATCGTGCTCGTGTCCGGCCTGACCGCAACGGTCCTCTACCGCGTTTTGCCGATTGGCATGGCTCGAATCTCCACGGACAACGACATCGCCACCTGGCAGCCCAGCACCGCCTATATCGCCGTCTGTTTGGCGATTACGGTATTGGTGGCAGCCGTTGCCAGCATCAGTGCGGGACGCGCCACCGGCCGGGCTACCCGCCGCTGGCGCCCCTGACCGCCCGTACACGTCTCACCAGTCCCTCACCCGGCTCCATAAGCCAGCCCCGTCAGCGGTTGATCAGGAACACCGGCTCCGGAGATTGCGCTGAGCCGTCGACGAGCACATAGCCGATCCCGTCCAGGCAGAAGTTCGCGATCTCAACGCTTCCGTCCTCCGGATAGACCTCAGCGGCGCCCTCGCGCGCAGGACCCACGGGGTGCGAGTCTGCGTAGGCCTGCACTGCGCCGATGGGATCGACCACCTTCAGCGCGGTGTCGAGCTGGAGTACCAAGTGCCAGTCCCCTCCTTCGGTGAGAACCGTGCCGCCGGAGTACCGGAAGGCCACGGTCCCGTTCGCCGTCCAGTAGGGAAGGCCGCCGACCTTGGTCTGGAGCGCGAAGTCGAAGTCGTGCGGGTACGCGATACCCTCGGGCATCGCGTCATGCCGGGCATCGAAGAACGCGGGCTCCAGGGACGCATCCACGCCGTCGTCATGCTCGCGCCACCGCCGTGCCCACAGCTCGAGCAGCACCGGCGTACCCTCGGGGGCGGTAGCCGCTGCATCACTCAGATCTTCGAAGTCGAGCAGCGCAACACAGTTGCGGCCCGTGCCCGGCTCCCAGAAGGCACAGACACTGCCGCGCTCGCACTTGAACACGAACATGACCTGACCCGCAGGCGTGTGAGGCAGCTGCGCCGACTCGCCGGCCTGGAGGAGGAAGGACATCGGCAGGCCGCACTCGGCGCACAACGGCCAATCCCTGCCGACAGGCCAGCCGAGCGGCAGACCACCCACCTTCACGACCTCGCGGGGAACCGGCGACTGCGGCGCCTCGATAGTCCACTCCGGAATAAGGCTCAGCATGGCGCGAGCGTAGCCGATCGAGGACGCGAATCCCGGAGGCCGACGTCCTGGCCGGAGGATGGCTAGGCTGACGGCATGAGCAAGATCTTCGCCGTCGAGTACCACTACGTCACCGACCAGGACGAGGCCATGGCCGACCTCCGCCCCACCCACCGCGCCTTCAACGCCGCGCTGGCCGAGCAGGACCGGCTGCTCGCCGCCGGCCCCTACGTGGGCACGCACGACGCGCTCATCGTGGTGCGCGCAGACGACGCCGCCGGCGCCCTGGCCCTGCTGGAGGAGGACCCCTTCAACCAGGCGGGCTTCATCGCCGAGCGCATTCCCCACGAGTGGAACCCGGTGATCGGCGTCCTGGCCTGACGGTCCTCCGGCCTCCCTGTCTCACGGCCAGGCTCCCCCGCGCCCGCCGCGGTTAAGCAGGTTCAGTTCACCAGGCCGCGGCCATGCAGGTACGCGACCAGGCGCGGGCGCGCCAGGTACACCGCCTCAATGCCGGCCACGGCGGCGGCGGACACGATCAGCACGACCCACCAGGTGCCCGCCGCGGGCCAGGCCAGCAGGAAGAAGTCGCGCACCGCGGGCACGAACACGCCCAGCACCGCGATCCCGGCCATCGCCGCCACCAGGCCGAGCCGCCAGCCCAGCAGCGGCCGGGCCGTCAAGGTGAGCAGCCACAGTCCGGAGCACACCAGCACCAGGGTGGCGCCGGTGGTCACCTGCGCCTGCTCCGCCCCGGAGGCCACCAGCCAGGTGCGGGCCGCCAGCGTGGCGCAGCCGGCCACCAGCCAGGTGCGGGCCGCCAGCGTGGCGCAGCCGGCCACCAGCCCGGCCGGCACCGCCAGGGTCAGCACCCGCCCCAGGAAGCCCGCCCGGTAGCGGCGGGAGTTGGGCGCCAGCGCGAGGATGAAGGCGGGGATGCCGATGGTCAGGGACGACACGATGGTGAGCTGCCGCGGCAGGAACGGGTAGGCGATGGCGGTCAGGGACACCACCACGGCGATCAGCGAGGCGTAGACCGTCTTGGCCAGGAACAGGGAGGCGATGCGCTCGGTGTTGGCCATGACCCGCCGCCCCTGCGCCACCACGCCCGGCAGGGCGGAGAACTCCCCCTTCAGCAGCACCAGGCGGGCGACCGCCTTGGTGGCGGGCGCCCCGTTGCCCATGGCGATGCCCAGGTCGGCGTCTTTCAGAGCCAGGGCGTCGTTGACGCCGTCGCCGGTCATGGCCACCACCCGGCCCCGCGACTTGAGCGCCCGCACGAAGGCGCGCTTCTGCTCGGGAGTCACCCGCCCCAGCACGCTCGCACCCTCCAGGGCGTCGGCCAGGCGCTCGGCCTCCGGGCCGTCCGGGTCCGGCTCCTGCGACAGGGTGCGGGCGTCGACGGCGACCGGCGCCCCGCCGTCCGGGCCGGTTACGCCCGCCCGACGGGCGACGGCGGCCACGGTGTCCGGGTTGTCCCCGGAGATCACCTTCACCTCCACGCCCTGCTGCCGGAAGTAGTCGAGGGTCCGGGCGGCGTCGGGGCGGATCTCCTCGGCCAGCACCGCCAGCGCCGCCGGCTCCAGTCCGCCGGGCAGCAGGTGGTCCTCGGCGTCCTCGCCGCAGGGTTCGCTCGAGCAGGCCAACGCCACCACCCGGGCGCCGTCGGCGGCGCGCTCACGCGCCCGCGCCAGCACGACGTCCGCCCCCGGGGCGGTAGCCAGGATGATCTCGGGGGCGCCGAGCACCCAGGTGACGCCGTCGTAGCGGACCGCCGACCACTTGCGCCGTGAGGAGAAGGGCACGGCCGCCTCCACCGTGCGAGCTCGGGCCGCGGCGGCCCGCTCCCCCAGGTACCGCTCCTCGGTCAGGCCACGGGCAATGGCGACGGCGGTGGCGTTGGGATCCTCGCCGTCGCTGAGGGCGGCCAGGGCCTCCAGGACCCCCCGGCCCGGGGCGCCACCGTCGGGGCCGGTGACCTCCTCCAGGCGGATGGATCCGGTGGTGACGGTGCCGGTCTTGTCCAGGCACAGGGTGTCCACGCGGGCCAGCACCTCGACCGCGGGCAGCTCCTGCACCAGCACGTTGCGGCGGGCCAGAGCCAGGGAGGCCGTGGCGAAGTTGACGGAGGTGAGCAGCACCAGCCCCTGCGGCACCATGCCGACCACGCCCGCGATGCCCGCCACCAGTGCCGCCTGCCACTGCCCGGAGGTGAGCGCCTGCGCCACGCCGCCGTTCTGCCGCAACTGCGACCAGAACAGCAGCAGGGCGACGGGCACGATCACCCAGGAGATCCAGCGCAGCACCCGGTTGGTGCCCTCCTGCAGTTCGGAGGTGACCACCGAGTAGCGGCGCGCCTCCCGGGCCAGCCGGTGGGCGTAGGCGTCGGCGCCGACCGCCGTCGTCCGCACCAGAGCCGTGCCGGCGGTGACGGTGGTACCGGACATGACCCGGTCCCCCGGACCGGGACGGACGGAGGCGGACTCGCCGGTGAGAATGGACTCATCCAGCTCCAGGTTGTCACTGGCCAGAACGACGGCGTCCGCGGGCACCTGCTCGCCGCTGCGCAGCCGCAGCACGTCGTCGAGCACCACCTCCGCCACCTCCACGTCCTGCTCGACGCCGTCACGCAGGACATGCGCGCGGGGGGCATCCAGCACCGACAGGCGGTCGAGGGCCCGCTTGGCGCGCACCTCCGCGATGGTGCCGGTGGCCGTGTTCAGCAGCAGCACGAAGCCGAACAGGGCGTCCTTCCAGGAGCCGAACAGGAGGATCAGCACCAGGGCCGTGCCCAGGATCGCGTTGAACACCGTGAAGACATTGGCGCGCAGGATCGCGACCGCCGAACGCGAGGTCGTGTCCCGGAAGGCGTTGGTCTGCCCCGCCGCTACGCGCTGAGCGACCTCCCGGCTCGTCAGCCCGGTCGTATCCGCGGCCTCTGCGGGCACGGTAGCGGTGGATGTCGGGTTCACGGGTTCAGCATGTACTTTCCAGCCCGGAAATTCCTGAGAAGCTCTCAGCGTGTCCGCGGCTCAGGCGCCGGACTGTGCCGTGACGGCGCCCTCGGATTCGCCGATGGCGTTGCTGCTGCCCGCGGCCTCCCGTGCGGCCCGGCGGGCCCGGTGCCGGGAGACGAGCACGGAGGCGGCCACAGTGATCAGGATGACCACCACGATGAAGCCGAGCGAGGCGCCGATGTCCGGCTCGGGGACGATCTCCCAGGGCTCGCCACCGTTGATGAAGGGCACCTCGTTGGTGTGCAGGGCGTGGTTGACCAGCTTGAATCCGATGAAGGCCAGGATGGCGGCCAGTCCGTAGTGCAGGAAGATCAGCCGGTCCAGCAGCCCGTCGATCAGGAAGTACAGCTGCCGCAGGCCCAGCAGGGAGAAGGCGTTCGCGGCGAAGACCAGGTAGGGCTCACTGGTCAGGGAGTAGATCGCCGGGATGGAGTCGACGGCGAACATGACGTCGGCGGTGCCGATGGCGATCACGCACAGCAGCATGGGGGTGATCATGGTGCGTCCGGCGTGGCGGTGAATGAGCTTGCCGCCGACGAATCCGTCGGTCATGGGCACGACCTTGGCCACCATGCGCACAAAGCCGGTGGGGTGGTACTCCTCATCCTGGTGCGCGTCGGGCTCCTCCAGGCCCTCACGGGCCTGGGAGAAGGCGGTCCACAGCAGCCAGGCGCCGAACAGGTAGAAGATCCAGGAGAAGTTCTCAATCAGCGCGGCACCGGCGAGGATGAATGCCAGGCGCAGCACCAGGGAGATGATGATGCCGGCCAGCAGCACCTCCTGCTGGTACTTCCGGGGCACCCGGAAGGCGGAGATCATGATGACGAACACGAAGAGGTTGTCGATGCTCAGCGCCTTCTCGGTGAGGTACCCGGCGAAGTACTCCTGGCCGTAAGTGCCGCCCCAAATCGCCCAGACGATCCCGCCGAAGGCGACGGCCATGGCGATATAGCCGATCGACCACTGGGCCGCCTCTTTGAGAGTGGGCTCGTGCGGGGTGCGGACGTGACCGACGATGTCGATCGTGATCATCGTGATGATGATGGCGGCCAGGGCGAGCCAGCCGAGGGCGTGGACATCCACTGCATGTACCTCCGGTACGGTGCTGGTACCGGAGGTCTCCCCCCGCCAGGGGCGCGACTGCGTGCCGCGCCTGCTGGCCTGCGACGCCGGGGGCCGGGGCTGCCGCGGTGCGGTTGCCGTCCGGTCCGCCGTGATGACGACGTCGCCGTTGCTGGGAGTACTCCCCTCCGTATGGGCTTATGGGCCGAGTCTATCGCCGCGGGGTGCCGGACCCGCCACCCCCGCGCGGCCGGAAACGGTGTGTGTTTGCCGACGTCGACGACGCCGCGGCCCGCTGCGCAGCACGCCCGGGCGCGGCGGACGCACCGCCGCATCAGGCGGTGGCCCGCATGTCCCGCAGCTCCTTCTTCAGATCCTGGATCTCGTCACGCAGGCGGGCGGCCAACTCGAAGTGCAGATCCTCCGCGGCGGCGTGCATCTGGTCGGTCAGCTCCTGGATCAGCCCCGCCAGGTCGGACTGGGCCGTCCCGGCGAGCTTCTCGCGCACGGTCGCCTCGGCCGCCTGCTTGCGGCGGGAGACCACCTGCTTCTCCTCGTGTCCGCGGTAGCCGCCGGCCAGCAACTCGGCGGTGTCCACGTCCTCCCGGGCGAGCATGTCGGTGACGTCAGCGATCTTCTTGCGCAGCGGCTGCGGGTCGATGCCGTGCTCGGCGTTGTAGGCCAGCTGCTTGGTGCGGCGCCGCTCGGTCTCCTCAATGGCCTCCGTCATGGCGGGGGTGACCTGGTCGGCGTACATGTGCACCTCACCGGAGACGTTGCGGGCGGCCCGCCCGATCGTCTGAATCAGGGAGGTGGAGGAGCGCAGGAAGCCCTCCTTGTCGGCGTCGAGGATCGCCACCAAGGAGACCTCCGGCAGGTCCAAGCCCTCGCGCAGCAGGTTGATGCCGACCAGCACGTCGAACTCCCCCAGCCGCAGCGAGCGGAGGATCTCCACGCGGCGCAGCGTGTCGACGTCGGAGTGCAGGTACTCCACGCGCACGCCCCGGTCGGCGAGGTATGTGGTCAGGTCCTCCGCCATGCGCTTGGTCAGGGTGGTGACCAGGACGCGCTCGTGCTTCTCGACGCGACGGCGCACCTCCTCGAGCAGGTCGTCGATCTGCCCCTCGGTGGGCTTGACCACGATCTTGGGGTCCACCAGCCCGGTGGGGCGGATGATCTGCTCCACCACGCCGTCGGCGCGCTGGAGCTCATACGGGCCGGGGGTGGCGGACAGGTAGACGGTCTGCCCGACCCGGTCCTCGAACTCGGCGAAGGTCAGGGGCCGGTTGTCCAGGGCGGAGGGCAGCCGGAAGCCGTGCTCCACCAGGGTGCGCTTACGCGAGGCGTCGCCCTCGTGCATGGCGCCGATCTGGGGGACGGTCACGTGGGACTCGTCGATCACCAGCAGGAAGTCCTCGGGGAAGTAGTCCAGCAGCGTGTTGGGGGGCGTGCCCGGGGAGCGACCGTCGATGTGCATCGAGTAGTTCTCCACGCCGGAGCAGGTGCCGATCTGGCGGAGCATCTCCAGGTCATAGGTGGTGCGCATGCGCAGGCGCTGCGCCTCCAGCAGCTTGCCGTCGCGCTCCAGCACCGCCAGGCGGTCGGCCAGTTCCTCCTCGATGCCAGCGATGGCCCGCTCCATGCGTTCGGGCCCGGCCACGTAGTGGGAGGCGGGGAACACGTAGACCTCGTCCACCCGGTCAATGACCTCGCCGGTGACCGGGTGCAGGGTGGCCAGGGCGTCGATCTCGTCGCCGAAGAACTCGACTCTGATGGCCAGCTCCTCATACATGGGGATGATCTCCACCGTGTCCCCGCGCACGCGGAAGGTACCGCGGGTGAAGTCGATGTCGTTGCGCGTGTACTGCATGGTGACGAAGCGACGCAGCAACTCGTCGCGGTCGATCTGCTCCCCCACACGCAGGGGCGTCATGCGGTCGACGTACTCCTGGGGGGTGCCCAGGCCGTAGATGCAGGACACGGAGGAGACCACCACCACGTCCCGGCGGGTGAGCAGGGAGTTGGTGGCGGAGTGCCGCAGCCGCTCAACCTCGTCGTTGATGGAGGAGTCCTTCTCGATGAAGGTGTCCGTCTGGGGGACGTAGGCCTCCGGCTGGTAGTAGTCGTAGTAGGAGACGAAGTACTCCACCGCGTTGTTCGGCAGCAGTTCGCGGAACTCGGCGGCCATCTGGGCGGCCAGGGTCTTGTTGGGCTCCAGGATGAGGGTGGGGCGCTGCACCTGCTCCACCAGCCACGCCGTGGTGGCCGACTTGCCGGTGCCGGTGGCACCCAGCAGCACGATGTCCTTCTCCCCCGCGTTCAGCCGCTCGGTGAGCTCGGCGATGGCGGTGGGCTGGTCGCCCGACGGGGTGTATGGGCTGATGACCTCGAAGCGCTTCTGGGCGCGCTGCAGGTCGGTGACAGGACGCATGGCCCAAGGCTACGTCGCAGCCCTCCACGCGTTCCACGTGCCTCAGGACGTCGTTGTGCGCTGGTCGCAGCCGCCCCACTCCACGGCGGTGAACCCCTCACGTGAGGGGCCGGGGATCAGTTCCTGCTCGGGAACCGGATCGGCGGGGACGTCGCCGATCACCAGGTAGAGGCGGATGAAGACCTCGGGGGTTAGGGGCTCTCCATCCGTGGTGAAGCTGTAGCTGGCGATCGCCGCGTGCTGCTCGGCGGCAAAGGTGATGAGCACCTGTTCGGTGGCCTGAATCCGCGGAGCCCAGAAGGTGATGAACTCGGCGGCCTCGCGCTCCGTCAGCCCCAACACGGCTAGCTTGTCCTCCAGGAATGCGGTGACCTCGTGCGTCTGGACCACGAATCCCTCGGTCTGTGTCATGAGCGCGGGGTTGATGCCCTCCCAGAACAGGTAGGGGTAGCTGCGCGAGCCGGCGTCGGTGAGGGTCCCGTCGGGACTGGCGGTGACCTGCCAGCTCACGCCCGTGGATGTGGCTGCCGGCTCGGGGTAGGTGAAGGTGAGTTCGCCGGCGTAGTCCAGTGCCACCTCGATGTCGGTCTGCTCGGGCGGGTAGAGGTAGAGCACCGGCTTGTATGACACCGGCTCCTCCGTCTGCCGGTCACGGTGACCGTGATCATCTTCACGATCGTCCTGGTCGGCGGTGGCGCAGGCCGCCAGACCGGCGATGAGGGCCGCGGAGGTCAGTGTGAGGGCGGCTCGTCGGGTCAGAAGCGGGGCGCGCATGGTGGAGGTCCTTCCTTGGTCCATTACCGGCCGGCCCGGTCGGGGCCTGGCAATGAGGCTATTGCGCCCGCGCTGGTATTCCTATGGGGAGCACTTCCCGGCCTACCTGCATCCCGCCCGCATGGCGGAGAGCCGCTGCCAGAGCTCCCCCACGGCCAGTGCCAGCTGCCCCCGGGTGCCGGAGTTGGACAGTACGACGTCGGCGACGGCGCGGCGCTCGGCGTCGGAAGCCTGGGAGGAGATCCGCGCCAGGGCCTGCTCACGCTCCAGGCCGCGCTGCGTCAGACGCGTCAGCCGGGCCTCCAGCTCGGCCTCCACCACGACGACGACGTCGAACAGATCCTGCATCTGCTCCTCCACCAGGAGGGGCACGTCGTAGACGGCCACCTGCCCGGCAGGGACCGCTTCCAACCGAGCCCACGCCTGCTCGGCGATACGTGACAGCAGAATCTCCTCCAGCCGGGCGCGCCGCACCGGGTCTGCAAAGACGATCCGCCCCAGCGCGGCCCGGTCCAGGGCTCCGTCGGCATTGAGCAGCTGCTGCCCGAACTCGGCCACCACGGCGTTCAGGCCATCGGTGCCGGGTGCGACCACCTCTCGGGAGACGGCGTCGGCGTCCACGACCACCGCGCCGTGCTCGGCCAGCAGTCGGGCGACCTCCGACTTGCCCGCGCCGATACCGCCGGTCAGCCCCACGTACAGGGCGCGGCCTTCGGGGCTGTGCGCGGGCAGGCGGCGCGGGCGGTGGGCGGCGTGCGGGGCGTTAGTCATGGCACCATCATGCCCGCCTAGCCCTCGGCCAGTTTCAAGCCGGCCACACACGCTACCAGCCCCGTGAGCAGCAATATCCGTACCAGGGACACCGGTTCGGCGCCGGTGGCCATGGCCCACACCGCGGTCGTGGCGGCCCCCACCGCGGTCCACACCGCGTAGCCGGTACCGACGGGGATCTCACGCAGCGCGTATGCGAGCCCACCCATGGAGGTAAAGCACGCGGCGAAGAAGACGAGCGTCGGCACCAGGCGTGTGAGCCCCTCTGAACGGCTCAGCGCGGTTGCCCAGACGGCCTCGAACAGGCCGGAACCGATCAAAATCAGCCAGGACATGTATGCCCCTTCCATGGGGCCGTCCCCGAGTGTTACCCATGGGCTCCGGGTCGTCCCGGGCAGCGCCAGGTTATCAGCGGTCCAAACAGAGGGAAGTAATCCATACAGAGAAAAGCGGTCCAGACGCGCCACACACCGAACCGGCCCACACGCGATTGGGGCCCGCCCACCGGGTGGTGGACGGGCCCCAATCGTGGTTGCTCATCGGCCGCGAGGGCCGAGGCGAGTGCCGCCTGTGCGGCCGAGGTCAGTTACCGGTCAGCTTCTCACGCAGCGCGGCGAGCGCCTCGTCGGAGGCCAGCGTGCCGGTGGCCTCGGGCTGAGCCGAGGAGAAGGAGGTGGCGTCCGCGGGGGCGGCGCTGCCGTCCTCCTGGTCCTCCTCCAGAGCGCGCGCGACCTGGGCCTTGTGGGCCTCCCACCGGGCCTGCGCGGCCGCGTACTCGGCCTCCCAGGCCTCGCGCTGCGCCTCGTAGCCCTCGAGCCACTCGTTGGTCTCCGGGTCGAAGCCCTCGGGGTACTTGTAGTTGCCGTTCTCGTCGTACTCGGCGGCCATACCGTACAGCGACGGGTCGAAGTCGTCGGAGTTCGGGTCGACGCCGTCGTTGGCCTGCTTGAGCGACAGAGAGATGCGGCGGCGGTCCAGGTCGATGTCGATGACCTTGACGAAGACCTCGTCACCGACCTTGACGACCTGCTCGGGCACCTCCACGTGGCGCTGAGCCAGCTCGGAGATGTGCACCAGGCCCTCGATGCCGTCCTCGACGCGCACGAACGCGCCGAAGGGGACGAGCTTGGTGACCTTGCCGGGCACGACCTGGCCGATGGCGTGCGTGCGGGCGAAGGCCTGCCACGGGTCCTCCTGGGTCGCCTTCAGCGACAGGGAGACGCGCTCGCGGTCGAAGTCGACGTCGAGCACCTCGACGGTGACCTCCTGGCCCACCTCGACGACCTCGGACGGGTGGTCGATGTGCTTCCAGGACAGCTCGGAGACGTGGACGAGGCCGTCCACGCCGCCCAGGTCCACGAAAGCGCCGAAGTTGACGATGGAGGAGACCACGCCGGTGCGCACCTGGCCCTTCTGCAGGGTCTGCAGGAAGTTGGTGCGAACCTCGGACTGGGTCTGCTCCAGCCAGGCGCGGCGGGACAGGACCACGTTGTTGCGGTTCTTGTCCAGCTCGATGATCTTGGCCTCGAGCTCGCGGCCAACGTAGGGCTGCAGATCGCGCACGCGACGCATCTCCACCAGGGAGGCGGGCAGGAAGCCGCGCAGGCCGACGTCGAGGATGAGGCCGCCCTTGACGACCTCGATGACGGTGCCGGACACGACGCCGTCCTCCTCCTTGATGCGTTCGATGGTGCCCCAGGCGCGCTCGTACTGGGCGCGCTTCTTGCTCAGCAGTAGGCGGCCCTCCTTGTCCTCCTTCTGGAGAACCAGGGCCTCGATCTCGTCGCCGACGGAGACAATCTCCTCGGGGTCGACATCGTGCTTGATCGACAGTTCGCGAGCGAGGATGACGCCCTCGGTCTTGTAGCCGATGTCAAGCAGGACCTCATCGCGGTCCACCTTGACAACGGTGCCCTCGACGATGTCGCCGTCATCGAAGTACTTGATGGTCTCGTCGACGGCGGCGAGGATCTCCTCGGTCGAGCCGATGTCGTTGACGGCGACCGGGGCGGGGCTGGGCGTGGTTGTGGTCATTGAGTGGTTGCTCCGAATATGGACAGAAGGGTCGGGTCAGTAGATTCCACACGTCCCCCGCCGCACGGGCCGGCCCGGACCGGCACCGCACCACGGTTGGGTGCCGCGAACGGCGCCCAGGGGCGTGCGCGTCAGACCATACCAGCACGTTCCCAATCCGTGACTTGTAGGCGGGTCACAAACCGTGCCCGCATTTGCGTGGAATACCTCACGCCGTACTCCTGAAACACGCCCACGGCGAAGGATCAGTGGGCAGCGTCACGCCAGGTGGCGCCGCGTCCCACGGACACGTCCAGGGGCACGGACAGTTCGGCCGCCCCGCTCATGCGCGTGCGCACCAGCTCCTCGACGGCGTCGGCCTCCCCGGGAGCGACCTCCAGCAGCAGCTCGTCATGGATCTGCAGCAGAATGCGCGAGCGCAGGCCGGCGGCGACCAGGCTCTCGGCGACGTCAACCATGGCCTGCTTAACGATGTCGGCGGCGCTGCCCTGGATGGGGGCGTTCAGGGCGGCGCGCTCGGCCATCTCCCGGCGCTGCCGATTGTCGCTGTTCAGGTCCGGCAGGTAGCGGCGGCGACCGAACATGGTTTCGGTCCATCCATCGCGGCGCGCCTGCTCGACCACGTGCTCCAGGTAGTCGCGCACGCGGCCGAAGCGGGCGAAGTACGCCTCCCGCAACGCGGCCGCCTCGGCGGTGTCCACACCCAGCTGCCGGGCCAGCCCGAAGGTGGACAGCCCATAGGCCAGCCCGTAGCTCATGGCCTTGACGTGGCTGCGCTGCTGGGGGGTGACCTCGTCGACGCCGATGCCGTGCACCATGGCTGCGACGTAGCGGTGCAGGTCCTCCCCGGAGCGGAATGCCTCGATCAGGGCGGCGTCGCCGGACAGGTGCGCCATGATGCGCATTTCGATCTGGGAGTAGTCGGCCGTCAGCAGGCACTCGTAGCCGGCCCCGACGGTGAAGGCCTCGCGGATGCGCATGCCCTCCTCGGTACGGGCGGGAATGTTCTGCAGGTTCGGGTCGGTGGAGGACAGCCGGCCGGTGGCGGCGATGGTCTGCTGGAAGGTGGTGTGGATGCGACCGTCGGGGAGGATGGCCTTGCGCAGCCCCTCCACGGTCTGGCGCAGCTTGATGGCGTCGCGGTGCTCGAGCAGGTGCTCCAGGAACGGGTGACTGGTCTTGGCGTACAGGGAGGCCAGCGCGTCGGCGTCGGTGGTGTAGCCGGTCTTGGTACGGCGGGTCTTGGGCATCTTCAGTTCGTCGAAGAGCACCGTCTGCAGCTGTTTGGGGCTGGAGAGGTTGAGTTCGTGCCCGGCGGCGGCGAAGGCACCCTCGGCGGCGTGGGTGACGCGGGCGTCCAGTTCGGTCTCGCGCGCGGCCAGGACGTCGTCGTCGACGGCGATGCCGGCGTCCTCCATTTGCGTCAGGGTGGCGGCCACCGGCATCTCCAGGTCGGTGAACAGTTCCAGCACGCCCCGCCGGCGCATCTGCTCCTCCAGAGCCCGCTGCAGGGGCAGCAGCACGGCGGCGCGGCGCGCGGCGGCCAGCGCCGCGGCCGCCGGGGCGTCGCCGGCCAGGGAGTCCAGGTCGAAGGCGGTCTGCGGCTGGTCGTCGGGCGCGGCGGCCAGCGCCTCCAGGTCGATGCCGAGCCACCGTTGCGCCAGCGAGCCGACGTCGTAGGAGCGCTGTTCGGGGCGGCACAGGTAGCCGGCGAGCGACGGGTCGGCCACCACCCCGTCCAGGTCGATGCCGCGTGCGTGCAGGGCGTGCCAGGACCCCTTGGCGTCGGCCACAACCTTGGGGCGGTCGGCGTCGGTGAGCAGGGAGAAGAGGGCCCGTTCATCGGTGGGGTCGAGCAGGGACAGGTCCGCGACCAGGGCGACGACGCCGTCGGAGACGGCGACCATGGTCGCGTCCCCCCGGCCGGGGTGCAGGGTGCCGACCACGTCCAGCCCGAGCGAGCCGCCCTCGCCCGAGGGCAGGTTCGTCTCCAGCCAAGCGGCAACGTCGCCCGGGTCGACGTCATGCCCGACGGCGGCGATGCGCAGATCCTCCAGGCGGGCGGCGGGCGAGTCGGGGTCACCGGGCCGATCGGCGGCGTCGGCGAAGGGCAGGACTCGCTCGGAGCGCTGCTGGAGGTTGCGGAACTCCAAAGCGTCCATGATGCGGGCGAGTTCCTCCCGGTTGGCTCCGGTGAGCTTGAGGTCGACGGCGGGGTCGAGTCCCAGGTCCAGGTCGGTGAGCAGATGGTTCAGGCGGCGGTTGCGCACCACGTCGTCGAGGTGGTCGCGCAGGGACTGGCCGGCCTTGCCCTTGATCTGGTCGGCGTTGGCGATGACCCCCTCGAGTCCGTCATACAGGCGGATCCACTTGGCGGCGGTCTTGGGGCCAACCCCGGGGACGCCCGGCAGGTTGTCGGAGGTCTCGCCTACCAGCGCGGCCAGGTGCGGGTAGCGCTCGGGGGTGACGCCGTAGCGTTCCTCCACCTCGGCGGGGGTCATGCGCCGCAGCGTGGACACGCCCTTGATCGGGTACAGCACGGTGCAGTGCTCGGTGACCGTCTGGAAGGAGTCGCGGTCCCCGGAGCACACCAGCACCTCCATGCCCTCGTGCTGCCCCTGAGCGGCCAGGGTGGCCAGGATGTCGTCCGCCTCGTATCCGGGGGAGGTCACGGTGGGGACGCCCATGGCGTTCAGCACGTCCTGCAGTAGTTCCACCTGTCCGGCGAAGGCGGGCGGGGTCTCATCGCGGGTGCTCTTGTACTCGGCGTACTCGCGGGTGCGGAAGGTGCCACCGGGCAGGTCGAAGGCAACCGCGACGTGAGTGGGCTGCTCCTGCTCCAGCAGGGACAGGAACATGGACACGAAGCCGTACACCGCGTTGGTGGACTGGCCGGTGGTGGTGGTGAAGTTCTCGACCGGCAGGGCGTAGAAGGCGCGGAAGGCCATGGAGTGCCCGTCGATCAGGAGGAGCGTTCCGGCGTCCGGGGCGGCGGGGCTGGTCTCAATGGTGCTCACCGTGACAGCCTAAGGGCATGTGCGAAAAGGAACCCGCATCCGGCGGCCCCGACGTGCCCGTGGCCTTCCCCGCCGCTTCCGTCCGCCCGTTCCCGGTGCCCAGGCCGGCCGGCTCCGCGGTTTCGGCCACCAGTGCGCTGGGAACTTCTGGACTGGCGGACGCGCAGGCCGGCACACTCATGTCGACCCTGCACATGGAGCTTCAGGAGCGTTCGGCCGAGCACACCGTGGCGCGCATGCCGGTGGACGGCGCCCGGCAGGTCACCGGGGTACTGCACGGCGGAGCCAGCGCCGCGCTGATAGAGACGGCCGCCTCCGTGGCGGCGCGGGAGAGCGCGCCCACCGGCACGGCCCCGGTGGGCACCGACCTGCAGGTCAGCCACCTGCGGCCGGCGCGACGCGGCTGGGTGACGGCGGTGGCCACCCCCCTGCACCGCGGTCGGCGCACCGCCGTTTACCGGGTGGAGGTCAGCGACGAGAGCGGACGCATCGTTGCGCACGGCACTCTGCGCTGCCTGTATGTGGAGGTCGACGGCGCCTGAACCGTCCGGGCCGTATCCCCGTCCGGACGCCGGCGGCCGTCCGTGACCGCGTTCAGGACTCCTTCTTGGCGCCCTTGGCGCCGCCGATCTGCTCGATCACGGCGTCGGCGACCTCACGCATGGTCAGGCGCCGGTTCATGGAGGTCTTCTGCAGCCAGCGGAAGGCCTCCGGTTCGCTCAGCCCCATCTGCTCCATGAGCAGGCCCTTGGCGCGATCCACGCGCTTGCGGGTCTCGAAGCGCTCCTGCAGATCGGAGATCTCCGCCTCCAGGGAGCGGATCTCGTCGTGGCGGGACATGGCGATCTCAATGGCGGGGATCAGTTCGGCCGGGGTGAAGGGCTTGACCACGTAGGCCATGGCACCGGCCGCACCGGCCCGCTCGACCAGCTCGGTCTGTGAGAAGGCCGTCAGCATCACGACGGCGCAGCCGTGCGCGTCGATGATGCGCTCGGCAGCCGTGATGCCGTCCAGCACGGGCATCTTCACGTCCATGACGCACAGGTCGGGCTCGTACTCGTCGGCGAGGCGAATCGCCTCCTCCCCGTTCGCGGCCTCGGCGACGACCTCGTAGCCGGCATCGGTCAGGGTCTCGACGATGTCCAGGCGGATGAGGGTCTCGTCCTCGGCGACAAGGACTCTGCGGGTTCGGGAAGTAGCGGACTCGTTGCTCACGGCTAAATCCTAGTATGCTCGGCGACGTTGCGAGGCCCGCGCGCCGCCCCGCGTGCGAGCGAGCACGCCTCCGTAGCCCAATTGGCAGAGGCATCCGACTCAAAATCGGAGTGTTGTGGGTTCGAGTCCCACCGGAGGTACCGACGCGCCCACTGGCGCTACTGGCCCCACCGCGCCGCCACGCCCGGGCCCCCTCATTTAACTGACAGGTCGTCAATCGTTCACAAATCGATCACGACAATTTAGGGTAGGCAGCACTAACTAAACCGTCCCGGGGTATTACCTAGGGACGGGTCTCCCTCAGCCCTGAAGGAGCCTCATGCACGTGCATTCCTACCCACGGCGCACCGTGATGCGAGCGGCCGCCGGAATCACCGCGGCCCTGCCCGTCATCCTGGCCGTCGGCGCCTGTTCCTCCCGCTCCGGCCAGGACGTGGCCGCCGAGGACGGCGCCACCCTGGCCGAGCCGATCGTCATCACCGACCAGCGCGACAAGACCCACACCTTCACCCGGCCGATCACCAGTATCGTCACCACGGTCATCCCCTCGCCTTCGATCCTCACCGCGATCGACCAGAGCTACGACCGCATCGACGGGGTCAACGAGTCCACTGTCAAACGCGACCGGGGCTCGGTGTTCGAGACGATGTTCCCTGCGGCGGTCTCGAACAACACTGTCGCCAACTCGGACTTCATCCCGAATGTGGAGGAGATCACCCGCATCAACCCCGACGTGGTCATCCAGTGGGCCGATCAGGGAGACTCCTCCACCTACATCGATCCCATTGAGGCCGCCGGGTACCCAGTGATCGGCCTGCGTTACGGCACGCAGGAGTACCTGGAGCAGTGGATCCAAATGTTCGCGGCCCTGCTGCAACGCCGGGACCGCGGCCAGCAGATCCTCCAGCGCATGCATGACACCATCGCCTCATTGGAGGCCTTCGCCGCCAAGCAGGACGCCTCGCCCACGGTTCTGTTCCTGCGCTCGGCCGGTGACTCCGGCTACAACGCCGGCATGAGCTCCACCCGCGGTTATATGAACACCTGGATGACGCTGTGCGGGGCCACGAACGTCGGCGCCGACATCGACTACTCGACCTCCAATGCCACCAGCGTGGAGCAATTACTCACCTGGGATCCGGAGATCATCTTCGTCTCCTCCATGACGGCCCTGACACCGGCGGACTTGTACGCCGACTCCGCCCTGTCCGAGCTGCAGGCCGTCAAGAATCACAGGGTGTACGCGGTCCCCTCCGGAGGCTTCTGGTGGGATCCGCCCAGCGCCGAATCGCATCTGACGATGATGTGGGCGGCCCAGGTCGCCTACCCGGACACCGCCACCTACGACCTGCGCGAGCAGATACGGGAGAACTACGAATTCCTCTACGGCTACTCCCTTTCGGAGGACGAGATCGACCAGATCCTGCGATTCGATGACAACGCCGAGGCACAGGGCTATGACCAGTTCTCCCGCTGAAGCCCCCTCCTCCGGGCGACACCGCTCGGGCATGCCCTGGCTGACCGTGGCCGTGATCGGGATGATCACGCTGACTGTGTGCCTGCTGGCGCTGGCTGCGGGCCGCTTCAGCATCCCGGTGGTGGAGGTGGCACGCATGCTGCTCGGCCGCGTGTTCCCGTTGGAGCGCACCTGGTACGCCCAGGAGGCGAGCATCGTGTTCGAGGTGCGACTGCCGCGGGTAGTCCTGTCCTTCCTGGTCGGTGCGGCCCTGGCGACGGCGGGAGCCGTGCTGCAATCGGTGTTCCGCAACCCGCTGGTGAGCCCGCAGGTGCTCGGCGTTTCCGCCGGCGCCTCCTTTGGCGGTGTGCTGACCATGGTGCTCGGGCTCGGTTCCGCCTGGTTGGTGGGTGGGGCCTTCCTGTTCGGGCTCGGGGCACTCGGGTGTGTGATGGCCTTCAGCCGCATCGTCTCCAGCGCGCCGCTGCTGATGATCGTGCTCGGCGGCGTGGTCATCAGCGCTCTGTTCAGCGCATTGACCTCGCTACTCACCTATGTCGCCGACCCGTACCGGGACCTGCCCGCCATCACGTTCTGGTTGCTCGGCTCCCTGGCAACAGCCGGCTGGGGCAGCGTACTCACGGCCCTACCACCGATCCTGCTGGGCGCACTCGCCGTCTTCCTGCTGCGCTGGCGGCTCAACATTCTGTCCCTCGGCGACGACGACGCCCGCGCCCTGGGTGTGCCTCCCGCTCCCTACCGCAATGCGGCACTGCTGGCGGTGGCCCTGCTGACGGCCGCAGCCATCTCCGTCTCCGGCGTGATCGGCTGGGTCGGGCTGCTCGTACCGCATCTGGCGCGCCTGCTCGTGGGCAGCGACAACCGCGTACTGCTGCCCGCCTCCTTCCTGCTGGGCGGCGGCTATCTGACCGCGGTGGACACGCTGGCCCGCTCGATCGCCTCGGTCGAGGTGCCGCTGGGCATCCTCACCGCGATCATCGGCGCCCCATTCTTCGTGGTCCTGCTGGTGCGATTCAGAAGGCGGGTGTGGCTCAGTGACTAGCACAACCGGCACAACAACAATCGAACCGGACTGCGCGAGCCACTCCACGACGGTGCTCGACGCCACCGGCCTCGGCTTCCGCTACGGACGCGGCGAGTGGATCTTCCGCGACGTCGACCTGCAGGTGGAGGCCGGGGAGGTACTGGCCGTACTGGGGCCGAATGCCCGTGGAAAGACCACACTGGTCACCTGCCTGGCCGGGTTGCGCAAGCCCACCAAGGGTGAGGTGATCCGGCGTGAGGTAGTCGGCTATGTCCCGCAGTCGCACGGCGCGGCGGCCGCCTTCTCCGTGCTCAACATGGTGTTGATGGGCCGGGCCCGATTCATACGCGCCTACGCCAGTCCGGGCCCCGCCGACCACGAGGCCGCCGCAGCGGCATTGGATCGCGTCGGCATCAGCCACCTGCGCGACCGCGACTACCAGGCCCTATCCGGCGGTGAACGGCAGCTGGTGCTCATCGCCCGCGCCCTGGCCACCGGCTGCCGGGCACTCGTCCTGGACGAGCCCGCCTCCGCCCTCGACCTGCGCAACCAGGCCCGCGTACTGGGCGTCCTGCACGCCCTGGCCGAGGACGGCATGGCCGTGGTGATGACCAGTCATCACCCGGAGCACGCCTTGCGGATCGCCGACCAGACCCTACTGATCGTGGACGCCGCTGACATTCGCGTCGGCGCCACCACCGAGCTGCTGACCGGCGCCACCCTCTCCTCCCTTTACGGCCTGCCGGTCGCCACCCCCGAAGTGAGCATCGGTGGTCTGTCGCAACGCGTCGTCGTCCCGGACTACGGCATACGTCGCCGTGATGCCGACTAGGCCGCCGACCGCCTACACACCATTGGAAGCAGACAAGCAGAACGGAGCTCACTCATGGCACATGACGAACCGCTTTGGCTCGTGCCCGCGCCCGAAGGACACTCCCCCACCATGGGGGCCGCCGCCGTGCCGGACGGATTTCGCCCCCTCGATCCCTACGACCTGGATGCCGCAGCACTGGCGCATACGCCCGGCATTCTCGTCTCCGGCATGTGCGACCAGCGTCACCTCGCCCGCTGGCGCGAACAGTTCGATGCGTTCCTGCACGCCGGCGGCCGCATGCTGGTCAACGGCCACGTCGTCGACCCGTGGGTGACCGGCCTGCCCAGATGGCGGCTGTTGGAATATCACGGCCCACGCGACCTGGGTATCACCCGCCTGGCCTCGCATCCGGTGTGGGACGGCATCGACGTCGATGAGCTGCTGTACCGCTCCGGGCCGTATATTCCCCGCACCCGTGATTCCCTGGAACAGTTCGGCGTGGCCGGCTTCTACGGTCGGGGATACCTGCTGGACCTGCCTGAGGATGTGACGATCATTAACGGTCTGGGGCCGCTGCGCGCGCCGATCGACGTGGAGATGCCGGTCGGCGAAGGTCGCGTAGTCGTGCACGCCGGCCTGGACCTGGCCATCTTCGCCCGTACCCCGGGAACCACGCTGACTCGATTCACCGACAACATCCGCAACTGGCTCGGAGGTGCAGTATGAACCCCACACCCACCATCGGTTTCGCCCACACCGGAACCGGATCACAGCTCAAGACCCTTGCCGACCCGGCGCTGCGCCCCTACCGGCCGGCGGACCTGTACCTGCCCGACGCGTCGGCCGCCGACTTCGCCGATCTCGACGTCCTGCTCGTCGCGGACCGCTCCCACCCCCGGATGCTTATGCGGCACGCCGCCGCCATGCGGGACGTCGCTGAACGCGGCGGTACGCTGATCGTCTTCGGGGAGAATTCCGTTCACGAATGGCTGCCGGACCTGCGATGGCAACCCCGAGCCACCAACTTCTGGTGGTGGCGCACCGGGGAGGACTCCGGCATGCGGCGTCGCAGCTTGGAACACCCCATCTGGGAGTACCTGTCCAAGCGCGCCGTGATCTGGCACCACCACGGCATCTTCCGATTGCCCGACGGCGCGGTGCCGCTGGTGGCACTGGAGGAGGACGGCCTTGAGGCGGGCGTGACCACCTTCTTGGACGAGTCCAGTACACCGGGCGCGATCCTGATTACAACCATGGACCCCTGCTATCACCACGGGGCGGGCTTCATGCCCGGCGCCACGCAACTGCTCTACTGCGTGCTGCGGTGGGCCGATGCCCGGTCCATCCGCGCAGCGTAACCGCACCGGGTCCGGCGTTCACACCCGGTAGTCGCTGCGCTCGCCCACCGTGTGGACGCGGATGGAGTTGGTGGAGCCGGGCGTGCCCGGCGGCATGCCGGCGACGATGATCACCTCGTCGCCCGGCTTGGCCAGGTGCTTGGCCTGCAGCACCTCATCCACCTGATCGACCATGTCGTCGGTGTGCTTGACCTCGGGCACCTCGTAGGTCTGCACGCCCCAGGAGACCGACAGCTGGTTGCGGGTGGAGCGCAGTGGCGTGAAGGCCAGCAGCGGGATGGTTGAACGCAGGCGGGACAGGCGGCGGGCGGTGTCACCGGACTGGGTGAAGGTCACCAGGTAGGTGGCGTCCAACTGCTCGCCCATCTCGGCGGCCGCCCGGGTGATGGCGCCGCCGCGGGTCTGCGGGTAGGAGCCCAGCGGGGCGATGCGCTCGCCGCCGTTCTCCTCCACGTTCTCGATGATGTTGGCCATGGTGCGCACGGCCTCGATCGGGTAGGCGCCCACGGAGGTCTCCCCGGAGAGCATGACGGCGTCGGCGCCGTCGAGAATCGCGTTGGCGCAGTCGGAGGCCTCGGCGCGGGTGGGGCGCGGGTTCTGGATCATCGACTCCAGCACCTGGGTGGCCACGATCACCGGCTTCGCGGCGCGCCGGGCCAGCTCGATGGCGCGCTTCTGTACCAGCGGCACAGCCTCCAGGGGCATCTCCACACCGAGGTCACCACGGGCCACCATGATGCCGTCGAAGGCGGAGACAATGTCCATCAGGTTCTCCACCGCCTGCGGCTTCTCGATCTTGGCGATCACCGGTATGCGCACGCCGACCTCGTCCATGATCTCGTGGACGTCCTTGATGTCCTCGGCGTTGCGCACGAAGGACAGGGCGATCAGGTCGGCGCCGATCTTGAGCGCCCAGCGCAGGTCCTCGCGGTCCTTCTCACTCAGAGCGGGCACGGACACGGCCATACCCGGCAGGTTGATGCCCTTGTGGTTGGACACGTACCCGGGCACCTCCACGCGGGTGACGACGTCGGTGTCGGTGACGGCGGTGACGCGGACGGCCACGTTGCCGTCGTCGATCAGCAGCCGGTCGCCGGGGCGGCAGTCACCGGGCAGGCCCTTGAAGGTGGTGGAGACGCGCTTGACGGTGCCCAGGACGTCGTCGGTGGTGATGGTGAACTCGTCGCCCTTGTTGAGCATGACCTTCTGGTCGTCCACGAAGTTGCCCAGGCGGATCTTCGGGCCCTGCAGGTCCACCAGGATCGCGACGGCGCGTCCCGAGGCCTCGGCGGCCGCGCGCACGCGGGCGATGACCTCCTCCTGGTCCTCGGCACGGCCGTGGGAACGGTTGATGCGGCATACGTTCATGCCGGCGTCGACGAGCGCCTGCACCTGCTCGGGTGAGTCGGTGGCGGGCCCCAGGGTGCATACGATCTTCGCTCTGCGCATGGGGCAAGCCTAAATGACTCTCCCTCCTACGACGAACCTCCCACGCGAGACACTTCGTCGCTGAGCGGTCGACGCGAAGTCACGATGAAGCAGACCAGTCCCACCAGGAAGATCAGGATGGAGGTCCACACGTTCAACCGCAGGCCGGCGATCAGCTGCGCCTCGTCGATGCGCAGGCACTCGATCCACACGCGGCCGGCCGTGTACACCATCACGTAGGCCCACAGCAGCCGCCCGCCCACGGCGCCGTCACGCTGCCGCAGCCTCCGCTCCAACCAAACCAGGAAGACGGCGCCGGCCAGGTTCCACAGCGCCTCGTACAGGAAGGTGGGGTGGAACAGGGTGTCGGAGGCATAGCCCGCCGGCAGATGCGCGTCGTCGATGCGCAGCCCCCACGGCAGGGTGGTCGGGGAGCCGAACAGCTCCTGGTTGAACCAGTTGCCCAGCCGGCCGATGGCCTGGGCCACCAGCAGTGTGGGGGCGACGGCGTCGGCGAACGGCGCCCACCGCAGCCCCCGGCGGTGCACCATCCAGGCGGCGGCCAGCGCGCCGAAGAAGATGCCGCCCCACACGCCCAGGCCGCCGCGCCAGATCTGCGGGATCAGCGCCGGGTTGCCGTACGCGCCGAAGTAGGCGTCCGGGGAGGTGACCACGTGGTACAGGCGGGCGCCGACGATGCCGGCCGGAACCGCCAGCAGGGCGACGTCCAGCACCTGGTCGGCTGCCCCGCCGACGGCGCGGTAGCGGCGGTCGCCCCACCACACGGAAACGAACACGCCGGCGAGGATGCACAGGGCGTAGGCGCGCAGGGGGAACGGTCCGAGATACCACACCCCGCAGGCGGGGCTGGGGATGGCGGCCGCGAGCATGGCGGCGGGGCTGAGCAGGGCTACGGGCACTTACGGCGCCTCTCGGTGGGTGGCGGGAAACAATGCCGGGTGGCTGCCGGCGGCAACCAGCTCGGCCACGAACTGTTGGGGGTCGGCGGAGCGGATGACGGCCTCGCCGACCAGTACGACGTCGGCGCCGGCGCGCGCATAGCTCATGACGTCGTGGGGGCCGCGCACGCCGCCGGTGGCGATCCGAGTAATGCCCGCGGGCAGCACCTCGGCGACCCGCTCGAAGCGGGAGCGGTCCACCTTGCGGGTCTCCGGGTCGCGGGCGTCGACGGCGATGAGGCGGGCACCGGACTGTGCGGCGGTGATGGCCTCGGCCCGCGAGTGAGCCTCGACAACGGCCACCATGCCCAGGGAGTGGGTGCGCTCGATCAGGGACTCAAGGATCAGGGGCTGCAGGCGGGCGTCGAGCATGAGCAGGTCGGCGCCGTGGGCGCGGGCCTCATGCACCTGGTAGGGGGTGACCACGACGTCGTTGACCAGCACGGGCACGTCCACGGCGGCGCGCACGGCATCCAGGTCGGCCAGCCGACCGTGGGAGCGGGCGGGCTCGGTGACCACGGAAACGCAGGCGGCCCCGCCGGCGGCGTAGAAGCCGGCCAGAATGGCCACATCCCCGACGCCGGACAGGTCCGCGAAGGTGGCAGTGGCGCGCTTGACCTCCGCTATCACCGAGACGGCCCGGCCCTCACCGTGCAGGGCGGCGACGGCGTCGCGGCAGGCGGGGGCGGCGCGCACGGCCTCCTTGAGCTGCGCCAGCGGGACGCGTCGTTCGCGCTGCGCCACGCAGGCGCGGGCCGTGGCGGCGAGCTCCTCGAAGGTGTTCACCGTCGGTCACCCCCTTACGTTTCTCAACCCTCATGGTTACCGGACGGGGCCGTACAGGCAAATCCGTCCCGGCTGGAGGGACGCTCCCCCACCACCGCGCCCAGGTCCCCGCCGGCCTGGAAGCAGGTGCGCGTGCCGGTGTGGCAGGCGGCCCCCACCTGGTCGACTTCAACCAGCAGGGCGTCGCCGTCGCAGTCCAGGGAGACGGCCTTGACGTACTGGTAATGGCCGGAGGTATCGCCCTTACGCCAGTACTCCTGGCGGGAGCGCGACCAGTAGGTCACGCGCCCCTCACTCAGGGTGCGGCGCAGGGCCTCATCGTTCATCCAGCCCACCATGAGCACCTCGCGGGTGTCGTACTGCTGGACGACGGCGGCCACCAGGCCGTTCGCGTCTCGCTTCAGGCGTGCGGCCAGTTCGGACGGCAGCGGGGAGGGCTCATTGGCCACGGCGTGGGACTCGGTCACGGGTGCCATTGTGGCACCCCTCCGGCGGGCTCCGGTGCCGCCGCTCAACGCACGGGGTGGCCGGCGGCGCGCAGCGCCTCCTTGGCCTGTCCGATGGTCATGGTGCCGTAGTGGAAGACGCTGGCGGCCAGCACGGCGTCCGCACCGTGGTCCGCGGCTGCCGCGAAGTCCTCGGGCCGCCCGGCACCTCCGGAGGCGATCAGCGGAATCCGCACCGCCCGGCGCACGTCATCGAGCATCTCCAGGTCGAAGCCGCCGGTGACGCCGTCGGCATCCATGGAGTTCAGCAGGATCTCGCCGGCACCGAGCTCGGCCGCGCGGGCCGCCCACTGCACCGCGTCGATGCCGGTGGAGCGAGTGCCGCCGTGAGTGGTGACCTCGTAGCCGGAGGGGGTGCTCACGCCGGGCGGGCAACGGCGGGCGTCCACCGACAGGACCACCACCTGGTTGCCGAAGCGGGAGGCGACCTCCGTCAGCAGCTCGGGACGGGCGATGGCGGCGGTATTGATGCCGACCTTGTCGGCGCCGGCCCGCAGCAGCCGGTCGACGTCGTCCACGCTGCGCACGCCGCCGCCGACGGTCAGCGGCACGAACACCTGCTCGGCGGTGTCGGCCACGACCTGCAACATGGTGGCGCGCCCCTCGGCTGAGGCCGACACGTCCAGGAAGGTGATCTCGTCGGCGCCCTGGGCGTCGTAGCGGGCGGCAAGCTCCACCGGGTCGCCGGCGTCACGCAGGCCGGTGAAGTTCACGCCCTTGACCACGCGGCCGTCCTTGACGTCCAGGCACGGGATCACACGTACGGCAACACTCATGTCTACTGCTCCTCCTTGCCGGCGGGTGCGGCCGCGGCGGGCTGTGCCGCGCCGGGGCTCGGGGTTACGCGTACCACGCCGTCGGCGGTGGGCGTGGCCTGCGGGCTGGGGGCGGCGGTGGCGTCGGTGAGAGTGCCGTCGGCTACGACGGCGAGGATGTCGATGACCACGGCCAGGGCGTCGTCGCCGGCGGCCTGGTCCGCCGGCAGCACCAGCACGATGCGACTGCCAACGGTGGCATCCACCAGCTGTTGAGCAAGGCCGGACATGGTGTCGGACATGTCGATGATGCCGGGGACGGTGGTGGCGCCGTAGCTGGAGGTGCGCAGGCTGTTGTCGGACCAGTTGGCGAAGGCGTAGCGGGCGACGATGACGTCGCCGGAGTTGATCTGCTGCCCGGTGCCGGCCACCAGCACACTCGCGGCGGCCCGGGTGGGGGCGTCCAGATCCTGCACGGACAGGGAGACGGTGCCGTCGTCGGCGAAGGCGACGGTGGGCATGCCCGCGGCGGGGGCTCGCTCCTCGCCGGACGCGGTGGTGGGCAGCACGTCGACGACGGTGATCTCGGTGGCCACGGCGCCGTCGTCCGCGGAGACGGGGGCGCGCAGCACCAGGCGGGAGCCCTCGGTGGCGCCGGTGACCGTATCGGCCAGCACGTCGCCGAGAGAGGCGGCGTCGACGGTGCCGCGGTAGATGCGCGCACCGGTGGAGGTGCCGGTGGTGTTTTCACCGCTGGTCCCGGAGAAGGTGGAGACGGACAGCAGCACGGCGTCGCCGGTGGCGAGGGTGCGGCCGTCCCCGGTGACCAGCGTGTCGGTGGTGACGGCGGTGGCGGGGGCCAGGGGGGCGAGCAGGGAGACGACGGGGACGGCGCCGACCCGGCCGGCGACCTCGAGCACCGCCTCGATGGGTGCGTCGGCGGCGGTCGGCTGCCCGGTGGCGACGATTGTCGGGGTGTCGCCGTGGCCGAGGCGGGAGACGACGACGGGCACCAGCACGATGGCGGCCACGACGATGGCCGCCAGCACGACGGCGGCGTGTCCACGGGGACGGGGGCGGCCCAGGGCGGCACCGATGGCGCGCTGAGCACCGGTGATGGCCGGCGGCTCCTCGGGCTCCGGCTCGGGCTCCGGCGGCGGAGGTGGAGCGGGCACGGCGGGCGCATTGCCCTCACGCTCGCGGGCACGTTCCCTTTCCCGCTCGCGGGCACGCTCCCTTTCCCGCTCGCGCAGCTGGCGGCGGGTCAAGGGCTTGCCGTCCGGCCCGAGGGCCGGCAGCGGCGTGGTGTCGTCGGCGTGAGAAGTCATGGGCTGGTAACGAGTATGCCAGAGCGCGGCGGCTCGGGCTCGTCCATGGCGGCCAGCAGCGCATCCACCCGCGCGTCCACGGCGGCGAAGGGATCGCGCAGGGCGACGGGGCGGGTGTGTCCGTCGTCGAGCTTGAGGTTGACCCAGTCCACCGACAGGTCGCGGCGCAGCTCCTCGGCACGGGCCACGGCGGTGCCCCGCAGGTGCGCGCGGGTGGTGGCCGGCGGCGTGTCGACGGCGGCACGGCAGGCGGGCTCGTCCACGATGCGCTTGAGCAGTCCGGCGGTCTCCAGACGCAGGCGCAGTCCGTCGGTCGGGTCGACGTCGTGGTAGGCCAGGGCCAGGCGGGCCACCCGCGGATCGTCCAGACCGGTGCCGGCGCGCTGCGCGTAGCGGGTCAGCAGCTGCTGCTTGGCGGCCCAGTCCAGTTCGGTCGCCACCAGCGCCGGGTTGCCGGTGCGCACGGCCTCCAGGCCGCGCTCCCACAGCTCCAGCACGCACCGATGTGCGTCGGTCAGGTCCAGTTCGGCGTCGACGTGGGCGCGCACGCGCTCCAAGTGCTCGGACTGCAGCTCGACGGGGGTGATGGTGCGTCCGTCCGCCAGCTCGAGCAGCACGGTGCCGGTCAGGTCGTGGCAGGTGTCGCGGATGGCCCGCATGGGGTTGGCCAGGCGCAGGTCGGACAGGTCGCCGCCGCCCTCCAGGTAGTCCAGGAGCAGGTCCATGGCCCCGACCTTGAGCAGGGTGGAGCCCTGGGCGATGTTGGAGTCCCCCACGATCACGTGCATGCGCCGGTACTTCTCGGCGTCCGCATGCGGCTCGTCGCGGGTGTTGATGAGCGGACGGGAGCGGGTGGTGGCCGAGGAGACGGCATCCTCCATCTGGTCGGCGCGCTGGGAGAAGACGTAGCGGGCGGGGCGCTTCCCGGCCGGGTCGGTGAGGATGTGGCCGGCACCGACCAGGATCTGCCGGGTGACCAGGTGGGGTACCAGGGTGCGGGCGTCGTTCCAGTAATCGCCGCGGCGGCGCACCAGGTAGTTCTCGTGGCAGCCGAAGCCGGCGCCCTCGGCGTCGAGGTTGTTCTTGAGCAGGTGGATGCGGCCGGGCACGTCCTGGGCGGCCAGGCGCGCGTTCGCCTGCGCGGCCAGATCGGCCATGGTCAGCTCACCGGCCCGGTCCTGGGCGAGCAGGTCCGTGAGGCTGTCGCATTCGGCGGTGGCGAACTCGGGATGGGAGCCGACGTCCAGGTACAGGCGGGCGCCGCCGCGGGTGAACACGTTGGAGGAGCGGCCGCGGGCGATCAGGGGGGCGAACAGCTCCCGGGCGGCGTGGTCGGCGTCCAGCGGCGGCGGGCCGCCGGCCGTGGAGGCGCAGGTGATGCCGTACTCGGTTTCGACGCCGATGATCCGCCTGACGGGGGCGCGCCGGGCGGTGGGGGCGGCCGGGGAGGCCGTCACTCTCACTGCCCGCCCTTCTGTACGAAGCCCTGGACGAAGGCGGCGGCGTTGGTCTCCAGGACGGCGTCGATCTCGTCGAGGATGTCGTCAACACCGGCGGCCTGCGTCTGGCCGGAGCCGGCGGCCGGCGCCGGGTCGGGGGCGGCGGGCTCGGGAGTGGGTTGGATCTGCTCGTTGAGGCTCATGCGCGTGACTGACTTCCTGATTCTTCCGGTTCCGCGGGGGTGACGGCGTCTTGGACGGCGCCCAGGATACGTGCCGACTCGGCTTCCGATACCGCCACGGCGTCGGGCAATGGCAGGCGCAGCAGCTGCGCGCGCCCGGGCACGTCCAGCACCAGGCTGGTCCAGGAGGCGGCGACGACGGCGGCGTGGTTGGCCACCGCAGTGCCGCGGACGGCGGCGCGCGTGCCGGCGGGCGGCCGGTCGGCGGCGGCCTCCACCTCGGCGTCGGTGACCAGGCGGCGGGTGTGGCCGGCGGCAATGAGCTTCTCGGCCAGCCCGCGGCCGGCACGCAGGTCGGCCCACTGAATGTCGGCGGCGGCCAGACGCGGGTCGTCCCAGCCGGTGCCGGCTCGCTCGCGTAGGCGCTCGCACAGCTGCAGTTTGGCGACCCATTCGACCAGCTGTGCGGCCCGAGCGGTGGCCTGTGGCTGGGCGGGGGTGCCGTGAGCGGCGGCGTAGGCGTCCAGCGCCTCCAGGGTCTCGTCCCATAGGGCTAGCGCCTGGGCGGTTTCGGCGCCGACGTGTTCGGCGTCGATGCCGCCGTAGTCCTCCTCCAGGGCGGCGGTGATGGCCTGCAGGTGGGCGCGCTGGATCTCCAGTGCGGTCAGGCGGCCGCGGGCGGTGGCGAGCGCGTAGGTGAGCGTCGGGTCGTGGGACATGGCCCAGTGCTCCTCCACCGGGTCGGCGGTGATGCGCAGGTCGGCCAGCGCCCCCAGGCCCTGGCCGCGGTCGTGGGCGCGCTCCAGGTACCACAGCAGCAGGTCGGTGCTGGCGACCTTCAGATAGGTGGGCACGTCGAAGCGGTTGGCGTCCCCGTTGATCACGTGCAGGCGCCGGAAGCGGGCGGCGTCGGCGTGCGGCTCGTCGCGGGTGTTGACGATGGGACGATTGAAGGTGGTTTGCAGGGCGATGTCTGTGCCCACGTAGTCGGCGCGCTGGCTGATCTGGAAGCCGGGGCGTTCGCTGCGCTGCCCGATGCCCACCCGGCCGGCCCCGGCGAATACGGGTCGGGTCACCAGGAAGGGGATCAGGGCGGCGGCCAGCGTGTCGAAGGGCAGGTCCCGGCGCACCAGGTAGTTCTCGTGGGAGCCGTACGCGGCGCCCTTGCCGTCGACGTTGTTCTTGTACAGAACCACCTCGGCGGGGGTGTCCTGCGACAGTCCCGTGTCTCCTGCACCCCGGGCCAGCGCCGTCATGGCGCGGCGGGCGATCACCTCCCCGGCCCGGTCCCACACCAGGGCGTCGTGGGGAGTGAGTACCTCCGGGGAGGAGTACTCGGGGTGGGCGTGGTCCACGTATAGGCGGGCGCCGTTGGCGAGCACCGCGGTGGTGGCCTGAGGCAGGGCGGCCTCGGCGGCGCTGGGACGCGGGCGCGTGCCCCATGGGGCCGGCGGGACGTCGCCGGAGGGCGCAGGGCGGTCGGGGTCGTCGGTCAGTTGGCTGGGGTGGGCGGCGGCCCGCTCCAGGCGGCCGCCGCGCAGGTCGGCGAGCGGGTCCTCCCCCTCGTAGTCCCAGCGGACGGCCTGCCGCGTGCCGGCATCGGGGCGGGCGGCCGCCCCATAGGCGGACACGATGCGGCTGGCCATGACCACCGCGTTGGCGTAGGGGTTGCCCGGCTCAAGCACCCCGAATTCGGTCTCCAGGCCGACGGGGCGCCGTACCGGAGTGAACTGGCTGGGCTCGGGCACGCTCATGCGTTCTCCTGTCGGTTTGTGGCGGTCGTGTCAGTCAGGCGGCGCACCGCGCGCACCATCTCACCGCGGTGGCCGACGACGCGGGCCGCCGCCTCGGGGGCGGTGGCGGCGGTGATCTCCTCGTTCTGCTGGGCCTCGACGGCGACCGCCGCGCGCAGCCGCTCGGTGGACAAGCCGCCGTCCCCGCCGGCCAGCTCGTCCTTGATGGCGGCGGTCTTGGCGCGGGCGACGACGGCGGCGAGCATCGCGCCGGAGACGAAGTCGGCCAGGTACAGGGTCTCGCGCCGCCCGGAGACGTAGGTCAACTCCAGCACCGCCCGCTCGGGGATGCGTGCGTACAGGTCGGCGACGACGGCGCGGCGCATGGCCGCCGCGGCGACCTCCCGGTCGCCTCCGGCCGCAGCCAGTTCCGCCGGATCCAGGGGCAGGTCGGCCCGCAGGTGCTTGCCGAGGATCTCCTGCGCCCCGACGGCGTCGGGGCGGTCGATGCGGATCTTCACGTCGAAGCGGCCGGGCCGCAGGATCGCCGGATCGATCATGTCCTCCCGGTTGGAGGCGCCGATGATGACCACATTGTTCAGCGACTCGACGCCGTCGATCTCGGTGAGTACCTGCGGCACGATCATGGTCTCCACGTCGGAGGAGACACCGCTGCCACGGGTGCGGAACAGGGCCTCCATCTCATCGAAGAAGATCACCACGGGCCGGTCCTCGGCGGCGACCTTGCGGGCCTGGTCGAAGATGGCGCGGATCTGCCGTTCGGTCTCGCCCACGAACTTGCTCAGCAGCTCCGGGCCCTTGATGTTCAGGAAGGCGGCGTCGTGGACGCCGGCGCCCGTCGAGCGGGCCAGGGAGGTGGCGACCGCCTTGGCGATCAGGGTCTTGCCGCAGCCGGGCGGACCATACAGGAGCATGCCCTTGGGGGCCTGCAGCCCGTAGGCGCGGTACAGCTCGGGATGCGCGAAGGGCAGTTCGAGGGAGTCGCGGATCTGCTGAATCTGCGGGCCCAGGCCGCCGATGTCGTCCCAGGACACGTCCGGGGTTTCGGCGACGACCAGCTGCTGGACGCTGGTGCGGGCGATGCGGGCGGTTACCAGGTCCGCGCGCAGGTCGGCGGCGAGCGTGTCGCCGGGCCGCAGCGCGTCGGCGTCGAGGTGCCCGGCCAGCCGCACCACGCGGGTGGCGCCGGAACCGGTCGTGACCAGGGCGCGGGCCGCGGGCACCGCGGTGCGCTCATCGGCCGCCGCGGCGTCGTCGCCGTCGGCCAGCACCTCGTCCAGGGTGACGGCCTCACCGGTGTCGGGCGCGGGCAGGGCGTCGACCACCAGCATCTGGTCGTTGACGGCCACGCGCTGCCCCACCCGCAGGTCGGCCGCCTGCAGATCGGGGTGAAGTCCCAGCCGCAGGTGACGTCCGCCCAGGGATACGTCGGCCTCGGCGGGGCCGGGCAGGCCCGTGAGCAGGCCGAGCGTGACGGGCGGGCGGGTGACGGCGTCGAGCTGGGTGCCGAGTTCCGCGATGCGTTCGCGGGCGGCGTTCAGGGCCGTTGCGAGGCGCTCGTTCTTGGCGGACAGGCTGATGGCCTCGGCGCGGGCCTCACGCAGCTGGTGGCTGGTGAAGTCGCGCGCCGGCATGCCCAGGGGTTGGGAGTCACTCATGTTCCGGCTCCTGTGGTTCGGGCAGGCCCGGCTGAACCGGGGTCGCGTCCTCGGGCTGCTTGGCCCGGCAGTCGCGCAGCACGCGGCGGACCTTGCGGTCGGTGCTGGTGCGCTCCCCCACGTCCTCGATGGTCCAGTAGCCGGCGTCGTCGTAGGCGCCGCGGGTGGGCGGGCGTTTACGGGTCAGTGGGGCGGAGTCGGCGGCGAGGCGGCGGGCGGAGATCAGGAAGCCGGTGTGGGCGACCATGCGGTGGTCGGGACGCACGGCCAGGCCGTCGACGTGCCAATTGCGTACCGCCGACTCCCAGGACTCGGGCTCGGTGAAGCGCCTGGACTGGCGCAGTGCCTCCACGGTGCGCGACAGCTGCGGGACCGTGGCGACGTAGGCGAGGAACACGCCGCCGGGCACCAGCGCACGGGCGGCGGCGTCGACGTTCTCCCAGGGGGCGAGCATGTCCAGCACCACCCGGTCCACGCTTGCCTCGGCGACGTGGGTGGCAACCACGTCGGCGAAGTCACCGGTGCGCAGCTCCCAGGCGGGGTGGTGGCGGCCGAACCAGGCGTCGACGTTGGAGGCGGCGATCGCCGCGAAGTCATGTCGCCGCTCAATGGACAGCAGGTGGCCGCCCTCCCCGATCGCGGACAGCAGGCTCATGGTCAGGGCACCGGAGCCCACCCCCGCCTCCAACACCCGGGCACCGGGAAAAATGTCCGCGAAGGCAATGATCTGGCCGGCGTCCTTGGTGTAGACGACCTGTGCGCCACGCGGCATGGACAGCACGTAGTCCGCCAGCAGCGGTCGCAGCAGCAGCAGCTCATGCCCGGACTCGGTGGTGATCACCGTGCCCTCATCGCGGCCGACCACGTCCCGGTGGTAGAAGCTGCCGCGCTGGGACTGGAAGTAGCCGCCGGGGTCGAGCACGAAGGTGTGCTTGCGGCCCTTGGAGTCGGTGACCTGCACGCGTTCGCCGTAGCGGAGGGGGCCGCGGCGCCCGGCCTGCCCCAGTACCTGCTGGGTGGCTACGCGCGGCTGCGCGGCGGGAGTGGTCTGCTCGCTCATCGCGTCCGAGTCTAATAAGCCCCGAAGACGGTGGCGTTACGCTGTTACCGGCGTCCCAACCGCGGGCGCCGACCCGGTTGCACGAATTGCACGGTCCGGAGGAAGTCCGGATGGCGCCGCTCCCCGAGGGGAAAACACAATCAGGCGCTCGTCACCGCGGTCCTGCGGAAATTCGGGCACGTGCCCGGCCGCGGGCCAAGGACTCCAGTTGCACCGGGTGCGTTTTTCGCACCCGTAGGAGTCCTCATGCCGCATACACCGCCGACGTCTGTTCCGCCCACAGTGCCCAATACCTCAGCGGAGAGCAGCGTCTACTTCGACGGCCAGTTCTGGGTGCTGGTCCTGACCATCACTTCCGGTGGCCACGTGTACGCCGCCCGCCAGATACTCGGCGCCCTGCCCAGCGACGCCGAGCTGTACGCGTGGCTACTGGCCCACGGCGGACAGCTGATCGACGCCGCACTTGCCGGTCCCGGAGTGCAATCCACCTCCCGGGGCGGGCCGCAGCGCGTCAATCCCAAACGCGCCGCCCGCCAGGCGGCCAAGCAGGCGGCCCAACACGCGCCCTCGACGGCCTCGCAGGAGGCCTTGGCACGCGCCCGAGAACAGCAGGCCGCCACGCGAGCGCAGGCGTCGACCGCCGCACGACGTCGCCGTGAACAGGAGCGCTATGAGCAACGTCGGATTCGGGCTAAACGCCGCCACCGGGGTCACTGACCTCCGGTTTGCTCCGGCAAGTGGGCCACCACCGCGAGCTGAAGCGGAAGCCGGTCGCGCAGCGCCGCATCGCTGAAGCGGTATCCCTCCGCACCTCGTTCCATGAGCTCGGGCCAGCGGCACCAGGCGGAGAAACGGGTCTCGGTCACCTCGTCGATGACCAGACCGGCTTCGAGCAGCGCGGTGAGGATCTCGCCTACGCCGTGATTCCACTGGTGGCTGACCGTATGGGTGATGGTGGGCGACCCGTCGGCGGCGGCGACGTAGGAGCCCTCGTCCTCCCAAGTCATGGGTTCAGTGCGTTGGAAGTAGGGCTCGTGAAGCGTCAGGCCGTGGGTGGTGTCGTCCCCCACCGCCTGCAGCACAGGGTGGTCGTCGCGCAACACCAGGCGGCCCCCGGGCCGCAGCAGCGAGGCGACCACGCGGGCCCATGCCGCCACGTCGGGCAGCCAGCACAGCACCCCCAGAGAGGTGTACACGAGGTCGAAGTCTCCCGTGAGCGCCTGACGGGCGTCATAGACATTGGCCTGCACGAAGTCGATGTCGGCGCCGGCGCGCTCGGCAATGGACCTAGCGCGGCGCAGGGATTCCCCCGACAGGTCTAGCCCCACCACCCGGCGGGCGCCCAGACGGGCCAGGCTCACCGTGTCCAGACCGAGATGGCATTGCAGGTGAACTACGTCCAATCCGTTCAGGTCGCCCAGGCGCTCGCGGTCCGGGGCGATCTCCGCGGTGATGGCGGTCGGGGAGGCGAGCAGTTCATCAATGCCGTAGCCGCTGGCCTCGTGTAGGGCCGCACGGTCATCCCAGTTGGCACGGTTGTCGGTGAAGCGACCGGCATGATCGGCCAAGTCGGCCCGGACGGCGTCGTTCATGGCGCCAGTGTCCCATGCCCGCGCGATGTGCGGCCGGGCGCCGTCGAGTCAGCGGGCGCCGGTGGGGACGGTGCCGGTGACGCGCCCGCCCTCCACCAGCACCAGCCACCGGGAGACCGTGCGCGCCCGCGCCAGGGCGTCGGCGGCCGGTTGCCCGGTCATCTGGGTGGTGACCGCGGCCGCCGGCAGCACGGTGCATACCTGGCCGACGGTGACGGCGGTGGCGTCGGGCAGGCCGGATCGCTCCAGCTCGGCCAGGGCGGGACCGTCCAGCGTGCCCAGAATCCGCGCGCCGTCGGCCACGAGCACCAGCCCCGCTCCGGCGTCGAGCTGCTCACGCGCAGCGACCAGAGGTGTTTCGGCGCCGACGACGGCGACCGGCCGGGCCAGGGCGCGCAGGTCGAGCCGGGCGGCGGCGCGGGTGCCCCGCCCCAGGCCGAGCACCCGCCAGGAGGTGGTGGCGATGGGCCAGGCGACCATAACTGCCAGGATCAGGCTGAAGGAGTCGGGCCGTGCGCCGGCCAGCAGCGGCGCCAGCACCCAGCGCCAGGCGATACCGACCACGACGGCAAGCCCGCCGACGGCGGCCACCCGCTGGCCCATTCGACGCCGGCCGCTCAGCTGCTCGACCAGTGCGGCCAGCGCATGGCCGCCGTCGAGTGGCAGCCCCGGCAGGGCATTGAAGACGCCCAGGGCGAGGTTGACCCAGGTCAGTGCCCACGCCGCCACGTAAACGGGTGCGGAGGAGGCCCGATCCAGCAGGCCGTGCCCGACGGCCCACAGGGCCAGGTTCACGGCCGGCCCGGCCAGGGAGGTGAGCACGTCCTTCCAGGGGCGCCACCGGGACGACGGGCCGAAGCTGGTGCGTCCGCCCCACAGGTACAGCTCGTAGCGCACCGGCCTGCGCCCCAGCAGCGCACCGACCGCCCCATGGGCGAACTCGTGACACATCACACTCACCCCCACGCCCAGCACCGTGGCCGCCACCGTTCCGAGCACGATGGCGGGGCTATATCCGGCCAGTGCAGAGGACACCAGCGGATACCAGCTCCCGGCGATGAGCAGGCCCAGCAGCAGCGAGGTGGGGGCGACCACCACGGGGGCACCACCGAGCGTGAACAGCGTCCAGGAGTCCGAACGGCGTCGGGCAGCAGATGCAGTCATGCCCCGACCCTAGCGGCGGTGCCTATGGGAGCACCGCCGCCGTCCACAGGACCCGCCCGGAGCAGGGCGTCACGTCGACCTGTGGATGCACGGGCTGCTCGCCAACATTGATGTCGGCCGACGGCGGTAGGTTCGCACCGTGAGTGAGCAACCAGACCGCCCCGACGCAACCCCCGCTGCCGCACCCGCCGAAACGCCCGCCGCGGGTCCCGCCGTCGGCGTGCGCCCCACGGGCCCCGGCGGGAGCGCCCGCCGCCGCGGTTCGGGGCGTACGGCGCTGTCGCCGTCGCGGGCGAAGGACTTCATGCAGTGCCCGCTGCTGTTCCGCCTGCGCACCGTGGACCGCCTCCCGGAGCCCGGCTCCCTGGCCACCCACAAGGGCACGCTCGTACATGCGATTCTGGAGCGCCTGTACGACCTGCCGGCCCGCGAGCGCACCCGCGAGGCCGCCCTGGACATGCTGCCCGGACAGTGGGAGACGCACCGGGAGAAGCATCCGGAGGTCATGACCCTGTTCCCGGACTCCGCCGCGATCGATCCCTGGCTGGACGAGGCCAGGACGCTGATCAGCGCCTACTTCCAGCTGGAGAACCCCACGCGTCTGGAGCCGGCCGAGCGGGAGCTGTTCGTGCAGACCGAGACGCGCGACGGGCTGCTGCTGCGCGGTTTCGTCGACCGCCTGGACGTGGCCCCGGGCGGCGCCATGCGGGTAGTCGACTACAAGACCGGCCGCTCCCCCAGCCCACGCTTCCAGGAGGATGCGCTGTTCCAGATGCGCTTTTACGCCCTGGTGCTCTGGCGGCTGCGCGGGCGGGCTCCGGCGCGCTTGCAGATCGTCTATCTCAAGGACGGCCGCACCCTCACCCACGATCCGCGCCTGCCGGAGCTGGAGGCGACCGAGACCAAGCTCGCCCACATCTGGGACGAGGTGGAGGACTGTGCCGCCGCCGGCGAGTTCGCCCCGCGCCGCTCCCGCCTGTGCGACTGGTGCGCCTACCAGGCCCAGTGCCCGCTGTTCGGCGGGACCACCCCCGAGCTGCCCGCCGACGGCGTCGCGCGGCTGCTCACCGCCCGGCGCGCGCCTACAGCCCGAGCCTGATCCGGCCCCGCGTCTCACAAAGTGGTATCCCCTTGGCATGAGGCCACCGCCCGCGCCTACGATTCCGGCCACCGCTGCCGACCTCAGTCGGTGACGGTCATCAACCCCTCCCCTGCACGGAAGAAAGCACTCATGAGCTCCCAGATCGCAGCCCGCAACCTTCGCGCCCGGCGCGGAGCGTGTTGCTGCATGCTCGACCTGGCCAGGGCTCACTGAGGCAGCAGCACCCAAATACAGCACACTCGAGCGAGTACGTAACCCTGCTTCTTCCCCCGGCCCACCGGCGCAACGGCACGCGCCGGTAGGCATCCCTGGCCAGGCCAAAGCCCAACCCCCATCACAGTCGCGGGTGGGCCACGCCTGTGGCCGACGGCGTCATCGCGCCGAAGCAGTCGCCCCACCTGCGTCCTTGACCACAGATTGCAGGCCGCTCTCCCAGCGGCCCGGACAGTCGGACAAAGGACCTCCATTGATATTCACCGGACTACTCGTCGGCGGCGTGCTCGGACTCGTCCTCCAACGCGGCCGCTTCTGCATCACCGGCGCCTTCCGAGACCTTTGGGTCTCCGGATCCTGGCGGTGGATGACCGCCTTCCTGCTGGCCATCGCCGTCCAGGCCGTCGGCGTCACCCTGCTTACGGCTACCGGCGCCATCACCCCCGAGGTGCCCACGCTGTCGGTCGTAGCGACAGCGGTCGGCTCTCTACTGTTCGGCGTCGGCATTGTGCTGGCCGGGGGCTGCGCCACCGGCACCTACTACCGCGCCGGAGAGGGCCTGGTGGGGTCCTGGTTCGCGCTCATCGCCTATGCCGGCACGGCGGCGGCTTCGAAGACCGGCGTGCTCGCCCCGGTGACCACCTGGATCAAGGGCCTGTGGACCACGCAGCTGACCACGATTCCCGCCGCCTTCGGGCTACCCGACTGGGTCGGCGTGCTCGCACTGGTGGCGGCAGTCGCTCTTCTGGTGCGTTGGCAGCTCCGGCTTGCGGCGGACCGGCCCGCCGTACTACAGCTGGCTCCCCAGCGCACGGGCCTGAACCACCTGCTGTTCGAACGCGCTTGGAACCCGCTGGTGACCGGCGTGCTCGTCGGACTCGTGGCGATCATCGCTTGGCCGACCTCGTGGGCCAGCGGCCGCCACGACGGGCTGGGAATCACCACGCCGTCGTCGAACCTGGTCGGCTGGTTGGTGACCGGGGATGCCGACCGGCTCGACTGGGGCGTGCTGCTGGTGCTCGGCATCCTCCTCGGCTCCCATCTCAGCGCCCGCGCCTCGGGCGAGTTCCGCGTCCGCGTACCCTCCGCCACCGTCATTCGCCGTTCGATCGCCGGTGGGCTGCTCATGGGCGTGGGCGCGGCCTGGGCCGGCGGCTGCTCCATTGGCAACGCCCTGGTGCAGACCTCCCTGCTGTCCTGGCAGGGCTGGACCGCGCTCGTCTTCCAGGTGCTGGGCGTGGGCACCGCCGCGTACGTCACCCTTATCCGCCCACGCAATCAGCGGCGTGCCGCGCGCGCAGCAGCGGCCTCCGCCGCCTCCTCCGAGCGCCTGGGTGAGTCCGAGGCGGCAGGCGCACTCGCGAGCCGCTGACCACGCACCCCCCGTCATCCCATCCTCATTCACTCATCGAAAGGACCCAGTCATGCGTACCGTGTTGGAGACCGAGGGCCTCGTCTGCCCCTTCCCCGTTATGGAGGCCGAGGAGGCGATGGCCGATCTGGAGATCGGCGACGAGCTCGTCATCGCCTTCGACTGCACCCAGGGCACCCAGTCACTGCCCGCCTGGGCGGCGGACAACGGTTACACCGTCACCGAGTTCACCAAGACCGGCGAGGCCTCCTGGACCATCACCGTCCGCAAGTGAGTCGGAGGGCGCCCCGCCACCCGCCTCCGAATGTCAATCGAGGCGAGTGACGGGGCGCGCCGTCGGCGGCCTGCCCGGTATGGCGCCGACGACGCCATACGGTTGGGCCATGGAACACAGGCGGCTCGGGCGCACCGGATTGCGCGTCTCGGCGGTCGGCCTCGGCACCATGACTTGGGGCCGGGACACCGACGAGTTGGAGGCCAAGGACCAGTTGGAGATCTTCCTCGACGCCGGCGGCACCCTGCTGGACACGGCTGCCTCCTACTGCGAGGGCGCCTCGGAGGAGGTGATCGGCGGTCTGCTCGCCGGGACGGTGGAGCGGCGCGACGTGGTGCTGGTATCCAAGGCGGGTGTGCGCACCTGGCGCACCGGCGCCCGCTCGACGGCGGCCGATGCCTCTCGCGGCACCCTGCTTGACACGCTGGATGACTCGCTGACGCGTCTGGGCACCGACCACCTGGATCTATGGCTGGTGCAGGTCCCCGATGCGACCACTCCGTTTGAGGAGACCGCCGACGCGCTACGAATCGCCGTCGCCAGCGGCCGCACCCGCTACGTGGGGGTGTCTAACCACCCCGCCTGGGCGAGCGTGCACCTGGCGGACCTGCTGCGTGAGGCCGGCGGGCCGGGGCTGGCCGCCGTGGAGGTGGAGCACTCGCTCCTGGCACGCGGCATCGAGCGGGAACTGCTGCCGGCGGCGGCGGGCCTTGGCTTCGGCGTGATCGGCTACGCCCCGCTGGGACGCGGAGTATTGACCGGCAAGTACCGGGCCACCACTCCCCCGGACTCCCGCGGCGCCTCCCCCCACCTGCGCTCCTACGTGGCCCCCTACCTGGGTGAGTCCCATCGCGGGGTAGTCGAGGCGGTGGCGACGGCCGCCACCGGGTTGGACCGCAGGCCCGTGGAAGTGGCCCTGGCATGGGCGCGCGACGCCGCCGGGATGGCCTCCACCGTGGTCGGGGCGCGTACCCCCGCCCAGTTGCGCGGCGCCCTGGCCGCCGAGGACCTGGACCTGCCGGCGCAGATCCGCCACGTCCTTAACGAGGTGACGGCGCCGGAGGTCGGCTACCCCGAGCGCTTCTGACACTCGGCCGGAACGAGAGTTCGAACGTGACCGGCTGCCGGGACCGCGTTGACGCGTAGGTTAAGCCATCCTAACCTGCCTCTGGTCGTGGTTGCCGAGGTCCGTCCGACGGCACGGAAGCAGTGACACAGGAGAACGCTCATGCCGAAGAAACTCAAGAACAGCATCCTCATCCCCCTGATCCCGGCGGCCTTGAGCCTTCTGCTCGTCATTGGGGTGCTGACGGCCTTCTCCGCATGCGGGCCGAAGGATGACGGCACCTGGATGCACTGCCACGACTGTCAGAACGCGGTGGCCGCCGGCGGAGCGGGTCTCCTCGTGCTCTTCGGCGCGTCTGCCTGGGTGAAGAACCCTCCCCTCCGGATCGCGCTGCAAGTCGTCGCCACCGTTGGCGGCGTCGTCGTGTTCCTCATCCCCGGCGTCATCTGCCCCTTGTGCATGATGCGCACCATGCGCTGCTACACGGTTTTCCAGCCCTTCGTCAGAATCATGGCGGTGCTCATCGTCGGCTCCGGCATCGGCGCGCTCATCGGATCGCTGCGGACGACCGGGCCGAGCGCCGCCTGACTCCTCCGGACGGCGACGCGGGCGATGACCGCAAGAATGACCACTCACAGGACCAGCCTCATTGCCTGCGTGGCGGCCCTGCTCGTGCTGACCGCGGCGCTGCTGATGACTGCGGCGGCATGCCAGCAGCGGCGATCGAGCTACCAGCAGGCCGTGCGCCTGTCCGCATCCGGTAACGCCGCAGAGGCCTACCGGATCTTCGATGGGCTCGGCGACTACCGCGACGCCGCGGAGCGGGCGGCCGCACTGGCCCAGGCCGACCCCGCCCTGCCCTACCGGGACTCCCAGAAGGGCGACGTCATCGCCTTCGGCGCCTACGAGCAGGATGGCGACGCCGCCGACGGCGCCGAGCCGGTCGAGTGGTTCGTGCTCGACCGGATAGACGACCGGCTGCTGCTACTGAGCGTCGACTGCCTGGCCTCCCGCCGGTACAACGCCGAGCCCTTCGCATCCGTCACCTGGGAGGACAGCGAGCTGCGCACCTGGCTGAACGACGCCTTCCTCCAGGCCGCCTTCAGCCCGACCGAGCGGCAGATCATCCGGGCCACGCGGTTGCGGAACGACGACCAGTCCGTGGTCGGCACCGACGGCGGCGTGGACACCACGGACCGAGTTTTCGCGCTCAGCCACACCGAGGCACTGATCTACCTGCACGACGACGCCGACCGGGACTACCTGGGCAGGGCGGCCGCCTCCGACGCTGCCGCGACCGGGCAGGCATATGTCGACGCGGACGGGATGGCCGACTGGTGGCTGCGCTCGCCGGGCGGCTACCCCTACGCCGCCCAGTACGTCTCCACCACCGGGGAGACCGCCGAGGCGGGTGCCTACGTGGACGCCGAGTACGGGGTGCGCCCGGCCCTCTGGATGGACGTGTCCGAGGCCGGTGACGGCGAGCCGTGAACCGTAGCCTCTCCCTGCGGACGATACCGCTGAAGAACCTGAGCGCGCATCCGGCCCGGACGGCGATACTACTGGCCCTGGTGCTCGTCCAGGCGGCATGCGTGTTCAGCGGGCTGCTGCTGGTGCAGAGTCTGCGGCAGGAGGCCGCCCTGGCGGAGCAGCGCCTCGGCGCCGACGTGCTGGTGTATCCGACCGCCGCCATGAACCGGCTCTACCAGGATCAGCTGCTCATGCAGGGCACCCCGGTGGAGTGCTACCGGCAGCGCTCCACGCTCTCCCGCCTGTCCGCCAACGATGACATCACCGCCCTCTCCTACCAGCTGTACCTGTCCGACACGCGGGCGGACGGCCAGCGGGTCTGGATCGTCGGCTTCGACCCGGAAACGGACTTCGTCATCTCCCCCTGGCTGGCCGAGGGCGCCGACTTCACGCTGGGCGACGGCGTCGTCGCGGTCGGCCCCGAGGTGGACGCCGCGGCGGCGTCCGGCCCGGAGACGGTGGAGCTGTTCGGGCGTGAGCGGCCGGTGGCCGCGCACCTGCTACCCACCGGCTCCGAGCTGGACGGCGCGGTCTTCGTCACCATGAATACCCTGTCGGAGTTGATCGACGACTCGCTCGCCGCCGGCGTCGACACCTATGCCGATGTCGACCCGCAGCGCGACTACTCCGTCGCCCTGCTGCAGGTGGAGGACAGGCAGGACGTGGAGAGCGTGACCGCCTGGATCAACATCTACGTGCGCAGGGTAACCGCCGTGGGCGCAGACGCGAGCCTGACGTCCACCGCCAATGACATCGGCGGGCAGACGGCCGTGCTCGCAGCGGCCGCCGCCGGCACCTGGCTGCTCCTGCTGCTCGCCCTCGCCGTCGCCCAGTGGCTGCTTTTGCGCGAGCGCGAACCCGAGCTGCGCGTGTGGCGCGTGATCGGCGCATCGCGCCGGACCTTAAGCCGCGTAATCATGTCGGAGGCCGTGCTCGTCTACACGGCGGGCGCCGGCGTCGGCGTGCTGGTCGCCGCCCTGTTGTTCATCGGGGCGGGCGGGAGCCTGCTGGCCGAGGGCACGGCGACGCCGGCGCACATGCTGTCGGCGGCCGGGCTCACCCTGCTGGTCACGCTCGGCACCGGGGGCCTGAGCACCGGGCTGGCAACCGGATGGGCCGCGCGCAGGAATGACCGACGGAGGCCACCGGCCGGATGAGGAGACGAACGCACATGCTTTCACTGAACAGGCTCCCGTGGCTCAACCTGCGCGGCTACCCCGCCCGGACGGCGGCGCTGGTCGCCATCGCGGCCCTAATGTCCAGCGTGCTCTTCGGCGGCACGCTACTCGTCCGGGGCATCCGGGAGGGCCTGGAGACCACCCGGTCCCGCCTGGGGGCGGACATCCTGGTCACGCCGACGGAGGCCGCGAATGAGTTCGACGCCCAGAACGTCCTGGTACAGGCCGAGCCGGGCTACTTCTACATGCCGGCGGACACGCTCGACGCCGTCGCGGCCGTCCCCGGCGTGGAGGCCACCTCGCCGCAGCTGTTCCTGGCGTCCGCCAAGGCGAGCTGCTGCTCGGGGCACTACCAGATCATCGCCTTCGACCCCGGCAGCGACTTCGTCATCCAGCCCTGGATCACCGACACGCTCGCGGATGCCGACCTGGGCCCGCTGGGCATCATCGTCGGCAGTAACGTCGCGCTGACCGACGGGGACGACTTCCGCCTGTTCGACAACGACTACCACGTGGTCGGGCAGTTCGCGGCCACCGGCTCCACCCTGGACAACGCCATATACACCGACTTCGACACCGCCAAGGTACTCATCGCATCCTCCGTCGCGAAGGGACTGAACAAGTACGGCGACGTCGATACCGACAACGTGGTCTCCTCCGTCCTGGTGCGGGTCGCACCCGGTCACGACGCCGCGGCCGTCGCCGCAGACATCGCCAGCCAGGTCGACGGGGTCAGCGTCGCCACGTCCGCGAGCATGGTCGCGGGTATCACGGACAGCCTCGACAGGATCTCGGACACGGTAGGGATACTCGTGGGCGTTGTGTGGGTGATCGGCCTGGTGATGACCGTCCTGGTGTTCGGCATGCTGATCAACGAGCGCAAGCGGGAGTTCGCCTGCCTCGTGGCGATGGGGGCGGCCCGCGGCACGCTCTCAAGGATCGTGGTGCGGGAGTCGGTGGCTGCCAACCTCGGCGGTGGGGTCCTCGGCGTCGTCATCGCGGGTGTCGGACTCGGGGCCTTCAGGGGCGCTGTTTCTCAGGGCCTGAACGTCGGCTTCGTGCTTCCCGGACTCGGCGCGCTGGCCACACTCGCGGGCCTCGCGCTCGCTGCGGCGATCCTCGCCGCCGGGATGTCCACGTGGATCGGGGTCCGCATCCTGAATCGGATGGATACGAGCCTACTGCTGCAGGAGGGCGAGTGACATGGAGCTGAGAGCAAGGGAGTTGGCGAAGGACTTCTCCCGGGGACGGAGCCGCCGGACATTCACGGCGGTGCGGCCGGTGGACCTCGAGCTGGAGGCGGGAACGCTCACGGTCATCACGGGTCGCTCCGGCAGCGGCAAGAGCACGCTGCTGAGCATGCTGGCCGGGATGCTGACGCCCACCGCCGGCAGCGTCATGGTCGGCGAGGAGAATCTGTACGCCTTGGGTGAGGCCGAGCGCTCGCGGCTGCGCAACCGGAGAATCGGCCTGGTGCCGCAGGGGCACACGGCCCTGCGCAGCCTGACGGTGCTGGAGAACGTGCTGCTTCCGGCGGTCCTGTACGGCCGCGCGGAGCCCCCGCAGCAGCGAGCGGAGGAGCTGCTGGAGGCGGTCGGCCTGGCCGAGCTGAGGGAGGCCCGGCCCAGCGAGCTGTCGGGCGGCGAGCTGCGGCGGATGGCCGTGGCCAGGGCCCTGCTGCTGCAGCCGCGAATCGTGCTGGCCGACGAGCCCACGGCCGGACTGGACGGGGAGAACACCGTGGCGGCACTGGAGCTGTTGCGTGAAGCGGCGAACGCCGGGGCGGCGGTGCTGGTGGTCACGCACGAGAGCGAGGCGGACCGGTTCGCGGACCGGGCCTTCACCATGGGTGGCGGGAGTCTGTCCCCGCAGGCCGATCAGCCCTCGTAGTCGTCGTCGACCTCCCGGTCGTCGTAGTCGTCGTAGTCGTCCTCGTCCACGTCTTCGTCGTCGTAGTCGTCCTCGGCACCCTCGTCCTCGTCGTCCTCCGCCTCATCGTCGTCCTCGTCTTCATCGGAGTCGAAGGCGTCGAAGGGCAGTTCGATGCCGTAGGCGGTGAACAGGGCGTCGTCGTAGGTGAAGAAGGCGTCCTGGAGGGCGTCCTCCGCCGCGACAACGGCCGGGGACGTCTCGTCACCCGTCGCGGCGGCGTCCAGGTGCGCCTCGAAGGCGGCAATGAGTCGGTTGAGCGCGGACCGCGGGTCATTCGTCATGTGGGCAAGGATACCGGCTCAACCGTGGGCCGCGTCTACCGCCAAGGCCACGATCTAGTTCAGCCCGCGGCGCCGCAGCAGCGGTTCGATCTTGGGGTCGCGGCCGCGGTAGGCGCGGTAGGAGACGAGCGGGTCGCGGGAGTCCCCACGGGAGAGGAACTCACGGCGGAAGCGCTCCCCGGCCCGGCGATTCAGGCCCAGGTCGCCGCCGCGGCCGCCCTCGCCGTCGGTGCGGAACCATTCGGTGGTGTCCGCGTCCATGACCTCGCTCCAGATGTAGGCGTAGTAGGCGGCCGCGTAGCCGCCGCCGAAGACGTGGGCGAAGTAGGTGGTGCGGTAACGGGGCGGGACCAGGGCGTCGTCAATGCCGGCGTCGGCCAGGGCGGCGTGCTCGAAGGCCTCGACCGCGGTCACGTCGTCGGGCACGTCCTGTGCCTCCAGGGTGTGCCAGGCCTGGTCGAGCAGGGCCGCCCCCAAGTACTCGGTGGTGGCGTAGCCCTGGCCGAAGGCGCCCTGGCTGCGCAGCTGCTCGGCGAGGGACTGCGGCAAGGGTGCGCCGGTGTCCACGTGGCGGGCGTAGGAGGCGATGACCTGCGGGTGCAGTGCCCACTTCTCGTTGACCTGGGAGGGGAACTCGACGACGTCGCGGGGCACGTTGGTGCCCGACGCGCTGGGCCAGCGGGTATCGGCGAACAGTCCGTGCAGGGCGTGGCCGAACTCGTGGAAGGCGGTGATGACGTTGTCCCAGCTCAGCAGCGTCGGCCCGGATTCGGGCTTGGTCAGGTTCAGGCAGTTGATGACCACCGGCCTGCGGCCGGTCAGGTGGCTCTGCTCCACCAGGGAGTCCATCCAAGCGCCACCGTGCTTGCCCTCGCGGGCGTAGTAGTCGCCGACGAACAGTCCCAGCAGGGGTGCGGCATCGCCCTCGCCGTCACGGACCTCCCAGACGCGCACATCCGGGGCGTACATGTGGGCGGCCAGGTCGGGACGCTCGTGGAAGCTGATGCCGTACAGGCGGGTCGCAGCGTAGAAGACGCCCCGTTCGACGACGTTGTTCAGCTCCAGGTAGGGGGCGAGGGTGGCGTCGTCGACGCCGAAGCGTTCCTTGCGCTCGGCCTCCTCGTAGCGGGGCCAGTCGGCGGGGCCGAAGCTCTCCCCGGGTTGGGTGGCCGGGTCGGCGGCCATGCGGGCGGCGTAGGTTTCGGCATCGCGGCGGGCGTTGGCCATGGCCGGGGGCACCAGGCGGGTGAGCAGCTCGTTGACGGCCTGGCTGGTGCGGGCCGCCGACTCGGCGGCGACGACCGCGGCGTGGTGGGGGTAGCCGAGCAGCCGGGCGCGCTCGGCCCGCAGCCTGGCCTCCTCCAGCACGAGGGCCCGAGTGTCATGTTCACCGGACAGTCCACGGCCCAGCGACCGGTTCAGCAGGGCGACGCGCTCGGCGTGGGTGGCGGTGGTGGCCAGCGCGGGAGTGGCAGTGAAGTTGGCGACGCCGGCGGCGTGCATCGCGTTGGTGGTGAGAGTGGCGAAGCGGGTGGACAGGGCCGTCAGCCGGGCGTTGATGGCGCGCAGCCGGTCCGCGTCCGGGCCGGTCAGGGCGACGCCGTCGCGTTCGAACTCCTCCACGGCCAGGCGGATGTAGCGGGCGGTCTCGGCGTCGATCGCCTGACCGTCGGCGTCCACCGGGGTCCGAGCGGGCGTGGCCTGGGCGGCGGCACGCACCTGTTCGTCGAGGGTCTTGAAACGCCGGTAGATGCGCGCATCCAGGCTGTAGGCGTCGTCGTGGGCGGCCAGGTCGGGGGCGAGGGCCTCCTCCAGCGTGTCCAACTCGGGGCTGTCGGTAGCAGAGGTCAGGGCGTACAGCACGGTCAGGGCGCGGGACAGCAGTTCGCCGCTGCGTTCGACGGCGGCGACCGTGTTCTCCACGGTCGGCGCGGCGGGGTTGGTGGCAATCGCCTCCCACTGGGCACGCTGAGCCGCCATACCGGCCCGTACCGCCGGCTCGATGTCCGCCGGCGAGACGGCGCCGAAGTCGGGCAGTTCCAGGTCGAGCTCCCAGGGGCGGGCGAAGGGGTTGGTTTCGGGGAGTGCGTCCGCCGCAGCGGGATCGGCCTGAGTCATGGGACTCATCCTGCCACGCGCTCCGGCCCATCCCAGGGAGCACCGGACGACGGCGGCTGCGTCCCGGGGTTCTTAGAGGCCGAGCACGCCGGGAACGTCCGGCGGGAAGAAGCCGGGCCCCTTGAGGACCTTGCCGTCCTCCCGGTAGATGGGCCGACCATCCGCCCCGAGCTTGGACATGTTGGAGCGCTGCACCTCGGCCAGCACCGCGGCCAGGTCGATGCCGGTCTCCAGCGCCATGCCGTAGATGACGTAGACCAAATCGGCCAGGGCGTCGGCGGCCTCCACCGTGTCGCGGGTGCCGTCGTCGGCTGCGACGGCGCGCCGGTAAGCGGCCTCGACCTCGCCGCGGGCCGCCTGCCCATAGACGGCGCCGATCAGCTCACCGAACTCCTCGGCGATCAGGCTCATGCGCATGTGCAGGCTCTCGCGGTCCAGACTCGGCCCATCCGTCCGGATGGGCAGCCCGTAGGTGGAGTGGAAGCGGCGCACCAGCGCCTCGGGGTCGTCGCCCTCGCGCTCACCGACCGGGTCGGCGGCCACCAGTGGCGTGGCGGCGCCGTGCGTGTGCGAGGAGCCGGCCACCTGCCCGCCGACCGTGACGGGACCGTCCCAGGGGGCGGCGGGGCGGCGCGGGTCGGCGGGCAGGAGCGTGCCCACCCACCCGTCGTGCAGCACGCCGTCGTTGGCGAGGAAGGAGCGCACTCGCCCCTCACGGCGGAAACCCAACCCCCAGGCGACCCGCCAGGACGCCCAGTTCGGCACGCCGTCGTGAATGTCGCAGCGCCAGCGCAGGGCGACGGCGTGCAGTGGGCCGTCCGAGTGAAAGGCCGTGTCGATGAGCGCGCGTGCCGCCCGAGAGACGGTGCCGCGACCGCGGGCCTCGGGAGCGAGCCAGTAACCAATCTCCCAGGCGCCGTCGGCCTGTCCGGAAATGCTCATCATGCCCACCAACAGGGCGGAGCCGTCGGCGGCGACCTCGCGCACCGCCCAGGTCAGGTCGTTGCCGGCCTCCCAGCCGGCCCGCACGATGCGGTCGATGAAGTCCTGCGCCTGCGCGCGGGTGTAACCGCGCGGGACGGTGGTCCACTCCTGAATGTCGGGATCCTGGCAGATCTCCGCCACCCGGTCGACGTCGGCGCTGGTGGGAACAGACAACAGGAGCGCGGGCAGGTTGGCGCCGTCGCGGGTCTCGGCGGGCACGCGGATCTCGAAGGGCTGCATGCGGCGAGCCTACCGGCGCCGCCTGCACGCGGGCAGGCGGTCAGGCCGCGGCAGTCCGTCCGACGGCGTCGAGCCGGCGTTCAGTGGATACGACTAAGGGCCACGACCTACCGGCCGCGGCCCTTCGAGCGGGTGTCCGAGGGGGGACTTGAACCCCCACGCCCTTTTAGTCAGGCACTAGCACCTCAAGCTAGCGCGTCTACCTATTCCGCCACTCGGACTTGTGGTCACCGCCGCAGGGCACAGGCCCGCATTGCTGACTGAGGAAAGTTAACACGCTCCGGGCCAAGGCGGGCAAATCCGTCCCGGGTGCCGTGCATCACAGGGACGCGACGGTGATACGGGTACCCAGCGACAGCGATTCCCCCGGCGCCAGGCGCACGGCATTATCGCCCACCACGGCACTCTCCACACACAGCATGGAGGCGAACTCGTCGTCATCCAGGTCCGTCAGCGCGGCGGCGCCGGCGCTCCACGGGTTCCACACCACGGTGTTGGCTGCCCCCACACCGATCACGCTCACTCGGCGCCCCAAGGCCGGGTCGGAGAGTGTGACTGGGGCGCCGGAGGCGTAGACGCGGTCCGTCTGCCCGGTGATACGCAGCGGGCCGTGTTGCACCTGGCCGGCCTGGCCGGTCACCTTGTCCAGATAGGTGGCTCCCTCCAGGCCCGCCACTTCCACAGCGGTCACGTCCCCCACCGCCAGGTAGGTGTGCAGAGCGGCCTCCACCGGTTCGTCCGCCCCGGGACCGCCGGTGCGCCGCAGGGACAGTGATAGGCCCAGCTCCTCCCCCACGTCTACGGAGTACAGGGCGGCGATGCCGTCACGCTCGAGTGCGAACAGGGCCTGCACACCGCCGCCCGGCCGTGACTGCACGCTGGACAACTGCCAGGGCGAGATCCGCCCCCACCCGTGGGAGGGGCGCCGATCGCCACTCACACCCGCCCCGAACCAGGGCAGACACAGGGGGACGCCGCCCCGGATCGGGGCCGCGCCGTCGAAGATCGCCCGGCGCGAGGTGAAGATGACTGGCCTGCCGCCGCGCGGCGTCCAGGCGGTCAGGTGCGCTCCGTGCAGGTAGATCTCAGCACTGCCGGCGGGTGCGTCGATCAGCAGTCGTGGCTGACCTCCCCGGCCCGGGGTCAGGGCGGTGGTCCGCGGCAGGCGGGGGCGTGTGGCGTGCGTGCTCATGGGTGCCACGCTAGTAGTCTGAGCCGCGTCCGCGAGCGAGAGCGAGCCGAGAAAAACATGCATGTCACCGCCGGAGCCGGTCGCGAGGACCGTCAACTCCCCCTGCCCTACGCCCCGACCGCCGTCCTGTTCGATCTGGACGGCACCCTGATCGACTCTGCGCCGGCCATCCTGGCGGCACTGGAGTTGGCCTTCGACGAGTTGGGCCTGCCGAAGCAGACGCCGGCGGAGCTGATGCGCTTCGTCGGCCCGCCGCTGGTGGACGGCTTCCGACTTAACGCCGGACTGACCGGCACGGCCAACGCCGAGGCGGTCGCCACCTACCGGCGCCACTACCGCGATACGATGCTCGACTCCCCCCTGTACGACGGCGTGGCCGAGTTGGTGCGTGCCCTGCATGCCGCCGGGGTGCCGCTGGCGGTGGCGACCTCAAAGCATGAGGGCTACGCGCGCGAGATCCTGGAGCACGCCGGTCTGCTTGACTGCTTCAGCGCGGTCAGCGGGGCGGCCGCCGGGGACCTGGGCGGCCGGAAGGCTCAGGTCATCCACGCCGCCATTGAGCGTCTGGCCGAGGCGGGAGCCGACGTCAGCAGACCGGTGCACATCGGCGACCTCGATCACGACGTCGCCGGCGCCCGGACGGAGGGCATCGACTGCATCGGGGCCCTGTGGGGATACGGCAACCCGGAAATCCTGCGCGGCGCCAAAGCCCTCGCCGCCGCCCCGGCCGAAGTGGGCGCACTGCTCGGAGTGGAGGTTTGAGATGGCGGACGCTATAGACAAGCCGGAGCAGGCCGAACCCGCGCCCCCGCCGGAGCCGACGAGCCAAACGGAGCCGCAGCGGCCGGAATCGGACTCGGCGCTGCACCACTTCACCTCCCGGCTGCGCGAGGGACGCGATGTGCTGGGCCGCACCATCGACCGGGCCGAACGCGCCCGGCTGGACGCGCGCGAGCAGCAGTTGCGCTATGAGGGCGCCTCCACCGCCGACGCCGCGGACACAGACGGCGAGGCGGCAGCCGGTGCGCCTCGCCCCTCGCCGCTCAACTCGCTGCCCTCCTGGCTGGTGCGCGGCGGGCTCGGGGCCTGGCTGCTGCTGGGGATGATCATCATCATCGGCCTGGTGTTCTTCGCCACCTCCCGGGTGGTCCCCGTGTTCGTGGGCGTGTTCATGGCGCTGGTGCTCACCTCGATCCTGCAGCCGCTGGTGAACCTGTTCGCCCGGGTCATGCCCCGCTACCCGGCCACCTTCCTGGCGCTGCTCACAGCCCTGGCCCTGGTGGTGGGCATGGTCACCTACGTGGTGACCTCGGTTACCAACCAGTGGAACACGCTGGCATCGCAGTTCTCGGACGGCGTCGACACGATCGTGGACTTCATCGTCAACGGCCCCCTGCCGCTGGACCTGACCCAGCAGGAGCTGATGGGGCGGCTGCAAGACCTGCTGCGACAGGGGCAGAACTATCTGGCGAACAATGCCCCCACCCTGGCTACCGAGGTGCTGTCCAACGCGGGCACGGTGGTGAACATCTTCGCGGTGCTGGCGCTGGCAATCTTCTCAACGATCTTCTTCCTGGCTTCCGGCGGGCGCATGTGGCGGTGGTTCCTCAACGAGTTGCCGGCCCGCATGCGCGAGGATGTCCACCACGCCGCGGGAGCCGGCTGGTACACCTTCGCGGGTTACGCCCGCGGCACCGTGCTCGTGGCACTGACCGACGGGATCATGGCGGGAATCTTCCTCCAGGTCATCAGTGTGCCGCTGGCCGCGCCGCTGGCGGTGCTGGTGTTCATCGGCGCCTTCATCCCGATCATCGGTGCACCGACGGCGATGATCATCGCCATGGTGGTGGCGCTGGCCTCCAAGGGCTTCATCACCATGGTCGTCGTGGGCCTGGGGGTGGCCGGTATCGGCCAGATCGAGGGGCACATCCTGCAGCCGCTGATCATGGGGCGGCAGGTGTCGCTGCACCCGGTGGTGGTCATCATTGCCGTGGCCGTGGGCACCTATTCGGCGGGCCTGCTCGGCGCGATCGTGGCGGTGCCGCTGGTGAGCGTGGCCTGGTCGATGTACTCCGAGCTGCACACCAAGGACGCGCCGGTCGTCGGCGAGCTGCCCGCCTACACCGGCGACAAGGACTGAGCGACGCGCTGATCGCCCAGCTGGCGCGACCGCCTCAGCACCAGTCGCGGCTGCCCGGTGAGGTGACTCCCGGCAGCACCTCCAGGTGCTCGGCTACCAGGGCGGTCACGCCGTCACCGGACTCGACCATGCCCCGTGCAACGAGGGCTGCGGCCCGCCGGCCGACGTCGCGATAGCGGCGCCACATGCCGGCGGGACAGATGACATTGAGCAGGCCGGTCTCATCCTCGAGGTTCAAGAAGATCGTGCCGGCTGAGGTGTTGGGGTGCTGCCGGTGGGTGACGAGCCCGGCCACCCGTACTCGGCGCCCCGACTCGTGGTGCAGGACCTCCGCGACGGTGAGCACGCCGGCGGCGGTGAGCCGGTCGCGCTGAAAGACGATGGGTGAGGCCTCCGTGGAGACCCCGGTCAGGCGCAGGTCGGCGTCCTGCCGCTCCCGGGCGGTCATGTCGGCCAGGCGTGGAGCGCGAGCGCCGACGGCGGTACCGGGCAGGGGCGGCTGGTACCAGGCGGTCCGCTCGCGGCCGACGGCATGACGCTGCCCGTACTCCTGGGACAGGGCGCCGGCCGCCCACAGGGCCTCGCGGCGGGCGACACCAAGGGAGGCCAGGGCTCCGGAAGCGGCCAGTGCTTCAAGACGGGAGCGGCTCAGCCGCACGCGGCGGGCGAGGTCGGCGACGCCGGTGTAGGTGCCGTGGGCGGTGCGCTCGGTGACGATGGCGGCGGCGACGTCGTTCCCCAGCCCCTTGATGGGGGCCAGGCCCAGGCGGACGGCCAGGTCGGGGTGAACATCGAGGGGGCTGAGGGCATTGGGGTCGGCGGGCGGGGCGGCAGCGTCGTCCTGGGGTTCGACGCAGGCCTGCTCGCGTGAGGCGTTGACGTCGGCGGGCAGTACCCGCACGCCGTGGCGGCGGGCATCGGCGACCAGAGTCTGTGGGGACCAGAACCCCATGGGTTGGGCGGCGAGGATACCGGCGTAGAAGTCCTCGGGCTTGCGGACCTTCAGCCAGGCGGAGGCGTAGACCAGGTAGGCGAAGGAGAAGGCGTGCGATTCGGGGAAGCCGAAGTCGGCGAAGGCGCGGAGCTTGTCAAAGATGGTCTCCGCGGTCTGGTGGTCGATGCCTCGTTCCTGCATGCCGCTGACTAGCCGCTCATGCAGGGCCTCCATGCGTTCGACGGAGCGTTTGGCACCCATCGCCTGCCGCAGCGCGTCGGCCTCGGCCGGGCTGAAGCCGGCGGCGTCGACGGCGATCTGCATGAGCTGCTCCTGGAACAGCGGAATGCCCAGGGTCTTGGCCAGGGCGGGCTTGAGGGACTCGTGCAGGTAGGTGACCTCCTCTCGGCCCAGGCGGCGACGGATGTAGGGGTTGACGGCGTCGCCCTGGATGGGGCCGGGCCGGATGAGGGCGACCTCGACGACGATGTCGTAGAACTTGCGCGGGCGCAGGCGGGGCAGGGTGGCCATCTGGGCGCGGGACTCGACCTGGAAGACGCCGACCGTGTCCGCGGCGCTGAGCAGCCGGTAGACGGCCGGGTCCTCCTCCGGGAGCGTGTGCAGCCCCCAGGGGCGGCCCCTCTGGGCGGGGCGCAGGACTCCCCCGGTGGCGAGGTCGGGCACCGTCTCGCCGCGCTCGGCAAGACTGGTGAAGGCCAGTCGCAGCGCGGTCAGTTCCCCCAGTCCCAACAGGTCGAATTTGACCAGGCCCGCGGCGGCGCAGTCATCCTTGTCCCATTGCAGGACGGTGCGCCCCTCCATGGCGGACCAGCGCACGGGGCAGACCTCGGTGACCGGGCGGTCGGCGAGCACCATGCCGCCGGAGTGGATGCCCAGGTGCCGGGGCAGGCGCAGCAGGTGCTCGGCGACGTCGAGGACCTGCTCGGGAGGAGCATCCGCTGCGGGGCCGTCCTCGATGCGAACCTTTCTCCAGTGGTAGGACATCCGGGAGGCCCAGGCGTCCTGCAGTCCGGCGGGGTGGCCAAGTGCCCGAGCGGCGTCGCGGATCGCGGAACGGGGCCGGTAGGAGATGACGTTGGCGACCTGGGCGGCGTAGTCGCGCCCGTAGTGGGCGTAGACGTGCTGGATGACCTCCTCGCGGCGGCAGGCCTCGATGTCGAGGTCGATGTCCGGGTAGCCGGCCCGCCCCGGGGAGAGGAAGCGTTCGAAGAGCATGCGGTGGCGGACGGCGTCCACCGCCGTGATGCCCAGGGCGTAGCAGACAGCCGAGTTGGCGGCGCTTCCCCGCCCCTGACACAGGATGCCGGCGCTGGCACAGAAGTCGACGATGGAGCGGACGATGAGGAAGTAGCCGGGGAAGCCGAGGGATTCGATGACGTCTAGCTCGTGGGCGAGGATCCTCCAGGCCTCGGGGTCCTCCGCCTCCGTGCCGTACCGCGCCAGGGCACCGCGGCGGGTGAGCTCCCGCAGCCAGGTGGCGGGGGTGTGCCCCGCGGGCACCTCCGGGTCGGGCAGGCCGGGGGCTACGAGGGCGAGGTCGAAGGCGAGGTCCCGGGCGATCTCGGCGGCGGCGTCGACGGCGTGGGGCGCCCGACGGTGCAGCCGGGCCATGTCCTGTGGGCCGCGTAGCCAGCGGCCGATGGCGGGCAGGTATCCGCGGGCGTTTTCGAGGTCGGTGCGTAGCCGGGTGGCGGTGAGCACGTCTGCGAGATGGGAGTCGGCCGCGCGGGCGCAGCGCACCGCGCCGGTGGCGACGAGTGGGAGGTGGTGCTCGGAGGCCAGCTTGGTCAGGACGGCGGTCAGGGCTGCGTCGGTGGGGCTGCCGTCAAGACAGATCTCGACGGCGACGCCGTCGTGGCCGAAGAGGTCAACCAGGTGCCCGAGGGCGGTGTCGGCGGCGGCGGGGTCCCAGGCATCGGGGCGATGCGGGTCGCCGAGGGCACGACGCAGTGGCCCGTTGACAGTGCCGGTGAGGACCAGGCAGGTCGAGTGCAGCTCGTCGGCCAGGATCGGCAAACGGTGAGCTGGATCGGTACGGTGCCCGGCGGCGAGATTGTGGCGGGAGATGGCGGCGCACAGGCGGTGATAGCCGAGTGGGCCACGGGCGAGGATCGGCAGGTGGGCGCCGTCTTCGAGGGTGAGTTCGGTGCCGTGAACGGTGGGGATTCCGTGGGCACGGCCGGCCTGGGCGTGGCGGACGATGCCGGGCATGCCGTCGTGATCGGTCAGAGCTAGGGCTTCCAGACCGAGCTCGACGGCGGCGGCGACGAGGTCCTCGGGCTCGTTGGCGCCGTCGAGGAAGGAGTAGGCGGAGTGAGCATGTAGTTCGGCATAGCGATGGGTTCCGGTAGTGCCTGCCGGCCCCGCCGTACCGGTGAGGGCCATGGTGCCGGCGGGCATTTGCGGGAGCGCACCGGAACCGCGGCCGCCGATGTCGGTATCGAGACTCATGGAAGTGGTCCTCATGGTTATGGAAGTCATGGAAGCGGCCCTCATGAATGTCCTCGGAAGAGCTGCTGGGCCTGGTGCTGCCAGTGGCTAGAACCTCACGCCCCCAACGGCTCGGGGCCTGCGCCACCAACGACTAGAACCTCACGCCGCCTTTCCGGGGTGTGTTTTAGAAGGGCGGGATTTGGTCAAGTAATGGAGCTAACCCCAGGTCGTGGAGGGCTTGGGGAAAGGGAGCGGTCTCGAATGCGCCGATGGGGTGCCCGGGCCGGGGCCCACGGCTGACTACTTGCGGGGGTTGCGGGGGCCGACCGGGACGCCTGCTGGGACGCGTGGAGGCGCCGCCAGGCGTCTCGGCAATAGCGGCACCGGAGCCGACAGCGGGGGCGGCTTCCTGAGCTGCGCCACCGGAACCGGCGGCTGAGTCGACTTCCTGCACTGTGTCACCGGAGCCGACGGCGGGGCCTCCTTCCTGCACTCGTGCTTGTTCCTGTGCTTGCGCAGCCAGACTCAAGCCGTGCTCAAGCCGACTCACCACTGCGCTGTCGACCGCGTCGGCTAGGTGTTGGGGTGCCTGCTGGGCGGGCATGGCCAGTTGACGCGGCCCGACGCGGCGGGGCAGGAGGGTGATGGTGCCGTCGGGGGTGCGCCGGTAGCGGGCCCCGGTGGGGGTGGTCCAGATCAGCACGCCATCGCCGTCGGCCGTGTTCTGACGGGTGAGGGTCCATCCGGGAGTGTGCTTGAGGCGGTGGTGGGCTTGGCACAGGGTGGTGAGGTTATTCAGGCTGGTGGCCCCACCGGAAGCCCAGGGGGTGATGTGGTCGGTGTCGCAGCGGGCTGCGGGGGTGCCACAGCCGGGGAAGACGCATTCCTGGTCACGGGCTTGCACCAGGTCGCGTAGGCCGGCTGGGGGCCGATAGTGACTGCGGCCCACGTCCAGCACCACCCCGGATAGTGGATCGGTGACCAGCCTGCGCCAGGTGCCGCCAGCTGCCAATGCCCTGGCTGTGGCGGCAGGAACCGCCACGCGACCGGTGCCGACCACAACCTCCGCCGCCCCAGCCTTCTCGGCTGCCTCGACGGCCCGGGGGACGGTAGCAGCCCCGCCGGATCCGATCCCAGCCGCCCGTGTGACCTCGACGTCGGTGGGCAGACTGCTCCCTCGGACGCTGGCTACGGCCAGACTCCCGCCGCCGGTTTCAGGCAGACTCCCGCCGCCGGTTTCAGGCAGACTGCTCCCACTGCCACTGGCGGTTTCGGGCGTAGTTGCCCTGCTGCCTGTAGGCACCGTTCTTCCCCCGGACGAGGTGGGCAGACCTCTCCCGTCACAGGCGGGCAGGCCTTCGCTGCCGTCTTCGGGTAGGAGCTGGTTCAACGGCACGGTGACGTCAACGTTGACGCTGATTCCGGGTGGCGGGAACACGGGGGTGATGCCGGATGGCGTCCACCAGGGACGAGATGGCTCCACCAGGCTGCTTAGCGCCCCCAGCAGGCCTGGCAACGGCACCCCATCCGGCAGCAAACCAGCAGCCCCCGGCCCGACCGTCGCGAGGGCAGGGCCAGTCCCACTGACGGCGGTGGTGAAGGCACTGACGTCATTGGCGTTTGCGGTTCGACAGGCCAGGTTCTGGCTGCCCTGCAAGGTGCGCAGGGTCATGCCGGTGATGGCATCGGCCCGCAACTGAGACAGGGACCGACTGTCGCCGGCGGCTCGTGCGCTGGCGGCGATCGCGTCCAGGGTGGCGTCCAGTAGTAGCGCGTCCAGGCTTGGCAGTAGCAGACGCATTTCGTGGGTCCCCTCACCGGCCGGACGGGGCCGGGTCACCCGCCGCCCCGCCACATCTCGCCTATGGCGACTGCTAGCACCGTTGGGGTCGAGGGCGGCCAGGGCCCGATCAATATCCCGCCCCAGCTGCGAGCAGGTGCGGCGTGGAGCACGGGCCAGCACCCGTTCCTGCACCGCTGCCGCCGTGTCGGGGTTGACGTCCTGCAGCCGGCGGACGATCAAGGCAGTCTTGGAGGTGTCCAGTAGACCGGCCCGGTGCAAGGCCTCCGTGGCTGCGAACTCGGGTTGCAGCAATGCCTGGCCACGGTCCAGGAGTAGGTCCACACTGCTGCGAGTAGTGCCGAGTCGGGCGGCGATTTCCCCGCTGGCGGTGAACCTCCGCTCATCCTCGGTAATGAACTGCTCAAGCCGGCCGCCCGGCCCCCAGGGCGGGGTGCCGCGGTTCATCTCTGCTGTCCGGGTCAGGCAGGCGGCCGCCACGCCCTCCGCCCAGGCCGCCCAGGCACCCAGCCGGTGGCAGGCCCCCACCAGTTCGCTGAGTACCTGGCCACCCAAGCAGGCCAGCGCATCAGCCCCTGCACCCTGTCCCCAGTCCATACCCAGCCGCCCGGCCGCCTCGGCCAGCATCCGCTCGGCCGGGCTGGTAACCGCTGCCAACACAGCGTCGGTATCAGGGATACTCAAAACCTCATTGGCGTCCGCCGCGCCATCGGTGTCATCGGTGTCATCAGTGGCGACGTCCGGGTGGGCGGGCACCAGCAGCACCGACAACAGGCCCTCAATCAGATCTGCCAGGTCAGCGCCCGCCGGCACCCCCGACAGACGACCGACCAGGTCCTCAACCTCACCATCCATCCGGGATCCTGCCGCATGGCGAGGTTGAGGATTTGCCAGGGGCCCGGCCGTCAGCTTCGCGGCAGCAGGCGACGTCACCCGACCCGCCCGGGCACGCCGGGCGGGCTGGCTCTCAACACCCCTACCTTCGAACATATGTACACAGTAGCGCGAGGGTCCGACACGAATTCGCCCCTCACAGCCCTAAACGCACCCACGTCAGTGAGACGTGCATCACATTTCTCGCGCATCTCTCAGCACCCAGCAAGCCGCTTCAACCGGCCCCGCATCGGTTCAGCCCGCCCCGGCACCACGTGGCACGCCCCTATCGGATGACTTCACGCGATCGTTCCCCGTGAGCCCGCCCCGGCACCACACGACACACCCTCCAACTCAAGCCACCGACACCGCAGCGATGGCAAGCACCGCCAGAATCCAGGAGGTCATTGAGCCGATGAGGAACTCCTCCGCCTTGCGGCCGTCCTGATCCTTGTTGATCTCAGGAAAGCGGATCACACCCTTGGCGGCGATGACCGCCGCAACCGCTGCCTGCGCTCCGGCTGCCGCGAGCAAGAGGATGAGGATGCGCTCAAGCGGTCCGATCCAGCGGCCACCACGCATCGCCACAACCAGCGGCGACAGCGTGCCCGCGGACGAGTTGGAGCCCCGAGCGAGATTGAGGACGGCCGACACCAGCCCATTCGCCGGCGCCCCCAGGAGAATGACCACGCCCGCCACGGCGCACGCCCGCGCCGCCGACATGCCGACGGGGGCGGCTAGCACGGCACAGGCCCCACAGCCGACGGCGAGCGCAATGAGCGACACCGCCCCTCCCCACTCACTGGGCGCGAGCATTTCCCAAACGCTCCACACCACCGGGACGACGATGGCGACCACGACACCGGCGGCCGCAAGTCCCAGTGGTCCCCGGGCGAGAAGAATCCCGACGACGACGAGCGCCCCGGTCCCGGCGGCGATTGCTACGGCTCGCCGCCTTGGACGTCCCTCGCCGAAGAGTCGCCGCGCCAGCACAGGCAAGGTGCTGGCGAGCCCGGCGAGTAGCAGTACGAGCGCGGTCATTGCTGCACCGCCTGCGGTTCGCGTCCCGTGCGCGCCACGGCGACAGTGTCGAGCAGGGTGTCGAGCAGGGTTTGGCCCTCGATGAGGGCGGCCCCCGGCCCGCGGAAGAAGTCGGAGACGGCCTGCTGGCTGACCTTCTCCGCCCGAGCCACCTCGACCTGGGTGGCGCCGGCCAGGAGCGCCGCGGTCATGCGCCGCTGTCGCGGTCGCAGGCGGGTGACGGCCTGGTCGCGCAGCAGGAGCAGCGCATTGACGATCGCCTCAACCTCCTGTGCATCGCCCGGGACGACGGCGTCCTGCGCCACACGCAGCCAGCTGCGGCAGAACTCTCGGCCCGCGTCTTGGACGGCGTGCGCCTGCTCGATGGCCTCGCGTGCCGCCCACCAGGCACTGCCGTCCTGAATGGTGGCGCCAGCGCCGTCGGCGTCGGCGGAGACCGTCTCCACCCGTCCGGCACCAATGCCGAAGCGCAGGGCCAACCCCTCGGGAAGAAGCAGTTGGACGCGCACAGTGAGCGTCAGGGCAGCGGGCAGCGAGGCGGCGATGGCCTGAAACTCATCACCTACGGTGGCGATGGGCGATTGCGGCAGCGACAGCCCCCCGGCCGCCCGCGTGAGCGCATCGGCGAAGGTGGCCTGCGCGGCGCGCCGGTCGGTCAGACGCCGGGAGCCGACGATGTCGGCGATGATGGCGTAGTAGACATCCACGTCTCCACGGTATCGCTTGTATTTCCCCCAATACAAGGACCTCCTCGGAAGTGCACTCTGGCCCGCATATCCCGGTGTGCGCCGGCTCGCGCGTCGCGGCCCGGCGCCCTCCCCCGGCCCTCACTCCCCCGGCAGCACGCCCCCGAATTCCAGATAGCACTTGCCGCACAGGGACTCGTAGGTGACGTCGACGCCATCGATGGCGACCTGATCGCCGTCGAAAACGAACTCCTCCCCCACCTTGCGGGCATTGAAGATGGCCTTGCGCCCACAGCGGCAGATCGTCTTGAGCTCCTCCAACGAGTGGGCGATCTCCAGCAGGCGCCGCGATCCGGGGAAGCTCACGGTGCGGAAGTCGGTGCGGATCCCGTAGGCGAGCACGGGAATGTCGTCGATGAGCACGATCTCCATGAGCTGGTCGACCTGCAGCGGGGTGAGGAACTGCGCCTCGTCGACCAGTACGCAGTCGACGGTCTCACGCGGGCCGGCCTGCGGGTCGGCGGCGCGCTCCCCCAGGGCGGCCCGGCGTACCAGGGCGCGCACGTCGTCGTCGGCGGTGACGAGCAGGTCGACGCGGCGAGTCATCCCCAGGCGGGAGACCACGGTGTCATTACCCTTGGTGTCGATCGCGGCCTTGACCAGGAGTACCCGCTGCCCGCGCTCCTCGTAGTTGTAGGCGGTCTGCAACAGTCCCGTGGTCTTGCCCGAGTTCATGGCACCGTAGCGGAAATAGAGCTTGGCCATGCGCGTCCTGATTCCTCTCCCGGAGCGGGCGCAAGGCCCTCTCCGCAACCTCCGGTGCCCGCCCGTCGGGTCCGGGGCGACCCGCCGTAGATGCTACCGGCCGACCGCGCACTCCCCCGCACCCGCTCCGCCGCAGTCGCGCGTCACAGGTTGCACCCAGGGCGGGTCTATAGGCTTGCGTCCAATGCAGCAAACCATCGCCGTCCCGCAGCGGGACCTCCGTCCGCTTCTCGCTCTTATGGCGACGGCGGCGGCCGCCGTGTTCGCATGGCTGGCGGTTAGCACCGAGTGCGGATACTCCCCGGCCGTCTACGATCCGGCGGTTACCGCCTGGGCGGTGCGGGCACGGCACGGGCTGGTCACCGCGGTGGCACGACCGGTCACTCAACTGGGCGGCACGCTCGGGCTGACGCTGCTCACCGCGGCCGTATGCGCGTTCCTGCTGTTGCGTGGGCATTGGCGCCGCGCCCTGGTGCTGGCCGGGGCCATGGTCGGCTCTTCGCTGCTCACGGTGACACTGAAGCTCATCTTCGCTCGCGCGCGCCCATCCACCGCGCTGCTGCTGGGCGACCCCGCCTCCTCCTGGTCGTTCCCTTCCGGACACTCGTTCAACACCGGAGTGTTTGTGGGCGTGCTGGCGGGATTCGCGCTGGTCTCGACGGCGTCGCCTGCCCGCAAGGCGCTGGCGGGCATAGCGGCGTGCATGGCCGCCGCCGCTGTGGGCCTGTCGCGCGTATACCTGGCCTACCACTGGTTGACGGACGTATTGGCCGGCTGGGCCATCGCCCTGGTGTGGTTGTGCGTGGTCGGCATCGTCAGCCTCACCGTGCTGGGACCCCGTCAGGAGTAGACGCCGTCGACCCACCAGCGGCCCGCACGAGCGAGTAGCAGAGGCGGGCCGACGTCGGTGACAACCTGCAGGTAGGCACGGCGCGACGCGCCCCCGGGCCGCCACCAGTGCTCGTCGACCGGCCAGGGTCCCGCCCAAGACACGACCCGCCGCTCCCCGCGCCAGTACTCCAGCGGCTCACCCCATCCGTCCCATGCGGCTGGGGCGGCGTCCCCGCGGGCGCGGTCCAGGTCGACGCGTGCCGGCGCGGCTACCAGCTGCCCCTGGGCATCGACGCCGACGTCGTGCCCGCCGTCGTCGAGCAGGCGGGCCGGCAGCGGCGCAGGGGGAACCATGGTGGGCGAGGGGGCGGGCAGGGCGCCGGCCCAGGGAGCCGTCTCCGCGGCCGCACTTCCGGGGCCTGTTTCACGGATGTTGTTCGCACCGCCGACGGATGTCTCCCCCCAGCCGACGAGGGCGGTGCGCGAACGCGGATCCCGTCCGGGGCGCAGCACGGGGACGCACACACCGCCGGCACCGAGGAGGGATTCGACGCGTCCGGCCGCACGGTGGGCTCGGCGTTCAACCTGCTCCCCGGGCCGGGTCCACAGGCCGGCCTGGGCAGCGCCCGCGGGAGTGAGCTCTAGGGCAACGAGGCGCAGGCGGGTCAGGGGTGCGGCGGGCGGTCGGCCGGAGCGACCGGCCAGCCAGCCCTCCAATTGCCAGCGCACGCGGTCGGTGAGGTCGGCGGGCGCGGGCGTGGTGCCCAGCAGCCAGGAGCGGCCCAGCTCTGCCCCGTCCTCGCACTCTGCCTCCACCCGGAGGCGTCCGGCCGACAGGCCCAGCGCGACAAGACGCTGGGACAGTTGCTCGGCGAGGGAGCGGGCGGCCCAGGCTGCGGTGTCGGCCCGCGCGATGGGAGGGTCCAGCGGAGTCTCGGCGACGACGTCGGCAGCGGGACGGGCGGCCCGAGGCAGGGTCTCCCAGTCTCCTGAGGCGAGGCGGTGCAGGCGCTCCCCCGCTGGCCCGAAGCGGGCGGCAACGTCGCGGCGGGGCAGGGCGGCGAGGTCGCCGAGCCGGCGCAGGCCGAGCCGGTCGAAGTCCTCCAGCAGCTCTCGTGCCTGTCGGCGATCCCGCTCGGCGGCCAGGGCGTGTAGGAGGGAGGGCAGCGGCCAGGGGGTGAGGAACTCGGGCGTGCTCCCGGGCGGGACGATGACACCGTGGCGGGCGGCGAGGACGACGCCGAGCAGGGAGTCGGCAATGCCGATCTGGCATTCAACCCCCGGCCCGGTGGCGACGGCCTCAACGAGGGCGGCGGCCAGCGGCTCTTCCCCGCCCGCCCAGCGAGCCGGGCCGCGCGCGGCAGACAGCGCCAGTCCGGGGCGGGCGACGAGCGGATCGGCGAGAAACTCGGTGAGGGCCTCCATGACGGTTTCGTAGGTGCGGGCCTCCCGTTCGGGCTGCGGGGGCAGGACGACGAGCTCGGGGCACAGCGACCGGGCCACACGCAGCCGCATGCCGCGGGCGACACCGGCCGCACGAGCCGGCGCCGAGGCCGCAATGACGCCCCTGCCGCCCACGACGGCAACGGGAACCAGGGCCGGATCGGGCACATCGGGTCGTTCTCGCGACTCCAGGGTGAGGGCGACGACGGGCCAGTCCGGCGTCCAGACGGCGACGAGCCGCAGCCCGCGAGACTCCGGGGCGGGCGGGAACACGCTCGCAGCGGGAGTTAAGGAGGTCATGCACCCTCCCGTCCCGGCGCTTTCGGTGACCGGCGCGCCGCGGTGACGAGGGCCAGGTGCGAGTGCCGACGCGGCGAATTGGCAGCAGGAGCCTCGGCGGCCGCCGGGGCGAGGCGGGCGCCGGCGGCATCGAACAGCAGGCCGACCCGCCCGGGGCGGTGGGGGTCCTGCACGCTCCAAGTAAGGCGCCGCAGGTAGCCGTCGGCCAGCTCTCGCGCCTCACCCGGCTCCGGCTCCCCGGCCGGTTCCTGCCCCGGTGCCACCGCCGCGCCACGCAGCGACACCAGGACACCGCCCGTCTGCGCTGCGGACGCCGGTGAGGCGGACGAGGCATGCAGGGTACGGGAGCCCTCCCAGGGGAAAGGGGTGAGGATGAGGCAGCGGCGTTCCCGGGCGCGTGCCAGGAGGGTGCGGCGGTCGCGGGGGCGCAGGCGGGCAGCGGCCGTCGCGGAGATCAGGAGGACGGCGACACCGTCCATTAGGGCGCCGAGGGCCGAGGTGAGCAGGTTGGACGGCAGGTCCGCGGCGGGGACGGCGAGCACGCGGGAGAGGTCGAGGCCGGCCTCGGCGGCGGCGCACCAGCCCAGCCCCTCACAGCCGACGACCCCACACCAGTCCTCCGCCCCCTGCCGGAGGGCCGCTACGGCCAGTAGGGCGCCGGCCGATCCGGTCAGGGACACCGCGCCGACGGCGTCCGCTCCGAGCGGCAGGAGCGCCGCGGGCGTTGCGGCCCCCGTCTCCGGGAGGGCGTCCGGGGCCGCGAGCGCGACGGCGCCGGATACGGCCGCCGCCCGCCCGGTTTGCGCAAACGCTTGGGCGACCTCCCGGGCGGCCCGCCCGTGCAGGCCGGCGCGCTCCTCGGCACGGGCGAGGGCGGCGCGGGCGGCGGCGAGGCGCTCCACGCGCACCGCCACCCCGGGTGCACGGGCGCCACGCCGGGTCTGTTTCATGGCACCTCCTCTCAGCAAGGAACATCTATCGAACACCTGTTCGATGTCTGCTTGCAAGGGTAGCGCCGGCCTCTGACACGAATCGCCGCGGGGGGCGCGTCTACAGTGGTTGAAACGGCCCCGGCCAGCCCGCCGACGGCCGTCCGATTTTCAAGGAGGTCCGCCATGCCCGCAGATCTGATACGTCCCCGTCCGCCCTTCCCCTACGACTTGCTTCCGGCCGTTCCCGCATTCACGCTGGCCTCCGCCGACCTGGTCGACGGCGAGCGCATGCCCGACCGGTTCACCGCCGTGCACGAGAACATCTCCCCCGAGCTGCACTGGTCGGGTTTCCCGGCCACCACCCGCTCCTTCGTGGTCTCCTGCTTCGACCCCGACGCCCCCTCTCCGGCCGGCTGGTGGCACTGGACGATCCAGGACCTGGACGCGTCGGTCACCTCACTGCCGCAGGGCGCGGGCGAGTCCGATCTTCAACTGGACGGCGCCGCCTTCCACGCCGTCAACGACTCGGGCACGCACGCCTGGTCCGGCCCCTACCCGCCGGCGGGCGACGGCGACCACCGCTACATCTTCGCCGTGCACGCCCTGGACGTGGACACCCTCGGCCTGGACGACGACGCCTCCCCGACGACGGTGGCGGCGCAGTGCTCCTTCCATGCCATCGCCCGGGCCCTGCTGACCGTCACCTACTCCCAGCCCGGCGAGCCCGGCGCCGCCCCGTTCCTTCAGGAAGCCCGCTAAGGCCGGTCGGGGACGCCCCACGCGGCGCGCTTACGCGGCGCCGGGGAAACCGAGGCTTCGCCACGCCTCATACAGGCCGACGGCGGCGGAGTTGGCCAGGTTGAGCGAACGGCTTCCGGGGAGCATGGGAATGCGTACCCGTCCGGTGACGCGCGGATGACTCATCACCGCTTCGGGCAGGCCGGTGGGTTCGGGGCCGAAGAGCAGCGCGTCGTCCTCACGCCAGGTGATCTCGGTGTAAAGGGTGGCGGTGCGGGCGGTGAAGGCGAAGATGCGTCCGGGCACCTGCTCCAGGCACTCCTCCCAGGTGGCGTGCACGCGGGTGCGGGCCAGGTCGTGGTAGTCCAGGCCGGCGCGGCGCAGTTTGGCGTCATCCATGTCGAATAGGGGATCCACCAGGTGGAGCGTCGCCCCGGTGTTGGCGCTTAGTCGAATAGCGGCGCCGGAGTTACCCGGGATGCGCGGTTCAAAGAAGACGACGTGCAGCACGCGGGATATCCTGCCACAGCGACGGCCGCGCCCTAGCGCTCAGTGCGGTGCCGCGCACGCCCGCTGAGGAATACCGTTCACAAGAAGGACCATCATTGAAGAAGCTGCTGCAATCCTTCGGGTTCGCCCCGAGGACATTCGTCCAACTGTTGTTCATAACCCTCAATGCGCAATTACTGTATGCGTTCTGGGACATCCGCAATACCCTGCCGAAGGATTTCCCGATCGCCATGGGGGTTACCGACGCACAGGCCGGGCAGCTGTACTCCATGCAGGGCCTCGTCATCATCCTGGGCACGATTCTCCTGGGATGGATCGGTGACCGGTTCAGCGTCCGCACCATCATGGTGCTGACCACGCTCGGAGTCGGCGCGATCTCGCTGTTCATCTCCGTGTTCTCCCCCAACCTGTCATTCCCCACCCTGCTGGCGTGCTTCTTCCTGATGCTGCTGCTCAGCGAAGTGCTCTTCAAACCCGCCAACTTCAAGGCGGTGCGGACCTCCACCTCCGAGGATCACCAAGGGGCCGCATTCGGGTTCTTCGAGTTCGGCCGCGGTCTGCTCGCGTTCCTCGTCTCGCTGCTGTGGACGGCGCTCATTGCCGCCGGAGTGGGCGCGCGCGGCATCATGCTGACCGGATCGGTAATCGTCCTGGCCACCGCCATCCTGGTCTTCTGGGCCGCCCCCAAGGGCACGCGCGTGGGAGACGACGACGAGGTCAACGCCTCCACCATCGAGGCGATCAAGGGGATCGGTAGGGTTGCGAAGCTTCCCGTCGTCTGGCTCGCCGGCCTCAACGTTTTCTGCATCTACGGCACCTTTGTGGCGGCCGGAACCTACTTCGCGCGGTTCCTGCAGGCGGGTTACGGGTCTTCCGCCCTGGTCGCGGCGGTCTTCTCCACCGTGGTCATCGGCCTGCGCATGCTGCCTCTGGTCTCCTCGGTTCTGGTTGAGAAGGTCTTCAAATCCACGTCCCACTTCATGCGGTTCATGTCAGCCGTCCTCAGCGTGCTGCTGCTCGCCATCGCCGTCGTTCTGTTCACCCATCCCGCGTCGGTGACCAGCTTCCCCGCCGGGAACCCGCCGGCGCACATCGTGTCTTCCGGCGTCATGCCCGCACTCATCGTCCTGATGCTGCTGGCCTCGGGATGCTGCTTCATGATCCGCGGCGTCTACTACGCCCCGATCGGTGAGTTCAACGTGCCCGCAAAGCAGTCCTCTGCCGCCATGTCGTTCGCCATCACGCTCGGCTACATTCCCGCCCTGCTCGGGCCGATTGTGTTCGGCGGGCTGATCGTCCCCTCCGAGGCGGACGCGTCCGGCAACATCATCACCGAGCAGCTGACTCCGACCAGCACGCTTGGGGCCGCTTTCGTCGGGCTGGCGGCGCTCGCGGCGGTCGCCTTCTGCCTGTCCTCTGTGCTGATCCGCCTTAAGAACCGGCAAGACGCCGACGCAAGAAAGGCAGCTGCATGAACGCGCCCAACGCCAGCGCCGCCTTGGAGGACTTCGACACCCAGGTGATCGGTCCCGTCTGCGTCGACATTAATGTCGATCACACTGGGAAGACCACCCGTGCCGTTGGTGGGGCGGTCATTTGCGCGGCCGCCGCGGCCGCTTCCCTGGGGCACAGCGTCCAGGCGGTGGCAACCGTGGCCGCTGCGGACCGGGGGCTGCTGTCGCACTTCCCGGCGAGCGTGCGGCAGGTGGTTCCCGTAGGGTCTGCGCACACGGCGTCGATCCGAAACGAGTACGCCACCGCCGACCAGGAGCGGCGGACATCTTCGGCCATCTCCTACGCGGACGCGATCGGTGCGGCCGACGTGCCCGCCTGCTCCGCCCGCATTCAGCACCTGGCGGGGCTCATGGTGGGCGACTATACGCCCGAACTGGTCCAGACGCTGTCGCAACGCGGGGACCTGGCCGTCGACATGCAGGGTTTCATCAGGCAGCGCGTACCGGGCTCAAACCTGCTGCGCTTCATGGAGTTCAAGCACGGCGCGGATTTCTATAGCCATATCCGTTTCCTCAAGGTGGATACCGCCGAGGGCGAGCACCTCACCGGCCGCACCGACAGGCGCGACATCGCGCGTGCTCTCAAGGACCAGGGGGCAGACGAGATCATGGTGTCCAACGCGCGCGAGATCCTCATCCTCGACGACTCCGGCTTCCACGTGTGCCCACTGCGGCCAAGGAGCCTAGCGGGGCGGACGGGACGCGGAGACACGGTGTTCTCCGCCTACATAACCGAACGCATCGGACACGACGTGGATCAATCCCTGCTCACCGCATGCGCGACGGTGTCCCTAAAGATGGAGACTCCCGGCCCGCTGGTCTGCGGCCGAGGCGACATCGAGGCATATCTGAGGCGTTTCTATGCCGACCTGGCCGGCATGGCTCACCACGATGGAGGCGACCGTTGACCACCGCGGACCCGGCCGAGTTCATTTCCGACCTGCCCGACGACACTCCCCTGTGCGCGCTGACAATTCCCGGCACGCACGACACGATGACGAGTGCGTGCACGCATCCCTACTACCGCACCCAGGATCTCGGTCTGGCCGAGCAGATCGGTTGCGGCGTTCGGTACTTGGACCTGCGGCTACGGCGCACCATGGTTGCGGCCCACCGTGAATGGATCAGTGACATCTCCGCCGAGTCCATCCTGCAGACCCTACGTGAACACCTTACCGCCCACCCCCGGGACTTCTTCCTCGCGCGGATACAGAACGCCAATGAGGCGAAAGACGACTTCGAGGCGTATGGGAACGCACTGATGACCCTCATCGCCAAGAATCGAGACCTGTTCTGGACTCCGGAGCAAGCGGGCGGGGGCACCGTCTGGCCTGCCCTGGGGAGCATTCGCGGGAAGGTGGTCGCCTTCGAATGCGCACCGGCACAATTCTGCCTGACGGCTGTCGGGGATCGGCCCTGGGCCGTGCCCTGGCACGACAATCGACGCATCCTGCTGCAAGACGACTGGGACGGTCCCGAACCCGCGGCTAAGCTCTCCCAGATTGAGCGGCTCTACACTCACCGCGGCGACGACGACTGCCTGCTGCTCAACCATGTCAGTGCCACCAACGGACGACTGGGCACGCCGATCGCCTATGCGCAGCGCACCAATCCGCAGGTGCTGCGGCTGCTGCGGCAGGCGCATGGGCGCGGCGTACTCATCTTCGACTTCGTCGACTCCGAACTGGTTGATGCCGCCTGGGGCGTAAGCGCCCTCCGGTCCTGACGCCGCCGCGGCGTCCGGCCGCAAGACGCGGCTCAGCCCAGTGAGTCGAGGACGATGTTGAGCCCCTCCCCCATGGTCGGGTGGGAGATGGGGGCGTCGCGCAACTGCTGCCAGGGCATGCCGGCGAGCATGGCCACCTGGACGGCGGTGATGACCTCTCCGGCGCTCTCACCGATGATGGCGGCGCCGAGGATCCGGTCGGTGTCGGCGTCGACGATCACCTTGTAGAAGCCGGCGGTGGCGCCCAGCGTCTTGGCGCGGGGAACGGCGGCGGTGGGGGTCTTGGCGACGCGCACGTTGTGCCCGGCCGCCCGCGCCTGGGCCTCTGTGAGGCCCACGTGCCCGAGCTCCGGGGTGGCGAACACGGTCCAGGGGATGACCCGCCCGGCGGTGGAGGCCTCGCGGTCGTCCAGCAGGTCCCGCAGCACCCGGAAGTCGTTCCAGGAGGCGTGGGTGAACATGGGCGTGCCGGCCACGTCTCCGGCCGCATAGACGCCGTCGGCGGTGGTGCGCAGGTGGTCGTCGACGCGCACGAAGCCCCGCTCGGTCAGTTCTACCCCGGCCGCCTCCAGGCCCAGCCCGGCCGTGACCGGGGTCCGTCCCAGGGCGACGAGCAGGTGGGATCCGGTGGCCTCGCGGCCGTCCTCGGTGCGCACCACCACCGGCCCGGAGCGGGCGGAGGAACGCACGGCGCTCACGCGGGCGCCGGTGAGGACCTCCACGCCGAGCGCCTCCAGGCCGGCGGTGACCTCGGCGGCGACGTCGTCGTCCTCCCGGTTCAGCACGTGCTCCCCGGAGTGGAGCAGCGTGACGGGCACACCCAGCATTCCCATCAGGGAGGCCATCTCCACGCCGATGACCCCACCGCCGAGGATGAGCAGGTGCCCGGGCAGCTCGGGCAGCGTGAGCAGGTCCTCGCTGGTCCAGTAGGGGGTGTCGGCCAGGCCCGGAATGTTGGGGATGGCCGGGGTGGTGCCGGTGTTGATCAGGACACGTCTGCCGCGCACCCGGCGCACGGCGCCGTCGGCGGTGGCGATCTCCACGGTGCGCGGGGCCACGAAGCGCGCGGTGCCGCGCACGAAGTCCATCCCGGAGTCGGCGAACATGGTCTCGTGGGCCGCAACCATGCCGCCGACAACGCTCTCCTTGCGGCGGCGCAGCGCGACCAGGTCGATGCGGGCGCGGGTCAGCAGCGCGGTGTCGTCGCGAGAGCTGGAGTCGTCGGCACCCAGTTCGGGCAGGGACACGCCGTAGGCGGCCGCACCCTGGACCTGGTGCAGAACACGCGCGGAGGAGATCAGGGTCTTGGTGGGGATGCAGGCGACGTTGATGCAGGTGCCGCCGACCTTGTCGCGCTCAACCATGACTACGGTATCGCCCTTGCGGGCACGCAGCATGGCCAGTGACTTGCCTGCCTTACCCCCTCCGACGACGAGTAGATCGACCTCCTGGACCTGTGGGGATGCGGTGACGGCGGTGGTGTCGCCCATGTACTTCTCCTCGGTCTTCCCGTGGCCGGTCCCATGCCCACTTGGGCCTCCGGTCCGCGGCGGTGTTCGTGAGGCGCGCGCCTCGATCGGTTGCTGTCGCAGGTGGCAACGCCGCACATGGCACGGTTCATTCCCACTGTTGGTCACCACCGTGGGGCAACTGCGCCGTAGACTCCCTGCGGAGCTCCCCTCCGGCAAGGACTCCTCCCGCCGCCCAGAATTGAGAGGTTGTGCCGTATGACCGAACTGCGTGAACCCGCCGATGTCTTCGCCGAGACGCTCGGCTGGCAGCCCGCCCTGGAGCGCACGGACCTGCTCGCCCCGCCCGTCGCCGCAGCGCTACACGCCCTCGCAGACACCACGGAGGGGCATGACCTGGCTGCTGCGGCGCAGGTGGTGGAGATCGACCCCGCCCTGTCCGACACGGATGCGCTGAACGCCGAGTACTCGTTGAACCCCGAGGCCACCGGCAACTGCGTACTGGTGGCGGGCAAGCGCACGGGCGAGCGACGCCTGGCGGCCTGCGTGGTGCGGGCCACCGACTTCGCCGACGTCAATCACCTGGTCAAGCAACTCATCGACGTGCGCAAGGCGTCCTTCCTGCCCATGGAGCAGGCCGTGGAGATGAGCGGCATGGCCTACGGCGGCATCACGCCGGTCGGCCTGCCCGCCGATTGGCGGCTGCTGATCGACGCGCAGGTGGCCGCGCGCGACACGATGCTCATCGGCTCCGGCGTGCGCCACTCCAAGCTGCTGGTGCCCGGGGCCCTGCTGGCCGCCCTGCCCGGCGCCGAGGTGATCGAGAACCTGGGCGTCACGCCCGCCTGATGGTGTCAGCGCCCAGCCCACTCGCCTTCGCACAGCAGCCCAGTCACCTAGCAGAACGCCGGAGCGTATACAAATGACCCCCAGTTCGACGAGCCCACGTTTGTCGCGGCGCCACTATTTGCTCACCACCACCGTCGGCCTGGGAGCATCATTGGCCGGCTGCTCAGCAGCGGCACCGCGGGCGACCAGCACAGTTTCCAGCGCATCCACGCCCCCCCCCGCACACGACCGCAACACCACCGGCTCTCGGGGAGACTTATTCAATTGACCTGACCGGGGTATACGATCCTTTCGGACTCAACCCGAGCATTATCGACAAATATGTGCCTTTAGATAACGGCACCGACGGACCGCAGGTCAATGCTCAGGGCGCCCTGGTGGTTTCGTTCGAAGACGTTGGCGACGACGTGTACCACCCAACCTCGTACTGCTGGTATGCGCTGCGGGCGCTGAGCGCCTACGACCTCACCGGAAACGAGGAGTACTGGAGGCGTTCCGTCGCCACCGCGCAACGACTACTCGACGGTGCCGACATCGACGGTGAACAATGTTGGCTGCCGTACCCCTTCGACTACGCTCCGCACGGAGACTCCACAATCACTCTACATGCGCCCTGGTACTCAGGCATGGCGCAGGGTATGGCGCTGGCCCTGTGCACACGACTGGCCAGGCGCGCATCGGACCAGAACTTGAGCACCAGCGCCGAGCAGATCCGTAACTCATTCTTCGCTTCCACGGACGGCCCCCATGTCACCGTCACAGACTCGGAGGGATTGACCTGGCTTGAGGAATACTCGGGAGACGCAAATCCGCTGTACGTGATAAACGGACACATTTACGCCATGCTGGGATTGGCGCAGTACGCTCAATACACTAACGACGCAGATGTCATCAACCTGTTCTCCCGAGCCGCGGATACACTTAAAGCCACCTTCACACGCTGGCGGGTACCCGGCGGCATCTCATATTACTGCGCTTCCGACTACTGTAAAAACGCCGACTGGACGCCCGAAAGCTATCACCGCGGTGTCGCCCGACTGCTACAAACCCTGGCGACCATCACCGGCGACGCTGAATTCAGAACCATGGGACTTCAACTGGACGCGGATTACTCCGCGTGACTCGGTGGTGGAACGGCGGCGCCGCCGTTCCACCACCGAGTCAGACCGCCTTCAGCTCAGCTCCGGCACCATCTCGATAGCGCCGCAGGGGCACTCCTCCACGCAGATACCGCAGCCCTTGCAGTAGTCGTAGTTGAAGGCGTAGCGCTTGCCGGGCTCCAGCTTGATCACGGCGTTGTCCGGGCACACCCCGAAGCAGTTGTCGCACTCGAAGCAGTTGCCGCAGCTCATGCAGCGCCGTGCCTCGAACAGGGCGTCATCCGCGCTGAGTCCCTGGACCACCTCGTCAAAGGTCTGGGAGCGGCGGGCCCCTTCCAGGCGCTCGCGCACCTGCTGGGGCGCGTCGGAGTAGTACCAGGAGTTGATGGCGCCGATGTCGGCCAGCCGATGGCGCTCCGGGTGCTGGTAGACCTCGCCGCGCAGGTAGGCGTCAATGGCGCGGGCGGCCTGCTTGCCATGTCCGATGCCGACCGTGACTGTGCGCTGGGAGGGCACCATGTCACCGCCGGCGAACAGTCCCGGGTGGCCGGTCATGAACTGGTCATCGACCTGCACCACGCCGTCCTCGATCGTCAAGCCCTCCACCCCGTCGACCAGGCCCAGGTCGGATTCCTGTCCCAGGGCGAGGACCAGGGAGTCGGCCTCCAGGTCCTCGAACTGACCGGTGGGCTGGGGGAAGCCGGTCTCGTCCAACTCCATCTTCTCGATGCGCAGCTTGCCCGCGTCGGCGTGCTGGACGGTGGACAGCCACCGCATCTGGATGCCCTCTTCCAGCGCCTCAACCACTTCGGAGTCGTGGGCGGGCATGCGGTCGCGGGTGCGCCGATAGACGATGATCGCCTCCTCGGCGCCCAGGCGCTTGGCGGTGCGGGCGGCGTCAAGGGCCGTGTTGCCGCCGCCGTAAACCACCACGCGCCGCCCCAGCATGAGCTGGTCGGCGGCGTCGTCGCCGGCCTCGCGGTCGTCCTCCACGTCCTTGAGCAGGGTGACGGCGTCGAGGATGCGGGCGGCCTCACCGGCCGGAATGTAGGTGCGCCGCCCGACCTGGGCGCCGATGGCCAGGAACACGGCGTCGAACTCGCCGGAGTCCAGTTCGGAGGTGATGTTGTCGACCTTGCTGTTCAGGACGAAGTGGACCCCCATGCCCTCGATGCGGGCGATCTCGGCGTCGAGCACGTCGCGAGGAAGACGGTAGGCGGGGATGCCGTACCGCATCATCCCGCCCGCCTTGGGGGCGGCGTCGCGGACGGTGACGGCGTGGCCGCGCCGGCGCAGCTGGTAGGCGGCGCTGAGCCCGGCCGGGCCGGCCCCGACCACCAGCACGTGCTTACCGGTATCCGGCGCGCACGGGTCGGGCTGCCACCCCTGACGCAGCGCCTCGTCGCCCAGGAACCGCTCGACGGCGTTAATGCCGACGGCCTCATCCACCTTGCCGCGGTTGCAGGCGGTCTGGCAGGGGTGGTAGCACACGCGGCCCATGACGGCGGGCAGCGGGTTGTCCTGCATGAGTGTGCGCCAGGCCCGCTCGTAGGAGCCGTCCTCGGCGTCATAGAGCCATTTCTGAATGTTCTCCCCGGCGGGGCAGGCGTCGTTGCAGGGCGGGAGGAAGTCGCGGTAGACCGGGCGCTCCACCCTCCAGGCGCCGGTCTTGTTCGCCAGGGAGGAGGCCGTGGCCAGGGTGACGGCGAAGGGACGGACCTTCCCGGCGCCGCCCCCGGCGGGCGCGGCTTCAGGAGCAGAAATAGTGGTCATGTCAGTCCTCCTTGGGGGCGTCGTTGAGGTCCGCGCGTGCCCCCAGGGTGGAGGTGGCGCCGGTGGCCTCGTCGTTCAGGACGGGTACCGCGTCGGGATGCCCCAGCAGGCCGTAGCGACGAATGTTGCGGTCGGCGAGGGCCTGGAGACGGCCGATCGTCTGCTCATCCTTGGTGGGGCGGAACAGGTGCGCGAAGCGGCGCTGGAGCACCAGGTAGTCCTCCACCGGCACCTGGCGGCGGATGGGACTGACCCCGGTGACCTCGCCGTGCTCGGCCTCGAAGACCGGGAAGAGCCCCGACTCCACGGCCAGTCGGGCGATGCGCACGGTGTGAGAGGACTTCGCCCCCCAACCCAGGGGGCAGGGCACCAGCACGTGGATGTAGCGCGGACCGTGCAGGCCCATCGCGTAGGTGACCTTGCGTTCCAGATCGTGCAGGTCCGCGACGGTGGCCGTGGCCACGTAGGGGATCTCATGGGCCATGGCGATGCGGGGCACGTCCTTGCCCTGGCCGAACACGTTGCCCGGGGCGTCCCCCACCGCCTGCGTGGTGGCGGTGCGGGCCGCCGGCGGGGTGGCGCCCGAGCGCTGGACCCCGGTGTTCATGTAGGCCTCGTTGTCGTAGCAGACGTACAGGACGTCGTCGCCGCGCTCGAACATGCCGGAAAGGCAGCCGAAGCCGATGTCGACGGTGCCGCCGTCGCCGCCCTGGGCGACCACGCGGATGTCGTCACGCCCCTTGGCCCTCAGCCCCGCGGCCACGCCGGTGGCCACGGCGGGTGCGTTGCCGAACAGGGAGTGCAGCCAGGGCAGGCGCCAGGCGGACTCGGGGTAGGGCGAGGAGAAGACCTCAAGGCAGCCGGTGGCGTTGACGGTGACCAGGCTGCCTCCGGCCCGCTCGGCCGCCGCCGTGGCGGCGTCGAGCACGTAGCGGGCTCCCAGCGCCTCCCCGCAGCCCTGGCAGGCGCGGTGCCCGGAGGTGAGCGTGTTGTTCCGCTCCCGGCTGGACTGGAGGGAACGGACCTCCGGCAGGAGCCGGTTGCCGACGGCGAAGGAGCCGACCTGGTAGAAACGGGTTCGTCCGCCCGACTGCTGTGGTGCGGTGGTGACGGTGGTCGACGTCGTCATGATGCTGCTCCTTCCGTGCGGGGGCCGACGGCCGCCAGGTGGGCGGCAACGGTGGCTTCATCCAGGTCCAAGAACTCCAGTGGGGCGAGCTCGCCGCGGTCGGCGCGGCGCAGCACCTCCACCAGGGAGGCCGAGGTGATGTCGCGGCCTCCCAGGCCCGCGGCGACCGTGGTCAGGGTGACCTCGCCGGCGCGGTTCCAAAGGACGCGGCGCAGGTCCTCCTCGACGATGCCGCCGCGTCCCAGGGAGAAGGCGCGCTCCAGGCTCACCACCCGCTTGGCCCCGGCCAGCGCGCGCGCCATGGCGGCCTCCGGGAAGGGCCGGAAGGAGGTCAGTGTCACCAGGCCCACCGGCACGCCGTCGTCCCGCAGGGCGTCGACGGCGTCCTTGAGCGTACCGGTGACCGAGCCCAGGGCCACCACCACGGTTTCGGCTCCCTCGGTGCGATAGGTGTGCAGGAGGCCACCGGACTGCCTGCCGAAGGCCGCGGCGAACTCCCGGCCCACGCGCTCAACCACCTCAACGGCCGCCTGCTGCTTGCGGTGCGCCAGGTAGCGGACCTCGGTGAAGGCCTCGGGCCCCACCATGGCGCCGATGGTGACGGGATCCTCCGGGTCGAGCGTCTGGACGGGCTGGAACGGGGGCAGGAAGGCGTCCACCTGCTCCTGCTCGGGAACGTCCACGCGTTCGACGGCGTGGGTGAGGACGAAGCCGTCCATGCAGACCATGACCGGCAGGCTCAGCTCCTCGGCGATGCGGAAGGCCTGAACGTGCAGGTCGGCGGCCTCCTGGTTGTCCGCGGCGAAGAGCTGCAGCCAGCCGCTCTCGCGCTGACTCATGGTGTCGGACTGATCGTTCCAAATGTTGATGGGACCGCCGATGGCCCGGTTCGCCACGGTCATGACGATGGGCAGCCCCAGGCCGGAGGCGTTGTAAACCGCCTCCACCATGTACAGCAGGCCCTGGGAGGCGGTGGCCGTGTAGGCGCGGGCACCCACGGCGCTGGCGCCGATGGCAACGGACTGGGCGGCGAACTCGGACTCGACGTTGATGTACTCGCAGTCCAACTCGCCCACCTTGACCAGCCGCGATAGCTCCTCAACGATGTGCGTCTGGGGCGAGATGGGGTAGGCGCACACCACATCCGGACGGCAGGTGGCGACGGCTGCCGCCACCGCCTTCGATCCCTCAATCTCACGCAGCACCGGCGTCCTCCTCCTGATCGTGGTTGGTCCCGGTCTGGGACTCGGAGACGTTGCCGGCGAGCTTGTCCGCAACGATCTTGTGGGCGGCCCGGGCGGCGGCAATGTTTCGCTCACCGACCTTTCCCGGGAAGCGGTCTGCAATGGCGGCGCACACGGCCTCGATGCCGAGTACGTCGGTTACGGCGGTGAATGCCCCGAGCAGGACGGCGTTGGGCAGGGGCCGTCCCAGGTGCTCCATGGCCAGGTCCGTGGCCGGCACGGTCAGGCGGTGCTCCGGGGGAACGGCGGCCACCGTGGCCGGGTCCAGGTCAAAGCTGTCAAAGGGCTTGGCGGAGTTGATGAGCGCATAGCCCCCCGGGCGCAGACCGGCGAAGACATCGATGGCACCCAACAGGGTGGGATCTTGGATGATGACGGCATCCGGGGTGAGGACGGGCTCGTGGGCGCGGATCGGGCGGGTGTCGATCCGGCAGTAGGAAACCACCGGCGCTCCCGTGCGCTCAGAGCCGAAGGACGGGAAAGCCTGGGCGTAGCGGTCCTCCTTGAAGGCTGCATACGCCAACAGGTCGGACGCAGTGACTACCCCTTGGCCACCCCGACCGTGGATACGGATCTGGAACATTTGGCCTCCTTGCCCGGTGCCTGTTCGGCGCCGCGTTCGCTCAGATCCGACTTTAGGACGCCGTGTCGGATTCGTGAGCGCGCTCATATACGGCGATCCACCGGAACGCGGATTTGTCCGCACAATTAGGAGCGTTGAGCGGAGCTGCGCAGCCGCCCCTCGCCCGGGCCCGCGCACGCCGTCGCCACGGTCCCGACGCGCGCGGCGCACCCACCGCGGCCACGGCCGCGGCCGCGCAATTTCGCCATTCTTCCAGCCTGTTCCGAGACTCCATGCAGTCCGGCCCGGCGGCCCGTGCGCGGCCTGAACAGACGCGGCGGACCGCACCTGCGAGGCTGCATTCGGGCCGAGTCGCCACAGCCGGAAACGTCTGCGTTCAGCTCCCCCGACTCGCGCAAACCACGGGCGGGGGACCCGCCGCAAAAGCCGCGTGACCGCACCAAAAAGGCAACTTAGCCTTTCCGTAATTTCCGAGTGCGAGGTCGCGCCCCGCGCCCGGCGAACCGAGCTCACGCACGGGGCCGTCCAGGGTCACCTCCACCCGCAGGCCTCCGCGCGAAGGCTCGCTACCGCTGCTCGCCGCGGGCCAGCCCGCGCAGCACGTACTGCAGAATCCCGCCGTTGCGGAAGTAGTCCGCCTCCCCGGGAGTGTCGATGCGTACGGTCGCCTCGAACGTGACCTGCTCGCCGTCGTCCCGCCGGGCGGTGACCGTGACCGTGCGGGGGGTGACGCCGTCGTTGAGGGCGGTCAGCCCGGTGATGGAGAAGGTCTCGGTGCCGTCCAGGCCCAGTGAGGCCGCCGACTGGCCGACGGGGAACTGCAGCGGCGCCACGCCCATGCCGATCAGGTTGGAGCGGTGAATACGCTCGAAGGACTCGGCGATGACCGCCTTGACCCCCAGCAGGGCCGTGCCCTTGGCCGCCCAGTCGCGCGAGGAGCCGGAGCCGTACTCCTTACCGCCCAGCACCACCAGCGGCACGCCCGCGGCCTGGTAGGCCTGGGAGGCGTCGAAGATCGACTCGGTCTGGCCGGTGAGGAAGTTGCGGGTGTATCCGCCCTCCACGCCGTCGAGCAGCTGGTTGCGCAGGCGGATGTTGGCGAAGGTGCCGCGGATCATGACCTCGTGGTTGCCGCGGCGCGAACCGTAGGAGTTGAAGTCCTTGCGCGCCACCCCACGGGCGGCCAGGTAGCGGCCCGCCGGGGAGTCGGCCTTGATGGCGCCTGCCGGGGAAATGTGGTCGGTGGTGACCGAGTCGCCCAGCAGGGCGAGCACGCGGGCTCCGGTCACGTCCTCCACGGGGGTCAGCTCCATGGTCAGGCCGTCGAAGAAGGGGGCCTTGCGCACGTAGGTGGAGTCCTCGTCCCAGGTGAAGGTCTCACCCTCCGGGGTGTCCAGACCCTGCCAGCGCGCATCGCCGGCGAACACGTCGGCGTAGTCGCGCGTGTACATCTCCCGGTCGATGGTGGCGTCGATGACGGCCTGCACCTCGGTGGGGTCGGGCCAGATGTCGGCGAGGAACACGTCCCGGCCCTCGCCGTCCTGGCCCAGCGGCTCGGTGGCGAAGTCGAAGTCCATGGTGCCGGCCAGGGCGTAGGCGATCACCAGCGGCGGGGACGCCAGGTAGTTCATCTTCACGTCGGGGTTGATGCGCCCCTCGAAGTTGCGGTTGCCGGACAGCACCGACACGACGGTGAGGTCGGCATCATTCACCGCGGCCGACACCTCGGCGGGCAGCGGCCCGGAGTTGCCGATGCAGGTGGCGCAGCCGTAGCCGACCAGGTTGAAGCCGAGCTCGTTCAGGGCGGGCCACAGCCCGGCCTTCTCGTAGTAGTCGGTGACCACCTGGGAGCCGGGGGCGGTGGAGGTCTTCACCCACGGCTTGGAGCGCAGTCCCTTGGCAACGGCGTTGCGGGCCAGCAGCCCGGCCGCCACCATCACCGACGGGTTGGAGGTGTTGGTGCAGGAGGTGATCGAGGCGATGGCGACGTGGCCGTGGTCGAGGGTGACCTGCGTGCCGTCCGCGAGCGCGACCGGCGTGGGCTTGTGCGGCTCGGCGGCATACGTCGGCAGGGTCTTCTCGAAGGCGGCCTTCGAGTCGGACAGCTCGATGCGGTCCTGCGGCCGCTTGGGGCCGGCGATGGAGGGCACCACGGTGGACAGGTCCAGCTCCAAGTACTCGGAGTAGACGGCCTGTCGGGACGGGTCGTGCCACAGGCCCTGCGCCTTGGTGTACTCCTCCACCAGGCGGATGTTCTCCTCGGAGCGGCCGGTCAGGCGCAGGTAGTCCAGGGTGACGTCGTCGATGGGGAAGATGGCGGCGGTGGAGCCGAACTCGGGGCTCATGTTGCCGATGGTGGCGCGGTTGGCCAGCGGCACCGCGGCCACGCCCTCGCCGTAGAACTCCACGATCTTGCCGACCACGCCGTGTGCGCGCAGCATCTGGGTGATGGTGAGCACCACGTCCGTGGCGGTGGCCCCGGCGGGAATGGCGCCGGAGAGTTTGAAGCCGACCACGCGCGGGATCAGCATGGACACGGGCTGGCCGAGCATGGCGGCCTCCGCCTCGATGCCGCCCACGCCCCAGCCGAGCACGCCCAGGCCGTTGACCATGGTGGTGTGGGAGTCGGTGCCCACGCAGGTGTCCGGGTAGGCCTGGGTGACGGGGGCGCCGTCGGCCCCGGCGGTCTGGCGGGTGAAGACGGTGCGGGCCAAATGCTCGATGTTGACTTGGTGGACGATGCCGGTGCCCGGCGGGACCACGCGGAAGTTCGCCAGGGCGCCCTGTCCCCAGCGCAGGAACTGGTAGCGCTCGGCGTTGCGCTCGTACTCGCGCTCCTTGTTGTGCTCCAGGGAGCTGGGCAGGCCGAAGGAGTCGATCTGCACGGAGTGGTCGATGACCATCTCCGCGGGGGCCAGCGGGTTGATGACCTCCGGGTCGCCGCCCAGCTCGGCCACGGCCTCGCGCATGGTGGCCAGGTCGACGATGCAGGGCACGCCGGTGAAGTCCTGCATGATCACCCGCGCCGGGGTGAACTGAATCTCGGTGTCCGGCTCGGCCGCGGGGTCCCAAGAGGCGAGCGCGCGCACGTGGTCGGCGGTGACATTGGCGCCGTCCTCGGTGCGCAGCAGGTTCTCCGCCAGGACCTTCAGGGCGTAGGGCAGGCGGTCCAGGCCGTCGACGGCGTCGAGCCGGAAGATCTCGTAGGGGCGGCCGTCCACGTCGAGGGTGGCGCGGGAGTGGAAGGTGTCAAGACTCGTCAAGTTCGTTCCTGTTCATCCTGGTGCGCTGGCGCGCAGGGGCGGCTGGACCGCACGCGGCTGGTGGTCTGCCGGCCACGTTAGCGGATACGGCGTCATTCGGTGTCAACCCGGAGAGCCCCGCCGTGCGTGCGCCGCCGCATACGCCACGCGCGGCTTACGAAAACGGCGGTCGGCGCCCGCACGCGGCGGGGGCCCGCACCGGTCAGCCGCGTTCCAGCACCGCGATGGTCTCGAAGTGGTGGGTGTGGGGGAACATGTCCAGGGCGCTTATCGCGGCCGGCCGGTAGCCGGCGCGCAGGAAGGTCCCCAGGTCGCGGGCCAGTGCGGCCGGGTCGCAGGCGACCAGCACCACCCGGCTCGGGTTCAGGGCGGCGACGGCCTGGATCACCTCGCGACCGGCGCCGCGGCGGGGCGGGTCGAGTACGACGACGTCGGCGCCGCCGGCGTTCTCGAAGCGGCCCAGTTGGGCCACCGCCGCGGGGGTGACGCGCCCCACCGACAGCTGGGCGCCGTCGTAGTCGTGCAGGGTACGGCGGGCGTCGCCGACGGCGCGCGCATCGCCCTCCAGGGAGTGGACCTGTCCGGTCAGGGCTACCAGCGGCAGGGTGAACAGGCCGGCCCCGGAGTACAGCTCGAGCACGCGGGTGCCGGCCGTGCGCGCGGCGTCCAGCGGTTCGTCGCCGGGCCGGGTGCCGGCGGCCGTCGGGGTCTCGGCGAGGACGGCGCGCACCACCCGGTCGACGAGTACGGTCGGCGCCTCGCGGTGTGCCTGCCAGAAGCCGTCGGCGTGCACCGAGTAGTGCAGCCGTCCCAGGCCCAGGCCGGTGGCGTCCACCGCCTCGCCGACGCGGCGGCGGCCGGTGGAGTGGCCGGCGGCGGTGAGCACGGTGGGGGCCTGCCCGGGGGCGTCCGGGTCCTCCAGCAGCACCAGCGGATCGCCGTCCGAGGGGGCGACGGCGGTAATGCGCATGCCGGGGCGGAAGTGCTTGCGCCACAGGGCCCGCTCGGTCAGTCCGAGGTCCTGGATGGCCTGCACCGCCAACGGCAGGGAATGCACGGGCAGGACGGTGCCGCTGCGGAAGGCGTGCATGCCGGCCGCGCCGGCGTCGGTGACGGCGAGCGACACGCGCGTGCGGGTGCCGGCGCCGGCGCGCTCGCGCACCCGCGGGTTCGGGTCCGCTTCGGCCGCCGCGTCGCCGGGCATTGGCTCAACCGATACGGCTCCCCCCGCGGTGCCGGGCAGGGCGGTCACGGCGTCCACGACTTCTGCTCCGCCGATGCGGCGCAGGCAGTCGGCCAGCACCCAGCGCTTCCAGGTGCGCTGGGCGGGCAGGGCCACGTGGGACAGTTCGCCGCCGCCCACGCCCCCGGGGCCGGCGTCCTGCCACAGGGGACGCACCCGGTCGGGGGAGGCGGTCAGTACCTCCACGGCGTCGGCCCGCCAAATCTTGGAGTTCTTCTCCGTTATCACCGCCCGCACGGTTTCCCCAGGCAGGGCGTGGCGGACGAAGATGACCCGGCCGGAGGGGTCGTCCACGGGACGGGCGACGCAGTGGCCGCCGTGGGCGGGGGCGCCGACGGCGAGCGTGACGTACTCGGGTGTGGCGGGTGCGGGGGCGGGTCGCCGGGGCGGGGCACTGCGGCGGTGGGGGCTCATGCGTTCTCCTGCGTCTTCGAGTGTTCGGGCGAGGTGGGGGACTCCAGGGTGGTCAGCCGGTTGGCGTGCGCATGGCGGGTGGCCTCGTCGGCGTCCGCGATGCCGCGCGGGGTCGCGAACCGCATGCCGTGGCGGATGTGAGTTTCACCGGGAAGGCCCAGCTGCCACGGCACTGAGGCGACCACGACGCCCGGGGTGAACAGCAGGGCGGTCTTCAGGCGCAGCGCCGTCTGATTGTGCAGGGCCTGTTCCCACCAGTGCCGTACCAGATACTCGGGCAGGAAGACCACCACCAGGTCGCGGGGGGATTCACGCCGCACGCTGCGCACGTAGGAGATGATGGGGCGGGTGATGTCCCGGAACGGGGAGTCGAGCACCGTCAGCGGCACCGGCAGCTCGGCGTCCTCCCAGTCGCCCAGGAGCCGTTCGGCGGCGCCGTCACCGGTGTCGACGGTGACGGCCTCGATGGAGGTCGGTTGGGTGGACAGGGCGTAGGTCAGGGCGCGCAGGGTGGGCCGGTGCAGGCGGGAGGCGAGGACGATGGCGTGCACGTGTGCCGGCAGCAGGCGCGCGTCGTGCAGGTCGGAGATGGCGATCTCCTCGGCCACGCGGCGGTAGTGCCGACGGATGGCGTTCATGACCAGGTAGAGGACCGCCATGACGCTCAGCGTGATCCAGGCACCGCGGGTGAATTTGGTCAGCAGGACGATCACCAGCACGATGCCGGTACCGACCACGCCGATGCTGTTGACGATGCGGGAGCGGCGCATGCGCCGGCGGGCGCCGGGGTCGGTGGCGGTGGCCAGTTCCCGGTTCCAGTGGCGCACCATGCCGATCTGGGAGAGCGTGAAGGAGATGAACACGCCCACGATGTACAGCTGGATCAGCCGGTTGGTGTTGGCCTGGAAGCCGACGATGAAGGCGATGGCGCCGGCCCACAGGACGATGATCCCGTTGGAGTAGGCCAGCCGGTCGCCGCGCTGGGACAGTTGGCGGGGCAGGAACTCGTCGCGGCCGAGCACGCTGGCCAGCACCGGGAAGCCGTTGAAGGCCGTGTTGGCTGCCAGCACCAGGATCAGACCGGTGACCACGGTGACCAGGTAGAACATGGGCAGGAAGCGGGCGAACACGGTCGCGGCGATCTGCCCGATCACCGGATCCTGGTGGTAGCCCGTGCCCAGTGGCACGCCGTCGTCGAGCAGCTCGGTGGCGGGGTTCTCCACCATGTGCACGCCGACGGCACCGGCCAGATGCACCACGCTCATGAGCATGGCGGCGGCGATGATGCCCAGCAGCAGCAGAGTGGTGGCGGCGTTCTTGGACTTGGGCCGACGGAAGCTGGGCACGCCGTTGGAGATGGCCTCAACACCGGTCAGGGCGGCGCAGCCGGAGGAGAAGGCCCGCAGGATCAGGAAGGCGCCGGCCAGGCCCGTCAGGCCCTGGTCCCAGCCGGACTGGGCAACCACCTCATAGCCGGCCGACGGCGCCTGCCCGAGGGTGCCGGTGAGCTCCTGGATGAAGCCGACCACGGCCATGACCCCGACCGCCCCCATGTACAGGTAGGTGGGCAGGGCGAAGGCGCCGCCGGACTCGCGGCTGCCGCGCAGGTTGATCAGAGCCAGCAGGGTGACGATGCCCACCGCGATCTCCACCTTGTAGGCGGCCAGCGCGGGGACGGCGGCGACCAGGTAGCCGGTGCCGGAGGAGATGGACACGGCGACGGTGAGCACGTAGTCACTCAGCAGGGCGGAGGCGACCAGCAGGCCGGCCCGGTGGCCGAGGTTGGTGGAGACCACCTCGTAGTCACCACCGCCGGAGGGGTAGGCGTGGACGGTCTGCCGGTAGGAGGCGACCACCACCACGAGCACACCCACCACGGCCAGGGCGATCCAGGGCGACAGGGCGGTAGCGGCCAGGCCCGCCGCCGCCAGGGTGACGAGGATCTCGTCGGGGGCGTAGCCGACGCTCGAGAGGGCGTCGGAGGCGAACACCGGTAGGGCGATCCGTTTGGGGAGGAGGGTCTCCCCCAGGGCCCGGCTGGGCACCGGACGACCGACGAGAAGCCGCTTGACGCGGTCGGCGAAGTCACGCACGGACGACGATGCTACGTCCGCCTCCCGCCCGGGCCAAGCCTCCCGCCCGGGCCAAGCCTCCCGCCCACCGGGGCCCACGTCGACGGAGTACCGTTCCCCTCGTGCACTTCGTCATCATGGGCTGCGGCCGGGTGGGGGCCTCCATGGCCTCGCAACTGGACCGCATGGGACATTCGGTGGCCATCATCGACCGGAACTCCGACGCCTTCAGGCGGCTGCCGGCCGACTTCAATGGTCGTAAGGTCAAGGGCATCGGCTTCGACCGGGACGCGTTGGAGCAGGCGGGCATCGACGAGGCCTACGCCTTCGCCGCCGTGTCCAATGGGGACAACTCCAATATCATCGCCGCCCGCGTGGCCCGCGAGCTGTTCGGCGTCGAGCATGTGGTCGCCCGCATCTATGACCCCACTCGCGCCGACGTGTACGAGCGGCTAGGCATTCCCACCGTGGCGACGGTGCGGCAGACGGCCGAGCACATGATGCGACACGTGCTTCCCGGCGGGACGGCGCGGGAGTTCATGGACCCGTCCGGCGCCGCCGGGCTGGTCCAGCCCGACATCTCCCCCGCCTGGGTGGGCACCACGGTCGGCTCCCTGGAGGAGCGGCTCGAGGTGCGGGTGGCCTGGATCTCCCGCGGCTCCGGGGTCGTCATCCCACAGGCGGGAACCATCATCCAGGAGCACGATCGCCTGCACCTGGCGGCCACCACCCAGCAGCTGCCGGCCATGCAGCGCGCCCTGTCCCGTCCGCCCGCCCAGGAGGTTTGAGCGTGAAGATTCTCATTGCCGGAGCCGGCTCGGTGGGCCGCTCGATCGCCCGCGAACTGATCAGCCACGGCCACCACGTCACCTTGATGGACCGTGCCCCCGACGCCATGCGCATCGCCTCCGTGCCGGAGGCGGACTGGCAGCTGGCGGACGCCTGTGACCCGGGTTCTCTGGCCGACGCGGGCGCCGGCGATTGCGACGTCGTCGTCTCCGCCACCGGGGATGACAAGGTCAACCTGGTGGTCTCCCTGCTGGCCAAGACCGAGTACGGGGTGCCGCGCACGGTCGCAAGGGTGAACAACCCGAAGAACGAGTGGCTGTTCGACGACACCTGGGGTGTGGACGTGGCGGTCTCCACCCCGCGCATCATGACGGCCCTGGTGGAGGAGGCGGTCAGCGTCGGCTCGTTGGTGCCGGTGTTCACCTTCCACCAGTCCGGCGCCATCATGCACGAGTTGACGCTGCCGGACGACTCCCCCGTCATCGGCGAGCTGGTCAGCGACGTTGAGCTGCCGCCGCACACGGTGCTGGCGGCGATCCTGCGCGATTACCGGCCGATCCGGCCGGGACGCGACGACCGCTTCGAGCGGGGCGACGAGCTGCTGTTCCTCACCGCCCGGGCGGGTGAGGCGGCGCTGAGCGAGGTGCCGGCCATCTTCACCACCATCGACGAGCCGGTGGCCGAGCCCGACGTCAACGCTGAGGGTGGGGCTGCGGAACTGGCCTGAGCGTCGGGTTGACGATCAGCCAGACGAACCACAGGGTCAGGGCGAACAGGGGCAGGCCGAGCAGGAGCCGGGCCACGCCGAGGGCGCCCACGGCCGCCTCACCGGCCAGGTATAGGGGCAGTTCCACCGCCAGGCGCAGGGCGAACATGGCCGCCAGGATGCCGGTGCCGACCGCGTAGCGGCGGCGCGCGTCGGCGGCGGCGGGCCGGGACTCGCCGGCGGCGGGCCGGGACTCGCCGGCGGCGGCGTGCCAGGCGTCCAGCAGCAGCCCGACCAGGGGGCGGCGCACCAGCAGCGAGCCGCCGGTGACCGCCAGCCAGCAGGCGTTGATGACCAGTCCGGTGGCGTAGAAGTTCGTGGCGCTGCCCGAGCGCCACGCCCACAGGGCGCTGACGACGGCCAGGGCGGCACCGCCGAGCACCTGGGTGAGCCTCTGGCGGGCGCACAGCCGGGCCACCAGGGCGACGGCGCTGACCGCCAGGGAGGCTAGCAGGGCCGGCGCGAGGGCGTGGGGGCGCGCGGCGAGTACGCAGACGAACACCAGGGTGGGGGCGGCGGATTCCAGGATGCCGCGCCAGCCGCCGACCGCGGCGGCGGCGTCGAAGCGGTCGGTGTCCAGGGCGCCGAGCCCGCTGCGGGTGGCCGGGTCGGTGTCGGGCCGCTCACTCATGCGTCCTGCCCGAGGAGCTCGTACACGGGGTTGTAGATGCTGGGGCGGCTGTGGCCGGCCACCACCATGCCCTCGGCGCGCAGGTGGGTGCCCGGAGCGATACCGGCGATGGCGCGTCGACCGATCCAGATCAGATCCACCGAACCGGTGCCGTCGAACAGCCGGCCCACCAGCACGGGCTTGGCGGAGGCGGGCCGGTAGGTGACGGCGCGCAGCACGCCGGACACGCAGGCACGCCGACGGGGCGTCAGGTCCCTGATGAGAGTCGTGCCGCGCCGGGAGGCGGAGTCCTGCTCGTCGGCGGCGGCCAAGTCCTCGCGGCTGGCGCGTAGGGAGCGCACCCGGTCGGTCAGACGGCTTCTGAGCGAGCGGGCGGGTCGACTCACCGGACCTCCGCAATGGTCGGGCCGGGCTGCAGCGGATCCAGGCCCGGTAGATCCTCGGCTTCCGGCGCCTTCGTGACGCCGGGGGCGTGCAGGGGCAGGATCTCGCGTGGAGGCCGGGCGGCGCCGTCCCGCACCACGACGGTGTTGGCGAATACCTCGCGCAGGGGGCGGGCGGCGTCGGCGTCGGTGGCTGCGGGCCCCTGGAGGACGCCGCGCAGGAACCAGCGCGGCCCGTCCACGCCAATGAAGCGGGCGGCGACGGTGGCGGCCCGCCCCTCGGGGGTGCGCACGGGCACCTGGGCGAGGATCTCGGTGCCCCACTCGCCGTCGACCACCTCATAGGTGGCCTTCGCGCGGGACAGTTCGGCGGTGATGTCGGCGCGCAGCTCCTCCCAGATGCCGGCGGTGCGGGGGGCGGCGAAGGCGCGCAGCTCCAGGGTCGACCCGCCCAGGATGAGGACCGCGGCGGATGCGTCCGCATCCCGACCGGCGCGCTCCATCCGGATCTGCATGCCGTCGACGGCGGGCACGCGCAGGGCGCCCAGGTCGATGCGGCCGGCGGGGGCGGAGTCGGCGGGAACGGCGTCGACATCCCAAGGTCCGGTGCCGGCCTCCACCGGCTCCTCCGGAACGGACTCCTCCTGGGCGGCTGCCTCGCCTCCGGCGTCGTGGTGACGGCGGGAGAACAGGCCCATCAGTACCTCCTATCAGCCGGCGCAGTCCGTGCACACGGGCAGGCCGGTCTTGTCATCGACGTAGGCGAGCGAACTGCGGTGGTGCACCAGGAAGCACTCCGAGCAGGTGAACTCGTCCTCCAGCTGGGGGACGACATGCACGCTCAATTCCTCCCGGGACAGGTCGGCTCCGGGAAGTTCAAAGCCCTCGGCGACTTCGTTCTCGTCCTCCTCAATCGCCTCCGAGGACTGGTCCTTCTGACGAGCCGTGAGCTCCTCGATGGAGTCCGCTTCGGGCTCGTCGTCGTTCTTGCGCGGGGCGTCGTAGTCGGTTGCCATAGCCTCGTCACTTTCTGTTGTGGACGGCTCTGCCTAGGGCTCCCGGGCAGCGTCGGGCTGCCGGGAACGGCTCCCGCTCAATGAACGTGCGCCGCCCCAGGGAGCCAGGGCACGCGCACCATAGCACCAGGCGGCGGCGGCGGGAACCGGCTGATCGGGCCAGCAGCAGCGGCTGTGGGCGAACAGGCGGCGGCTGGTGGATGCCACGCGGCCCCGCCTCCCGGACACGGGGCGGCTTAGATGGCACGCTGAGCCCTGTGCGGCCCGCCCGCCTCGGGCCGCGGGGGACTGTAAGGAGGCCCACGTAAATGATCGAACTCGAGCTGCTGGGCGCCAACGGCGACACCATCGTCATGACCGACGCACGCGGTGAGCGCTACAGCATCGTCGTCGACGACGCACTGCGGGCCGCGGTCAGACGCGCGCGCCCCGCGGCCACGGCCCCCACTCCGCCTCCGCCCTCCCCCGGCCAGACCGTCCGCCCCCGGGAGCTGCAGGCACTCATGCGCGCCGGCGCGAGTGCGGAGGAGGTCGCCTCCGCCACCGGACTGGACGTCGAGCACGTGCGCCGCTTCGAGGGGCCGGTCATCGCCGAACGCCTGTGGGCGGTGCAGCAGGCGCAGGCCTGCCGCATCGGCTGGGAGAAGGACTCCCCCGTGCTGGGCGAGCTGGCCGTGGACCGGCTGGCCACGCGCGGCGTCGAACCGGACAGCCTCGAGTGGGATGCGCTGCGCGAGGGACGCGAGCCATGGCAGATCATCCTTACCTTCGTGCAGGGCGCGCAGGCGAAGCGGGCGCGCTGGGAGCTGGACCTGACGGCCCGCTCCGTGTCGGCCCTGGACGACGAGGCCCGTTGGCTGACGGAGGCCGGAACCGGACGCCGACCGGCCGTCTTCGACCAGGACTCCGCCGCACCGGGCGCGGCCTCCCCGGCGTCGGCGCGTACCCCGGCCGCGGCCCCGGAGCCGCCGGCAGACTCCACCGAGGCGCTGCTGGCGGACCTGGCCTCCAACCGTGGCCGCCGAATCGAGACGCAGGCCCCCGAGGAGGATGACACCACCGCGGCGCAATCAGAGAGCCCGGCACCGGACACTCCCGCCCAGGGGCAGGCGCAGGTGGTCTCCATGTCGGAGCGGCGCCGCGCCCACACCGGCAACCATCCGGCGGGCAGCCGACTGCACGCCGCCCCCACGGCCCCCACTCCGAAGCAGGCGGAGTCCAGTGACGCCTCCGGTGACGCTGCCGCCACTCAGGACGCCCTCCCGGAGATGCCGGCGGCGCCCGCGCCCAAGCCCAAGCGGCGTTCCCGCCGGTCGGTGCCCTCCTGGGATGAGATCGTCTTCGGCGCCAAACCGGAGTAACCGTCCGCACTCCCCCAACAGGGGCGCGTGCCCGCCCCGGGCCTCCAGATTTCAGGCCCGAGCCAGCAGGAGCGGCACCGTCATTTCGGTGTCCGTAAGGGAGCCGTGCACGCCCGGCATGGCGATTGCGCTCTCGGAGTGGACGCGCGGGTCGACCACCACCCAGTTGTCGGCCATGGCCACCAGCACGTCCCCCAGGACGCTTTCGGCGCGCTCCCCCACCGGGCCCAGCAGGCCGGCGGCCTCCCGGCGAGTACCCACCCACGCGGCCCGCTCCCCCAGCACGCTGCGCCAGCGGTCGGCGACCGCCGCGGCCGCCTCCGGGTCGGAGTGCGGCACGTACAGCTGAGTGAAGCGCGGCTCCCCGGCGACCGCGACCACGTCACGCGCCAGGGCGGGGTGCGCGGTCAGGTCGAGGCGGTGCGCGGCGTCGGTGTCCACCATGCCGTGATCCGCGGTCAGCAGCACGCGGGTGCCCGTGGGCACGCGTCGCAGCAACTCCGCCATGGTGGCGTCCAGTCGTTCGAGCTGACGCAGCCACTGTTGTGAGCGCCAGCCGTGGCGGTGGCCGGCATGATCGAGTTCGCCCACGTACAGGTACACCAGGGGCACGCCGCGCTCCAGGGCGCCGGCGGCGAGCGCGGGCCGGTCCTCCATGCGGTCGGCGCCCAGGTGCGCCGGGCCGCGCAGGGCCGCCTCGGTCAGCCCCGACCCGGCGAAACGGGCCGGGCCGATGGTGACGGCGAGCGAGGTGGGCCCGGCGGCGCGCGGGCCGGCGGCGAGGCGCTCGAACACGGTGGGCACGTCCTGCCAGCGGCGCGGGTCGGGGGCGGTGCCCTCCCAGGTGATCAGGCACAGGTTCTGGGCGGCGTCCGGGGTGGTGTCACCGGGCAGGTCGCGGCCCACGCGCGGGTTGAGCACGCTGTAGCCGACCATGCCGGTGACCCCGGGCAGCGCGCCGGTGCCCAAAGTGGTCAGTGCGGCGGCCGTGGTCGAGGGGGCACAGGTGCGGGCGACGCCCCCACCGGGGGTGGATTCGGCGTCGCCCAGCCAGGCACGCAGGGTGGGGGCGTGTCCGCGACGCTCCTGGAGCTGCCGCCACCCGAGTCCGTCGACGAGGACGACGACGACCCCTGCGCGGGTGTCGGCGTCTGGATTGGCCAATCCCCAATCGGTGGCGGCGGACAGGGCCTCGGGGGCGGTGATCGCCCCCGGTGGTCCCGCCTGCAGCGTCAGCCCGGCGCCGACGGCGGCAGCGGCCAGTACCTGGCGCAGCTGTGGAGTGCTCATGCGTGTGCCGCCGCCCGGGCGGTGGCGGCGGACAGGACCCGGGCGAAGTGTTCGGCGCGGGCCAGGGCCTCGTCGCCCTCGACGCCGGCGGCCACACGCACCACGATGTCGTCGGGGACGGACACGCCGGTCAGGCCGTGGTCGGCCTGGCATTCGGGGTCACCGCAGGCGGCGGGCTCCAGGTCGATGCGGCGCACCGAGCCCCAGGCCAGGGCGAGGGTCATTTCCGTGAGCCGGCCCCCGCCGTTGGCCGGCTCGGACACGCCGCGAGTCAGGCCCACGGAGTTGATGCGGGACACGGGCACGGCCTCGCTGGTGGCCAGAGCCCCGGGCAGGCCGTCCTCGCGGGGGGCGTCGTCCACATGGACGATAACCAGGCGGGTGGAGGTCAGGGCCAGAACGGTCAGGTGCCGGTGGACGGCGTCGTCGAACACGGTCTCGGCCTGCACCAGGTCCGCGAGGATCTCCTCCCCCGCGACGGCCGTGTTCAGGGTGCCGAGCACGAGTTCTGGGTAGTAGCCGGCGCGGGTGACTTCGTCGACCAACGACATCGGGGTGGGGGCCTCATCCCCGGGGCGAGCCTGTGCAGTCCACGTCATGGGGCAGATCATGCCATTGTTGCCGCCGCACCCGGGTGTCGTTGCCCCCTTGGCGAAGCCGCGGCGGGCCACAATGCGACTATGCCGAAGTCCGCCCCGCCGACGCCCCCGCCCACCGACCATCTCATCGTCGAGCAGGACCTGCCCACGGAGATGCGCACCTCCTTCCTGGAGTACGCCTACTCCGTCATCTACGCGCGCGCCCTGCCGGATGCCCGGGACGGGCTCAAGCCGGTACAGCGGCGCATCCTGTTCCAGATGGACCGGATGGGACTGCGCCCGGACCGGCCGCACGTGAAGTCCTCCCGCGTGGTCGGCGACGTCATGGGGCGGCTGCACCCGCACGGGGACGTGGCCATTTATGAGGCGCTGGTGCGGCTGGCGCAGCCCTTCACCATGCGACTGCCGCTGGTGGACGGGCACGGCAACTTCGGCTCCCTGGACGACGGCCCCGCCGCGCCCCGCTATACGGAGGCGCGGCTGGCCGCACCCGCCCTGTCGCTCACGGCGGACATCGACGAGGACACGGTCGATTTCGCCCCCAACTACGACTACACCCTCACCGAGCCGGAGGTGCTGCCGGCGGCCTTCCCGAACCTGCTGGTCAACGGCGCCTCCGGCATCGCGGTGGGCATGGCCACCAATATGCCGCCGCACAACCTCACCGAGGTGGTGGCGGCGGCCCGGCACCTGCTGGCGCATCCGGACGCCACCCTGGAGGAGCTGATGGCCTTCGTGCCGGGGCCGGATCTTCCGGCCGGCGGCATGATCGTGGGCCTGGACGGGATCCGGGAGGCCTACCGCACCGGCCGCGGCAAGTTCTCCACCCGCGCCACGGCCCGCATTGAGAACATCACCGCCCGCAAGAAGGGCATTGTGATCACCGAGCTGCCCTACCTGGTGGGGCCGGAGAAGGTGATCGCCCGCATCAAGGAGACGGTGTCCTCCAAGAAGCTGCAGGGCATCACCGACGTCGCGGACCTGACCGACCGCAAGCACGGCACCCGGCTGGTGATCGGGGTCAAGAACGGCTACAACCCCGAGGCGGTGCTGGCGCAGCTGTACCGGCACACGCCGCTGGAGGACTCCTTCGGCATCAACAACGTGTGCCTGGTGGACGGCCAGCCGCGCACGCTCGGCCTGCGGGAGCTGCTGGACGTATTCGTCCGCCACCGTTTGACGGTGGTGGAGCGGCGCACCCGGTTCCGCCTGGGCAAGCGACGCGAGCGCCAGCACCTGGTGGAGGGCCTGCTGATCGCGATCGTCGACATCGACGAGGTCATTCAGGTGATCCGCTCCAGCGAGGACGCGGCCACGGCCCGCCGGCGCCTGATGCAGGTGTTCGACCTGTCCGAGCCGCAGGCCAACTACATCCTGGAGCTGCAGCTGCGGCGCCTGACCAAGTTCTCCGTGATCGAGCTGGAGAAGGAGCGCGACGAGCTGGCGGCCGAGATCGCCGAGCTGGAGGCGATTTTGAACGATGAGTCGCTGCTGCGTGACACCGTGTCCCGCGAGCTGGCGGCGGTGGCGGAAGAGTTCGGCACGCCGCGGCGCACCGTGCTGCTGGAGGCAGCCGGGACGGGCGCGGGGGCGCTGAACGGCGGCGTGGGCGCGCCCGGTGGTGCCGGCGCCGGCGCCTCGCAGGCCATGCGACAGGCCGCCGCGGTCAGCCTGATGGCCGGGACCGGGGAGGTGCCGTTGACGGTGCCGGATGACCCGTGTCGGGTGCTGCTGTCTGCCACCGGGCTGGTGGCCCGTGTGGGTGGGGCGGAGCCGGTGCCGCGCTCGGGCGGGCGGCAGCGCCATGACGCCCTCGTCTCCCAGGTGGCGACGACGGCGCGCGGGCACGTCGGTGCGATCACCGATACGGGTCGGCTGGTGCGCATGGAGGTGCTGTCCACCCCGGAGGTGCCGCGCCTGGAGGGGGCGCCGTCGCTGGCCGGCGGGCAGCCCGCGCGGCTGCTGGCGGATGTCGAGCCGGACGAGCGGATCGTGGGCCTGGTGCCCATCGGCTCCCCCGGAGATACGTCTGGCACCCCGATTGTGCTGGCCACCGCCGGCGGCGTGGTTAAGCGGGTGAAGCCGGGGAGCGAACCCAAGCACGGCGATGCCTGGGAGGTGATCGCACTGGCCGACGGCGACCGGGTGGTCTTCGCCGGGGCGGCCGCGGACTCCGACATGCTGGTGCTGGTGACTTCCGATGCCCGCCTGCTGCGCTTCGAGGCGGCCAAGGTGCGCCCGCAGGGGCGCGGTGCCGGCGGCATGGCGGGGGTGGCCCTGCACGAGGGTGCTCGCGTCGTCGCCGGAGCATCCGTGCCCGTCGACCTGCTGGCCGAGGCCGTGGTGGTCACAGTCGCGGACGGCGCGGGGGCGCTGCCTGGGACCGGTTCCGGTAGTGTCAAGGTGACCCCGCTGGACCGTTACCCGGCCAAGGGCCGGGCGACCGGGGGCGTGCGTGCGCAGCGCTTCCTGCGCGGCGAGGATCAACTGGTGCTCGCCTGGGTGGGGGTCGGTCCGGCCCGGGCCGTGGGCAGTGGCGGCCAGCCGGTCGACCTGCCGGACCCCGACGAGCGTCGGGACGCCTCCGGCACTCCCCTATCCGCGCCCATTGCCGGGATCGGCTGAGCGGCATCCCGACCTCCCGCCCCGTGCCGGTGCGATGCACGACCTAGGGCTGGCGGGTGTTGGTGTTCAGGGCCTGGATCTCAGCGACTGGGATCTCAACAGTGCTGGTAGTGGTCAGGGCACCCAGGTAACCCGAACGATCCGTAGTCGACTTCCACGACGCGCTGTACTGGACATCGACATTCATCGGGGTAGTGCCGCCCAGATGAGCGCTGGAACGGTCGAATACGATAACGCAGTCGGTGCCCTTAGCATCGTTAGCAGGAGTCCACGGAATCCCGAAGCCCGTGCAATCGGCCTCGGCGTCCTGCGCCGAAAGATCCAGCCCCGACGATGTAGCAATAACCGTCACGCTGGTCGAGCCCACCGCGGCAACAATCTCCACCCGCGTAGGTGTATCCGCCGTAGCCCACACCCAGGTATCAAAACCGACAACAGTCGCTTGGGACTCACCGATCGTAGGATTCCGGTCAATGCTAGGAGACGGAATGTCCGCGCTCACGCTCGTCCACACCGCAGACGCCAACGCGGCCGGATCTACCTCAGAGTCCGGAGGGTCCTCGCCCTCGGCCACCCACACGTGCCACGGGTGCTCTGCGTTGAACTCCCGTGCCGCCTCAACGTAAGCGTCTTGATCCGCAAAGGCCGACTCGTCGCAGTAGCGCGTCCACCAGCGCCCCGTGGTGTCGTCTACATAGTCCTCCCAGCCCGGGTACATGGCGGCCACCGCCCTGTTCGCCTTCTCATCGCCGAATCCGCCAATGAACTCGGCCGCTTCCGCTCCCGTACGGCCAGGCTTGTATCCGCACGACGGCGCCACCGACGTCACCTGCGAGGCCGTAGACGTTACGGCATCCGCAGCCCCACCGCTGGCCATCGTGTACGTCACCTTCACCGACGCCTCCAACGACACTCCGCCATCGGACGACTGCGAACCACCAACCGACACCGTCGTATCCGGACGCGTTGAGTCCCCGTCGACCGCAGCCGCAGTGGGTGTCGGAAGAGCGACGCAAAGCACCAGCGCCAGGATAGGCGATATGACGGCTCTCGATTTACGCATCAGCTCTGCTCCGTAGTGCACTCGTTTTCAGAAACCGCCGTTTCCTCGTACGCAACCCAGTTGCCTTCGGCGTCGGGCACCATCTGGATCGAGAACTCGACCAGAGCTTGGACCTCGGGGTCGGTGATGTCGTTGCCGTCAGCATCCGATCGGGTTGTCTGCGTACGATCAAGACACGTAGTGATGCTTGCGAGTGTGCCGTCGTCAGTAATGGTCACCTCGCTGATCCCGACGCTGACCGGAGGGTTGGAGTGCTCGCCGTTCAGGTTCGAGTAGTTCTCATAGATCCGATCCAACAAGTCCCCGGTGGCGACCAGGGCGACGTCGTCAATGCCCTCCCCGGTGAACCAGACCCGCCAGGTGGCCTTGTCGTAGGCCACGTAGTCCGCCAGCACCTGCGCCTGCGCCTCGTCGAGATCCTCCGGGATTGACACCACGTAATAGCCCAGTTCCGCATCGGTCAGCGACTCAGCGCTCACCACACCGGCCGCGGCGGCAGACGCTGCGGCCGAGGCGGATGCCTCTGCTGCCGCCGCCGACGCAGCCGCATCCTCCGAGGCCATCGCCTCCGGATCAAAAGTCGGGATGTCCAGGCCGCCCTCGTCGGAGCCGGACGAGCATGCCATCAGGGACGCCCCCGCCAGCAGCACGGCCCCCACTACCGCGCCGGCCCGCTTACGCACACCAAACCTCATCAGGAACCTCCCAGGAACATCGCGCACGGGAAAATCACAATTTGACCATAGCAGCCATCGGAGTGCGCTACCAGACCCGATAGAACCTCAAACGAGACGGTTGTGTGAGCTGGCGCACACCCATCCTGCGTAACGACACGGTACGGTAACGGCAGTTTTGTTCCTCGAACCCTGCTGGGAGGCCATGCATGTGCGGCGACGCTGACAGCACCGATGGGGATCTTCAGAAGAACCTCTACCGGGACGCCATCGGGGACCACTCCTCGGATCTCAATGCGGCGATTGCCTTCTCCCTTACTCCGCCTAACGGCTTCGGTCATGTCTGTACGAAGGTGTGTCAAGACGTGGCAGCGGCCTGGGAGTGAGGCTCCGTCTGCCACGCAATGGTGGATATTTCCTGGCCCTGTTTGAGGAGGATGTGCGGTCATGACGTTGGTCAAGGTCAATATTGAGGATCTGCGTTCCGCGGCCACCTCTCTGTCCGGTCTTGCGGACAGTGTGGAGGACTTGTATGACACCAGCGCGTCGGAGGGACGCAGACTGTACCTGTCGACGTCGTCCCTGGCGGAGGTTCCTGGTTACGTGGAAAGCCTGCAAGACGAGTCGACCTTCCTGTCGGCGAAGGTCGACTGGATTGTGCTGATCAACTCCGACAGTGAGGGCAACCTGCCCGAGTCCGGGGAGGTGAGCTATGAGGTCGATGGCGAGGACCCGGACACCCTGGAGGAGATGGAGACCGCTCTTGGCGAGGCGATCGCGTCTCTCGGCACCGACATCGCTACCTCCGACTATGAGAAGGGCGATCCGCGCCTGGAGACCCTGAGCAAGTATCTGGACACGTGGGGCGGCAACGAGAACGTTAATGCTGCCCTGTTCAGCAGTCTGGGTCCCGATGGGACGCTGGCACTGACCGAGGCGGTGGGCAACCATGCGGGCCTGACCTACAGTGCCAGCGACTCCGAGCGCGAGATGGCCCAGAAGACACTCGCGCAGCTCAAGGAGGGACTCGAGATCGCTACCAAGCAGTGGGAGCCGGACTACGCCCAGCAGTTCGGTGCCGACCTGGTGGAGGCAGCAGCGTGCCCGGATCCTGACTCCTCTTACTACCGGCTTGAGAACCGCAATGAGTCCCTAACCTACCTCCTGTACGACACCACCGCAGGCAATAAGTTCATCCTGGGTACGGCGGAGAAGATGGATGAGCTACAGCACGAGGCCGACGAACGCGGCATGCCGAGCCCATGGAACTGGGGTACGCCGTCACGCTTCCTCCCAGCAATGATCAACGAGGCGGACGAGGCCTGGGCCCTGGACATTCCCTCGATCATCATGCACGACCTGGGAGGCCACCCCTACGCTTCCTACGAGTTCTTCTCCGGCGACGATGGTCGGGTCGACTACTGGGCGGGCCAGTACGCCTATGACAGCGGTGATCTGTCCGGTATCGCTGCCGCCCTGGACTCCGCCTCGACCCCCCCGTACCTTATGAGAGCCCACAAGCAGGAAACGGCCAGCATTGCCGCGCGCGGCCTTGAGGCCCTCACCGGCCGGGACGACTTCGGCGTCGAACGCAGCCAACGGGGAGTCGAGGGAGCCCAGTCACTTGAGCACATCCTTGAGACCTACATGGACTCCCTGGTCGACACTTATGCGGACTCACTTAGCAGACCCGGAGGAAGCGATCTGACCTACGACCTCACCACAGCAGCCGGCCAAACAATCGCCGACAGCCCCTGGTTCAGCGAGGAGACATTGGATGCGGTACTCGGAGTCGTCGGTCGCGACGGACAGGCCCTCATCGACCTGCGCACCGCCGTCAACAGCGCCGAACTCAAATCAGTGCCCCAAGGAACCACCCGTGACCAGCTTACTGTAATTGCAAATGACTGGGGCGCCACCGAGGGCAGCATAGCCAATGCCATTGGTACCGGCGCCATTGACGCGGAGAAATCAAACGATGAGTATGCGCAGGCCTGGATCGATCTGGCAGGCAAGCCCGCCTCCGAGCTAGCAGGCCTGGTCAAAACCTTCGCCCCACCGGGAACCACCAAGGGTGCTGGCTGGGCCTCGGACGCCCTGATCAACCACCTCCAGCAAGAGGCAAGCAACACTTGGGCGAGCAATGCGGACGCAGAAACTGACAGGCAGGAAGTCATTGCTGACGAGGCTTACCGCTCCTACATGCGCAGGCTACTTTGGGCGGCTGATACCGCTGGCCTAAACGGATACCAAGACCCCAATTCCGGCCAAGAGCTGAACAGTGACAGCATCACCAGCGTTCAAGAGCCGGACGGCACCTACAGACTCATCACCCCGCAAGAATACGAACGTCTGAGCGACGAAGACAAGGCAACTGCGGACACCCAGCTGGAAAGCCTAGCGAAGAGCGCAGATGGAATGGGAACCGCTAGCGCCAACGTCAAGACCCACTTCGATCAGCAGTTCCAGGAACGCTACTCATGAGCCACACACATAGCTTTCGATCATTCTTGATTCTGGCGCTAGCGACAGGCATGTTAGCTGCATGCGGTCACGGTGGCACCGATCAGGAGGCGACCGCCACCCCGGAGCCAATCCCCGCCACCGCCCTGACACTCGCGGACATCCCCGGAGCAACCACACAGGCCGCCTACCACGGAATACGCATGGAAGTGCTCTGCAGAGGTATCGAAGAGGGCATTCGGAGTATTGCTCTGTTGTTAGAGCCGGACCACCCAGTCACCATCGGGTATGAAGTGGGTGATGCCACGGTTTATGAGACACTCACCCTCGGCCTGAACACTATATGGCCCAACGGGCGTTTCGCCGGTATTGCCAAGGATATTGCCGCTTGCGACGGCACTGAACTCACCACCCAGTACTGGCCCGAAGACATAATACAGTCCGGAGAGGGCGTCTTTCACGCCACCGCGGGTCTGCCGGACACCCGCGGGCTTCACCATCACCACGACCGGTGAGGATGGTGCTCAGCACCACATTGAGCGCATCTACGCCGCCGTCACCACCAATGACGGGAGGGAGCCCGGCATCATCGTCCTGACCACCGTATCCAACACCGACCAACCCGCCACCCCCGCACCCCTGGACCTACTCGACACCGCACTCCAACGCGCCGACGCCACCCTCGACCCCACCGCCATCACCACCGACCTCGGACCCCACACCACACCCCAACCCACCAACACCCCCCAGCAAGAGTGATTGTCGTGACGGCAACTTCAGCAAGCACCCGACAGGAGTGGCGTAACGCCCGCCCACCCAGACGACGCCGAAACATGAGCGCCATTCTCATGAGCTACACACGTAGTCTTTGCTCGTCCTTGGTGCTGGTACTGGCGGTCGGCCTGGTCGCTGCCTGTGGTCATGGTGGCGCTGATCAGGAGGCTACCGCCACTCCGGAGCCCATTCCCACCACGGCCCTGGCGCTCGCGGACATCCCAGGCGCAACCAGTCAGACCGCCTACCCCGGAATGCGTGTGGAAGTGATTTGCAAACGCATCGAAAACAGCATCTACAAACTCGTCCTACTGTCTGAGCCTGACCACGCGGTCACCGTCGAGTATGAAGTGGGCGATGCCACTGTGTATGAGACTCTCACCCTCGCCCTGACCACTATAAGGCCCAACGGGAGTTTCGCCAGCATTGCTGAGGATGTAGCCGTCTGCGACGGCACCGATCGGACCACCCAGTTCTGGTCCAACGGCGCACCCGATCCCGAGCACGGCGTCCTCCACGCCACCGCGGGCCTGCCGGACACCCTGGCAGGTTTCACCATCACCACGACCGGTGAGGATGGCGCCCAGCATCATATTGAGCGCATCTACGCCGCCGTCACCACCAACAACGGCGAGTACCCCGGCATCATCGTGCTGACCACCGTGTCCAACACCGACCAACCCGCAACACCAGCGCCCCTGGACCTGCTCGACGCCGCACTCCAACGCGCCGATGCGACCCTGGACCCCACCGCCATCACCACCGACCTCGGCCCCCACACCACACCCCAACCCACCAACACCCCTTAGCGGCGAAGACAGCGCAGGAGCATTGAGGCACGATATGGTAACGGGTGCCGGCATCCAGTCCCGCCGGGACGGCACGCCAGTGTTGTGGACGCCAAACAGCTGCCAGTGATAGATGAGAGGTTGTCGTGACCGGTTCCACCGACACACCGAGCCACCACTCTCGACGCATATTTCTCGGTATGTCGCTCGCCGCCTTGCCGGTCGCGGCTTCGCTGGCCGCCTGCCATGACAAGTCAACCACCTCCGTGGATGCGATTCCACTGGATGGCTTCACCACCGCAGTCCTCCGACAGGAAGATGCCGACGAGCTCACCCTGGGCAAGCTGAGCAGTTTTCTGGAAACCTCGTGCGACGACTCCGATGCCCTCGCTGCCATGTTCAGTGGTCTGGGTGCCGATGGGACGCTGGCACTGACCGAGGCGGTGGGTGATCATGTGGGCCTGACCCACCGGGCCAGTGACGCCGAGAGCAAATTGGCCCGGAAGACATTGGGCCAGTTGAAACGATCCCTGGGAGCCGCGTCGAAGAAGTGGGAACTGGGCTACGCCCGGCGGTTCGGCGCCGACCTGGTCGAGGCGGCGGCGTACCCGGACCCCGCCTCCCTCTACTACCAGCTCGGCAACCGCAACGAGTCCCTTGCATATCTCCTCTACGACGCCAGTGGAGCCAGCGACGAGCTCATCCTCGGCGCAGCCGACAAGATGGACCGAATCCAACGGCAGGCGGCAGCAGCGGGGTACCCACACGATTGGGCGTGGAACGGCCGACCACGCTTCCTTCCGGGCATGGTCGAGGAGGCCGACGAGGATTGGGCCCACGACATCCCCACGATCATCATGCATGACCTGGGTGCCCACGGCCGCGCCTCCTACAAGTTCTTCACCGGCGACGATGGCCGCGTTGAGTACTGGGTCGGTGAGCACGTCTACGACGGCGACCTGTCCGGCATCGCCGCAGCCCTGGACTCCGCCTCAACCACAACCGACTTCATGACGATCGATCGTCAGGCGTGCGCGAACGTTGCCGCATTCGGCATCGAAGCCATGGCGCACCGGAAGGACTTCGGCGTCAAGCGCGTCAAGCACGGCAAGCGCGGTGTTGAAGGTGCACAGTCCCTCGAACACATCCTTGAGGCCTACATGGATTCCCTGATCGTCTCTTACGCCACCGGGGGTTGGGAATACCCCGGCACCTACACCCTCACCACAGCAACCGGCCAAAAGATCCCGAACAGCCCCTGGTTCAACCACATTAGCCTAGACGTGATTCTAGGGGTTATCGGCCGCGACGGCCGAGCTATGATCCACCTGCGCACCGCTGTCAACAACGCGGAGCTCAACTCACTACCGCCAGGCAGCGACGAAGAAGACCTGACGATCTTTGCCGACTATTGGGCCGAGGTTGAAGGCGGTACTACAAATGCCATCGGTACGGGAGGTATCCGGGGAGCGGCAAATCCGGACTACCGGTTCGCTCAGGCGTGGACTGATTTGGCTAACAAGCCCGCCTCCGAGCTCGCCGAGCTCGCCCAACAATGTGTCTCCGACGCCTTTGACAATGCAGCCGTGTGTGACTCAAGCACGCTGATTGACCTGCTGAAGGACGACACCAGCCTCTGGCGGAACGGTGACGACAATACCGACGAGAAACGGCGAGCCATCAGAAATGCAGCCTACTCCTCCTACATGCGCCGCATGCTCTGGGCTGCCGACGCCGCGGGCCTCAACGGCTACCAAGACCCCGACTCAGGCCACACTCTCGACAGTTATTCCACTGCCACCGTCCAAGATCCTGACGGCACCTACCGACTAATTACACCGCAAGAATACGAACATTTGAGCGACGAGGAGAAAAAGAGAGCGAACACCGAACTAGAGATGCTGGCCGACACCCCGGGATGCATGGGTGATGCCGTCGGCGAAGTGAAGAACAGTTTTGATCAGCAATTCCAGGAACGCTACCCATGAGACGCGCGCGTAGTCTTCGATCGTTCTTGCCGCTGGTCCTGGCGTCCTTCCTCCTTGCTGGTTGCGGTCACGGTGGCGCCGGCCAAGAGGCGACCGCCACGCCGGAGCCCATCCCCACCACCGCCCTAACGCTCGCAGACGTCCCCGGAGCAACCAGCCAGGCCGCCTACCCCGGAATGCGCGTGGAAGTGATTTGCAAGCGCATCGAAAGCAGCATCTACAAACGTGTTCTACTGTCTGAGCCTGACCACGCGGTCACCGTCGAGTATGAAGTGGGCGACGCCACGGTGTATGAGACTCTCGCCCTCGCCCTGACCACTATAAGGCCCAACGGAAGCTTCGCGAGCATAGCCAAGGACATTGCCGCTTGCGATGGCACCAAAGAGGAGACCCAGTTCTGGTCCGTGGGTCCACCCGAATCCGAGACCGGCGCCTTCCACGCCACTGAGGGCCTGCCGGACACCCTGGCAGGTTTCACCATCACCACCACCGGTGAGGATGGCGCCCAGCATCATATTGAGCGCATCTACGCCGCCGTCACCACCAACAACGGCCAAGAGCCCGGCATCATCGTCCTGACCACCGTATCCAACACCAACCAACCCGGCGCACCCGCGCCCCTAGACCTGCTCGACGCCGCCCTCCAACGCGCCGACGCCACCCTCGACCCCACCGCCATCACCACCGACCTCGGCCCCCACACCACACCCCAACCCACCAACACCCCTTAGCATCAGGCGGCCCAGGGCCTAGCCCGCGCTGCCGCCGCTGGGCACTTGTGCCCAGGCCCAAGTGCCCGATCTGACCAGGATGCCGCGCCCCAACGGAACGGGTTGCCCCACGGAACGGGGCAGGCGGGCGGACAAGACCTCGCCGTCCTGCGAAGAGCGCGGAGCCAGGATGAGCCCGGTCCGGTTCCGCTTAATCAGAGTCATCAGGCCCCGGTACATGCCTGTCAGCTCGTCCACGCCACTGGCCACCAGCACGCCACCGCTCTGGTCACGGCATGCCTTGACGTGCTCCTCAAACACTTTCACCAGGACATGATCATTGCCCAGCACGTCGTAGTCATCCACCACGACGAGGGTCTGCGTGCCGTGGACCTGCAATAGCTTCCGCAGGTCGTCGGCCTTGGCCGAACTGTCCAGCACTCCAACGACCCGGGGGTGGTTTCGGAATTCGCTCACCGGCGACCGGCGGGCGAGTACGAGGATCACCGGGGCGCCGCCGTCCAGCGCGGTTCGAAGCCCGAAGCACAGGGCCGTCGACTTGCCCGAGCGCCGCGGCCCCGTCACCAGCACGCCGTTGCCGACCTCGTCCATGCGTAGCGGAAGCATGGACAGCGTGTCGCCGCCCACCGCGAGCGCGAATTCGCCCGGAGTCGGCCGCGGCCCCAGCGCCAGCGCATCGGCGGTCGTAATAGCCAGCGGCAACTCGTCCACGCGCGCGGGCCGACGGGCCGCCGGAATCTTCCCCCAGCGCTGCTTGGCCTCCTCGCCCTCCCGGTGCACCGCGGCAACCTGAGCAGTACCGGCTGCGTCGGCGTCGAGCAACGCGAGTTGTACCTCCCGCACGCTAGTCCCGCTGCGGAAGGCGCGTCCAGGAGGCATGGACTGGGGCACGTCACGGCTGCGCATGCCGACTAGTTCGAAGTCCTCCGCGGCGGGCATGCGCAGCACGATCCGATCCTCGAGCATCATGCCCATGCGCCCCCTGAAGGTGCCGCGGTCGCCGGAGATGACGACGCGCAGCCCGGCGGCGGGCCCCTCCCGCAGCAGCGTCTCCATCCGATCCAGGAGCAGCCCGTTGTCAACCTGTTCGAAGGCCGCCTTGAAGCCGTCCCAGCGATCCAGTAGCAGCAACAGGTAGGGCATGCGCTCCGAGGGCGTGACCGCGGCTCGTTGCTCGGTGATCGAAGCAAATCCGGCGACGGCGAGCGCCTGCTGGCGGCGGCTGACCTCCTTACTCAGGAGGTCGGTGAGCCGACGCAACCGTTCGGGCTGGTCGCGGGTGACCACTGCGCCGGTGTGTGGCAGGGAGACCAGCGGCAACAGCGCTCCGGTACCGGCGTCGATGCCGTACATGTGTAGGTCTTCGGGCGAGGCGGTGCGCGCGGCCGCTACGGCGAGTGCACGCAGCAGCGACGAACGACCGGATCGCGCCGCCCCCGCTACGCCGAGGTGCCCGGCCCGCGTGTAGTCCCAGCTCATCACCCGCTGAGCCTGCTCGGAGGGGATGTCTTCCAGTCCGAGGATCAGCGGGGGCAGCAAGCCCCGCGCCCTCAGCTCGGCCTCGGCTTCTGGAGTGGCCGTCTCGTCATCACTCGTCTGCGTGGCATCCGCACCCGAGGTCTCGGCGTCCTGTCGTTCCTCCAACTGGTCGAGGGTCACGTTCTCGGGCAGAGGGGCCAGCCACGGGCTGTGCGGGGTGGGCCGCCCGGTTTCCTCGTGGGCCCGGTTCATGGCGTCTACGAGCGTGGCCAGATCGGTGGGGATCGAGACGTCCTCCTCCAGCTGGGGCGCGGCCGCCTCGGGACGGGACATCTCCGCCAAAGTCAGGGCGCTGGTGCGCAGCGCCGCCTGCGGCAGGGCGCCGCGGGGGCGCCCACCTACCCGTGCGGCCTGGAACTGCCGTAGGCTGGCGTGCCCCAGCCGGGCATATGCGCGTCCGGGGATGGACGGCGGGATCTGCGCGGAGGCCGCCGATTCGATGACGTCGTCGGAATCGGCCTCGTCGGTCACGCGCAGGGCGATGCGCAGGTTGGTGTTGGACTTGATCTCGGCGGAGACCACGCCGGCGGGCCGCTGCGTGGCCAGGACCAGGTGCACACCCAGGGAGCGTCCCCGGCGCGCGATATCCACCAGACCGGTGACGAAGTCGGGCAGCTCCGCCACGAGCGCGGCGAACTCATCGATGATGATCATGAGCCGTGGCATGGGCTCGTCCCCGGGCTTCATGGCCGCCACATAGTCTTCTATGTCCTTGGCGTCGGCGCGTGCCAGCTGCAGTTCGCGCCGGCGTAATTCGGCACCGAGCGATTCCAGTGCCCGGGCCGTAAGGTGCCCATCGAGGTCGGTGACCATGCCCACGGTGTGCGGCAGCCGGGAGCAGTCCTTGAAGGCAGCACCGCCCTTGTAATCGATCAGTACGAAGGTCATGTCATCGGGCGAGTTGCCTACGCACAGGGAGGCGATCAGGGTTTGCAGCAGCTCGGACTTACCCGAGCCGGTGGTGCCGGCCACCAGTGCGTGCGGCCCGTCGGCGCGGATGTCCACGGCGAACAATCCCTCCGCATCCTCTCCGATGATGGCTCGGGTGGTACGCCCCACCCGCTGCCATGCCTCCAGCACACTCTGGCCGTTGGGTTCGGGCATGCCGACCACGTCCAAGAATCTGGAGCTGGTGGGGATCGAGCCTTCCGCGGCGGCCGCGGACACATCACGGATCGGGGCCAAGGCCCGGGCCACCCGCTCACACCACCCTGCGGGCACGAGATCCAAGTTGACCTGCTCAATCTCATCGCGGTCGGTCTCTGCGAGAGTCACCGGGCCCGGCCCGGTAGCGACCACGGCGCGGCATTCCTCCGGTAGGGCTGTCCGATCCGTATCCAGGCACAGCAGGTGAATGCCGTGCTGGGGGCCATCGCGCAGAATGCGCACCATGCCGGGAGCCAGGCGCAGTGCCCGCGCCCCGTCCAGCACCACCAGGATGCGGCCGGGGCGTCCACTGATCCCTTCCGCCGGGCCGGACTCAATGGTCTCAAGCAGTTCGTTGATGCGTCGGGTGACGGTCTCCTCGTCGAGTCCTACGCGCGCCCTGGCCCCGACACCCTCCGGGGTGCGCAGGTGCGGCAGCCAACGCGCCCAGTCCCACTCGGACCGGCCCGGATCCTGCCGTCCCGGGTCGGTCAGGATGACCAGGTCCAGCTCGGCCGGGGAGTGCAGCACGGATGCCTGGGCCACCAGCCATGCGGCCACCCGGTGCCGCTTCTCTCCGGCAACGCCTACGGCGCCGAGCCGCCCGAGTCCAAGCGTCACCGGGACGTCTGGGACGGTCCAGCGCAGCGGCTCCTCGTATGAGGCGCGGGTGGGGTCCTGAAGGACAACCTCGCTGGGCACGTCCGCGGTGCCCAGGCGCAGGTCCAGCCAGTCCGGGTCGCTGGGGCGGCGCTCCCACAGCCCCGAACGGGGGCCGGTGGCTCGCAGCAGGACCTCCGCCGGGTCCGGAGAGTCAAGGCGGCGCAGGCCGCGTTCCTCCAGTAGGGCCCGGTGGGCGGCGGACTCGGTCGCGGCCTTCTGCTGGCGGTAGCGCCGCACTTCGTCACGGTAGACGCGCTTGCGGCTGGAGCGGCCTTGCATGCGGTTGGCCAGCATCATGAGCGGGGACAGCAGCACGAACAACAGCGTCGTCGTCCGGTGGGTCATCAGGTACAGGCCGCCGCCCATCACCAGTGGCGACAGGAGCAGCGCGAACGGAAATGGCGGTTTGCGGGGCTGCTGGGGCTCACGCGGCAGGGTGAATACCCGTTCCCGCGTGGGGCGGGCCAGGCGCGGGGGCCGGTTGAAGTCGATGGTGGGCTCGCCCGGAGTTGGAGTGGCTACCGCGTCCGCGGTTGGCACCGGGCCGATGACCAGCTGGCTGTGCCCGACGGACAGCACCGCTCCGTCCTCCCAGACGGTGTCGGGTTGCAGCGCACGGCGATCCAGTTCCAGGAAGCTGCGGGGGGCGTCGGGCTGCTGTTCCTCCAGAGTATTGACGGTCTCCGCGTCGGTCTCGTCCTTCTTCCGGCTTCTCCGGCTTCCGCGCCGGCGCTCGAGGACAGGCTCCCGTTTCAGTCCCAGGACCAGCGGCCCCGGCAAGGCGTGCTTCCGCAGTGGGGCGGGTTCCATGAGCCGGTCAACAGCCTCGTCCCGCGGGCTGAGCACGGCGCGGCCGCCGGAGAATACGACAAGGTCAACCAGGGCACCGGCCTCCTGCTCCTCCAGGCGGACGTCGGCATCGGCACCCCCGATCGTGTAGCGCCCCAGCCCAAGACGGTGCACCGCGCCCGCGCCCGGGCCGGAGACGACCCGCAGTTCGACGACGCCGTCGGGCTCGTCGTCATCGGGCAGGTTGGCGGGACCGCCCAGGCCGAGCACCATGCCGTCGTGCACGGCCCCCTCCCCCAGCCTGGCCCCCGGGTCCAATCGGGTGGAGCCGGTCCACAGGGAGGGGGACGGACGGCGTGGCTCGCGCACATCGTCCTGACGCGCAACCACGAGTTTGAGCGGCTGCTCCGGAAGCTCTCCGCCGGGCGTGCCGACCAGCGCGTGATCGAGCGCGTCGGCAAGCTCCCTGACCGTTGATTCCGGTTGGGCGGTGACGATCAGGTCGCGGGGCTGTCGCCCGTCGGCGGCGGTGGGGTGGACACTGAGCAGTACGCGCATGATTACTTGCTTTAGGCGGTGGCGCGGCGGACAGAGGCGCCCGGGGCCAGTTCCTCGACGAGGGCCGCGGTAGCCGGATCCACTTCCGCGACCTCGTCCGCGCCGGTGGCGTTCAGTAGGGCTGCAACCTCGTCGAGTAGCTCGTCCTGCCCGCGGGCGGCCGCAAGGCGCAAGCGATCCCGCCACAGGCGCTGGTCGAGGTCGACCACCCGTAGTCCGGTGTCGACCGCGAGCGCCGCCCCGTCGGGGTCGGTGTCGTGCAGTAATTGGGCGGCCCGGTGTGCGGCGTCGGTGACGAGCGCGTCGGCCTGGCGAGCGGTGCGCACACGGGCCAGCCAGGCGTAGCCGCCGGCCGGAATCCCAGCGCCCACCGGACCGCGCACCAGTCGCAGCGCCTCGAGCAGCAGTTCTGCCTCGCGGTGGATATCGCTGCGTCGGGAGGCGGACAGCAAGGAGCGCAGCACGTCCCAGTCGCAGACGACGTCCGGGCCGAGAAGCAGTCGTCCCTCCTCGTCCTGGCGCACATGCGGGATGCCCTGGGAGTCGGTGCCAAGCCAGTCGCGTAGGCGCCGCACCATGGCGGCCACCACGTCGCCGGTGACGCCGAGGGGCCAGAGCATGGCACCGAGGGCCTCCGGGCGGATGCCCCGCGGGTGCAGGGCGAGGCAGATCGCCGCCTCGGTGAGCCGATCGCGGCGGTCCGGGTCGACCGTCCCCGGAGCGTCGACGCTGGCAGGGCCCAGCACCAGGATCCTGATGGCGGCCGAACGTAGCGCCACCGTGGACAGCGGGGGCTGCGGCGGATCCGGCACAGGTGGACGGGAATCGTCTCCCGGAGGCGCGGGAGCCGCGGAGCCCAACAGGCCGGCGAGCGCATCGAGTTCCTCACCCGTTGCCCGGGTGGCGGTCACGGCTACGCCCAGCGGGTCGATCCGCGCCATACCGGAGGCATCGATCTCAATGCGCCAGCGTGCACCCCGAGAAGGTCCGGTCCTGACGAGGCTGAGGTCGTGCTGTCCCGGTTTCGTGGCTTCCTGACCGGAGGTCAGGACGAAGGTCTGCTGGGTGTGCCGCTGGCCGGTGAGGACGCTGTCGGGGTCCACGGCCCGGGCCGGCGAGATGTCGTCGAGGCTGGCGACAGCATGCAGGCGATCGCCGACGATGCGTTGCAGGACCGCCGGCAGCCCCAGGGTGTATGCGAGGGCTCCCTGTGACCACGGGTTGGTACCGAGCTCGAGGGCGAGGGCGGTAATGAGTTCGGCGGCCATGGTGGGTTCTCCCCCAACCACCACGTCGCCGTCCGCCGCCCCCAGGTTGATGAGGATGTCTGCCCCATTCTCGTCGCGTCCGATGGTTACCAGTCCAGGCAGGGCTGTGCCGCCGTCCGCGTCACCGGCAGGCGCCGCCGGCTCGTCCCCGGACGGGAGGCTCCAGGTAGAGCCGTCGTCGTCGGTGGTCCACGGGAGCGGCGGTTGCGGGAGCGGGCGCGGCAGGAGCAGCCGGCAGGCCGCATCATCGATGACGACGGCGTAGGGCTCGGGACGCCCCGACACGGCGCCGAGCGAGCGCAGGATGCGATACAACCGGTCCGCGCGGACCGGGTCGGCGCCCACCCGCATGAGGCGTTCGAGTTCGAGCGCATCGTCTCCCGGGGCCGCCGCTATGGCGCGGCGCCGTCGATCGGCAAGGATGGCGGTGAAGGTGGCGGCCATGAGGGCGCCGATGGCGGGCATCTGGGCCGGTGGCACGTCCGGCACCGCGGCGGCCGCATTGCTGGCGGCCGCCACCATATCGCTTGTACCCGCCGCGGTGTCACTGCTGGCGGTAGCACTGGGCGCAGAGGCATCCGCCTGCGCGGTCTCCTCGACGGGCACGGCGACGACGCGGTCCACGTCCTGCGCGGATTCGGGCACGATCAGGTACCAGCCGGGCTGAATGAGCCGGGCGAGTTCCAGCGAGCGGCCGTCGGGCTGGACCCTGCCGACGTTGAGATCGTAGATCTGCTGGTAGGCACGACCGTCGCCCAGGGTGCGCTCGGCGATATCCCACATATTGTCGTGATAGCGGCCGGCGGGTGGCTGGACCACGTAGACGCGCTGCCCGACGAGTTCGGCCCCGATGTCGGCGGGAAGCTCGGTATCGCCGAGCATGTAGCGGACGGATTGAGCCTGTTCTCCCGGGGAGCTCGCCTCGGTTGGCCCGTCCGCGCTGCTGGTGGCGGAAGCAGCGGCCTGGCTCAGTGACGGCGTCGTGTCGGCGGCCTGCGTCTGCATGGTCGCGACCGGGGGGAGTTCCGGGGCGGACACGGGCGCTGCGACGGCAGCGGGAGCGGCGACGGCGCCCAGCACCAGCGCGGAAGTCACCAGCCGCCGTACAAGTGCCTGCGTGCCACCCGCCAGCGGCACATGCGCGGGCAGGCCGCGGCCGCGCAGCGCAGAGATCACCTCGACGACGGTGCAGACAGTGAATTGCAACCAGGCGAGCCATACCACCCAGCTGAGCACGCCGAGCACGGTCTCAGCGGTGACGGCGCGGGTCAGCAGTGAGGCGTCCAGGTGCCGCGGCAGCGGCGGCAGCCCAGCTTGCCACAACAGCAGGCAGGGCAGGCCGATGATTACGGCCCCCAGCACCAGCACAGACAGGATTGAGCGCCACAGGGGCTCGCGCCGCTCCGGGGTTGGCGCGCGGAAGCGAGCCGGACCCGGTGCCGTGCGCTGAAGTGTAGGGGTCACATTTCCTCCTGGTTGATGCCGACTGCGGCGTGGGCGTCACCGGAGACACTCACGTGCACGGTGCTTACGCCCACGAAGCGGAGCATGGTCGTGGAAACGTCGTCCTCTAGCGTGACCACCACGTCCTGGCCGGTTGTGACAACAGAGAAGCGGTCCGCACCGATGCCGGTGGCATTCAGGTAGCTGGCTGCTGCTGAACGTGCCCCCGCCGAATCGAGGCCGATTCCGCCAGCGCCACGCAGTGACCCGGCGGAGACCTGTTGGGCGCCGGCACGGGCGGCCTGTTCGGCAGTGTCGGCCAGGGTGGCACGGGCATTGAGCACCCGGCCGCCGTCGATGCATAGTCCGGCCAGGGCCATGAGCACCGCAACGACGATTACGGCGAATACCGAGGTGGATCCGCGTTCCTTGCGACAGGCGTTCATCGGGTTCCCCGCCAAGTGTCTACCGGGGAGATCGAACTGGAGGTGACGGTTGTGGTGCCGGGCAGGAAGACCAGCCCGAGGTCGGCCAGCCGCACCTGGCAGCTGACGGTCACCTTCACGGAGCCGCCACGGGAGAAGCCGGACACGTCCGTGTCGGACCTGCACTCGGCGGCGGCGGTGTCGGCTACGGCCAGGCTGGAGGCGGCCGCCGCTGCCGCCGTGCCGGCAGAGCGTTCCATCGAGGCGGCGCGGGCGGCATCACGGGCGGCGGCCTGGGTCATGCCCTCCGCGGAGACCCAGCGCCCTGCAGCGACGACGAGCATGACCACCATGAGCAGAGCGGGCGCGATAAGGACCATTTCGACCGACATGGTGCCGCGCTCGCCACGCCACCGGGGGCGACGGCGCGCACGTCGTCGGGAATAGGTGCGCACGGCGATCCTCATGTGTCCTCCCTGAAGGTCTCGATCGGCGCGGTGACGGAGGCCTCGATGCCGGGGGCGAGGCCGGCGACAATATCCATGGAGGCACCGGTCACGGTGACCCGAGCCTCGTCGCCGTCTATGTCGACGTGCACGTCGACATCGGTCAGTGCACGGCCGCTGCCCACCCGCGTGGCATAGCGAGCGCCGTCGGCCTCGGCCTGAGCGACCTGAGCCGGGGCGGTGCCGCCGTCGCGCACTATCCGAACCGTCTCCCGGGCGGTGGAGATGGCCACCTCATGGCCGTACCAGGACAGCGCGACCTGCACGGTGATGAGGATGATGAGCATCAACAGCGGGAAGAAGACCAGGAGCTCCACCGAGGAGGCCCCGGTCTCCGCCCGCAGTCGCTTGCAAATCCAGGCAGACATGGTCACCCGTTGTCGCCGCCGCCGTTGTTGCCGATCGTCGGCACCTCGAGGTTGGAGGACGCGTCCTGGACCAGCCCGTAAACGACGCGTCCGACCAGGGCGGCCAGGGCAATCAGGAAGCCGGTGATGATGACCCACTCGACCGTGGAGGCGCCCTTTTCGCCGGCGTGGGCGTTCAGGCGGCCCCGAACCGTACCGGCGAGGATCTGGAGTGTGCACATTAGGCGGAGCATGGTGATTTCCTTTCTGCAGGGTTTTCTGGGTGATTTGTGGCGCGGGAGTACCCGGTCAGGTACTTCCCATGATTCCGGCGAGGGCCGGATAGACGAGGAACACGATGAACCCCATCGCGATGATCAGCTGTGCTACCAGCATGGATTCCGAGCTCTCCCCCGCCTTGCCCTCGGCGTCGGCCAACTCACGCCGCCGCATGCTGGTGGCGCGGGCGGACAGGGACTCGCGGATCTTGGCGCCGTCTTCGGCGACGAGCGCGAGCGCGGCCGAAAGGTCGCGCAGCTCGTCAATCCGCAACTGGTCACCGAGCTGTCCCATGGCGGCCCAGGGGGTCTCACCGCGAAGGCGCGCGGCAGCCAGAGCATCCCGGATGCGCACCATCGCCGGGTCGTCGGACAGTGTCGCGGCGGAGTCGAGGGCCTCGGGCACGCCCCGACCGGCGGCCAGGGACATGGACACCAGGTCCAAGTAGGAGCCCACCACGTGCCGGAAGTCCCGGCGCGCCGCATCTGCCTGCCCACGCAACCTGACGGTGGGCAGGATGACCGCGAGCGCGCCGAGTACCAGGCATGCCAGCACGGGCGTCTCCCAGGAGGTGATGCTGCCGAGCGCGGTAGCCACCCCGACCAGGGTCAGTGGCGCGGCAAATGCAGCCAACCCGCACATGAGCGAGATCACCAGGTGCCGTTCCAGAGACCGCCCCACCATGGCCAGGTCGGATGACAGCGAGCCCAGGCCTATGCCGGTGCGCCTTAGCAGTGCCGCCGAGCGGAAGCCGACCGTGTCCAACCAATCCGGCAGCGCGCCCTCGGCCGGGTTCAGGCGGCGGGCGTCGCGGCGCAGCCGAGCCTCATCACGCTGCGTGTCCAACTCAGCCAGTGCCGGAGCCGGCTGCACCCGCGGCGGCACGAGGATGAGCGTCAGCAGCAGCACGCCGGCCCCGCTGACGGCACCGCCGACCAGAATCCAGATGCTCATGCGGCACCCCCGTTCGTGACGGTCAGGAAACGGCGCGGAAGGACCACGCCGGCCAGGCGTCGCATCCACATCAGACCCACGGCGAACAGCCCCACCACCACGAGCAGGACCAGCTGTCCCTGGACGCTGGAGTACGGCTCCACGAAGCTTCGGTTGAACAGCGCTAGCGCAAGCATCACCACGATGGAGAAGATCACGACGATCTGCGCGGAGCGACGGGTGCCGGCGCGGGAGGCCGAAACTCGCTGGCGCATGTCCAGTTCGGCGCGTGCGGTGTCGGCCAGTGAACCGAGCAGCTGACGCAGTCCGGGGCCACGCAACCGCGAGTTCATGATCAGCGCGGACACCATCAGGTCTGCCGTGGGATCGTCCAGATCGTCGGCGAACTGCCGCAGGGCGGTACCCATGGGCACGCGCACGCGCATCCGGTCGGCCAGCAGTGCCAGGTCCTCGCGGATGGCCGGGGCCGCGGCGTAGACGGTGGCGGGGATGGCCTGTTCCAGGCCGACTGCGCCGGCGATCGTGTCGCGCAGTGACTCCGCCCAGGCGGCCAGCGCCTCCACCTTCGCGGCTGCCTCCCGCTCCTGGCGGGCGCCACCGAACAGCAGTGGCCACACCAGCACGAGCACACCGCCCGCCGCAGCGAGCACGACCCAGCGGGTCAGCACCAGCACGGCGAGGGCGACTCCGGCGGCAAGCAGGATCCGGCGCAGGTCCCGCCGGATCAGCGGCTTGCGGCCGGCTTCGGTGTGCGAGGTATGGGCGGGAAGCGGGTCGACGCCCATGATGAAGATGATCAGTAGGAAGGCTCCGGCACCCACGAGGGCGCCGGCGAGCAGGGCTGCCATGGCGGTCGAGTTGTGCATCAGGCCCCCCGCGCATACGTGGCAACCGGGTCGTAGCCGGCCTCTATCAGATCGGCGATGCATTCGATGGGCGCCGCCGGCTGGGCGTGACCGGAGCCGTCGTCGGCGAATATCTCGCTGGACAGCACCCGTCCGTCGACACCATTGACCTCGCGCACGGAGGCCACATAACGGCGCATGGAGCCGCCCTCACTGAAGCGGTTCTCACGGGTGAGGAAGATGACGAAGTCGACGGCGCCCGCGATCAGCAGGTTGGTGGCGTCCTGTGGCAGATGCTCGGCGGACTGGATGGCGTAGGTGGCGATGCGGTTGAACACCTCCGCCGAGGAGTTGGCGTGGATGGTGGACAGGGAGCCGTCATTGCCCTGGCTCATGGCGTTGAGCATGGTGACGATCTCGTCTCCCAGTACCTCACCGACGATCACGCGCGAGGGATTCATGCGCAGCGAGCGCCGCACCAGGTCGGCCATGGTGATGGCGCCGGCGCCCTCGGAGTTCGGCAGGCGCTCCTCGAAGGCGACCACGTTGGGGTGCAGGTCAGAGAATTCTCCGAGGCCGAGCTCGAGCGCACGCTCAACGGTGATGAGCCGCTCTGACGGCGGGATCTCATTGGCCAGCGCACGCAGGAAGGTGGTCTTGCCGGCGTTGGTGGCACCGGCGATCATGATGTTCTTGCGGGCGCGCACCGCGGCCGAGCAGAAGGCGGCCAGCCGGGGGCTGATGGTGCCCAGGCCCACGAGCTCATCCAGTCCCACCTTGTCCAGGCGGGCGCGGCGTACCGAGACGGCGGGGCGGGAGCACACGTCCATAACGGCCGACAGGCGCGAGCCGTCCGGTAGCCGCAGATCGAGCTGTGGGTTGGCGGAGTCGAAGGGGCGGGAGGCGAGACCCGAGTAGGAGCCGAGTACCTGGACCAGTTCTACGAGCTCGTCGTCGGAGTCGGCTACCGGCGCCCCGCGTTCCTCCCGCCCATCGGCGTACTGGATGAAGACGTTGTCGTAGCCGTTGATGTCGACATTCTCGACGTCGGGGTCCTCCAAGAGAGGCTGAAGCCGCCCGACGCCGAACAGGGCGGCATGAATGCCCTGGGAGACCTCTTCCTCCGCCTGGGCGTCCAGGGGACTGCGTCCGGCGGCGATCTCGGTGCGCGCGTACTGCTCCAGCACACGTCCGATCAGGGCCCGGGCGAACTGGCGCTCGTCCTCCGGAGTCATGGGCGGAATGCCGGAGGCGGCGTCGTCGTGCCGCTGCTTGGCGAGTAGGTCGGCAACCTGCTCGCGCATGGTGCGTACGAGGTTCTGGTCCACACTCATCGCCGCACCACCAATCCCGCCAGAACGGCGGCGAGTTCCCGGGCGGAACGCACCAACAGCGTGTTCTGCAGCGGGCGGGGTCGCCGTCCCGACAGGGCGTCCGCCGCCGCATCGTCATGCGCGAGAACGCCAACCACCGGTACGTCCAAACCTCCGGATTGCAACAGCTGGCCAAGGGCCTGCGCCTCGTGGCGCTCTTTCCAGCGGGCGACGAGCAGTACGCCGAGTTCGGGCCGCTCGGCTCGGTGCGCCGTCTCCTCGGTGATCCAGCGCAGGCGTTCACGCAGGTGCCCGTACTGGTCGACTCCTGGGCGGCTCACCAGCAGCAGGCGATCGGAGGCAAGCGCTACGGCCAGGCTGGGGGCGCCCGGTGTGAGTCGCCCGACGTCGGCGATGACGTCGGTCGTGCCACGCAGGCTATGGGCGACGGCCGACCAGCCGGCGCCTATGGCTGCCGCCTGATCAGGACGGGCCAGGCCGACGAGCACCTTCAAGCCACCGTCGACGGCGGTCAAGTGCTCATCCAGAGCAGCCCGAGACTCGCGTCGTGCCGCGGCAGCCAGCGAGACGAGACCCCGCGAGGAATCGATGGGGTGGCCGGACTGGGTACGCAGCCTGTACATCAGGTCCGAGCCGGCCGGGTCCAGTTCGGCCAGGCGCACGTCACGCGGCCAGATGGCGGCCAGCACGTGCGCTGCGGTGGTGGCGCCGGGCGAGCCCTTGGCGGAGGCGACCGAGATCAGCATCAGCTCTCTCCGATCGGCTGGTCGGTGGCGGTCAGGACCACGGCTATGCTCCCGCCCGCGCCGGCCTGGGCGAGCGCGGCGGCGTCGGCCTCATCGACAATCAGGGACAGCACGCAACCGGAAGTCCAGTCATTGTCCGAACCGGAGGTGGAGACCGCAGTGAGCACCTGCGCATGGCGGACCGTGACGGCGCCGCTGCCGGTGTCAACCACGTCCACCACATCGCCCGCAGCCAAGCCCCCCGCGGGGAATCTACCGATCTCAAGCGAGACACCGACCACCTGGGTGCCGTCGCCGGGCAATGGCGAGTTCAGCAGCTGAGAGGTGTCGAACAGCTGGCCCTCGGCGATCTCTGTCCGCGCCGTCTGCCCGACCAGCTGCTCAGCTTGGCTGGCGGGGATGAGCGTGTCGAGTGTGGACGAGACAGGCGTCGAGACGAGGTCATCCTCGGTGATTACCGCGCCAGCAGCGACCGTGCGGGCCGCTGCGAGCATCTCGACTCGATGGTCGGCGCGAGTAGCAAGCAATCCAGCCAGCAGCGCCCCGCCCACGATCAGCAGCACCGCCAGCGCGGCCAACAACGGGCGCCTCTCACCGGGGGCCGCAGGCAGGCGCGACGCGGTCCGCTCACGCCGAGCACGGCTGGACGACACACCACGGGCATCGCGGTCACGACGCCGAAGGACACGCCCGTCCTGGGGCTGAGACATGTTGGAAACCTCGCTTGGGAGAAAGGATGAGACGGACGTACGTTACCTCGAGTCCCCCGGTCACACCATGACAACTTTGCGAGCACGCTTGAGGCAATGACAACACTTCCGGCCAGCGGAGGGCACAAATCCGCAGAATCTAGCCGCATCCTCGAAGTTACACCTCGAAGCCTCCGACGCCTCGCATGGGTAGTTCTACCCGAAGCGCTTGCGCCGACATCCTCGGCATGGAACCCTAACAGTTACCCGGTACGCGAGCATCATCACGTACCCATCTCTCAAGCGATAGAGACAAGCGACAGAGATGTATCCGAACCTGAACCCGAGGAGTTACTAGTGGCAACTACCACCGCAGATCTCGACACCCTTGAAACTCTCTACAACACCCTCAAGACCGATGTGGACTCCGCCCACTCGATCCACTCGGACACGGACACGGCACTGCAGAACGCGAACTGGGAGAGCCCCAACGCGCAGTCCTTCCGCGCCGCCTGGGACGAGTTCAAGCCCAAGCTCACCGCCTTCGAGGCCGTCCTGGCCGACGCCGCGACGGACGTGGCGCGCAACCACAACAACATCGCTGCGGCCAACGGCGTGACTGACGCCGCGGATCTCGCTGACGTCGCTTCGTACGACGGCTGAGTCTCCTCGCAAGCGACACGCATGGGGCGGTCGGCGTTCGGGTTGCATGATCCGGCACGCCGACCGCCCCTGCCTCTTAAGACCATCATTCCAAAACACACACGTCCTCCGAAGTCCGCACCACACACAGCCTGCGATCCAACCCTCACACTGCAGAGGCTTTCAATGACGCCAAGCCACCCCATCACTATCGGCCGGACCGACATACAGCCGCCATCACCCACCACTCGCCCCCGCCGACGCCGTCTGTCGGCAGGCCTGCTGGCGCTGCTGCTCACAAGCACACCCCTGGTGGCGTGCTCGTCTGAGTCGGATGACAACCCCTTGAATATCCCTACTTATGATCCGGAGGCTGCCGCGTCGGCGGAGGCGTCGGAGTCGGCTGCCGCCGCTGAGGCGTCTGCGTCGGCTGCGGCCTCGGCGGAGGCTGCGGGTGTGGTGACGGCGGAGTCGTTGTCCACCGACCGGTACGTGGTTACCTCTATCCCTGAGGATCTGGATGAGCAGCAGACTGAAGTCCTGAAGGCCTTCATCAACTACGACCAGGTCACCTGGAACATCTGGTTCACCCGCACCGGCGTAGAAAACGCCGAACCACTCATGACTACAGAGGCATACCAGAGGCTCAAGAACGGCTTCGAGGAACTCGGTGATGGACATACCGATGGGACGGTCAGAGTTTCGGTTAAGGTGGTCACCGCTGTCGACTACGTGGGGGCACAGGTCGCGATCTGCGGCGATCAATCGGATCTTGTGGCCTACGATGCGGACGGGAACGACATCAGCAATCCCGAGACCCTCCAAGGCCGTTATGAGACGGTTATCACCATGACATACGAGGATGGGACTTGGAAGGAATCGGATGAAACAACTCTGACCGTAAATGAATGTGTGGCATGAAAATGGCGAACTTCAGAACTCGATCGCTGCCGATAGCTTGCGTCATGCTATTGTTCCTCGCCGTGTCGGCCGGGTTTGTCCCGGGTGCTTGGGCAAAAGAGATCCAAGACGTCCATGCCGGTTCGGGTTCGTCTTCCGGCTCGGTGTCCGCTAGCGAGGATGGTTCGGTGACTATGACGGTTACCGCCCAGTACACGTCGGCTGCGGCAGACGGATCCGGCTCGGGTGGCGCGACGGTGTCGTCGCAGTCGGTGACTGCCGCGGTGCATCCGGTGTGCTGGTATAGGCAGGACAGGACGGGTGAGGAGGTTGCCGAGTGGCTCGATTCGGGTGAGGCCCTCAGACAGGCCTCAGTTCATGGCGGTCGGCCGGAGAATGACAAAATCATCAAGGGCATGTATCCGGACTACGGCTCCTACGCCGATGACACTGAGGGGCACTGGTACCTGCCGTGGTGCGATTGGACGTACTACAACGGCGACGATGCGCAGGAGTTCCAGCAGCTTCTCGGGCAATTCACCTCGAATGGCCCCGTGTATGTTCCCGCAGGCGAGTCTGCTCCCGCTCCGGAGGTGGATGGTGAGACGTTGGCGCGGGCGGCCTGGGATGCGGTGACGATCCCGACCGCCACGATCGGCTACAACCCCAGCGTCGGGGATGTGGGGGCCACGATCGTGGGTATGGATACCTGGGTGTGGGCCACGGGTGATACCCCAAAGGAGGTTACTGTGACCGCCACCGCGGGGTCGACGACCGCCACAATCACCGCCACGGCCTCCATGCTGACCCTCCAGCCCAAGGACGGCACCGCCACCTGCACCGGCTTCGGCATCCCCTGGACTGAAGAGAACGACGCCAAGGGCACCGACTGCAAGATCGTGTTCAACCGGTCCAGCGCGCACTTCAAGGACAGCGTCACCCCGGTGGACATCAAAGTGTCCTACGCGATCACCTACACCGCCACCGACGGCGCCACCGGAACCATGGACACCCACACCACATCCACAACCACCACCATCCCCGTCGCTGAAATCCAAACCCTCAACACCCAACCAACCAAACAACCATGAACCTTCTGGACTCAACCGTAATGAAACAGCTCGAGCCAACGCCCGTTCTAAATGGAGGCAGTTATAATGGTTACCAATCCGAAGCGTGAGGCGCTTGAACGTCTGAGCGGACACGTCTCGCGAAAGAACTCCGAGTTGGGATTCTCCACAAATGCACCTTCATGGTTGCCGTGGACATCCTCACCGGGGCAGGAGCACGGCTCCGCCATCAACGCCCCTGATACATGGGCCGGCCCATTGGCGGATACTTCGACTGAAGACACCAAACTCGATGTTGATGCGGTCGATAGCATATTCAGTAATCTGCTAGACGCGATTAACGAGCAAAAGAACTCTTTGCCCGAGGACATCGACGAGAGTGACCCAGCAGCCGAATGGCCCAACTAGCTATGACGAAACAAGCAACCGACACCAAGAACAAATAAGAGGGCGACATACTCATGGCTGTAGTCATTCTGAACGCTGACAAATTGGCAACCGCGATTCAAGACCTACGTGATTTCTCAAACTCCTGCGCCGCCGCCGTCACCAGCATAGACAACAAGTGCGCGGATGAGCATGATCCTATGGATCTTTCCGATTTTCGGACCGACGCCAGAGGTGCGATCGACTGCGTCAGAAGCAGGGCAGATGATCTGGAGAATGCCAAAGACGCGATCGTCGCGGTAAACGAGTCCGGCGTCGGCAGTATGAACGCGCACGGGGATATCAGCTGCGAGGTTCCCGACGAGACCACCATCAACACGATCGACGACCTGGCCGCTTGGTCACAAGCCACCATCGACGCGCACGATCTGCAAACTGTCACCGGCCCATACATGACCAAATCAAACGGTCGTTCGTACAGCCAGATCATAGAAGCCATACGGGGACGATCTGACGATCCCGCCTACGCTGCCGCGCTGATCAACGCCATAGGACCAGAGAACCTCACTCAACTTCCACTCGATGTTGCCTCAAACACCCATGTTGCTTCCAGCAAAGACAACGCCGACGAACTCGCTGATCTCCTAGGCGTACTCTTGGCCTCTGCGTCCACCAGATGGGACGACGATATGTGCGAGTCGATGGCCACAACCATCGCCGAATCCGTTGACGGCGTAGGCGAGTGGGGTCGCATAACCGTACTTAACGCCATCGTTGGAGGGCACGACGCCGACGACGACCATGTAAGCGACCTTGAGTTCAATAGCACTTTCCTCAACGCCCTCGCCGATAACCTTGAGGAAATTGACTGGAATACAGTCCGATCTGTCTCCGCGACCCGTGACATCCAAGACGCCGAGGCATCTTCTTACGCAAGACAGCGACTCGGCTCGTATTTGGATGGACACTCCTTTGACCCGTTATCTGGCGTCCTGTACGCAATGGGAAACAACCCCGAGGCCGCCTTAATGTATCTCAGCGCTGACGGCGAGATTAAGTATGGGCAGTGGGAACCAGGCAAGCAGGCAGAAACGCGGTGGGAAATGCTCAGCACCCGTTATCCGGGTCAGAGCAACGGACTCAACGTCCTCACCGCAACGATGGCAAGCGCCTCCTCCATGCGCGGTAGTGAAGATTCCGGGAAGGCAGCCGCTGCAACCTGGGTCATCTCTAGATCTATGGAGTTCGCCTACGACGTGCCTTTTGATGACTACACCGATACTATGAAGGAGAACTTGTCTGTAGTGATTGCCAACACGTCTGATCAGGGCCTCAAGATCGCCGATGGTGGATCGCCAGAAGGACTGGACCTGCATACCGACGGGGATCGTGACTATACGGACACCGACCTGTACACCACGCTCATCTACAGAGTCATCGACAATGAGGTCGCCTCCACCACCATATACACTGCATTCACCGACGCCGCATTGGAAGACCATTCCAACGTCGAAGATGCCTCCAGCCTGAAGAGCAAGTATCATGATGCCGGGACCGTATACGGGTACCTCAACGCGATTGGCAGCGTGCGCCTGACGGACCTGGAAGATGCAGCAACAGCGGAACATGAGGCCGCCGAGAAGGCAATAGGCTTAGGGTTCACATTGGCAACCACCATTGTGGGAGGCCCCAAGCCACCTTGGTCTTACAGAATCGGCAGCACCGTGGCCAAGCCCTTAGTCGACTTGGTCGCCTCGGACGAGTTGCCCGAATTCGACGACCCTCTCCCCAACACTCGTACCACACTTGAAACTCAGGCGTACGCAGAAGCCGTCAACCAAGGACTCATAACTGACCCCGATGCCTTCAACCCCGAGTACTGCCAGGATGAATACACTCACGAGTCCTACACGTGGTGTGTCACCAACGATGATGGCACCACCAGTTTCAACCTCGATGTGCCCCCGACCGACGATCAGAACGATCAGGTCCACAACTGGGCCACTGACATCAAACGAGATGATCATGACCCGGACAACATAATCATCGATACGGAGACAGCTATCGATACCGGTATTAACAGAGGGCAAGCCAGGATCTTAGGGGAGGATGGCGCGAAAGGCGAAGCCGGTGCGATCGAGATCAAAAAAGACTAATGGTGATTACCCCATGGCGAGGACGGAGGACCGACACACGAGCTTCGCCCTCCGCGGGCCGACTTGGCCGTGTGAACCAACACCAGGACATTCTCCAGCTTAAAGTCGTAGTCCGTTATGACACCATCCGCCGGTTGCGCGCCTTCACAGACTCTCCGGGCTCCGCAGCCAGGCGGCGTCGGCGGGCCGCAGGCCCGTGTAACCGAGGTCGCGCACGCGTGCGGCGGCGAGAATCCCGATGACGGTGGAGGGGTTGTGCAGCAGGCCGTGCATGACCGCGTCCACGGCGTCGTCGAAACGCACCCAGGTGGGCTCGAACTCGGCCTCCTCGGCCTCCCGGGGAATCCGCTCCTCCGCCGGCAGTAGTGTGAGTTCACGCGCGAGGAAGGACCGTGCCCCCTCGGTGGTGAATCCGGGTGAGGCGTAGGAGTCGACCAGCACGTCCCAGCGGGCGGCGGCGTAGTCGGTCTCCTCGGCGAGTTCGCGCTGCGCCGCGGCCAGCGGCTGCTCCCCCGGCACATCCAGTAACCCGGCCGGGATCTCCCACAGCATGGCCCGCACGGGGTGGCGGTACTGGCGCACCATGAGGATCTCAGCGGCCGCATCCGGCTGCGAGGAGTCATTCCCCTCCCGCAGCGCCACAATGTTCACGGCGTCGTGGTGGGCGACCGTCTGCCGCCGCACCGGGGCGAGCCCGTCGCCCAGTATCACCGAGTCATCGTCGACGGCGAAGATCGGCCCCGACCAGGCGCGCTCGTGGCTCACGACGCGGCGTGTCAGATCGTGGGTGTCCCTGAGACTTTCTCGATTCACTGTTCTCTCCTCCGATTCTCGGCGTTTCAGCGGTGGGCGACGACGGCTTGCAGTTGTGCCCGCAGATCGGCTTCGTCGGGCAGGAGTTCGGCCGCCTGTCGAGCTCGTTCCCGCGCCTGCGCGCGGGCTTCGGCGTCGGCCAGCAACCCGGTGATCGCGTCGGCCAGGGCCTGCGGCTGCGGCGGTACCAGGATCGCGCCGCCGTGGGCGGTGGCGGCGGTCCCGCCGACGTCGGTGGCGACGATCGCAGCGCCCGCCTGCATGGCCTCTTGCAGCGCGATGGGCTGTCCCTCCCACAGGCTGGTCTGCACGACGACGTCGGCCGCTTCCATCAGCGCGGGCATGTCCTCCCGCCGGCCCAGCAGGTTCACGGGCAATGACTCGGCGTGGATACGGGCCTCGGCGGCTGCCCGTCCCGGTCCCTCGCCGGCGACCGCCCACACCAAGTCTGTTGCCGCGGCGTCGGATACGGCGGGCGTCGCCAGCAGGGCCGCAGTGTCCAGCAGCAGGTCCAGACCCTTCTGCGGGGCCAGCCGAGCCACCGTGAGGATCCGCGTGGGGGCGCCCCGCCAGGCGGACTCGACGGAGGAGGCGCGCGGGGCCAGACCCTCGGTATTGCGCCGAGGCGCGGGGATGACGGCGAGCTCGACACGCTGCGCGCCGCGGCTGCGCTGACGCTCGGCCAGATCCGGGCTGACCGCGAGGATGTGGTCGGCGCGCCCGGCCACCAGCTGCTCCAGCCGGTTCCCGACGACGGTGGTCAGGCGCCCCCCGACGGGGAGGTTGTGGATGGTCACTACCAGACGGGCCCGGCCCCGTCGCGGCCCGCCCAGGGCCAGCGCCGCCAGGGCACCGGCGCGCAGCCCGTGGGCGTGAACCACATCGGCGCGGCGGCCAAGTCGACGTAGGCGGGCCACGACGACGCCGTCACCGGGTGCGGGACGTGCGCCGATCGTCAGCAGCTCGGCCCGTGCCTGTCCCAAGTCGGCGCCATCCAGCACGTCGGCCGGTGCCTCCACAATCACGTCGTGTCCCGCCCCGGCCAGAATTCTGGCGCACTCGGCGACGTGGGCGCGCATGCCGCCGGCGGCACTGCCGGAAACCTCCAAAATGCGCAGCCGGGCCCGTGCCTCCCCCGACTCCGCGGGAGAGGTATCCGGGGCGGTTGATGGGGTGTCGTTAGGCAGGCTCATTTCGTCTCCTGTGACTCAGGTGCTCCACCTGCGCCGCGAACGCCGGTGTCCGGATGCGCGGGGCGGCGCAGAGCGGCCAGCAGTTCGCGGTCCACCACGCATATGGCGGCCCCGGTCGCCGCGGCGGTGAACAGGGCTCCGGCCAGCGCCACGGCCACCCCGCCGGCGACGGTTTCGGGCTGGCGGCTGAGCCAGTTGCAGGCGAACCCGGCCACGGCGGCGACGGGCAGCGTCAATGCCAGTACGCGCGCCGTCGGGGCCAGCACCCGCACCCCCATACGGCAGGCCAGCGCAGCCAGCAGCCCGATGCCGGCCACACACATGCCGATGGTCGTGCCCAGGGCCAGGCCCTTGAGCGTGGCCACCCCGTCTCCGCCGTGCGGAGCCAGCAGCCGCACTGCCGCCCAGGACGCCAACGAGACCGTGAGCCAGCCGGCAGCCGCGGCACACGCGGCCCCACGGGCCCGGTCGGCGGCGTACAGCGCCCGAGTGACCTGGTAAATGAGGGCGTAACCGACCAGGCCCGGTGCCAGCAGGGCCAGAGAGGCCCCCATACCGCCCACGTCGGCCAACAAAGCGAAGAAGCGTTCGGCGCCGTCGGCGGCAGCCAGCAGCATGCCCGCCCCGGCCACGGCCACGCCGGTAACCAACGCGGTGGAGCGGGCGGTCAGCGGGAGCGCGTCGCCGTCGGCGCGAGTGAAGGCAGCGGCCAACCGCGGGTAGATGACGGTGGCGACCGGGACGACCAGCACTGCATAGGGCAGCACGTACACAGCCTGCGTGTACTGGTAGACGGCGACGGTGCCGGTGTTTCCGCCGGCGCGGGCGAGCGCCAGCACAGCCAGGACGCTGAGCTGCTGGGCGAGCAGTGTCCACACCCCGGCGCCCCCCAGACGCAGTGCCCTGGCCGCTTCGGCGCGCCCCAGGCTCAGGGTGGGCCGCAGGCTCACACCCAGGCGGTGTACGGGCCACAGCAATGGCAGGGACAGTGCGACCACCCCCAGCGTGGTGCCCCATCCGAGTAGCTGCAGTGCCGCCGGTGAGGCCGTCTCCGCGCCGTCGGCCAGAGTCCCGTAGACCGCGTAGGTGGCGATCACCACCAGGCTGGACAGGACCGGAGTCAGAGCCGGCCAGGTGAAGCGGCCGTGGGCCTGCAGCACGCCGGTGAGCACCACACCAATGCCGTATAGGGGGATCTGCGCGGCAAACATGCGCAGGAACGCCGCCACCAGGTCCCGCTGGAGGCCGGGATCCACGCCCTGGGAGACGGGGAACCAGCCGGCGATCGGGACCGCACAAGCAGCCAGGATCACGGCCAGTGGGGTCAGTACCAGGAGAACCAGGGTGAGCAGTGCGGAGGCGGTGCGGGCCACGTCATGATCGCGTCCGGCACTGATCGGGGCGGCCAGCAGCGGGACCACCGTTGCGGCCAGTGCCCCGCCGACCACCACCTCGTACAGCACGTTGGGTACCTGGTTGGCGGTGGCGTAGGCACCGGCCACCGTGCCGGCTCCCACCGTGGTCGCCTGCACGATCCAGCGGAGGAAGCCGAGCGCACGTGAGACCAGGGTGAGTCCGGCGACGCCGCCGGCTGCCCCCAGGACCGCCCGCCGGGGGCCGGTGACGGCGGGAGCGGCTTGCGCGGACACGACTGTCGTCGGCTTCTTGCCGGTCACGAGGTCCGGCGTCCGCAGCGGTCGACGGCGGACAGGAAGCGGTTGCCCTCGATCACCCGGGTGAAGGAGACCCGCTCGCTGGCCAGGACCAGCCCCGTCCCGGCCAGAGCGGCCGCCACCCGCACGCCGACACGGGGGTGGGCGGCCAGGGCCGTTCCCACCAGGGCACCCACGGCGTTGGCGCCGGTGTCCCCCAGCATGGTCGTCTCCCCCAGGTCCTCCGGCAGGGCCGCCCCGGCTACCCCGAGGGTGCCGGCGGCCAGGGCGCGACCGGCGGCGGCGCTCGGACGCCGGTCGGCCAGCAGCGGCACCGCGGTCAGCACGGCCGCCTTCAGGGCGCGGCCGGGGCGCAGGTCCAGCAGATTGTGCAGGTTGGCCCAGGACGCGATGACGACGGCGTTGGCGGCGGCGTCCGCCACCGCTGTCAGCGCACCGGCTTGGGTTCTCCCGCGAGTGATCAGGCCGCCGGCCACCAACGCCCCGGCGCCGATCCCCGCAACCTTGAGGGCGCCGGTGGTGACGTGTCCGCGGCGCAGTGCCGCCAGGTGTCCCCGCAGGCCCTTGGCGGGGGCGTCGCCGTCGTGCGCGCCGGCGTCGAGGTCATCGACCAGCCCCGCAGCGCCAGCGGCCGTGGTCGCGGTCACGGCCGCGATCGCGACGTTGGCGCCGGCGGGCACGTTAGCGTCGTACAGGAGGCGTCCCGCGCAAGCACCGGCCGCGGCGGCACCGGCCGCAGCGCCCACGCCGCCGCGCAGGCTGACAGCGCGACCGTGGAAGTTCGTACGTTCGAGGCGACGCCGCAACCGGGAACCTGCACGTCCCAGGGCGGCGGATACGGCCGCGGTGGTGATCGCGGAGGCGGCCGCGACGATTGCGGGGCCGCAGCAGGAGCCGTCCGACGTCGGCGTGGGTCGCGTCATGGCTGCAAGCGTAATCGGCGTCAGCGGGAGATGGGCGGGATGACGGCATCCGCGCCGTCGTCGAAGCCGTAGCTGCCCACCGTGCCCGTGGCGGTGGCGGCCAGCGCCAGTGGGGTGGACACGGCCGCGGTGGCCTGCCCGATGGAGTCCACCGTGGTTACCGGCGCCTCGGCATTGCGCAGCGCCGTCACGATGTCAGCCGCGGCGTCGCCGGCGCCGACCACCACGGTGGTGGCGGTCGACGCGGCACCGGTCAGTGCGGAGGTCCAGGCGGCGACGTCCTGCTCCGGTGTGGCCTGTGCGGTCGGCTCGCTGCCATCCGCGGCGGCAACGGTCCGCGGGCCGATCACTACGATCATGTCGGCCGGAGCGGAGGGCTGCGCATCGACGGTGACCAGTGGGGTGTCGGAGGCGGTGAGTAGTTCCATCAGGGCCGTGGCGTCCTCCCCCTCTTGGGTCAGCGCGGTGGCCAGCCCCTGCCCGAGGACGGCGTTGCCGTCCGCGGCCACGTCGTCCAGGTAGGGACCGAACTGGCCGGAGTAGGTGGAGCGGAAGGACTCGCGGGCGGTCTCGGCCCAGGCGCTGGTCAGGGTGACCCGGCCGGTGATGGTGGCGCCGGCGGTTTCGATTTCGGTGACGACCTGGTCGATGTCGTCGCCCTCGGCCTCGGGCATGAGGACGACGGCGACGCTGCGCCCGTCCAGCGCCCCGGGCAGCAGGGAGTCGGCCGCGGAGGTGATGTAGTCGTCGCGGTCATTGACCGCCGCCTCGGTCTGCTCCAGCCGGGATTGAAGGTCGTTGCGGTCCGCCCGCAAGGAACTGACCTGGTCGTTCAGTGCCGTGCCGAGGGAGTTTTGCAGCGGCCCGGCACCCAGGACGACGCCTACGGCGAGAGCCAGAAAGACGGAGATGAGCGAGACCAGGTGGTAGCGGAAGTCGATCATGAAGGATCCTGTACTGCTCAGACGGAGGGTGTGTTCGGAGTGAGTCCAACCAGGGACCGGAAGAAGTTGACCAGATCGTCCCATACGGCGCCGGACAGTCCCAGGAAGGTCTGGCCCGCGGGGGTGGAGGCGAGGGCGACGAACAGGGCGACCAGGCCCGCCAGCGCCAGCAGTCCCAGCTGCCAGCCGGAGATGCGCGTGCGGTACAGGCGGGATACGCCCTTGGCGTCGATCAGCCGTCCGCCGACCTTCAGGCGAGTCAGGAAGGTTGAGGACATGCCGGCGCGCCCCTTGTCGAGGAACTCCAGCAGGGTGGCGTGGGTGCCCAGGGCGACGATGAGTTCGGCACCCGCTTCATCGGCGATCAGCATGGCGATGTCCTCGCTGGTGCCGGTGGCGGCGAAAACAGTGTGTTCCACGCCGAGGTCCTCGACCCGTTTGAGGCCGGGGGCGCGCCCATCGCGGTAGGCGTGGACGATGATCTCGGCGCCGGAGGTCAGCGCCTTGTCGGACACCGAGTCCATGTCCCCGACGATCATATCCGGCTTGAGTCCGGCCTCCAGGACCGCGTCCGCGCCGCCGTCGACGCCGATGATGACGGGCTTGTAGTCGCGGATGTAGGGCTTGAGGGCCTGGAGGTCCTCCTTGTAGGAGTAGCCGCGCACCACGACCAGCACGTGTCTGCCGGACATGGAAGTGCGAATGTCCGGCATGCCGACGCCGTTTAGGAGCAGGTCGCGTTCACCGCGCATGTACTCCATGGTGTTGGCGGCGAAGGCCTCCAATTGAACCGACAGTCCCTCTTTGGCGGACTCCATGAGTGCGTCAATGCTCTCGCGGGTCTGGATAGTGCCCTCGGCGAGGATGGTGGAGTCGGCACGCGCATCGGGCTCGGTTTCGCCGGCGTCCGCCTGATCGAGCCGGTGGTGGCGGTGAGTGCCCCGGCCCTGCACGTGCACGGCCCCGGCGTGCTCGGACTCGGGGTCGAGGTCGATGGTCACGCGCTGCCCGTCGTGCAGCCGCATAACGTCGGGGCCGAGGTCGTCGACGAGTGGAATCCCGGCGTCGATCAGGATGCCGGGCCCCAGGTTCGGGTAGCGGCCGGAGACGGAGGGGGCCGCATTCAGCACCGCCATCGGCTTGCACTCAACCAGTGCCTCCGCCGCCACCCGGTCCAGATCCACATGGTCTATAACGGCGATGTCCCCGGTTTGGAGGCGTTTGGTGAGTTTCTTGGTGCGCGCGTCCACCCGCACCATGCCGCTGGGACGGTCAGATGCCGGCGGGGCCTGCTTGCGGAACGGAAACGGAAACCTCACGACTGGGATTGTGCCACGTGGGCCTCGGCGATCAACTCAGCGGCATGCCGGAGGGCCGCCTCGGAGTCCTCGTGGCCCGAGAGCATGCGAGCGAGCTCGCGTACCCGAGCCGAGCCGGTTACGGCTTCGACGCGGGTGCGCACGGTCGGTTGGTCTTCCCCGGTGTGCTGCGAAACAGCCGTGTTGCCCGCATTGGCGGGCGCGGTCTCCTTGCGCACGACCAGCTGGGTGTCCGCCCAGGCGGCAACCTGGGCGAGGTGCGTGACCACTACCACCTGGTAGCGGCGGGCGAGTCGCGCCAGGCGCCGTCCGATCTCGCGAGCGGCGCGGCCGCCGACACCGGCATCGATCTCGTCGAAGACGAAGGTGCGCTGGTGGTGTATTGGCGCCCCGTCCGCAGCATCGAGTGGCGCACCGCCGGGGGCGGCATCGGCCAGGACGACCTCCAAGGCCAGCATGATACGTGACAGTTCACCCCCGGAGGCCCCCTTGCCCAGGGGCAGCGCAGGCGCTCCGGGATGAGAAATCAGCAGCAGGGCGACGTTCTCGGCGCCGGTGGGGCCGGGGGCGTCGCGCGGCTGCAGGTCGACGACGAAGCGAGCGCCTTTCATCTCCAAGCCGGCCAGCTCGGCGTTGACCGCCTCCTGCATCCGCTCGGCCAGGTCCCGGCGGGCGGTCGTCAGCTCGTCGGCGAGGCTCACCAGGGCTGCTTCCGCCGCAGCAAGCTGCGCGGTCAGAGTATCGGCGGTGCCGTGGGGACCTTCGAACTCATCCAGGCGAGCGGCGGCGGACTGGCCCCAGGCAAGCAGGGCGTCGACGTCGTCGAGTTCGACGGTAGGGCCCCCGATCTCCCGGCAGGCCCGGGCGAGTTCGGCGCGGCGGTCCTGCACCCAGGCGAGGCGGGCGGGGTCGGCGTCCAGTCTGGCCAAGTATTCGGCCAGCTCGCCGGACAGGTCCGCCGCGTCGATACCGAGCTGGTGCAGGCGCTCGGCCAGGGCGGTCAGGGCGGGGTCCACGCCGGCTACATGCGCCAGAGCACGGTCGGCGGAGGCAATCAGGGCCGCCACGTCCGGGACGTCGGCCGCGGCCCCGTCCTCCTCGCCGGCAAGCGCGATGCGAGCGGCGGTGGCGGCGCGGCGCAGGTCCTCGGCATGGTCCAGCCGTTCGGCCTCGGCGGTCAGGGCAACGTCCTCCCCCGGTTGGGCGGCGAGCTCCTCCAGTTGCTCGAGCCAACGCCGCAGGTCGGTGGCCTCGACCCGGCGCGCTTCGGCCCCGGCCCGCCACTGCTCCAAGGCGGTGGCGGCGTCGGTTCTGGCCCGATAGGCCTCGGCGTAGCGACGGCACAGGGCGGCGTGGTCCGGTCCGCCCAGGCCGTCGAGGGCGGCCCGCTGGGCGGAGGCGGAGCGCAGACGCAACTGATCGGCCTGCCCGTGTACGGATACGAGTCGGGCGCCGACGTCGGCCAGGACCGCTGAGGGTACGGCGCGGCCTCCCAGGTGGGCGCGGGAGCGGCCCGAGGCCGGTACGGTGCGCGAGGCCAGCAGCAGGTCGTCGTCGAGCTCGGCTCCGGCTTCGACCGCGCGGGATGCGGCACGGGAAGCGGGGGACAATACGAAGGCGCCCTCTACCAGGGCTCGATCGGCGCCGGTACGCACACTGGTCGCCTCGGCACGCTGTCCCAGTAGCAGCCCGAGGGAGGTGAGCACCATGGTCTTGCCGGCGCCCGTCTCCCCGGTCAGGGCGGTCAGCCCGGGACTGAGCAGCAGATCGGCCTGCTCAATCACCCCGAGGTTCTCGATGTGTAGAGACTCGATCACCGCGCGTCGCCGTCCCGGCCGGGCAGCGCGGCGGACGCGTCGGCGCTGCGCCAGCCCTCCACGGGCAGGTCGAACTTGCGCACCAGGCGCGTGGCGAAGGGGGCTGTGTTCAGCCGGGCGAGTCGCACCGGGCGCTGCGCGCGGGTGACGCAGATGCGCGAACCGGTGGGGGCGTCCAGGCAACGGCGCCCGTCGCACCACACCTCGGCCCCGCCGAAGCCGGCGTGGTAGATGACGACCTCCAGGCGGGAGTCGGGCCCCACCACCAGGGGGCGGGTGAATAGGGCGTGTGCGGACAGGGGTACCAGTAGCAGCGCCTCCACCTCGGGCCAGATGACGGGGCCGCCACCGGAGTAGGCGTAGGCGGTGGAGCCGGTGGGTGTGGCCATGACCAGCCCGTCGCAGCCGAAGGAGGACACGGCCTGCCCGTCCACGCCGACCGCGACCTCGACCATGCGGGCCCGATCCCGCTTCTCCAGGGCCGCCTCGTTCAGCGCCCAGTCGCGGGTGACCGAGCCATCGGGGGCCTGTACCTCCACGTCAATGGTCATGCGGGTGTCGACCACGTACCGGCCGGCCACCAGGTCGGCGACGACCTGCTCCACGGCGTCCGGATCGGCCTCGGCGAGGAAGCCGACGTGGCCGGTATTGATGCCCAGTAGGGGCACGTCGCGGTCGCGGGCGACCTCGCTGGCACGCAGGATGGTGCCGTCACCGCCCATCACCAGGACCAGGTCCACGTCGCCCTCGAATCCGGGCTCGACGGGCTCGACGCCATGGGAGCGCAGTGCCGCCTCCGCCCGGGCGACGGCCGTGGCGGTGGGGGCCGCCTTGCGGTGCGGCGGGACCGGTTTGTCGTTCAGGTCGCGCTGGAGGACCATGACGCGCCGCAGCCGCGGCTGAGACTGCGGCGTCGGGCTGATTGCCGCCACGGCCGGCGGTGCCGCGGCTCCCACCGGTGAAGTCGCGGCCTCGGTGTAGGCGGCCTGACTTGGTTCGGTTGGAGTTTCGGTCGTGGCTTGAGGAGCGGTCTCGGGGATGATTCCGGTGGTCATATTCCGCCTCCTTCCGTGCGGCGTCGACGCTGCGTGTGTCCGGCTGGCCCTGCCTCCACGGCGCGGCGCGCCTCGTCTCGCAGCGCCGGACCGTGCAGGTCCGTCGGTGAGCCGGCCTGTCCGGCATGCATGTTCACAAAATACTCGACATTTCCGGCGGGCCCGGGCAGCGGCGAAGCGGTGACCGCATCAATGCCCAGGCCGAGAGTGTGGGCGCATTCGCATACGCTCAGCACGGATTCGACATGCAGGGCGGGGTCGCGAACCACTCCCCCGTGGCCGAGGCGCTGTTTGCCGACCTCGAACTGGGGTTTGACCATGAGCAGGAGATCCGCGTCCGGAGCGGCCGCGGCAACCAGCGCCGGCAGCACGGTGGTCAGAGAGATGAAGGAGAGGTCGCCGACGACGAGTTCGGGAGCCGGGGCGACCACCTCGGGCCGCAGCGTGCGTACATTTGTGCGCTCAAGCACACTCACACGCGGGTCGTTCCGCAATGACCAGGCGAGTTGTCCGTAGCCGACGTCGACGGCGACGACATGTGCGGCGCCGCGTCGCAGCAGCACCTCGGTGAAGCCGCCGGTGGAGGCGCCGGCATCCAGACAGCGCCGTCCCCTGATGCGCGGTGCCAGACCCCGCTCGGTGAGCGCGTCGAGTGCCCCCGCCAACTTGTGGGCGCCCCGGGAGACGTAATCGTCTGTGTCCGGGGCGATGATCTCGATCGCCTGTGCGGGGTTGACCTGTCGCGCAGGTTTGGTCACCACCACGCCATCCAGAGTGACGTGACCGTCGTCGATGAGCCGGGCGGCGTGGGTGCGTGAGCGGGCGAGCCCTCGCCGAACCAGCTCGGAATCGATGCGGATCAGTCGTGCCATGTGGTTGGGTGTCGGTTCTGGGGTTAGTTCTCGGTCTGGTGCAGTTGGGAGGCGAGTGCCTCATTGATGGCGGCGAGCTCGGCGGCACGTTCCGCCAGCGGTAGGGCGGCAGCCGCCTCAAGTCGAGCCGACAAGTCCAGTTCCGGCGCGGGTCCCCGACCGTGTATGGGGCCGGGGCGCGGGGCCGGTTTGGGAGTGGTAGTCATCGGACTGTTCCTAAGAGGTGGTTTGTGGCTCAGTGCTTTAGGCGGTGACGCTGAGCTCGGGCACGTTCACATCATCCGTGCGGCCGGCGTTGGCGTCGGCGTGTTCCCAGAGCGCGCAGGCGAGCGCACGGTATGCGTTGAGGGTTACGGTGGCGGACGCCGCGTCAAGGAATCCTGCGGCCTGGCCTTCTATGCCCGTCTCGTTCACATGCCATCGCTCGTCACCGACCTGCCACCAGGTCTCGCCGTCGACACTGACCTGGAGGGGATCAGGGTGGGGCTGCAGCAGGCCGCGCAGGTCGGTATGCAAGAAGGTCGGCCGCTCCTCGGGGGAAGCCAGCAGCACGTCGCGGGCCGTGCTGACGCCCGTGAGCACATGCAAACCGGGGATGTCCGCCGCCCGGGCGCCGACATGATCGGTGTTGAGCCGGTCCCCGACGGCGAGCGGCCGGGTGCCTCCCGCACGGCGCAGTGCGCGTTGGTAGATGCCGGGGAAGGGCTTGCCGCCGGCGAGCGGTTGGTGCCCGGATGCGTTGGCCACCGCCGCAACCAGGCTGCCATTGCCGAGGGCGAAGCCGCGCTCGGTCGGCAGGGTGGCGTCCAGATTGGTGGCGACGTGTATGGCGCCGTTGGTTATGGCGTACAGGCCTTCGGACATCATGGCCCAATCGACCGCGGGGTCCCACCCCTGTACGACGGCAGCGGGCTGGTCGTCCGCGGAGGCGACGACCGTAAAGCCCTCGTCGGTCAGCGCCTGACGCAATCCCTCGCCGCCGATGACGAAGACCGCGGCGCCGTCGGGCAGATGCTCGTGGAGCAGCGCCGCCGCATCCATGGCGGCGGAGAAGACCTCGCCGGTGAAGGCAGTAATGTCATTGCGCGCGAGCTTGTCAACCACGGCCTGTGGGGCACGGGAGGCGTTGTTGGTAACGAACACCAGTTGCATCCCGTAGTTGCGCGCGCCGTTGGCACCCTCGGCCGCGTGAGGTACGCGGGCGTCTCCGGCGAAGCAGACACCATCCAGGTCGAGCAGGGCGACGTCGTAGACGGTAGCCAGCGGCTGGCTGCTACCGAGCAGGAACTGGGAGGCGTCCCCGTGGAGAGTGCTCTTCGCGTCGGCCATTTCAGTCCTCCGCCGGTCCTGCGACTGTAGTCGCGCCGTCGGCCTCGGGTTCGGCTGCCTCGGGATCCGTCGGTGCCGTGCTGTCGTCAGCGCCGGCAGAGGCGCCGACGGCGTCTGAAGCCTCGCGAGACTCGGCGACCTCGGCGGTTTCCGACGGCTCCGGGGCGGCGGACGGCTCCTCGCTTGCCTGCGGAGCGTCGGCCGTGGTCGCGGCATGCTGCTCCTCTTCGTAGTCGTCCTCGATGTCGTAGACCTCGACCTCTTCGGCTGGCTCGCGCTCTTCTCCAATGCCGATGCGCTTGCGGATCTTGGCCGCTTCGTCGCCGCGGCCGAGTTCCTCGAGCCGATCGGCGCGCACGGAGTGGAGGCGGCGCAGGGTTTCGCGGTCACCGCGGAACATCATGATCGCCTCTTCGATGACAACCAGCCCGAGCTCGCTCTGCCCCATGTCATGGCGTACCCCGGAGACCACCATGGCGAGTTCAGCCTCCTCGAGATCGTCGAGTTGCCTGGGGTCGGCCTCTTGCGCGACCTTTAGAGCCTGGTTGTAGCGACCCAGCGCGCGTTCACAGTCGGCCTCGATGGCACGGTGCAGGTCCAGACCGGAAAGCCGCCTGGCGGCACGGATCTCACGCAGCGCCTCGTTGTAGTGGCCGGAGAGGTAGGCGGCGATACCCGCTGACTCCCTCACCACCGCCACGCGTCCGGCATGCGATGCCGCGTAGCGTGCGTGCTGGTATGCGAGTTCGGGATCGGAGTCCAGCAGGCGCTGCACCATCACCAGATGGCGAGCCACGTTCTCCGCGTTTGCGCGTCCCAATGAGCGCAGCTCGCGCCGGGCCGAAGCCTCAAGATTCTGTGGGAGCACCTCGGACGGCACCGGAGGCTCGGGTACACGCGAACGCTGCGGCGGACGGGAGCCGCCTTCATGCCGACGTGCGCCGCCGCCATATCCGCGCCCGCGACCATCGTCGTGCCTGTGGCCACGCCCGTTGCCGCGATAGCGGCTATCACCATCTTGCGTACCGGATCCCCGGCGCTCGGCCCCGTGCCGACGCCCCTGATCGGAGCGTGCGCGCGGTTGATCATCATCCCGACGGCGGAAACCGTGCCGGTCTCCACCCCTGCCGCGGCGGTTCCCGGAGCCGGAACGGTTTTCACGCCTGTCGTACGCCATGGTCCTTCTTTCTCGTTCGTCGGCCGGCGCTCTTAGCGCTTCGTGCCGTGAGATCCAACCCTACCTGTGGGCGGCTCCAATGGCGATCCCGTGAAAATGTGGTGCGCGCTTCTATGAGCGCCAGCTCATCCGTTGGTGTCTGGTGTGGGCTGTGCTGGGTGTGTGTGGTGTGTGCCCCCCGGGCCGGGGCCCCGGGGGGCGGGTGTGGTTGTGGGTGTGGGTTCGTGAGCGTGCCGGCAGTGTCCTACTCTCCCACCCGCCTTCCGGGGGCAGTACCATCGGCGCTGGGGGGCTTGGCTTCCGGGTTCGGAAAGGAAAGACCGGGCATGACCCACCCCGCTATGACCACCGGCACACACACCAACCCACACCCACCCAGAAACAACCAGGCCAGGCGGGCGCTCGCGCACGCACCACACACCCTGTTCACATATCAGCACCCGCCCGGGGGTGGGTTGCCTGTGAACCGTACAGCGGACGCAAAAAACAAACCAAGTGATTGAAAGAACTACTCAACTCATGTTGTTTGCCGGTTGAACACTGCTGCTTGTGGAAGCCCCACGCGTCAAGCCGCCATCACACCCCGCCCAGCACAGGGCGGGGGCGTGTGCCTGCCGGTTTCATGCCATAAAAACA
>NZ_FQTT01000012.1:0-187402 GCF_900098745.1 Actinomyces glycerinitolerans
ACCTGCTCATCCCAACGGCGCGCCGGGTGCAGCGGCGCCCTGGAATGGGCGACTAGCGCCGCCCCCGGTCCCTCCTGCTCGGCCCGCTTACGGATCCGGTAGAACGAGGACTTCGAAACCCCCACCTGCCGGCAGAACTCCTCCACGCTCACACCCGCAACCCGCGAGTCGAACTCAATGATGCGCTGACGCTTGAACGGCGAAACTGCATAACCCATCCCCCAACCCAACCCCACCCACACCGCCCCAGAATCTCACTACTTCTGACACTCCCAGATGTCATGAGATCCAACAGTCCCAGAAGTCATGAGACAACACAGTACCCCTACCGTACGAACCGTCGCCGGATGTGCCGAACCGTCGACCGCAACGTACGAACTGTCAATGGAACGCACGAACCGTCAGGCGAAGGCGTGAACGTTGACCCGAACGCACGAGCCGTCGTGCCTGGCCCACCGTGCTCCAACGCGCACCCCCACCAATCGCGCCACGCGCCGCGCAACCGGCACGCGCGCGCCAACCACACCCGGTGAACCAACACCCATCAGCCCACCACACCCACAAGCGCGAAGAGCCACGTAACTTCGACCGACCTCGGCACGTAACATCTACCGATCTCGGCGGGTGGCGGCCTTCATGGTGGCGACGAAGTCGCGCAGCTCGCCCTGGAGCGATTCCAGGGCAGCGGCGTACTCGGGGGAGTCCTCGCCGGACTCCTGCGCCAGGCGGGCCAGCGTCGGCACGTGGGACTCGATGATCTTCACGGTCGCCGATCCGGAGATGGCCCCGTCGGCGCCCGCGGCAATCGCCTCGGCCACCTGCTCGGGGCCGGAGATGCCGAAGCCCAGCATCACCGGTGCGGCCGCATCCTGCCGCAGCCGCGCCACCGACTGCGCCAGGCCCACGGTGGAGGAGGCACGCTCGGTCCCGGTCACCCCGGCCCGGGAGACCGCGTACACGTAGCCGCGGGAGGCCTTGGCCACCGCGTCGAGGGTCTGGGCGGTCGCCGACGGCGGGGCGATGTACACGGCGTCAATCCCGGCGGCCTCGGCGGCGGCGGAGAACTCCGCCGACTCGCGCACCGGCACGTCAGGCAGCAGCACCGAGTCGATGCCGGCAGCGGCGCAGCGGGCGTAGAACTCCTCCAGGCCGATCGCGAAGGGCACATTGCCGTAGATGAGCATGCCGATGGGCAGCTGAGGGTGGCGTGCACGCACGCGCGCCACCACCTCCAGACAGTCGGTGAAGCTCACCCCGGCGTTCAGCGCGCGCAGGTGTGCTCGCTGGATCGTCGGCCCGTCGGCCACCGGGTCGGAGAAGGGCGTGCCCAGCTCCAGGGCATCAGCACCGCCGTCGATCAGCGCCTCGATAATCGCCTCCGAGGCTGCGGGAGTGGGGTCGCCGACCATGACGAAGGGCACGAAGGCGCCCTCACCGGCGTCGGCCAGGCGGGAGAACATGGCGGGATAACGGCTCATCTCAGGCCTCCTCAGGCTGGTGAGTCGGCGCTGCCGACTCTGCGTTCGCCCCGGCACGTGCCAGCGACAGGTACTCGGTGCGCTTGCCCATCTGCTCCACCATGGCGGCGGCCCGGGCGACGGCGGAGTCCGCGGAGAAGCTGCCGCCCAGGCGCATGCGCACCTGCTCCAGGTCCTTGTCCCCGCGCCCGGACAGGCACACCAGCAGGTGCGGTGTGGAGGCGTCGGGCGGCGTCTCGCGGGCGATCTTGAGGGCCTGGGCGAGTGCGTGGGCGGATTCCAGGGCCGGGATGATGCCCTCCCAGCGGCTCAGCAGCCGGAAGGCCTCCACCGCCTCGTCGTCGGTGATCGCAACGTACCGGGCCCGCCCGGAATCGGCCAGCCAGGCGTGCTCGGGCCCGACGCCGGGGTAGTCCAGCCCCGCCGACACGGAGAAGGACTCCTCCACCTGCCCCTCCGGGGTGCGCATCAGATAGCTGCGTGCCCCGTGCAGGATGCCGGTGGTGCCGTTGTTGATGGGGGCACCGTTGCGGGGCGTGTCCAGCCCCTCGCCGGCCGGCTCCACGCCGATCAGGCCGACGCCGACGTCGTCGATGAACTCGGAGAACATGCCGATCGCGTTCGAGCCGCCGCCCACGCAGGCGATCACCTGATCGGGCAGGCGCCCGGTCAGGGCCAGGATCTGGGCACGCGCCTCAAGGGAGATGCAGCGGTGGTACTCGTGCACGATCGTGGGGAAGGGGTGCGCGCCTGCGGCCGTGCCCAGCAGGTAGTGGGTGGTGGCGAAGGAGGCGGTCCAGTCGCGCAGGGCCTCGTTGACGGCGTCCTTCAGGGTGCCGGCGCCGCTGGCCACGGGCACCACCCGCGCCCCCATCAGCTCCATGCGCTCCACATTGGCGGCCTGCCGCACCACATCGGTGGCGCCCATGTAGATGGTGCAGTCCAGGCCCAGCAGCGCGCACACCATCGCGGTGGCGGTGCCGTGCTGGCCGGCGCCCGTCTCGGCGATGATGCGGGTCTTGCCCATGCGCCTGGCCAGCAGTGCCTGCCCCAGCACCTGGTTGCCCTTGTGGGCGCCGCCGTGCACCAGGTCCTCCCGCTTGAGGAAGATGCGGGCGTTGCCCTCGCGGGGCAGGTTGTGCAGCTCCGTCACCGGGGTCGGGCGCCCCAGGTAGCGGCGCATGAGCTCGTCCAGCTCGGCGGCGAAGGACGGGTCCGCCTGGGCATCGATGTAGGCATCCTCCAACTGGTCCAGGGCGGGGATCAGCAGCTCCGGCACGTACTGGCCGCCGTAGGGGCCGAAGTAGGCGCACAAACGCGGGTGCGTGTGGTCGGCGTGCTCCCGCTGCGCCCGGGCGGCGTCCGCCCCGGCCACCCGTTCAGCGGCTTGGGCGGCGTCGCGTGCCTGAAAGCGTTCGGGCACCGGCACGGCGGTGGCCAGCACCTCGGCCACCACGCCCGGGTCGGGCGCCGCCGACAGGGCCGAGCCGATCAGCAGGGCATCCACCTGCCCGGCCAGGCGCCGCACGTCGTCGGCCGTCTCCACCCCGGACTCGCCCACCAGCACCACGCCGGACGGCGCCAGCGGTGCCATCTGCTCCGTGCGGGAGATGTCGGTGGCCAGGGTGCGCAGGTCGCGGTTGTTGATGCCGATCACCTGCGCCCCCAGGGCGGCGGCCCGGTGCATCTCCGCAGGCGTGGACACCTCCGTGAGCACCTCCATGCCCAGCGAGTGCGCCAGCTCCGCCAGCTCGGCGTAGACGTCGTCCGGCACCACCGAGAGCATCAGCAGGATCGCGTCCGCCCCCAGGCTGCGGGCGGCCAGCACCTGCACGGGGTCCACGATGAAGTCCTTGCACAGCACCGGCACGTCCACCGCGCCGCGCACGGCGGCCAGGTCCTCGAAGGAGCCGTTGAAGCGGTCCGGCTCGGTCAGCACGGACACCGCCGCCGCCCACGGCGCGTAGGCGCGCGCCAGCGCGGCCGGGTCGTAGCTGGAGCGGATCGTGCCGCGTGAGGGGGAGGCGGACTTGCACTCCATGATCAGGGCGGGCCGCGGGCTCGCGTGATCGCCGCTGCGGGTGCGCAGGGCGTCGGCGAAGGAGCGCCGGGAGGGCTCCAGCTGCTCGGCGCGCAGGTGCCCGAAGCGGGCGCGCAGTTCGGGCAGGCGCTCGCGCCGTGCGGCCACGATCGCATCCAGGACGGTGCCGGTGGCGATCAGCCGCTCGTCCACCGGACGGCGCTGAGGCCGGGCACCGCCGGCGTTGGGGGCGCCGCTCATCGGGCCTCACCCTCCGCGGCGGCCTTGGTCATGGACTCAAGGTGCTCGGCGACCCGGCCGCTGGCCAGCTGGTCCAGGGCCATGCGGGTGCCGTCGGCCAGGTTGTCTGCCGGACCGGCCAGGTACAGCAGGGCGCCGGCGTTGACGGCGATCGCGTCGCGGTGGGCGGGTTCGCCCCGACCGGCGAAGACCTCCCGCAGCAGGGCGGCGTTCTCCTCCGGCTCGCCGCCCAGCACGTCGGCAAGATCGTAGGTGGACACCCCCAGCTCCTCGGGGGTGACCTCGTAGGCCTTGACCCCGCGCGGGGTGGCCTCCCGCACCTGGGTGGTGCCGTGCACGGCGATCTCATCGGTGCCCGCGCCGTGCACGATCAGGGCGCGCTTGCGGCCCAGCTTGACCATGGTCTCGGCGATCATATCCAGGATGTCCGGGTCGGCCACCCCCATCAGCTGGTAGGTCAGGTGGGCGGGGTTGAGCAGGGGGCCTAGCACGTTGAAGATCGTCGGGGTCGCCAGGGCCTTGCGGATCGGGGCCACGTGCCGCATGGCCGGGTGGTATGCCTGGGCGAACAGGAAGGTGAAGTGGTCACGGGCCAGGATCTCCACGGCACGCTCCGGAGCCACGTCCAGGGGCAGGCCCAGGGCGGCGACGACATCGGCGGCGCCGGTCTTGGAGGACACGGCCCGGTTGCCGTGCTTGGCGACGGATACGCCCATGGAGGCGGCCACGATGCCCGCGCCGGTGGAGATGTTGATGGTGCCCACGCCGTCGCCGCCGGTGCCGACGACGTCCACCAGCGGGAAGGTGACCTCGGGGAAGGGACGGGCGGCGTCGCGGAAGGCGCTCGCGGCGCCGGCCACCTCATCGGCGGTTTCGCCGCGGGCGTGCAGGGCGGCCAGTAGGGCGGCGGTCTCGGCCTCGGACAGGTCTCCGGCGCCGAGCGCGGCGAAGACGATGCCGGTCTCATCCTGGGTCAGGCGCCGGCCCTGGATGACGCCGCGCAGCAGGCGGTGCGCGTCCTCGGCGTCGGCCACCGCGGGGGTATGCATGGCGTTGTTCTCAGCGGGTGCGGGGGTCATGGTGTGCTCCTAAAACAAACAATGGGGTTGATGATTCGGTTTTGAGGAATTGCGTGGGGGTGGGGGCGGCGCCGGTCAGGTGATCGCGGCGGCGGCCAGGCCGGCGGTAAGCGCGTGCAGGATGGTGGGGCCCTGTGGGGTCAGCACGGACTCGGGGTGGAACTGCAGCCCGACGACGGGGCGGGAGCGGTGGCGGGCCGCCATCACAATGCCGGGGCCGGCGGGATCCTCCGCCCCGGTCACCGCCAGTGGCGTGAGCGCCGCGGGCAGGGCGCGCGTGCCCAGGGAGTGGTAGCGGGCCACGTCCAGGCGGCCGTCGGGGAGGGTGCGGAAGGCCGGGTCGGCGCGCCCGGCCTCGGTCAGCTCCACGCGCACGCTGCGGCCGTGCACGGGCCCGACCCGGTCGATGGAGCCGCCGCAGGACTCGACGATCGCCTGGAAGCCCAGGCAGATGCCGAGCGTGGGGATGCCGCGGTCCAGGGCGGCGTCGATCAGTTCCATCAGGTTGCCGGAGGCGCGCGGGTGACCGGGGCCGGGGGACAGGCACAACACCGGGCGCTCGCTGCGGGCCGTTTCGGCGTGTGCGTCGCCACCGACGGCGGGTTCAAGCGCGTTCAACACCGTTGCGGCGGGGGCCGTGTTGCGGTAGACGGCGATATCCGCTCCCAGGGAGGCGAACTGGTCCACCAGGTTGTAGACGAAGGAGTCGCGGTTGTCGAGCAGGACTACGCGCATTTCAGCGCATCCCTTCCGGCAGGGCGGCACCATTGCCGGAGTCGATGACGAGCTGGGCTCCCTGGGCGGCGGCGACGGCCGCCAGCACCGCGCTGGCCTTGTGGACGGTCTCGGCGGCCTCGGCGGCCGGCACCGAGTCGGCGACCACGCCGGCCCCGGCCTGCACCAGCGCCGTGCCCCCGCGCACGAAGGCGGAACGGATGACGATGCAGGTATCCAGTTCGCCGTCGCCCCGGAAGTAGCCGACCGAGCCGCCGTAACTGCCGCGCCGCACCCCCTCGGCGTCGCGGATCAGCTCGGCCGCCCGCAGCTTGGGGGCGCCGGTAAGGGTGCCCATGGTCATGGAGGCGCGGAAGGCGTCCAGCGCATCCAGGTCCGGGGCCAGCTGCCCGGATACCTCCGAGACCAGGTGCATGACCCGGCTGTAGCGGTCCACACGCATCAGGTCCCCGACCCGGCGCGTTCCGGGCACGGACACCCGGGCGACGTCGTTGCGGGCCAGGTCCACGAGCATCACGTGCTCGGCGACCTCCTTGGCGTCGGTACGCAGCTCAAGTTCCAGGCGCGTGTCCAGCTCGTGGCTGATCCCCCCGCCCGGGACCAGTCCGCGCGGGCGGGTGCCGGCGATCGGGCGAATGGCGACCTGTCCGGTCTTGGCCGAATGCAGTAGGGCGGACTCGGGGGAGGCGCCGAGCAGCTCGAAGTCGGGAGCGCCCACGTAGAACATGTACGGGCTCGGGTTGGACTCGCGCAGCGCATGGTAGGCGGCCAGCGCGTCCGGGCAGGGCAGGGTGAAGCCGCGGGCGGGCACCACCTGGTACACGTCCCCGGCGACGATCGACTCCTTCATGGACTCCACCACGGCGGCGTAGTCGGCGTCGGACTGGGTGGGGGCGGCATGCAGGACCGGGTGGGCGGCCTCCTCAGCGGCGTCCTGCGGGGCGGGGGGTGGCGTGGCCGTGTCCCCGGCGGCGAAGGCGTCCGCGGCGGCGGCCAGTGCGTCCAGGCGTGCGGCGAGACTCGCGGCATCCACCGAGGCACCCACCAGGGTCGCCACACGGGTGGGGTGGTCGATCACCAGGATGATGCGGGCGTCGTAGAACAGGTAGTCGGGGCAGGTGTTGGCGCCCATGGCGACCTCGGGCAGCGTCTCGAAGGTCGCCAGGTAGTCGAAGGCGAAGACTCCCGCCTCCAGCGGCAGGTGCGGGTGATCCACGTCGGCCGCAGCCAGCGCGCGCAACGGCTCGATGGTGGAGGTCGCCTTGAGGCGCTCGCGCTCCTCCAAATCGTTCGCGACGGGCGGGAAGGTGAGGGTGAGGCTGTCCGCGGCGTCGTCGGTGACGTGGGCGGCCAGGGCGGTGCGCAGCCGGTCCAGGGCGGCGGCGCCGTCGGCGGGCGCCTGGGGGAGGACCTCGGCGACGACGGCGTTGCCGTGGCAGGTCAGGCGGGTCGAGGACTCCAGGACGGCGATCGTCGTGCGGGAGGCCTTGGTGGCGATGTCCACCGACTCCAGCAGGACGGTGTCCAGCGGCCGCGGCTCGCCGGTGTCCGCCGTGGTGGCGATCAGGCCGGTGCGGGCCAGGTGCTCCAGCAGGGTGCCGCCGTCGTGCTGGTAGCGCACCGACCGCGTCAATACGGAGGGTGGGGGAAGCGTCATCGGTTGCCTTCCTGTTCGTGCCACCGGTGGGATTCGCCCCGTATGCGAAGAGCCCGCCAGGTGACGAGCTCTTGTGATCCGGCGCCGGCTATGCGGCGTGAGTGGCTCGCCCATTGGGGAGCCACCACCACTGGCTGGTGCGGAACGCGGTCATGGCGGCAGGTTAGACCGGCGTGCGGGACGGGCCAAATCGGTGACACGTGGTGAGACGGGCCGGGCGGACGGAGAACAGGCAGAACATGCGCTCGGGCCGACAAATTGTGCGGCATCGGGCCCGGGCATGTGATCGGAGCCATAAAGTCTTGGGTGCCAACGATGGCCCGCTCGCCGCCGCGCCGACGACCGACGCGCTCCCGCCGAGCCGCAAGCCCCTCTGGGCACGACCCGAACGACCCGAACCCAACCTGTCCAAGGAGACCATTGTGCTCCAGCTCATCATCAACATCCTGACGCCGATCCTCGGCGGCATGGGAGTCTCATCGGCCGACGTCGAAACGTATGTGCACAACTGCGCCGGCTACATCTACGCGCTCCTCGCCATCATCCTGGTTGCGATCGCGGTGGCGATCGGCGCCCACTGGCTGGCCAAGAAGGGGGACCGGCACCTGTGGCGCTGGGGCGCCGGCCTGACCGCCGTCGTGGCCGTCGTCGTGATCGGCAATCTGGTGGTCTTCGGTCCCCTGTACTCGACCGTTTCCATCCTCGTCAACGCGCGCGGATCGGTGTCCGACGCCTCGCGCGCCGCGTCGGAGGAGATCATCGGCCGCGTCGGCGACGAGGGCTTCGTCCTGGCCGAGAACGACGACGACCTGCTGCCACTGCCCGCCGAGACCACCAGCCTCAACGTCTTCGGGTGGGCCTCCACCGTCCCGATCTACGGCGGCACCGGCTCCGGCGCCGCCGACATGTCCAACGCGACCGGCGTCCTGGACTCCCTGCACGACGCCGGCTACACAACCAACGACACGCTGACCTCGCTGTACACCAGCTACCGGGACAGCCGTGAGGTCCAGGAGACCGGCACGATCGGTTTCACCGACTGGACCCTGCCGGAGCCGACCGCCGACGCCTACACCGACGAGGTGCTGGACGAGGCCAAGAGCTTCTCCGACACCGCCGTGGTGGTCCTGTCCCGCTCCGGCGGTGAGGGACAGGACCTGCCCACCGACATGAAGGCCGTGATCGACGGCGACTACGCCAAGATGGCCGAGACGGTGGCCGGCGGCAACGAGCGCTACTCCTACTTCAACGCCGAGTACACCAACAACGGCGACTACGACGACTTCGAGGCGGGCGAGCACTACCTGCAGCTGTCACGCACCGAGAAGGACATGCTGCAGATCGTCAACGACAACTTCTCCCAGGTGATCGTGCTGATCAACTCCAACAACACGATGGAGCTGGACTGGCTGGACGACTACCCCTCCATCAAGTCCGTGCTGCTCGCCCCCGGAACCGGCCAGAACGCCATGGGGGCGCTGGGGCGCATCCTGTCCGGCGAGGTCAATCCCTCCGGGCACACCGTGGACATGTTCGTCAACGACCTGACCGCCACGCCCGCCTACAACAACTATGGCAACTTCACCTACACGAATGTGGATGACCTGGTGGAGCAGTACACGGCCGCCGATCCCGGATTCCAAGGTGTACTCGGCCGCGTGAGCTACAACGAGGGCATCTACGTCGGCTACCGCTACTACGAGACCGCCCACGACGATGCCGTGGAGGGCTTCGACTACGACGCCGCCGTGCGCTACCCCTTCGGCTACGGGCTGTCCTACACCGACTTCACCCACGAGATCACCGCCTTCAATGCTGACGGGGACGACGTGCAGGTGACGGTGACCGTCACGAACACCGGCGACGTGGCCGGCAAGGACGTGGTCGAGCTGTACTCCACGCCGCCGTACACCGATGGTGGCATCGAGAAGGCCTCCGTGAACCTGGTCGACTTCGCCAAGACGGAGCTGCTCGATCCCGGTGCCACCCAGGCGATCGACTTCGTGATTCCCAAGGAGGAGCTCGCATCCTACGACTCCTCCGCCCTGAAGACGGCCGACGGCGGCTACGTGCTGGAGGCCGGCGAGTACACCATCTCCGCGCGCTCCGACTCCCACACCGTGTTGGACTCCGAGACCTTCACGGTGGACGCCGACGTGGACTACTCCGCCGAGGGACGCGCCTCCGACTTCGAGGTCGCCACAAACCGCTTCGAGGACTACTCGGCGGGCGGCGTCACCTATCTCTCCCGCGCCGGCGGATTCGCCAACTATGACGAGGCCACCGCCGCGCCGAGTGCCGAGGACCTGACCATGACCGAGGAGGAGAAGGCCTTCATCGACTCCTACTCGGTGGCCAACTACAACCCGGCCGATCATGAGGATCCCGATGCGGTCATGCCCACGACCGGTGCGGACGGCGACCTGAGCCTGCGAGATATGACCGGCTTGGCCTACGACGATGAGCAGTGGGAACAACTGCTGGACCAGCTCACCGTCGAGGAGATGTCCGAGCTGGTCGCCGTCGGCGGCTTCCAGACCGTTGGCATTGGCTCCATCGACAAGCGGGCCACGCTCGACTCCGACGGGCCCGCCGGCCTGAACGACTGGGTCATCGGCGTGATGGGCACCCCCTACCCGGCCGAGGTGCTCATCGCCCAGACCTGGAACACCGAACTGGCAGGTGAAGTCGGCGGAGGCATCGCCCAGGAGTACGCCGACGCCCACATCTACGGCTGGTACGGCCCCGCCATGAACACCCACCGCACCGCCTTCGGCGGGCGCAACTTCGAGTACTACTCGGAGGACGGCGTGCTCGCCGGCAGGATCGCCTCGGCAACCACCAACGCGGCGGCGGCCAAGGGCGTGTACGGCTACATCAAGCACTTCGTGATGAACGACCAGGAGATCAACCGCTGCACGCTGCTGCAGACCTACGCCACCGAGCAGACCATGCGGGAGATCTACATGAAGCCCTTCGAGATCGTGGTGAAGAACCGGGCGGAGGGGCCGTACGCGGTGATGTCCTCCTTCAACTTCATCGGCAACCGGTACGCCGGCGCCAACGCGGACCTGCTCAACGGCGTCCTGCGGGACGAGTGGGGCTTCGAAGGCATGGTGCTGACCGACTGGTACGGCTCCTACGGCTACCAGATCACCATGGACTCGGTGCTCAACGGCAACGACATCATGCTGGGCATGGGTTCCCAGGCCCGCTCCGAGATTGAGAACCCGGACTCGCCGACCATGGTGACAGCGCTGCGGCAGGCCTCGAAGAACGTGCTGTACACGGTGGCCAACTCCGGCAACTACACCGTGGAACCCGACGACAGCGGCCTGGACCGGCTCACCACCATGGCGATCATCATCGATGCGGTGACCGGTCTGCTGTGCGTGGGCGCGATGACCGCCGTCGTGTTGCGGTGGCGTTCCAAGCGGGCCAAGGCCCGGGCGAGCGCCGACTGAGAATACGGCGCCGATCAGGCAGGTGCGCGGGTACCTCGTCCGTCAGGACAGGTGCTCGCGCACCTCGTCCATGTCCTTGTCGCCGCGGCCGGACAGGTTCACCAGCAGGAGCGGTTCGGTGGCGTCGGGGTGGTCGGTCTCGGCGTATTCGCGGGCCAGTTTGAGTGCCTGGGCGACGGCGTGTGCCGACTCCATGGCCGGGATGATGCCCTCGTGGCGGCTCAGCAGACGGAAGGCCTCCAGTGCCTCGGCGTCGGTGACGGCCACGTACTCGGCCCGCCCGGTGTCGGCCAGGTAGGCGTGCTCCGGCCCCACCGAGGGGTAGTCGAGTCCGGCGGAGACCGAGTGTGAGGGCAGGACGCTGCCGTCGTCGTCGAGCATGACGAAGGAGCGCATGCCGTGCAGCACCCCGGTGCGGCCGGCGTTGATGGGGGCGCCGTGTTCGCCGCTGTCCAGTCCCCGTCCGGCCGGCTCCACGCCGATCAGCCGCACCGATGGGTCATCCAGGTAGGCGGCGAAGGCGCCGATCGCGTTGGAGCCGCCGCCCACGGCGGCAATGACGGCGTCGGGCAGGGCGCCGTAGCGTTCCAGCACCTGGCGGCGGGACTCGGCGGAGATGACCTCTTGGAAATGCCGCACGATCGTGGGGAAGGGGTGCGGCCCGGTGGCCGAGCCCATCAGGTAGAAGGTGTCCTCCAAGCGGGTGCACCATTCGGCGAGGGCGGCGTCGATCGCATCCTTCAGGCCCGCTTGTCCGGCGGTCACCGGCACCACGGTGGCCCCCATCAGCTCCATGCGCTCCACGTTGGGGCGCTGCCGCTCCACGTCGTGCGCACCCATGTAGATGGTGCATTCCATGCCCATCAGCGCGGCCACCATGGCGGTGGCGGTGCCGTGCTGACCGGCGCCGGTCTCCGCGATCAGCCGTCGCTTGCCCATGCGCCTGGCCAGCAGCGCCTGACCGAGCGCGTTGTTGCCCTTGTGGGCCCCGCCGTGAGCCAGGTCCTCCCGCTTCAGTAGGATGCGGGCGCCGCCGGTCAGCGGCAGGTGACGGCACTCGAAGACGGGTGTCTCGCGCCCCAGGTAGGTTGCCCGCAGGTCCGCAAGCTCGGCCTCGAAGGCTGGGTCCGCGACGGCCTCGGTGTAGGCGGCCTCGAGTTCGTCGAGCGCGGGCAGCAGTTCGGCGGGGACCTCCTGGCCGCCGAAGCGACCGAAGTAGGCGGGTAGAAGCGTGTGGCGCGGAGTGTCGGTGCCGGGTGCGGGCGGAGTGTAGCCGGGCGCGTCGGGTCCGAGCGGCCCGGTCGGCACACGGTTGGCGGTGGGGGCCGCCCCGGGAAGGGCGGTTTCTTGGTCTGCGGGGGTGCGCATGGGTGCCTCCTTGCTGTCTCCAGCGCTCGACGGCGGTCGCGTGCGTGAGGGTAAGGGCGCCGCGGGCGGTGGGCAAAAGGAATCCCGGGCGTCTCACATGACGGGACAACGGCCCGGGTGGTGGATTGGATGCAGTTTATGCGCCGCGACCGACAGTTCCTGCTGTAGTCCGCCGCAGGAATGGGCTGTGACTCATACGATGAGGGAGTTCGGGCATCCCCGGCGACGGTGCCGCTGCGTCCCGAGACTTCACAACCGCGGTGAGGAGTTCGTCGTCGGTACGTCTCCGGCAGACTCGCCCGAACGCGCGGCCCCACCTCCCACCGGGGCGGGCCGCTGAGCCCTGAAGTACCCTGCAAGGAGAGATCAATGAGGATCACATGTGGAAGGAGCCTAGCCGCCGTTGCCGTGGCTGCGGCTCTGGCATTGACAGGATGCACCTCCGGCGGTTCCACCGCCGACGCGACCGCATCCTCGAACCTGGAGAACAACGGCAACACCTACATCACTCAGGAACTGGACGATGGTCAAACCAGGTTCACCAGAGTCGTCAACCCCAACGGGGGCCAGGTACTGAGCTACTCGGCCGACGGCGGCATGACCATCATTGAGCAGGTTGAGGGCGAGTACACCTATGCCTTCAAGGACTTCAACGGCAACGGCGAGCTCGACCCCGCCGAGGATTGGCGGCGGACGGGGAGCGAGCGGGCCGCCGACTACGCCACCGGCCTGTCCAAGGAGCAGATGGCCGGGCTGATGCTCTTCTCCGCTCATGAACGCGCGCCCGAGGACGGGTTGACCGCCGAACAACAGCAGTACCTGTCCGAGTCCTACCTGCGGGCAGTGCTGAACGCGGGCGGTTCGGACGTGACCGCCAACGTGCAGTGGGTCAACCAGATGCAGGCCTACGTGGAGACTCTCGCCTCCGCCGACACCCCCTACATCCCGGTCAACTTCTCCTCCGATCCGCGTTCGGACGCCTCCGGTGACGGCGCCTTCACGGGGGTTGGTGAGATCTCCAGCTGGCCCGGATCATTGGGGCTGGCCGCCACCTTCGATCCCGACACGGTGCTCCAGTTCGGGCAGATGGCCTCACAGGAGTATCGGAGCCTCGGTATCGGTACGGCCCTGTCCCCACAGATCGACCTGGCCACGGAGCCCCGGTGGCTGCGCGTGTCCGGAACCTTTGGTGAGGACGCCGAGATGGCCGGGGCAATGGCCGCCAACTACGTGGCCGGCTTCCAGGGCACGTACACGCAGGACGGCGGCGAGGGCGACTGGGGCACGGACTCGGTGGCGACCATGATCAAGCACTGGCCCGGTGACGGCGCCGGCGAGGGCGGGCGCGAGTCCCACACCAATGCCGGCAAGTACGAGGTCATGGTTGGGGGCAACTCCGCCGAGCACCGGTCGGTGTTCCAGCAGGCGCTGGAATCTTCGGCCGTGATGACTTCCTACTCGATCACCCTGAACGCCGAAGGCGAGCCCGAGTACACCCAGCGGATGGGCTCCTCCTATGACGACGGTAAGCTCTCCGAGCTGCGTGATGACAACGCCTACGAGGGCGTCGTCGTCACCGACTGGGGAGTCACCCGCGCCACCACCGACCCCGACGATCCGGTTATCGCCACCGGCTGGGGTGCGGAGGACCTGAGCGTCGAAGAGCGTCACTTCCAGATCATCAAGAACGGTACCGACATGTTCGGCGGCAACAACGACGCGGCCCCCGTACTGGCGGCCTACGACCTATGGCAGGAGGCGTATGAGGCCGGGGAGTTGGACATCGACGCCCAGACCCGCTGGCAGCAGTCGGCGGCGCGCATCCTGGCCATGTCCTTCAACATCGGCGCCTTCGATGACCCGTTCCTGGATCTGGCCGCGTCCCAGGCACAGGTGGGATCGCAGGACAAGGTGACGGCCGGCCAGGAAGCTCAGCTCAACTCCGTCGTGACCCTCAAGAACGACGGCGCCATCACCCTGGATCCGGAGGCGGACTTCTCCGACAAGACGGTCTACATCCCGCAGACTTACGACACTGGATTCAACAGTGCCTTCAGCGAGGCCGAGTACACCGAGGGACCCTCCCTCGACGTGGAGGTCGCCGAGCAGTATTTCGGCAAGGTCGTCACAGACGAGGTCGAATACGACGCCGACGGACACGTCACCGGCTATACGGCGCCCGACCTGACCGATGTGGACCTGGTGCTCGTGGGCATGCGCTCGCCGATCAACGGCACCAGCTTCTCCAAGGCCGGCTGGAACGAGGAGGAGGACAGCTGGTACCCGCTCTCCCTCCAGTACGGCACCTATACCGCCGATGGGGAAAACGTCCGACGCACCTCCATCTCCGGGGACATCCTCGACGACGGCGGCCGGGAGGACCGCTCCTACTACGGAGCCACCTCGGCGATCTCCAACGCCGCCGACCTGGACGCCTTCAACCGGGCCGCTGACGCGGTGGACGCCTCGGACCGGGACATCCCCGTCGTCGTGGCGCTCAAGGCCACGAACCCGGTGGTTCCCGCAGAGTTCGAGGCTCGCGCCGACGCCATCGTCGTGGGTTTCGGAGTCGCCGACGAGGCCCTGATCAGGATCGCGCTGGGCCTGCACGAGTCCAACGGCCGCCTGCCCATCCAGTTCCCCGCGGATATGGACACCGTGGAGGCCAACCAGGAGGACGTCCCGAAGGACTTGACCCCCTACACCGACTCCGCGGGCAACGCCTATGACTACGGTTTCGGCCTGCACCTGGACGGCTCGGTGATTGAGGACTGAGCAAGTGACCTAAGGGGGTGAGGGCGCGCGGGCGTGGGCAGACAACTCTGTCCACGCCCGCGCGAAGGCTCGGCTAGCTCCAGAAAATGGTGTTCACCATATTTGCCCACGCCTCATACTCCGGACCGGTCCAGCCGGTGCCCTCCGGTGCGGCGGGGTCGCGGTGGAAGGCCGCCGGATTGGCGGCCGGCCCCTGGAGCAGCACCTCCCGCAGGGGCTTGGCGCACTGGAAGTTGAGCGCGGACTGCACCCGGTTCAGACCCCGGTTGAGCTCCCGCGGGTCACCCGGACGCTTGCCCGGGAAGCGGCCCTCGGCGGTGGCGCGCAGCAGATAGAGAGCCAGGTTGGGGGCGGAGAACCAGTTCATATTGAGCCGTAGCTTCTGCCCGCGCTGGTTGTAGACGACCGACGAGCGCTGCCCGGTGGTCGTGAAGGAGGCGATCTCCTGATGGGGGATCTGCAGAGGACGGCCGCGCCAGTCGGTACCGGCAATCAGCGTAGGAGCGTCAATGAGGCTGCAATTGCGACAGACGGCCAGGGTATAGCAGCAGTAGCCGATACAGACCAGCGCGAGCGCGGCGATGATCGCTACAGCCTTCAAATCATCAGTCAGGGGCAATGTGACGAAGACGAGGAGCGCCACACCGCAGCCGAACAGGATGACCAGGCCGATTTGGGCCCTCGCGTCGGGGCGCTGGACGGGGTACTCATAGGTGGTTGTCCCCGCCCCGGGCACGGGCTCGGTGATGCGTGCCTTGTCCGGGCGGGCTCCACCGCGCAGGAGGGGTAATGTCAGCAGCACCATGATGATGCTGAGTGCGTAGACGGCGATCATGATGAGTATGCGTGTGGTGCTCATGGATCCTCCTGGGACGCTCGATGATCGCGAGGTGGCCTTGGACTGACGTTTGACAGGTTATGCGCACGAACCGACAGATCGAGCGGTCAAGACGGTGTAGCGGACTGATATCGACCGAGAATACGACTGCATGTCAATGGCCGGTAGTACGCGGTCCCGGACGCCCAGTGGTGGCGGTTCGAGGCCCGTCCCGCCGGTGAGCATCCCCATCCCCCTCGCAATCCCATGCGGGGAACACAGAGAGGTGTCCCGACAGTGTTGTCGATCAACTGGAACGACGTCTGGAACGTGGTGGCGAGCCTGCGGCCGCAACTGATCGCCATCGGCGTGGCGCTGCTGGCGGCGCTCATCATCACGATTGCCGCGCGCAGTCTCAACAAGCCGAGCCGCAAGCTCGTGCGGTCCACCACCTGGATCGTGGCGGTGGTCGCCATCGCGGTTGCCGTGACCGGCATGATGTACGGCGGTCTGAAGACCATCCTTGACCTTTCCTCCGGCTCCGGCACGCTGACCGAGCAAACCAAGGCCTCCGTCGAAGAACTCGGCAACACGATCTCCGACGAGGGCATGGTTCTGCTGAAGAACGACAATGCCGCGCTGCCGCTCGAAGACGGCTCCGCCATCAACGTGCTCGGCTGGGCCTCCACCAACCCCGTCTACGGCGGCACCGGTTCCGGCTCTCTCTCGCCAGACAACCCCACGACCTCTCTGCTGGACGGCCTGCACAACGCCGGATTCGAGACCAACACCGAACTGAGTGACCTCTACAACGACTACCGCGCCGAGCGCCCCGAGGTCGGCATGTTCGCCGCCGACTGGACCCTGCCGGAGCCCACCTCCGAGGCGTACACCGACGCCGTCGTGAGCTCCATCCAGGACTTCTCCGACACCTCGGTGGTGACCATCGCCCGCTCCGGCGGGGAGGGCTTCGACCTGCCACTGGACGTCAACGCCGAGGTCGCCGCCAACGACGCCTTCTCCTACACCGACAACTCCACCACCCAGACCGACTTTGAGGACGGTCAGGGCTACCTGGAACTCACCGCCCCGGAGCGCGACCTCATCCAGCTCGCCAAGGACAACTCCGAGACCGTGGTTGTTGTCTACAACGGCGCCAACGCCTTCGACCTGTCCGATCTGGCCGCCGACCCCGAGATTGACGCCATCATCTGGGCGATCCCCGGCGGTCAGGTGGGCTTCAACGCCCTGGGGCGCATCCTCGACGGCGAGGTGAATCCCTCCGCCAAGACCCCCGACACCTTCGCCGCGGACCTGAAGGCTTCTCCGGCCGCCAACAACTTCGGTGATTTCACCTACACCAACATGGAGGAGTACGGCCAGTCCTCGCCCTTCACCGACGCCACCACGTATCCCGCCTTCGTCAACTATGTGGAGGGCATCTACGTCGGCTACCGCTGGTACGAGACGGCGGCCGTCGAGGGCGTCATCGACTACGACGAGGCCGTCACCTATCCCTTCGGCTACGGCCTGTCCTACACGACCTTCACCCAGGAGATGGGGGATATCAGCCGCGACGCCGACGGCACGATCAGCCTCGACGTGACCGTCACCAACACCGGAGACAGGGCCGGCAAGGACGTGGTGGAGGTCTACTACACCGCGCCCTACACCAATGGCGGTATTGAGAAGTCGGCCGTGAACCTGGCCGCCTACGGCAAGACCGGCCTGCTGGAGCCAGGCGCCTCCGAGACCGTCACCGTCACCTTCGCCGAGGACGACATGGCCTCCTACGACTACCTGAACGCTCGCGCCTATGTGCTCGAGGCCGGCGACTACACCATTTCCCTGCGCTCGGACTCCCACACGGTGATCGACGAGCAGACCCTCACGGTCGATGCGACCATCACCTACGACTCCGACGACAACACGCACAGCGGTGACGCCATCGTCGCCACCAACCAGTTCGACGCCGCCGCCGGTGACGTCACCTACCTCTCCCGGGCGGACTCCTTCGCCAACTACGAGGAGGCCACCGGCGCCCCGGCCAGCCTGGAGATGTCGGAGGAGCACCGGGCGGCCTTCGTCGCCAACTCCAACTACGACTCCACCGCCTTCGATGACGACTCCGACCAGATGCCCACCACCGGCGCCGACAACGGCCTGGTCCTGGGTGACATGTACGGCCTGGACTACGACGATCCCAAGTGGGACCAGCTGCTCGACCAGCTGTCCGTCGCCGACATGAACAGCCTGATCGCCAACGGCGGCTACGGTTCCGTGGCCGTGGACTCCGTTGGCAAGGTGCGTGTGTCCGACGTGGACGGGCCCGCCTCGCTGAACAACAACTTCACCGGCGTCGGCTCCATCGGCCTGCCGTCGGCGGTGTCCGTCGCCGCCACCTGGAACCAGGAGCTGGCGCACGAATTCGGCACCGCCATCGGCACCATGGCCCACGACATGGACGTGTCCGGCTGGTATGCGCCGGCCACCAACACTCACCGCTACGCCTACGCGGGCCGCAACTTCGAGTACTTCTCCGAGGACCCGGTCCTGGCCGGCACCCAGGTCGCCCAGGAGATCCAGGGCGCCAAGGAACTGGGCGTGTACGCCTTCATCAAGCACTTCGCCATGAACGACCAGGAGACCAACCGCACCAACATGCTGGCCACCTGGTCCAACGAACAGGCGATCCGCGAGATCTACCTCAAGCCCTTCGAAATCGGCATCAAGGACGGCGGCGCCGGCGCGGTGATGACCGCCTTCAACTACATCGGCACCACCTATGCCGGAGCACTGCCCGAGCTGCAGCAGACCGTGCTGCGTGACGAGTGGGGCTTCCGCGGCATGACGCTGACGGACTACTTCGCCGGCTACGGCTACCAGAACGCCGACCAGCTCACCCGCAACGGCGGTGACATGATGCTCGCCACCACGGACATCACGGTCAACTCCGTGCAGAACACCTCCGCCACCGGAGTGATCGCCATGCGGGAGTCCGCGCACAACATCCTGTACACCGTCGCCAACTCCTGGATATACCAGGACGGTCAGCCGGATGTGCAGCGGGCCTCCTGGGAGTACCTGACCTGGGGCGTCCTGGCCGTGCTCGGCATCGGCCTGCTCGCGCTCGAGGCACTCGCCATCCGCCGCTACCGGCACCGCCGGGCGGAGGCCACCGCCGCCGTCGAGAGCTCCGAGACGAAGTAATCGGCGCGTGGGGCGGGGCGAGGAGGCCGCTTCTCGCCCCGCCCCAGTCGGCGACCCGCACTGGAGCCACACGCTTCGGTACCCAACCCATTCAGACCACCCGTCAAGGTAAGGAATACGCCGTGACCGTCACCGCCTCGGACCTCACCCTTCTAGAGGCAGCCGCCCTCCTTTCGGGCGCCTCCGAATGGGACTCGCGCGCCCTGCCCCAGCGCGGCATCCCCTCCTTCGTCCTGTCCGACGGGCCGCATGGCGTGCGCCGCCAGCTCGGCAGCGGCGACCACCTAGGCATCGCCGCCTCCGAGCCCGCCACCTGCTTCCCGACGGCGGCCACGGTCGCCAACTCCTGGGACCCGGATCTGGCCGAGCAGATGGGCGCCGCGCTCGGACAGGAGGCACTCGCACTCGGCGTGGACGTACTGCTGGGGCCGGGGATGAACATCAAGCGTTCCCCGCTATGCGGACGCAACTTCGAGTACTACTCCGAGGACCCCATCCTCGCCGGCCGCATGGCCGCCGGCCTCGTCCGCGGCATCCAGTCACGGGGCGTGGCCGCCACCCCGAAGCACTTCGCCGTCAACGGTCAGGAACTGCGCCGCATGGCCTCGGATTCCGTAGTCGACGAGGCCACCATGCGCGAGATCTACCTGACCGCATTCGAGGTCGTCGTGCGCGAGGCGCACCCGCGCGCACTGATGAGCTCCTACAACCGGGTCAACGGCACCTATGCCAACGAGCACCCGCAGCTGCTCACCGACATCCTGCGCCGGGAATGGGGCTTTACGGGGCTGGTGGTCTCCGACTGGGGCGGCTCCAATGACGCCGCGGCGGCCGCCGCGGCCGGCTCCTCCCTGGAGATGCCCGCACCGGGGCTGCACTCCGCACGGGAGGTCGTCGCCGCCGTCGAGGAGGGGCGCATCAGCCGTGAGGCCGTCTACGCGCGGGCCGCCGAGGTCATTGCCATGGCCACGTCCGCGCCCTCGGCCAGGACCGCCCCGGAGGACCGGCCGACCTTCGACGTCGACGCCCACCATGCCCTGGCCCGCCGGGTGGCCGAGGAGTCCATCGTGCTGCTGCGCAATCAGGACGGCATCCTGCCGCTGGCCCCGGGCACACGCGTCGCCGTCATCGGTGACATGGCCTCCACGCCCCGTTACCAGGGCTCGGGCTCCTCGCAGATCAACCCGACCCGGCTGGAGACCACCCTGGAGGAGATTGCCGGTACCGGTCTGGAGCTGGTCGGCTACGCCCAGGGCTACGACCGCCAGGGCAAGCCCGACCAGGCCCTGCTCGACGAGGCGGTCGCCCTGGCCGGGCGGGCGGAGGTGGTACTGGCCTACATCGGGCTGGATGAGCTGTCCGAATCCGAGGGCCTGGATCGCCCCCACATGCGCCTGCCGCAGGCGCAGACCCGGCTGCTTGCCGCCGTCGCCCGTGCCAACCCCAACGTGGTCGCCGTCGTCTCCGCCGGATCCGCGGTGGAAACCGACTGGGAGGAGCACACCCGGGCCGTGGTCCACACCAGTCTGTCCGGGCAGGCCGGTGCCGGCGCCGCACTGCGGGTGCTCACCGGCGCGGTCAACCCCTCCGGCCGCCTGGCTGAGAGCTACCCGGTGCGCTACGAGGACAACCCCACCTCCGCCTGGTTCCCGGCCACGGGGGAGCTCGCCCTGTACAAGGACGGCCCCTACGTCGGCTACCGCTACTACACCACCACCGGCACGCCCGTGGCCCACCCGTTCGGCTTCGGACTGTCATACTCCAGCTTCGAGTACTCCGGGCTGAGCCTGGACAAGGGCGGCGCGCACCTGACGGTCACTAACACCTCCGCCGTCGACGGCACCGAGGTGGTCCAGCTGTACGTCACCGCCCCCGACGGCGTGTGGGGGCCGGACCGCGAGCTGAAGGGCTTCGCGAAGGTCCCCGTGGCGGCGGGGGAGACGGCGACAGTGACCATCCCCTTCGATGACTACACCTTCCGCCGCTACTCGGTGCGCGAGGGGCGCTGGGTGCACCCGGCCGGAACGTGGCGCGTGCGGGTGGGGCGCAACGCCGATGACCTTCCGCTCGAGGCCCCCTGGGAGGTGGACGGCGACCCGGTCGCCCCGGCCGACCCGGCCCTGGGCCACTACCTGGACGGCACCGTCACCGATGCCACCGACGCCGAGTTCGCTGCGCTGCTCGGACGACCTGTGCCGCAGCCGGAGACATCCGGCCGCATCGGCCCCAACAGCCCCATCTCCGACCTCGCCCACGGCCGCAGCCGCATCGGCAAGCTGGCCGTCAAGATCCTGGAACGCCAGAAGGCCAAGGCCGACGCCTCCGGCAAACCCGATCTGAACATCCTGTTCATGCTCAACATGCCGCTGCGCGCCATGGGCAAGATGACCGGCGGCATGGTGTCCGCCGAGATGGTCGACGGCATCGTCGACTTCGCGGGCGGCCGTGGGCTGCACGGCCTGCGCACCATCGTGGGTGGTTTCTTCCGCAACCGGCGCCAGGACAAGGCCACCCAGAGACGGCTTGATGGCCCCCGCTGACTCCGTCGGGCCCGGGGGATACCGGTCCCGCCTCTAATCCATCCAGTTCCCATCGCAAAAAGAGACAACAGAAACCGAGACCACGCATGAAATCGATCACCGCCTGGTGGCACCGCTTCGAGGAGCGGCACGAGACCATCGCCCAGTTCATCGTCTTCTTCATCCTGTCCAACGGCGTGACCCTGCTGCAGCTGATCCTGATGCCGGTGTTCCGGTGGATCTTCGGATTCACCTCGCTCCAGGGCACCACCTTCCAGTTCCTGCCGGTCGGGTCCTCGGGCGGCAGCCCCGTCTACCTGTTCGACTACGTGGCCGGCCCCATCCAGGCCGACGGCTCCGGCGGTGGTCTTGCCTACTTCCTGGCGGTTGAGATCACCCTGCTGATCGCCCAGGTGATCAACTTCTTCGCCCAGCGCTCCATCACCTTCAAGTCGAACTCCTCCATCTGGAAGGCGGCCTTCTGGTATGCGCTGGCCTACGTGGTCATCACCATCGTGGCCGCCGCCCTCCAGGTGCTGTACAAGGAGCCCATCTACTCCTGGTGCAAGGGCACGCTCGGCGCCTCCACCGGTGAGACCGTGGCGGACGTGGTCACCATGATCATCAACGCGGCCATCTCCTTCTGGGTGTTCTTCCCGATCTTCAAGGTCATCTTCAAGCGCGTGCCCGAGGATGCGGACGCACAGTCGGAAGCAGACACCCAGGCCGGGGTGCCGTCGGTACACTGAGCCGGGCACGGTCCGGTAGGGTCATGCACGTCAATCACCAGGAGCGCCTCGGGCGCGGGTCGGGCGACTGCCCGATGACCGCGGTACGCCGGGACTCCGTCTAACAAGGAGATCCGCACGGTGACCGCTAGCCCGCTCATCACGGTCGTAGTCCCCGCGTATAACGCCGAGGACTGCCTGGGCCGTTGCCTGTCCAGTCTCGTGGCGGCAGATGATGGGAGCGGCGCCCTGGAGATCATCGTCGTCGACGACGGTGCCACGGACGGAACCGGCGCCCTTGCCGACGCCTACGCCGCGGCGCACACGGCCATCGAGGTCATCCATCAGGAGAACAAGGGGCACGGCGGTGCCATAAACACCGGGGTCGCCGCGTCCCGGGGTACCTGGCTGAAGGTGTGCGACGCTGATGACGCCATCGATCCCGGCGCCCTGCGCACCCTGCTCGCGGCCCTGCGCTCGTGGCAACGGGACGGCAACGAGCCGGACCTGGTGGTTACCAACTTCGTGTACGTCCGTGAGGGCACGCCCGCCTGGTACCGGCTCAGCCACGGACCCGCCCGCCGGGGCCCGCGGGGGATCAGGCCCGGCCGCCACGTCGTGCGCTTCCGGGGGCTGCTCCCGAGCGGACGCATTGGCGGCTGGGACGACGTCGGACGCTTCCGCCCCGACCAGTACCTCATGATGCACTCCCTCGCCTACCGACGGGAGGTGCTGCAGCGCTCCGGAATGCGGCTGCCCGAGCACTGCTTCTACGTGGACAACCTGTTCGCCTTCGAACCGCTACGCCACGTGCGCACGCTGACCTACCTGGACCTGGACCTGTACTACTACACGGTTGGGCGGGCCGGGCAGTCGGTCGCCGACGACGTGATCGTGGCACGCCTGGACCAGCACGACCGGGTGAACGCGCTCATGCTGGAGGCGATGCCCCACGAGGGCGACGTGCCGAATGCACTGTTGCGCTACCTGGTGCACATCTACACCATGAGCGCGGTGGTGATCACGACCATGGCGCTGCGCTCGGGTACGCCCCGCAATATCGCCATAAAGCAGCAGCTCTGGGAACGTCTGGATGCCACGCGGCCCGACGTGGCCCGGCGGGTGCGCCGCTCCGTCATGGGACGGCTGATGACGCTGCCGGGGCGCCCCGGGGACTGGGTGCCGGTGGCCGGTTACCAGGTGGCTCGCCGAGTACTGGCCCTGAACTGAGAACGGGACCGGAGCCTTCCTTGGGGCCGGGAGTGGGGCTTCACCACACCCCAAACACAGGATCACAACGCCCGACCTCGGTATGTAGCCTCTACAGGTCTCGGTGTGTTACCGATGCCGGTCTCGGTGAGGGAGCGCGATGGGGATCGGCAGCAGTACGCGCAGCATGAAGGTACCTTGTGCACTCTCTTCCGCGGTGACCTGCCCGCCGTAAGCCTCGGCGGCCGCGCGAATGGCGCCGAGGCCGTACCGGTGCGCGCCGCCACTCGCCCCGACGCGCCGTGGGGGCTCGCCGTCGGTGGACATGACCTGCCCGCGCGCCAGCGGATTCTCCACCTCGATCAGTACGAATCCGCGGCGGGTACGCACATCAACACGGATCCACCGGTCGGCGTCCCCGCTGCTTGAGACCGCGTCCAGGGCGTTGTCCAGAGCGGTGCCAACCAGCGTGGCCAGGTCCGCGGCGGCCATGAAGCCGAGCGCGGCACCATCGGCGATCGTGGTCATGGTGACGCCGGCCTCCAGACAGACCTGCTCCCGGTCGGTCAGAATCACATCGAGCACGGGGCTGCCGGTACGCACGAACACCTCGTAGGGGCGCACGGACGCCTCCAGGTCGCCGAGCCGGTCCAGGCGAATCGTGGGGTCCGGCTCTGCCCGCACCGAAGCGATCATATGCCGCAGGTCGTGGTACTTGCGGTTGACGATGTCGATGGCCCGCTTGGAGGTCAGGTACTGCTCGTACTGTGAGCGCAGCAGCGCCTCGGTGCCGGCAAGTTCGAACGAAGCCCGGTTTTGCAGGTCCACCTCCCGCTGGGCGTACAGGATGATGAATCCGCACAGATCCACGAGTGTGCGGATGTAGAAGACCTCGGCTCCCAGCCGCCCGGAGAAGGGGGTGGCCGTGCTGAGGAAACTGAGATTGGACATGGCGAAGGTAATAGCGGCGATTGCCGCCGCCCCGGCCACGGTAGCGGTGGTGGGAACGACCTCGCTGCGGAACCGGGGCCGCTCCAGCAGGTAGACGGCCCCGAGCACGACGCCGTCGACGACGATTGCACAGAGCGCCGCCGGCCGCGTGCCGGCATGCCCGTCGAGGAGGAACACCTCCAGTTGCCACTCGAGGGAGGCAACCAGCTCGGCGGCGACGAAGGCTCGCACCACCAGATAGGTGGAGCGTCGCAGCGACCCGTTCAGCGCCAGGTGCAGGATGCTCCACATGGCGGCGACCGCCCCCAGCATGCCGGCCAGCCACAGCGAGATCGGCAGGCGCGCGGCAAGCACCTGGTAGACGCACAGCGCCGGCAGCGCCGCGGTCATCACGGCGGCCCCGCGGCGTCGGGAGTCCTGCGGCCGCCACGTAGCCAGCACGTACAGCAGGCATGCGCCCCACTCGGCCAGCGCCGTCCACAGTCGGGGGATGTCTGGTAGCGCCTCCTGAATCACGTAAGGGTCCCAGATACGTGCTCGGTCAAGGCGCGCATGAACTCCTTCTTACGGGGACGGGAGATGCGCAGCGCCTCGCCGGTGCTCATAACGGAGTCCTGCTCCCGCACTGCTACCACATGGCGCAGGTTGACGATGTAACAGGAGTTCGAACGAAAGAAGCCGTGGGGCGCCAGCTGCGGCTGCATTTGCTTGAGTGATCCGGTAAGAGTGATGACACCGTCGGTCAGGTGCACGTCCAGGCGGTGACCGGAGGATTCCAGATAGACGATGTCACGCACGTGCACGCGCCGCAGTCCCTGCCCGTCCTTCAGCACGACGCTGGCGTTGTCCTGCCGGCTCAGCATCGCCAGGGCGCGGTTCAGCTCGCGGGCCAGGGAGGCGTAGGGGAAGGGCTTAACCAGGTAGCCGAGGGCGGAGACCTCGTAGCCGTTGATCGCGTACTGCTGTGCGGCGGTGATGAAGATGATGATGACGTCCGGGTCGGTACGACGCACTGCGCGGGCGAGCGCCAGGCCGTCGGTTCCCTCCATCCGGATATCCAGCATGAGGATGTCGTAGACCGGACGGAACCCGTCCAGTAGGGCCTGCCCGTCGTCGAACACGGATATTCGCAGTTCCAGTTCTCGCTCGCGCCCGAAGCGGTCGAGGTAGTCGGACAGGACACGGCGGTGCCGGGCATCGTCTTCAACGACGCCAACGCGGAGTACGGGAGTCGAGCTCGTATTCACTTTCATTGGTGGCTTTATGGTGGTGCTTGGGTACTGTTACCGGAGCGAGGGGAGCTTGACGGAAGGCGGCGTGTCAGGGCCGCGCGTTCGAAGGAGCGCCGAAAGTAACAGTTGAGACCATGCTAGTGTACCGGCGCTGCGGGGAACCGCGGTCTCACCGGAGTCCGCTATCGCTGTGGACACCCACCGGGCCGAATGTTCGTTGGGTATCGGTGTCAGGAGTTACTGGCAGGCGATGGGTGAGGCAATCGTTGAGCTACGACGGAGGGCGCAGGCGTTGCGGGCGGATCTAGTAGTGGTCGGTTCGGGGCTCTTCGGTGCGACGGTCGCCCAGCGTGCCGCCGAGGAGCTGGGTGTGCACGTGGTCGTGGTCGAGCGCCGCGAGCACCTAGGCGGTAATGCCTACTCCTACCGGGATGCGGATACTGGCATCGAGGTGCACCGCTACGGCTCCCACATCTTCCACACCTCTAACGAGCGAGTCTGGGCTTACGCCAATCGGTTCACCGCCTTCAACGACTATCGACACCACGTCTACGCCAACCATGCCGGCGAGATCTACCCGCTGCCCATCAACCTGGGCACCATCAACCAGTTCTTCCACGCCGCCCTCGGACCGGAGCAGGCCCAGGATCTGCTCGCCCGGCACGCCGCCGAGATCACCGGCGAGCCCGCCAACTTGGAGGACAAGGCCATCAGCCTGATCGGGCGTCCCCTGTACGAGGCCTTCATCCGCGGCTACACCGCCAAGCAGTGGCAGACCGACCCCACCGAGTTGGACGCCGCCATCATCACCCGCCTGCCGGTGCGCATGAACTACAACAACCGCTATTTCTCCGACCCGTATGAGGGCATCCCCGTGGGCGGCTACGGTGCATGGGTCGAGCGGATGCTGGATCACCCGCGCATCGCGGTGCGGCTGGGGGAGGACTTCCTGGCAGGCGACGGTCCATTCGGCCGCGACGCCTGTGCGGGGCGGGTGCCGGTGGTCTACACCGGCGCCGTGGACCGCTTCTTCGGCCACCGGCTCGGGGCCCTTACCTGGCGCACCCTCGACTTCGAGACCCGCATCCTGCACACGGGTGATTACCAGGGCGCCGCGGTCATCAACTACCCCGACGCCGAGGTCCCCTACACACGTGTTCACGAGTTCCGCCACTACCACCCCGAGCGCAACCACCCGGACGACGCCACCGTAATCATGCGGGAGTACTCGCGCATGGCCGGCCCCGACGACGAGCCCTACTACCCGGTGGGGACGCCGGCAGATCGCGAACGTCTGTCCCGCTACCAGCAGTTGGCGGCCGAGCTGGAGGCGCAGCGGATCGTCTTCGGCGGGCGCCTGGGCTCCTATCGGTACTTGGACATGGACCGCACCATCGCGGCGGCACTGGAGTGCTTCGAGCAGGTGGTGCGGGCGTGGTTCCGGGCGTGAAGGGGAGCAGGCGGCGATCCGCTCTGGCTAGATGATGTGCTGGCCGAAGTCACGGTCTTGACACGAGCAGGTCACGATGGTTAGGTGACGTCCAGTTCACTGACTGGGTCGTCGTGAGCGAGTTGATCCCTTGACGCTCTGGAGGTTTATTCGTGGCGGATGCGGATATCCATATCGTCGGCGGTGATCTGGAGATGCTCGCCTCCTCCCTGGAGGAGCTTCGCGACGGGATCGGGGCCCTGGACGTCTCCGGACCCTTGGAGAGGATCGGCGCGGCCATGCCGGGTTCACTGAGTTCAGGGAGCGCCGGTACCGCCGTGAGCGGGCTGGAGAGCCGCAGGACGTCCCTGGGAGGCCGCTACGGGGATGTGGGTGAGGGCGTCCGGGACCTGGTGTCCACCCACCGGAGCAATGACGAGTTCGTGGCCCAGGGTGCTGCAGCGCTGGGGGCCGCCGTCTCAGCGGCCGCAGGTAACCAGTGGGCGCGAGCTAAGGGGCCGATGTGAGGTGGCGATGTGGAGCGAAATCCTGACCTGGAATCCTGAGCCGCTGGTCGATGCCTCGGATGGGCTGAGGAGGCTGCACACCTCCATGGCGGAGATGGGGGATGACGCGCAAGCCGCGAGCTCGCGGGTGGCGTCTAGGGCACCCAGTGTGGAGGCCGCGCTTGGCGCGCTGCGCCGGTGCACAGCCGCTCACAGCGAGATGACCGAGCGGATCGGAGTCCTCACGCGTGCCACCGCCGACGCCTGCGAAGGCGTGGCCCAGGTGCGGCGCAGGGTACTTGCCTGTCAGGACTTCGCTGATGCGCACCCCTACCTGACGCTGGGCGCTGATGGCTCGGTGTCGGTGTCCCTTGCCGAGGCGGCCAGTAGCGGCGCCGGGAAGGCCACCGGCAGCGCCGTGGCAGCGACGGCAGGCCCGGTGAGGATGGTCGCTGTGGGGCTGGGCGGGGCCGTGGTGGAAGCCGCCCAGGCGCAGGCCCACGCCGCCGAGCTGGAGGAGATGGTCTCCTCCACTTTGACGCTGGCCACCCAGGTCGATGAGGACTATGCCACCATCCTGGCCGGCTCGAGCTATGACAGCCCGGACCACGCCCGGTCGGGACGGAAGTGGACTGACCCTCGGGACAAAGAGGACAGCCGCAGGAACACAGAGGACAGCGCCAGGAAAACAGAGAGTAACCGCAGGAGTGGGAACGAGGATCCCGAGACGCAGGGCAAGACGGAGCTCGGCGACCCGGTCCCCGGGGAGCATGCTGAGATGCCGGGGGTGACTCCCTGGGTCTATCCGGGGGATACGTTCAATGAGGGGTCCGGCCTATACGGAAGTCGGCCAGCGGATCCGTTTGATTATCTTGTCCACGAGGCGGCTACCGTCGCCGCGGTTGCCAAGGCCTCGGACTGGCCGGACGCGTCAAGAAATCTGTTGCACTACCTGGGGAACAGCGGGGAACCACAGGAACTCGACGCCGACCGTATGCTGGAAGATGTTGATGGGCTGGATACGAAAACGCAGGAAGCCGTCAAAACTATGGCAGAGGCAGCGCGTAATGATGCTGAAGCCTCGGGCGTGACCGGGCCGGTCACCTATCCCTTCACCACCAAGTGGGAGGGGTACTACATCAGAGCCGAGGAGGATCAGAACTGGTTCTATGCCACGGGCGGCTGCAACTACGCTACGGATGGGACCGTCACGGTCTACCCGCCCACGGCAGACAACCCGGAATGGACCTACTCCTATGACTACCGTGTGCACGTGGCCGACCGATACAACTGGGATGGCAACAAGTCGACGCAGATCGGTCCTTTCGATGTCAGCGATAGCCAGCTCCAGGAGCTGCACCGCGCTGGGTTGGCCCAGGAGTATGACATGTCGGGTGAGTCGTCGGTTATGCATGGGAGTGGGTCGTGAGGGTGAGGCGTCCGGTTTTGGCCGGTGAGGAGGTGACCGGCCGGCAGGTGCTCGTCATTGTTGCCGTGTTGGTGGGTATTGGGGTGTTCTGGGTGCTTTTCACCGTAGGGTATTTGTTTCTTTCGAGTGTGCAGGTTGAGAGGTCGGAGGCTAGGGCGTCTGCGTCCGCCAGTGCCGCTGGGGTGCAGGTGGGGGCGCCGTGTCCGGCGGATGTGGAGCACCTGGATGAGATTCTGGCTATCGAAGGTGATAGTTTGCCGGAGGGTACTGAGGTGGTGTCGGTTGAGCCCGCGGTGAATTTTGCGGATGCCATCCCGGGCGGGTGGGGATACGTTATTGAGTTCACGGCCAGTGACCAGGCCATCCGCGACTACGTTACAGGTCTTGGGCACAATGGCGAATACCTTGACGACTACCCGACGACTCAAGCGGGTGCCGATGGTGCAGAGGATGTTGATCTTAGTAGGGTGAGCGCACCGTGGATGACTGGTTTTGGGAATACGGATCTCATTCTTGAGCGTCCTTTGGGGCGGGGGTGGCTGGTGATCCGTGGGGGCGGCATGTGACATTGCGTGTCGGGTGAGTCGTCGGTTATGCATGGGAGTGGGTCGTGAGTGGGGGTGATGTGTGGTGAGGCGTCCGGTTTTGGCCGGTGAGGAGGTGACTGGTCGGCAGGTGCTTGTTGTGGTTGCCGTGTTGGTGGGTATTGGGGTGTTCTGGGTGCTTTTCGGTGTGGGGTATTTGTTTCTTTCGAGTGCGCAGGTTGAGAGGTCTGAAGCTAGGGCGTCTGCGTCGGCGAGTGCTGCTGGGGTGCAGGTGGGGGCGCCGTGTCCGGCGGATGTGGAGCACCTGGATGAGATTCTGGCAATCGAGGGTGATAGTTTGCCGGAGGGTGCTGAGGTGGTGTCGGTTGAGCCCGCGGTGAATTTTGCGGATGCCATCCCGGGCGGGTGGGGATACGTTATTGAGTTCACGGCCAGCGACCAGGCCATCCGCGACTACATTACGGATCGTGTCGGTTATAACGGTGACTACATTGATGACGACCCGATGGCCGATCCTAATGCTGACGGCGCCGAGGACGTGGATCTCAGTGGGGTGACCGATCCATGGGAGGCTGGTTTTGGGAACGCACACCTCTTTCTCGAGCGTCCTTTGGGGCGCGGGTGGCTCGTGATCCGCGGGGGCAGCATGTGACGGGCTTGCCGTCGGGCATCACACCCATGCCGGCACGGCAGCCCGCCCACCGCGTGGGAGACTTGGCGTAGGTTTCTGTCCCGCGCCCCGGGACGCAGGTCCGAGGGCGCCGTAATGGAAGGCTTCCGTGTCACCGATCCCTACGTCCGAGCAGGCCACAAGCGTCGCCCCCGCGTCCACCGAGCAGGCCCAGATCCGCAACTTCTCGATCATCGCGCACATCGACCACGGCAAGTCCACCCTGGCGGACCGCATGCTCCAGGCCACCGGCGTCGTCGCCCCGCGCGACATGCGCGCCCAGTACCTGGACCGCATGGACATCGAACGCGAACGCGGCATCACCATCAAGTCCCAGGCCGTGCGCATGCCCTGGGCGGTGACCGGGGAGGACGGCGTCACGCGCGCCTACGCGCTGAACATGATCGACACCCCTGGGCACGTCGACTTCTCCTACGAGGTCAACCGGTCGCTGGCCGCCTGTGAAGGAGCGGTGCTGTTGGTCGACGCCGCCCAGGGCATCCAGGCACAGACCCTCGCCAACCTGTACATGGCCATGGAGGGCGACCTGACCATCATCCCGGTGCTGAACAAGATCGACCTGCCCTCGGCCGAGCCGGAACGGCACGCAGAGGAGATCGCCTCCCTGATCGGCTGCGAGCCCGAGGAGGTACTGCGCGTATCCGGCAAGACCGGGGCGGGCGTTCCCGAGCTACTGGACCGGATCGTCGAGGCCGTCCCGCCGCCGTCCGGCGACCCCGACGGCGCCGCCCGAGCCATGATCTTCGACTCCGTCTACGACGTCTACCGGGGCGTGGTCACCTACGTGCGCGTCGTCGACGGCGCCCTGAAGTCGCGCGAGCGCATCAAGATGGTGTCCACCGGCGCCGTCCACGACCTGCTGGAGATCGGCGTCATCAGTCCCGAGCCGGCTCCCACCCAGGGACTGCGCGCCGGTGAGGTCGGCTACCTGATCACCGGCGTGAAGGACGTGCGCCAGTCCAAGGTCGGCGACACCGTCACCTCCGCAGCCGCCCCGGCCACCGAGCCGCTGTCCGGCTACCAGGACCCCAAGCCCATGGTGTTCTCCGGGCTGTTCCCCGTGGACGGCTCCGACTTCCCGGCGCTGCGCGACGCCCTGGACAAGCTCAAGCTCAACGACGCCGCCCTCACCTACGAGCCGGAGACCTCGGTGGCGCTGGGCTTCGGCTTCCGCTGCGGCTACCTCGGCCTGCTGCATTTGGAGATCATCCGCGAGCGCCTGGAGCGCGAGTTCAACCTGGACATCATCTCCACCGCCCCATCCGTGGTCTACGAGGTCACCATGGAGGACCGCAGCGTGCACACGGTCACCAATCCGAGTGAGTTCCCCGAGGGCAAGGTCCGCGACGTCCAAGAACCGGTGGTGCGCGCCACCATCTTGACCCCCAGCGAGTTCATCGGCCCGATCATGGAACTGTGCCAGGCCCGGCGCGGCACCATGCTCGGCATGGACTACCTGTCCGAGACACGCGTGGAGATGCGCTACCGACTTCCGCTGGCGGAGATCGTCTTCGACTTCTTCGACGCCCTGAAGTCCCGCACCCGCGGTTACGCTTCCCTGGACTACGAGCCCGACGGCACCCAGAGCGCCGACCTGACCAAGGTGGACATCCTGCTGAACGGGGAGCGGGTGGACGCCTTCAGCGCCATCGTCCACAAGGACTCCGCCTACTCCTACGGGCAGAAGATGACCCGCAGGCTCAAGGAACTCATTCCCCGCCAGCAGTTCGAGGTGCCTGTGCAGGCCGCCGTCGGCAGTCGCATCATCGCCCGCGAGACCATTCGCGCCCTGCGCAAGGACATGCTCGCCAAGTGCTACGGCGGCGACATCACCCGTAAGCGGAAGCTGTTGGAGAAGCAGAAGGAGGGCAAGAAGCGCATGAAGGCCGTCGGCCGCGTGGAGGTCCCCCAGGAGGCCTTCATCGCCGTGCTGGGCGCGGATCAGCCCACCGGCAAGTAGCCGTCGGCGGCAATGCAGTAAGAACACCAGCGGAAGGAGACGGTCCCGTGCCGCAGCAGCATCCACCCCGCTCGCATGCCATCCACGCCCGCGTGCGCTCCTACTCGCGGGCCGGGGGGCGCCTGACCGACTCACAGGCTCGCGCCTTGGAGCGTTACGGGGACCGCTACGTCATCGACGTGCCCCGCGCTGACGCGATCCGCACCGTCGATCCGGCCTTCCGCCTGGACCCGGCCGCCGCCTTCGGCCATGTCGGCCAGCTGCGTCCACTGATCGTGGAGGTGGGCTCCGGGGCGGGGGAGGTGATTCTCGCGCATGCCGCCGCCCATCCGGGGGTGGATTACCTGGCGGTGGAGGCGTGGGAGACGGCGATCGCCAAGCTGGTGGCCGGTGCCGCCAAGGCCGGTCTGCGCAATCTGCGGGTGGTGCCCGCCGACGCGGCCCAACTGCTGGCCACTGCCCTGCCGGTGGGCTGCGCCAGCGAGGTTTGGGTGTTCTTCCCGGACCCATGGCGCAAGCCCAGGCACCGCAAGCGGCGCCTGGTCACGGCCGCCTTCGCCGACTCCGTGGCCCGGGTACTGCGACCCGGCGGGGTGTGGCGGCTGGCCACCGACTGGGCGGACTACGCCTGGCAGATGCGCGACGTGCTGGAGGCCGCCTCCGCCCTGCCCGAGGGCCTGGAGGCGGACTGCACCGGCCCCTACTTCCGATTCCCCGACGCCGGGGCCCGCCCGGACCTGGGTGCCGACACCGCCGAGGAGGGCAGCCTGGGTAATGGCTTCGACCCCGGCTCCCCGGCCGGTGTGCGCGGCGGCTGGTCGCCGCGCTATCCGGGCCGGGTGCTGACCCGGTTTGAGGAGAAGGGCATCCGTGCCGGCCGCACCATCCGTGACCTGACCGCGGTTCGCACCGGTGAGATGTGGGTACCGCTCCGGCGTGAGGCGGTGGCGCTTTGAGCCCTGCCCAGCCCGACGGCGCACCCCTGCCCGGCACGGCCGATTTGCCGGCGCAGGTCCGGGCGGCGGACACCGGGGAAGAGGCGGGCCGGGAACGCCCCTTCTCGGTATACCTGCATGTGCCCTACTGCCGGGTGCGCTGCGGCTACTGTGACTTCAACACCTACACGAACCTGTCCATGGGCGGCGGGGCCTCGGCGGGGGATTACGTGGACACACTCGCCGGCGAGCTGCGTCTGGCCCGCACCGCGATGGAGCGGGTCGGCCTGCCGCAGCGGGCGGCACGAACCGTGTTCGTCGGCGGCGGTACCCCCACCATGCTGCCGGCCGGGGACCTGGCCCGCATGCTGACCTTGGTGCGGGACGCTTGGGGCCTGGCCGACGGCGCGGAGGTGACGACGGAGGCCAATCCGGAGACCGTGGACGAGCGCTACCTGGCGGCCCTGGCGCAGGCCGGCTTCACCCGGGTGTCCTTCGGCATGCAGTCCGCGGTGCCGCAGGTGCTGTGCACCCTGGACCGGGCCCACACCCCCGAGCGGGTGCCGCAGGTGGTGTCATGGGCGCGGCGGGCCGGACTGGCCACGAGCCTGGACCTGATCTACGGCACGCCGGGGGAGTCCCTGGACGACTGGCGCCGCTCGCTTGAGGCGGCGGTGGAGATCGGCCCGGACCATTTGAGCGCCTACGCCCTGGTGATCGAGGAGGGCACGCGCATGTGGACCCAGGTGCGCCGCGGCGAATTGCCCCTGCCCACCGACGACGACGAGGCGGCCAAGTACGAGTTGGCCGATGCGGTGCTGGGCCGTGCCGGCTACGCGTGGTACGAGATCTCCAACTGGGCGCGGCCCGGGCACGAGTGCGTGCACAACCAGGCCTACTGGCGCGACTGGGACTGGTGGGGCGCCGGCCCAGGGGCGCACAGCCACCTGGGGGACGTGCGCATGTGGAACGCCAAGCATCCGGTGGCCTGGGCCGGACAGGTGACGGCCGGGAGACTGCCCGTTGCGGGGCATGAGGTCATCGATGCCGACTCGCGAGAACTGGAGCGGGTAATGCTCGGCATTCGCATGCGGGAGGGTCTGGAGTTGCGGAGTCTGACGCGGCCGGGGGAGGCCGCGACGGCGTCGGGAACCCCGCGGCGGCTCGTGCCGGTGGTGGGAGGCTTCGTGGCACAGGGCCTGCTCGAGGGTGCCGCGGCCATGGCCGGACGCGCCGTACTGACCCTGCGGGGACGGCTCATGGCCGACACGGTCACCCGCGGGCTTATCGACTGACGGGACGAATCGACGGGGCGTGCCGAGCCGTTGATTTGAACTCCTTACGACGTCATACTGAAGGTATGACGATGACGACGATCAAGGTCGAGATGGGAACCCGGAATGAGCTCAAGGCGTACGCCGCGCAGCGCGGGCTCACCATGGATGCAGCTCTGCGCGGCCTGCTGAACAGTGAGCGCCGTCGTCGCATGCTCGAGGAGCTTCGTGATGCTAGGCGCCGTATGACCGCCGAGCAGTGGGAGGCATATGACGCCGAGGCCAGCGAGTGGCTTGACGCACCGTTGGAGACCCCGCGTGGACACTGACACGTCGTTCCTCGAGGGCGATGTTGTGTGGATCGACCTCTCGCCGGTCGTCGGCCGGGAGCAGAACGGCAGACGGCCTGCGGTGGTCGTATCAGCAGCGGACTACAACGAACTCGTAGACACCATGCTGTTCGTTGTCCCTCTCACAACGGTCAACCGGGGGTGGCCGAACCATGTCCGCGTCTTCGGACCCACGGGACTGAGCCGCGACAGCTGGGCGCTCACCGAGCAGATGCGGGCGGTTTCCCGTGAACGGGTAAGCGCAGTTGCGGGGGCCGTCGACGACAAGGTGCTAGCCGCCATCCGCGAGTGGATTGCCGTGTTTCTGGGGATGGGCGACGAGCCGAAGCCCTGATGGGTAGTTGATCGCTACCGGAGCACCTTGTCATCCACCAGTCGGAGCGGTAGGCACTCGAGGTCTTCGCCGGGCCGGAACCTCGGCGTGCTTCCGGTCACCTTGTGCCCGGGACACACCGATGTCTCGCGATATGGGACGGATATCGTCATAGGGTGAAGCTAGCGTCGTCGCATCTTTGATGGGGCGACGAGCACGCCTGCCCCGAACTGAGGAGTCGCACGTGGAGTTGCAGTGGTGGTCCATACTGCCCTTCGTTGTCATGCTGGCATCGATCGCGGTCCTGCCGCTCGTGCCGGCAACGTCCCATTGGTGGGAGAAGAACTCCCACCAACTGCTGGTCGCCCTCGTCCTGGGACTGCCCGTCGCGGTCTGGATGCTGGTGGCCATTGGCTGGGAGCCCGTATTCGCCTCCGTGGTGGAGTACATCCAGTTCATCTCTCTGCTACTGGCGCTGTTCGTGGTCTCGGGCGGCATATTCCTCAGGGGTGACATTCAGGCGACCCCCCGCAACAACACCATCTTCCTGGCGATAGGTGCGCTGCTGGCCAGCTTCGTCGGCACCACCGGCGCCGCCATGCTGCTGATCCGTCCGCTGCTGAACACCAACCGCGAGCGCGAGTACCGGGTCCACACCGTCCTGTTCACCATCTTCATGGTCGCCAACTGTGGCGGCCTGTTGACCCCGCTCGGCGATCCGCCGCTGTTCCTGGGCTTCCTACGGGGCGTCCCCTTCACTTGGACGTTCAACCTCGCCGGCGAGTGGCTGTTCGTCAACGCCATGCTGCTGTCCATCTACTTCGCCCTGGACTCCTGGTACTACTCGCAGGAGCCCGCCGCCGACATCCTGGCCGACAAGACGGACATCGAGCCCCTCGGCCTGCGCGGCGCCAATAACCTGATCTGGTTCGTGGTCATCATCGCCGCCGTCGCCTTCGCCCCCTCCATCGACGCCGAAGCCATCGAGGCGGGGCACGCCACCGTCATGGACTGGATCCCGCTTCGGGAGATGATCATGCTCGCCGCGGCCGCCGCCTCCTACAAGCTGGGCGACAAGCGCGCCCGTTTCGAGGATAACCAGTTCGAGTGGGGGCCGATTGCCGAGGTCGCGGCGCTGTTCATCGGCATCTTCCTGACCATGATTCCGGCCCTGCGCTACCTGGATGAAGTCGCCGGCAGCCTGCCGCTGAACGAGATCACCTTCTTCGTGTTCACTGGCGGCCTGTCCTCCCTACTGGACAACGCCCCCACCTACGCCACCTTCTTCGAGATGGCCGGTCAGATCCCTCACCCCGGCGGGGCCACGGTTGCCGGCGTGCCCGAGTTGTACCTGCGCTCCATCTCGCTTGGCGCGGTCCTGTGCGGCGCCCTGACCTACATCGGCAACGGCCCGAACTTCATGGTCAAGTCCGTCGCCGAGGCGCGCGACGTCGAGATGCCCTCCTTCGGCGGCTACATCGGCCGCTCCTTCATGTACCTGGTGCCCGTGCTGGCCGCCATGGTCCTGCTGTTCATCGCCAACCCGCTGTGGGCCAAGCTCCTTGGCGTCGTGCTGGTAGTCGTGCTGCTGGCCAACAATGTCCGGCTGCTGCGCTCCAGCCGCCGCCTGGCGCTGGCGGACGCCTGACGACGGCGCTCACCGCCGCCGATACGAGCGGGCCGGCCCCGGACACCCGCAGGTGTCCGGGCCCCTCGTATTTGTCCGTCTCACATCTATCGGGCCGGCCATATCTACCGATCTCGGCACGTAACTTCTACCGATCTCGGCGAGTTGTGCCGGGCAGCCGGGGGGGGCTCTCCTCAGGAGGCGGCCCGCTCGGTGACCCAGGCGATGAAGTTCTCCTCGCCGGTGCCGGTCAACTCGGCCATGGTGTGCCCCTGGCCCCAGATGGTCGCGAAGTCCACCGACTGGCCGGCCGCTTGCAGCGCCAGTGCCAGGTTCACCTCCACCGTGCTGGCCGTGTCGCCCTGGGTGATGCCGGTGCGGATGCGCCAGGAGGGCGCCACCGTCGACGTGCCGGCACCCTCGTAGGCGGTGGACAGGAAGTACATGGGGTTGTACATGTGCTCGCGGGTGAGCACATCCACCCCCTGCGCATCGACCTGTGCGAAGTCGGAGTCGTAGGCGGACGAGCCGTACTCGTCGGACCAGTCGGTCAGGGAGGCGTAGGCGTCCTGGTTGGCGTCGACCACGTCGCGGGAGAGCTCCGAGAAGTGCATCGCCGTCTGCCCGACCCCGAGGACCGTGTTCTCCGTCTGACCGCGGTCGACGCCGTCGAGGGCGCCGACGTCCTTGGTCGCCGCCTTCTGACTGGCGACGAAGCCCTCCAGGCCCGTGATGGTCGCGGTATTGCTCGAGGAGTCGTAGGAGACCCACTCCACATCCTGGTTCAAGGCGGCGATGTAGTCGTCCACCGTCTCGTAGGTGACCGACTCGGAGGAGTCTTCGGAGGATCCTCCGGGCGCGCCATCTGTGCTGCCGCCATCGGTCGGGGCGCCGTCGGGGGCCTCAGCGTCGCCGGGGGCGCCGGAGGGCAGCCCAGGGGCTTCGCCACCCGCGCCGTCCGGGCCTCCCTCGCCGTCGCCGGGCGCACCGGCGCCGCCCTGGGCGTCCATACCGGCCATCTCGGTGGAGTTGGGCGTGTAGGGGAACTCGGTGGCGGCCAGGAAGTCGTTAAGGGACTGCTCGACTACGGCGACCATGTGGTTGTAGTAGGTGCCGGCCAGGTACTGCCCGTCCGCGGACTCCTGAAGGGTAAGGGCATTACCCTCGGCGTCGACCAGCCCCAGGCCGTTGAGGTGGCTGGCGTAGGCGGCGGCCAGATCCTGGGAGTATGCCCGCGTCCAGGTGCCCTCCGCACGGGTGCCGGTGGTGGCGAACTGGCCCATGTTCCACTCGTAGGCGGCGTTGGCGGCGTCCAGGCTGGTGATCGGGCACCAGCACATGGCCCCCGCGATCGCGTCCGACAGTGCCTTGTCGTCGGCGTCCGTGGTGGCGGCGCCGAGCGCCTCCAGGTAGGGGGTGTACAGCGCGGAGTCGCCGGAGGCCCCCATCACCGCGGACTGGGCGCCGCCGCCGGAGTGGCCGAACACGAAGATCTGCTCCGGGTCGCCGGGTAGGGCGGAGGCGTTGTAGCGCAGGTACCGGACGGCGGCCTTCAGGTCGGTCACACCCCAGGGCGCGTTGCCGGGGGCGGCGTCGGTGGTGGAGTCCTTGCCGCGCAGCCCCGCCTGTACGTAGATGAAGCCAGCCGCCATGTATGCCGACACCGTGTCGTAGGAGTACTCGCCCGGCGGCTGCTGGGCCGCGTATCCGGGGGTATTGACCGGCAGCACGATCGGCGCCGTCGTGGCCGTCCAGTCGCCCACCGCGCCGTCGGAGGCGACCTCGGCGGTGAAGGTGCCGTCGCCGTTGTCGATGGCGGACATGTAGGCACCGGGCACGAAGACGCCCAGGGTCTCATAGCTGGTGTCCTGCGGGGCGGCGACGTAGGACAGACCCAGCTGGTAGTACACGTCGCCGTCGGCGTCGTAGCTCCATGCCGCCGGGTTGAGCGCCAGGTCGGTGCTGGTGGTGGGGGCGGCCGAGGCCGACTCGCCCGTGGCGCCGCCCGCGCCGCCGGAGTCGTTGGAACAGGCGGCCAGGCCAGCGGCCCCGAGCAGTGCGGCCACCGGCACCGCATGCATGACGGCACGTCGAGAGATATTCATCAGCAGATTCCTTTACGTTGGCATCAGGGATACGCCCATCATGCAACCCGGGCAGTCTGGGCATAAGCCGGGAACGACGCTGTGCGCCGCGTGTGAGAACGGTGAACCGCTAGCGAGTGCCGGGGGCGGTCACGAAGTCGATCAACTCTTCCATGCGGCCCAGCAGACTCGGCTCCAGATCCTTGTAGGAGCGCACCGTCGCCAGAATCCGCTGCCAGCCGCGGGCGATATCCGCCTGGTCGGCATGCGGCCACCCCAGCGCCTCCAGGGTGCCGTGCTTGATGTCGGTGCCGCGGGGAATCTCCGGCCAAGCCTGCAGGCCCACGCGGGCGGGCCGCACCGCCTGCCACACATCCACATACGGGTGCCCCAGGATCAGCACGTTCTCGCCGCCGGGCATGGCCCGCACCTGCTCGGCTATGCGCGACTCCTTCGAGCCGGGCACCAGGTGGTCCACGAGCACTCCCGCCCGCCGCTGAGGCGAGGGGCCGAAGGCGGCCATGACCTCCTCGAGGTTGTCGACGCCGTCCAGCATGAGCACCACCACGCCCTCATGGCGCAGGTCATCACCCCACACCTTCTCCACCAGCTCGGCGTCGTGCTTGCCCTCCACCCAGATGCGTGAGGCCCGCGCCACCCGGGCCCGCTTGCCCTCGACGGCATAGGAGCCCGAGGCGGTCAGTCTGCGTCCGCCGGCGCTGACCGGACCGGCGGGGGGACGCCTGCGCGGGGCCGGCGGGTCCACGATCACGGGCCGGCCCTCCAGCCAGAAGCCCGGCCCGAGTGGGAAGGCGCGGTGCACGCCCCGCCGATCCTCCAGCACCACCAGGTGCTTGCCGCCGGACTTCTCCACGGCCACCGCCGCCCCCACGAAGCCGGTCTGGCGGTCCTCGAGCACCATGCCGCGCGTGAGGGCCACATGCACCGACTCCGGGCGCACCGCCGTCGGGCCCACTCGGTGGGGGTCCACCGCCAGCACATCCCCGCCGTAACGGTTGTCGGCCGAAGGACGTGCGGGCGGGGGAGTGGCGGCCTTCCGGCCCCCACGCCCCGCCGCGGAACGCCCGGAAGCCGCGGCCGCTCGGGCCGCACCCTCCGGGGCGCCGCTGCGACGTGCGGCGGCCTGCTGGCGGGCGGCCTGTTCCCGCAGGGCCCGACGGCGTGCCGCCGTCGCCCCGGGCACGACGCCGCGGGCGTTGGAAGTGGACTGGGAGCCGGAACGGCGGGAGGGTGGCGTGTTCACTCTGGGCACGGTAGGGGAAGGTCACGCTGTCGGCCCTGATTGCCGGCCGCGGCGCGGCGTAGGATGGCACTCGCGTCCCGGGAGTGCTAACGGCGTCGGCCGGCCCGGTGACGCCTGAACCGGCGGCCGGGCGTCGCGTCGCCCCGTGCGCGCATCGCAGACGAGAAGGGAGAGCCCCATGTCGGACGATCGCCGTCTGAAGGTGCTGTCCGCCATCGTCACCGACTACGTGCGCACCCGCGAGCCGGTCGGCTCACGCGCCCTGGTGGAGCGCTACCGGCTGGGCGTCTCCCCGGCCACCATCCGCAACGACATGGCCACCCTGGAGGACGAGGGCTACATCCACCAGCCGCACACCAGTGCCGGTCGCGTCCCCACCGAGAAGGGCTACCGCCGCTTCGTCGATGAGGTGGCCCGCATCAAGCCCCTCTCCGCCCCCGAGCGGGCCGCCATCAACGCCCTGCTGTCCGGCGCCGTCGACCTGGAGCAGGTGGTCGCCCGCACCGTGCGCGCGCTCGCCCAACTGACCGGCCAGCTGGCGGTCGTCGAGTACCCCAGTCTGCGCCGCACCACCCTGCGTCACCTCGAACTCGTGGCCCTCGGCCCCACCCGCCTGCTCATGGTCATCATCACCGACACCGGCCGCGTCGAGCAGCGCACCGTCGGCCTGTCCGGGCGCGGCCCCGACGGGCTGGTGGACCCGGCCGTCCTGGAGCGGCTGCGCCTGCGGCTGAACACCGCCCTGGTCGGCCGCCGCGCCGTCGAGGTGGTCCCGGTGCTCGCCGCCCTGGCCGAGCAGGCGCCCGCCGACGAGCGCGCCGTGCTGGCCGCCGTCACCGACGAGCTGATCGCCGCTCTGCGGCCCGACGCCGAGGAACGCATCGTCGTCGCCGGCACCGCCAACCTCGCCCGCTCCCTGGACTTCACCGCCATCGGCACGCTCCTGGACGCGGTTGAGGAACAAGTGGTGCTGCTGCGCCTGTTCACCTCCGAGGACGCCGCCCACCGCGACGACGCCGACGACACCGGAACCACCGTGCGCATCGGCTCGGAGATCCACGAGGACGCCCTGGCGGAGGCCTCGGTCGTCTCCGCCGCCTACGGCCCCGGGGACGCCGTCGCCCACCTGGGCGTAATCGGCCCCACCCGCATGGACTATCCGGCCACCATGGCGGCCGTGCGCGCGGTCGCCCGCTACTTGTCCCGGTTCCTGACCGGGACGGAGGGCAGCACGCCGGGCTGACCCGCCCACCGAGAATCCGACACCACCCCACCACGAAGGAACACCAGCAAGCGTGAGCGACTACTACGACGTCCTCGGCGTCACCCGCCAGGCCACGGCCGAGGAGATCAAGAAGGCCTACCGCAAGAAGGCCCGCCAGCTGCACCCCGACGTCGCCGGCCCGGGGCACGAGGACGAGTTCAAGAAGGTCTCCGCCGCCTACGAGGTCCTGTCCGACTCCGAGAAGCGGAAGATGTACGACCTGGGCGGTGAGGACGCCCTGCACGGCAACAACGGCTTCGGCGGCGGCTTCACCGGTGACTTCGGCAGCTTCTCCGACTTGTTCCAGCAGGCCTTCTTCGGCGGCGCAGCCTCCCGCGGCCCGGCGTCCCGTACCCGCCGGGGCCAGGATTCGCTACTGGCCGTGGACGTGGACCTGGCCGAAGTCGTCTTCGGCACCACCAAGACAGTCACCATGGACACCTACGTCGTGTGCGACACGTGCAACGGGTCCTGCTGCGCCCCCGGCACCTCGCCGGTCACCTGTGCCGAGTGCAACGGCCAGGGCTCGGTCCAGCGCATGCAGCGCTCCCTGCTCGGCAACGTGGTCACCTCCATGCCCTGCCCGCGCTGCCAGGGGTACGGCACCGTCATCGCCTCCCCCTGCAAGGACTGCGACGGTGAGGGCCGCAAGCACGTGCGCACCCCGGTCGACATCAGCATTCCCGCCGGCGTGTCAACCGGAACCCGCATCCGCATGGGCGGGCGCGGCGAGGCCGGGCCGGCCGGCGGCCCCAACGGCGACCTGTACGTGGAGATCCACGAGAGGGAGCACGAGGCCTTCACCCGCGAGGGCGACGACCTGTACACCGAGCTGCGCGTGCCCATGACCGCCGCCGCCCTCGGCGCCTCCTTCCCGCTGGAGACCTTCGACGGCGAGCGCAATGTCTCCGTGCGCGCCGGCACCCAGGGCGGGGACGAGATCGTCCTGTCCGGCCTCGGCGTGGGGCGGCTGCGCCGCCCCGGCCGCGGCGACCTGCGCGTGCAGATCGTGGTGGAGACCCCCACCCGCCTGAACGACCGGCAGCGCGAGCTGCTGACGGAGCTGGCCTCCCTGCGCGGTGAGGACGGCTACGCCGCCCCCAAGGACGAGTCCATGATGGGCAAGCTGAAGGAGAAGCTGTCCGGCCGCTGACGGGTCTGCCGACACGGACGCGATGCGGGCGGCGCCTCCCGGGCCGCCCGCATCGGGCTACTCGGCGCCGTTGGCGGGCCAGTACAGCGAATCCGGGGTGGGGCGCGCACCGAAGATCGCCTGCCCCACGCGCACACACGTTGAACCGCCCGCAATGGCCAGCTCGAAGTCACCGCTCATGCCCATGGACAGTTGCCCATCGCCGACCGTGCCCGCCTGCAGCCCGGCGTCGCGCAGGGTGCGCATGATGCGGAAGCACTCGCGGATGCGGTCGGCGTCGTCGGTGTGGGCGGCCAGCGTCATCAGGCCGCGCACCCGCAGCGCCGAGTAGGCCGGCAGGGCCGCCAGGAAGTCGGCGACGGCGTCCGGCTCCAGGCCGAACTTGGAGGCCTCTCCGGAGGAGTTGACCTGCACGTACACGTCCAGGCCGCGCCCGGCCGCCTGCAGCCGCCGATCCAGGGCCTCGGCCACGCGCAGGGAGTCCAGGGCCTGGAACTCGTCGGCGAAGGCCGCCACGTCCTTGGCCTTGTTGGTCTGCAGGTGGCCGATCAGCGCCCAGTGGATGCCCAGGTCGGCCAGGTTCGCCGCCTTCCGCTTGGCCTCCTGCACCTTGTTCTCACCCATTTGAGTGATGCCGGCGGCCCAGGCGGCCCGCAGGCGCTCCTCCGGCACCGTCTTGGACACCGGCAGCAGCCGAATCTCGGCGGGGTCCCGGTCGGCGGCACGGGCGGCGGCGTCGATGCGGGCGCGCACGGCGGCCAGGTTGCGGCGGAAGTCCTCCACGGTGGTGGCCGTGGGGGCGCTGGACGGCTGCGCGGCGGGTTCGGAGCCGGCGGCAGGCGGTGCGGTGGACGGTTGGGGGGACGGGAGGGACGACGGATCGGTCATGTTCCGTGACGCTAGCACCGCGGCACTGACCCGTCCGGAACCGTACCCTGTAAGTGTGACGGCACCCGTCTTCCTCATCACATCCGAAACGCTTGAACCCACCGGGGCGGCCACCACCGCCACGCCCGGGGCCCGACTCACACTGACCGGTCCGGAGGCGCATCACGCGGTCTCCGTGCGGCGCCTGCATCCGGGAGAGCGGGTCGACCTGGTGGACGGACGGGGCCTGCGCCTGGTGTGCGAGGTGACCGACGCGGCCGCCGACGGTGGGCGGCGGGAGCGCCTGGGCGTGCAGGTCGTGCAGCGGATCCAGGAGCCCGACGCGGGGCTGAAACTGGTGCTGGTGCAGGCGCTGGCCAAGGGCGGGCGCGACGAGCAGGCGATCGAGACCGCCACCGAGGTGGGTGCGGATCTGGTGGTGCCCTGGTGGGCCGAGCGCTGCGTGGCGGTGTGGCGCGGCGTGAAGGCGACCCGCGGGCGCCAGCGCTGGCAGGCCGCCGCCCGCGAGGCCGCCAAGCAGTCGCGGCGGGCACGCGTGCCCGAGATCGCTGAGCTGCTCACCACCGCCGAGCTGTCCGGGTGGGTGCGACAGGTGTGCGAGGCCGGCGGGACGGTGCTGGTACTGCACGAGGAGGCGACCAGGCCGATCGGCGACGCGGCGCTGCCGGAGACGCGGGCGGGTGCGGGAGCGTCGGAGGGGGCTGGTACAACCGAAGGCGACCCTCGGGAGGGTGCCGGTGGTGCGGGAGAGGCGCCGGTGCTGGCCGTCGTCGTCGGGCCCGAAGGCGGCATCAGCGACACGGAGGTGGAGGCGCTGGAGGACGCCGGGGCACGCGCCGTGCGCCTGGGGCCGCATGTGCTGCGCACGGCATCGGCCGGACCGGTCGCGCTCGCGGTCCTCGCCCAGCGCACCGGCCTGTGGGGCTGAGACGGGTCTTCAGCGGGGGGATGAGTGGCCGAAGCGCTTGTGCGCGGCCTGCTTCGAGACGCCGAGGGCGGCGCCTATCACTGTCCATGACTCACCGGCCGCACGAGCGTCGGCGACGGCGTGAGCCAGGTCTTGTTCCGCATCGATCACGTGTTTTTTCGCGGCGATGATGCGCCGGAAGTGCGTGGCGTCGCGTGATGGCGTGCGCGCCGGGTCGAGAGACTGCAGGCCGGTATCCGGAGAACTGGTCGTAGTCGTAGTTGTTCGCTGCATGGGAATCACTTCAGAAAGACGTAGAACTTCGGCCGTAGACGGTCTGCATGGATTATGCGAGCAGGTGCGGCTGAGGGAACAGCGACCAACTCGAGCAGACTCGAATCCAATGCTGGACCAATCACGAGTAATCGTTCCTCCCCGTCATACTCGTACTCGACCAATCGCAACGCGTTCTCCCAGGCGTGGACGACGTCATCGGCTGAGACACCGTGTTTGAGGGCCGACCGAGTAACCCTCATCCGTCAACCTTACGTTGACGAGTTTGGTTGGTCAAGAGTGCACCACGCGGCGCGCTCCGCCATACCGTTGCGGTACTGATTCGTTGAGGCATCATGCGTACAAGATCGCACGCCCCACTGACACGAATTCGGGCGCATTGCTGGCCTCTGCCGGGAGCGATCTGCGCGCGGCATGGCAGTTGCGCTGGGCTCGCGGGAGCGGGTGGCTTCAGCTTCGGGCCAGTTGTGAGACCCGCTGGGTGGTGACTCCCATAAGGGTGGCGATGTCGCGTAGCGGTAGGCCGTCGGCGCGCAACAGGGTGACGGCGCGGCGTGAGGCGGCTGCCGCGGCCGCACTGGCTTTTGTGGATGCTTGCGCTGCTGCCTTGTACTGTTCTACGGCGTCTACGTAGTTCGCGTTGCGTACCGTGTAGTGCACCTCGAAGTCGTCTGTGGGGCGCCCCGTCATGAGGACGGCGGCATCGGTGACCATCGGGACGACTTCATCGAGACGTCGCGCCTGGGTGGAGTACTCGTGGCCTTCAAGGGTGAAGTCGATCGCCCACCAACCCTCGCAGTAAAGTGCCATGGCTTCAATTCTGGTCATCGTTTGCTCCTCCGTAAGATTGCCCGTGCGGTCATCTCGTTGATCTCCCGGTGGCGGGGGATGGGCTCGCTCCACGTCCCTATGGTTGCCTTGGTGTGCTTTCCGCCCTCGGTGAGTACAAGCTTCTGTCCCTTCTGACGGGCGACCTCCTCCAACTGCCGGATGAGATCTCTGCGCTTCATTATTCAATCCCCCTTTCGGCAAGTAGTCAAGAGGTGTTGCAGGCGGTTCCTTTCGACTCAAGTGTCCGCCAGGGGTACGACACGAATTCGGGCGCATTGCTGCCCTCTGCCGGGAGCGGTCTGCAGGCGCGGCGATACGATGTCGGCGGACCGTGCAGGCGGCGGGGCGGGCGCGCCCGGGCGGCCCGCATATTGACCTTGCTTGCCGCCGGACGTCCAGGAGGAGACCGTGCCCGACACCATGACCGCCCTGCTGCTCGACCGGCCGGCCGGGCCCGACGAGCTCTCCGCAGCCATGCGCCTGGGGCGGCTGCCCTTCCCCGAGCCCGGTCACGGCCAGGTCCGGCTGCGCGTGGAGGCCTGCTCCCTGAACCCCGTGGACTGGAAGGTCGCTCGCGGCGGCAACCCGGCCTGGACCTGGCCCCACGTGCTCGGCCTCGACGTGGCCGGCACCGTCGACGCCCTCGGACCCGGCGTTGCCACTCCCGCCGAGGACGGCGCCACCGCGCTGCGCCCCGATCTCGCCGTCGGCGACACGGTCGCCCTGCACCACGACCTGCGGCGCCCCGGCGGCCTGGCCCAGTACGTCGTCGTCGACGCCCTCGCACTGGCGCACCTGCCGGACGCGGTCTCCGCCACCGACGCCGCCGCCCTGCCCTGCGCCGGCATGACCGCCTACCACGCCCTCACCCGCCGCCTGCGCCTGGCCGCCGGGCAGACCATTCTCATCACCGCCGGGGCCGGGGGAGTGGGCGGCTACGCCGTGCAGATCGCCCACCACCTGGGCGCCCGCGTCGTCGCCACCGCCTCGACCGATAAGGTGCGGGCCGTCCGCGCCCTCGGCGCCGACGAGGTCATCGACTACCGCGCCGCCGGCGATCCCGACGCCGTCGCCGCGGCGGCCCGCGCCCTCACTCCGCAGGGGCGTGGCGTAGACGCCGTGCTCGACACGCTCGACGGCGCCTCCGCCACCGCGAATCTGGGCGCGCTCGCCTTCAACGGCGCCCTGGCGTTCATCGGTGGGTGCCCCGATCTGTCTGCCATGCCGGGATTCACGATCTCGCCCTCGATCCACGAGGTCTCCCTCGGCGCCGCCTACTCCGCGGGCACCGCCCGCGACCGCGCGGACCTGGCGACCATGCTCACCGAGATGCTGGAACTGGTCGCCGCCGGGCGGCTCGACGCCCGCGTGGCCGAGACGGTGCCGCTTGACGCGGTGCCCGCCGCCTACGCCCAACTGGCTCGGGGGCACCAGGCCGGCAAGCTCGTGTGCGACGTGGCCGGGTCGGCGGTGGCGGCGGCCTCCTAAAGTCCGGCGGTAATGAGGACACCGCACGTATCCTTCGACTCGTCAATAGTTGCGCAGGAGGGGCGAGATGGGCACGCGAGGGCGTAGGCGGGCCGGGAGCCCGGACGCCCGGCAGGCGATTCTAGAGGCGGCCCGCGCCGCCTTCGCCCGCGACGGCTACAACGCCTCGCTGCGAGGCATCGCCCGGGCGGCCGGCGTCGACCCCGCCCTGGTGCACCACTACTTCCCGGAGCGCTCGCACCTGTTCGTGGAGGCCGTCTATGACGGGCCGGACGGGCCCGTCATGGATCCGGCCGTTCTGGACGACGTCCGGCGCCTGCCCGCCTCTCGGCAGGGAACCGCCTTGGTGCGCCTGTTCGTGACCCAGTGGGACCGCATGGGGGCGGACCGCTTCGCCGCGGTGGTGCGCGCGGCGCTGGCTCACGAGGGCGTTGTCGCCCGCATACGGGAGCTCGTGGTGGGCGCCCTGGTGACTCCGCTGGTCGAACGTGTGGCTCCCGATCGGGTCCGGCTGCGGTCCCAGCTGATCGCCGGACACCTGGTCGGGTTGGGCATGACGCGCTGGATCGCCCGCCTCGACGCCGTATCCGCCGCAAGCCCGGAGGAGCTCGCGGCCGCCGTGGGGCCGGTGATCCAGCACTACCTGACCGGTGACCTCGGTGATGCGCACGATGGCCCGGCCGAGGAGGCCGGGGCCTTCAAGACCGTGGAAGAGCCCAGGGAGTAGTCCGCAGTCCTTGCCGAACCGTCGCCGTGCCCATATATTCATCACATGATGAAAAATGGCTTGGGTGCCGTCGCCGGCCCTGCCGATCCGGCCGTCGCGGGGGCTGTCGGCAGTGCGGTACACGTGCGCGGACTGCGGGTGCGCCGCGGCGGCACGGAGATCCTCCACGGCCTGGACCTGGACCTGCGACCCGGCTCCATCACCGGCCTGCTGGGGCCGTCCGGCTGCGGTAAGACCACCCTGATGCGGGTGCTCGTCGGGGTGCAGCGCTACGACGGCGAGGTGAGGGTCCTGGGGGAGCGGCCGGGCACGCCCGCCGTGCGCGGCCGGATCGGATACGTCACCCAGGCGGCGGCCGTGTACAAGGACCTGACCGCCCGCCAGAACCTGCGCTACTTCGCCGCACTCGCCGGGGCACGCGCCCGCGACATCGATGAGGCGCTGGACACGGTGGGGCTGACCGGGCTCGCCGACCGGCGCGTGAGCACGTTCTCCGGCGGTGAGACCGGACGGGTTTCGCTCGCCTGCGCCCTGGTGGCCGGCCCGGAACTGCTGGTACTGGATGAGCCGACGGTCGGCCTGGACCCGCTGACCCGGGAGGGGCTGTGGGCCACCTTCCGGGAACTGGCCGATGCGGGCGCCACCCTGCTGATCTCCAGCCACGTCATGGATGAGGCCTTCCACTGCGATCGCGTGCTGCTCATGCGCTCCGGCCGCTTCCTTGCCTACACGACTGCGAGCGAGCTGCTGGAGCGCACGGGAGCCGACACGCTCGACGCGGCCTTCCTCGACGTCGTCCGGCGGGCGGGGCGAACGGAGCAGGGGGAGGGACAGTGATGAACGCGCGCACCTTCGCCGCTACCGTGCGCCGGGTGCTGGCGCAGCTGGCGGCCGACCGGCGCACCCTTGGACTGATCATGGTGGTGCCCGCCGCGCTGCTGACCCTGCTGTACTTCGTCTACTACGACTATCCGCACGGCGAGCAGCTGTTCAACCGGATCGCCGTGGCCATGATGGCGATCCTGCCGCTGGTCGTCATGTTCCTGGTCACCAGCGTCACCATGCTGCGCGAGCGCGGCTCCGGCACCCTGGAGCGGCTGTGGACCACGCCGCTGCACCGCGCCGACCTGCTGCTCGGCTATGCCGCAGCCTTCACCGCCACGGCAGTGGGTCAGTCGCTGCTGCTGTGCGCGGTGGCCGCCTGGTGCCTGGGGGTGCAGATCGCCGCCCCCTGGGTGTGGGTGATCCTCACTGCGCTGGTCGACGGCTTCCTCGGCGTGGCGCTGGGGCTGTTTGTATCCGCCTTCGCCCGCACCGAGTTCCAGGCCGTGCAGTTCTTCCCCGTGATCATCGGCCCGCAGATCTTCTTGTGCGGGCTGCTGGCGGCCCGCGACCAGCTGCCGCGCGTGCTGGAGCTGTGCAGCAACGTGCTGCCCATGAGTTGGGCCGTCGATGCCGTCGGCGAGCTGAGCGCGAACACTTCGCCGACTACCGCCTTCGCCGCCGACCTGGGGCTGGTGGCCGGGGTGGGGGTGGCGATCCTCGCGGTGGCCGCCCTGACCGTGCCGCGGCGGGTGCGGTGAGGGCGGCGTGGGGCAAGGCAGGCGCGGGCGGCCGGCTATTGCTTGCGCATGTAGGCGATCGTGAACTCCCTGACCTGCCGGAAGTACTGCTGGCGCCGGTCGAGCTCGAAGTGCTCGCGGCGTCGGCGTCGGACGGCCGACATGGCATTCATTCGGCATCTCCCGTAAGGGTGCGCAGGTAGGCGCGGCCCTTATCCGTCAGAACGTATCTCTGCGCTTTGCTGCGGGGCTTGTCCGGCAGGGTCATGGCGATCAGCCCACGATTCAGCAGTGGAACGACGTGCCGCGCGTAGTTCTGTGACAGGGGCCTAAGGCCAGCGGCTTCCAGGAGCGTGTTCCGGTGAACCGGCCCATTCGCTGCCGCGCGCATCATTGCCACATCATACCTACCGTCATATCTATCGTCATTGCTATGTGTGTAGGCATGTTCTGGGCTGATCTGGTCCTCAGTCTCCGGCTCGTGGGCACTGCGTGCTTCGTGCGATCCGGGGTGTGTGGCGGCCGCATGCCGCGGGTCATGGCTGGGGATCTGGATGATGACCCGTACGCGGTCCTGGATTTCCTCAATAACGGGCTCGGGCAGACCGGCCTCGGCCACCTGCTCGAAGACGCGCTGGACACCGGTACCCCACTGTTCCATGATCCCGGCCTCGCGGAAGATACGCGCGAGGGCGGGGTTACGCAGGCGGGACACACGCCGCATAGAGTCAATGGTCATGCCCGGCAGCAGCAGGCCGGGGCTGTCCACCTGGATGCGGTCGTCGTAGAAGCCGATGCGGATGGGGGTTCCGCGTTCTGCGTAGGAGGCGTGGACGAGGGCGTTGACGATCACTTCGCGGATCGGCTCGATGGGGATCGAGTAGACATCCCGGCGCCGGACCTCGCCGAAGACCGCGGTCTTGTAGGCGTGCTTGAGTAGGAAGTCCACGGCGGGGTCGACGGCCAGCGCCATGGGGCCATGGATCTCGGTCTGGTCGAAGATGTCAGTGCCGTGCGGGCCGCGCAGGCGCCCGCACTGGACCCAGGCGGAGGGCAGGAAGCGCGTAGGGTCGGGGCAAGCGGCGAGGATGCCCGCATTGGTGGGGACGATCTGGTCACCCTGTTTGGCAGCGAGACCGAGTGCCAGGAGGTCGTCGACGGACGTGTCGCGTCCGCGCAGATCGGAAAGGACCTGCAGATCCAGGTCTTCCAGTGTGGCGCGCGGTTCGGGAAGGTCTTCGAAGGCGATACCGCGGGCGTTGCGTTCAAGCTCGGCCACCAGCGCCGGGTCCGCCTGCCGAGTGGTGGAGCCGAGGCGCACGTAGACGCCGGCCTCGGCGCCCTGGTGGGTGATGTAGTGAGGTCGGCGAGTACTGAGCGGCACGTCAACAACGAGCACCGTCTTGTCTGCCAGCGTCACCAGATCGATCGCGGGGACCAACTGAGGTGAGATCCGGTCATCAATGAGGCTGGCGATGCGCTCCTCCTCGGCGAGCGGGTCCTCGACGCCAACCACCGTGCCATCGTCCGCGACTCCGATGACCAGCCGCCCGCCCGCGGAGTTGGCGAAGGCAACAATCGTCCGCAGTGGCCCGTCGGGTGAAGACAGATCGCGCTTGAGCTCAAGCGTCTTTCCTTCATTAATGACGACTCGGCCTTCGGGTCCGAGAGTTAGAAGTTCGGTCATCGCTTACATCCTGCCCCTCACATACTCGTGCGCGCGGAGATCGCTACTCACCAAATCACCACTCGCTTCGCACCTCCCGACCGTGGGCATCACTGCCGCTGAGCGACGGAGCAACCCTAGCGGATCCGGGCCGAGCCGTTGGGTGCGCCACATCGACCGACTTCGACACGTAACGTCTACCGACCTCGGTGGTGGGGATGACACCGTTCAGCGCGAACGCGGCCTGTACCGTCCGGGTCCGGCCGGTAGCATGGGCTTCAAGATGACGAATTCGCCCATCACACCAGTAGCCGCGACCGCGGCGACCACCTCCGCCTCAGCTGGTACAACCAGCACACCCGCCAATGCGGCCGGCGCCGCCCCGGCCGACGTCACGCGCACCCTGACCCTGCCCGATGACCTCGCCCCCGTCGCCCTGCTCGGCGCCCGCGACGAGGTGCTGCGCGCCGTCGAACGCGGCTTCCCCGACGTGTCCGTGTACGCGCGCGGCACCACCGTCACCGTCACCGGCCCGGCCGCCCGCGTCGACGTCGTGATCGTCCTGCTGTCCGAACTGATCGACATCGCCCGCGCCGGCACGCCCCTGACCGCCGACGCCGTCGACCGCGCCATCGGCCTGCTGGACGCCTCCGCCCGCCCCGCCGAGGTCCTCACCGACGAGGTACTGACCACCCACGGCCGCTCCATCCGCCCCAAGTCACTTGGTCAGAAGGCCTATACCGACGCCATCGAGAACTCCACCATCACCTTCGGCATCGGCCCGGCCGGCACCGGCAAGACCTACCTGGCCATGGCCAAGGCCGTCGATGCCCTCGCCCGCAAGCAGGTCTCCCGCATCATCCTCACCCGCCCGGCCGTGGAGGCGGGGGAGAACCTCGGCTTCCTGCCCGGCACCCTCACCGACAAGATCGACCCCTACCTGCGGCCCCTGTACGACGCCCTGCATGACATGCTCGACGCCGAGGCCCTGCCGCAGCTGATCGCCGCCGGCACCATCGAGGTGGCCCCGCTGGCCTACATGCGCGGGCGCACCCTGAATGACGCCTTCATCATCCTGGACGAGGCCCAGAACACCAGCCCCGAGCAGATGAAGATGTTCCTCACCCGCCTCGGCTTCGGCTCCAAGATGGTGATCACCGGAGACATCTCCCAGATCGACCTGCCCGGTGGGCGCCCCTCCGGGCTGCGGGTGGTGCGCCGCATCCTCGACGGCCTGGAGGACATCAGCTTCTGCGAGCTGACCGCCGCCGACGTGGTGCGGCACCGGCTGGTCGGCCAGATCGTCGACGCCTACGCCCGCTATGACGCCGAGCGCGCCGAACCGGCCGGTCGCCCCGGCCGCGGCGCCGAGCCGGCCCCCCAACGTGGCGGCGCCCGCCGCCGAACCCCCTCCGAATTCCGAGACAGGAACCGCCCATGACCACCGAGGTCATCAACGAGACCACCACCCCCATCGACGCCACCGAGTTCACCGCCCTGGCCGACTACGTGCTGGCCGCCATGCACGTGAGCCCCATGGCCGAACTGAACATCCTGTTCATCGAGCCCGAGCCCATGGCCGAGCTGCACGAGCGCTGGCTCGACCTGGAGGGCCCCACGGATGTGATGAGCTTCCCCATGGATGAGCTGCGCCCCGGCACCGCGGAGAATGAGACGCCGCCCGGCACCCTGGGCGACGTGGTGCTGTGCCCGCAGGTGGCCGCGAAGCAGGCGCTCGAGGCGGGCCACAGCGCCGTGGAGGAGATGCTGCTGCTGACCGTGCACGGCATCTTGCACCTACTCGGCTACGACCACGCCGAGCCGGAGGAGAAGGAGGAGATGTTCGCCCTCCAGCGCACCCTCCTGCTGACCTTCCTGGCGGAGCGCGGCAAGTGACCGCCGCCCCCACCGCCCCGCTGCTGTTCGTGGCGGTGGTCGTGCTCGGCTTCGGAATGGTGCTCTCGGCGGGGGAGGGGGCGCTGAGCCGCATGACCCGGGCCGCCGCCGAGGACCTGGTCGAGGACGGCCGCCGCGGGGCCGGCCGCGTGACCGCCCTGACCGCTAAGCGCGAGCAGGTGCTGGGAACCCTCGCCGTCCTGCGCGCCGGCGTCGACATGCTGGTGGCGGTCCTGGTCACCCTGGGCGTGGCCGGGCGCTTCGAGCAGTGGTGGCAGGCACTCCTCGTGGCCGTGGCCGTCAGCCTGGTGCTGCTGGGTTTGCTCGTGGGCGTGTCCCCGCGCTCGGCCGGCCGCCGCAACCCCGCCGGCACGCTCCTGGCACTGGCCGGCATCCTGGAGCGGGTCAACGCTCTGGGGGCGCCCTGGCGCTGGTTCCAGTCCCGCTTCGGCCGCGCCTCCACCCGCACCGACGCCGAGGCGCGCGCCGAGGTGACCGAGGACCTGCGCGAGATGATCGACGAGATCGGCGACTCGGAGACCATCGAGGACGAGGACCGCGAGATGCTGCGTAGCGTGGTCGAGCTCGGCCAGACGCTCGTACGCGAGGTCATGGTCCCCCGTACCGACATGGTCACCATTGACGAGGACAAGCCCGCCTCCGCCGCCATGCGCCTGTTCGTCCGCTCCGGCTACTCGCGCGTGCCCGTGATCGGGGAGGACGCCGACGACGTGCGCGGCATCCTCTACCTCAAGGACGTGCTGCGGCGCCTGTCCGACCACCCCGAGCACGGGGAGCGGCCGGTGGTGTCCTTCGTGCGTGAGGCCGTGTACGTGCCCGAGACCAAGCTCGCCGACGACCTGCTGCGCGAAATGCAGCTTGGTCACTTCCACATCGCCCTGGCGGTGGACGAGTACGGCGGCATCGCCGGCCTGGTCACCATGGAGGATCTGCTGGAGGAGGTCGTGGGGGAACTCACCGACGAGCACGACCACGCCGAGCCCGTGGCCGAGGACCTCGGCGATGGCACCTTCCGCGTGCCCGTGCGCCTGGGCCTGGACGCCCTCGGCGAGCTCTTCGACCTGGAGATCGAGGACGACGACGTCGACACCGCCGGCGGCCTGCTCACCAAGGCCATCGGCCGGGTACCACTGCCCGGGGCCAGCGGCGACGTGCAGGGCATCCGCCTGGTGGCCGAGGAGGCCACCGGTAGACGCCGCCAGGTCGCCACCCTGCTAGCCTCCCGCATCGACGCCGTCGGGCCGCCCGCGCCGCCCGACGGCCCCGCGGCCGCTGCTTCCCCCAACGATCACGCCGACGACGGCGACAACCCCAACGACGACTGAGGACCTAGGACCCCCGATGACCAGTGCCACCGACGCCGACGGCTTCCCCATCCTGCCCGACGAACCGGACGCGGACGACCCCACCCGCGCCCCCATCGCGGTCCCCGACTACCCGGAGGACTTCCGCGCCGGCTTCGTCTGCCTGCTCGGCCGCCCCAACACCGGCAAGTCCACCCTGACCAACGCGCTGGTGGGCCAAAAGATCGCCATCACCTCAGGCCGCCCCGAAACCACCCGCCACAACGTGCGCGGCGTCGTCAGCCGGCCCGGCTCCCAGCTGGTGCTGGTGGACACCCCCGGCTTCCACCGCCCCCGCACCCTGCTCGGCCAACGCCTGAACGACCTCGTTCGCGACACGCTCACGGGCGTGGACGTGATCGCCTTCTGCATACCCGCCGGCGACAAGATCGGCCCCGGCGACCGGCTCATCGCCCGGGAACTGGCCGACCTGGGCAAGCCCGTCGTCGCCGTCGTCACCAAAACCGACACCGTCTCCCGCGCCAAGCTGGCCGAGCAGCTGCTCGCCGTCGACCAGCTCGGACAGTGGGCGGACATCGTGCCCGTCTCCGCACTCAAGGGGGACCAGGTCGACGTCCTGGAGGAAGTCCTCACCTCCCACCTGCCGGCATCCCCGCCGCTGTACCCCACCGACTCCGTCACCGACGAGCCCCAGGCCGTCATGGTCGGCGAGCTCGTTCGCGAGGCCGCCCTGGAGCGGCTGCGTGACGAGCTGCCGCACTCCCTGGCCGTCGTCGTCGACGAGATCGTCGACCCCAAGACCCAGGACGCGGGCCGCGTCAAGGGCACCGGCAACCGGCTGCAGGTGCGCGTCAGTCTGCTGGTGGAGCGCGACTCCCAGAAGGCCATTGTGATCGGTCGGGGCGGCGCCAACCTCAAGGCCATCGGCTCCGAGGCCCGCCGCGGCATCCAGGAGCTGCTGGGCCGTAAGGTCTATCTCGACCTGCACGTGCGCACCGTCAAGGACTGGCAGTCCGATCCGAAGGCCCTCGCCAGGCTCGGATTCTGAAGGCCCACCCGCCCATGTCCCCGCTGTCCCAACCACCCGACGACCGATCCGGCGGGGGTGCGGCTCCGCGCCCCAAAACCGCGTCGCCGCGCCGGAGACGCACCCGGCCGGTCTCGCCGCGTCGCGCCCGGCCCAAAGCCCAGCCCGCACGCATCACCGCCGCCGAACTGCGCTCCGGATGGGCCTGGCTGCGTGAATTTCCCCGCCGCGCCTGGGCGCTGCTGTCCCGGCTGTGGCGCACCGAGCGGCGCCGCACTCTGATCGTGCTGGCGGCCGCCGTCGGTGTAGCGGTGCTCCTCGGGTGGCTCGGCACCGGCGGCCGGGAGATCTGGGAAATCATGCTGACCGTCGGCCTGGGCGCCCTCGTGCTCGCGGTCTCCACCGACCACCGCACCATCGGCGGCGTGGTGGTCGCCGTCCTCGGCCTCAGCCTGATCGGCACCTTCGCCGGTCCCCGCTGGAACCCCCAGCCGCTGACCGACTCGCTGGCCCCATCCACCACCGACACCAGCATCGGCGGGGCCGTTGCCACCGCCGCCGTCGGCACCTACGAGGTGGAGACCACCACCATCACCATCACCCAGGCCGACGGCGAGGAGGTGCCCGCACTGCTACGCCGTCCCGTAGGCGTTGAGGAGGACACGCCCGGCGTCGTCTTCATGCACGGCGCGGGCACCCACTCCATCTGGGGTTTCGCCGAACAGGCCGAGGCCCTCACCTCCACCGGCGTCACCACGCTCGTGCCCTCCAAACCCATGGAGAACTACTCCGCAACCGACCGGGACTACCTGTCCATGGCCGCCGATTATCAGCGCAGTCTCGACTACCTGGTCGCCCTGGACGGCGTGGACAGCGACGACGTCGGCATCTACGGAGAGTCCGAGGGCGCCATCCCCGGGGTGGTGCTGACTGCGGAGGACGACCGCGTCGCCTTCCTCATTCTGGCCAGCGCCCCCGTGGTGCGGCTGCGCGAGCAGGCCGCGCTGGCCGTGGACAGCTACATGCGCAACGTAGGCGTGCCGCAGGCCATGCTCGACCTGATTCCGCGCGTGCTCGGCAGCGCGGAGATCCCCGGCGGCGGCTTCGAGTACGCCGACTTCGACTCCGTGTCCTACCTGGAGACCATCACCGTTCCCATCCTCATGATGTACGGCACCGCCGACGCCTCCATGCCCCTGGTGCAGGGCCCCAGCACCGTGTGGGAGGCACTGCAGGCCGCCGACAACGACCAGCTCACCGTCCGCTACTACGACGGCGCCAACCACGGTCTCAAGCTCGGCATCACCACCGACGGTTCTCTCGCCCCGGGGGTCACCCGTGACCTGTCGCGCTGGGTCAATGGCCTGCCCGACACGGCCGCCGCCGTCCCGCACGTCGCCGGCGCCACCCCCACCCAGGCCTATTGGGCGCAGCGGCCCGCCTCCACCCGCTGGTACGCCTCCGGAGACCTCATGCTGGCCACATTCGTCATCGGCTTCGGACTGATGGCGGCGGCGGGGCTGGGCTGGCTGCTCGGACAGGGGCCGCGGCTGCGGGGCCGGCGCGGCCTGCACCTGCCGGACCCGATCGGCCGTTGGGCCGTGTCCCTGAGCGTGAGTGTCAGCGTCGCCTGGGCGCTGTACATCGTCTACATTCTCGGCGTGGCGTCCCTGGCCACCAGCTACCACACCAACTACCTGTTCTCCTACGGCGGCTGGGTGGTGGTCCAACTGGTTGCGGTGGTAGCCGTGGTTATCCTGGTCAAACTGACCTACCGCGCCCGGCTCATGCGCGCCGCCGCCCACGCGGCCAACCGGGATCGCGGTGAGAAGGGCCGCTGGCTCACCGTCCCCGCGGCGGCGGTGCTCTCGGCGGTCGTGATCGGTGCGGCCACGTTGCTGGTTGCGATCGCCTACTGGGGCCTGTTCCCCATGCTGGTGTGAGTCATCGGGAGGGTGAAGGCAGGCCGTGAGAGCCCTGAACTTGATCGCCGTCGCGTGTCGGCTGCACCGCCCGGGGCTGGTATTGACCCCGTCGGTGCGCTCGTTCGCGCTCGCACTGGTGTTCGTGCTCGTCTGGACCGCCACCCGGGGCGCGGTAACCGTTGCCGACTCCCTCGCCCGGTCGCTGACGGTGGCGGGGCTCGGGGTCCTGGTCGCGGCGGCGAACGCCTCGGCGCTGCTGCGGGATCTCGACGCCGTCCGACGCGGGGCGCTGCGCTACTACGGATTCGGGCCGGCGGATTTCCTCGCGCTGTATGCGGTCGCGTCCCTGCCGCTGACGGCGTTGGAAGCCGCCTGCGGAATGCTCGCGCTGGACTTCCCGGGCTGGCCCGACGTGAGCCGCTTCGGGCTGCTGTTGGCGGCGTGGACGGCGGCGACGGCGTCGGTGACGGTGGCAGCGGAGCGGTTCCGGGACGTCGATACCGTGGGGGGATGGTCTGTGCCGGGAGCCGGCGCAGGACGAGGCGCCGACACGACAGACCTCGGAAACATGGGAGTGCGTCGTGGCAGTGCGGTGCGAGGCGCTCCAATGGCGCCGAGCGCTCGGCTGCGGTGTCGTCTACCGTTGGGCGCCCGGCTGCGGCGTCGTCTCCCGGCACTGGGCTTCGCCTACCTCCGCTCCGCCTCACGGTGGCCGGTGCTCGCCGCGGCCGCCGAGGGCCTGCTGATCGCGTACGTGCTGGGGCGCCTGGGCCAGCCTCTTTCTGCTGGGGTGTATGCGTCGGGCGCCTATCTGGCGGCGACCATCATCTGTGTTCTGGCGGAGGTGGACGATACAGCTGCCGCCCGGTTCGCCAGGAGTCGCTACGGTGTTGCCGACGCGGAGTTGCGGCGAGTCAAGTTCACGTTGGCGCTGCCGCTGCTGGTTGCCGAATGCCTGACGGCGATACTGTCCGGCGTATGGGCCGGGGCTCGTATCGACGGTGCCGCCGTGCTGGCCTGCCTGGCCTATCTGCCCCTGCTGGCCACTGTGCTGGCGGACGTCGCCACCGCCTACACCCGGCGGCATCGGATGCTGCCCGCCGCGGAGCTGGGCGGGGCGCTGCTCGCACTGGTTCCGGGGCTGCCCCTGGCGGTGCTCCCGGCCGTCTCCCACCTGTTGCGTAGGAGCGAACATGCTCGAAGTCATTGACGCGCAGCGCCGTTACCGAGGCGGTCGCGGCACCGGGCCCGTGAGCCTGACAGTCAGCGCGGGGGAGGTGCTCGGCGTCGTCGGACCCAATGGGGCCGGCAAGACCACCCTCTTCGACGCGCTGTGCGGGGTGGGCGACCTCCACGCCGGCATCGTCCGGTTGGATGGCCGCGAGCTGGGTCGGCGCCTGCCCGCTGAACTGTGTGGCTTCCTGCCCGAGCAGAGCAGGCTGTTCCCACAGCTCACCGCCCTGCAGGCCTGCCGTTTCGAGGCCGCGATGCGCCGCCTGGAGATGGAAGAGGACGCGCTGGGGGAGCACCTGACCCGCTTCGGCTGCGCCGGCTTCCGCGACACCGAAGTGCGTCGCCTGTCCCAGGGGATGACGCGGCGCCTGGGGATCGCCTGCGCCTTCCTCGGCGCCCCACGAGTGGTGGTACTGGACGAGCCGCTCAACGGGCTCGATGTGGAGGGCGTGCTGCTGTTCAGGCGCGTCCTGGCCGACTACCTGGACGGCGGCGGCATGGCCCTGATGTCCAGCCACATCCTCAGCGTGCTCGATGAGGTCTGCGAGCGGGTAATCCTGCTCAAGGACGGGCTGGTGGCCGCCACCGTGGACGTGCCCGCCGGCGGTGCCGAACGGGCCTACCTCGAGGTGTTCGGGCGCTGAGTGGGCGCCCTCAGGTCAGGGGCGGGAACTCCTCCAGGGAGAACACCGACTCCACGGGCACGTCGAAGTAGCGGGCGATGCGCAGCGCCAGATACAGCGACGGGGCGTACTCGCCGCGCTCCAGATAGCCGACCGTCTGGTAGTGGACGCCGAGCGCCTCCGCCAACTCCCGTCGGCTGACCCTGCGGTCCGCGCGCAGCACGGCGATCCGGTTGTGAACGACCTCTCCGGACATCTCACAGCCCAGTCTGCGAGCGGATCGTTGACTGGGTGCGGTTCAGGCCGCCGATCGTCTCCTTGCGGAAGCTGCGGCGAATGACCGGCGGCACCAGCGCGAAGCCGACGACGACCCAGGCCAGCAGCACCCCGAAGCCCAACGCCGGGTGGAAGCTGCCGCCGATCTCCCACGACGGGTCGCCCACGAGCGCCCAGCGGGTCAGGTGCCCGGACCAGTAGGTCGGCAGCACCATTTGAATGCCCTGTACCCAGCCCGGTAGTGCGGAGGTCGGGTAGCAGCAACCGGCCAAGAACAGCGCGAGGCAGATCACCATGTTCACCATGTAACTGTAAACGCCGCGGATGAACACGCTGAGGAAGAACCCGAGTGGCGCGCACGCCAGCGAGGCCAGCGCGGCAATAAGCAGGCAGAGCAGCGCCGTCCCGGTGGCGGGCATAGCGACATCAATCAAGAGGACAGTCCCCAGAAGGATCATCGCCTGCATGATGAAAACCAGCACCACGGTGGAAAGCGTCTTGCCGATCGCCCAGGTGAGCGGTCCGTGCGGGAGGATACGCACCCGCAGCAGTGCGCCACCGATGCGGTCGGTATAGGTCTCCGCGCCTATCTGCATCATGATGAGACTGGCGAAGCCGCCGACGCAGCTGGCCGCGAGCATGGTGCCGAAGGCGCTGGAAGACCCGAAACCTTGGAGCGGACCGTCGCTTATCCGGGAGACGACCAATATGGCGGCCACGGTCAGCACAATTGACGCCGCGCCGGCTCCCATGATGTTCGGGCGCAGGTCACCATAGGCCTGACGCGCCGCCGCGCGTAGTACGGACAGGGGTAGAGATCGAGTGGGGGTCATGGCCTGGGTTCCTTGGTGCTAGGGGTGGTTGCCGGATCGCTCCGGACGGCCAGGTGATCTGTGCTGCTTCGCTCGTCCTCCGCGGGCTGGGAGACCAGGGCGAGGTAGGCCTCTTCCAAGGTGGGGCGGGTGACCGTCAACCCGCTGATCGCGTCCAGGTCCAGCTTCTGTAGAAAGCGCTCGGGGTTGGAGGTGGCATGCACATGGCGTACGCCGTCCTGCATCCAGGTCACCTCCGCCTCGCTGCTGATCCGCTCGCGCAGCTCGGCCACGGTGCCGTCGGCGATAATCCGTCCCGCCGCCATGATGACCACGCGCGAGGCCAGGCGCTCGGCCTCGGAAAGGTCATGGGTGGTCATCAGCACGGTAGCGCGGTCGTCGACGCGCTCCATAATCAGATCGTGCAGGCGCGCCTTGGAGGAGGGGTCCAGACCCGTCGTCGGCTCATCGAGAATCAGCAGCTCCGGGCGCCCCAGCAGCGCCGCCGCGAAGTCAAGCGTGCGGCGCTGCCCTCCCGAGAGCCGGGACAGACGCGAGTTGGACTTGTCGGCCAGGCCCACGGCGTCGAGCACCTCGGCCATCGTGGCCACCCGCGCCGATGCGGTCAGCTGCATGGAACGAATCCATTCCAACTGATCCTTCACCCGCCACTTGGCATGATCGGTCCAGTTCTGCTGCACCAGCCCGATCCGCGCCCAGAATGCGGCGCCCGCGCGGCGCGGATCGGTGTCGAATACGCGGACGCTGCCCGCGTGCGGGCGCAGTGAGCCGAGCAGGTTCTCCACCAACGTGGTCTTGCCGACGCCGTTGGGGCCCAACAGACAGACCACCTCGCCCGGCTGGACCGTGAGGCTGACGTCGTGCAGCACGGGGTTCTTGCCGTAGGCGAAGTCGACACCCCGGGCGGCGATTATGGGTGGGGCAGGGGACATAACCGCTCCTTCCTGGTAGGTACGCTATCGATCGTAGCAGACCTACTACATAATGCGTGTAGTGATGACGATTGCTGTGGCTGCAAGTCGCGAAATCCGTCCGTCGTCGCGCCGTCCACACTGTGACCTGGCGTGGCGGAGCGGCGGATTCGCGGTACGGTGTCCCCGTGCGCGCGACCTCCGTCCGGGAGCGGAACCTCCTGCTTAGTCGCCGCGGCGGGGCCTGACCAGGCCGGCACCCCGACCGCGGCTTACTTCGCGTAGCCAGCCATCCCGGCGCGCCGGGCACCGGTGCCGGGAACCAAGCACACCTGCTCAGGAGAACCAGACCCATGCGTACCGCCCGCCCCGCCCCGCAACAGCCCTCCGGCATGCCCTTCACCAAGTACCGGCCGTTCCTCGACACCGTCGACGCCTCCCTGCCGGACCGCACCTGGCCGAACAACCGCATCACCCACGCCCCCCGCTGGCTGAGCACCGATCTGCGCGACGGCAACCAGTCCCTCATCGAGCCCATGGGCCCCGCCGCCAAGCGCGCCATCTTCGACCTGCTGGTGCGCATGGGCTTCAAGGAGATCGAGGTCGGCTTCCCCGCCGCCTCCCAGACCGACTACGACTTCGTGCGCTCCCTGGTGGAGGACGACGCCATCCCCGAGGACGTCACCATCTCGGTGCTGACCCAGTCCCGCGAGGACCTGATCGACCGCACCCTGGACGCCTGCGTCGGCGCCCCGCGCGCCACCGTCCACCTGTACAACGCCCTGTCTCCACTGTTCCGCGAGGTCGTCTTCCGCATGGGCAAGGACGACATCCGCGAACTCGCCGTCGAGGGCACGCGCCAGGTGATGGCCCGGGCGGAGAAGGTGCTCACCGACGACACCATCTTCGGCTACGAGTACTCCCCGGAGATCTTCGTGGACACCGAGCGCGAGTACTCCCTGGAGGTCTGTGAGGCCGTCATGGGCGTGTGGCAGCCCGAGGACGACCGCGAAATCATCCTCAACCTGCCCGCCACCGTCGAACGCGCCACCCCCAACGTTTACGCCGACCAGATCGAGTGGATGAGTCGCAACCTCTCCCACCGCGACGCCGTGTGCCTGTCCATCCACAACCACAACGACCGCGGCTCCGGCATCGCCGCCGCCGAACTGGGCATGCTCGCCGGTGCGGACCGCGTGGAGGGCTGCCTGTTCGGCCACGGCGAGCGTACCGGCAACGTCGACCTGGTCACCCTGGCCCTGAACCTGTTCAGCCAAGGCATCGACCCCATGCTCGACCTGTCCGACATCGACGAGGTGCGGCGCGTCGTCGAGCACTCCACTCAGATGGACGTGCCCCCGCGTACCCCCTACGCCGGCGAGCTCGTCTACACCTCCTTCTCCGGCTCCCACCAGGACGCCATCAAGAAGGGCTTCGCGGCCCGCGCCGAGAAGGTCGCCGCCAAGACCGCCGAGGGCATGAGCCAGGCCGAGGCCGAGGTGGCCGTGCCCTGGTCCATGCCCTACCTGCCCATCGACCCGCACGACGTCGGCCGCTCCTACGAGGCCGTGGTGCGGGTGAACTCCCAGTCCGGCAAGGGCGGGGTGTCCTACCTGCTGCGCACCACCCACAACCTCGACCTGCCCCGTCGTCTGCAGATCGAGTTCTCCAACATCGTCCAGCACCACACCGACACCTTCGGCGGCGAGGTCGACGCCGACGAGCTGTGGTCGATCTTCGCCGACGAGTACCTGCCGGCCGCGGCCGCCCCCGGCGCCGACCTGCCCGCCTGGGGCCGCTACAGCCTCAAGGGGGGCGACCCTTACCGCAGTCGGCGACGACGAGTCCATCCTCACCGTCACCATCTCCGACGGCGACGAGCGCAAGCTGCTCACGGCCTCCGGCTCCGGCCCGCTGGACGCATTCGTCACCGCCCTGGAGCAGACCGGCATCGAGGTGCGCATCCTCGACTACGCCGAGCACGCCCTGAGTGAGGGGCGTGACGCCCGCGCCGCCTGCTACGTCGAGTGCGAGGTCGGCGGCCAGGTGCTGTGGGGCGTCGGCATCGACCCCTCCATCACCACCGCCTCCTTCAAGGCCGTGATCTCCGCCGTCAACCGCGCCATGCGCTGACGGAGGCGCCGTTTGGGGGAGAGGCTCTACCGGGACGAGGCCATCGTCCTGCGCACCTACAAACTGGGCGAGGCCGACCGCATCATCGTCATGCTCACCCGCGCCCACGGGCAGGTGCGCGCCGTCGCCAAGGGGGTGCGCCGCACCACCTCCCGCTTCGGCGCGCGTCTGGAGCCCTTCTCCATGATCGACGTGCAGCTGCACGCCGGCCGCAGCCTGGACGTGGTCACCCAGGTGGAGACCATCGCCCCCTTCGGCCGCAGCATCGCCGCCGACTACGCGATGTTCACCTGCGCCGAGACCATGGCGGAGACCGCCGAGCGCCTCACGCAGGACGACGGCGACCTGGGCACCAGCGACTCCCCCCAGCAGTTCCTGCTGCTGTACGGCGCGCTGTCCGCGCTGGCGCGACGCCGTCACGCCCCCGGTCTGGTACTCGACTCCTATCTGCTGCGGGCCCTGGCCCTGGCCGGCTGGGCGCCCTCCTGCTACGACTGCGCCCGCTGCGGCGCCCCCGGCCCGCATACCGCCTTCCACGTGCAGGCCGGCGGCGCCGTCTGCTCCGGCTGCCGACCCGCCGGCGCCGTCGACGTCGAACCGGGCGCCATGGCGCTGCTCGGTGCCCTGCTCTCGGGAAACTGGGAGCTGGCCGACGCCTCGAGCCCGCGCGAGCGTGCCCAAGCGTCCGGGTGCGTGTCCGCCTACCTGACCTGGCACCTGGAACGGCGCCTACGCTCCCTCTCCCTAGTAGAAAGGGCCTGACATGCCCGACGCCACAGGCTCAGCATCCGCCGACGGGACCGGCACGGATCCGCGCCCGCTCGACGTCGTCCCCCTCCACCGCGGGGGGCTCACCCCGCCGGCGCTCGACCCGGCGGCCGTGCCCGCACACGTCGCCTGCGTCATGGACGGCAACGGCCGCTGGGCCAACGCGCGCGGCCTGCCCCGCACCGAGGGCCACCGGGTGGGGGAGTCGACCATGATGGACGTGATCGCCGGCGCCGTCGAACTGGGGGTCAAGGAGCTGAGCGTGTACGCCTTCTCCACCGAGAACTGGAAGCGCTCACCCGCGGAGGTGCGATTCCTCATGGGCTTCACCCGCTCGGTGCTGCGCGCCCAGACCGACGACCTGCTGGCCTGGGGCGTGCGCGTGAACTGGGTGGGGCGCGAGCCGCGGCTGTGGAAGTCGGTGCTCAAGGAGGTGCGCCGCTCCGAGCGCATCACCGCCGCCAACGACACCATGGTGCTGAACATGTGCCTGAACTACGGCGGCCGGGCCGAAATCGCCGACGCCGCCCGCGCCATGGCCCAGGACGTGGAGGCCGGGCGGCTGCGGGCGGCGTCGATCAACGAGAAGACCGTGCAGCGCTACCTGTACTCGCCGCACATGCGGGATGTGGACCTGCTGATCCGCACCGGCGGGGAGCAGCGCACCAGCAACTTCCTGATGTGGTCCTCGGCCTACGCGGAGCTGTACTTCTCCGACCTGCCCTGGCCCGAGTTCGACCGCACCGAGCTGTGGCGCGCCTGCGAGGCCTACGCGCACCGTGAGCGGCGCTTCGGCGGCGCCGTTGACCGGGTGACGTCCCGGTCCTGAACCCGGCGACGCCACTTCAACCGACCTCGGCACGTAAGATCAACCGAACTCGGTAGGTAAGATCTACCGACCTCGCGAGCAGACGGGGCACAGGCCGAAGAACTCCACGGTGTGCTCCATGTCCGTATAGCCCTGCTCGGCGGAGACCCGGCGAATCCACTCCTCCAGCTCGCCGCCGGCCACCTCCACGGTGCGCCCGCACGAGCGGCACACGATGTGGTGGTGGTGCTCGGGCCGCTCGCACTCCCGGTACAGGACCTCGCCGTCGGCGCTGCGGATCTGGTCGACCTCGCCGGCCTCGGCCATGGCGGTCAGGTTGCGGTAGACGGTCGCCAACCCCACCTTCGTGCCCTCCGCCTGCAGGGCCGCGTGAATCTGCTGGGCGGAACGGAACTCGTCGGTACGCGCCAGCATGTCGGCCACCGCGGCCCGCTGCCAGGTGGCGCGGTGGCGTGGGGAACTGCCGTTACCGGCGGACGCGTTCTGGCTCATGCGGGCACCTCCTGCTCGCTGCGGTTGCGTTGGGCAATGCTGCCGCGGTTGTCAACGGCGTCCGGACGGCGCCCGCGCCTGGCACGGACGGTGCGCACCAGACCGCTGACCAGGGCGACGACGGCGTAGGTGCACACCAGCAGCACCACGATCATGGCGCCCGGCGAGGCCGCCAGGAAGTAGGTGATGGTCAGCCCGATCACGCAGGCGGCCACGCCGATCGCCATGGCCAGGTGCATGGTGCGGCCGAAGGAGTAGGAGACCAGCTGGGCGATGGCCACCGGCACGATCATGACCGCCGACACCAGCAGTGCTCCGACCACGCGCATGGACACCGATACGGTCAGCGCCGCCACCACCGCGACCGTCACGTTCAACACCCCAGTGGGCAGCCCGATCGAGCGCGCGAACTCCTCATCGTGACAAAGCGCGAACAGCGGCCCGCGCAGGCCGATCCCCACGGCCAGCACGATGACGGCGAGCACCACCGTGAACCGAGTGTCCGAGGCCGACACGGTGGCGATCGAGCCGAACAGGTAGCTGGTCAGATTCGTCGTCGTGCCCCCGGCCAGCTTGATGAGGATCACGCCGCCGGCGATGCCGCCGTAGAACAGGATCGCCAGGGCCACGTCCCCGCGGGTGCGCCCCCGGGCGCGAATCACCTCGATCAGCACCGCCCCGAGCACGGAGGTGACGATCGCCCCGGGGATCGCCCAGGCGTCGTGCGGGGTGACGTTGGCGGCCGCCCCGGCGATCCAGCCCAGCGCCACGCCGGTCAGGGCGATGTGGCCGATGCCGTCGCCCAGCAGCGCCAGCCCCCGCTGCACCAGGTAGGTGCCCACCACCGGGGCCGACAGGCCGACCAGCACCGCGACGATATAGGCCCGCTGCATGAGCGGGCTGGCGAGCATGTCGCCCAGCGCTGCTGCGAGCGCGCTCATTTGACGCCTCCCGCCTGACGCACGGAGGTGGTCAGCACCGGGGCGTGGTGAATGGCCGGCTCGGTGCTGCCGTGGGCGTGCTCGTGCTCACAGTCATCCAGGCGGTCGTGCCCGAGCTCGTCGTGACGGGCGTGATCGTGGGCCAGTGCCTGCTTCGGCCCGTCGAATGCCACCCGCCCCTCGTCCAGGACCACAGTCCGCTCGACGACGTCGGCCAGTTCGCCCATCTCGTGCAGGACGGTCAACAGTGTCAGTCCCTGCGCGCGCAAACCGGCCAGAGTGGTGGCCAGTGCCTCCCGGGAGGCCCGGTCGATGCCCGCCAGCGGCTCATCCAACAGCAGCAGCTCGGGGGAGCGCACCAGGGCCCGCGCGATCAGCACGCGCTGGGACTGGCCCCCAGAGAAGATCTGCACGTGGTCCTGGGCCCGGTCCGCCAGGTCGACGGCGTCCAAGGCCTCCAGGGCCCGCTGTCGGGCGGTGCGACCACGGTCGGCGAAGGGATGCCCGGGGGAGAGCAGCCCGGAGCGGACCACCTCCAGTGCCGTGGCCGGCACACCCGAGGCCACCCCGACCCGCTGCGGTACGTATCCGACCCGTTCCCAGGGCACCGTGCGGCGGTCGGTGACGTCGTGGCCGAACAGGTGTACCGCTCCCGAGCGGATCGGCAGCAGGCCGAGAATCGTCTTGACCAGCGTGGACTTGCCCGAGCCATTGGCGCCCAACAGGGCGACGGATTCGCCGCCGCGCACGGTCAGGTCGACGGCGTCCAGGATCAGACTGGAGCCGAGGACCACGGAGACGTCGGCCACTTCGATCGGTGGGATGCTCGCCCGCGCAGGCGCTGAGGTTGGGGTCATGGGGTCCTTTTGAGGCAAGTCGAGTCAAGAATGTCGATGATGGGAATCGTACTCACTCGCAGGCCAGCGCGGTGCGCAACGCCTGCAGGTTCGCGGACATGGCGTCAGCGTAGTCCCCGGACTCGGGTGCGGACTCGAGCGGGTTGAGCACGGCGGTAGTGGCGCCGGTCTCCGCCGCCAGTGCCTCGGCGGTCTTGGGGGAGACCAGTTCTTCGGTGAAGATCGTCGTGGTCCCGGTCTCCTGCACGACCTGCTTGACGGTGGCGAGTTCGGCGGGGCTGGGCTCGGACTCCGGGTCGACGCCGGACACGGACGCCTGGGTCAGTCCGTACCGTTCGGCCAGGTAGCCGAAGGCCGCGTGGGCGGCGACGAAGGTCGTGCGTTCGCACTGGGCCAGACCCGTGGAGAAGTCCGCATCCAAGCCGCCGAGCGCCTCGGTGAGTTCGGCCAGGTTGGCCTGGTAGTCGGCCGCGTGGTCCGGGTCGGCCTGCGCCAGGGCGGTCTCAATGGCCTGCGCCGCTGACTGCATGCGCACGGGGTCGAGCCAGAAGTGCGGGTCGGTGGTTGCCGCGTCCGCGCCGTCGTCGGCTTGCGTGGACTCGTGGGCGCCGTCGGCCTCGTCGTCGTGCTCCACGCCGTCGTGGGGGACCAGGTCGACCGCCTCGGACAGATCCACGACGGTGGGGCCGGCGACCTCTGCCAGGGCGTCGTCCAGTGAGGGCTGGAATCCGGGAACGTAGGCGACCAGGTCCGTGCTCGACAGGGCGGTGACATCCTTGGGGGCGAGCTCGTAGTCGTGGGGCTCCACGTTGGTGGGCGTGATGGAGGTGACGGTCACGTTGTCGCCGCCGATCGCCTCGGCCAGGTACTGGATCGGGTAGAAGGATGCCGCCACGGACAGCGTGTCCCCGGCCGCGTCGTCGTCGGTGGAATCGGCGGAACAGGCGGTCAGTGACAGGCCCGTGAGCCCGAGCGCGACCGTGGAGAGGGCGGCCAGGGTGCGGCGGGCGCGCGGGCGGCGGCGCGGGCGCAAAGAAACGTTCATGGGAACCATTCTCAGTTACTTGTGGGGCGGGCGTCAAATCCGACCCGTGACGCCCCTTAGACTGAGCCCGTTCGTCCGGGCGACCGCGTGCGGGGCGCGGACGGCAGCTGACGAGAGCACATAACAGGACCTACGGAGAAACACAGTGGCAGCAACTCCCTCGACGCTCGACCGCGTTATCAACCTCGCCAAGCGGCGTGGCTTCGTCTTCCCCTGCGGCGAGATCTACGGCGGCACTCGTTCGGCCTGGGACTACGGGCCGCTGGGCGTGGAGCTGAAGGAGAACATCAAGCGCCAGTGGTGGCAGTACATGGTGCGGTCCCGCGACGACGTCGTCGGCCTGGACTCCTCGGTCATCCTGCCGCGCGAGGTGTGGGTCGCCTCCGGCCACGTGGCCGCCTTCACCGACCCGTTGATCGAGTGCACCTCCTGCCACAAGCGGCTGCGCGAGGACGAGCTGCAGGAGGCCTACGCGGCCAAACACGGCATTGACAATCCCGACACCGTCACCCTGGACCAGCTCGTGTGCCCCAACTGCGGCACCCGCGGCGCCTTCACCGAGCCGAAGGCCTTCTCCGGCCTGCTCAAGACCTACCTCGGCCCGGTCGATGACAAGGCCGGCCTGCACTACCTGCGCCCCGAGACCGCCCAGGGCATCTTCATCAACTTCACCAACGTGATGACCGCCGCCCGCAAGAAGCCGCCCTTCGGCATCGGGCAGGTCGGCAAGTCCTTCCGCAACGAGATCACGCCCGGCAACTTCATCTTCCGCACCCGCGAGTTCGAGCAGATGGAGCTGGAGTTCTTCGTCGAGCCCGGCACGGACGAGGAGTGGCACCAGTACTGGATCGACTACCGCAAGGCCTGGTACACGGACCTGGGCATCAGCGAGGACAACCTGCGCCTGTACGAGCACCCCAAGGAGAAGCTCTCCCACTACTCCAAGCGCACCGTCGACCTGGAGTACCGCTTCGGCTTCGCCGGCGGGGAGTGGGGCGAGCTGGAGGGCATCGCCAACCGCACCGACTTCGACCTGTCCACCCACGCCGATCACTCAGGCAAGGACCTGTCCTACTTCGACCAGGGGAAGAACGAGCGCTGGACCCCCTACGTGATCGAGCCGTCGGCGGGCCTGACCCGCTCGCTGATGGCCTTCCTGGTGGAGGCCTACACCGAGGACGAGGCGCCCAACACCAAGGGCGGCGTCGACAAGCGCGTGCTGCTGCGCCTGGACCCGCGCCTGGCCCCGGTCAAGGCCGCCGTGCTGCCGCTGAGCCGCAAGGAGGAACTGACCGGCCCGGCCCGCGAGCTCGCCGCCCGGCTGCGCCGCAACTGGAACGTCGAGTACGACGAGGCCGGCGCCGTCGGGCGCCGCTATCGCCGCCAGGACGAGGTCGGCACCCCCTTCTGCATCACCTACGACTTCGAGTCGCCCGAGGACGGTGCGGTGACGGTGCGCGAGCGCGACACCATGGCCCAGGAGCGCATCCCGCTCGAGGGCGTGGAGCGCTACCTCGCCGAGCGCCTGGTCGGCTGCTGAACAGTCCGCTGTTGGCCAACTAGATGCTGGCTGCCCGGCCGGCGCCTGATTGGCGTCTGTCCGGGCAGCGCGGCCGTTCCACGACCTTTGTGACATTGCACGACCCTGGTGTGTGTTCCACGACCCCCGGGTGGTCGTGCAACAGGCACCGAGGTCGTGCAACGCAGCCGGGGGTCGTGCTGTGCATGAGATGTGCCCGGCGTCGGCTCGGTTCGGGGAGCACGCGTGGGGCGACTGCGTTTAGCGTCGGCGCATTCCCAGCAGGGAGCCTTCGTGCAGCCCCGCTTCCAGCCTCGTACCCGGCCGCAGCAGATCACGGTTGGGTCTGAGGGAGGCGACAACCCCGGGCGGAAAGGCCGCGAGGATCTTGTCCGCCAGCGCGCGCAGATCGCGGAACTCTCCGTAAGTCACGCGTATGAATCGCCAGCCCATGGCCTGGATGGCGTCCTGGCGCAGTTTCTCCTGCCAGGCATCCTCCCGGGTGATGTACTTCATCCGGCCGTCAACCTCGATGACGATCCCGTGCTCGGGCCAGCACAGGTCGAGCCACCACATGTTCGCGCGGTCGCTCACCCGGTACTGCACTTGTGGCGGCGCAAGTCCGAGTACGAGAGTCAGCCAGCGCATGACGCTTTCGCCAGGAGAGTCGGCCAGCGGCGTCGCCGCCCCCAGTACTGCCCGTGCTTGTGCGACTCCGTGTCTGCGTGCGGACTGTTGAAGCCATTCTTGCCAAATGTCGCGGGCGCGTGCTTCGGCCTGCGCATCCAGGCTGCGGTTGTCGTGCTGCGTGCGACAGTACAGGCGCAGGGCCGCGTCGGCAATCGCCAGGGCATTGTGCGCGGGCTCGTCGAACGCACAGTCGAAGGCGGTACGTAACACGGTGGTGACCGGCACCCCGCCGACCACGGTGATGTCTTTCTCCGGGAGGTCCAAGTGTCGGCGCCAAAGCATGATCTGTCGGCAGTAGAAGTCCTCGTTTGCGCTCGACCGCGGCGGTCCCGTGGGAGGCACGCTGATCAAGGGCAGCGGCGTGCCAACTCGCTTGGGCGTGCTGGGAACCGCCAGGTATACGTCCGGTTCCTGGGTCATCATTGGCAGGCCAAGTACAAGTGCGGCGGACGCGTGGGTGAGGCAGCGTGCGGAGCGGTGCGTTGTTTGCGCGGTTATGGCGCGTGCCAAGGCCAAGGTATAGCGGTGCTGCCAGCGCTTCGCCTCGGGGGCTGGAACCCAGTGAATGCCGGGAGCAAGCCGCAGCGCGGAGCGGGGGACCGCGACGCCGGCGCGGTCATGCCGACCGGTGTGAATCAGCACGGGAAACAGATCACGGTCGCGAGCTTGGTCAGGCGAGGCGGGCATGCCTCCAGCATTCGCCGAAGTCGGGTGCGATGACCACTACTCGCATCGTCGACTGTGGACAAGCGGTTGTCTGGGGTGCCGCTAATGGCACCTGTGGGTTTTGGTGCCTTGGTTGGCCAGCCTCCGCGGGAGTATTTCGGTGGTCCACACTGTCCATACTCCTCGACCGCTGGTTGGTCTCGTTTTGCGGTGCCGCGGGCCTCTCACTGCACGACCTCGGTGACATTGCACGACCTCGGTGCCTGTTGCACGACCACCCGGGGGTCGTGCAACGCACCCGAAGGTCGTGCAACGCGGCCCGGGGTCGTGCAACGTGCCGGGGTGTATTTGGCCGGGGGATGAGCGGCTGGTCGGCGCACGCCTGCCGGCTCGTGCCGCCCGAGGCACCTCAAGCCGGCTCAAGCCGGGGCCGGCCGCCTCAGGGCGACGTGCCTGCGCGGTGCCTGCGGTTTCACACCGCCGGCGGGCATGATGGCGGCGTGAACGACGAGACGACGCCGACCGCCGCAGCGCCCGCCGACCCGCCCATCGACGGGCCGAGAAACGCGGACGCCGGGGAATCACCGACCGGGCGCGCCGATGGCGCCTCGGGCCCACACGCCTCGAGCCCGCACACCTCGAGCCCGCACACCTCGGGCCCGCACACCTCGGGCCCGCACGCCTCGATCCCGCACGTATCCTCGGCGGCGCACAACCACTTCGGCCCCCTCAACCTGGGGGCGGCCGAGGCCCGGCGGGTGCGCCTGATGCTGGCCGCCATCGTCGTGCCCCTGGTGGTGGCCACGCTTATCGGCCTGATCGTGCTGTGGCCGAGTGGGAACTCCCTGGTCGGCTCCCAGCCCTTCACCGCCGACGGCGCCACCCTCGAATCGGCCACCATCACCTCCCTGAACACCGCCGCCTGCGCCGACACCACCGGCGCGCTGGAGGGAGTGACCAACGACTCGCTGCTCGCCGACGCGGTGTGCGCGCGCATCACCTCCGGCGACGGCGCGGGTCTGGTCATGCCGGTGCACATCCCCGCCGAGTCCCTGGCCGCGGCCGACGTCGGCGACCGCCTGCAGGTGATGTACGCCCCCGCCGCGCTGGCCTCCGGCACCCCGTACGTGTTCGTCGACTACGCCCGCCAGGTGCCGGTGACCGCGCTGGCGGTGGTGTACCTGGTGCTCGTCGTCGCCGTCGCCGGCCGCAAGGGTGCCCTCAGCGTGCTGGGGCTGCTACTGGCTACGGGCGTCCTGCTCGGCTTCATGATCCCGGCGCTGCTGGACCTGGCCTCACCCATGTGGGTGACGCTGGTGGGCGCCTCGGCGATGATGCTGCTGGCCGTCTACGTCGCCCACGGCATCTCCGTGCGCACCACCACCGCCCTGCTGGGCACCTTCGCCGGCGTGGTCATCACCGTCCTGCTGTCCCTGTGGGGCGTGGACGCCGCCAACCTGACCGGCGCCACCGACGAGACCGCCCTGACCCTGACCTCAATGGTGGGCGGCATCAACCTGCAAGCATTGCTGACCTGCGGCATGGTGGTGGCGGCCCTGGGCGTGCTCAACGACGTCACCATCACCCAGGCCTCCGCCGTGTGGGAGCTGCACGCCGCCAACCCCGCGCTGGGCCGTGCCCGCTTGTTTACCGGCGGCATGCGGATCGGCCGTGACCACATCGCCTCCACCGTCTACACCCTCGCCTTCGCCTACGCCGGCACGGCCCTGCCGCTCATCCTGGCGGCCTCGCTGATCGACCGGCCCCTGGCCGCCACGCTGCTTTCGGGCGAGATCGCCGAGGAGGTCGTGCGCACCCTGGTGTCCTCCATCGGCCTGGTGCTGGCCATCCCGGCGACGACGGCGATCGCCGCCGCCCTGTGCCGCACCGGCGAGCCGGCCGTGACCGCCGAGGCCTGATCGGCACGACGCGGGCACCGGCCTTGAGCCGCATGCAGGAAGGAGACCGGCTGTGCCGCCTCGGCTCGGCAATGGACCGGGGCGCCGCCTCGGCTCAACCGCCGGAGACGTCCAGTTCGGCCTCGGCCAGCAGCGCCCGATCCGCGGGTCCGAGGTAGGGGGAGTCCAGCCAGCCGTCGGGCAGGTGGGGGCGGCGCGGGCTGCCGGCCCGCCCCCGCGGACCCTCGGCCGCCGCCCCCGGGAAGGGCACCTGCGCGGGCAGGCGCTCCCGCATCCGCGCCAGGGCCGCATCGAGCTCGGTGAGCGAGGACACGCGCATCAGCTCGGCGCGCGCCGCCCCGCCCACCGGGTAGCCCTTGAGGTACCAGCCGATGTGCTTGCGCAGATCGCGCACACCCCGGTCCTCGCCCAGCTCGGCCGCCAGCAGCCGCCCGTGCTCCTTGATCACGGCGATCACCGCGTCCAGGTCGGGTCGGGTGCGTTCCGCGCGACCATGCATGGCCGCCACGATGTCGGCAAACAACCACGGCCGCCCCTGGCAGCCGCGCCCCACGACGACGCCGTCGCAGCCGGTCGTCTCAAGCATGGCCACGGCGTCGTCCCCGCTCCAGATGTCGCCGTTGCCGAGCACCGGCAGGCTGGTGGCCTCCTTCAACCGGGCGATCTGCTCCCAGCGGGCCTTGCCCGCATAGTGCTGCCGGGCGGTGCGCGCGTGCAGCGTCAGGGCGGCGATCCCGGCGTCCGCGGCCAGACGCGCCGCGTCCAGGAAGGTCTCGTGGTCGTCGTCAATCCCCAGCCGCATCTTCACCGTCACCGGCACCGCGCGCTGCCGGCCGGTGACGGCAACCGCACTCTCACTGGCCTGCACCGCCGCGCACATGATCGCCTCCAGCAGGTCCCGCTTCCACGGCAGGGCGGCACCCCCGCCCTTGCGAGTCACCTTCGGCACGGGACAGCCGAAGTTCAGATCGATGTGGTCGGCCAGGTCCTCGGTCACCAGGATCCGCACCGCGGCCGCAACCGTGGCCGGATCCACCCCGTACAACTGAATCGAACGCACCCGCTCGGCGGGGTCCGTACGCACCATCGCCAGGGTCTTGGCGTTGCGCTCCACCAGTGCGCGGGTGGTCACCATCTCGGTGACATACAGGCCCGCCGGTGCGGCCAGGCCGCCGGCGACGGTGGTAACCGGGCCCTCCTGTTGCGGACGCAGCGCCTCGGGCAGCGCCCGCTCCCCGTAGAGGCGGCACAGGCGCCTGAACGACGCGTTCGTCACTCCCGCCATGGGGGCTAGCACCACCGGCGTGGCGATCTCCAGCGGGCCGATATGCAGCGGCGCGGCCACGGCCGGCCCGGGCCGGGTGGCGGCGGGGGAGGAGCCAGGAGTGGGCGGACGGGTGGAGTCGGGTGAGGCGGTCACCGGCACATGCTGGCATATCCACGCCGTCGTCGCCGCCACGTGCAAGGCTGACGCCATGAGCGAGCAACCGGCCCCGCCCGTGGGCCTGCTGGACGGGCGCACCATCCTCGTCACCGGCGTGCTGCGACCCGCCTCCATCGCCACCGCCATCGCCACCGCCGCCCGCGAACAGGGCGCACGCGTGGTGCTCACCGGCCACCCCCGCACGCTGTCGCTCACCCGGGCGGTCGCCCGCCGGCACGGCCTCGACCTCGTGCTGCCGCTGGATGTCACCGACCCCGCCGACCTGGCCGAACTGGCGCCGCGGCTGCGGGCCGCCGGAGTGGGGCGGCTGGACGGCGTCGTACACGCCATCGCCCACGCCGACGCCGAGCTGCTCGGAACCCTGCTACCCGGCCCCGACGGCGACCCCGACGCCGCCCCCGCCACGGCCGGAGCCGGGCGCCAGCAGAGGCTGGCGGAGGCCTTCACCACCACGGCCGCCTCCCTGCCGGCCCTGGTTGACGCGGTACGCCCCCTACTCGCCCCACGCGCGGCGGTGGTGGCTCTCACCTTCGACACCTCCCACGTGCACTCCGGCTACGGCTGGATGGGGCCGCTCAAGGCCGCGCTGGAGGCGTGCGTGCGCAGCCTCGCCGTCGAACTCGGCCCGGCGGGCGTGCGCGTCAATGCGATCGGCGCAGGTCCCCTGTCCACTCCCGCTGCCGGTGCCATCCCCGGCCTGGACGCGTTGGCCCGGCATTGGGAGACCACGGCACCGCTGGGCTGGGACCACCGCGATGCGCGCCCCGTCGCCCGCACTGCCGTCGCGCTGCTGTCCGACTGGCTGCCGGCCACCACCGGCCAGGTCATCCGGGCCGACGGCGGCGCCACCCTGCCGCTGACGGTAGGGTAGCCGCGTGACGACTGACTCCTCCGGCAAGATCCTCGTGCTGGTTCGGCATTCGAAGGCGTCCCACAACGCCCCCACCGACCTGGAGCGCCCGCTCACTTCACGGGGGCGGCTGCTCGCCGACGAACTCGCCCACGCCCTGGAACGGCGGGTGCCGAGCCTCGACCTGCTGCTGGTATCCCCGGCCGCCCGCGCCCGCCAGACCGCCGGTCCCATGCGCGAGCGCATGAGCCCCGCACTCACCCGCGTGGAGCCCGAGATCTACCACGAGGGCCCCGGCGGCATCCTGCGACTGCTGCAGCCGCTGCCGGAGACGACCCGGCACGTGCTCGTCGTCGGCCACGAGCCGACCGTGTCGGTGCTGGCGCACATGCTGCACGACACCGTCGACGACCTGGCCAACCAGGTCTCCTTCGGCATCCCCACCGCCACGGCGCTCCTGCTGCAGGTGCCGGTCAACTGGGCGGGGCTCGGCCCGCAGACCGCACACCTGAACGAAATCGTCACCGCCCCGCGCTGAGCCCGCCACTGCGCGGACCGGGGAGCGCGGCCGCCCGACCGAACTCGGCGGCCGCGGCATCGCGACGGCTTCAGAGCAGGTCCAGCACCGCGGTCAGGTCACGCACGTGCACGGCCGCGGGCGCGGACTCGGCAACCACCGGCTTGGCGCAGAACGCCACCCCCAGCCCCGCCTCGGCGATCATGCCCAGGTCGTTGGCGCCGTCGCCCATCGCCACGGTGCGCGTCATGGGCACGCCGTCGGCCTGCGCCCAGGCGTGCAGGCAGCGAATCTTCTCCTGGCGGTCCACGATGCGCCCCAGCACCCGGCCGGTGAGCACCCCGTCCGCCACCTCCAGCCGGTTGGCGGCCACATGGTCGATCCCGAGGCTGCTCGCCAGCGGGCACACCACCTCCTCGAAGCCGCCGGAGACGACCCCGACCCGGCAGCCGCGCGCATGCAGCGCCGCGATGAGTTCGCGCGCGCCCGGGGTCAGCCGCACCTCGCCGAGCACCTCGGCGAACACCGTCTCCGGAACCCCGGCCAGCGTCGCCACGCGCTCACGCAGGGAGGCGGCGAAGTCCAGCTCGCCGCGCATGGCCCGAGCGGTCACCTCGGCGACGCGCTCGCGGGTGCCCGCCCGCTCGGCGATCAGCTCGATCACCTCCTGCTCGATCAGGGTGGAGTCCACATCCATGACCAGCAGGCCGGGCCCCAGGGCGGCCAGCTCCCCGCTCGCATGGGCCCCGGACACGCGCGGCAGACCGGTCGACTGGGAGGACGGGGGCGTAGAGGCGTGCATGGCCAGGATGGTAGCCAACGCCGCCCCGCCGCATACGACGCCGCCCCGGGACCGTGAGGATCCCGGGGCGGCGGTCCGCATCAGGCCGCTGGGCGGCCAGGCCGATCAGCGCACGACGCGCTGGCCCTTGGCGACGACGGTGATACCGGACTCGGTGACCGTGAAGCCGCGCTCGCGGTCGTGCTCGGGGTCGATGCCGACCATGGCGCCCTCCTCGACGACGACGTTCTTGTCCAGGATGGCGCGGTTGACGACCGTGTTGCGCCCGACGTTCACCCCATCCATCAGCACGGACTCGCGCACCGAGGACCAGGAGTTCACCCGCACCTCCGGCGAGAGCACGGAGGAGATGACCTCACCACCGGAGACGATCACGCCGGGGGAGACGATCGAGTCGACGGCGTGGCCCAGACGCTCGTGGTGCCCGTAGACGAACTTGGCCGGCGGCATGGCGTTGGTGTAGCCGGCATACAGCGGCCAGCGGTTGTTGTACAGGTTGAACACGGGGGTGACGCTGATCAGGTCCTGGTGGGCCTCGTAGAAGGCGTCGACGGTACCGACGTCGCGCCAGTAGTCGCGGTCGCGCTCGGTGGCCCCGGGGACCTCGTTGTCCTTGAAGTCGTAGACGCCGGCGGCGCCCTGGTTGACGAACCAGGGGACGATGTTGCCCCCCATGTCGTGCTTGGAGGAGTCGTCGGCCGCGTCGATCGTGACCGCCTCGGTCAGGGCGTCGGCGTTCATGATGTAGTTGCCCATGGAGGCCAGCACCTCATCGGGGGAGTCCGGCAGTCCCGGCGTCTCCTTGGGCTTCTCAACAAAGGCCTTGATCTTGCCGGGGGACTCCGGGGCGGACTCGATGATGCCGAACTGGTCGGCCAGTGAACGCGGCTGGCGGATGCCGGCGACGGTGCACGGCAGGCCGGAGGCGATGTGGTGGTCCAGCATCTGGGAGAAGTCCATGCGGTAGATGTTGTCCGCGCCGGTAATGACCACGTAGTCCGGCCGCTCGTCCTCAACCAGGTTCAGCGACTGGTAGATGGCGTCCGCCGAGCCGAGGAACCAGTGCTTGCCCACGCGCTGCTGTGCGGGCACCGGGGCGATGTAGTTGCCCAGCATGTCCGACATGCGCCAGGTCTTGGAGATGTGCCGGTCCAGTGAGTGCGACTTGTACTGGGTGAGTACAACCACCTTCAGGAATCCGGAGTTGATCATGTTGGACAGTGAGAAGTCGATCAGCCGGTAGATCCCGCCGAAGGGCACGGCGGGCTTGGCCCGATCGACCGTCAGCGGCATCAGGCGCTTGCCTTCACCGCCGGCGAGGATGATTGCGAGGACGCGAGGAGAAGCCATGGGGCCACCTTACGGTGATTTTCGTCATCTTGGGAGGGGATTCGAGCGACTGAATCGGACGATCTCCCCGTGGCGGAAAAGCCGCGCGGCGAACCCCGGTCGGCGATACTGTGTGACGTGCGACAATGCCCGCCGGATGTGCACGGGTGCACGACCAAGAAGGAGAGCGCTGTGACCGAAGACACCAACACCAGTGACGGACTGAGAGTCGACCTGCTGACCAAGGAGTATCCGCCCTTCATCTACGGCGGTGCCGGCGTGCACGTCAACGAGCTCGCCAAGGTGCTGCGGCCGCTCGCGGACGTGCGCGTGCACGCCTTCGGCGGCCCCCGCGAGCCCGGCACCGAGGGCGCCGACGCGGGCGTGACCGGCTACCCGGAGGTGGCCGAACTCGAGGGCGCCAACGCCGCCCTGCGCACCTTCGGCGTGGACCTGGAAATGGTCCCCGGAGTGGAGGGCGCCGACATCGTCCACTCCCACACCTGGTACGCCAACCTCGCCGGCCACCTGGCCGGCCTGCTCTACGGCATCCCGCACGTGCTGTCCGCGCACTCCCTGGAGCCCATGCGCCCCTGGAAGGCCGAGCAGCTCGGCGGCGGCTACGCCCTGTCCTCCTGGGCGGAGCGTCAAGCCTACGAGGGCGCCTCCGCGATCATCGCCGTGTCCAACGGCATGCGCGCCGACATCCTGAAGTCCTACCCGAACGTCGACCCCGAACGCGTCAAGGTGGTCCACAACGGCATCGACCTGGCCGGCTGGGCCCGCCCAGACGACGCCGAGTTTGAAGCGCTGGCGGCGGACGTCCGCGCCCGCTACGGCATCGACACCTCCCGCCCCACCGTCGTCTTCGTCGGCCGCATCACCCGGCAGAAGGGGCTGCCGCACCTGCTGCGCGCGGTGGAGAAGCTGCCCGAGCAGGTTCAGGTGATCCTGTGCGCCGGCGCTCCCGACACGCCCGAGATCAAGGCCGAGGTGGACACCGCCGTCGCCGCCCTGCAGGGGCAGCGCACCGGCGTGATCATGATCGAGGAGATGCTCCCGCACCGCGAACTGCAGGCCGTGCTGGCCGCCTCCGACGTGTTCGTCTGCCCCTCGGTGTACGAGCCCCTGGGCATCGTGAACCTCGAGGCCATGGCCATGGGGCTGCCCGTGGTCGGCTCGGCCACCGGCGGCATCCCGGACGTGATCGTCGACGGCGAGACCGGCTACCTGGTTCCGATCGAGCAGCTGCAGGACGGCACCGGTACCCCCATCCACCCCGAGCAGTTCGCCACCGACCTGGCCGACCGGCTGACCGAGCTGGTCATGGACGCCGACAAGGCGCAGCAGATGGGTGCGGCCGCCCGCAAGCGGGTGGAGGAGCACTTCTCCTGGACCGCGATCGCCGACCGCACCATGGAGGTCTACCGCTGGGCACTGGCAAACCCGCGCTGACGCCACAGGCCTGACCGCCGCCGGACGCCGTCGCCCACCCGGGCGGCGGCGTTCCGTCGTCGGTGCCGGGGCCGGTTCAGTGCGCCCACCACTCGGTGGCGGCGGCAACCCCCTGGCGGGCGGTGGCCAGCAGCGGCCGCAGGATGGCGGCGCGCCGCTCGGCCTGCAGCGCCGTCGCCGCCGCGCCGTCGTCCTGCAGGGCCAGGGTGCAGATCGCCCGCAGCCGCAGAGAACGCTCCAGCAGGGTGCGGCGGCGGGCGTCCAGGCCGGGCGGCAGCAACCGCGGGTCGAGCACGGCGGTGACGACGTCGTTGAGCGTGTCGGCCAGTTCGGGGCGCTCGCGGGCCAGGTCCAACTCGATCAGTGCGTCGATCGCCGCCTCGGTGGCCCGGTGCACGTCGCGCCGCGCCTGGGAGGCGTCCAGCGGCGGCAGCGGCGCCGTCATCTCCTCCACCTGCCAGGCCACCGATGCGCCCGCGACCCACGGCACCAGCAGCACGTGCCTACCAGTGACCGCCTCGAGGACCACGCCCTCGCCGACCTCGACGGCGGCGGCCAGACCCGGCAGTGGGTCCGCGGGGGAGGGCAGCACCGCGCTCGCCCGCGCGAGCGGGCCGAAGTCGGCCACCCACTGCTCCAGGGGCAGGCGTCCCAGTCCCCACGGGGAGGCGTCGTCGAGGGCCTCATGCACGCCGTCTGGGCCTTGCACCACCGCCCGCCCCTGGGAGGAGGGCAGCGGCGCCCACAGGGCCAGCAGGACGGAGACGGGCAGTGCAAGCGGATCCACGTCGCCGCACCTTAGCGCCAAATGGTGGGCGGCCGCAGTGGCGCGCAGGATAGGCTGAGCCCATGACCAGCGTGCTCCGTTTCGACGACGTCTCGCTCCACCGCGGCACCACCCAGATCCTCTCCCACGTGAATTGGCACGTGGAGGAGGGGCAGCACTGGGTGTTGGTGGGCCCGAACGGAGCCGGGAAGACCACCATCTCCCGCATCGCCTCGGCCAGGCTGTTCCCCTCCGCGGGCGCGGTGGACATCCTCGGGGAGCGGCTGGGGCGCGTCGACGTGTCCGAGCTGCGGCCCCGCATCGGCCTGGCCTCCTCGGCCCTGGCCGGCCGGGTCCTGGGCAGTGAGACGGCGCTGTCGGTGGTGCTGTCCGCCTCCTATGGCTCTATCGGCGTGTGGCGCGAGGAGTACGACGACTTCGACGTCGAACGCGCCCGCGCGCTGCTGGCCGCCCTCGACGCCGGTCACCTCGCGGAACGGACCTGGGCGAATCTGTCCTCAGGAGAGCGCAAGCGCATTGAGCTCGCCCGCGCCCTCATGCCGGACCCGGAGCTGCTGATCCTGGACGAGCCCGCCTCCGGCCTGGACCTGGCCGGACGCGAGCAGCTGCTGGCGGCGCTGACCGAGATCCTGGCCGCCCCGGGCGCCCCGTCGATGCTGCTGGTCACCCACCACCTGGAGGAGATACCCGTAGGCTTCACCCACGGCCTCGCACTGCGCGGTGGCCGGGCCGTGGCCGCCGGGCCGCTGGACACGGTGCTGACCGGTGAGGTCGTCACCACCACCTTCGGTCTCCCGCTGGAGATCACCAAGGACCGCGGTCGCTACACCGCCCGCGGCGCCTGAACCGTTCACGCCAGTCCCGCCCCGATTCGCCGGGGCACACATAACCAGAGGAGGACCCGATGATTTGGCTTTGGTGGATCGGAGCCGCCCTCGTGCTCGGCGTCATCGAGACGGCGACGGCGGACCTGACCTTCCTCATGCTCGCCGGCGGCGCGCTCGGCGGCGCCCTGGCGGCCGCCCTGGGCGCCCAGGTGTGGGTACAGGCGATTGTCTTCGCAGTGGTGGCGGCGCTGCTGCTGCTCGCGGTGCGGCCCTGGGCCAAGCGGCACCTGGCGGCGACCACCCCGCAGATGCGCACCAACGCCGAGGCGCGCATCGGCCGCAGCGCGACCGCCCTGACGGTGATCGATGCGCGCGACGGGCGCATCAACCTGGACGGCGAGGAGTGGAGCGCCCGCCTGGCCGACACCCCGGAGGCCTACGGCTCCAACACCGCCGCGCACGTCGACCCCGGGGCGGGCGTGCGCGTAGTCGCCATTGACGGCGCCGTCGCCGTCGTCGTCCCGCAGTAGCAAGCCACCGAACCCGGCGCAGCCGGTAACGATTTGCCGCATAGGCGCGTAAGCTGCCGCTCACAACCGACCGAAAGGGCCAACAGTGCTAGAGACCGCGATCCTCGTCATCCTTGTACTGATACTGCTGCTGGTGATCGTCGCCCTGTTCCGGGCGGTGCAGATCGTCCCGCAGTCCTACGCGATCATCGTCGAGCGGCTGGGCAAGTTCCAGGCCGAATACGGCGCCGGCATGCACCTGTTGGTGCCCTTCATCGACCGGGTGCGCACCACCGTGGACCTGCGCGAGCAGGTGGTCTCCTTCCCGCCGCAGCCGGTGATCACCTCAGACAACCTGGTGGTGTCCATCGACTCGGTCATCTACTACCAGGTCACCGACCCCAAGCGCGCCACCTACGAGATCGCCAACTACCTGCAGGCCATCGAGCAGCTGACCGTCACCACCCTGCGTAACGTCATCGGCGCCATGGACCTGGAGCAGACCCTGACCAGCCGCGACCAGATCAACGGCCAGCTGCGCGGCGTCCTGGACCAGGCCACCGGCCGCTGGGGCATCCGCGTGTCCAACGTGGAGCTGAAGTCCATCGACCCGCCCGCCTCCATCCAGGGCGCCATGGAGCAGCAGATGCGCGCCGAGCGCGACCGCCGCGCCGCCATCCTGACCGCGGAGGGCGTCAAGCAGTCCCAGATCCTCACCGCCGAGGGTGACAAGCAGTCCGCGATTCTGCGCGCCGAGGGCCAGGCCCAGTCCGCCATCCTCAAGGCGCAGGGTGAGTCCCGCGCCATCCTGCAGGTCTTCGACGCCATCCACCGCGGCAACGCCGACCCCAAGCTGCTGGCCTACCAGTACCTGCAGACCCTCCCGAAGATCGCCAACGGCTCCTCCTCGAAGATGTGGATCGTGCCCACCGAGTTCACCGCTGCGCTGGACGGCATCGCCGGCGCCCTGGGCGGCAAGTCCGCCGCCGGCGGCCCCGGCTCGGCCGTCTTCACCACCGGCACCGACGACGACGTGAAGGTGGACGTCTCCGGCATGGAGTCCAGCCTGGACATCGCCGGCGACCTCGCCGAAACCAGCCTGCAGGCCCCCGAGGAGGCACTCGCCCAGGCCCGCGGTGAGGCCGCCTCCGCCTCCCAGGAGGCCGAGGCCGCAGACACGTCCGCGCCCGCACAGCAGCCCCCTGCCACCGCCGCCCCCGAGGCCGGAGCGGACCCCGCCACGGCGACACCGCCCACCTCGGGCCGCCACGCCGAGGCGCCGGCCTCCGACGACGACGTGCCGCCGTCGATTCCGCCGTCGGGCCGGGGCGCGTGAGACGCGCCCCAACCCTGTGCCGACAGTGAAATAGACACATGCCCATTGGGCGGCTCGCGGTAGCCTCTCCGAGTGCTGCTTAAGACACTTCGTCATTACCTCAAGCCCTATGCGGGCTCCTTGGCGATCGTCTTCTTGCTGAAGATCATCGAGACGATCGCCGTTTTATCACTGCCTACCCTCAACGCCGATATCATCAACGACGGCGTGGTCACGGGGGACACGGACAAGATCTGGTCCCTGGGCGGGCAGATGCTCGCCATCACCGTGGTCCAGGGGGTCGTCGCCGTCATCGGCACCTACCTGTCCTCCAGGGCGGCCATGGGACTCGGACGCGCCATGCGCAAGGACATCTTCAACCACGTCCAGCGCTTCAACCTGGAGGAGGTGTCCCGCTTCGGCGCGCCCTCCCTGATCACCCGCTCCACCAATGACATTCAGCAGGTGCAGATGGTGGTGTTCATGGCCAGCACCATGATGTTGATGGCGCCGATCATGCTGGTCGGTGGCACCGTCATGGCGCTGCGCGTGGACGTGCCCCTGTCCGCCCTGCTGCTGGTGCTGATCCCGCTGCTACTGGTGGTGGTGGGCGTGCTCATGAGCCGCCTGCTGCCGCACTTCCAAGTCATGCAGTCCCGGATCGACCGGGTGAACCTGGTGATGCGCGAGCAGATCCAGGGCGTGCGCGTCATCCGGGCCTTCGTGCGGCAGAAGGAACGCGGCCAGGTGTTCACCGAGGCCAACGACTCCTTGACGCGTACCTCGATGAGTATCGGCCGCCTGTTCGCCATCCTGATGCCGTCGGTGACCGTCATCATGAACCTCGCCTCCATTGGCGTGATGTGGTTCGGCGGGCTGCGCATCAACGACGGGCAGATGGAGGTCGGCGACCTGACCGCCTTCCTGAACTACATCATGCAGATCCTCTTCTCCGTCATGATCGCCGTCATGCTGGTGACGATCCTGCCGCGCGCCCAGGTGGCCGCGGGCCGCTTCCAGGAGGTCATGGCCGTGGATCCCGCCATCAAGGCGCCCGCCGAACCGGCGCACCTGCCCGCCCCCGGCGGCGCCGCAGGCACCCGGGGCCGCCGCGTGAAGTTGGACAACGTCACCTTTCGCTACCCGGGTGCGGACTCCCGCGTGCTGGCCGACATCAACATCGACATGGCCCCGGGCACCACCACCGCCTTCATCGGCTCCACCGGATCCGGCAAGACCACCCTCGCGAACCTGCTGCCGCGCCTGCTGGACGTGACCGAGGGGTCGGTGAGCGTTGACGGCGTCGATGTGCGCGACCTGGACCCGCACGAACTGCGTGAGAACGTCGCCACCGTCCCCCAGAAGGCCTACCTGTTCTCCGGCACCATCCGCTCCACGCTGCAGCACGGCCGGCAGGACGCCACTGACGCCGAGCTGTGGCAGGCCCTTGAGGCCGCCCAGGCGGCCGGCTTCGTGCAGGCCCTCGACGACGGGCTCGACCACGAGGTCGACCAGGGGGGCGTCAACTTCTCCGGCGGCCAGCGTCAACGGCTCGCCATCGCCCGCGCCCTGGTGCGCCGGGCCGGCGTGTACGTCTTCGACGACTCCTTCTCCGCCCTCGACTACGCCACCGACGCCCGCCTGCGCGCCGGGCTGCCGCAGGCCACCGGCGGGGCGACCATCGTGGTCGTCGCCCAGCGCGTCGCCTCGGTGCGCAACGCGGACCAGATCGTGGTCCTCGACGAGGGCCACGTGGTCGGAATCGGCACCCACAACGAACTCATGGACACCTGCCCCACCTACGCAGAGATCGTCCTGTCCCAGATCAGCGCCGAGGAGGCCGCATGAGCCACGGACCCGGGCCCCGGCGGGCCCCCAACCAGAAGGCGAAGAACTTCCGCGGCACCTGGCGGCGCCTGCTGCACGAGCTGCGCCCCGAGCGGCTGCGCATCGGCGCCGTCATAGTGCTGACCGCGGGGGCGGTGGTGCTGAATGTGGCCGCCCCCAAGGTCGTCGCCCGCGCCACAAACGTCATCTTCGAAGGCGTGCTGGGCAAACTCCTGGCCAACTTCGGGCTGCCCGACGGGCTGTCCGGAGATGAACTGGCGCAGGCGCTGCGAAGCGCCGGCCAGGACACCTACGCGGACATGCTCTCCGCCTACGACGTGGTCGTCGGCCAGGGCCTGGACACCCACGCCCTGATGGTGATTCTGCTGCAGACCCTCTCCCTGTACGTGCTTTCGGCCCTGTTCCTGTGGCTGCAGGGCCACATCCTGGCCGGCGTCATCCAGCGCACCGGCCAGCGCATGCGCGCCGAGGTCGCCACCAAGCTGGACCGGGTGCCGCTGTCCTACATCGACCACGGCTCCCGCGGCGACATGCTCTCCCGCGTCACCAACGACGTCGACAACATCACCCAGACCCTGCAGCAGACCCTCTCACAGGCGCTGAACTCGATCATCACCGTGATCGGCGTGTTCGCCATGATGCTCACGGTCTCCGTGCAGCTGTCCCTGATCTCCCTGGCCACGCTGCCGGTGGCGCTGATCATCACGCTGCTGATCGCCTCTCGCGCCCAGCCGCACTTCACCGAGCAGTGGGACGCCACCGGTGACGTGTCCGGCGTCGTCGAGGAGGCCTTCACCGGCCACGAGGCGGTTGCCCTGTTCAACTCCGAGGAGACCTTCAACGCCCTGTTCGAGAAGGAGAACAACCGCCTGTACAACGGCTCCTACAAGGCGCAGTGGATCTCCGGCACCATTCAGCCGGCGATGCGCGTGGTCTCCAACCTGAACTTCGTGATCATCGCGGTGATCGGCGGTGTCAAGATCACCAACGGCCAGATGACCCTGGGCGACGTGCAGGCCTTCATCCAGTACTCCCAGCAGTTCACCCAGCCCATCACCCAGCTGGCCTCCATGGCCAACCTGCTGCAGTCCGGCGCCGCCAGTGCCGAGCGGCTGTTCGAGATCATGGACGCCCCCGAGGAGGACGACACCGCCACCCGCGCCCTGCCGGAGCGAGTGGCCGGCCGCGTCGTCTTCGACCACGTGAAGTTCTCCTACAGCCCGGACACGGAACTGATCACCGACCTGAACCTGACGGTGGAGCCCGGACAGACCGTCGCCATCGTCGGCCCCACCGGCGCCGGGAAGACCACCCTGGTGAACCTGCTGCTGCGCTTCTACGACCCGCAGGACGGTGCGATCACGCTCGACGGCGTGGACACCCGCGACCTCGCCCGCAACGAACTGCGCGAGCAGATCGGCATGGTGCTGCAGGACACCTGGCTGTTCGAGGGCACCATCGGGGAGAACATCGCCTTCGGCGCCTCCCACGCCACCCCCGAGCAGGTGCGCGCGGCCGCCCGGGCCGCCAGCGTCGACCACATTGTGCGCTCCCTACCCGACGGTTACGACACGATCATCGACGACTCGGGGGCGGGCGTGTCCGCCGGTGAGAAGCAGCTGATCACCATCGCCCGCGCCTTCCTCGCCGACCGGCAGATCCTGGTGCTGGACGAGGCCACCTCCTCGGTGGACACCCGCACCGAGCTGCTGGTTCAGAAGGCCATGGTCGGACTGCGGCAGGGACGCACCAGCTTCGTAATCGCCCACCGCCTGTCCACTATCCGCGACGCCGACACCATCCTGGTCATGCAGCACGGCGACATCGTCGAGCAGGGCAACCACGAGACCCTCATGGCCGCCCAGGGCGCCTACTACGAGCTTTACCAGAGCCAGTTCGCCGGTCCGGAGGGGGAGGACGAGCCCGCGGTTCAGGTCGACCCGCTGCTGGCCGCAGTGGGCCGGGACCCCCGGGGCAACCGCCTGTGATCATCCCGCTTGAGACCCTCGACGACGTCGCCGACCCCCGTCTGGCCGACTACACGCGCCTGACCGACGTGGCGCTGCGGCGTCGCCTGGAGACCGAGCGCGGCCTGTACATGGCCGAGTCCACCAAGGTCATCACCCGGGCCGTGGCCGCCGGGCACGCACCTCGCTCCTTCCTGATGGCGCCGCGTCACTGGGAGCAGATGCGCCCGGTGATCGCCGCCGCCAGCGGCTGCGATGGACGCGACGACGGCGGCCGGGTCCCCGTGTTCATCGCCCCGGAGGAACTGCTGGAGACCCTGACCGGCTTCCACCTGCACCGGGGCGCGCTGGCGGCCATGAACCGCCCCGCACTGACCGGCGTCACCGAGCTGCTGGCCCGGGCGCGCGGCGGGGCCGGGGCGCGGCGCATCGCCATCCTGGAGGACCTGGTCGACCACACCAATGTGGGGGCCGTCTTCCGCAGCGCCGCCGCGCTCGGTATTGACGCCGTGCTGGTCACCCCGCACTGCGCCGACCCGCTGTACCGGCGCAGTGTGCGGGTGTCCATGGGTACCGTCTTCCAGGTGCCCTGGACGCGCATCGACCGCTGGCCCGCCCTGGACGAACTCCACGTGGGCGGCTGGACGGTGGCGGCCCTGGCCCTGGCCGACGACTCGGTCGGCCTGGACGACTTCGCCGCCTCGCCGGCCTGCACCGACCCGGAGGGGAGGGTGGCCGTGGTGCTGGGCACCGAAGGAGACGGGTTGGGACGGCGCACCATCACCGCCGCCGACGCGGTGGTGCGCATACCCATGGCCGGGGGAGTGGACTCCCTGAACGTGGCCGCGGCCGCCGCGGTCGCCTTCTGGGCACTGCGGGCGTAGTTCGTTCCGACCAGGGGACGCGGCCGGTTATCCGGGCCCGGAAGCCGTATTGACGCGACAAAGGCGCCGGTGGCCGACACCCCGCAACGGGGTGCCGGCCACCGGCGCCTTGTCTCACCGGCCGACGCGTCGTCGACCGGGTGAGGTGCGGATCAGGCGGTGAGCCGCAGCAGCGGGTCGCCCGGGGCGACCTCGCCGGAGGCGATCGCCTCCACGGAGGTGAAGGCCGCCGTGTTGGTGATCAGAATCGGGGTGGTCAGCGGGTGCCCTGCCTGCTCAACGGCGGCCCGGTCCACGCGCACCAGCTCCTGGCCCGCCTCGACGCGGTCGCCCTGCTTGACCAGGACTTCGAAGCCCTTGCCCTCCATCTCGACCGTGTCCAGGCCGACGTGGATGAGCAGCTCCACGCCCGAGTCCAGGTTGATACCGTAGGCGTGCCCGGACTCCGGCGCCACCACCACGGTGCCGGCCGCCGGGGCGGTCACCACGATCTGCTGTTCGGAGGGCTCGATGCCGACACCCTGGCCGACGGCGCCACCGGCGAACACCGGGTCGGCGACCTCGGCGAGCGGCACCACGGTGCCGCGCACGGGGGAGACGAGCTCGGTGACCGCGCCCTCAACCAGTGCCGGCTTGGGCTGCGCGGCCTGGGCCTTGGCAGCCTCCTCCAGCGCCAAGTCGGCGGCGGTCTCCTCCGGGGAGGCCTCCACGTAGCCGTCCGCGGCGGCCGCCGCGCGGGCCTCCGCCTTCTCCTCCTCCGTGCGGTAGTCGGAGATGAACAGGATGATGAAGGAGGTGAAGAAGGCCGCCGCAATGGCGATGGCGTACAGGGCCATGGGGGAGAAGACCGGAATGGTCAGCAGCGAGGTGAAGGCGAAGGTTGTGGCGTCCACGCCGCCACCGATGCCCACGATCAGACCACCCACGGCGCAGCCGACCAGCATGCGCGGGTAGATGCGCTTGAAGCGCAGGTGAATTCCGTACAGGCTCGGCTCGGAGATGCCGCCGAACAGGCCGGCCACCAGCGCACCGAAGGCCGTCTGGCGCATTTCGTTGTCCTTCTCCCGGATGGAGATGGCCAGCACCGCCGCGGTGGCGCCGAAGCAGGCGAAGTTCCAAGCGCCCATGGGGCCCTGAATGAAGTCGGTGTGGTTTGTCGCATCCGAGGCGATGTTGGCCAGCATGATGGCGTTGAGCGGCCAGTGCAGGCCCAACGGCACCAGGAACGGATACAACAGCGGAATGATGATCGCGAAGACGATCGGGGCGGTGGTGTTCAGCCAAGACAGGCCAGTTCCCAGGGCCGTGCCGACCCAGATGCCGATGGGGCCGAGGAGGAAGGCCGTGATCGGCATCATGATCACGAAGGACAGGAAGGGCACGAACACCATCTGCAGGTTCGGGGAGATGATCCGGGTCAGCCCCTTGTACAGCGGTGCCAGGAGCGCCACCATGATCAGAGGCGTGAACACCTGGCCGCCGTAGTCGTTCAACTGCATGGGCAGCCCGAACACGGTGGCGGTGCAGAAGTCCCGGTCGAGGAGAGCGTTGTGGGTGCAGACCACGTCGGTCGTCTTGGCGAGGTCGCTCATGTCGATGTAGTTCGGCGTAATGAGCGCCGCCATGACGGCCGTGCCCACCCACGGGTCGATCCGCAGCTTCTTGGAGGCGTTGTAGGCCACCATGATCGGCAGGAAGTAGAACACCGAGCGGTACATGGCGTCGATGAAGGCCAGCCAGGCCGGCTTGACTGTGGCGTGGGTGTCGATGAGCCCGAAGGCTTCGGCCATGGCCTCGCCGGCGATGATCAGCGAGGTGCCCAGCAGCACCGGCAGCAGTGGCCGGAAGGAGTCGGACAGGTACTCGAAGAACGCGTCCACGAACGCGTTCTTGCCGCGCGCCTTTGCGCGGGCGGCGGCCTTGACGTCGGCGTTCGACTGTGCCGTCTTGGCGCCGCCGCTCTTCATGGCGGGCAGATTCATGATGTCGTCGTACACGCTCTGGACGGCACCGCCGATGACGATCTGGTAGCGGTCGCCTGCCTGCGGGACCGCACCCATCACGCCGGGGATCTTCTCCACCGTGGCCTTGTCGACCACGGAGGCGTCCTGGAGCTCAAAGCGCAGTCGCGTTGCGCAGTGGGTGAGGTTGACGATGTTCTCGGGGCCACCCACGGCCTCGAGAATCGCTTCTGGAGCGGATGTGGTTGTTGCCATGTTCACCTTAACCGTCGGCCGTCGGCCGCACCCCAAGGGGGGTCGACGGGCTGGGTGGAGGGGCCCGGATGCATAGGGCCCTGCATGTCAGAGTAACGCCCCTGAAGGTGACCTGGGGCATATTTCCTTGCCCGACCGCGCGTCGCTGGGCGACACGCCGCATTCCGCTGATGAGCGGCTTGCGAGCTCCTGACCGCCTGCTGGTGACGGCCCGAGAACTCACCGAAGTCCACCGGTGCGCTTCGCGACACCCTGCGCGAATCGCATTCACAGGTGCTCGGCGTCGAACCCCGGAGCAGGCACAGGCTGGAACTCGACGGCGACGACGCCGTCGCAGCATCCCAAGCCGAGGAGACTCATCATGACCCCGCTCTCATCCACCCCGATCAACGCTCCCATCACGGTCGAGGCACCGCCGTCGCCGCGTCGCACGGCGCCGCCCACAAGTGAGAGGGACCAGGACCCTGGTCTGTACGGGCCGCGCGGCTGGACGGTGCGCGCCGGCGTATGGCACGCCCTGGCCGACTGTCGCGACGAGTTGCGCTCCACCGTGATCCCCGCCCAGTTCGGCTTCGCGCCCGCCGGGCTCATCGGTGCCGACGGCACCCCGGAGGACGACTACACGCCCTTCCACGATATGGGGCCGCGCACCGCCCGGCGGCTACTGGACATACTTCCCGCCGAGCAGCTCGGCGACCGGCAGAACCTCGGCCCCACCCTGGGCTCTCTGCTGCGCGCCTGTGTGCGCGCCGACGGGCGGGTACGCCTGTCCGGCTACGGCATCGGCCCGCAGCGAAAGGACGAGCGCGTCAGCGTGGAGGGGCTGTGGATCGCCGACCCCGACCTGCTCGACGCTCTCTTCGAGGTGATCGCAGGCATAGATGATGACGGCGACGAGTATGACGATGACGAGTACTGGGCCTGTGAGGACCGCGACCCCGACGACGTCGAAGAGCTCGAGGCGCTGGTCGCCCTGGGGCTGCGGGAGGTGTGGCGCTGCGTGGCCGAGCGCTACCAGCTGGACGCTCACGCCGGCCCCGATGAGCTCAAGCCCCTGCGCCGCCACTGGACCCATGGGCCGGTCGGCACCTGGCTGTGGTGGGACTGACCCGCCCGGTGCACCGGGCGACCGCCTCCCGGCGATGTGATGGACAACCGGGTCGGCCGCCGTGCTCCCAGGGGCGGGCGGCCACCCGGATACCCGTAGCATGCGCATCGTGATTAACGTCCAGAACCTCACCATGCGCATCGGCGCCCGGCAGCTAGTGGCCGACGCCTCCTTCCGGGTGGACAAGGGCATGCGCATCGGGCTGGTGGGACGCAACGGGGCCGGCAAGACCACCATGACCAAGCTCTTGGCAGCCGCCTCGGTGGCGCAGGGCACCAGCCAGGCGGTCGCCGACGCCGATGAACGCCACGGCCTGGAGGCCGTCGAGCACGAGGGCCTGATCACCTGCAACGGCTCGGTCGGCTACCTGCCCCAAGACACCCGGGTCGGGGACCTGAACGAGATCACCCGCGATCGGGTCCTATCCGCCCGCGGCATCGACGCGCTGCTGGCGCGCATCCGCCGCGCCGAGGAGAAGATCGCCACCACCAGCGGCAACGCACAGGCCAAGGCCCTGGACCGCTACACCCGCCTGGACCACGAGTTCACCATGGCGGGCGGCTACGCCGCCGCCAGTGAGGCCGCCCGCATCTGCGCCTCCCTGGGCCTGCCCGACCGGGTGCTCGACCAGCCGATCGGCACCCTGTCCGGTGGTCAGCGCCGTCGCGTGGAGCTGGCCCGCGTCCTGTTTCAGCAGCCGGACACGCTGCTGCTGGACGAGCCCACCAACCACCTGGACCACGACTCGATCCTGTGGCTGCGCGACCACCTGCGCGCCTACTCGGGCGGCTTCATCGTCATCAGCCACGATGTGGAGCTGCTGCGCGACACCGTCAACCAGATCATGTACCTGGACGCCGGCCGCGGCGTCCTGGACGTCTACCACCTGGGCTGGGACGCCTACCTCAAGCAGCGCGCCGATGACGAGAACCGGCGTCGTCGTGAGCGTGCGAATGCCGAGAAGAAGGCGGCGGCGCTGCGCGCCCAGGGGGAGAAGATGCGCGCCAAGGCCACCAAGGCCGTGGCCGCCCAGCAGATGCTCAAGCGCGCCGACCGGCTCATGGAGGGCCTGGAGGCCGAGCGCGCCCAGGAGAAGGTCGCCCACCTGCGCTTCCCCGACCCCGCCCCCTGCGGCAAGGTGCCGCTGCGCGCTGCCGGACTGTCCAAGGCCTACGGCTCCCTGGAGGTGTTCGCCGGCGTCGACCTGGCCATCGACCGCGGCAGCCGCGTGGTGGTTCTGGGCCTGAACGGAGCCGGCAAGACCACGCTGCTGCGGCTGCTGGCCGGCATCGAGCAACCCGACTCCGGGCGGGTGCAGGCCGGCACCGGCCTGAAACTCGGCTACTACGCGCAGGAGCATGAGACCATCGACGACTCGCGCACCGTGGTGGAGAACCTGCGCAGCGCCGCGCCCGGCCTGGATGACACCGAGGTGCGCAGCGTGTTGGGCTCGTTCCTGTTCTCCGGGGCCGACGCCGATAAGCCCGCCCGCGTCCTGTCCGGCGGGGAGAAGACCCGCCTGGCCCTGGCGCTGCTGGTGGTCTCCAGCGCCAACGTGCTGCTGCTGGATGAGCCGACCAATAACCTCGATCCGGCCAGCCGGGAGGAGATCCTGCACGCCCTGGGCACCTTCGCCGGCGCCGTCGTGCTGGTCACCCACGATGAGGGCGCCGTCAAGGCCCTGAACCCCGATCGGGTGCTGCTGCTGCCCGACGGTGACGAGGATCTGTGGAGCGAGGACTACCTGGAGCTCGTCACGCTCGCCTGACTCGGCTGGAACGGTGAGTGTCATCACTCCCGTCGGTGTTCCCGTTCACTATGCGGCCCGACGTAGGGTGAGGGGAACATCTCGGACCGTCGGCGTGTTCGCCCCGGTGCAAGGCACCCCTTAGTAGGAGTTAGTAGGAGACAGACATGGCTGAGACCACCCTGACCGACGCTTCCACCGACACGATCGCTCCCACCCACGAGGTCATGCTCACCGAGGCCGCCGCCGCCAAGGTGGCCGGCCTACTCGTGCAGGAGGGCCGCGATGACCTGCGTCTGCGTGTGGCCGTGCAGCCGGGCGGTTGCTCCGGGCTCGTCTATCAGCTCTACTTCGACGAGCGCCTCCTGGACGGCGACGCCATCCGCTCCTTCGCGACCGGTGACGCCGAGCTCGCCTCCGTGGAGGTGGTCGTTGACCGCATGAGTGTGCCTTACCTGAATGGCGCCACCATCGACTTCTCCGACACGATCGAGAAGCAGGGCTTCACCATCGACAACCCCAACGCCGTCGGCACCTGCGCATGCGGCGAGTCCTTCCACTGAGTGCACCGGGCGTCGATCGTCCTGCCCCACGTGCAGCCGGCCCTTCGCGGGTGTCGGTGCCGTTCAGCGCCGGGGTGGCGCAGCGGACGCACGTCTCCCGCCTCACCCCGTCGCTTTTCGCACGCATTCGAGGAGTATTCAATTGCGCCGTGTCACGACTGTCCTGCCCGCTCTGGCCCTGACCGCCTGTCTGGCCCTGGCGGGCTGCTCCGATTCGTCTGGAGGAGCCAGCGGCTCCGCTGAGGCCGCCGTAACGCCATTGAGCAATGTCGACTGCTCCACGCTGAAGATTGACGACGACGCCGACTCCCTGCCCACGCTCGAGGGGGATGCCGACGCCGAGCCCACCGTCACCTGGGGCGACGGCGATGCGCCGGCCAACCTGACCGTCAAGACCCTTGATGCTGGCGACGGCGCCGAGCTGACCGAGGACTCGATCGTCCTCGCCGACTACGCCGGCTGGGAGTGGGGCGCGACCGAGGTCTTCGACTCCTCATATGCGCGGGGAGAGGCGACGCCGTTCAGCCTGCAGGGGGTCATCTCCGGCTGGCGCTGTGGGATTGCCGGGCATCGTGTCGGGGATCGGCTGCTGCTCTCCATTCCCGCCGAGCTGGCATACGGCCAGCTGGCCGTGTCACCGAACTCTCCATCCGGCCCCTTGGTGTTCGTGGTTGAGGTCGAACAGGCGATCAACACCGATGAAGTTGTTTCTGCCACGAAGGATGCGGAGGTTGACGCCGAGGCGCAGCAGACCCTGGCGGACCTGGGCGTCACCGTCTCCGGCGACCTGGGCGCCGCAGCCACCATCTCCGTGGCCGACGGAGCCGAGGCGCCCACCGAGCAGCAGAACTTCGTGCTGGCGCGCGGTGCCGGTGATGAGATCGCCGAGGGCGATCAGGTGGCGCTGGAACTGGCCTTCGTCAATTGGGGCGACAACGGCTCGTTGCAGTCCTCCTGGGAGGTGGGCGGCCCGCAGATCACGACCGTTGTTGCGGCCGCGACGCTAATCGGCGGCCTGGTGGGGGTGCCGGTTGGCTCCCGCGTTGTCATCCTTATGCCTGGTGACGAGGCGGCGGGTACCGTCGCGTCCGCCTACGTAGTCGACGTGGCCAAGATCCTGTAACCACCCGCCCCAGGCCTCGGCATAGCGAGGGCCGCCCGGCACCACACCGGTGCCGGGCGGCCCTCGCGTATGCGATGCGCTTGTTCCGCTCAGACGGCGCGGGCGGGTGTCAGCGCACGATCATGCCCTCGGCGTGGGCGACGGCGTTCGCCAGGCGCGCGGACACGTCCTCCCAGTTGACGATCTGCCAGATGGCCGCCAGGTAGTCGGCCTTGACGTTGAGGTAGTCCAGGTAGAAGGCGTGCTCCCACATGTCGATCTGGAACAGCGGGATGGTCCCCACGGGCACGTTGCCCTGCTGGTCGAACAGCTGGAAGGTGACCAGCTTGCCGGACAGCGAGTCGTAGGCGAGCACCGCCCAGCCGGAGCCCTGGATGCCCAGCGCGGTGGCGTTCAGCTGCTGCTTGAGAGCGGCGAAGGAGCCGAAGGAGTCCTTGATGGCCTCGGCCAGTTCGCCCTCGGGCTCGCCGCCGCCGTTGGGGGACAGGTTCTTCCAGAAGATCGAGTGGTTGAGGTGCCCGCCCAGATTGAAGGCCAGGTTCTTCTCCCACAGGTTGATGGCGGCGAAGTCGCCGGTAGAGCGGGCCGCGGCCAGCTGCTCCAGGGCGGCATTGGCGCCGGTGACGTAGGCGGCGTGGTGGCGGTCGTGGTGGAGCTCCATAATGCGTCCTGAGATGTGCGGCTCCAGGGCGGCGTAGTCGTAGGGGAGCTCGGGCAGCGTGTACCTCGGAGTGTTGATGTCGGTCGGTGCGCTCATAGCGGTCCTGCCTCGCGGTGTGCGGTTGTCGGTACTGACGTCGCGGTACGCAGCCTCACTCATGGGTGCGACTGAAGTCCTAGACGAGATTAATCGTAGACGGTGATCGGTGAGCTTAGAAGGGCCCTACGCATGTCGGTCACGCGATTACACTGACCGCGGAAGCCCCCGTCGTCCACTGGAGGACCGCATGACCGACCAGGCAGCACCCGCCACCCTCGACCTTCTTGTCTTCTCAGATGACGCCACCGTGCGCCAGCAGGTGAAGAACGGCGTCGGACGCCGCCCCGCCAAGGGAATGCCACTGGTGTCCTGGACCGAGGCCGCCACCGCCGAGGGTGTTCGCCTGGCCATCAAGGACCGGCAGAAGGCCGGACAGGCCCCCTTCGCCGTCCTGGTGTTGGATGCCGAGACCAAGAAGCTGGGCGGCATGGGATTGGCGCACGAGCTGTTCACCGAGCTTGAGCAGCGGCCTCCGGTGGTGCTGTTGACCGCCCGCCCCCAGGACGACTGGTTGGCCGCCTGGGCCAAGGCGGAAGTCGTGGTGCCACGGCCGCTGGACCCGCTCAGCCTGCAGGAGGGCGTCGCCAAGGCGCTGCGGGCACGGCGCGGCTCGGTCACCCCGGCCGGCTGATAGCGGGCCGACACCGCCCTGCCCTATGGCGCCTGGGCTGGGCCTGTCGGCAGAACACTTCATCAAACCTCGGCGTCAATGACGCGCCGGTGTCGGGCGGCAGCCCCCACCGGCCAAGACAGCGCTGCGGCCGCTCCGCCTTCGAGGCTCTGGCCTGCCACATCGTCATCGAGTCCCTCGACCTCCACCAGGCGTGCCCCGGCATCCAGCACCCAGTCGGCCAACAGCGCCGTCTCCTCCACGCTTGTCTCCGCCCCCACCCGCGCGGGCCGGTCCACCACCTGCGCGGTGGCGCGCAGTGTGGCAATGGTGGGGCGCGGGTCCACGCCCGGCGCCGTGACCGCCGAGCCCGCCAGGCGCCCCCAGCGCACCGCCACCAACTCCCAGCCGCCATGCTCGCGCCGTCGGGCCGCCAGCAGATGCGGGCAGGTCAGCAGCGGCCGAGTCTGCTCCGCCCGCCGCGCCCCCAGCAGCAGCGCCCGCAGCCGCTGCGTCCACAGCCCCGCCTCCTCGTAGCGCTCCTGGGCCGACAGTTCCGCTATTCGCGCCAGCAGCGGGTGGGCGACCAGATCGATCTCACCGGACAGGGCACGCATCGCGATCCCGGCGTCGGCCGGGGTGTCCGCGCGGCGCACCGCCCGGGCGCTGTGACCGTCCCAGACCTCTAGACGCAGCACGGACTCGGCGGCCCGCTGCGCCTCCAAGGCCGCCTTTCGCGACGGGAACGGGCCGATGGCGCGGCTCGCCTCCGACAGCGGCAGCACGGCAGTCAGCCCCAGATGTGGGTGCGGGGAGTCCACCAGGTGCAGCCAGGGGCGGCGCTGCGGGGCGCGTGAGCGGCGGTTGACCGGCGGATCCAGCTCGGCGATGAGCCGCAGTTCGCGCACGCGCGCCTCCAACTCGGTGGGGGTCTCGATCACTCGCACCGCCACGGTCGTGTCCAGCATGCGCGCCACCTTGGTGCGCTTCTCCGCGGCCGTGAAGTAGGAACGCACCCGCCGGTGCAGGTTCACGGCGCTGCCCACGTACAGCACCTGCCCGGCGGGGGAGAGGAACTGATAGACGCCGGGCGCGGCGGGCAGGTCGTCGGCGAGCCGGCTCTTGACCCGCCGGGATGCGGGCACGGGGTCGGTGGCGGTGGCCAGGTCCTCCAGGTGGGTGACGCCCTGGGGACCGAGGCGTTCCAGGGCGGCGTGCAGCACGTCCACCGTGGCACGGGCGTCGTCCAGCGCGCGGTGGGTGGGCGTCGTCGGGGAGCCCACGAAGGTGGCGAGCGTGCCCAGCTTGTGGTTGGGCACCTGGGTGCGGTCCCAGGCCCGGCGGGCCAGTGCCAGCGTGTCCAGTACGACCGGCTCACGCCAATCCAGGTCGAGGGCCCGGGCCGCCCCGCGCAGGTGGCCGAGGTCGAAGCGGGCGTTGTGGGCGACCGCCACCGTCGTCGGGTCGGCCAGGTGCGCCCACTGCAGGAAGGCGGCCACCGCCTGGGCTACCGGAGGGGCGTCGGCGACCATGGCGTTGGTGATGCCGGTCAGGACCGTTATCTGGGCGGGAATGGCGGTGCCCGGATTTACGAGCGTGGAGAATTCCGAATCGACCACCCCGCCGCGTACCTTCACGGCACCGATCTCGGTGATGGCGTGCGCGCCCGGGCCGCCTCCGGTGGTCTCCAGATCGACGACGACGAAGGTCACCTCACGCAGCGCCGTTCCCATGTCCGCGAAGGCCGCCTGGACCGGCTGGGACGGTGACGACGGCATCCGTGCCGGCTCGCGTCGCCCACGGCCTACGACGGCGCCGACGGACGGCGGAGGCGAGAGCACGTGTTGGACCACACCGCGAGGCTAGACTTGATCAGCAGCCGATCCGGCCGCGGACACGCCCGGCGCGTGTACCCGGGCGGCCGGCCAGTTCCCGACCGCGGATGCACACAGGAGGTCCCACAGTGGGTTACCGAGGTATCAAGGCCGCCGTCGGCCCGGCCATGGAGATGCTCTACCAGCCCTGGATTCGCGGTGAGGAGAATATTCCCGCCGAGGGCCCCGCCATCCTGGCCTCCAACCACCTGGCGGTCATCGACTCATTCTTTCTGCCGTTGCTGATGGACCGCGAGGTCGCCTTCATTGGCAAGTCCGACTACTTCACCGGTAAGGGCATCAAGGGCTGGGCCGTGAAGAACTTCATGACCGCCGTCGGCACCATCCCGGTGGACCGCTCGGGGGGCAAAGCGTCCATGGCGGCTCTGCAGGCCGGGATCGATCGACTGCGCTCGGGCGAGTTGTTCGGCATCTATCCCGAGGGCACGCGCAGCCCCGACGGGCGCCTGTACCGCGGCAAGACGGGGGTGGCGCGCGTCGCCCTGGCCACCGGGGCGCCGGTGATCCCGGTCGCCATGATCGGTTCCAACCTCGCCCAGCCCATCGGCCAGGTGGTTCCCTCCACCCGGCACCGGGTGGGGATCGTGATCGGTGAGCCGCTGGACTTCTCCCGCTACCAGGGTCTGGAGAACGACCGCTTCGTGCTGCGCTCCATCACCGACGAGATCATGTATGCGCTGATGTCCCTGTCCGGCCAGGAGTACGTGGACCTGTACGCCGCGGACGTGAAGAAGGCGATGGACGCGGAGAAGAAGACGGCTGCGGAGGTCGTCGACGAGATGCTGGAGGAGTTGGCCGCCAAGCGGCCGGCCGCCGCCCCCGTCGAGGCACCCGGCGGTCGTCCCGCCCCCGACGTCGAGGTCCCCGAGCCGCCGGCGGAGCCAGACGAGGCGGAAGACGACGAGGGGACAGAGGCGTCCGAGGACGATGCGGCAGAAAACACGCCGCGCCCCGATGATGATGATTGAGCATGGGCACACCGTCAGTCCATATTCGGGACAAACGAGGCTGTCGTCGCCGTGCCAGTGTGCCAGTGCATTGAAATCATGCGATTTCAACGGACGCAATCAGGGATGCTGACCCCGTCTGTCCCGAATCTGGATACTTTCGGCGGTCGCGGCCGCGTACTTGCGCGGCAACCGGATGAATGTGGGAACAGTGAGCGCTAGGAACCCCGCCAGCGTCAAGCAGGCATGCGTGAAGCCGAGGTGCTCGGTGAGCGGACCACTGAGTGCAGGTCCCAGGACCAGGCCGCCCGCGTAAGCCAGGTTGTTGAGGGAGTAGGCGCCGCCGATAGCGGGAGGTGTGGCCATGGCTCCCTGAACGCCTATTAGTGCACTTGCCGGTGCCACCAGGAGTGCGATTGCGGAGCCTAGGCACACAAGCCCGGCGGTGATTACCGGGAGATTCGGTCCAACCCCGACTAGCAACAAACCCGCGGCCGCGCTTGCGGCGCCCACCAGCGTCAATGCTCTTAGCGACACGCGCGGCAGGCAAGCACCGACCAGTGGATTCAGACATGCGGCGACAAGCGTAAGCAGCGCGAACAGCATGCCGATGCCCGCAGAACCTACGCCGAACTCCCGAGCCAGTTGCATAGGGAGCACCGGCTCAATGCATGAGGTTACGGCGGCACCTATGAGAATCAGCGCGACGACCGGCCAACATCCGGGCGTGCGCAACACATCCAAGGCGGTAGGGGGGTCGTCGCTGGGCGGTGAGGTTGGTCGGACGAACGCGAGTCGTAGCGCGCCGTCGATCATGAGCAGCGCGGCCGCGAGAAGAAAGGGAGCGGAGTGTCCGCCGAGCCCGGCCAACCAGCCCGCCAGGGGAGGTCCCGCCAACGCGCCGACCGAAACCATACTCATCGCCAGTCCGAGATAGGTCGCGCGTCGCTGCAGTGGCACGGTCGCGGCGATCAGTGACAGTCCGGCCACCCAACTCAATCCGGCGGCAGCTCCCTGGAGCGTGCGGGCCGTCAGAAGCAACCAGTAAGGGCCACCGATGGTGAACAGCAGGCACGCGCATGCCAGGCCCACCAACGCAGCGAGCAGTGGCCCACGAGAACCGCGTTTGTCCACGACTCGCCCGGCGATAGGAGTGACCATCACCAGTGCGGCCGCATAGGCGGCGAAGAGCAGCCCGGTTGCCGAGGGACCGGCCTCGGCCATGGCGGGGAGCAGGGGGAGTACGGGGATGAGAATCCCGTAGACGAGCATGTCGGTGAACAGAGCGACGCAGGCGACCACTACGGCCATGCGTGGGCTGGTTGTGGCATCGGAGGGTGTTGGTTGCATGTCCGGTCTTTCTCTGGGGTCAAGGCGATTCGATGTTGATCAGGCCGGCGACGAGGGCACGAGCCGTCGTTTCGCAGCGCCCTGGTTCGGGGAGGTCCTCTGGTGTGAGCGCCGCGGTGAGCGTGGCGCCGTGCAGGAACGCCGTGATGCTGAACCGCCCGACGTCAAGCGGAGCGCGAAGCCGCTGTTCGCACTCGGTTAGGAGACGGGCGATTCGCTCCGACCATCGCGCGACGGCCGCCGTCTTCTGCTCCAGCCCCGACTTGACCGCCGGTGCTTGGGACGCTACAAGGACCGTGACGACGGCGAGCTCGCGGAAGTCGGTGTCCTCACGGAGCCTGCGCAGGTAGTCCGCCAGGAACGTCGTGAGCCGCGCCTCCGGCGGTGCTGAGGTGTCTAGCACGGCCAAGAGCGCCTCACCCCGGCTGTGCCATTGTTCGGCCAGGACGGCGTCCAGCAGCTCCCGCTTGCCGGTGAAGTGGTGGTAAACGGCGCCGCGAGTCACGTTTGCGCCGCGCGCCACCTCGACGAGCGAGCAGCCCTCCCAGCCGTCCTGTGCGAAGCGGTGCAAGGCGGAGTGGATGATGGCTTTACGGGTCTCGGCGGCCTCGGCGGCGGTGCGACGCATGCTTACAGGCAACCCTGTATGTATAACTTCGTCAAGTGTCTGTGCGGCACGCAGACCGCCGGTGTGGCAACAATTGTTGCTATGTCGGTCGACGCCTTCATGCCGCTGCGCGACGTGAAGAACTACCTGTCCGAGGTCGTCGGCCAGGTGGAGCGGGAGCACAGCCGCGTGACGATCACTCGGCACGGGCGCCCCGCCCCAGTCGTCATCTCTGTCGATGGTCCGGAGTCGGTTGAGGAGACGCTCGACATCCTTAGCCGTCCCGCGCTAATCGAGCGGATCCGCGCAGGAGCGGATGATTTGGGTGCTCAGCGGGTGGAGACAGTCAGCAAGGACGAGTTGGTCGACTCCCAGAAGGGGTGAGTCCGTGCCTTACACGCTCGCGGCCTTACACGCTCGCGCTAGGTCCTGTTGTGTAAGTGCTTGGGTGGCGGTGCGCGGTTGGGTGGCGGTGTGTGGCTGTTGAGCCTTCCGGTTGGACCGCTTGTTCCCCGGTTGGACCCCTGTTCCCCGGTTGGACCGCCGTAGCCGCCGGTTACAGCGGTCCAACGGGGCGTGGGCGGTCCAACGGGGCGTGGGCGGTCCAACGGGGCGTGGGCGGTCCAACGGGGCGGTGCAAGACCCACTCGCCCCACCAGCACAAACGACTTACACAACACGACCTAGGGAAGCTCCGGTCGTCGTGGCAGGGCCGCTGCCGACGGAGATCACGTCGACGGGCACCGTCAGTAGATCTGACACCTCCTCCTCAAGTTCCAGCAGGATCAGGATGTCCGCATCTGGTGAAAAACGGACCAGCAGGTCGATGTCCGAGTCTGGGCGATCCTCGCCGCTGGTTACGGAGCCGAACGCGCCGATAACCTCGCATCCATGCGAACCGGCCAACGCGATGACCTCTTTGCGCGCAGCGCGCAGCAGAACTGAGGGGCGCACCTGTAACGCCTTTCGCAGCCGCTCCCGTGTGTCAGCGGACGGATGGCGCGCGCCGGACTCGATGGCGGCAATGAGTGGTTGGCTGACACCGGTGCGGTCCGCGAGTTCGCGTTGGCTCAGCCCCGCCGCGTGGCGACGGAAGCGGATCCAGTCACGTTCGGTGCGCTGTGTCACGCATCCATGATAACGCGTGTGTGATCGCCGAGTGTGGCCTCCGGGCTGCAGACCGACCGGCGTCGATGGGGTACGGCACGTAACTTCTACCGATCTCGGCACGTAAGATCAACCGACTTCGGCATGTAACTTCTACCGATCTCGGTGGAGGGTGGGCACGGGGACGGGTTGGGGCTGGGGTTGGCGTTGGGGTGAGGATTCCGGGCGCGCGGGGGCGGCATCCCGATAGGATGGCCGCGATAAGCCCCATCACCTACGAAAGGTTTCCGATGTCGATCCGTCGCGTCGCCCTCCTCACCGCGGGCGGCTTCGCCCCCTGTCTGTCCGCCGCCGTAGGCGACCTCATCGAGCGCTACACCGAGGTCGCCCCCGACGTCGAGATCATCGCCTACCAGTACGGCTACCACGGCCTGCTCACCGGCAACTACGTCGTCATCGACGAGGAGGGCCGCAAGAACGCGGGCGTGCTGCGCCAGTACGGCGGCTCCCCGATCGGCAACTCCCGCGTCAAGCTCACCAACGCCAAGAACCTCGTCGAGCGCGGCCTGGTCAAGGAGGGCGTGGACCCGCTCGCCTTCGCCGCCGAGCGGCTGCGCGAGGACGGCGTCGACGTGCTGCACACCATCGGTGGAGACGACACCAACACCACCGCCGCCGACCTGGCCGCCTACCTGCGCGACCACGACTACGACCTGACCGTCGTCGGCCTGCCCAAGACCATCGACAACGACATCGTTCCGATCCGCCAGTCGCTGGGCGCCTGGACCGCCGCCGAGCAGGGCGCCGGCTTCGCCCTCAACGTCATCGGCGAGCACCGCTCCAACCCGCGCATGCTGATCGTCCACGAGTGCATGGGTCGCAACTGCGGTTACCTCACCGCCGAGACCGCCCGCCGCTACCACGAGCTGCTCAAGGACCGCCAGTGGGCCCCCTCGCTGGGCCTGACCAAGGAGCGCTGGGACGTGCACGCCGTGTTCGTGCCGGAGGCCAAGCTGGACATCGCCGCCGAGGCCGAGCGCCTCAAGGCCATCATGGACGAGCAGGGCAACGTCAACATCTTCCTGTCCGAGGGCGCCGGCGTCCCCGAGATCATCGCGGAGATGGAGGCCAAGGGTGAAGAGGTCCAGCGCGACCCCTTCGGCCACGTCAAGCTCGACACCATCAACCCCGGCCAGTGGTTCGCCCGCCAGTTCGCCGACAAGATCGGCGCCGAGAAGGTCATGGTGCAGAAGTCCGGCTACTACTCGCGCGCCGCCGCCGCCAACGAGGAGGACCTGGCCCTGATCAAGCAGATGTGCGACCTCGCCGTCGACTGCGCCCTGCGCGGCGAGCCCGGTGTCATCGGCCAGGACGAGGAGAACGGCGACCAGCTCGGCGCCATCGCCTTCGAGCGCATTGCCGGCGGCAAGCCCTTCGACATCACCCAGCAGTGGTTCGTCGACCTGATGGCCGAGCTCGGCCAGAACCTCGAGCCCGCCGCCGCCACGGACGGCGAGGCCTGAGCCGCCGGCTCATCCACAACCCAGTTAGAGGGGGCGGGCGGACGCGGGAGAACGCGTCCGCCCGCCCCCTTCTGGGCTCGCTGTGCGCAACAAGACGCCGAAGGGGAGCCCGGCCGACGGCGTGCCCTGCGTCCCACCTTTCGGCGTGACGGTTCGGCAGCGGTCCCGCACGCCTATGCTGACCCCATGATGAACGAGCTCCAGGTACCCGGCGGGGCGGCCGGCTGGCGCCAGCACCACGCCGCCCAGCAGCCCCGCTACCCGGACCCGCAGGCGCTGGCCGACGCCGCGGCCGACCTGCGCACCCGGCCGCCACTGGTGTTCGCCGGCGAGGTCGACTCGTTGCGCGAGAAGATGGTGCTGGCCTCCCAGGGGCGCGCCTTCGTGCTCATGGGCGGGGACTGCGCCGAGTCCTTCCACGACAACACCGCCGTCAACATCCGCCTGAAGCTGCAAACCATTCTGCAAATGGCGGCGGTGCTCACCTACGGCGCCTCCACCCCGGTGGTCAAGATCGGCCGCATGGCCGGCCAGTACGCCAAGCCGCGCAGCTCGGACACGGAGACCCGCGACGGTGTCACCCTGCCCTCCTACCGCGGCGACTCCGTCAACGACCACGCCTTCACCGCCGAGGCCCGTATCCCCGACCCGCAGCGCATGGTCGACGCCTACCTGCGCGCCGGCACCACCCTGAACCTGATCCGCTCCTTCACGATGGGCGGCTACGCGGACCTGCGTGAAGTCCACTCCTGGAACCGCGGCTTCACCGCGAACCCCGCCTACAAGCGCTTCGAGTCCTTCGCCGAGGAGATCGACCGGGCCATGCGCTTCATGGAGGCCGCCGGCGTCGACTTCGAAGCCCTGCGCCAGGTCGACTTCTACGCCGCGCACGAGGCGCTCCTGCTGGAGTACGAGGACGCCATGACGCGCGAGGACTCCCGCAGTGGGCGCCTTTACGACACCTCCGCCCACTTCCTGTGGGTGGGGGAGCGCACTCGCGGTGCCGACGACGCCCACGTCGCACTGCTGGCGGGCGTGCACAACCCGGTGGGCGTCAAGATCGGCCCGACGACGACCCGCGATGAGCTGCTGTCCCTGATCGACCACCTCAACCCGGATGGGGACCCCGGCCGGCTCAGCCTGATCACCCGCATGGGTGCCGACCGCATCCGCGACGTGCTGCCGCCCCTGGTGGAGATCGTCCGCGCCGACGGCCGACCGGTCACCTGGATCACCGACCCCATGCACGGCAACACCATCACCTCTGAAAACGGCTACAAGACCCGCCGCTTCGACACGATCATGGACGAGGTGCGCGGCTTCTTCGAGGTACACCGGGCGCTGGGCACCGTGCCCGCCGGCATTCACGTGGAGCTCACCGGAGACGACGTCACCGAGGTCCTCGGCGGCGGCGAGCACATTGACGAGGCCGGGCTGGCGCGCCGCTACGAGACGCTCGTGGACCCGCGGCTGAACCACCAGCAGTCCCTGGAGATGGCCTTCGAGGTGGCGGAGATGCTCCGCGGCTGAGTCGGCCCGGGCTCAGATCACGTTCACCGTCACCTGTGAGCCCTTCTCCACGCTCTGCCCGGCCGACGGGTCGGTGGAGTGAACCGTGTCGAACAAGCCGCCCATGACACGGGAGACCTGCGGGTCCAGCCCCGCGTCCTCCAGCGCGGTCACGGCCTCGCGCTCGCTCATCCCGACGACGTCGGGCACGTTCACCTTCTCCGGCCCCTTGGACACGACTACGTCCACCGCGTCGCCGTGGTGGTAGCCCTCCGCCCCCGAGGCCGGGCTGGAGGAGATGATCATTCCCGAGGCCACATCGTCGGAGTAGGCCTCCGACTGGGTGCCGAGCGTGAGCCCGGCCGCCTCCAGCGTGGTGGTGGCGTCCTCCACGCTCATGCCGGTCACGTCCGGGACCGTGGCGGGCTGGCGCCCCAGGGACACGACGATCGCCACGGCGGAGGAGTGATCCACCGTGCTGCCCGACTGCGGCTCGCAGGAAATCACCATGCCGGAGGCGACGTCGTCGGAGTAGGTCTTGGTCACCGCCCCGAGCGTGAGGCCCGCGTCCACGATCGCGCTGGTGGCATCCTCCTGAGTGGAACCGACGACGTCGGGCACGACCTTCTGCTCAATGCCGCGGGATATCACCGGCGTAACCGCCTGGCCGGGGTGCAGCCGGGTGTCGGCGCCGGGGGAGCAGGAAATCACCGAGTCCGCGGGCACCGTGTCGGAGTAGGCGCGGGTGGGGGCGCCCCACACCAGTCCGGCCGCCTCGACCGCATCCTGTGCATCCTGTGCGCTCATCCCCACGATCTGCGGCACCGGGACGGTGCGGCCGGGGCCGGCCGTGAAGTACCAGGCGCCCCCGCTTCCGACCGCCGCCAGCAGCAGTGCGGCGGCGATCACGGCGCGTCGGCGCGGGCGCCGCGCGGAGTGGCGGGCCACCGGTTGCGTGTTCTGCGTGTCCGCGCCGCGGGACAGCCGACTGCGGTCCAGGGCGCGCGTGGTGCCGTCCCGGCCGCCGGCCGCCCCGTCCGGGGCGATGGAACCGATGGGCAGGGAGACGGTGCGCAGCCCGGCACCCGGGGTGGCCGCGTCGGCGGCGGCCTCGGCGGCGTCCGCATCGGATTCGGTGCCGTCGGTGACCAGCATCGCGGTGCGGGCCGCTTCGGCGTTAGCGGCCAGCACCTCCTGGGTGCGCACCGAGCCGGTGGCGCCGCCGCGCTTGACGGCCAACTCCGCCTCGCTCAGGGTGGAGACGATCTGCCGCAGTCGGTCCAGGGCGGTGTCGGCGTCGTCCAGCCGGGAGTGCGGATCGCGGCGCGTCATCGCCGCGACCAGCTCGTCCACGCTCTCGGGCAGGTCGGGTACCCGCAGCGAGGGGGCGGGAATGTCCTCGTGCACGTTGCGGAAGGCGATCTGGATGGGTGTGTCCGCCTCGAAGGGCTGGACGCCGGTGAGCAGCTCATACAGGATCACGCCGACGGAGAAGACGTCGGCGCAGGGGGCGGAGGAGCCGGTGGTGATCAACTCCGGCGCCAGGTAGGCGACCGTGCCCAGCACGTTCCCGGTGGTGGTCTGGGCGACCTCGGTGACGGCGCGGGCCAAGCCGAAGTCGGCGACCTTGGCGACCGAGCCGTCGGCGGGCAGCAGCACGTTCTCCGGCTTGACGTCGCGGTGGACCAGGCCGGCGCGGTGAGCCGCCCCCAGCGGCCCCAGGATCTGGGCGGTCAGCCCGAGCGCCTCACGCACGGTCAACGGGCCGGAGGCGATCAGATCGCGCAGATTGGGGCCCTCCACCAGTTCCATCACCAGATAGGCGATGCCGTCCAGGCTGCCCTGGTCGTAGACGGCCACGACCCCCGGGTTGGACAACCGCGCCGCCGCGCGGGCCTCGCGGCGGAACCGGGCCACGAAGTCCGGGGAGTCCGCCAGGTGCGGGTGCATGAGCTTGAGGGCCACCATGCGGTCCAGGCGGCGGTCATGCGCCCGGTAGATGGTGGCCATGCCCCCACGGGCCACGCGGTCGACGATCTCGTAGCGAGCGTCGACCAGCCGGCCGATGAGAGGATCCTTGGTCACGTAGCCGAGTGTACGGGGCTCGCACGCCCCGGTGCGTCAGGGGCCGCCGCGCCCGCAGTCAGCTGCGGCGGGCGGTCAGCATTTCCGCCAGCCCCAACAGGGTGCGCCGCGAACGCTCCGGCAGGGCGCCCGGGGCGGCCTCCAGCGCGGCGAGGCCGGTGGCGGTGTGGGCGGCGATCTCATCCTCATGCGCGTTCAAGGCCCCACAGTCGCGGATCAGTGCGGCGGCCGCCGACAAGTCCGCGGCCGTGGCGGCCTCGTCCCCGGCCAGCACCCGGGTCAACAGCTTCCGGCCCGCGTTGTTGCAGCGCTGCCAGGCCAGGGCCACCAGCACCGTCCGTTTGCCCTCGCGCAGGTCGTCACCGGCCGGCTTACCGGTCAGGGCCGGGTCGCCGAATACGCCCAGCACGTCGTCGCGCAGCTGGAAGGCGATCCCGATCTCCTCACCGAATACCTCCAGGGCGGTCAACAACTCGCCATGGGGGGCCACGCCGGCCAGCAGCGCCCCCACCTGCAGCGGATACATCACCGAGTAGCGCGCCGACTTGTGGCGTATCACCTCCAGTGCGGCCTCCCGCATGGCGGCGCCCGCCGCCACCGGTCGGTCCGTCGGGGCCGGCAGGGGCATCACCTCCTGGTGCACGTCCAGGAACTGGCCGACGGCGACCTCCGCAGTCATGGCGTCGAAGGCGTCCCGGGCGGCCCGTGCCGCGCCGCGCTCGCAGCCGGCCGTCGCCTGGCCCAGTTGTGCGGTGGCGGCCGACATGAGCAGGTCTCCCAGGAGAATCGCGGCACTGACGCCGTAGACGTCGGCCGAGCCGGTCCAGCCGGCCCGACGGTGACGGGCCGCGTAACGACGGTGTGCGGCCGGCCGGCCACGGCGGGTGTCGGCGGCGTCGATGACGTCGTCGTGTACGAGCGCGCTCGCCTGGTACAGCTCCAGGGCGGCGCCCAGCCGGGCCGCGGTCGGGCCGGCCGCCACGGCGGCGGGGTCGGCGTCTCCTCCCTCCAGGGTCAATCCCACCGCACCCAGAACCGCCCGCATTCGCTTCCCGCCCGCCAGGGCCGTGGCGGCGGCCTCGAGCAGCTCATCGGTTACGGCGGGGGAGTCTTGCCACTGGGCGCGCAGCCGGGCCAGCACCTCATCCAGGCGGGCATCGACGGCGCCGCGCACGAGCGGCAGCAGGGCGTCCACGTCGGTCATGCGCACAGGCTAGATGATCGGGCTCGGGAATAGACACGGCGTCCGCATCGTTGCTCTTCGCGCTGGTAGTGGTTGCCGGATCTCGTGTGAAGTCCTCGCGTTAGGCGCGTGCGCCTGTGAGACCATTTGGGTTCTCGCGTAAACTTCGCCGAGGCTCCATGCACCGCTCCGGCCGAACCGTCTGCTCCGCGAAAGGAAATCCGTGGCTACTTCCACAGTTGCTCCTGCTCCCACCACCGCGCGGGAGCGTGTCGAATTCGCCGACGACGTTGACGAGGCCCTGGAGGAGAAGCAGGACGTCGATCTGGACGACCTCGACGAGGATGAGGACCTCGCGCAGGACGAGGACGACGACCTGGTGGAGGACGACGTCGACGCGGATGACGTGGACTCGGAGGACGACGACGAGCCGGAGGACTCCGAGGACGAGGGCGACGACGAGCCGGAGGCCGCGGCCCCCGCCCCCGAGCTGCGCGACTACTACCTGGACGTGTCCCTGGAGGAGAACGGCGACGGCACCAAGCGCCACCCCTTCAACACCCCCGCCGCCCTGAAGGACGTGCGACTGGCGCCCGGCGCCACGCTGTTCGTGCGCAGCCGCACCGTCGTGGAGGGCCTGGAGATCAACGGCGACGGCACCCTGGAGGATCCGATCACCCTGGCCCCCTACGGGCACGGCCCCGTGCCGCGCTTCGTCATCCCCGGTGAGGAGGAGCCCGTCGTCGCCCGCGAGTTCCTGACCCAGAACGGCTACATCTTCCGCGGCTGGATCATCAAGGGCATCAAGATGAACCCCTCCATCGCCGCCCTGACCGGCGAACTGGACCGTATCCGCCGGGAGGAGGCGGAGAAGGCCGCCAACAAGAAGTCGCGGAAGTCCAAGGGTGAAAAGGGCAAGGACGGCTCCTTCACGGTCTCCGACTCCGATGAGGGCGACGAGCCCGCACAGAAGGTCGTCACCGCCGGCGCCACCGCCGACCCCGTCAAGGACTACCTCAAGCAGATCGGTAAGGTCGCGCTCCTCAACGCCGCGCAGGAGGTCGAGCTCGCCAAGCGCATCGAGGCGGGCCTGTACGCCGAGCACCTGCTGGCCACCGAGGGCAACGACATGGATGCCAAGTACCGCCGCGAGTTGCACTGGGTGGCCCAGGACGGTCAGCGCGCCAAGAACCACCTGCTGGAGGCGAACCTGCGCCTGGTCGTCTCCCTGGCCAAGCGCTACACCGGCCGCGGCATGCTCTTCCTGGACCTGATCCAGGAGGGCAACCTGGGCCTGATCCGCGCCGTGGAGAAGTTCGACTACACCAAGGGCTACAAGTTCTCCACCTACGCCACCTGGTGGATCCGCCAGGCCATCACCCGCGCCATGGCGGACCAGGCGCGCACCATCCGCATCCCCGTCCACATGGTCGAGGTCATCAACAAGCTCGCCCGTGTCCAGCGGCAGATGCTGCAGGACCTGGGCCGCGAGCCCACTCCGGAGGAGCTCGCCGTCGAACTGGACATGACCCCGGAGAAGGTCGTTGAGGTGCAGAAGTACGGGCGCGAGCCCATCTCCCTGCACACCCCGCTCGGTGAGGACGGGGACAGCGAGTTCGGTGACCTGATCGAGGACTCCGAGGCGGTTGTCCCCGCGGATGCCGTCAGCTTCACGCTGCTGCAGGAGCAGCTGCACGCCGTCCTGGACACCCTGTCCGAGCGGGAGGCGGGCGTGGTCTCCATGCGCTTCGGCCTGACCGACGGCCAGCCCAAGACGCTGGACGAGATCGGCAAGGTCTACGGGGTGACCCGGGAGCGGATCCGCCAGATCGAGTCCAAGACCATGAGCAAGCTGCGTCACCCCAGCCGCTCCCAGGTACTGCGCGACTACCTGGACGACTGAGGCACAGGCCGCCTCATCGGCCCGCAGCCCGGCCGCCCCGGAACCATACGGTTCCGGGGCGGCCGTCTGCTTGCTATCGTTGTGCCACGACACGGGGTGCCGCAAGGCTGAGAACAAACCCGTTGAACCTGTTCAGATAATGCTGACGAAGGGATGTCGCATGGCGCAGCACGCGTCCGTCAACACCCAACCGAACGAGCCCCCGCCACAGTCGACGGGGCCGGCGGCCGCGGCGCCATCTCCGGGACCCGCGGCCGTGCTGGAGTCCCTGCGCGCCGAGGGCCCCCTGGTCGCCTGCATCACCAATGCGGTGGTCACGAACTTCACCGCCAATGTGCTGCTGGCCGCCGGGGCCGCCCCCGCCATGGTCGACGTCACCGGGGAGGCCGGGCCCTTCGCCTCCGCCGCCTCCGCCCTGCTGATCAACCTGGGCACACCCCAGCCCGAGCAGCGTGCCGCCGCCGTGGAGGCCGCCACCGCCGCGCGGACGGCGGGCGTGCCCTGGGTGCTCGACCCGGTCGCCGTCGGCACCCTGGTGCACCGCACCGCCCTGGCCCACCGGCTCCTGGAGGAACGCCCTACGGTCATCCGCGGCAACGCCTCGGAGATCATCGCCCTGGCCGGCGCCGGTGCGGGCGGCCGCGGGGTGGAGACAACCGCCTGCGTGGAGACCGCCCTGGACGCCGCCCGCTCGCTCGCGGCGCGCACCGGCGCCGTGGTGGCGATATCCGGGCCCGTGGATGCCGTCGTCGACGGTGCACGCGTGAGCCGGGTGGGCGGCGGCTCCGTACTGCTGACCCGCGTCACCGGCGGCGGCTGCGCCCTGGGCGCGCTGGCGGCGGGCTTCCTAGCCGCCGGGACCGCCATCGGGACCGACGCCTTCGCGGCGACCGTCGCCTGTCACGCCGCCTACAGTGCCGCCGCCGAGATCGCCGCTGAAACCTCCGCAGGCCCCGGCTCCTTCCCGCCCGCATTCCTCGACGCCCTGTACGCCCTGGACGCCGACGACGTCGCCAGGATTCCGATCTCGTGAGGCCCGCCCCCGACCTGCGGGTCTACCTGGTCACCGACGCCGCCCAGTGCCGCGCGCGCGGCCGCACCGTCACCGACACGGTCAGGGCCGCCGTGGCCGGCGGCGCCACCTGCGTGCAGGTGCGTGCCAAAGACGCCGACGGCGCCGATTTCCTCGCCCAGGTCTGCGACGTCGCCAACGCCGTCGGTGAGCTGGTCCCGGTACTCGTCAACGACCGGGTCGACGTGTACCTGGCCGCCCGCCGCCTGGGGGCGCCGGTGGCGGGCGTGCACGTAGGCCAGCGCGACCTGCCCGCCACCGTGGTGCGCGAGCTCATCGGCGACGACGCCTACCTGGGCCTGTCCGCGGCCAACCCGGAGGCACTTTCCGCGGCGGCAGCGGAGGGCGCCTGCGACCACGTGGGCGTCGGCGCGGTACGCGCCACCGCCACCAAGGCCGACGCGCCCACAGGCATCGGCACCGACGGCGTCAGCCGCCTGGCGGCCGACATTGCGCTGCCATGCGTGGCCATCGGCGGCATCACGCCCGCCGACCTGCCCGCCCTGCGCGCCGGGGGACTGGCCGGGGCCGCCGTCGTCTCCGCGATCTGCCTCGCGGACGATCCGCGCGCCGCCGCCCGGCGGCTGCGCCGGGCCTGGGAGGCCGCGCGATGAACACACCAATCCCCAAGGCACTGACCATCGCCGGCTCCGACCCCTCCGGGGGCGCCGGCGTCCAGGCGGACCTGAAGACCATGGGGGCGCTCGGCACCTACGGCATGAGCGTGGTCACGGCACTGACCGCCCAGTCCACGCGCGGAGTCGCCGGAGTGCGGGCCGTGCCCGTGGACTTCGTGCGCCTACAGCTGGACACCCTGCTGGCGGACATCACCCCCGACGCCACCAAGGTCGGCATGCTCGCCACCGCCGAACTGGCCGAGGCGGTGGGAGAGTACCTGCCCGACCTGGCCAACACCGTCCTGGACCCGGTGATGGTGGCCACCTCCGGGGACCGGCTGCTCGACGCCGAGGCCATCGGCGCCGTCAGGCGCCTGTGCGCGCGTGCGGACCTGATCACCCCGAACCTGGACGAGGCCGCCGCCCTGCTGGACCGTTCACCGGCCGCGAGCACCGATGCGATGCGCCGCCAGGCGGAGCTCCTATTGGACGCCGGTGCCCGCCGGGTGCTGCTCAAGGGCGGGCACCTCGGCGCGGACGCCACCGACGTGTATGCGGATGCGGACGGCACGCTGCTGCTGCCCGGCCGCCACGTGGACACCCGCAACACGCACGGCACGGGCTGCACGCTCTCCGCGGCGATTGCGGCGCTGCGCCCGCAGCGGGAGAGCTGGATAACGGCGGTAAGGGATGCCAAGGGCTACCTGACCGGAGCCCTCACGCACGCCGACGCGCTCGGCGTCGGCCACGGGCACGGCCCCGTGCACCACTACTACGCCCTCTGGCCGAGTCGGCCGGAGGGCGTAGGCAGCAGGCTGAGGCAGGCCGGCGGGTGAGCCGGTCGTCGCCAATCGGTTAGTCGACCTCGTCGGAGCGGGTCAGGCGGTCGGACTCGTCCTGGATGAACAGGGCCTGGCGCTCCAGGGCGTCCCGGTGGGCGTGGCCGTGGTGGGCGCAGAACAGCAGCTCGCCGGAGGCGAGGACCACGCGCAGGTAAGCCTGTGCGCCGCAGACGTCGCAACGATCGGCCGTGGTGAGCGGACGCGTCTCGGTCGCCGCGGTGGGGCCGGTGGCCTGTTCGGGCGCGGTCGTCGGATCGGCGACCGTGGGGGAGATTGGAGTTGTCGTGCTCATGGCTCGATTCCACCACCACCGGGAGCCCACGCCAACGCCGTCGGGCGGTTTTCCGCCCCGGGCGCACCGCCTGCGCCCACGGCGAACGGTGGGAATCAGCGGCGGCCCCGATCCTCCGGCTACGGGCGAAGACCACACCTCCGGCGACGGCGCGGGATGCCTGACCCGCCCCCACAATCGGCTAAATTCGGCCCGTGCCAGATTCTTCCCAGTCCTACTCAGCCCGCCACCTCTCAGTTCTTGAGGGGCTCGAGGCGGTGCGCAAGCGCCCTGGCATGTACATCGGCTCCACCGATCAGCGGGGCCTGATGCACTGCGTTTGGGAGATCATCGACAACGGCGTGGACGAGGCCCTGGAGGGCTACGGGGACCGCATCGCCGTCGTCGTGCACGCCGACGGCTCCATCGAGGTGCGTGACACCGGGCGGGGCGTGCCCGTGGACGTCGAGCCCTCCTCCGGGCTGACCGGTGTCGAGCTGGTCTACACCAAGCTGCACGCCGGCGGAAAGTTCGGCGGCGGCTCCTACGGCTCCGCGGGTGGCCTGCACGGGGTGGGCGCCAGCGTGGTCAACGCCCTGTCCGCCCGCATGGACGTGGAGGTGGACCGCGGCGGCAAGACCTACGCCATGAGCTTCAGACGGGGCGTGCCCGGTGTCTTCACCGACACCGCCGCGGGCCCCACCCCGGACGCTCCCTTCGCGGAATACACCGAGGCCTCCCAGTTGCGCGTGATCGGCAAGGTGCGCCGCGGCGTCACCGGCACCCGGGTGCGCTACTGGGCCGACCCCGAGATCTTCCCGGCCCCCGCCCAATACGACATCGCCGCTCTGCGGGCCCGACTGCGGCAGACCAGCTTCCTGCTGCCCGGGCTCACCCTCACCCTCACCGACGAGCGCAACCCGGAGGCGATCGCCACCACCGCCAGTGGTGTCGCCGGCGACCCGGCCCTGAGCGTCAAGGGCGGGGCGAGCCCCGGCCGGGCGACAAGGGCGGATAAAGCAGGCAAGTCGGCCAGTTCCGCGCGCGGCGCCAATGACCTGTTCACCGCCGACGCCGAGGAGGAGGGGACGGAGGTCTTCCACGCCGAGGGCGGCACCGCCGACTTCGTCGACTTCCTGGCCACCGACGGATCCGTAACCGACACCTTCCGCCTGACCGGCGAGGGCACCTACACCGAGACCGTGCAGCAGCTCGACAAGCGCACTGGCCACCTGCGGCCCACCGAGGTCGAACGCACCTGCACCGTCGACGTGGCCCTGCGCTGGGGCATCGGCTACGACACCACCGAGCGCTCCTTCGTCAACATCATCGCCACCCCCATGGGCGGCACCCACCTGACCGGCTTCGAGCAGGCCGTCACCAAGGTGCTGCGCAAGCAGATCGACGCCAACTCCCGCGCCCTGAAGGTCACCAGTCGCGACGGGCGTATCGAGAAGGACGACATTCTCGCCGGGCTCACCGCCGTCATCACCGTGCGTGTACCCGAACCCCAGTTCGAGGGGCAGACCAAGGAGGTGCTCGGTACCGCTCCCGTGCGGCAGATCGTCGCCAAGGTGGTGGAGAAGGAACTCACCGCCCTGCTGACCTCCTCCAAGCGGGACCTGAAGACGCAGTCGCGCGCCCTGCAGGAGAAGATCGTCGGGGAGATGCGCGCCCGCGTGTCCGCCCGCATGCACAAGGAGATCACCCGCCGCAAGACGGCTCTGGAGACCTCCACCCTGCCCGCCAAGCTGGCGGACTGCCGCTCCGACGACGTCGCCTCCTCCGAGCTGTTCATCGTTGAGGGGGACTCCGCCCTGGGCACCGCCAAGAACGCCCGCAACAGCGAGTTCCAGGCGCTGCTGCCCATCCGCGGCAAGATCCTCAACGTCCAGAAGGCCTCCCAGGCGGACATGCTGCGCAACGCCGAGTGCTCCGCCATCATCCAGGTGGTCGGGGCCGGCTCCGGGCGCACCTTCGACCTGGACGCCGCCCGCTACGGCAAGGTCATCCTCATGACCGACGCCGACGTCGACGGCGCCCACATCCGCACCCTGCTGCTCACCCTCTTCTTCCGCTACATGCGCCCCATGATCGAGGCCGGCCGGGTCTTCGCCGCCGTCCCCCCGCTGCACCGCATCGAGGTTTCCGCTCAGGGCCGGCGCAAGCGCGAGGTCATCTACACCTACTCCGACGAGGAGCTGGTCACCACCCTGCGTAAGCTGGAGAAGCAGGGTCGTAGCTTCAAGGAGCCGCAGCGCTACAAGGGCCTGGGGGAGATGGACGCCCACCAGCTGGCCGAGACCACCATGGAGCCCGAGCACCGCACCCTGCGGCGCATCACCCTGGGCGATGAGGCCGAGCTGCTTGAGGCGGAGAACGTGTTCGAGCTGCTCATGGGTTCCAGCGTGGAGCCGCGGCGCGACTTCATCATCGAGGGCGCCGCCGAGGTCGACCGCGAACGCATCGACGCCTGAGCCATTTGCCCGTACCCTTAAAGTCGGCCCGGTCCCGTCGAAGGAGACGCATATGACACCTGTTTACGGCTCTACGCGCCGCACCGGCCCGGGCGGTCCCTGGTCGATGCTCCGTCCCGGACCTCGTTCCGCGCTGCCCCGCATGCTCACTTGGGCGCCGCTGGGGCCGCGCGACAATACCGAGTTGGCCGAGCTCATCGCCCGTTCCGAGGCGGCGGACACCCCCCCATACCGCACCAGTGCCCAGGAGACCGCCGAGTACTTCGTGGACCCCACCTACTCGGGGGTGGCCGGCCGTGACGAGAACGGTGTCATGCGTGCCTTCGGACTGGTGCGACTGCGGCCGGCCGGAGAGATCTACGCCTCCATGACCGGGACGGTCGACCCGCAGTGGCGCAAGCGCGGCATCGGGGTGGCGCTGTTGCATTGGCAGACCGAACGGGCCCGGCACCTTATTGGCGCCGAGCGCGCTGGGGAGCCGACCGGCTCCTCAACGGTCGCAGTGCCCGCCCATATCGTCACCACCGTGCTGGAGGATGACGAACGCATGAAGGAGCACCTGGCCGAGCTGCGCTTCGAACCGCGCCGCTGGTATCGGGAGGTGCGCCGCCCGCTCTCCGAGCCCATCCCGGAGGTGGACCTGGATGGCTTCCTCACCATCGAGCCCTGGTCGGAGGAACTCGACGACGCCGTGCGCCGCGCCCACAACCAGGCCTTCGCCGACTCCGGCGGCGGCAGCATGAGCCCGGAGGAGTGGCGGGCCGGGCGCGCCTACTTCGCACCCCAGTGGAGCTTCGTGGCACTGGACCGGTCGGGAGACCGTGCCCGGGTCGCCGGCTATGCGCTCTCCAGCCGCTACGAGCAGGACTGGGAGGCACTCGGCTGGCGGGAGGGCTACACCGACGTCATCGGGGTGCTTGCCGATTACCGTTCCCGCGACGCCGGCCCGGCACTACTGACGGCGGTCATGCGCGCCTACGCCGCCGACGGCATGGAGTATGCGGCGGCCGGCTTCGAGTCAGACGACCCGAGCGGCGCCGTCGACCTGTTCCTCGACCTGGGGTACACCGCCACGCGCGGCACGATCCTGTACGGCCTGGACGTGTAGCCGCCGGTGCCCGCGGCCCAACCGGCCGGGGCGGGCCGCCGGTGGGCGTATGCGTCGGGCGCGTTTCGTCCCGGTGCTACGTTGAAGGCCCGTGAGTAACGCACCTGCACGTCCGGGCGGGAAGACCCCCGCCGTCCCTCATCACATCTTCGTCACCGGCGGTGTCGTGTCCTCCCTCGGCAAGGGATTGACCGCCTCCAGCCTGGGCCGCCTACTGCGCTCCCGTGGCATCAGTGTGGCCATGCAGAAGCTGGACCCCTACATCAACGTCGACCCGGGCACAATGAACCCCTTCCAGCACGGGGAGGTGTTCGTCACCGAGGACGGTGCCGAGACGGACCTGGACATCGGCCACTACGAGCGCTTCCTCGATGTGAACCTGTCCGGGGCCGCCAACGCCACCACCGGCCAGGTCTACTCCACCGTGATCGCCAAGGAGCGTCGCGGCGAGTACCTGGGCGACACGGTCCAGGTGATCCCGCACATTACCGACGAGATCAAACGGGTGATGCGCGCCCAGGCGGAACCGGATGACAGCGGTGCCACTCCCGACGTGATCATCACCGAGATCGGTGGAACCGTGGGCGACATCGAGTCCCAGCCCTTCCTGGAGGCAGCCCGGCAGGTGCGTGCCGACCTGGGGCGGGAGAACGTCGCCTTCGTACACGTCTCCCTGATTCCCTTCCTGCCCGCCGCCGGTGAGCTGAAGACCAAGCCCACCCAGCACTCGGTGGCCACGCTGCGCAGCATCGGTATTCAGCCCGACGCCCTCGTACTGCGCACCGACCGGCCGCTGCCGGACGGCATCAAGGACAAGGTCTCGCGCATGTGCGACGTGGAGCCGGGCGCCGTCGTCGAGTGCCGGGACGTGGACAGCATCTACGAGGTGCCGCCCGCCCTGCACCGGGAGGGGCTCGACGCCTACCTGGTGCAGCGCCTGAACCTGGCCTTCCGGGATGTGGACTGGACCGAGTGGAACGTCCTGCTGGAGCGCGTACACGCCCCGAAGCACCGCCTCGAGGTGGCGTTGGTCGGCAAGTACATCGAGTTGCACGACGCCTACCTGTCCGTCACCGAGGCGATCCGCCACGGCGGCTTTGCTTGCGACGCCGCCGTGGACATCCGCTGGATCGCCTCCGACACCTGCGAGACGCCAGCCGGAGCGCAGCGGGCGCTGGCAGGCGTCGACGCCGTCGTCGTCCCCGGCGGCTTCGGGATCCGCGGCATTGAGGGCAAGGTGGGTGCCCTGCGCTGGGCGCGCGAGCACCGCGTGCCCACCCTCGGGCTGTGTCTGGGCCTGCAATGCATGGTGATCGAGGCGGCCCGCAACCTGCTGGGCCTGAGCGGCGCCTCCTCCACCGAGATGGAGCCCGACACGCCCGACCCGGTAGTCACGACCCTGGACTCGCAACGCCGCTTCGTCACCGGCGGGGGAGACCTCGGCGGGACGATGCGCCTGGGCGCCTACCCGGCCCTGCTCACGCCGGGCTCACTGGTCGCGGAGGCCTACGGTGCCACCGAGGTGTCCGAGCGGCACCGCCACCGTTTCGAGGTCAACGACGCCTACCGCGACCGGCTGGAGGGGGCGGGGCTGCATGTCACGGGTACCTCCCCGGACGGGCAGCTGACCGAGTTCGTTGAACTCGACCGGTCACTGCACCCCTACTATGTGGCCACGCAGGCGCACCCCGAGTTCAAGTCGCGCCCCACTCACGCCCACCCGCTGTTCGCGGGCCTGATCCGGGCGGCCCTGGCACACCGGGACTGAGGGGTACTGTCATGGCCTCGCTGCGGGGAGGCCGCCCGCCTACAGTCGATGCCATGACGCTGACCGCATCTCCTAGTGCCGCCGCCGAGGCCCCGGGCGGCTGTCCCGACCACGTCGGCTCGGTGGTTGACCATCGCCGCCTGACCGGTGAACGCGCGCTGTACGCCTCGCGCGACCTGACCATCGCCCACTCCACCTTCGCCGACGGCGAGTCCCCGCTCAAGGAGAGCCGCGGCCTGCGCATCAGCGACACCGTGTTCGAGTGGAAGTACCCGCTGTGGTACTGCCGGGACGTGTCGGTCACCGGCGGCGCCCTGCTGGAGACCGCCCGCTCCGGCATCTGGTACACCGACGACATCCGTCTGGACGGCACGCTGGTGGCCGCCCCCAAGACCTTCCGCCGCGGCCGCGGCATCAGCCTGCGGCGTGTAGACCTGCCGCATGCCGAAGAAACCCTGTGGAGCTGCCGGGAGTTCACGCTTGAGGACGTGAACGCCACCGGCGACTACTTCGCCAAGGACGCCGCCGGTGTCACCGCCGAGCGGCTGCGCCTGACGGGCAATTACGCCTTCGACGGCGCCCGGGACGTGACCGTACGCGACAGTGTGCTGCTGAGTAAGGACGCCTTCTGGAACTGCGAGAACGTGGTGGTGGAGAACTCGATGATCGTGGGGGAGTACCTGGGATGGAACTCCCGCAACGTCACCTTCGTCGACTGCACCATCCAGAGCCTGCAGGGTCTGTGCTACATCGATGGGCTCGTCCTGCGTGGCTGTCGCCTGCTGGACACCACCCTCGCCTTCGAGTACTGCCGGGGCATTGACGCCGAGGTCATCGGCCACCTCGATTCGCTGACCGACCCTGCCGACGGCGTCATCCGGGCGGGCTCCATCGGCGAGCAGATCATTCATCCCGACCGGGTGGACCCCGCGGCCACCCGCATTGAGACCGGCTGGTCGCCCCAGGCGGTCGCATGAGGGCCCCCGCCGACTTCAACCTGGATGAGCCCACCGACCGGCGTGGCACCGGCTCATTGAAATGGGACGAGGCCGGACCGGACGAGTTGCCCATGTGGGTGGCGGACATGGACCTGCGCACCGCGCCCGTCGTGCGCCGGGCCCTCGCCCGGGTGGCCCGCGAGGGCCTGCTCGGCTACGCCGTCGTCACCGACGCCTACGAGCAGGCCGTCACCGCCTGGTGGGCACGCCGCCACGACTGGCCGCTCCAGCAAGACTGGCTGATCCCCACCACGGGGGTAGTCGCCGCGATCTCCTCGATCGTGCGCAGCGTGACCAACGTGTTCGAGAAGGTCCTGATCCAGCAGCCCGTCTACAACATCTTCACCAACAGCGTCCTGAACAACGGCCGGCGCCTGATCACCAGTGACCTGCTGCAGGGTGAGAACGGCGAGTGGACGATCGACTGGGCGGATCTGGAGGCCAAGCTCGCCGACCCGCTGACCACCCTGATGATCCTGTGCAACCCGCACAACCCCGTCGGCCGAGTGTGGACGCGGGAGGAACTGGCCCGCCTCGGCGCGCTCGCGGCCGACCACCACGTGACTGTCCTGTCCGATGAGGTTCACTGCGACCTCACCCTGCCCGGCGTCGGGTACACGCCCTTCGCCGCCTCCGCGCCGGTGTGCGCCGAGGTGGGCATCACCTGCCTGTCGCCGTCGAAGGCCTTCAACACCGCCGGCGTCCACTCGGCGACGGTCGTCGTCCCGGAGCCGCACCTGCGCGCTCGTGTGGAGCGCAGTATGAATACGGACGAGGTCGCCGAGCCGGGCGTGTTCGCGGTGCCCGCGGTCGTCGCCGCCTACAGCGCTGAGGGGGAGGCCTGGTTGGGGGAGGTGCGTGCCTACGTCGCCGCCAACAAGGCGCGGGTGGCCGAGGTGGTGGCGGGTGAACTGCCCGGCTGCGCCGCCCCGGTCTCGCAGGCCACCTACCTGTCCTGGATCGACGTGCGCGCGCTGCTGTGCGGCGCCGGGGCGGTCGGCCGCAATGGCGGGGGAGCCGACGGCGCCGGGCCGGGTGGGCCGGCGGGCGCACCCGGGGACGCGACCGCCGCCCTGGCCGCCCACATCCGCTCCCGCACCGGACTGGTGCTCACGCCCGGCACCGCCTATGGGGCGGCCGGGGCCGGCTTCCTGCGTATGAACCTGGGCACCCAGCGCGCCCGCGTGGAGGACGGGCTCGAACGGCTGGTGCGCGGGGCGCGCAGCTGGGCGGCGAACGCCGTCTGAACGTTCGGGCCACGCGCCCAGGCCCTCTCGTATATGCAGCTGTGACGTTAATCGATTGACTTAACGTCGTCGTGAGCCTCACACTCGTGTTGACGGGCACAGCAGCCAGGCTCATGAGCGGACAGGAGGAGCGATGACGACCCTCGCCGAGGTCGCGGACGCCGCAAACGTCTCCACCGCCTCCGCCTCACTGGTGCTGTCCGGCAAGGCCAAGGGGCGTGTCTCCGAGGCGACGGCGGCGCGCGTGCGCGCCGCGGCAGAGGACCTCGGCTACGTGCGCGACGCACTTGCCGGCGGTATGCGCAACCGCCGCACCCACACCGTGGGGGTTCTCGGCGAAAACGTGCTGTCGACGCCGTACGCCGTCGCCATGATCGATGCGATCCTCACCGCCAGCCGGGAACTGGGCTGGTCGGTCCTGCTGACGGACTCCGGCGGAGCGCCGGAGCAGTCCCGCAGAGCGGTGCGTGAGCTGCGCTCACGGCGCGTGGACGTCATCGTCCACGCCGCCATGTACCACCAGCAGGTGCATGTGCCGCCCGAGCTGACCAACGTCGCCGTACTGAACGGCTTCGCGGACCGGGACGACGTCGTCGGTGTCGTTCCGGATGAGGCGGCCGCCGCCAACACCGCCGTGACCCACCTGCTCGAGCTCGGCCACCGGCGCATCGGGCACATCACCCACGACGACTCGACGGTCGCCATCGGGCTGCGCCACACCGCCTACGAGAACACCCTCCGCGCCGCCGGGATCACCCCCGATCCCTCGCTCATCATCCGTGGCGGCAACGACCCCGAAGGGGCCGACGCCTCCGCCTGGAGACTGCTCGACCGCGCGGATCCCCCCACCGCGGCCTTCTGCTACAACGACGGCATTGCCGCCGGCGTGTATCGCGTCGCGGCCGCGCTCGGGCTCTCCATACCCGATGACCTGTCCGTGGTCGGTTTCGACGACCTGAAACTGATCTCCACCAATCTGGCGCCGCGACTGACCACCATGCGCCTGCCCCACTACGAGATGGCCGACTGGCTGGTGCGCCACCTGATCGCCGGCGACCTGCCCACACCGGCCACCACCCACCGCTGCCAATGCGACCTGATCGTCCGCGGCTCGACCGCGCCCGCATCCGCCTAGACCTTCGGCGGCCTACAATCCCCGGGATCGCCCCGATCCCGGTTAACCCAACCATTTAGGTGACACACGAAGGAGTGCTCATGTCCACCACTCGCCGCACCTTCCTCGGCCTTGGTGCTACCGCTGCTATCGCCGCCACTCTCGCCGCCTGCTCCTCCCAACAGGGCGGTTCCGGTTCCGGATCCGGCGCCTCGGGCGGCATCAGCCTGTGGACCCACAACGGCGGGAATGAGGAGGAGCTCGCCGTCGTCGAGAAGGCGGTCGCCGCCTTCAACGAGGCGAACCCCGATACCCCCGTCGAGCTCAAGTCGTTCCCGCAGGCCTCCTACAACGACTCCATCGCGGCCGCCGCTGTGGCCGGCGACCTGCCCGACATCCTCGACCTGGACGGCCCGATCATGCCCAACTGGGCCTGGGCCGGATACCTCGCCCCGCTCCAGATCTCCTCCGAACTGGAGAACAACATCATCGACTCCGCCAAGGGCTACTGGAACGACACCCTGTATTCGGTGGGGCCCTACGACACGTCGCTGTGCTTCCTGGGCCGCAAGTCCGCCTTCGAGGCCGCCGGCGTCCCGGTGCCGAGCATCGACGAGCCCTGGACCAAGGATGAGTTCGACGACGCGCTGGCGAAGCTGTCCGAACTAGAGGACTACGACTACGCCATCGACTTCTCCGTCGCGGACACCGCCGAGTGGTGGCCCTACGCCTACGCGCCGATGCTGCAGTCCTTCGGCGGCGACCTCATCGACCGGGAGACCTTCGAAACCGCCGAGGGTTTCCTCAACGGCGATGCGGCGGTGCAGTGGGGCGAGTGGTTCCGCTCCTGCTTCGAGAACGGGTACGCCTCGGAGACCCCGGCGACCGACGGGCAGGACTTCCTGCAGGGCAAGGTGCCGCTGTACTACGCCGGTGGCTGGAAGGTGCTCCAGTCGCAGGAGACCTTCGGTGAGGACGAGGTGCTCATTCTGCCGCCGGTGGACTTCGGCGAGGGCGCGCACGTAGGCGGTGGCTCCTGGCAGTGGGGCGTGTCCGCCACCAGCTCCAACCCCACCGCGGCCAACGCCTTCATCGAGTTCCTCATGCAGGACGAGTACCTGGTGGAGTACTCCAACGCCATCGGCAACTTCCCCTCCGTGCCCTCGGCTACGCCGAGCACTGAGTACTACAAGGAGGGCGGCGCGCTCGAGCCCGTGTACGAGATCGGCACCAAGTACGCCCTCCTGCGTCCCGCCACGCCCGGCTACAAGGTCATCTCCTCGATCTTCGACAAGGCCGCCCGCGACATCGTCTCCGGAGCCGACGTGAAGTCCACCCTCGACCAGGCGGTCAAGGACATCGACGCCGACATCAAGTCCAACAACGGCTACCAGGCCAGCTGATGACCGGTAACCCTCCTGCAAGTCCGGTGGGGGCGACTCGCGCCCCCACCGGGAAGGGAACTGCTATGTCTTTAGCATCAACCGAACCGAAGAAGAGGCGCGCCGGGCGGTCCGCCGCGTTGCGCCAGGAGGCGCGCACGGCCTGGCTCATGTCCACGCCCGCCCTGCTGCTGCTTCTGCTGTTCCTCGTCATCCCCATCGTGCTCACCTTCGTGCTGAGCTTCACCAACGCGCGGCTGATCTCCCCGAACCCGCCCCAGTTCATCGGGTTGGGTAACTTCACGCGTGCCTTCAGCGCCGACCCCACCTTCATGCGCTCACTGACGAACACCGCGTTCTTCGCGCTGATCGTCGTCCCATGCCAATCGGGCCTCGCCCTGGCACTGGCGATCCTGGTCAACCAGAAGGTCAAGGGCGTGACCGCGTTCCGCACCATGATCTTCATGCCCGTGGTCACCTCAATGGTGGTGGTCTCCATCCTGTGGAGCTTCTTCTACGAGGACGACGGCCTGTTCAACTCGATGCTGAACACCATCACGGGAGGCGGCTGGACCGCCGTCGCCTGGCTCAACAACCCCGGCACCGCCATGCCCGCGATCATCGTCCTGTCCATTTGGCAGGCCGTCGGCCTGCACATGATCATCTGGCTGTCCGGCCTGCAGGGCATCGACCCGGCCCTCTACGAGGCCGCCTCCCTGGACGGCGTCAACGGCTGGCAGCGCTTCCGCTACGTGACCTGGCCCGGACTGCACTCCACGATGGTGTTCATTCTCGTCACCATCACCATCGCCGCACTGGGCCTGTTCGTTCAGGTGGACGTGATGACCTCCGGCGGCCCGCAGGACGCCACCTCCACGCTCGTCTACCACGCCGTGCGCAAGGGCTATCGCGAGCAGGACATGGGATACGGGAGCGCGATCTCCCTGATCTTCTTCATCGCCGTGCTGCTGATCAGCCTCATTCAGCGGCGCCTGACCCGGGAGGACGACTGACATGACCGCCGCAGACACCAACAAGGACGTCGCCACTGCGCCGACGTCGCGCCGTCGCGGCCGGGCCGCCACCAAGCGGCGCTCGAAGATCCTGACCTACGTCGGGCTCACCCTCGCGGCGATCGTCGCCGTGTTCCCGCTGCTGTTCATGATCTTCTCCTCGCTCAAGCCCGACGCCCAGATCTTCTCCGACCTCGGCTCGTTGCGGGCCTTCCTGCCGGTGGGCGACCTGAGCCTGGACAACTACGCCGGCGTGTTCAACCGGGTCCCCGCCGGTCGCTTCATCGCCAACTCGATCATCGTGACGGTCGCAATCGTCGGCCTCGGGCTGATCGTCAACTCCATGATCGGTTTTGCCATCTCACGCATGCGGTGGAAGGGGAAGAACATCGTGCTCTCTCTGGTGTTGGCGACCCTGATGGTGCCCTTCGAGACCATCGCCGTGCCGCTGGTCTTCTGGGTGGCCAAACTGCCCTCCATCCAGTGGGCCGTCGACGGATTCCTGTTCAAGCAGGGCATGCTGAACACATACCAGGTGCAGATCCTGCCCTACATCGCCAACGCCCTGGCGATCTTCCTGTTCGCGCAGCACTTCGGTGACATCCCCAAGGAGATCGATGAGGCCGCCCGGGTGGACGGCGCGGGATGGTGGACCATCTACCGCAAGATCATCGTGCCGTTGTCCGGACCTACGTTCGCCACGGTCGCGATCATCACCATGCTGCCGGCGTGGAACTCCTACCTGTGGCCGCTGATGGTGATCCAGCAGGAGTCGATGCGGCCGGTGAGCGTGGGTATGCAGTACTTCTTCCAGCTCAACCCCGTGTGGGGGCAGATCATGGCCTACGGCACCCTGATCACCCTGCCGGTGCTGATCATCTTCGTCATCTTCCAGCGGTCCTTCGTGCAGTCGCTCGCGGGGACAGCAGTGAAGGGGTGACCGATGGCGCTCACGCTCCCAGACCACTGGCTGTGGGACCACTGGGTTGCCGACGACGGCGAGCAGTACCACCTGTTCTTCCTGCGCGCCTCTCGTGCACTGCATGATCCCGACTGCCGGCACTGGCGGGCCGCGCTGGGCCATGCCGTCTCCGATGATGCCCGCGACTGGCGGCTGCTTCCCGACGCGCTGGTGCACTCCGATGGGCCGGCATTCGACGACCAGGCCATCTGGACCGGTTGCACCGTGATGCGGCCCGACGGCGGCATGCGCGTGTTCTACACGGGCATCTCCCGCGCGGAACGCGGCATGGTGCAACGGATCGGGTGGGCGGACTCCGCCGATGGAATCACCTTCGAGCGCCGTTGCGCGGAGCCGCTTGAGGCCGATGGCCGCTGGTATGAGAAGTGGAACCCCGGGTATGCCTTCGACGAACCATGGCGGGACCCCTTCGTGTTCCAGCACGAAGGACGCTGGCACATGCTTGTCACCGCTCGTGCCCGCGGCGTCGACCGCTTGCACGCCGGCGTCATCGGCCATGCCGTATCCGACGACCTCGACCACTGGGAGGTACTGCCACCACTGACGGATCCGAGCAGGTTTGGCCAGCTCGAGGTAAGCCAGTCGCGGCAGGTCGAGGGACAGCACCTGCTGGTCTTCTCCTGCGGGGATGACATGCAGGCCGAGCCCGGCCCCGGCGGCGTGTGGATCGCCGAGGGGGCCGGGCCGCTGGGGCCGTGGGATGTGGATGCGGCACGCTATCTGCGGCCCGAGCATCTGTATGCCGGTCAGTTGTTCCGACTACGCGACGGGCAGTGGGTGCTGACCGGGTTCAACAATGTCATCGATGGCGAGTTCGTCGGCTCCGCTCCGGACCCGCTGGCGTGGACGCAGGTAGAGCGCGTGGCGCGTATGCGGCCATAAGCAGGGGCATGCGCTCGGCGAAGCCACAGTGAGCGGCCCCGGCACCTGGGGAATCAGGTGCCGGGGCCGCTCGTGGCGTTTGTACGTGGTCGCTGCTTGCTCAGCCGGCGAGCACGCCCTCCTCGGCCGGCTCGTCGATGCGCTCACGCTCCGGCTGAGACGGGGAGGACGGTGGACACGGCGTCCAACCGCGGGCTGGTGATCTCGGCCGCCGACAGACGCAGCATGAGGCTGAAACGCTCAGCTGAAACGTTCAATGGCGGCGGGCCAACGGCCGGGTAAGTTAGCACAGGTCGGCGCACTCCAAGTGCCACCCGGCGTCGGCTGCGGCAGAGTTGCGCCGTTTCTCACGGCCATACTTTGTCCGGGCATTCGTACAGGCGAGCAGTGGAAGCGAGCTCCCCGGCGTCAACGTGCTCCATCGCACTTGCTGACGTCGCGGCGGAAACTTGCGAGACCGGAATTTGAGAACGAAGATGTTCGTTAAAATCTGGTGCACACAGGCGGAGCCAACCGGGGCCCCGCTGCCGCATCGCCCAGCCGCGGAGAGGAGTCAACCATGAGTCAGACCGACGACGACTCAACCCGCTCCCGAGTCCTTGACCTTATCGCCGAGAAGGGCCCCGTATCCGCCGCACAACTGGCCAAGGTCCTGGGCCTGACCCCCGCGGCCGTGCGGCGCCACATCACCGCGCTGGAGCAGGCCGGGCAAATCGAGGCCCACGCCCCCGCTGCCAACGGCAAACGCCGTCGCGGCCGCCCGGCACGCTTCTACGTCGCCACTCCCGACGCCCGCACCACCTTCGGCGAGGGCTACTCGGAACTGGCCAACCGCGCCCTGTCCTACCTGTCTCAGGTCGGCGGGGAGAAGGCGATCGACTCCTTCGCCGCCTCCCGCGGACGCGACCTGGAGCGCCGCTACATGCCGATCGTGGAGGCCGCCGGCAAGGATCCCGCCGACCGGGCGCGCGCCCTGGCGGATGCCCTGACCCTGGACGGCTACGCCGCGACCGTCCGCGACGTCGGCGACGGCACCTATGCCATCCAGCTGTGCCAGGGGCACTGCCCGGTTCGCGATGTGGCCGGGCACTTCCATGAACTCTGTGACGCCGAGACCCGTACCTTCGCGCGTCTGCTCGGCGTCCCCGTGCAACGCCTGGCCACTCTCGCGGGCGGCGAGCACGTATGCACCACCCATGTACCCATCGCCATGCCCACCCTGCGCAAGCGCGCGGTCCGGGCGGCAGACCAGCGGAGCCGTCGGCCCCGCGTAACGGAAGGAAAGTGATGACAGCACCCGTGACGGAAAGCGTGCGCAGTAGCGACGACGAGATCATCGACTCGATCTCTGAGACCTATGAGTACGGCTGGCACGACTCCGACGCCGCCGGCCTGTCCGCACGGCGTGGCCTGGACGAGCAGGTGGTGCGCGAGATCTCCGCACTCAAGGGCGAACCCGAATGGATGCTGCAGAAGCGGCTGAAGGCCTACGACATTTTCCAGCGCAAGCCCATGCCCACCTGGGGCGTGGACATGTCCGACTTCGACCTGGACCAGGTCAAGTACTTCGTCCGTTCCACGGACAAGCCCGCCAACTCCTGGGAGGACCTGCCCGAGGACATCCGCAACACCTACGACCGGCTCGGCATCCCTCAGGCGGAGCGCGACCGGCTCGTGGCCGGTGTCGCCGCCCAGTACGAGTCCGAGGTCGTCTACGAGCAGATCCGTGAGGATCTTCAGCAGCAGGGCGTCATCTTCCTGGACACCGACTCCGCCCTGAAGCAGTACCCCGAATTGTTCAAGGAGTACTTCGGCTCTGTGGTCCCCGCCGGCGACAACAAGTTCGCCGCCCTTAACACCGCCGTCTGGTCGGGCGGTTCCTTCATCTACGTGCCGCCGGGCGTTAAGGTCGAGATCCCGCTACAGGCCTACTTCCGCATCAACACTGAGAACATGGGCCAGTTCGAGCGCACCCTGATCATCGCCGACGAGGGCTCCTACGTGCACTACGTGGAGGGGTGCACCGCCCCCATCTACTCCACCGACTCTCTGCACGCCGCCATCGTGGAGATCATCGTCAAGAAGAACGCCCGCGTGCGCTACACGACCATCCAGAACTGGTCCAACAACGTCTACAACCTGGTCACCCAGCGCGCCACCTGCGCCGAGGGCGCCACCATGGAGTGGGTGGACGGCAACATCGGTTCCAAGCGGAACATGAAGTACCCGGCCGTCTTCCTGATGGGGCCTCACGCCCGCGGCGAGGCACTGTCAATCGCCTTCGCCGGTGCCGGCCAGCACCAGGACACGGGCGCCAAGATGATCCACATGGCGCCCCACACCTCCAGCCACATCGTCTCCAAGTCGATCTCCCGCGGCGGCGGCCGCTCCGGCTACCGCGGTCTGGTGCAGGTGCAGAAGAACGCCCGGCACTCCAAGTCCAATGTCCTGTGTGACGCGCTGCTGGTGGACGAGATCTCCCGCTCGGACACCTACCCATATGTGGATGTGCGCACCGACGACGTCGAGATGGGGCACGAGGCCACCGTCTCCAAGGTCAGTGCCGACCAGCTGTTCTACCTGATGCAGCGTGGACTGACCGAGACGGAGGCCATGGCCACGATCGTGCGCGGATTCGTCGAGCCGATCGCCCGCGAGCTGCCCATGGAGTACGCCCTGGAGCTCAACCGGCTCATCGAGCTGCAGATGGAGAACTCCGTCGGCTGACGCCGTCCCCGTACCCTCCCCGACCACGAGCCGCCGGCAAAGCGCCGGCAAGGAGCACCAATGCCCGAACTGAAAACCGACCACTCGCGTGCAGCGCTGGAGGGGGCACATTCGCACGGCCAGCGCCGCTACGTCTCCTCGCGCGCCGACCGGCCCACCTCCTTCGACCCGGCCGACATCCCCGCGCCGCATGGACGCGAAGAGGAGTGGCGTTTCACCCCGATCAAGCGCTTCGCACCACTGTTCGACCTCGACGCCGTCACCGCCGGCACCGCCGCAAACCCGCTCAGCGTGGACATCGACGCCCCGGCGGGAGTCGGAGTCGAGACCGTCTCCCGGGACGACCCGCGGCTGGGCGTCGTCGGCGCCCCCGTGGACCGCACCGGCGTCGTCGCCTGGGCCGCCTTCCACGACGCCACGGTCGTCACCCTGCCGGCGGGCGCCGGGCTGGAACGGGCCGTGCGCGTGACCACCACGGGCACCGACACGGGGCTGGAGCACCCCGCCGCCCAGCACATCCGCATCGCGGCCCTGGGCGACTCCGTTGCCACGGTTGTTCTGGACCACCGCGGCACCGCGGCACTCACGCAGACGGTGGAGGCGACCGTCGCCGACGGCGCCGAACTGACCCTGGTCACCATCCAGGGCTGGGAGGACGCTGCCATCCACGCCTCCAACCACCGCGTGCGTGTGGAGGGGCGGGGCACCCTCAAGCACGTCGTCGTCTCCCTGGGCGGAGACGTGCGTATCTGTTCCGACCTCGGCTTCAAGGGCGAGGGCGGCCACATCGACGCCTACGGCGTGTACTTCACCGACGCCGGCCAGCACCAGGAGCACCGCCCCTACGTGGCCCACACCGAGCCGCACTGCTACTCGCGCGTGGCCTACAAGGGCGCCCTACAGGGGCAGGGGGCGCACTCGGTGTGGGTGGGCGACTGCCTGATCGGCGCCGGCGCCCGCGGCACCGACACCTACGAGCTCAACCGCAACCTGGTGCTCACCCAGGGCGCCAAGGCGGACTCCATCCCCAACCTGGAGATTGAGAACGGCAACATCGTGGGCGCCGGCCACGCCTCCGCGACCGGCCGCTTCGACGACGAGCAGCTGTTCTACCTGCGCGCCCGCGGCATCCCGGAGATGGAGGCCCGTCGGCTGGTGGTACTTGGCTTCTTCAACGAGATCGTCGCAGAGATCCGCGTGCCCGAGGTCGAGGAACGGCTCATGGCCGCCATCGAGCAGGAGCTCGAACTGAACGCGCTCGTCTCCGCCCGCGAACAGGCCACAGCGGCCGAGTAGCCCCGCGTCACCCCGTCCGGGCCACCCCGGCAGACCATCCACCAATCAGCCTCACGGACAAAGAAGAAGACAAGCAGCGATGAGTACCCTCGAGATCAAGAACCTCCACGTCCAGGTCGCCACCAACGACGGCCCCAAGCCCATCCTCAAGGGCGTCGACCTCACCGTCGCCTCCGGCGAAGTGCACGCCATCATGGGTCCCAACGGCTCCGGCAAGTCGACCCTGGCCTACTCCATCGCCGGCCACCCCGACTACGAGATCACCGACGGCGAGGTGTTGCTCGACGGCGTGAACCTCCTGGACATGACCGTCGATGAGCGGGCCCGCGCCGGCCTGTTCCTGGCCATGCAGTACCCCGTGGAGGTCCCCGGCGTCACCGTCTCCAACTTCCTGCGCACCGCCAAGACCGCCATCGACGGCGAGGCCCCCAAGGTGCGTCAGTGGATCGGGCAGGTCAACCAGGCCATGGAGAACCTGCGCATGGACCCCGCCTTCGCCCAGCGCGACGTCAACGCCGGCTTCTCCGGCGGCGAGAAGAAGCGCTTCGAGATCCTGCAGATGGAACTGCTGCGCCCCCGCTTCGCCATCCTGGACGAGACCGACTCCGGCCTGGACATCGACGCCCTGCGCATCGTCTCCGAGGGCGTCAACCGCCTGCACGACTCCTCCGACGCCGGCTTCCTGCTGATCACCCACTACACGCGCATCCTGCGCTACATCAAGCCCAGCCACATCCACGTGTTCGTGGACGGGCACGTCGCCGAGGAGGGCGGCCCGGACCTGGCCGACCGGCTGGAGGAAGAGGGCTACGACCGCTTCGTCGCCTGAACAGCCCCAATCCGCCGGCGTCTCGCCAGCACCAGCCCCCGCAGGAGACCAAACGCAAATGATTGAAACGCCCCAGTCGCCCCAGAGCCAGGTGGGTGACGCTCCCGGCGCGGACGCGCCGCTGACCGCTGCCGAGGTCGACGCTCTACGCGCCGACTTCCCCTACCTGGAGCGTCCGGCCCGCAACGGTGAGCCGCTGGCCTACCTCGACTGGGCCGCCACCAGTCAGAAGCCGGTCGGCGTCATCCTCGCGGAGGCCGACTTCTACCGCCGCTCCAACGGTGCCGCCGGGCGCTCCACCTACCAGCTGGCCGACGAGGCGACCGCCGTGTGGGAGGACGCGCGCGACGCCGTCGCCGCCTTCGTCGGCGCCCGCGGCAGCCAACTGGTGTTCACCAAGAACGCCACCGAGGCCATCAACCTGGTGGCCCTGGCCATCGGGCACGCCAGCCTGTCCCGGCCCGCCGGCCACGGCGGGCCGGCCGCGGGAGCCACCGACCCCTCCGCCCGGTTGCGCCTTCGCCCCGGCGACGAGATCGTCGTGACCGTGGCCGAGCACCACGCCAACCTGGTGCCCTGGCAGGAGCTGGCCGCCCGCACCGGCGCCACCCTGCGCTGGCTGGACCTGACCGCGGACGGGCGCATCGACCTGGGCACGGTCGACGTCATCACCGACCGCACCAAGGTGCTCGCGCTGACTCACGCCTCCAACGTCACCGGCGCGGTCACCCCGCTGGAGGGCATCCTGCCGGCCGCCCGCAGCGCCGGCGCCCTGGTGGTGCTGGACACCTGTCAGTCCTCTCCGCACCTGCCCCTGGACTTCGCCGCCCTGTCCGCGGCCGGAGTGGATGCGATGGTGCTTTCCAGCCACAAGATGCTGGGCCCCACCGGTATCGGTGCCCTGGTGGCCACCGAGGAGCTGCTGGACGCCATGCCGCCGGTGCTGACCGGCGGCTCCATGATCGAGACCGTCACCATGGCCTCCTCCACCTACATGCCCGCGCCCGCCCGTTTCGAGGCCGGCAGTCAGCCGCTGGCCCAGGCGGCCGGCTGGCACGCCGCCGTCGACTACCTGGCCGAGGTGGGTCTGGGGCGGCTGCACTCCCGCGAACAGGTGCTGCTCGACCGGGCCCTGCGGGGCATGGCGGAGGTGCCCGGGCTGCGTCTGCTCGGTCCCGCCGATGCCCACGACCGCGTCGGCGTGGTCGCATTCACGCTCGACGGGGTGCACCCGCATGATGTCGGTCAGGTGTTGGACGCCGCCGGTGTAGCGGTGCGCACCGGCCACCACTGCGCCCAGCCGGTCCACGCCCACTTCGGGGTGCCGTCTTCTTCACGGATATCCTTCGGCCCGGTGACCACACCCGCGGAGATCGACCGCTTCCTGGAAGCCGTCGCCTCCGTCCGCGGATACTTCCAGAGGTGAACATGAACGATCTTGATCAGCTCTATCAGCAGGTAATCCTCGATCACTCGCGAGAGCGCCACGGCTCCGGGGCGCTGGAGGCCCCGGACTCCACCTCCCACCAGGTCAACCCGACCTGCGGGGATGAGGTCACATTGGGTGTGCGCGTGCGCGACGGACGCATCGAAGCCGTCGGTTGGGAGGGGGACGGCTGTTCCATCTCCCAGGCCTCCATCTCCATCATGCACGACCTCGTCGACGGCGCCGACCTGACCACGGTGGCGCGGCTCGAGGGCGACTTCGATGCCCTCATGCACTCGCGCGGCCGCGGCGTGGACGACTCGGTGCTGGACGAGCTGGAGGACGCCGCCGCCTTCGAGGGCGTGTCCAAGTACCCCAATCGCATTAAGTGCGCGCTGTTGGGATGGATCGCGCTCAAGGATGCGTTGCTGAAGGCAGGCGTCCCGCTGGACGCCGCCAAGGCGGACTGAAACCGCCTGTGCGGCGGGCTTCCGCCCGGCCGCCCCAAAACCACAGCCCCTGTCTCAATCCACCAGGAGGAGTTATGAGCGAGACCGCTCCGGCCACCAACCCGATGGCCGCGCAGCACGCGCCCACCAGCGTCGCGGACGTGGACGTCGCCGCCATTGAGGAGGCACTGCGCGACGTCGTCGACCCCGAGCTGGGCATTAACGTCGTCGACCTCGGCCTGCTGTACGGCATCTCGATCGAGCCCGACGGCACCGTCGTGCTCGACATGACCCTGACCACCGCCGCCTGCCCGCTCACCGACGTGATCGAGGAGCAGGTCCAGCAGGCGCTCGGGTTCATCGTCGACAAGGTGCGTGTGCAGTGGGTGTGGCTGCCGCCGTGGGGCCCGGACCGGATCACCCCGGAGGGCCGCGACCAGCTGCGCGCCCTCGGCTTCAACGTCTGAGACGCGCGTAGGCGAAGGCAGACTGCAGCCCACGTCCGGCAGGCTGCCGCCCGATGGCCGGGTGCAGGTCACGGCGGTGCGCCACCACCGCGCCCGCCATTGTCCCCGTCGCGCCGACCAGGACCAGCCAGACCATTGTTGGATCGCCCGCCTGAGCGAACAGCCCTGCGTCAATCATCGACTGCGGCAGGTCGAGGCTGGGGCCGAGCTGGGCAATTCCGAGCCCGGCGAGCAATGGTGCCCATGCCAGCCACCGTAGCCGTGGCCAGGCGCCACCCAGCAGCGCGGTGACGCCAGTGCAGGCCGCTGCGGCGGGCCACTGGCCGGCGACCAGCCGCAGTGCGTCATCGGCGGTGGTGCCCAGCAGTGCACGTCCCACCTGTCCCGCCGCCAGTGTGGCCGCACCGAGGGTGAGGGATGACGCAACCAGGGAGACAAGGCACCAGGCGGCCAGCTGCCGCGCCGACCCGGTGCCGGTGCCACGTGCCGCCTCAACCAGTCCGGAGCACTCCTCGGCCGCGAAGCGCCCCGCCAGAGCCACCGATTGCGCACTGGCCAGGGCGGCCATCAGCACACCTATATAGCTAAGGAATCCCTCACCCGGATCACCACCGCCCAGCAGCGAGCCGAACGTGCCGCCGTCGACCGCTCCCTGCCGGGCCAGCTCAACCATGTTCTCGCCCATGGCCGCCAGCACCCCGGCAATGGCGGCGGCGGCCAGCGCCCATGTCAACATTTGGAGGCGCGAGCGCCGCAGCGCCAACGTCACCGGACCACGGGCTCGCAGCGGGCGCTGACGTCCGGACCCGAGTCGAATCAGCCCGGCCCCCAGGTCGCGGCGGCGCGCGGCGCCCGCCGCCGCGGCAAGCAGAACCACCAGGGCAGCGCCCGCGATCGCCGCGGGCTGCCAGTTGTTCTTCCCGCCGGGATCAATCGCGCTGCGCAGCGCGAACGGCGACCAGGCACCCGCCCACCCCCACCCCTGGGCGGCCCACGCCCCGTGACCCGCATACAGCACGGCCAGTGCCGCGAGCCCGGCGCCACGCGCGCCGGTGGCGTCGGTGGTCAGCTGCGCGAGCAGGACCGTGACTGCCGCCAACAGGGCACAGGTTCCGGCCACGGCGATCCCATAGGCGGTCGCATCCGCCGCCTCGGCGCCCTCCAACGCGAGGATCCCAACGCCCGCGCTGATGCCGAGCAGCACACACTGCGTCCCGAGCATCAGGCTGACGCCGACCAGCTCACCGACCGGACCGACGCCGCCGCCGCGCAGCATCTCCGAGCGCCCACCGTCCTCCTGGGCGCGTGTTACCGCGACCGCGCGCAGCACCACCACGACTCCCAGCAGCAGGCAGGTCAGCGCCCCGAGTTCCCAGACCGCGAGCTGCACGGCGTCGGCGCTCTCGGGCAGCTCACCGTAAAGGGCCGTTAACGCCTTGGATATCCTGCTCATCGCCACGGCACGCGCCAGGTCTGCGGCCGTGGCGTAAGTGGTCGCATAGCTTGGGGCGAGCAGGGCGGTCAGCAGGGTGACCGCCGTCGGCAGGGCCAGCAGCCAGGCGCGTTCCTCATGGGCGAGCGTGCGGGCGGTGCGCAGGGCGGGTCGCATGAATGTCGGTCGTGTGATCATCGGGCTTGGCCCTCGTAGTGACGCAGGAACAGGTCCTCCAGGGACGCCGGAGTGCAGGTGGTCCCCTGGGCGCCCGCGGCGATAAGGGCACTGAGCGCATCCGAGACGTCTTTGGCGGGCGCCGATATTCGTGTCACTCCGTCGGCCCCCGGCGGTGGAGCGTCGACGCCGCGTGGCAGTCCCGGTACGGCGCCGTCGGGGAGGCGGCAGGTAATGGTCGAATTGCGCAAATGCCGCAGCGCGGCCAGCGTGCCGGTCTCCACGGTGCGCCCGTCCTTGATGATGGTGACCGCGTCGCATACGCGGTCGACCTCATCCAGCAGATGGCTGGACAGCAGTACTGTGCGGCCCCCGGCGGCCGCCTCGCGCACACAGGTCTGGAAGACCTCCTCCTGGAGCGGGTCGAGCCCGGTGGTGGGCTCATCCAGGATGAGCAGCTCGCAGGGCGCCGCCAGGGCCGCGATCAGGGCCACCTTCTGCCGGTTGCCCTTGGAGTAGCTGCGCACCGGCTTGGAGGGATCCAGGCTGAATGCCTCGATCAGCTCCGCCTCGCGGCGTCGATCGCGGCGGCCGCGCAGCGCGGCGAAGGCGTCCAGCGTCTGCGCCCCGGTCAGACTCGGCCACAGCGCCACATCCCCGGGCACATAGGCGGTGCGACGGGTAATGGCGCCCGCCTCCTGCGCCGGATCACGGCCCAGCACCCGCACCTCTCCGGCGTTACGGCGATACATGCCCAGCAGCACGCGAATCGTGGTGGACTTGCCGGCGCCGTTAGGGCCGAGGAAGCCGTGGACCTGACCGCGGCGCACGCGCAGGTCCAGGCCGTCCACGGCGTGCAGGCGGCCAAAGGTCTTGACCAGTCCGGCAACCTCGATTGCCGGTTCCTGAATCGGTGAACCGACGGGGGCGGGCCTGGTGACGGTAACCGTGGGTGTCATGCGCCCAGGTTCGGGTGCGACGTCGCGTCACACTCAAGGTGTTGCGCGCCAGCGGGTGATCGCCTCTGTTAGTTGCCGCTCCATTTCGCCGGCCAATCGGGCGCCACCGGCTCCAAGGTGCGCAAACAGCTTGAACGGGGGCGCAATGGCAGCGGCATCGACGCTATCGGCGAGTTCACGGCAACGCCGTGGCCCGAGCGTGCGCTCGAACCGCGCAATGTTCTTTGCGGCCCGTTCCTCGACCTGGGCGTCGGTCAGGTTTTCGGTGTCCTGACCGTAGGCCACGAGCGCGTCGGCGTCCTCGCCGTCGTTCGGTCCGGGGAACAGGTACTGTGCCTCGGGCGGCATGTGCCCGCTGTAGCAGGCCACATCGACCAGGTCACGGTCGCGGCGCACGGCCACCCGCGTCCGCTCATCGGGGGCCTCCGCCTCCAGCCGGTCGAAGAAGGCGACCATGCGCGGCGGCATGGGGGAGACGGTCAAGCCCTCTCGCGCGCGCTCCAGCAGGGAGGCGAGCATGTCCCGCTGGCGGGTCACCTCCGTCAGATGCTCCTCAATCACGGCCAGGGCTCCGGACAGGTCGTCGAGCACGGCGGCATCCGTGGAGACCACTTCGTCGGTGGGGGAGTCCAGGATGCGGGCGATGGACTTCAGCGGGACGCCGGCCTGGACCAGCCAGCGGATGCGTGACAGGCGAGCCACATGGCTTATGTCGTAGTCGCGCCAGCCGCCGCGCTCTTCGGGCACGGGCAGAAGACCCTGCTTGTGGTAGTAGCGCACGGTGCGGACCGTGGTGCCGGTGAGTCGGGCAATTTCGGCGACGCGCATGGGAGGGGGCTTTCTCCTTCGGTCGAGTCCAGGCGCCCCGGCTCAGGGCAGGTCCGGGTCCTGGGCACCCAGGACGGCCTCGCGCAGCACGCGGGCGTGGGTGTGTACGTGGTCGTGGCCGGCGAACAGCAGCGTCACCCGGCCGGCCAGGGCGCGACGGCGCAGCTCCGCCACGGCTGCGGCCGCCTCGGGCCGCTCGGCGAGTTCTGCGCGGTAGGCGTCGACGAACTGCGGCCAGTCCAGCTCGCCGGAATGGAATGCCTTGCGCAGCGCCGTCGTGGGGGTGGCGTCCTTCGCCCAGTCGTCCAGCGCGGCTCGCTGCTTGCTCACTCCCCGCGGCCACAGCCGGTCCACGAGCACCCGCAGGCCGTCATCGGGCGCCGGAGTCTCACGCACCCCCTTCAGGACGACGGCGTCGGAACAGGGCAGTGCGGCGGACGGGACGACGGGGCCGGAGGCGGGGCTCATGGCACCACCGTAGGCGTCCACGGCCCCGCCGTCACCGGCCCAACAACGGCCGTTCAACGCCACAGCCTGGTGCTGAGCCAAGCCGCGAACCCCAGGACCGGGACGCAGCCGATCAGGGCCACGATCGTCTCCATGCCGATGACGAACAGGTAGGAGATCAAGCCCAACGCCGCCAGCCAGACGGCCGCGATGCGCAGGGCCGGTGGCAGTGCGGTGACCAGGTACGCGCCGAGGGCGATGAGCACCAGGCCCCCGGCCGCGAAGGACATGAAGTCGCCGCTGAACATGCTGACCGGCACGACCGTGCCTCCCCAGACGATGGTGATAATCCCGCAGGCGGTCAGGCAGATCCCGGTGATGGCGCGGCCGCTCAACCGGTTCTTGGTGTTGCTAGTCGTCATTTTGCTCTCCTTACGGAAGGTTGTCGGATGTGACTGTTCGCCGTGAGGCGGGTATCAAACGTTGGTCGTCGAGGCCGCCAGAGCACGCCCCCAGGTGCGGGCGGCCGCCTCCTCGCCGTCGGCCAAGGGCCCCGACTGCCCTTGAACCAGGAAGCTCCTGATCGACGGCGCATCCCGACCCCGCCCGCGCCGCAGGGCCTTGATAATCGCCTTGGCCGCCGAGCCGCTCAGCCAGCTCTTGGAGGTCACCGTGTCAAAGACGGCCGTGGTGAGGACGGCCGGAATGGTGGTGCGCGCCAGCCATTCGCGCATGCCGCTGTTCGGCGCGGCGGCACCGGCCTGCTTACCCGCCTGAGTGCGCGTGGCCGTGGTCGGCAGTCCCCGGTTGTGGGTGGGAGCTCCCAGAATCAGCAGATCGAGCTTCGCGGGCAGCGAGGCGGGTGCTTGGACCGCATCAAGGACCCGGGCCTGGGCGCCGGCATCCGTGAGCCCGGCGGCTACGGCCTCGGCGATCGTCCGGGTGTTGCCGAAGCAGGACTCGATGACGATGAGCGCGGTGGGTGCGGTGGCCATGGTTCCTCCCGGTTGTCGGCTGTGCCCCGGGTGGGGCGGACGCACCCAGCGTCGGGTGTGACGTTGCGTCGCACGCAAGCGGGTACCGGTTGCGATGGCCAGGTTCGGAGCCGCTGGCGGCCCGGCGGTGAGCAACCTTCGAGTCGAGCCACAACTCATCGAACTGTGCGCCCTGAGTTAGGCACTGCCCGCCACCTTGCCAGTGGGACCGCAGGGGACTCGCAGCTGCACGTCGTGGGATGGAGGCCGGCGGGCCGTAGGGCTCCGCCAACCAGCCGCTCACGGTCGTGTCCGTGAGCGAAACACATCCACGACCTGCAGAAGAGGGAGAACAGCATGACTGTGCGAATCGGAATCAACGGCTTCGGTCGGATCGGCCGCACCTACCTAAGGGCGGCCCTGGCCAACCACGCCGACATCGAGGTGGTCGCCGTCAACGACCTCACCGACGCCGCCACGCTGGGCGTCCTGCTCGAATGGGACTCCGTCAGCGGCCGCCTGGACGATGTCCACGTCGACGGCGACGCGCTCGTGGTGGGCGGCCGCCGCATCGCGGTCTTCTCCGAGCCCGACCCCGCAGGTATCCCGTGGGACAGCGTGGGGGCAGATGTGGTCATTGAGTCCACCGGATTCTTCACGGACGCGGCCAAGGCCGCTGCGCATCTGGAGGGCGGCGCGAAGAAGGTCATTGTCTCGGCTCCCGCGAAGGGCGACGTCCCCACCTTCGTCCTCGGCGTCAACGACCGTGAACTCGACGTCAATGCTGCCGACGTCTTCTCCAACGGCTCGTGCACCACGAACTCGCTGGCACCGCTGGCGAGAATCCTCAACGATCTGGTGGGCATTGAAACCGGCCTCATGACCACGATCCACGCCTACACCGGCGACCAGCGCCTGCACGACGCACCGCATCGCGACCTGCGCCGTGCCCGTGCCGCGGCCGAGTCGATCATCCCGACCTCCTCGGGAGCGGCCCGCGCCATCGGGGCCGTCATTCCCGAACTCGAAGGCCGCCTGACCGGGGCCGCCCTGCGTGTGCCGGTTCCCGTTGGCTCAATCACCGACCTGACCGTCGTCGCCCGCCGGACGGCGACCGTCGAGGAGATCAATGCGGCCTTCCGGGAGGCAGCGACCAACGGGTCGCTCGCCGGGTATCTGCAGTACTCCGAGGCACCCATCGTCTCCCGCGACATCGTCGGCAACCCGCACTCGTTGATCTTCGACGCCCCGCTGACCGCGGTCATCGGCAACGAGGTGAAGGTCTTCGGCTGGTACGACAACGAGTGGGGCTTCTCGAACCGGCTCGTCGAGTTCTCCTACATGGTCGGCTCTCAGCTGAACGCCTGACGTACGACTTCTCGTCACACGTACGCGTTTTGGAGTTTTTCAACATCCCGACGCGGGGAAAGCTCCAAAACGCGTACGTAAGAGGCGAACGCGTACGTGAGATGGAGCGCCGCTGCCGCGGTGGGGCCAAGCCGCATCCGGAAGGCTCAGAGCTGGGAGCCGGCCACGGCGAAGGTGTCGCACTGCTCCAGGGAGCCCGACTCCATGCCGGTGGTGAACCAGCGCACCCGCTGCTCGGAGGAGCCGTGCGTCCAGGTGTCGGAGTTGACGGTGCCGCTGGAGCGCTGCTGAATGTGGTCGTCTCCCACCGACTCGGCGGCGTTGATGGCGGTGGCGATCTCGGCCTGGGTGGGTTCGACCAGGAAGGCGGTGCCCGTGTCGGGGTCAACGGTCGTGGCTGCGTAGTGCACCCACACGCCCGCATAGCAGTCGGCCTGCAACTCGGTGCGCACCGAGTCGGAGTCCGCGCCCGTGCCCGAGCGATCCGTGGAGCCCATGACGCCCAGCAGGTTCTGGATGTGGTGGCCGAACTCGTGGGCGACGATGTACTCCTCCGCCAGCGGCGTGTCCTGGGCGCCCAGTGTGGACTCCATGTCGGAGAAGAAACTCATGTCCAGGTACACGTTGGAGTCACCCGGGCAGTAGAAGGGGCCGACGGCGCTGGTGGCCGAGCCACACGCCGTCGACACCGACTGCCCGTCCCACAGGATGAAGCCCGGCTCGGCATAGGCGGTGCCGGCCTGGCCGGGCAGCTGCTCATCCCACACCGCGTCCAGCGATTCCGCGGTGGCGATCATGCGGCACTGGGTGTACTGGTTGGCGGCCTGACCACTGGTGCACATGGAGGTGTCGATGGTGGAGGAGGTGGAGGTGCCGGAGGCCGCGTCCTGCCCGCCCAGCAGACCGGACAGGTCCACTCCGGTCACCTGCGAAAGCAGGAAGACCGCCAATACGGCCAGCACGGAGCCGCCCCCGATGACGGCGCCACGGCCACCGGAGCGCGTCTGCACCCGGTTGGGATCGAGCTTGATGTTGCGGTTGAATGACACGGAACCCACCTCATTGCCGGGGCGTCGCTGCGCTGATTGTTTGCGGTCTGCGCCCAAGGCTAGCGGACACGGCGGATCCCGGTGACGCATCGGTGCGCCGTCGCCCCCACCACGAGTACCCTGGAGCCGTGCTGTACGACCTGCTGTACAAGACCGTCTTCGCCCGCATCGACCCCGAGACCATCCACGACGTCTGCATGGAGGCGATCGAGGCCACCAGCAAGGTGCCGCTTGTGCGCGACGTCGTCCGGCAAGCCGTGGGACGGCGCCCCGCCTTCCCCGTGCCGTCCGCGAACCAGGGCGGCCCATTCGTCCGCCCCGTCCCCGGGATCCTCGGCCTGGCCGCCGGCATGGACAAGGAGGGACAGGCCGTGGAGGGCATGGACATGCTCGGCTTCGGCTTTGTGGAGGTGGGTACCTTCACCGCCCGTCCTCAGCCCGGCAACGACAAGCCCCGCATGTGGCGCTACCCGACCATCCGCGCCGTCCGCAACCGCATGGGCTTCAACAACTCCGGTGCCGACGAGGCCGCCGCGCGACTGCGGCATTTGCGCTCCACCGTGCGGGGCCGCTCCATCGTCGTCGGCGCCAACATCGGTAAGACCAAGACCACGCCGCTGGAGCAGGCCGCCCAGGACTACGCCTACTCCGCCTCGAAGGTCGCCCGCTGGGTCGACTACCTGGTCGTCAACGTCTCCAGTCCCAACACCCCCGGGCTGCGCAGCCTGCAAGAGGTCGAGTCGCTGCGGCCGATCCTCACCGCCGTGCGCGAGGCCGCCGACGCCGCCGCTCACAGGCACGTGCCGCTGCTGGTCAAGATCGCCCCGGACCTGGCCGACGAGGACATCGACGCCGTCGCCGACCTGGTCCTGGACATGAAGCTGGACGGGGTCGTCGCCACCAACACCACCATCGACCACGACCTGGGGGAGGGCGGCCTGTCCGGTGCGCCCCTGCTGCCGCGCTCGCTACAGGTGGTGCGTCGTCTGCGCAACCGGATGGGGGAGGGCCCCACGATCATCGGCGTCGGCGGGATCTCCTCGATCATGGACGCCGAACTCATGCTCGACGCCGGCGCCGACCTGCTGCAGGCCTACACGGCGTTCATCTACAACGGCCCGGCCTGGCCCGGCCGCATCAACCGCGCCCTGGCGACCAGCCCGCGTCACCTGCGCTGACCCCGTCTCGCTCCCATCATCGAGGTCGGCTGATCTTACGTGCCCAGATCGGTGGAAATTACGCACCGAGACCGGTCGAAATGGTGCGTGCCATCCGACCGGTCTCGGCTATTCGGGTACTTGGTTTACCAAGCGGAGTGCGTCAGGCCGGACGCTGCTCGGGGGAGCGGGTCAGGGCCGGATCGCGCTCGACGACGTCGCCCAGAGCCGCATCGATTGCGGCCATGACGTCGTCGCCCAGCTTCACACCGGAGGCCTTGACGTTCTCGACCAGCTGCTCCGGCCGCGAGGCGCCCACCAGTGCCGCGGAGATGAAGGCGTGCTGGAGCACCCAGGCGATGGCCAGCTGCGGCATGGACAGCCCGGCGTCGTCGGCAATCGGCTTCAGCTGCTGCACCGCGGTGAGCACGTCGTCGCGCATCCAGCGGCTGATCATCTCCTTGCCGCCCTTCTCGTCGGTGGCGCGTGAGCCGGCAGGCGGCTGCTGCCCGGGCAGGTACTTGCCGGACAGGACCCCCTCGGCCATCGGCGACCAGACGATCTGGCCCATGCCGAGCTCGGTGGAGGTCGGCACGACCTTGTCCTCGATGACGCGCCACAGGGCGGAGTACTGCGGCTGGTTGGACACCAGTCGGAAGCCCATCTGGGTGGCGAGCTCCTGGCCGGCCCGGATCTGCTCGGCGGTCCACTCCGAGACGCCGATGTACAGGGCCTTGCCGGCGCGCACCACGTCCGCGAAGGCCTGCATGGTCTCCTCCAGCGGCGTGGCGTAGTCGTAGCGGTGCGCCTGGTAGAGGTCGACGTAGTCCATGCCCAGGCGGCGCAACGAACCGTCGATGCCCTCCATGATGTGCTTGCGGGACAGGCCGACGTCGTTGGGGCCCTTGGGGCCGACGGGCCAGTACACCTTGGTGAAGATCTCCAGGGATTCACGCCGCTGCCCCTTCAGCGCCTGGCCCAGCACCTCCTCCGCGACGGTGTTCGCGTACACGTCCGCGGTGTCGAAGCTGGTGATGCCCAGGTCGAGTGCCGTGTGCACGCAGTCAATGGCGGTGTCGGCCTCCACCTGGGAGCCGTGGGTGAGCCAGTTGCCGTAGGTGATTTCGGTGATCTTGAGTCCGGAGCTGCCGAGATGACGATATGCGACCATGACCCCAGCCTAGACCGGTAAGTACCTCCATGGAACAATCCCGCGCGATCTGCAGGACGTCATATCAACCGACCTCGGCGAGGGGAAGGGGCGCTCGGCCACTCGGGCGCTTATTCGTTCATTCGGGGTACTGGCGGCGCGCCACCTGGGGGGCGGGCTGGCGCCAGCGCCGCAGGTTGAAACAGCGGGAGAAGATGTACCAGAAAATGTGCCCCTGCGACTGGACCTTCTCCTGGCCGAACTTGGCGTACAGCCGCCGCCGCAGCAGCCGCCAGCAGATCACGGCGTCGATCATCGCGATGAACAGGAACAGGTAGACCGCCAGCATGAAGTAATAGCTGAGCAGCGTGTTCCGCGAGGAGAAGCCGATGAACACGATGATCAGCAGGAAGCTGAAGGGGATGAACAGCTCACCGAGCGAGTAGCGGGCGTCGATGTAGTCGCGGATATAGCGCTTGATCGGACCCTTGTCGCGGGCGGGCAGGTAGCGCTCGTCGCCGGTTTGCATGGCCTGGCGCTGGCGCTCCCAGGCCGCATCCTGCCTGGCGCGGGCCTCCCGCTTGGCCGCCTTGCGGTCCGCGGGCACGATCGGGTGCACGTTGCGGGCCTGCGCATCCTTGCGCTTAGGGGTGGGGCGGCCCTTCTTGCCGGAGGTCTTGGCGGGGGCGGCCGTGGCGGCCTCGGCGGCGTCGCCGGACCGGTCGCGCTTGATGAACGGCAGCTTCTCTAACAGACTCACGGGCCACAGGTTAGCGGCTCAACCGCGCTACCCTGCAACTCATGATCAATGCCGACGCCGTTTCCGCCGCCGTCCACGACTCCTTCGACCGGGTTGTCCGCGACCTGACCGAATTGGTGGCCATTCCCTCCGTCTCTGCCTCCGGGCACGACCCCGCCCAGGTGGAGCGCTCCGCGGAGCACGTGGCTGCGCTGCTGCGCGACGCCGGCCTGGAGGCCCGCGTCACCTCGGTACCCGGCCCCGACGGCCCCGGTCGTCCGGCGGTGCTGGCCCACCGTGACGGCCCGGTCGGCTCCCCGCGCGTGCTGCTGTACGCCCACCACGATGTGCAGCCGGTCGGCGACCCCTCCAAGTGGCGCCAGTCCGACCCCTTCACCGCCGAGCGGCGCGGCGAGCGGCTGTACGGGCGGGGCACCGCCGACGACGGCGCCGGTGTCATCTCCCTGGTGCACGCCCTGCGGTTGGCGGCCGAGCTGAACGACGGCCAGCTGCCCTGCTCGGTGACCGTGTTCATCGAGGGGGAGGAGGAAGTCGGGTCGCCGTCCTTCGAGGCGTTCCTGGACGCTTACCGCGAGCAGCTGGAGGCCGACGTGATCGTGGTGGCCGACTCCTCCAACTGGCGGGTGGGGGTGCCCGCACTGACCACCTCCCTGCGCGGGGTGATCCAGGTGGATGTGCGTCTGGACGTGCTCGACCACGCCCTCCACTCCGGCCAGTACGGAGGTCCGATCATCGACGCCGTTACCGCCATGTGTCGGCTGGTGGCGACCCTGCACGACGACGTCGGCGATGTGGCCGTGCCTGGTCTCGTCTCCCGGCCCGTGGCGGCCGGCGCCCCGGACTACTCCGACGCCGACTTCCGCGCCGACGCCGGCGTGCTGGATGGCGTGAGGCTGGCGGGCAGCGGTGAACTGACCGCCCGGCTGTGGACCAAGCCGGCGCTGTCCGTCATCGGCATGGACGTGACGCCGCTGCGGGTGGCGGGCAACGTGCTCGCTCCCTCCTGCACCGCTCGACTCTCGATGCGCATCGCCCCCGGGCAGGACCCGGCCGCCGCACTGGCGGCCTTGAGCACTCATCTGGAGACCCATGCGCCCTTCGGGGCGCGGGTGACGGTCAGTGCGGGCGAGATGGGCCCCGCCTTCGACGGCGGCGCCGACAGCCCGGCCGCCCGCGCCGCCCACTGGGCGCTGACGCAGGCCTTCGGCACTGAGGCGGTCAACATCGGCCAGGGTGGCTCCATCCCCTTCATCGCCACGCTGAAGCAGACCTTCCCAGACGCCCAGGTACTGGTCACAGGAATTGAGGACCCGGACACGCGCGCCCACAGCGAGGACGAGTCCATGCACCTGGGCGACTTCGAGCGCATCGTCGCCGCGGATGTCCTGCTGCTCGCGCGCCTCGGCGGCGTGGCCTCCGCCGACTGACCTCGCGCAGGCGGACACGTATATGCGCGTACTTCTGGCGCCCGGCCCCATGTACCCCGAGCCGGGCGGTGTCCCGCTGGTGACCCCGGAAACCGGCCTGGCTGCGGCCGCCGCCGCAGACGCACTCGCCTCCGGTTGGGCGGGCGAGCGCCCCGACGACGTCCTCACGCTGCTGCCGCTTCCCGACGGCGGCCCCGGCACCGCCCAGGCGATCCCCGCCGCGGCGGTCATCTCCCGCGCGGTGCTGCAGGCCCGCGGGCCGTTGGGGGAGGTCCGCGAGGTGGACCTGCTGCGCCTGCGGCCTGCGGTCGCGCCCCGCGCGGGCGCGACGGGAGCCACCTGGCTGCTGGACGCCGCTCGGCTGGTCGGTCTGCCGTCCGGCCGCGATGAGGCGGCCCGCGAGGCCGAGGCCGGGACGACGCTGGGGCTGGGACAGGCGCTGGCCGCGGCGCTCGGTGCTACCGCTCCCGGTGACACGCTGATCGTTACCCTGGCATCCACAGCCGTCCACGACGGCGGAGCGGGAGTGCTGGACGGCATGGGCGGTCTGGAAGCCGCCCGGGGACTCTGCGATGGACGTGAGCTGCTGCTCGCCCTGGCCGACGACACGCCGCTGGGGGGTGTGTCCGGCGCCGGCCAGAGCCTGAGCGACCTAACCAGCCTGTCTAGCGCGCGTGCGCAGGCGCTGAACCGGCGGGCCTGCGCCGCGGCGTCGCAGATCGCGGCCCGGGCCGCCGTGCCCCGGCCGGACTCGCTCCCGGTGGTCGGCGGCGAGCCCACGCAGGCACAGTTGCTATCCGCCACCGCCCGGGGCACGGGGGCCGGCGGGGGAGCGGCGCTGGTGTTGCGGGCCCTCGGCGCCCGCGCCCTGCCCGGCCCCCGCGTCTTGGCGCTGCTGCTGGGTCTGGAGGATTCCGTGGACGGGCAGGATCTGGTGGTGACCGCCACCGGCGAGGCCTACGACGTCGTCGCCGACTCCGTGACCGCGGTGGTCGGTGAGGCGGCTGGGGCCTGGGCTCTGCCGACGGTGCTGGTGGCGGGCCGGTTGGCCGTGCCGCGCGGTGAACTCGCGGAGGCGGGCATCGTGTCGGCGTACTCGCTTGAACAGCCGCGCACGGTGGAAGACCAGGCGTGGAATGCCGGCGGGGCGGTGGCAGTGGGCGCGCGGTTGGAGGCGATCGGCGCGCGGCTGGCCCGCACCTGGTCCCGCTGAGAGCCTCGCACCGCCCTCGGCGGGATTTGGGACCGGGGGAAGAGATCAGGAGACCATGGCGTGCGGGGCGGGGGCCGTGGAGCCGCGCACAATCAGGTCGGGCTTGAACAGCAGTTCCGTGTCGGCCGGATGCTCGCCGGCGATGGCGGACAGCAGTGTGGTTACCGCCGCCCGGCAGATCGCGGCCACCGGCTGACGCACCGTGGTCAGTGGGGGGTTCATCATGGGAATCAGCGGGGAGTCGTCGTAGCCGATGACGGACACGTCCTGCGGGACGTGCTTGCCGGCGGCGCGCACCCCGGAGATGACGCCGAGCGCCATAATGTCCGACCCGCAGATGATGCCGGTGCAGTCCTGCTCCAGCAGCCTGCCTGCGGCGCTGGCGCCGCCCTCATAGGTGTACAGCGTTTCCACGATGCGCAGCGGCTGGTCGGGCAGGTTGGCGCGCATGCCGTCCTCGTAGCCGGCGGTCTTGCGCTGTGCGGGCACCATTCGCCCGGGGCCGGTCGCCAGACCGATGCGGGTGTGCCCGAGGCTGGCCAGGTGGTCTACCGCCATGCGGGCCGCGGCCCGATCATCGGTGGCGAATCCGGGCACCTTGATGGTGGATGCGTTGCCGTTGACGGTTACCAGGGGCACGCCCCGGTCCCGCAGCCGCTGGTAGCGGGTGACGTCGCCGCCGGTGTCGGAGTGGCGGCCGGACACGAAGATGATGCCGGCCACGCCCCGGTCCACGAGCATCTCAATGTACTCGTCCTCGCTGGTGCCACCCGGCGTCTGGGTGCACAGCAGCGGGGTGTGCCCGCTGGGGGCGAGTAGCTGCTCGATCTCCTGGGCGTATAGGGGGAAGATCGGGTTGGTGAGCTCGGGGACGATCAGCCCCACCAGTCCCTTCGAGGTCTGGCGGAGTGACTCCGGGCGTTCGTAGCCGAGCAGGTCGAGGGCGACGAGCACCTGACGTCGGGTCGCTTCGGCTACGTTCGACTTGCCGTTGAGAACCCGTGACACGGTCGCCGTCGAGACGCCCGCCTGCTCGGCGATGTCGGCGAGGGTGATGCGCTGTTGCACGATGCCCATCCTAAAGGGAAACCGACTGATACTGCCGCCACGCGGCGGTACTTGGTACGGGTTGAGACGAGCCATGCATACCGCGCCTAGTGCGTGCAGATCTTATCGGTGCGGGGAAGCACCGCTCTCAAAGTGACGATGGCTGAACCGGGTCCGGTGGCGTTCACGGTCAGGTGGCCGTCCGCGCCGCCGATCACGGTGACGTCGACGCCGTCCATTGCATGCACGTCGTCCACCGCCCCTGCGGGCAGGCACGCCAGCGGCAGGTCCACCGTGGCACCGGCGGCACGGGCCAGCGCCACCAGCACGTCGCCATCCGGGTGAGTGCGCAGCCACACCAGCAGGTCCTCGTCGGCGTACACCCAGCGCATGCCGCCGCGACGCAGCGCCGGCAACTCGTGGCGCAGTCGGCTCAGCTGCCGGTAGCGCCCCAGGGTGACGCGGTCCACAGGGCCCCAAGCGCCGTCGGGGCCGAGCTCGTCGGTGGGGGCGGCGCCCGGCGGGGCGGTCCACGGCATGGTGGTGCGGGAGTGCTCGCCGGTGCGTCCCGTGGCTCCGAGCTCATCGCCGGAGAACACCGTCGGCACGCCCGGTGCGGTGAACAGGGCGGTGGCCGCCACCAGTTGTGCCTCCCGGGAGCCGACGACGGTGCGGATGCGGGGCGTGTCGTGCGAGCCCAGCAGATTCATGGAGTGGGTGATGGAGGTGGCCGGCATGTGTGCGGTGTACTCGCGCACCCCCTGGGAGATCGGCCCGCCGGGAAGGCGCGGGATCCCGGTGGGGATACCCAGCCAGTTCAGGCCGTCGGCCGGGTCGGGGTGGGCCAGCCAGGACCACAGCGGCCGGGTGAACCCGTGGTAGTTCATGGTGCCCTGCCAGCCGGTCCCGGTCAGGTCGCCGGAGGCGTCGTGCCCGTGCTCGGCCACCAGCCATAGCTGGCGTCCGGTGACGGCCCGCCGGAACCAGTCGTGAGTGACGCCCGTGTGGTTGGTGGTCAGGTCCAGCACCAGCCGCATGTCGCGGTCGTGCAGGGCCTGAGTCAGCCGGGCCAGCGCCGCGTCGCCGCCGAGCAACGCGTCCACGTGGTCGAAGCTGTTGGAGTCGTAGCGGTGCACGGAGCCGGCCGGGAAGACCGGAGTCAGGTAGACGGTGTTGACGCCCAGCTCTTGCAGGTAATCCAGGTGATCGACGATTCCATCCAGATCGCCGCCGTACCAGGCCGCTCCGCTGGGGTCTCCCGCGACCGGCGGCTCGTCGAGCCACGCGTGTGCCTGCGCCCAGGCGGGGGCGGTGCGTTCACGCGGTGGGGTATGGGCGGAGAAGCGGTCCGGGAAGATCTGGTAGCACACGGCGTCGAGTACCCAGTCGGGCGCATCGTCTTCGGCCAGGACCCGGAAGTCCATGGCGTCGGGGACGTCGTGGTCGGCCAGGCCGGCGGCGTGGAACCAGACGTAGGGGCGGTCGGAGTCCGGCGTCAGCAGCAGGAACCGGTAGTGGTTGGTGGGGTTGACGAGCCGGAGGGTCGCCTCCCACCAGGCCCCGGCGTCGGTGCGGGCCACCAGCTGGGCGGCGGACAGGGACGGCTCGCCGTCGACCACCTGGCGCAGGATGATGTGCTCGGGTTGCCAGGGGGCGGGCACCCACAGTCTGGCGCTGAGTTCGGCGCCGGGGCGGCGCGTGCCCAGCAGGTAGGCGGGCCCGGTGTCATGATGGGGCTGGTTCAGATAGTGCGTGGTGTTCAGACAGGTCATCGATCGGTTCTTGGGATGGCTATTACGGGCGGGGTCAGCCCTTGACGGCGCCGGCGGTGGCGCCGCCGACGATGTACTTCTGCAAGTACTGGAATAGGGCGATTACCGGCACCATCGTCATGACCGAGCCGGCGGCGAAGATGCCGAGGTTGTTGGAGCGGTCGCCGGAGAGCATGCCGTACAGGCCGACGGCGAGGGTCTTCTTGGAGTCGTCGGTCAGGAAGATCGAGCCCAGCAGGAACTCGGAGATGATGCCGACGAAGGCCAGCAGGAAGGTGGTCGCCAGGATCGGCTTCAGGGAGGGCAGCAGAATGCGGTAGAAGACCTGCCAGTGGGTGCAGCCGTCGAGGATGGCGGCCTCGTCGAGCTCCTTGGGAATGGTGTCGAAGGTGCCCTTGATCAGCCACACCTGCCCCAGGGCGCCGCCCATCAGCGCCAGGCAGTAGCCCAGCAGCGTGTTCAGGCCGATGCTGGGCAGCACGTCGCCGATGCCGGAGATCATGTTGTAGATGGCGATCATCGACAGGGTGGTGGGGAACATCATGATCAGCAGCAGCGCCAGCAGGCCGCCGCGGCGCCCCTTGAAGCGGAAGCGGCTGAAGGCGTAAGCGGCCAGCACGGAGAAGAAGATCTGCGCCGCGGCCACGACCGCGCACACGATCATGGTGTTCAGGTACCAGCGGGTGAATGGCCCCTTGTCGCCGCCCAGCAGTGTCTGGTAGTTAACCAGGCTTACCCGGGTGGGGATCAGCGAGGTGGAGGCCACGGTGCCCAGGGGGTTCAGCGAGGCGGAGATGACGTACAAGATCGGGAAGGCGGCGAACACGAGCGCCAGCACGCCGACGACGTGACGCCAGCCGATCTCGCGGAACCACCGGCTGAAAGGCATCTGGTTCTGTTTCGGTGCCGTCTCGGGGACGCCGGTGGGGCGGGGCGCCGTGGAGGTGGTGGCGGTTTTTGCTGCAGTCATTTTCAAACAGTCCCTTCCGACGCTTTCAGTTGATGTCTTCGAGGCGGCGGGTGGCGGTGAATTGCGCCGCGGCCAGGACACCGGTGATGACGAACAGGACGACGGAGACAGCGGAGGCGAAGCCGTAGTCGGCCCCCGACCCGCCGAAGGCGATGCGGTAGACCATCGAGATGAGGATGTCGGTGCCGCCGCGCGTGTACTCGCCGGCGGCGAAGGGTCCGCCCTCGGTGAGTAGTTGGATGGCGTTGAAGTTGTTGAAGTTGAAGGCGAAGGTGCTCACCAGCAGCGGCGCCACCGAGACCAGCAACAGCGGGGTGATCACCCGGGTGGTGGTCTGCCAGCCGGAGGCGCCGTCGATACGGGCGGCCTCCTTCAGGTCGTCGGGGATCGACTGGAGGGCGCCGGTGCAGACGATGAACATGTAGGGGAAGCCCATCCACAAGTTGGTCAGCAGTACGGCCACCTTCGCCCAGTTCGGGTCACCCAGCCAGTTGATGTGCAGATTCAGCATCTCGTTGATCAGGCCGAAGTCGCGGTTGTAGAAGTTGGACCAGATCAGCAGCGAGATGAAACCGGGCACCGCATAGGGCAGCAGCAGGAAGGAGCGGTACAGCTTCTTGCCGCGAATACGGTCGTCGTTGAGGGTGAGTGCCAGGAAGTAGCCGAGCAGGAAGGTCAGCAGCATGGAGCCGCCGGCGAAGACCAGGGTCCAGGCGAAGGCGCCGCCCAGCTGCTTGAGCAGGCTCTGGTTGCCGAACAGGCGCTGGAAGTTGGCCAGGCCAACGTTCTGCTTCCAGGACTGGGCGAGCTTGTCGCCGTTGGCGTTGACGAAATAGTCGGAGCTGCCGACCTTCTGCACCGTGTAGACGTCGCCCGTCTGAACATTCGTTATCGAGTCGGCTGCTTCGTCGTACACCATCGTCTTGGTGCCCTCGAAGGCGGAGCGCACGCCCTGGACCTTGATGGCACTGGCGTCGGAGACCGACAGGGTCAGGTTGGAGATGGTGTCGTAGGCGGTGTTGATCTGCTTGCCGGTCAGGATGGTGTAGCCGTCGGCGGCGGTGACGAAGCCGTCGGTGACCGTCAGGTCCACGTCGGTGGCGGGCTGAACCGTCTCGCCGTCGGCCCCGTAAAGCACCTCGTCGGTTTCGGTGTCCACCAGGAACAGGGTGAAGGGACCCTCTTCCGCGCTGCCGGTCGTGGCCACCGACAGGTTGTACAGCGGGGAGTCGGCGGCCTGGACCACGGAGTTGTTGGTGATCGTGGTGATGGCGTCTTCCTTGGTGCCGCGGAATCCGTCACCGAAGTTCGTGAAGGCGGTCTGGATCGTCATCACGATCGGGACGATCAGGAAGACCGCCAGGAAGAAGGTGCCGGGGAAGAAGTACTTGCCCGGGATGAACCGGTGGGTGGAGTACAGCACGAAGATGGCGACGGTGGCCGTCACCACGATGAACAGCCACAGCCACATGCGCGCGGCGATGAGCAGCGGCACCAGGTAGGCGGCCAGGGCCAGGGCGGCGCCGAGGACGAGCACTCGTCCGAGCACGGAGCGGATCGTCGTGGTCCGCTCCCGCAGCGTGCGCCGGGAGGATTCGGGTTGGTCCGCGCCTGTGGCGGCGTGGGCGCCGTCTTTGTGGGCGGTTGGGGACGTCATCGTCGAAGGACCTTTCACAATGCTGAAAGAGGCTGAAGAGACAGGCGTGAAAACAGACGTGAAAACAGATATGAAAAACAGACAGGGCGAGCGTCCGGCCGGCTCGGGGAGCGGTCGGCGCAGGTCAGGGGGGCCGTCGGCGGCCGGCGGGCGACGGCCGGGAGGCGCGGTCATGGTGAGGGCCGGCGGCGAGGCCGCCGGCCCTCACCCGCGGTTCACAGTCCGAGCGTGGAACGGATCTCGTCGCCGGCGCTGGTCATGGTGGACTCGGGGTCCGAACCACCGACGATGTTGGCCTCGGCCATGCCCAGCGGGCCCCAGACGGCGGACATCTCGGGGATTGCCGGCATCGGGTCGGCGTTCTCTGCAAACTCCATGAACTTGACCATGTTGGCGTCGCTCGACTCCAGCTTGCTGGCCAGGTCCTCCTGGACCGGCGGCAGCGGGTTGATCGCGTACATGGCCTCCGCGATGGTGGAGTCCTTGGCGACGTCGGCCACGAAAGTCTCCGCGAAGGCCTTGTTGGCGCCGGCGGCGGCCACGTAGAAGGCGTTGACGCCGGCGAAGGGGCGGGCGTCCTCCATGCCCTCGAAGCCGGGGATCTTGGACAGCTCGAAGTTGATGCCGGCGGTGTTGATGTCGCCCAGTGCCCAGGGGCCGGAGATCAGGTAGGCGGCCTTGCCCTCGGTGAACAGGGAGATGGCGTTGTCGCTGGTGACGGAGGTGGCCAGCACGCCCTGCTCGCCCAGTCCACCGATCTTCTCGGCGGCGGCGATGGACCCCTCGCCGCCGACGCCGACGTCGGTGGCGTCCAGGGAGCCGTCGCTCTTGGTGCCGAACAGGTAGCCGCCGCCGGAGGTGTACAGCGGCTCCATGTGGTAGGCGTCTCCGGATTCGCCCACGGGCAGGGAGAGCACGACGTCGGCGCCGGAGGCCTGGCCGGCCTCGACGAGCTCCTCGATGGTGGCGGGCTCGGTGACGTCGGTGAGGTCCGTGTTGACGAACAGGCCCAGCGTTTCCACGCAGTAGGGCACGCCGTAGTACTGGCCGTCGTAGGTCACGGCGTCTAGGGCGACCTGGCTGTAGTTGGACTCGGCGGCCGAGTCGAGGGTGATGGGGGAGATGGCGCCGTTCTGCACCAGGTTGCCGATCCAGTCGTGTGCGGCCACGATCATGTCCGGGCCGTTGCCGGCCGAGTTGGCGGCGATGAAGTTGGATTGCAATTCGTCGTTGGCGACTGTTTGCACCGCCACGGTGATGTCCTGTTCGTCGCCCCACTGCTGGGCGATGTCCTTGAGCGCGCCCGCCTTGACCTCGTCGGTCCAGATGACCAGGTCGGCGTTGGTGTCGCGGACGACCTGCTCGTCGGTGGAGCCGTCGGTGGCTTCGGCCGGGGCCTGCGAGGCGGCGGTGGAGGTGTTGTCTGAGCCACAGGCGGCAGCGGCGGCGAGGGTGGTGGCGATAGCGGTCATAGAGAGGAACGACCGGCGATTGAGGGACACCGTGATTCTCCTTCGAATCGGATGGGAGCTTGCGATTGACGGCAAAAAATGTAACGCGCCTGTGCAAGCCATGCAAGGAGAAGGGGGTCTCGCTGCAAAGTTGTTGCAGAAAAGTACCTTAGGCGACAGTCGCCGCGGCCGCCCAGACCGTCGTCGCCGGGGGCACGACCAGGTTGTCGCCGTCTTGCCCGAGCTGCGCGGAGGACAACAGCACCTCGGCGTGCTCCGGCAACAAGAGCGCCCGCGAGGAGGTGTTGACCAGCACTAGCACATCCCGCGTCAGCGCCGTCAGCACGTCCCGTGGAGACCAGTCCAGGCCCTGCACGAAGGCGAAGGGCGCCGCTGCAAGATGGTGCTCGTGGCGTACATAGGTGGCATGGCGAACGGTGGCCAGCGGTGAGCCGAACTGGGTGCCCTGAGAAGCGGCCTGTGTCTGCACCAACTCGGCCAGCGCCAGCGGGTCGGTGGGCTTGTCTGCGTCGGGCAGACCGATCTCATCACCCTGGCGCAGGTAGACGGAGCCGGGCAGCGCCAGTACCAACGCCTGCAGTGCCAGCGCACGCCGCCGCAGCTCCGGGTCGGGCGCGGTCTCGAACCAGCGGCTGCCGTCACCGGGGTTGGCCCGATCCACCAGTCGGTAGCCGGGCAGGAAGCGCCACACGGGGGCGGCGCCGAAGCGGTCGTGCTCGCGCAGGGAATGGGTGATGGCGTCGGTGAGCGACTGGGGGTCCCAGCGTGAGAGCATGAGTCGGTCGTCGCGCAGGTGGTGCAGCCAGTCGTCCTGGAGGTGATGGCGCAGCGCGTCGGGGTAGCTGGCGGAAACGTCCGCACCCAGCGTCCCATCGGGCACGTGCTGTGCCAACAGGGACTGCATCAGCGTGAAATAGTTGCTGAGTCGTTGCAGATCCGACTGGTCCCACACCTCGGGTGGGATGATCGTGCCCAGATCCACGCCGTCGGCGCCGGCGGCGAGGAAACAGCCGGCCCTTTCCACCAGGCCTTCGAAGCCGCGTTCCTCGCCGACCAGAATCGGGTTGGCCTCGTGGGCGTGGAGTCCGGTCACCGGCCCCAGTGCGCCGGAGATGCGCACGATCACGCGCAGACCCTGCTCGTGGGCGCGATCGGCGAAGCGGCGGAACTCGGCGATGTCGGTGCTGGTAGCCAGACGGGAAGGGCGTATCAGTACGGCCCCGAAGCCGAGGGAGACGACATGCTCGCAGACATTGCCCAGATCGCCCAGCTGCTCAGCCCCAAGCTCGGGGGAGACGACCTCGTATACGAGCGTGTCGCGCCACCACTCGACCGGGCCGGCGTATGCGCGGTGGATGAGCGTCGTCGTGGTGCTCACGGCAACTGGCTCCCTTCCGCCGGGTTGTGCCCCGGACCTGCGGGCTGACCCGGGCCCGCACGGGCACGGGCGCTGCCCGATGACAAGACATCCTGCTAAGCCATTCGGCTAGAGCGTGACTCATAGTAACCCGCCGTCAGGAACGCCGCTGCCACAAGTGCTGCGATACGTTGGACTCATGTCCATCTCACATCCGCACTCACCGGCCGCCGTCGCACCGGAGGCAGGCGGCGTCATGGGCGAGGACACCGGTGACCTGGTGGGCTACGGCGCCGACGATGTGGCGCGCTTCTTGCCCGAGCCGCCCAAGAATCCGCAGCGCACGCCCTTCGAGCGCGATCGCGCCCGGGTGCTGCACTCCTCCGCCCTGCGCCGCCTGGGCGCCAAGACACAGGTGCTGGGGCCCTCCGCGGACGACTTCGTGCGCACCCGGCTGACTCACTCCCTGGAGGTCGCCCAGGTGGGTCGCGCCCTGGGGCAGGCGCTGGGCTGTGATCCCGACGTCGTCGACGCGGCCTGCCTGTCCCACGACCTGGGCCACCCGCCCTATGGGCACAACGGGGAGCAGGCCCTGAACGTGGTGGCCGAGTCCATCGGCGGCTTCGAGGGCAATGCGCAGACCTTCCGCATCCTCACGCGCCTGGAGCCCAAGACCCTGGACGCCCACGGGCGCGGCGTGGGCGTGAACCTCACCCGCGCCAGCCTGGACGCGGTCGCCAAGTACCCGTGGGCCAAGGGCGAGGGGCCGGGCGGCCCCGGTGGTCGCTCCGCGGTCAAGTACTGCTGCTACGACGACGACCGCGAGATCTTCTCCTGGATGCGTGCCGGTGCTCCCGCCAACCGCCGCTGCCTGGAGGCCCAGATCATGGACTTCTCCGACGACGTCGGCTACTCCGTGCACGACGTCGAGGACGCCATCGCCCTGTTCAAGATGGACCCCGCCCGGCTCGCCGACCCCGCCGAGGTCGTCACCGTCGTCGACGCCACCCGTGCCTGGTACGGCGGGCGCATGAGCGCCGACGCGCTCGGCGCCGCCTGGGAGCGCCTGGCCGCGCAACCGTTCTGGATACACAGTTACACGGGGGCACTGGCGGACGCGGCACAGCTGAAGAACCTCACCAGCCAGCTCATCGGCCGTTTCGTCTCCGCAGTCGCGCGTGCCACCCGGGAGGTCTTCGGGGAGGGGCCACTGACCCGCTACGACGCCGACCTGGTCATTCCCGAGGAGACCTCCGCCGAGATCCTGGTGCTCAAGGGCGCGGCCGTGCGCTATGTGATGGCACCCCGCGAGCATGAGCCCGTCTACCTGCGCCAGCGCACCGAACTGTTCGACCTCGCCGACGCCCTGCTCGAGAGCAACGGTGCGCACCTGGAGCCCATCTTCGCGGCCGCCTGGCACCAGGCCGCCGACGACGCCGGGCGCCTCCGGGCCGTGGTGGACCAGATCGCCTCCCTGACCGACACCTCCGCGCAGGCCTGGCATGCCCGCCTGTGCGGGTTGCTGTCCGCGGTGTGAGCACTTCCCGCGGTGCAAGCCGTTACTGCCCGGCCGTGGGCGGAGTCGGCTGGGGCAATCGCCGTCCATTCCTGTCGCACCCCTCGCCTAGGATGAGGCCATGGCGGGACTGATCAAGCGCGAGGACATCGACGCGGTGCGCGAGCGCGCCAAAATCGAGGACGTCGTCGGCGAGCACGTCACGCTCAAAAGCGGGGGAGTGGGCTCCCTGAAGGGCCTGTGTCCCTTCCACGACGAGCGCACCCCCTCCTTCAACGTCCGCCCCCAGCTGGGGCTGTGGCACTGCTTCGGCTGCGGCGAGGGCGGCGACGTCATCGACTTCGTGCAGAAGATCAATCACCTGTCCTTCACGGAGGCGGTGGAGTACCTGGCCGGTCGCGTGGGCGTGCAGCTGCGCTACGAGGAGGGCGGGACGGTCAAACGCGGCGTCGAGCCGGGCACTCGGCAGCGGCTGCTGGAGGCCAACCGCCTGGCCGAGTCCTGGTTCCAGGAGCAGCTGGCCACACCGGCCGCCCAGACCGGACGGGACTTCCTGACCGGTCGTGGTTTCGACCGCAACACCGCCGCCCACTTCGGGGTGGGCTATGCCCCGGAGGGGTGGGACAATCTGGCGGGCGTGCTGCGCTCCCACGGCTTCACCGAGCGGGAACTGGTGGAGTCCGGACTGTGCGGGCGCGGCAGCTCCGGGCGCATCTACGACCGCTTCCGCGACCGGCTGATGTGGCCCATTCGGGACGTCACCGGCGCCACGGTCGGCTTCGGCGGGCGCCGCCTGTCGGACGCGGACAAAACCGTCCCCAAGTACCTCAACACGCCCGAGACCGCCATCTACCACAAGGGCCAGGTCCTTTACGGCCTGGACCTGGCCAAGGCGGAGATCGCCCGCTCCCACAAGATCGTCGTCGTCGAGGGCTACACGGACGTGATGGCCGCCCACCTGTCCGGGGTGACCACGGCCGTGGCCACCTGCGGCACCGCCTTCGGCCCGGACCACGTGCGCATCGTGCGCCGCCTGCTCGGGGACGCCGCCGACCCCTCCGCCGGGGTGATCGCCGGCAACCGGACCCGCGGCGGGGAGATCATCTTCACCTTCGACGGTGACGCCGCCGGCCAGAAGGCCGCCCTGCGCGCCTATGGGGAGGACCAGCACTTCGCCGCCCAGACCTTCGTCGCCGTCGAGCCGCGCGGCCTGGATCCGTGCGACCTGCGCATGGAGGAGGGCCCGGATGCGATTCCCCGCCTGCTGAGCCGGCGCGTGCCCCTGTTCGAGTTCGTCATTCGCGCCTCCCTGGCCAACCTCAACCTGGACACCGCCGAGGGGCGCGTACAGGGCCTGCGCTCGGCCGCGCCCGTCGTCGCCGGTATCCGCGACCGGGCGCTCAAGCGCGAATACACCCGGCGCCTGGCCGGCTGGCTGGGACTGCCGGAGTCCGAGGCGGTGGGCGCCGTGCGCGCCTATGAGCGCCGCGGGGGGCACGCCGCCAACCCCGCCGGCGGGCCGGGACCGTACAGCCAGAACAGCCAGTTCGGGCCGCCCGACGAGTTGACCACGGCGGGCCCGGTCGAGCGGCCCGGCCTGCCGCCGGTGACCGATCCGGTGGAGAAGCTTGAACGGCAGGCGCTGGAGGTCATCGTGCAGGCACCACAGGTGGCGGCCCGTGTGGGTGCGGATGACATCAACGCGGTGGCCTTCTCCGTGCCTGTCCATCGCGCGGTCTTCGAGGCGATCGAAGCGGCCGGGGGAGCGGCCGAGGTGGACGGGCTCGTGCAGCAGGCGCAGGCGGCGGGACTAACGGGACCCGACGCGGTCAAGCGCGCCACCACGCACTGGCTGGAGCAGGTGCGTGCGGGTGCCATTGGGCCGATCGCCGCCGCGGTGACCGAGCTCGCCGTCGCCCCGCTTCCGCTGCCCGCCCCGCGGGGCAACCGCGAGGCCGAACCGGATCCGGACGCCGTCGAGCGCTATGCCTCGGGCGTGCTGTCCTCGCTGGCCCGCACGGGCATCAACCGGCGACTTACGGAGCTGCGCTCACGGCAACGGCGCATGAACCCTAATGAGGACGGCTACCGGGAGCTGTTCGAGGAGATCGTCGGCCTGGAGAACCGACGCATGCAGATGGCCCGCGGGGCCTGAACCGGTTAGGCTGCGAGCAGACCGCGAGGATCGCTCGGAGCAGGTCGGCGAGTAGTGGCCCGGGCGGCGCGGGGGTTACAGCCCGCGTTCGCGCAACTCGCGCATGGCCTTGGCCCGGTTCTTGCGCGACAGGCGGTCCAGGTACAGGTGTCCGTCCAGGTGGTCGCATTCGTGCTGGATGCAACGTCCCATGAGCTCCTCGCCCTCGACGACCACCTTCTTGCCGTCCAGGTCGATGCCCTCGGCGCGCGCGTACCAGGCGCGCTCCGTCGGGTACCACAGGCCGGGCACCGACAGGCAGCCCTCCTCGCCGTCCTGGAACTCGTCCTTGGAGAGCTCGACGATCCGGGGGTTGAGGATGTAGCCGATCTCGCCGTCGATGTGCCAGGAGAAGGCGCGCAGGCTGACGCCGATCTGGTTGGCGGCCAGGCCCGCGCGGCCGTCCTCGTTGACGGTCTCGAGCAGGTCCTCCACCAGTGACTTGACGGAGTCGTCGATGTCGGTGATCGGGTCGCACACGGTGCGCAGCACCGGGTCGCCGATAATGCGGATGTCGCGGTATGCCATGGGGCCATCCTCGCACGTTCCGCGGCGCGTCTCGCACTCGGGTGCGCGTCGCCGTCGGTGGCGGCTAGCCTGGGGGGCATGATGGCGCCGATCCGTAAAGCCTCTTCCGCCCGGCCCGCATGGCGTTCCGGTGTTGCCGCGCGCCTGCGTCGCCGCGCCGCGATCCCACCCGTCCTGGCGGCAATGGTGCCCGACGACGGCCCCCTGCTCGGGGCCGTGCCACTGGTTGAGGACGACTCCCGCTGGGCCGCGGCCACCGCCAACTATCTGACGGTTGTCGGCCACGGCGGGGTCGAACTGAGGCGGGGCTGGCATGAGGTTGAGCGCGGCCGCTGGGACGCCCAGGCCGCGACCTTCACACTCACCTGGACGGATGCGACCCGCCGGCCGCTGGTGCTGACGGTGCCCGAGGCGGTCAGCCGCGGGGAGAAGGCCGTGGCGGTGGATGTCGCCCCGTTCGCCCGCGCGTTGCGGCAGGGGGTCGAGTCGGCCCTGGTGCACGCGGTCACCGGGCAGCTGCCGGGTGGTCGACGTGTAACCGTCAGTGTGCGCCGCGACTCGGATGGTCGCTTGTACACGGCCTCCGACCTGTCCACCGATGACGCAGCGGCACTGGACGAGGCCGACGGCGCGGCGCTGGAGGAGCTCATTCGGCGCGCCCGCGACGGTGTGGGACTGCCCACAGGCTGACTTTCCGGTGCGCTGGCGCCAGGTTGAGCAACGGGGCAGATTCGACGTCGGCGCCCGCGGCTTGCTAAAGTTCCACCCGCGCCAAGCGCGATCCCGCGTAGCTCAATGGCAGAGCATCCGACTGTTAATCGGAGGGTTGTTGGTTCGAGTCCAACCGCGGGAGCCGAACGTCGGCCTCGCCCTCACGGGCGGGGCTTTTGTCGTCTTCAACCAGCGCGGCACCCGCGACTGCGGCGCGTGGCTCCGTAAGGCGCTGGATCTGCTCGGAGAGTGCGGCGATTTCACCTTGTAGGTCTGCGACCTGAGCGCGCGTAGCCGCCTCCTGCTCGGCGTTCTCCTCGGCGACCAGGGAGATGATCCAGGAGGCGAGCGTGGCGGTCACCACGCCGATCAGTGCTACGCCGCCAATCATTAGCAGTATTGCGGTGGCTCGGCCGACGGTCGTGACGGGTGCGAGGTCACCGTAACCGACGGTGGTGATGGTGACCAGCGACCACCACAGCGCGTCCGGAAAGCTGGTTATGGAGGCTCCCGGTGCTCCGCGTTCGGCGTCCAATACCGCCAACGAAGCCACGAGGGAGAGCAGTGCCACGCTCCCTGCCGTGTAGGCGGTGATCCGTCCTCGCAGGGCGGTCCCGGCGCTGCGCTGAAGGACGCCGACCAGGGCCAACAGCCGTACCAGCCGAAGCGGCCGCAACATGGGCAGCGCAACCATGGCGAGGTCCAGCAGGTGGTGGGCGAACCAGTGGCGACGATCGGAGGCCAGGGCGAGACGGGCACCGTAGTCCACGGCGAACACGACCCAAACGACGTTCATCACCGCCTCGGGGAGACGCCGGGCAGAACCCTGAAGGTCCGCGATCACCTCCCAGGCATAGGCGGTGAGGAAGAGGACGGCGGCGACGATGAGCGGCCACTCGGTGACGTGCTCCCACAACTGCAGACGTCGAGAAGAGTCCTTCGTTTCAGCTGGCATGCCCGTGATCGTAGAGGCAAGCGGACGGCTGATCGCCAGGCGTGCGGCGGAGGGCTGGTGTACCGGTGGGCATCCTGAGGACACCGCCGGCGCCGCGGGTCGGCGGTGTGCGAGTGGCGGCCTGTCCCTGCTTGGACCGCCCACGCCCCGTTGGACCGCTGTAACCGGCGGCTACGGCGGTCCAACGGGGGGACAGGGGTCCAACTGGAGGAACGCGGTCCAACTAGGCGCATCCCTCCCTGCGCCTGCGGGACCCGCCGGCCCCTGGGCGCTTGCCCGGTAGGTACACGATCCTGGCGATGCTGGACCACACGCCGTGATCCGCGCCCGCCGCGGCACCGGCGCGGCCTGAGACGGGCGGCACGTCTCCGGATGCGGTGATGTCGGCCCGGCGGCTGGCATTGCGCCTTCGGCTCTGGCATCATGATGTCGCACGCCGCGTGCGTCACGCGAAGCGCCCGGATGATTCGAGAACGTTGGGGAAGACGAATCTCGGAACAACCAGGAGGCGATCCCCGTGAACGGTGCCTACACCCGCGGTGTACTTTTCGTGCACTCCGCGCCCCGCGCCCTGTGCCCGCACATCGAGTGGGCCGTGGCCGAGGTGCTGGGTAGTCGTGTCCACTTCGAGTGGACCGAGCAGCCCGCCGCACCCGGGATGATGCGCGCCGAGACCAGCTGGGTCGGACGCGTCGGCACCGGCGCTCAACTCACCAGTGCCCTGCGCGGCTGGGCGAACCTCCGCTACGAGGTCACGGAGGAGGCGTCGCCCGGTTACGACGGCGGACGCTGGTCGCACACCCCCGACCTGGGCATCTTCCACGCGCAAACCGACGTGCACGGCAACGTCGTGGTTCCCGAGGACCGGGTGCGTGCCGCCCTGGCCCACGCCGACCAGCCCGCGGTCATGCGCCGCCAGCTCGACCTCGCCCTCGGGCAGGCCTGGGACGACGAGCTCGAGCCCTTCCGCTACGCCGGTGCCGGTGCCCCCGTGCGCTGGTTGCACCGAGTCGGCTGAGCCTCCGCGACCGGCCGCCTTGCAGCCCCAGCGCTCCGCCCGCCACTTCGACCGACCTCGGTGCGTAAGATCAACCGACTTCGGTGGTTTTGGCTACCGGTCTTGGGGGCGGGTCCACCGGTCTTGGTGACTTTGGAAGCTAGGGAAGGCGGGTGAAGGCGAGCGCCACGTTGTGGCCTCCGAAGCCGAAGGACGTGCTCACGGCCGCTTCCAGCCCGGGGGCATCCCGTCCCTCCGGTCCCACCACGTCCAGGCCGAGTCCCGTGATGGCCGGGTCGATACCGCCGGGAAGCAGCGTCGGCGGCAGTCGACGCTCGTACAGCGCCATCACCGTCAGCACCGCCTCCAGGCCGCCCGCCCCGCCGAGCAGATGCCCGGTGACGGACTTGGTCGCCGACACGCCCGCCCCGGGCACGGTCCGCGCCAGCACCGCCGCCTCCACCGCGTCGCCTGCGGGCGTGGAGGTGGCGTGGGCGTTGACGTGCCCGACCTGTGCGGCCTCCAGCCCGGCGCGCTGCAAGGCCAGGCGCAGCGCCCGCTCCTGCTGGGCACCGCCTGGCTCCGGGCGCACGGCGTCGTAGGCGTCGGCCGTGACCGCGCTCCCGGCCAGGACCGCCAGTGCACGCGCGCCCCGCGCGGCCGCATGCTCGGCCGCCTCCAGCACCAGCATGCCGGCCCCCTCACCCAGCACGAAGCCGTCCCGATCCGGAGCGAATGGGCGCGAGGCGCCGGCCGGGGCGTCATTGCGGGTGGACAGGGCGCGCATGGCGGCGAAGGCCGCCATCACCATCGGGTGCAGGGCGGCGTCCGTGCCCCCGGCGACGACGACGTCGGCGCGACCCAGGGCGATCAGGTCGGCCCCGTAGGCGATCGCCTCCGCCCCAGACGCGCACGCCGACACCGGCGCGTGCACGCCGGCCCGCGCCCCCAGCTCCAGCCCCACCGCGGCGGCCGGCGCATTGGGCATGAGCGCCGGTATCGCCGTCGGCGGCACCCGCCGCGGCCCCTGCTCGCGCAGGGCGTCCCAGGCGCCCATGACGGACAGCACCGGCCCGATGCCGGGCGACACGGACACCGCCAGCCGCTCGGGATCCGCCTCCGGGGCACCGGCGGCCGACCATGCCTCGTGGGCGGCCACCAGCGCGCATTGGCTCGACCGGTCCAGCCGACGCCGCTGCCGGGCGGACAGCTGCGTGGCGGGGTCGACGGCGAGCGGCGCGGCGATCCGCACGGGCAGGTCTCCCGCCCATCCGGCATCCAGTGGGCGCACCGCCGAGTGGCCGGCGTGCAGCTCCCGCCACGTGCCGGGCGCGTCTCCGGCCAGCGGGTTGGTGCTTCCCAGCCCGGTTACGACGACGGCGCGTGGATCGAGGGCGGATGCGGGCGACACGGGCTGCTCGGCGGCGTCGAGACGGTCGGGGTCTTCAGCGCTTCTGAGCGCCCACGAGGTCCACGAGTGCGCCAACGGTTTTCACGGTCGGAATGAGCGCGTCGTCGAGTGTGACGCCGAAGCGCTCCTCCACCTGGGTGGCGATGGTCAGCAGCCCCAGGGAGTCGATGTCGAGGTCGTCGGCGAAACGGGTCTCCGGCGAGACCAGTGTGGTGTCCACATCGGCCTCTTCCGCGACGATTTCGGTAACGGCGGCGAGGATATCGGTGGGGGCGTCGGCCATGGCGTTCTCCTTGATGTTTTCGTGGTTTTCGTGCTGATGGGCTTGGTTGTGAAGGATCGGGTGGTGTCGGGGCCGGTCCGGGCGGCTAGTGCGAGTTGCCGGCGGCGAGCCGGCCGACGATCACCGCCAGGTGCAGCACCAGGCCGTCGCGGGCGTCGGTCGCGTCCCAACCGGTCTGCTTGCTGACGCGCCCCAGCCGGTAGCGGACGGTGTTGGCGTGGACGAACAGAGTACGCGCCGTCATCTCCAGGCTCCGGCCCAGTGCCAGGTAGGTGGCGACGGTCTCCTCGTAGAGCTCGCCCATCTCCCGCAGCGGTTCGGTTACCAGTGCCCGAATCTGTTCGACCGCCAGCGGGTCGCCGTCGAGTAGGCGTTCGGGCAGCAGGTCGTCGGCGCGCACCGGGTTGGGGGCCTCGGCCCAGCCGGGCAGCGCACGCAGCCCCGCCAGTGCCGAGCGCAGGGACCGGCCGGCCTGGGCGACGCCGTCGACCACCGGCCCGATCACCACAGCCCCGTCCAGTTCCACGGCGATGCGGTCGGCGGCGGCGAGCAGCTGTGTCCGTTGCGCCGCGGCATCGGTCGTCTCATCGGCGGAATCGCCGCCGAGTACCACGATCACCGAGTCGCTGTGCACCGAGACCAGGCAGTCCTGCGCCCACTGGCGGCACTCGTGCCGCAGCCGGGAAGTGGCCAGGGCATCCAGCACCGTGCGCGCCACGATGGCGACGACGGGCCCGGTGCCGCGCCAGCCGGCTGCGCCGGCGCGGGTGGCGGCGTCGTCGGCGGAGTCGTGCAGCATCGCGTCGACCGCCACCGACTCCAGGCGGGCGTCCCAGGCGCCGCGGGCCTCGGCCACGCGGGCGTACACCTTCGCCGCGGCGAAGCCGACGTCGCGGCCGAAGGTGAGTACCCGCACCCGGACGGCGTCATGCCCGGCGGCCGGGACGACATTGGGGGCCTCCTCCTCGACGACGTCGACGACGGTGCGCACCAGATCCAGGGTCTGCTCCAGGGTTACGGCGCCAGTCAGCGCAACCGGGGCGACGTTGAAGATGCCTGAGGGATCCACCTCCGCGCCCCGCTCACCCACCGAGTCCACGAACATGGTCACGCCCACCCGTGCCACCTTCTGAATCTGGTCGCGCGAGGCGGACGACAGCGTGTGATACCAGGGGAGGGCCGCGCTGATGCGGTCCAGGGAATGCTCGATGAGCGTGTTCTGCGCCTCCCGCAGGGCCGTGACGGCCGGGGCGCTGAGCTGGTCCATGCGACGATGCTAGCGGCCCTTGCCGCCGGGGACGGAATGCCGGCGGACGGCGCTGCGCGGCACCCGCAGGCGCGCGGGCCGGTAAGGTCGGCAGGGTGCGGGGCAGGCGCCGTCGACTCCCCGCGGGGCACCCCGGCCGACGGCGGTGAGCGCCCCGCGGCGCGGACGGAGGAATCATGACCCCAGCCACCACAGCCACCCGTACCGAGGAGGACCTGCTGGGCACCCGGCAGGTGCCCCTGGACGCCTACTGGGGGATCCACACCCTGCGCGCCACCGAGAACTTCCGCATCTCCAAGGAGACCGTGGGGGACCAGGAGGAGTTCGTGCGCGGCATGGTGGAGGTCAAGCAGGCCTCCGCCCTGACCAACAAGGAACTGGGCACCGTCGCCGAGGACATCGCCGACGCGATCGTGTGGGCCTGCGAGCAGGTGCTGAAGGCGGGCCGCTGCCTGGACCAGTTCCCGATCGACGTCTTCCAGGGTGGCGCCGGCACCAGCGTCAACATGAACACCAACGAGGTCATCGCCAACCTCGCCCTGGAGCACCTGGGCTATGCCAAGGGCCGCTACGACATCGTCAACCCCAACGACCACGTCAACAAGTCCCAGTCCACCAACGACGCCTACCCCACCGGCTTCCGGCTGGGCATGTACCGGGCCGTCAACGCCCTGGAGATGGACCTGTGCGACCTGATCGACGCCCTGCTGGCCAAGGGCAAGGAGTTCGCCGACGTGCTCAAGATGGGGCGCACCCAGCTGCAGGACGCCGTCCCCATGAGCCTGGGTTCGGAGTTCCGCGCCTTCGCCGAGCTGCTGGACGAGGAGATCCCGCGGCTGATGAACAACTCGGCGCTGCTGCTGGAGGTCAACCTGGGGGCCACCGCGATCGGCACCGGACTGAACACCCCGCCCGGCTACCGGGAGGCGGTGGTACGCCACCTGGCGGAAGTCACCGGGCTGCGGGTCACCGGCGCCCACAACCTGCTGGAGGCCACCGGCGACACCGGCGCCTACGTGTCCATGCACGCCGCCATCAAGCGCCTGGCCGTGAAGCTGTCCAAGATCTGCAACGACCTGCGGCTGCTGTCCTCCGGGCCGCGGGCGGGGCTGGCCGAGATCCGACTGCCGGAGCGGCAGGCCGGCTCCTCGATCATGCCCGCCAAGGTCAACCCGGTCATCCCCGAGGTGGTCAACCAGGTCTGCTTCAAGGTGATCGGCAACGACCTGACGGTGACGATGGCCGCGGAGGCCGGGCAGCTGCAGCTCAACGTGATGGAGCCGGTGATCGCCCAGGCCTGCTTCGAGTCCATCCGCCTGCTGCGCCACGCGCTGGTGACGCTCAAGGACCTGTGCGTGGTGGGAATTCAGGCCAACGCGGAGGTCTGCCGCCGCAACGTCATGAACTCCATCGGCATCGTCACCTATTTGAACGAGGTGATCGGCCACCACAATGGCGACCTGGTGGGGCGCGAATGCGCCCGTTCCGGACGCAACGTGCGCGAGGTCGTGCTGGAGATGGGCCTGCTGGACGAGGCCACGCTCGACGAGCTGCTCAGCCCGGAGAACCTGATGCGCCCCCGCTACCGGGACGCGCACTACTACTCCGGCACCGACCCCGACGTGCGTGCCGTGGCTGAAGACTGACTGAAGGAGCTGCGGCGGCGTCGGCGAGTCTCGGCTCGCCGACGCCGCCGCACGACCCACGGTCAGCGGCTCAGGCCTCCCCGCCCTGAGCGCCGGAGCGACCCGCGGAGGCGTCCTCGAGCCGGTAGCGGGCGATCGCCTGGGCGACCGCGGACCGATCCACCTGTCCCTGCTCGGCCAACGCCTGCAGCGCCTTGACGACGACGGACTCGGCGTCGATCAGATAGTGGCGGCGCGCGGCCGCGCGCGTGTCGGAGAAACCGAAGCCGTCCGCGCCGAGGGTGTGGAAGTTGCCGGGCACCCAGGCGCGGATCTGGTCGGGCACCAGGTGGTCGAAGTCGCTGGTGGCGACGAACGGCCCGGAGGCGTCCGCCAGCTTGGCGGTCACGTACGGGGTGCGCGCCGGCTGGTCCGGGTGCAGGAAGTTGTGCTGGTCGGCCTCCAGGGCCTCGCGCCGCAGCTCGTTCCAGCTGGTCACCGACCACACGCCGGCGCGTACGCCCCAGTCCTCGGCCAGCAGGCGGCGGGCCTCACGGACCCACGGCACCGCCACCCCGGAGGCGAGCAACTGCACCTCGGGCCCGTCGCCGTCGGGCGCATCGTCCAGCCGGTAGATGCCGCGCAGGATTCCCTCGACGTCGACGCCGTCCGGTTCGGCGGGCTGCACGATCGGCTCGTTGTAAACCGTCAGGTAGTACATGACGTCCCGGTTGCGGCCGGTCTCCGGCCCGTACCAGCGCTGCAGCGCGTCGCGCACAATGTGGCGGATCTCGTAGGCGTAGGCCGGGTCGTAGGAGACCACCGCCTCGTTGGTGGCGGCGAGCAGCGGGGAGTGCCCGTCCATGTGCTGGGTGCCCTCACCGGTCAGCGTGGTGCGGCCGGCGGTCGCCCCGATGATGAAGCCGCGGGTCAGCTGGTCGCCGGCCGCCCAGAACTGGTCGGCGGTGCGCTGGAAACCGAACATCGAGTAGAAGATGTACACGGGGATCATCGGCTCGCCGTGGGTGGCGTAACTGGTGCCGATCACCTGGAACAGGGCCGCGGAGCCGGCCTCATTGATGCCGGTGTGCATGATCTGCCCGGAGGTTGACTCCCGGTAGGACAGCATCATTTCCGCATCCACCGGCGTGTAGTGCTGTCCCTGCGTGTTGAAGATCTTGCGGGTGGGGAACAGCGACTCCAGGCCGAAGGTGCGCGACTCGTCCGGGACGATCGGCACGATGCGCCGCCCGATGTGCTCGTCCTTGATCAGTTCCTTCAACAGCCGCACGAAGGCCATGGTGCTGGCGACCTGCTGCTTGCCGGAGCCGCCCTTGAGGATGTCGTAGGAGGCCTCGTCCGGCAGCTGCAGCTGCGTGCCCGGATCGCGGCGCTCGGGCAGGAAGCCGCCCAGCTTGCGCCGGCGGTCGAGCATGTAGGCCAGCGCCGGGTCGTCGGGCTCGGGCCGGTAGTAGGGCGGCCGCTTCGGGTCGGCCTCGAGCTGGGCGTCGGTGATGGGAATGTGCAGGCGGTCGCGCAGCCCCTTGAGGTCCTCCAGGCTCAACTTCTTCATCTGGTGGGTGGCGTTGCGGCCGGCGAAGTGGGAACCCAGCAGGTAGCCCTTGACGGTGTGGGCCAGGATGACCGTGGGCTGCCCCTTGTGCTCGGTGGCGGCCTTATAGGCGGCGTACATCTTGTGATAGTCGTTGCCGCCCCGCTGCAGCGCCCAGATCTCCTCATCGGTCCAGTTCTCCACCAGCGCGGCGGTGCGCGGGTCGCGGCCGAAGAAGTGCTCGCGCACGTAGGCGCCGTCGTTGGCCTTGAAGGTCTGATAGTCGCCGTCGAGCGTCTCCATCATCAGGTGCTCCAGGGCATGGTCCTTGTCGGCCGCGAGCAGCCGGTCCCAGCCGCGGCCCCAGATCACCTTGATGACGTTCCAGCCGGCGCCCTTGAAGCAGGCCTCCAGCTCCTGAATGATCTTGCCGTTTCCGCGCACCGGGCCGTCCAGGCGCTGGAGGTTGCAGTTGACCACGAAGGTAAGGTTGTCCAGCTGCTGGGAGGCGGCCAGCTGCAGCATGCCACGCGATTCGGGCTCGTCCATCTCCCCGTCGCCTAGGAATGCCCAGGTGTGCTGGGAGGAGGTGTCCTTGATGCCGGCACCCTGCAGGTAGCGGTCGAACCAGGCCTGGTAGATGGCCTCCGCCGGCCCCAGGCCCATGGATACGGTCGGGTACTCCCAGAAGTCCTCCATGCGCCGCGGGTGCGGGTAGGAGGGCAGGCCCCGGCCGCCCGCCGGGCGGGAGACCTCCTGGCGGAAGCCGTCCAGATCCGCCTCGCTCAGGCGGCCCTCCAGGAACGCGCGGGCGTAGTTGCCGGGGGAGGCGTGCCCCTGGAAGAACACGTGGTCGCCGCCCCCGGGGTGGTTCTTGCCGCGGAAGAAGTGGTTGAAGCCGACCTCGTACAGGGTGGCGGTGGAGGCGTAGGAGGAGATGTGCCCGCCGACACCGATGCCGGGACGCTGCGCACGGGTGACCATGACGGCGGCATTCCAGCGCAGCCAGCGGCGGTAGGTGCGCTCGACGTCCTCGTCGCCCGGGTAGTAGGGCTCGTCGATGACGTCGATGGTGTTGATGTACGGGGTGGTGGTCTGGGCGGGCACGCGCACGTTCTTGCGGCGCGCCTCCGCCAGCAGATTCAGCAGGATGAAGCGGGCCCGGGGGCCGCCCCGCTCTTCGATGAGGGCATCTAGCGAGTCTTGCCACTCGGCGGTCTCCTGCGGGTCATTGTCCGCGACCTTGTGCAGCAGACCGTCGATCAAGGGCGGGTTTTCGTTGGTGGGGCTCACGGAGATTCTCCTTCTTCGTATCCGCGACCAGCGGGGCTAATCTATGCGGTCCGCGTCCCGCAGCACACTCCAAATCGGGAACAAGGTCCCAGACAAGGCGTGATGTCGAACACCTCATAATACGTGGGGATTCATAGAAGAGCGACAGCAGGCGCAAGGTAGTCGAGCCGTTCGGGCGTGTTCGCTTGCGCCGAGCGGGTCCGGTGCGATGGGCTATCCCCGTAGTCATTTCGGCGCGTCACAGCGGCGGCCGAGAAGCGGGCCATCCAGCCCAGGCACGGAATGGAGAGGACAACAGTGACGAGTACAGCGGCCGGAGCCTTCGGCTTCGCCCCCGGTCTCATCATCCAGGAGTTCGGATACGACGACGACGTCGACGAGACCCTGCGTCAGGCCGCCCAGGCGCAGACCGGTACCGAACTGGTAGACGAGGACTTTGAGGACGTCGCCGACTCCGCCATCATCTGGTGGCGCGATGACGACGGCGACATCGACGACCTGACCGACCTGCTGGTCGACGCCCAAACCAACCTCGACGGCGACGGCCTGGTTTGGGTGCTCACCCCCAAGGCGCGCACCACCGGCGCGGTCGACGCCACCGAAATCGAGGAGGCGGCCCGCACCGCCGGCATGCACGCCACCTCGGCCGCCTCCATGGGTGAGCATTGGAGTGGCATCCGCGTCTCGAGTCGGCGGCACTGACGGCGCCGCAGCTGGCGTAGAGTATGTGCCCACGCCACCGGCAAGCGCGCCGGCGGCGCAAATGGACCTGTAGCTCAGCTGGTAGAGCAACGCGTTTACACCGCGTAGGTCGTCGGTTCGAGCCCGGCCGGGTCCACTGCTTAAGGCTCTGTAGGAGTTTCCGTTTTCCGTGTCCCGCTTACCCCAGTCCAAGCGCTCCTTGCGGGCGGTGGGCGTCGTCGTCGGGGCGCTGGCGGCCGCGGAGGTCGTCTCCTGGGCCGCCTCTTACTGCCTGCTCGGTGAGGTCGACAACGCCGTGGCCGTGCCCAGGGGAGAGGCGGTGGTGGTGCTCGGCCACGCAGACCCCGGCCCGATCGCCGGCAGGGACAACCGTCAGCGCGTGCGGGCCGGGCTGCGCAGTCGTCGGCTGCCCGACTCCCGGCTGATCTTCTCCGGTGGGGCGGTGGCCGGACCGGTGCCGGAGGCCGAACTCATGGCCCGCTACGCCACCGACCGCCTCGGTTATGCCGGTCCGCTGGACCTGGAGACCACCAGCCGTTCCACCTGGGAGAACATCGCCGCCGTGATTCCGATGATCGAGGACGCCGACCGCATCATCATCGTCTCCGAGCCCGTGCATGCGCTCAAGGCCCGCCTGTTCCTGCGTCGGCAGCGCCCCGACCTGGCGGCCCGCCTGGCTCGGGCGCGCGATTACCGGGCGGGGGAGTACCTGCTGCACAAGCCCGCCGTGGTGGCACTGGGCCTGGTGGACCTGGGACTGTCGGTGTGGGTGCCCGGTTGGGCGCGCAACTCCGCCACCGGCCTGGCCGGGGTGCGCCGCCTGCTGGCGGGTGTTCAGCCCAAACGGGCCAGGAAGTCACCCAGGCGATCCAACCCCTCGGTAATCTCCTCACGCGCGGCTGCGTAGGACAGGCGCACGTGCGTCTCCGCGGTGCGCACCCCGAAGTCGCGTCCCGGCGTCAGCGCTACATGCGCCTCGTCCAGCGCCCGCATGCAGAAGTCCCAGGAGGACAGGCCCGTGTGGGAGACGTCGAAGTAGATGTAGAAGGCGCCGTCGGGCTCCACCGGCACCTCCATCCCCAGCGCGCGCAGCCGATCGAGTGTCATCCCGCGTCGCTGAACCAGCTCGACTCGGTGCTGCTCGCACAGGGCGAGCGAATCGGGGGTGAAGGCCTCCAGGGCCGCGAGTTGAGCCGGCGTGGGGGCGCACAGGAAGTAGTTGACCGCAAGGTTGCGGGCCGGAGCGACCAGCTCCTCCGGCACCACCAGCCAGCCCAACCGCCAGCCGGTCATCCCGAAGTACTTCGAGAAGCTGGATATCACGATCGCATCCGGGTCTGTCGCCAGCACGGTGCGGGCCGGGCGCCCCTGTGCGTCCGGGTCCGCCAGGCCGAGGTAGATCTCGTCCACGATCCGCCAGGCCCCCCGCGCGCGTGCCGCCTCGCACAGCCGCCCCAACTCGTCATGGGGGATGGACGTGCCTGTGGGGTTCGACGGCGTGGCCATCTGGACGGCATTGGTGTACGGCGTCCAGGTGGTCTCCATGGACTCCAGGCTCAACTGGTAGCGGGTCTCCGGGAAGGTGGGGGCCAGCACGATGCGCCCGCCGAAGGAGTCGACCAGTTCGCGGTTGCACGGATAGCAGGGGTCGGCGATCACGACGTCGTCGCCCGGTTCAGCGGTCAAGGCGGTGGCGAGTAGCAGGGCGGAGGAGGCGCCGGAGGTGATCAGAATGCGTTCAGGGTCCACGTCCACGCCGTGGCGTTCCCGGTAGAAGTCCGCGATCGCCTGGCGCAGCGCGAGCAAACCCTCGGCGGGCGTATACGGCAGGTCCTGCCCGGCTACGACGCTGAGCGCCTGGCGTACCGCCGGCGGGGCGCCGAAGCTGGGCTCGCCCAGGCTGAGTTTTGCCACCGACTCGCCGCGTGCCTCGATCTCGCGAGCGCGGGCACCGATACTCATGGCGTGGAATGGCGGTGCGGAAGTGGCGCGCTGCGCGGGCTTCATGGTTCTCTTTCCGGGACGTGTGCGCCGGTTGGGCGCGCGAAACATGACAAACGGCGGTGCGAGGGTAGCCCCTCCTAGTAGATGACACACGGGGACCGGGATGGGAAATGCACCACCCGTTTCCCCTGCTAATGTGGGCACGTCGGCCGCACGACCGACGCCGAAGTCGCCCCCGCGCCGGGACGCCTTCTCGCGCCCCCTTAGCTCAGTGGTTAGAGCAGCGAGCTTATACCTCGTCCGTGCCTGATAAGCACATGGTCCTGGGTTCGAATCCCAGAGGGGGTACCGGATTGTAGATGCTGGCCCCTGTGGTGGAACGGTAGACACGGCGACCTTAAAAGTCGCTGCCTGAGGGCATGCGGGTTCGATCCCCGCCAGGGGCACTGACCGCTAACCTGGCCCCATGACCGATCCTTGCGACGCCGCCGCGGCGGACACGACCACCCGGCCTCTGACCGTCGGAGAGGTGGAGGCCCTGCTGCGCGCGGCCGCCCCGCCGCAGCTGGCGGAGTCGTGGGACTCCAATCAGTTGATCTGCGGCGACCCGGACGAGCCGGTACGCAACATCCTGCTGGCCGTAGACCCGGTCGGCGTCGTCGTCGACGAGGCCATGGCGCGGGGCGCGGACATGATCATCACGCATCACCCCCTGTACCTGCGCGGTACCGATCACGTCTCCGCGACCGATCCGAAGGGCAAGGTGGTGCACCGCCTGGTGCGCGCCGGGATCGCGCTGGCGAACGCCCACACCACGCTGGACGCCGCCCATGGGGGCGTGGCCGCGGCACTCGCCGACCGGGTTGGCCTGCTGGACACGCGTCCCCTGCAGCCCAATCCCGAGGACCCGACCCAGGGGATCGGGCGCGTGGGCGCGCTCCCGGCGCCCACCCGGCTGCGGGACCTCGCCGCCGCCGTTGCCGCTGCCCTGCCGGACTCCGCTCCCGGGCTGCTCGTGGGCGGTGAACTGGACGCCGTCGTCGAGACGGTCGCCGTCTCCGGCGGCGCCGGAGATTCACTGCTGGGGACGGCCCGCGCCGCCGGCGTCGACGTGTTCCTGACCGCCGACCTGCGTCACCATCCGGCCAGCGAGCATCTCGAGGCCGGTCGCCCCTACCTGTTGTGCGGCACGCACTGGGCCACCGAGTGGGTCGGGCTGCCGCCGCTGGCCGCCCGGCTCGAGGCGGCGGCGCAGGCGCGCGGGCATAGACTCTCCACGTACGTGTCGCAGATCGTCACCGACCCGTGGGCACTGCGTCTGAGCACCGGTCGCTGAACCGGCGGCGGATGCGGCCCTGAAGAATTCGATACTCATCCCGACTGACCAGCGAAGGATCAAGCCGTGACCAGCGCCCCCCTCAGCCAGCAGCGCCTGCTCATCGACCTGCAGAGGCTCGACTCGCAGCTCGCCCGTCTCACCCACGAGCGCAAGCACCTGCCCGTGCTGGAACGCATCGAGGCCACGGTGCAGCGGTTGAAGCTCAACCGTCGGCGCGCGGTTGTAGCCGCGGCGGCCCTGGATGAGGCGCAGGCCAACGCCAAGACGCGCGAGGAGGAAGTGGACCAAGTGGTGCACCGTGCGCAGGTGCTGCGCGAGCGCCTGTCCTCCGGTGCGGCGCCGGCACGTGAACTCACCGCCATTCAGTCGGAGATCGACCAGCTGGGGCGCCGCCAGGCGGTGTTGGAGGAGGCCCAGATCGCTGCCATGGAGCAGTTGGAGGCGGCGCGCACCGAGGTGGACGCCGCCGCTGCGGAGGAGAAGGAGATCCGCGCCGGCGGACGCGAGCTGACGGCCGCCCGCGACGCCGACTTCGCCCGCCTCGACGCCGAGATCGCGGACGCCCGCGGCAAGCGGAACGACCTCGCCGCGGCGATTGGGGACGCACTGCTGGCCGAGTATGAGGCGGTGCGCAAGTCCACCGGCGGCTTGGGAGCGGTGGCCCTGCACGGTCGCCGCGTCGAAGGCGGCGGGGTTGAGATCAGCCCGCAGGAGTATGCCCGGATCGCCGCCGCACCGCAGGACCGGGTCATTCACGCCGAGGAGAACGACGTGATCGTGGTCCGCATGGAGGACTGAGCGCCAGGTGCGCCGGTGCGCTACCCCATGGGTGTGCCGGTCGTTTAGAATCGCCGCTGCGGACGAGCCGACCGGGCGGCCGCGGTACCGTCGGGGAACCGGCGGGTCGAGGAACGTCCGGGCTCCACAGAGCAGGGCGGTGGCTAACCGCCACCCGGGGTGACCCGCGGGACAGTGCCACAGAAAGCAAACCGCCGGCAGATGCCGGTAAGGGTGAAACGGTGGGGCAAGAGCCCACCAGCGTGACGGGTGACCGCCACGGCTAGGTAAACCCCGCCCGGAGCAAGACCGCGCAGCAGGTGACCGCCGCAAGGCGGAAAGGGTTGCTCGCCCGTGCCTGCGGGTAGGTCGCGTGAGGCCATCGGCAACGGTGGTCCAAGATGGATGGTCGCCACCGCCCAGGCCGGTAACGGCGGGCGGCAACAGAACCCGGCGTACAGGTCGGCTCGTCCGCGCTCTATTCGCGCAGGTGGTTCCGCGCGCCAACGGCGGTGCGTCCGCAGTTTCTCGCTCCCCGTATACGCCGACGGCGGCCCCGCTATCCAGCGGGGCCGCCGTTGAGGTGCAGCGGTGGGCACGGAGCCCATCAACTGGTCTTAGAAGGACTTGGCCGCCATGTACAGCTCGTCGGTGCCATAGTAGCCGTTGACTGCGAATACGCCCTGCTGGGCGTTGGCGTCGTCCTCACTGAGGATGAACATGAAGTAGCCCGTGGCGGTGCCGCCGTCGCGCGGCATGTCCTGCTGGCGGAACTCGCTGTCGATGTACAGGGAGGTCGCCTCGGTGGTGTTGCCGTCCTTGACGTAGTCGACCGTCAGGTCGTACGAGTCCATCTTGCCCTTGCCGTGGTACGTGATCGTCACCGGCACCCGCATGTAGACGTTGCCGCTGCCCGGGTCCTCGTAAAAGTACTTGCCGGCCTCGGTCTCGATATCGGAGGTGGCATCCCACTCAACCGAGCCGAACTGGACGTCGAAGCTAGCGTCCGGATCGTCCTCGTAGTCGCCGGCCTCGAAGACGAGCACGTCCTTCTCCGGATCGGCCGGGTCGTCCATGGTGGTGCCGACGTCCGAAGAGGAGGAAGAGGAGTTGGAGTCGTCCTTGTCGTCGTTCGTGGTGTCGTCACTGGTCGGGTCGTCACTGGGCGTGTCGTCACCGTCGTCGGTGTCGTCCGAGGTGGTGTTGCGCGAGTCGTCACTGGTGCGGGAGGACGCCGTGGAGGTCGGGCGCGCGACGGGCTCGTCGTCACCGCCGGTCAGCGCCACGATGAGGCCGATCACCAGCGCCAGGACGACAACGGCGATGATGGTCCAGAACCACCACTGCTTCGTCACCGGCTTCTGACCGCCGGGGGTGCCGCCCTGACCGACATCGATTGGTTGCCAGCCGGCGGCCTGCGGGGACGTGCCCGGGGTCGCCTGCTGGTTGTGATATGGCGTGGGGGACTGGGCGTAGTCCATGTTGGCCGCGTACGGACTCGCACCGGCGGCGTAATCACCGGAAGGAGCCGATGCCGACTGGCCGGTCGGGTCTGCGACCGGCGCGGAGCCGGCCTGCGGGGCCGAGCCGGCGGAGGCTCCGGGGGCAGAGTCATCCACCCATAGCTGCCAGCCCTCGGGGGCCGGGCCCCAGGCGGGATCGGGCTGCCACCCCGGGGGCGGGTTGAACCCCTCGGGGGGTGCCGGCCAGTTCGGCGGCGGGTTGAAGCGCAGTGCCATGAGTCAATACCTCCGGGAAGTGGGGATGCATATTGTCACGCGATGCCGCGAACAACGGTCGCGGACGGATCACAGACGTGAATGTACACGTGCATCGGCGTTTGTTGGGCATCCGTCTCAGCTCGGGGGATGGGTAGCACTACCCCAATACCTCAAATGCGGCTCAGGGGAGTGTGAGAATGTCGGCGCCGTCCTCCGTGACCACCAGCGTGTGCTCGAACTGGGCCGTGCGCGAGCGGTCCTTGGTGACCACCGTCCAGCCGTCGTCCCACTGCTCCCAGTCCTCGGTGCCCAGGGTGAGCATCGGCTCAATGGTGAAGACCATACCCACCTCCATGACGTCGTCGAATCGGGGGGCGGAGTCGTAGTGGGGGATGATCAGCCCCGAGTGGAAGGCCTCGCCCACCCCGTGACCGGTGTAGTCCCGCACCACCCCGTAGTTGAAGCGTGTGGCGTACTTCTCAATGACCCGGCCGATCACATTGACCTCCCGGCCCGGCTTGACCGTCTTGATCCCGCGCTCCATGGCCATGCGGGTGCGCTCGATCAGCAGTGCCGTCTCCTCGTCGACCTCACCCACCGGGTAGGTCGCGTTGGTGTCGCCATGAACGCCTTCGAAGTATGCGGTGACATCCAGATTGATCAGATCCCCCTCCTTGAGCACGGTCGAGTCCGGGATGCCGTGGCAGATCACCTCGTTGATGGAGGTGCAGATCGACTTGGGGAAGCCCATGTAGCCCAGGCAGGAGGGGTAGGCGTGGTGGTCGCACATGTACTCGTGGGCGATCCGGTCCAGCTCGTCGGTGGTGACCCCGGGGGCGATCGCCTTGGCGGCCTCCGCCATGGCACGCGCCGCGATCCGCCCGGCCGCCCGGATCCGCTCAACCGTCTCGGCGTCCTTGACGTCGGACGCGGTTACGCGCTCCGGGCCGTCGTGGAACATGTACTCGGGGCGGGCTATGGAGGCGGGCACATGCCGCTCGGGGGTGAGAACGCCCTTGGTGAGAGTGCCGCGGGGAGCCCGGTCCGCAAGTGAGATCGTCGGTGTAGTCATGGCGTCAGCATAGGAGCCGTCCGAGGCACGAGTACCCAACGGCCACCGCCGGGACGCGATTGACAGCGGTCCATACAATGACACCAGTTCGCCGGCCCGTCCCGCGCCCCGTGTATCGCTCTGCTTCGCTCCCACGGGTAGGGATCTGGGCCGCTCGCATTCGGTGCCGCCGGTCGACAATGCAACCGGGCGGCTGACCGTGCGCGAGGAAACCACCTCCTGTGATTACGCTCGGAAACGGAGACTGAATGAGCACTCCCGACGTTCGTGCCGCCAGTGACCAAGGGCGCATCCGTGACGTCGTAGACAGCTACCTGCGCCGCCGAGGGCGTCTGCTCGAGTTGCAGACCAATGAGACCTATGCGGCGATCGCCCTCGCCGTGGCAACGATCGTCGCCCTGATCTGGGCGAATGTGGGCGACAGCTACCACCAGTTCTGGCAGACATCCGCGGCTATCACGGTCGGCCCGTTCGCGGTGGATCTGACTCTGCATGAGTGGGTGGATGAGGGCCTGATGGCGGTCTTCTTCTTCATGGTCGGGTTGGATGTGCGTCGAGAGCTGACGCTGGGCGAGCTGCGGCTGCCGGGACGCGCGCTGCTGCCGACGGCGGCCGCGGTGGGCGGCCTGGTGGTGCCGGCGCTGATCTACCTGGCCATTATGGGCGGCTCGGACGGGGCCCACGCGTGGGGATCGGTGATCTCCACCGACACGGCCTTCGCGCTGGGGATGCTTGCCCTGGTGGGCCCCAAGCGCGCTCCGCGGCTGCGGCTGTTCCTGCTGGCCTTCGCGGTCATCGACGACATCGGCGCCCTGGCGGTCATCGCCGTCTTCTACTCCGAGTCGCTGAACTTCGTCGCCCTGGCCGTCGCCGCGGCCGGGCTGCTCCTGGTGTGGCTGATGGCGCGTCGCGGGGTCTGGCGCGTGCCGCCCTACCTGGTGCTCGCCGTCGTCATCTGGTACGCGGTCTACCGTTCCGGCGTGCACGCCACGCTCGCGGGCGTGCTCATCGCCCTGCTCATGCCGGTGTACAACGTGCGCAGCGAGGACGTCGACGCCGCCGGGGAGTTCGCCGCCCTTTACCGGCAGGCCCCGGCGCCAGGAAGCGCCCGGATGCTGCGCGAGTCCCTGAACTACTCCATGCCGCTCAATCAGCGCCTGGCGTTCCTCCTGCCGCCCTACGTGAACTTCCTGGTGGTGCCCCTGTTCGCCCTGGCCAACGCCGGAGTGGCGCTCGGCGCCGAGACCATCGGTGCCGCCATCTCCTCCCGCATCCTGTGGGCCGTGATCGGCGGCCTCGTGGCGGGTAAGCTCATCGGCGTCGTCCTCGGGGCCGGGCTGGTGCTGTGGCTCGTGCCCGCCTCCCGCATGCCGGGGCTGGACCTGCCGCGCATCACCGGGCTCGGAGCTCTGTCCGGCATGGGCTTCACCATCTCCCTGCTGGTGGCCAACATCGCGCTGGAGGACGAGACTCTGCGCGACCAGGCGCGCCTCGGAGTACTGCTCGCCTCGCTGCTGGCCCTGGTGCTGGCCGCCCTCGTCTTCCAGGTGACCGACCGGCTCTGCCCGCTGCCGGAGCCCACTGGGATGCGCCTGTGCCGCCCGCCCGCGCCGGCACACGAACTGACGTTCGGCAGCATGGACGCGCCGCATGTGCTGATCAACTACGCCGACATGGACGACGAGGACCGGTGGCGGCTGACGGAGGCGCTTTATGGCCTGCAGCCGCTGATCGACTCCGGCGAGGTGCTACTGATCCTGCGGCACAAACTGTCTGGGCCGGAGAGCCTGCTCGCCGCACTTGCCCTGGAAGCCGTATCCGCCAACGACGAGCCGAACCTATGGCCCTTCCACGACGCCATCGCAGAGTTGCGTGGTGGCATAACGGCGCGCTCTCTGACCAGGGCGGCGCGAGAGGTCGGTATCGACGCCCACGCACTGTGGGAACGCATTGACTCGGGGAGCGACGAACCCAAGGTGCTAGCCGACGCGAGTGACGTTGAGGGCCTCACCGATGACGCAAGCCCGGTGCTCTACATCGACGGGCGCCGTTTCGAACGCCTGCTCAACCGTTGGACCCTGTCCGAGGAGATCGGTCGCTTGCAGCAGATGTCCGCGGACGGCCTTGAGAAAACGCGCGATTGAGGCCCGCCCCGGGCATAGACGGTCACTGGGGACGACGTCCCTTCGGCGTCGGCGACTGGCCGCGCCGCATGGGAGTATCGCCATACGATTACCGCATGGCGATGATCTACTTCGTGCGGCACGGCCGTACCGTCCTGAATGAGCAGCGCCGCACCCAGGGCGCGGCCGACTCCCCACTGACGCCCGAGGGACGCCTGGGCGCCGAGATCTGCCGTGACTACCTGGCCGACGTTCCCTTCAACCGCGCCTACTTCAGCCCCCAGGGGCGCGTCCAGGAGACCGGCGGCATCCTGCTGCAGGCGCACCCCGGCCTCACCCCGGTGAACCTGACCGGCCTGCGCGAGTACAACTACGGCGTTTACGACGGCGGCCCCGATCCGGTCATGCACGCGGCCCTGCCTGCGGAGCAGCACCTGCCCGCCGTCCTGACCGGCGTGCACCCCGGCGCCCCCGGCGGTATTACCGCCCGGGACTACCTCGCCGACGTCGACGGCGCCCTAGCTCGCATCCTCGCCGACCTGCGCTCCGTCGCGGCGGGCGACGACGGCGCGGACAACGTGCTGGTGGTCTCCCACGGCATGACGCTCATGACCATCATGGCCCGCTGGGTGGGGCCGCAGATCTACGGCATGGCCCCGATGGCCAACTGCGCGGTGACCACCGTTGAGGTGACGCCGAGCGCCGTCGACGGTGCCCCGCGCCTGCTCACGTGGGCGGAGGACCCCGGTAACCAGGGAGTTACCTACCCGGTTCGGGACTTCAGCGACGCCTTTGCGGGGGTCGTGCCCGTACCGATCGACTGGGAGCACCCGGAGGGCCTGGCGGCCGGCTCGGCCGACGCCGTTGGGAACGGTGTTAGGAGCAATGCATGACGCTGCCGCAGGCGCTCGCCGGATTCGCGGCCATCGTGGTTGTGCTCACGCTGGTGCCCGGACTCGACACCGCGGTCGTGCTGCGGGGCGCACTCAATCACTCTCGCGGTTACGGCCTGGCCACGGTCGCGGGCATCTTCACCGGGCTGATCATCTGGGGCGCAGCCGCCGGCGCCGGGGCGACGGCGGTGTTGGCCGCCTCCCGCACGGCTTACCGGCTCCTGTCGCTGGCCGGTGCCCTGTATCTGGCCTGGATGGGCGGCGGCATGCTGCTGCGTTCCTTCCGTCGTGCCTCCCGTGGGCGGACGGCCATAGACCTGGGAACGGGCGCGGCACAGGCGGAGACCGCGTCGGCGGAAGCGCCGCTTACAACGGGAGCACGTGTCGCTGACGCCGACGGTGCTCCGCTGTGGCGGGGCTGGCTCACCGGGCTGGCGACCGATCTGCTCAACCCCAAGGCGGGCGTGTTCTACCTCGCCACCATTCCGCAGTTCATGGCCGTCGGGGTGCCACCACTGCTGATGGGCGTGCTGCTCGCCACCGTGCACGGGCTGTGCTGCATGGTGTGGATGGGCGCACTCGCCGTCGGGGCGTCGTGGATCGCGCCCCGGCTGGAGTCCGGTGCCGGGGCCGCGCTGGAGCGCTGGACGGACCGGGTCACCGGCGGCGTTCTGCTCGGATTCGGTGCGAAGCTGGCGTTCGACGCCCGCGTGTAAGCGCCGGCATCACCGCGGAAGGGAAGCAGCACTTGGCGCCGGGTGCGCCCCGAGCGCGAGCCTAGGCCTCGAAGCTCTCCGCAGCCCCCGGGAATGAGGCGTCACGGACCGCGGCGTTGTAATCCTGCGCGGCCTGTTGCAGCGCCCGACCGACCTGGCCGAACTGCCGTGCGAAGCGCGGCTTCCACTCCTCCATACCGGCCATGTCGGTCCACACCAGCACCTGGCCGTCGCAGTGGACTCCGGCACCGATACCGATCGTGGGCACCGGCACCGCCTGCGTAATGCGCGCCGCCACCGGCTCAGGCATCATCTCCAGAACCATCCCGATCGCGCCGGCGTCGGCCAGCGCCGCGGCGTCTGCCAACAGGGCCTCCTGCGCATCCTCGCCGCGGCCCTGTACGCGGAAGCCGCCGAGCTTGTTCACCGACTGGGGAGTGAAGCCGAGGTGGCCGACCACCGGGATGCCCGCGTCGGACAGTGCGCGCACCGTTGCCGCCCGGGGGCGGCCGCCCTCGAGCTTGACGGCGTTGGCGCCCACGCGCATGAGCCGTACGGCACTGGCCAGGGCCTGCTCGGGGCCGGCCTCATAGGTGCCGAAGGGCAGATCCGCCACCACCAGGGCCCGGCTGGTGCCGCGGGCCACCGAGCGAGTGGCCACCACCATCTCGTCGAGGGTGACCGGCACGGTGGAGTCGTAGCCGAGCATGACGTTGCCCAGCGAGTCGCCGACCAGCAGCATGTCGGTACCCGCAGCATCCAGGATGCGCGCGGTGACCGCGTCGTAGGCGGTGAGCATGGTCAGCTTCTCGCCCCGCTGCTTCGCGCTCAGCAGGTGGTGCACGCGCACTTTCTTGACCTGTGAGATCTGCGGCCCCGCCGCGGCCGGGGTGGTGACTTCGGCGGCGGCGGGGGAGGCGCCTACCGTGGCAGCGTCTGCGGATGACTGGTCGGAAGCGGAAGTGGTCATGTTCGGAGCCTACTCGCCGGGCGGAGCTCCTATTCCGATTCCTTGACGGCGACGATCGGCAGCGGAGCCCCGGCGGCGAGGCTGCTGTCGGTGTGACGGTTCAGGTCTGCACGCTCAAACTGGCTCTTCGGGTTTGAGGGCGTGGTGTCCACGGGCCGGTCGGGAGTCTGGGTCGGGCGTGTGAGTGGACTGGGGTGTCTGCTGCGCCGGTTCGGCGTTAACAACGCTACTTAACGCTCTGCTGTATACCTCGGAGCCCTTCAGTAGATCGTTAACCGGCGTTGTTAACCCCGAAGTGGCGTTGTAGACGCCGTGGATGGCGAAGTCGCATAGCAGATGGTCCCGCTTCCGGGCACGGGGGATGGCGGCAGACAAGTCCGGCGCGGTGAACCGGCACTGCTCACCGGATCCTTCGCCCCCGTGAGACGCTGGTCTAACGCACCACGTTCGTTCCGATACCCACGTTCACGCCGATAACCCGCGAATGGTCGTGCCCAGCCGTGCCCGCCGCACCGCCGCGTGAAACCCGGCGGACTCCTTCAGCCGATAGGCTGACCGAGGAAGCCCGCGGTGACCGGACCCGCAGACCACACCGCCCGCGCAAGGAGGCAACGCCAGCATTATGGACAAGCAGCAGGAATACGTACTGCGCGCCATCGAGGAACGCGACATCCGCTTCATCCGCCTGTGGTTCACCGACGTGCTCGGCCAGCTGAAGTCGGTCGCAATCGCGCCCGCCGAGGTTGAGGGCGCCTTCGAGGAGGGCATCGGCTTCGACGGCTCGGCCATTGAGGGACTCACCCGCGTGTATGAGTCGGACATGCTGCTGTCCCCGGACCCTTCCACCTTCCAGATGCTGCCGTGGCGGGAGGAGGTTAACAGCGTCGCCCGCATGTTCTGCGATGTGCTCACCCCGGATGGCGAGCCTGCCCGCACCGATCCGCGCGCCGTACTCGAACGCCAGCTGGCCCGCGTGGCCGACGCCGGCTTCACCTGCTATGTGCACCCCGAGATCGAGTTCTATCTGGTGGGCCGCGACGGCGACGGTCGCATCGTCCCCACCGACCATGCCGGCTACTTTGACCACGTGCCCGGCGGCACCGCGCACGAGTTCCGCCGCCACGCCATCCTCATGCTTGAGCAGATGGGCATTTCGGTGGAGTTCTCCCACCATGAGGGCGGACCCGGCCAGAACGAGATCGACCTGCGCTTCGCCGACGCGCTGTCCATGGCCGACAACATCATGACCTTCCGCGCCGTGGTCCAGGAGGTCGCCCTGCAGGAGGGCTGCGAGGCCACGTTCATGCCCAAGCCCTTCGTCGGCCAGCCCGGAAGCGGCATGCACACGCACTTCTCCCTGTACGAGGGCGACCACAACGCCTTCCACGATCCGTCCGGGCAGTACCAGCTGTCCGCCACCGGGCGCGCGTTCGTCGCCGGTCTGCTGCACCATGCTACCGAGATCTGCGCGGTCACCAACCAGCATGTGAACTCCTACAAGCGGTTGTGGGGCGGCGACGAGGCCCCCAGCTACGTGTGCTGGGGTCACAACAACCGCTCGGCCCTGGTGCGCGTCCCCATGCACAAGCCCGGCAAGGCCCAGTCCGCCCGCGTGGAGTTCCGGGGCATCGACTCCTCCGCCAACCCCTACCTGGCCTTCGCCGTGATTCTCGCCGCGGGCATGAAGGGCATTGAAGAGGGCTACGAGCTTCCCGCCGAGGCGGAGGACACCGTCTGGGCCCTGTCCGAGTTGGAACGCAAGTCGCTGGGCATCGGGGCACTGCCCACCTCACTGAAGAGCGCCGTGGCCGCCATGGCCGAATCCGACCTGGTGGCCGACACGTTGGGGGAGGACGCCTTTGAGTTCTTCCGCCGCAACAAGCGTCGCGAGTACCTGGCCTACGACGCCCAGGTGACCGACTTCGAACTCAGTCAGTTCTTCCCGAGATTGTGATGACTCGTGTCCACCAACCGTGAAGCAGGGCAGCAGCGGGGCACTCGCCCCGACACGCCCGCCGGAAGCGGCCCGTCCCTGACCGGGCGCGGCCGGTGGCCCAGCACGCGCGCCCGGCTCCTGTGGGCGGGTTTCACCGAGGTGGATCGCGCCTACGGCCTGCTCACCGACCCGGCGTTGGCGCCCCTGCTGCCCGCCGTGTCCCCGGCGCCCGACGCCGACACCGAGGAGCTGCCTGCCCTCGACCCGGCCCGTGTAAGGCTGGTGGACGAGCTCGGCCGCACCGCCGACCCGGACCTGGCCCTGCTCGCCCTGGTCCGGCTGGCGGAGGCATGCACGGTCATCGGCGGCCCAAAAACCGCCATCGAGCCCACTGCGGAGCCGGAATACGTGCACTCCGACGCCGTCGCCGACGGCGTGGGCGCTCCCGCTCGCACGCTTGCGCGGCTGCTGCGCCTGGACACAGTCGCTGAGCCGACAGACACGGGAGACCCCGACGCTGAGGCGGACCTCGACCCAGACGAACAGGAACTCGTGGGCCACCGCGGTCGCCTGCTGGCGGTGCTCGGCGCCTCCCAGGCGCTCGGAGACTTCCTGATCTCCCACCCCGAGCACCTGGACGCCCTCGCCCCCGCGCACGCCTGGGACGCCCCCGGCCAGCCCAAAGCCGCCATCGGCCTGCACGACGCCGTCGCCGCCGTGCTTGTAGACGCCCCCACCCCCCTTCCCGAGGCGTTTACCGGCCGCGCCATCAGCGCCTTGCGCGTGGCCTACCGCGACCGCCTGCTCGCCGTGGTCGCCGACGACCTGACCGCCGAAAGTCCACTGGCGCACCTGCCCACCGTGGGCGGGCGCATGTCCGACCTGGCCGACGCCGCCCTGGAGACCGCCCTGACCATCGCCCGCGCCGTCGTGGGACCCGCCGCCGCGGACGTGGCCATGGCGATCATCGCCATGGGCAAGACGGGCGCACGCGAACTGAACTACATCTCCGACGTCGACGTCGTCTACGTGGTCGGCCCCGCCCACCGGGACGGCGTAGAGCGTGCGGCGGACTCCGACGCCGCGGCGGACGAGGAGAACATCCTGCGGGTGGGGGCACAGATCGCCACCGAGATCGCCCGCATCACCTCCGCGTCGGGCGCCGAGCCACCCCTGTGGCCGCTGGACACCGCGCTGCGCCCCGAGGGCAAGGACGGTGCCCTGGTGCGCACCCTGGACTCGCACCTGGCGTACTACCAGCGCTGGGCCTCCTCGTGGGAGTTCCAGGCACTGCTCAAGGCGCGCGCCTGCGCCGGCGACCGGCAGCTCGGCGCCGCCTACGAGGCCGGTGTCGCACCCCTGGTGTGGTCGGCCAGCCAGCGGGAGAACTTCGTCGACGACGCGCGCGCCATGCGCCGCCGGGTCGAGTCCGAGTCCGCACAGCCGGGTCCCGACGACCGCCGCATCAAACTCGGCCCCGGCGGCCTGCGGGACGTGGAGTTCACCGTGCAGCTGCTGCAACTGGTGCACGGCCGTGCCGACGCGCGCCTGCGCGTGCGCGGAACCCTGGATGGGCTTCAGCAGCTCTCCGCCGGCGGCTACGTGGGGCGCGCGGACGCGGCCGAACTGGCCGACTGCTATCGGATGCTGCGGCTGCTGGAGCACCGCGCCCAACTTCTGCGCATGCGCCGTACCCACGACCTGCCGGCCGCCGATGCAGATCTGCGCCGCATCGGGCGGGGTATCGACCGCAGGCGGTTGAAGGACGCCGATGCGGTGCGCAAGCTCTTCCACCGGGTGCGCCGCCGGGTGCGGGCCCTGCACGAGGAGATCTACTACCGGCCGCTGCTCAGCGCCGCCGCCAGCCTGACCACGGAGGAACTGAGCCTCACCCCCGCCGCCGCGCGCGAGCGCCTCGCGGCCTTCGGCTACCTCGACCCCGACGGCGCGTTGCACCACATCCAGGCGCTCACCGAGGGCGTCAGTCGCCGCGCCGCCATTCAGCGCCAGCTGCTGCCCGTGATCATCGGCTGGATCGGGCAGGGCCCCGACCCCGACCACGGCCTGCTGTCCTTCCGCCGCCTGTCGGAGTCCATCGGCGGCTCCCACTGGTACCTGGCCATGCTGCGGGACTCTCCGGTGGCCGCCCGCCGCCTGTGCCAGGTGCTATCCGGTGCTCGCTGGACCACCGACCGGCTCGCCGAGCGTCCGGAGTCGATCGCCTGGCTCGACGACGACGCCGAACTGGCCGCCCGCCCGCCCGGCGCGATCTGCTCCGAGACGGAACGGGTACTGCGGCGCCGCTCCTTCACCGCCACGGACCCTGCCGGCATCGAGCAGCAGGCCGCGGAGGCGATCCGCGCGGTCATGGGGGTGCGCACGCGTGAGCTGATCCGCGCCGCCCTGGCCGACTCACTCGACGGCGTGGACCCCGCTCGCACCGCCCGCATCCTCGGCGACGCCACCGACGCGGTCCTTGGGGCCGCCCTGACGGTGGCCACCGGCTTGGTGATCGCGCAGCGGGACGGGCCGGCCGCCGTCGCCGCCGGCCCCGATGCCGAGGGCGCCTGGCCCGGTGCCGCCGCCCGTCACGCGCTGATCGCCATGGGGCGCCTGGGCGGACGGGAGATCACCTACACCTCCGACGCCGATGTGCTGTTCGTACACGAGCCGCGGCCCGGCGCCGACCCGGACGTGGCCGCCGCCGAGGCGGAGGCGGTCGCGAAATGGGTGACCCGGCTGCTGGCCCAGGCGCGCCCGCACCCGCTCGAGGTGGACACCGGGCTGCGCCCCGAGGGGCGCCAGGGGCCGGTCTCCCGCTCCCTGGACTCCTACGCGGAGTACTACCAGCGTTGGGGGGCCGTGTGGGAGCGGCAGGCGCTGCTGCGCGCCCGGCCCTGCGCCGGCGACCGCGACCTGGGAGCGCGCTTCGAGGCGCTCATCGACCCGCTGCGCTGGAGCCCGGACGGGCTCGACGACGCCGGGCTGCGGGAGATCCGCCGCCTGAAGGCCCGCATGGAGGCCGAGCGGCTGCCGCGCGGCGCCGATCCCAGTCGGCACGTCAAGCTTGGTCCCGGGGGCCTGTCCGACGTCGAATGGTCCGCGCAGGTGCTGCAACTGACCCGGGCGGCGCAGGTGCCCGGACTGCGCACCACCTCCACGCTGGAGGCCCTGTCCGCCGCTACCCGGGCGGGCCTGCTCGGCGTCGACGAGGCCGGCAAGCTCACCGCCGCCTGGGTGCTGGCCTCCCGGGTGCGGGCCGCCACCGTGCTGGGAACCGGCCGCGAGGGGGCCAGTCGGGTGGAGGTACTGCCCACGGAGCCGCGCGAGATTCGCCTAGTCGGCCGGCTGCTGGGGCTGCCCGCCGGCAGCGAACGGGACCTGGAGGACATCTACCGGCGCACCGCCCGGCACGCCCGGCGCGTGGTGGAGCACGTCGTCTTCGGCGACGCCGTCCCGGCGCGGCCGGCCCCGCCCACGACCGCCGCGGGGACGCGCTTGGCGGGCCGGCGCGGGAAGAATGGTCAGGCACGCATGGGCGACACCGGAGGCGCCGCCGGCAGCGGTAGGAGTGTCAGGCCCCGTCCCCCCAGACGCCCCCGCGGCGCCGGACCCTACCCCTGGTCCTGAACGGTCCTGACGTCGCCCTCGGCCCGCGAGCCTGGCAGTATAGGCCCGTGAAGCTTCTGCTAGTCCGACACGGCCGCACCATCGCCAACGTCGTCGGCGCCCTGGATACCGCCTTCCCCGGCAATTCCCTGGACGCCGTCGGGGTGGAGCAGGCCTCGCTGCTGCCGGGGCGCCTGGAGTCCAGTGGGGACCTGGATGCCATCTCCTCACTGTGGGTGTCCCCGATCCAGCGGGCCCGGGAGACGATCGCTCCCATTGAGCAGGCGACCGGCCTGGCCGCTCGTATCCGCCCCGGCCTGCGCGAGGTATTGGCCGGCGACATCGAGATGAACACGGACATCCGCTCCGTGGCCTGCTACACCGACACCACCCGCTCCTGGATGGTGGGGCGTATGGCCGCGCGGATCCCCGGCAGCCCGGAGGACGGGGCGGATACCTTCGCGCGCTTCAACGGCGTGGTGGAGGAGATCTACAACTCCACCCGCGCCGGCGGCACCGCTCTGCTGGTGGCGCACGGCACCATCCTGCGTCTGTGGACGGCGCTGGCGGCGGCGGTCGGCGGGGGAGCGGACCCCGCCTGGATTGCGGAGCACCCCATGCGCAACACGGCGGTCAGCGTGGTCGAGGGCGACCCGCATTCGGGTTGGCGGCTGGTCGACTGGGACGAGGGCACCTGGCGGGCCGAGGCCGTGCGATAGGTGGGCAGCTCAGACGGTTGCGGAGATTGCCGGACGGCCTTCACTCGGGGTTTGATCCGCCCTGTATGAAGCTGCGAATGGCGCGCGCATCGTCGGGTGAAAGCTCGGCCAGGAACGGCGCGAGCAACGCATCAACTTCTGCCTGATAGCCCGAGGCGAAAAGCGACTTCAGACCGGACAGTCCCTGGTTGAGAGTGTCTTCGTGATCCGCGCTCTCCGGTGCTCTACGGACCAGGAATAGGTACGCCCGAGCGGCGAGCTCAGGTGCGCCCAGGTCTTGTGCGCGGGTGGCGACAGAGACTGCGATTGCCAGCACCTGAGCCGATGTGGAGCAGGGCTCTGCTTGGTCCATCGCGGCGCCAAACTCGTGGATGACCGCATCTGTCGAGTCGCCACGGGCCTGGGCGAGGCTGCCGAGCTGGTGGTGGGTGGTGGCGATGCCGGCCTGGTTGCCCAGCTGCTCCTTGATCTTGAGGGAGTGGTGGTAGTGCTTCTCGGCCTGCTGGTAGTCGCCACGGGCCTGGGCGAGCATGCCGAGCTGGTGGTGGGTGGTGGCGATGCCGGCCTGGTCGCCCAGCTGCTCCTCGATCTTGAGGGAGTGGTGGTAGTGCTTCTCGGCCTGCTGGTAGTCGCCACGGAGATAGCTGAGGGTGCCGAGCTGCCCATGACTGGTGGCGATGCCGGACTGGTCGCCCAGCTGCTCCTCGATCTTGAGGGAGTGGTGGTAGTGCTTCTCGGCCTGCTGGTAGTCGCCACGGGCCTGGGCGAGCATGCCGAGCTGGTGGTGGGTGGTGGCGATGCCGGCCTGGTTGCCCAGCTGCTCGAAGACCACGAGGGAGTGGTGGTAGTGCTTCTCGGCCTGGTGGTAGTCGCCACGGGCCTGGGCGAGCATGCCGAGCTGGTGGTGGGTGGTGGCGATGCCGGACTGGTCGCCCAGCTGCTCCTCGATCTTGAGGGAGTGGTGGTAGTGCTTCTCGGCCTGCTGGTAGTCGCCACGG
>NZ_FQTT01000012.1:187412-340155 GCF_900098745.1 Actinomyces glycerinitolerans
GTGGGTGGTGGCGATGCCGGACTGGTCGCCCAGCTGCTCCTCGATCTTGAGGGAGTGGTGGTAGTGCTTCTCGGCCTGCTGGTAGTCGCCACGGGCCTGGGCGAGCATGCCGAGCTGGTGGTGGGTGGTGGCGATGCCGGCCTGGTTGCCCAGCTGCTCGAAGACCACGAGGGAGTGGTGGTAGTGCTTCTCGGCCTGGTGGTAGTCGCCACGGGCCTGGGCGAGCATGCCGAGCTGGTTGTGGGTGGTGGCGATGCCGGACTGGTCGCCCAGCTGCTCCTCGATCTTGAGGGAGTGGTGGTAGTGCTTCTCGGCCTGCTGGTAGTCGCCACGGGCCTGGGCGAGCATGCCGAGCTGGTGGTGGGTGGTGGCGATGCCGGCCTGGTTGCCCAGCTGCTCGAAGACCACGAGGGAGTGGTGGTAGTGCTTCTCGGCCTGCTGGTAGTCGCCACGGAGATAGCTGAGGCTGCCGAGCTGGTGGTGGGTGGTGGCGATGCCGGACTGGTCGCCCAGCTGCTCCTCGATCTTGAGGGAGTGGTGGTAGTGCTTCTCGGCCTGCTGGTAGTCGCCACGGGCCTGGGCGAGGATACCGAGATGGTGTATCCAGGCGGCACGGCGGATGTCGGACAGGTTACTGCCGCTAAGCTGCTGATGTGCGAGAGAGAAATCCTCATCCCACCAACCGACGGTGTGAAGAATAACCGCAGCGTACCGTGCAACGTCATCGGCTGCCTCCGCGTCGCCAGAGCGGGAGTGATGGTGCCGCGCCTCGAGCAAGTCGTGCGCATCAATGGGACCAGAACTCGCACCCTGCGGGCGCATCCGATAGCTCCAACGCCAATACTCGGCGGCGCGCCGATGCTGTTCGGCGGCAAGCTGCTCAACCTCGTCTTTCGGGCGAGCGCTCGCCACAACGCGTTCCAGCGCCTCTGCCAGCCACCGGTGGACGAAGAACATGGTGTCCTCGCCATCGGCGGGCGGGATGACCGTGAGCAGCGTGGATCCAACTAGCTCATGGAGCAGATCGCTCAGCGGCAGATCCGTACTCGGCAGACCGAGCGAGGAATTATCATCGGCAGAGTTCTTGGCGGGTGGAACGTCGTCACCAACGGCGAAGAATACTGCGGCCGCATTGACCGGTTCCCGGAACACGGACATGCCCAGCAGGAGGCGCTGGGCGTCGCTGCTAAGAGTCGCCAGCAACTGCGGCAGGAGCACATCGTCGGCCGCGACCGTGACGGAGTCAGCAATGGCGGCATCAAGCGTGCGGCTGCGTGCCAGCCAGTTCTCTGGACGGACGCCTTCGGGAAGGCTGCTGCGCAGCCGCCCCCGCAGCTCCCGGGTGATTCGTGGTAGGCGCCCCCTTCCGCGGTTGAGCAGCGCATCTACCGTCTCCAGGGTTCTGGGATGCCCACCCACACCTGCCCACAGGGTCTGCAGATCGGCGGCCTCCAGGGCGTCCAGCTGCGGCAGGGACCAGGCCAGGTGAGTGGTCTCGGCAAAGCTCAAGGGCTCCAGGGCAATCCACTCCAGCGCCGCCGTAGCGTCCTCGGGCAGGCTGAAACGGTAACGGCAGGTCACCAGCAGCCTGCCACGGCCGGTAACAGTCAGATACTGCACTAAGAACTCGGCAAGCAGGGGATCGGTCAGGCGATAGGCGCCGTCGGTGAAGGTGAGATTGTCTTCGAAATTATCCAGCACCAGGATGAGGGGAATCTGCTGCAGCAGGGTGCCTTGCAGCAGGTCCAGGCGCTCGGACCAAGCGATCTCGGTGTTGGCCAGCAGCCCCAGCAGCTGGTTCACCTGGGGGTCGGTGAGCTGATCACTGAAGCTGACGCGCAGGCGGGACACGATTCGCTGGAAGAGCTCCTCAACTCGTACTATGCCACGCATATCAACCACAAGCACCGGCTGCAGCTCAGCGGTACGGCGAAGCACCTCAGCTGTCAGTGTTGACTTTCCGATGCCGCCAATCCCGTGAAACACCACGCCGGCATGGGTATCGGAGAGCAGAAATTGGGGCACGCGCAGCTGCTCCCGGCGCCGTCCGACGAACAATCCGGTGCCCAACGAGGGCAGCGAGTTCATTGCGCGCACGGAAGCCAACGGCGCCGACGCCTGCGCATCCTTCTCCGGTGGCGCAGCAATCTGCTGCCCGCAGCTGGAGGCCTGGACCGTTACTACGCTCCAGCCCGCCAGTACCTGCTCGGTTTGTTGGCGTGGATTGGAGCTTTCAGCACATATCCGTCGGACCTCGCGGCGCGCCTGGGCCAGGGCGTAAACGGGATCCGGGTACGGTGCCGCAGCAAGCTCGGCGTATACCTTGGAGAACACCAGGGTGGCATAGTGGTCAGAGACCGCGTCCTCCGTGCCAATGACAATCGGCGCCCCCGCAGCCACAAGCTCATCGGCGAAGGAAGCAGCCTCGGCACCAGCAGCCGCATTGGACTCACAGGCAGCCAGGCAAATCAGCGGCGGCATACCACCAGACGGAATTGCCTCCTCAATCAGCTCCTGCGCGCTGATACGCCGGGCGGCACCGTCCTTGTCCTCAAGCACGAGCAGGCCAGCGGCACCATGCCCTGAGATGTGCAGAACGTGCGGTTTCTCCTGTTCCAGAGCCCGCCGGATCTCCCTGGTGGTGGCGAACTGGACTATCCGGACCCGCGCATTGGCGCTACGCGCCTCGCGGACGGCGGTGGTGATAGCACGCAACTCCGCCTGGTAGTCCAATGCGCCGGCCCCGCCCTCAATCGGAGAGGCTATCGCCACCACGATCCGCAGTGGCCCGGGCACGCGCCGTGGTGCGGGGGAGGCCACCGCCTTGCGGAAGAAGGTAACCAGGTGATGCAGGGCCAATGGCTGCCCGGTTCCCGGCACATGCATGGCCTCCCAGGGTAGGTCACGCAGGTCATGACGCGCGGACACGTCAAGCGCCAGCTCCACGGGCACCGTCTGAGCCTCAGCCTTAGCAATGATTTGGGAGAGCGCTGCTCCGGCCTCGCCCGGCAGGAAGACTCGCGTGAGCACTGCGCCCATCTCATCCAGCGCATCCAACAGTGGGGTGCGGTCCCGATCCTGGGCTGGCGAGTGGTTCTTCAGTAGCGGGCGGCCCGCCCGAGCCAGCCGTAGGCACTGCGTAGGAGAGAACAGCTCGGCCTTAGAGCCGACCGTTACGCTCACTTCAACGTTCAGCGCAGGACAGGACACGGTCACCGAGTCACCCGGGCCCAGGCGCATCGTCACCTGCAAGGCCTCGGTGGGACGCGGCTCGCCCTCAAGCTCAACCTCCAGCCAGCCGCCGCATGACCTGACCAGCGACTCCACTCCGACGGCGAACACCAGGTCGCGGCTCCAGCCGTCGGCGGAGTTGTAGCGCCCCGTCACCATCCCGATGACGGCCCCGCCCTCGGCCAGCACAACCGGCGCTCCCGACATTCCCGGCTGTGCGCCGGAGGCATTCACAGTCAGTAGCTCAAAAGTACGGTCGTCGTAGTAATCCCAGCCATCCCACCGTCCGCTGGTGCTGGATGCAGTGACGACGCGCTCGGCAGCGGTATCGGGGCGTCTGGAGACACCGGTAATGCGTACCGCAGCACCGGCTTGTTTCCCGGCAGTGGTTGCGAGCCGCGCCGGCTCAGACGACCAAGACGCGGCGTCCACCTCCAGCAGGGCCAGGTCCAGATCCAGGTCGAGGTGCAGGATGCGAGCGCCAAGCGGGGCCGCAGCAGAGCTCAACCCTGGCCGCAGCCGGATCCGCGGAGCGGGGGAGTTCCCCTCAGCGGCGGGTGCTGCGGCGTCGGGTCCCGCCAAGGCGGCGCGCGCCTGCACCAGGCTCACGCCGACGGCTTCCATAACATGCGCCGCAGTGACCACCTTCCCGGGACTCACCAGCCAGCAGGTGCCAACGGCCTGATCGGAATCGTCCAGAACCATCCCGAGGTAGCCGGGCACTCCGGAGGTCACGCCTCGCCCCGATCACCGGCGGCGGTAGTGAACTTCATGGACACCGCCAGCGAAGCCGTAGTGGTGGAGGAGGCGACGACGATCGCGCCAGTGGTGGACAGGCTCAGTCCCATCTGGATCGTGATCTCATCCGGAGGCTCCGCCTGGTCGCACACCCGACGGACCATGCCCGCGGCCTGTTTAGCCGCGGCATCAACCACATCCCCTGCCCGCTCGAACAGGTCCGCGGCCCGCTCCCGAACACCTGACAGCTCCTGGCTTCCGGGGGCTCGAACAACCTCAATCAGGACCTCTTGATCACCGATACGACCTTTGATCAGCTGCGTGTCCATGAGGCTCCAGGGAAGTAAGAGGAATGAGCGTGTCTTACATCACTTTAGTGGCCGTAGGAGCGGGGGTACACGCAACCTGATCACAATACGGACGCGAGGAAGGCCTTGGTGCGCTCCTGACTGGGGTGGTCCAGTACCTCAACCGGGTCCCCGGACTCGCACACTACTCCGCCGTCCATGAACACCAGCTGATCGCCGACCTCCCGGGCGAAGCCCATCTCGTGGGTGACCACCACCATGGTCATGCCGTCGGCGGCCAGGTCCTTCATCACCTGGAGCACTTCTCCGACCAGCTCCGGGTCCAGGGCGGAGGTGGGCTCGTCGAAGAGCATCAGCTCCGGGTCCATGGCGAGCGCCCGGGCGATTGCCACGCGCTGCTGCTGCCCGCCGGACAACTGTGAGGGGTAGTGGTCAAGCCGGTCGCCCAGCCCCACCCGATCCAGTAGCTGGATGCCGCGTGCGCGGGCCTGGTCCTTGGGTACGTGACGCACGTGGACGGGCGCCTCAATGACATTCTCCAGCGCGGTCATATGCGGGAACAGGTTGAAGCGCTGGAAGACCATGCCGATCTTGGAGCGCTGGGCGGCGCGCTGCTTGTCCGTCAGGGCGTGCAGCCGTACGGAGCCGTCGGGGCGCTGCTCCTCCCGCATGCCGATCAGCTCGCCGTCGACCCACACGCGGCCGGCGTCGATGGTCTCCAGTTCGTTGATGCACCGCAGCAGCGTGGACTTCCCGGATCCGGACGGGCCCACCAGCACGGTCACGGAGCCGGGCTCGACCGTCAGGTCGATGCCCTTGAGTACGTGCAGCTCCCCGAAGAACTTGTGCAGTCCGGCGATGCGGACCTTTGGCGTACCCGGCGGGACGGGCTGGGCGGTGGTCGAGTTCGTGCTGCTCACGGGGTGACCTCCAGGAAGGGGGAGTCCTTGGTGGTGTGGGAGTCGAGGATGGCCTGCTGACGGGCTGACAGGCCGCGGCCTGTGCGGTTCCCGGCGGTGGCGGCGGACCCGTCGAAGCCGCGGCCGTAGTAGCGCTCAATGAAGTGCTGGCCGACCATCAGGATGGACGTGATGATGATGTACCACAGGGCCGCCACGATAAGCAGCGGGATCGTCTGGTAGGTGTAGGAGGCGTAGGAGTTGGTGACGAAGGTCAGATCCAGCGTGAAGGGGACGGCCAGTACCAGCGAGGTGGTCTTGAGCATGGAGATGGTCTCGTTGCCGGTGGGCGGCACGATCACGCGCATGGCCTGCGGCAGGACGATGCGGCGCAGGATCTGCCCCCGGCTCATGCCCAGTGCGCCGGCCGCCTCGGTCTGGCCGGGATCCACGCTGGCCAGGCCGGAGCGCACGATCTCCGACAGGTAGGCGCCCTCGTTGATGCCCAGCCCCAGCACGGCGGCGACGAACGGCGTGAACACCGCCGTGGTGCGGAAGGTGATCAGCTCCGGCCCGAAGGGAACCCCCAAGCTCAGGTACTGGTACAGGGCGGACAGCGCCCCCCAGAACACCAGCTGCGTGTAGATCGGGGTGCCGCGGAAGAACCACAGGTACGCCAGTGACACGCCGCGCAGCACCGGGTTCGACGACTGGCGCATGACCGCCGTCGTCACCGCCAGCACGATGCCGATCAGCATCGCCAGAAACGTCAGCAGCAGCGTCCAGCCGACCGCCCGCACCACGTGCACCTCACGGAAGAAGAACCAGACCGTGCCCCAGTGGAACTTCTCATTGGTCACCAGGGCGTGGATGAGCATCGCACCGAGGATCGCGACGATGGTGGCGCTGATCCACGTGCCGGGCCGGGGAACCGGCTTCAGACGGTTCAGCTGGACCGATTGGTCGGCGCCGGAGGCGGCCGCAGCAGAAGCGGGTTGGGTGGGCTGGGGAGGTCTCATGGTGGTGATCACTGCTCCACGTTCGGGTTCAGCTCGGCGGTGGTGAGCGCGGCATCCTCAATGCCCCAGGCGTCCAGGATCTCCTCCCAAGTGCCGGAGTCCATGAGGTACTGGACGGCCGCCTGGATGGCGGCGTTGAACTGCGGATCGTCCTTGGCCAGGACGATGGCCTGGGGGAGTGCGTCCTCGATCTCGCCGACGGTCTCCACCCCGCCGTCGGTCAGTTCGATGGCGTAGCCGGCCACGGTCGAATCGGAATAGACGGCGTCGATCACGTGCCCCATCAGACCGGTGGTCGCCTCCGACTGGGTCGAGTAGGAACGCACGGCGATGGCCGGCAAGCCCGCCTCGGTGCAGGCGGCGGAATCGGCGTTCATGGCCTCCTCCTGGGCCGTCCCCGTCTGCACCCCGATGGTCAGGCCGCACAGGTTCAGGTGGTCGGAGGGGTCCACGCCCTCCGGATTGCCGGCCACCACGTTGAAGCGGGAGCCGACGTTGATGTAGGCGATCATGTCCATGGCCGACTCGCGCTCGGCGGTCACGGTGAAGGAGGAGATGCCGGCGTCGTACTTGGAGCCGACGGCGGCGATGATGGAGTCGAACTCCGCCGTGTGGGTGGTCGAGTCGACGCCCAGCACGGCGGCGATGGCCTTGGCCAGATCGACGTCGTAGCCGATGGCGGTGCCGTCGGTGTCCAGGAACTCGGCGGGCGCATAGTCGGTGGAGGCGGCCACGTCGAGCACGCCGTCGGCCAGGGCGCCTTCGGGGAGCATGTCGATGATGTCCTGCTGAGCCTGGATGCCGGAGGTGTCATAGCCCGTGAAGGCGGCGGCGTCGCCGGTCTGGGTGGCCTTCCAATCGGCGGCGTCGGTACAGGCGGTCAGCGGCACCGTCGCCGTCAGCGCCAGGCACAGCCCGGCGGCGACGCGCGCGCTCAAGGTGCGTGCGGATCTCATGCGGCTCCTTCGAATCGAGGACTACGGCCACCGCCAGGATATCCACATCAGAGCATAGATATGCAAATGGTTGGGGCGGGCCGGCACGAGAGGCCGCTCACAGGTCGTAGTACAGCTCGAACTCGTAGGGGTGGGGGCGCTGGCGCATCGGGGCGATCTCGTTGGTGCGCTTGTAGTCCACCCAGGTCTCGATCAGGTCGGGGGTGAAGACGTCGCCCTCGCCCAGGTAGTCGTGGTCGGCCTCCAGCGCGTCAAGCGCCTCGTCCAGCGTGCCCGGCAGCTTGTCGATGTCGTGGTAGTCCTCGGGGGCCAGCTCGTACAGGTCCTTGTCCACGGGCTCGCGCGGCTCGATGCGGTTGCGGATGCCATCGATGCCGGCCATGAGCGTGGCGGCGAAGGCCAGGTAGGGGTTCGCCGACGGGTCGGGCACGCGGTACTCGATCCGCTTGGCCTTGGGGGAGGAGCCGGTCACCGGGATGCGGATGCAGGCGGAGCGGTTGCGCGCCGAGTACACCAGGTTCACCGGCGCCTCGAAGCCCGGCACCAGCCGGTGGAAGGAGTTGACCGACGGGTTGGTGAAGGCCAGCAGGCTGGGGGCGTGACGCAGGATGCCGCCGATGTACCAGCGGGCCAGGTCGGAGAGCTGCCCGTAGCCGCGCTCGTCGAAGAACAGCGGCTTGCCGTCCTTCCACAGGGAGTGGTGCGTGTGCATGCCCGAACCGTTGTCGCCGAAGATCGGCTTGGGCATGAAGGTGGCGGTCTTGCCGTTGCGCCAGGCCTCGTTCTTGACGATGTACTTGAACTTCATCATGTCGTCGCCGGCGGCGAGTAGGGAGGCGAAGCGGTAGTTGATCTCCTGCTGCCCGGCGGTGCCGACCTCGTGGTGGGCGCGTTCGATGTCGAGGCCGGACTGAATGCAGGTGCGCACGATGCGATCGCGAATGTCGGCCATCTGGTCGTTGGGGGACACGGGGAAGTAGCCGCCCTTGAAGGCGGTCTTGTAGCCCTTGTTGCCGCCGGGCTCGTCACGGCCGGTGTTCCAGGCCGCCTCGGCGGAGTCGATCAGGTAGCGGGTGGAGGCGGGCGTGGTCTCGTACTGAATGGAGTCGAACAGGTAGAACTCGGCCTCCGCGCCGATGTAGCAGGTGTCGGCGATGCCCGTGGAACGCAGGTAGTCCTCCGCCTTGGCGGCGATCGAACGGGGATCGCGGGCGTAGACCTCGTCGGTGAAGGGATCCACGATCGAGAAGTTGATTACCAGTGTGCGCTGCTCACGGAAGGGGTCCAGGAAGGCGGTGGTGACGTCCGGGATGAGCTTCATGTCCGACTCGTGGATGGCGGTGAAGCCGCGGATGGAGGAACCGTCGAACATGAGCCCCTCGGTGAGCGCCTCATCCTTGAAGGCGGCAACCGGAATGGTGAAGTGCTGCATCACGCCGGGCAGGTCGCAGAAGCGCACATCAACCAGCTGCACATCCTCCTTCTCGATGTAGGCCAGCGCTTCCGCAGCGTCACTGAACATGTGGTCCCTCCGTCAGGGTGTGCGTGTTGTTTGCCCGAAAGATCCCGGGCGTGGGTATGCAGGCTAGGTGGGCGCGGTGTCGTGGCGGTGCCGCGAATATGTCCGCCGTGTTTCGGCTGCATGGCCGAGCCGGTCCGCAGACTTGCAGAGCGCCAGCCTCGGGCCGGGGCGGCGGCGGTTCAGTGGCCGCGGATGGCGCGGCGGTCCGGACGAATGTTGTTCGGGTCCATGTACTTCGGGATGGGCAGGCCCTTGGAGGACAGGGACGACAGCCGCTTGGCGACCCGGTCGATCTCGGTGTTGGTCAGCTTGGTGGGCTTAGTGGGCAGGCGCCGCAACTCGCGCTCGAGGTGGATCAGGCGTGTCTGTCCCTCCGCGGTGCCCACGCTGATCACGTGCACCGGAACCGTGGACAGGATGCGCCGCAGCACCTTCTTCTCATCCTCAACCAGGCGCTGGGTACGACCCGGCGCACCCTCGGCCACCAGCACGATGCCCGGGCGTCCCACCAGGCGCCATACGAAGTCCTGGCCCTTGGGGCTGAAGGCGACCGGATCCGACTCCACGTACCAGCCGCGGCCCGCCTGATCGAGCACGGCCTTGACCGCACCGGGGTGGCCTTCGATCTGCATGTATGAGGCACGGCGGGTGGCCAGTGAGAGAACCACCATGTCCGCCATGAGCGCCAGCAGCACGCCCATCAGCAGCCAGTACCACAGCGCCTGGCTGGTGACGGCGGACAGCGCAACGGCCAGTGCCACCAGGGCCACCAGGATGCCGAGCAGGGCCCAGCCGATCCACGGATAGCTGCGCCGTGAGATCGTGTAGGAGTCTTTGACGTTCTGGGCGACCTGTGCGAGGCGCCGCTTCTTCTTCGGCTGGGCGCTCTGGGCTGTGCTCACGATCCCACCTTAGCCGACGACGGCGCACGCCGTCCCTCAGGAGGCGGCCCGGCCCACCGGGCTCGGCGTCGCCCGGTCGGCCGCGGAGCCTGCGGCGGTCCCGGCGGCGAGCAGGGCGGCGGCCTCCTGGCGGGCCGTACTCGGCTCGGCTAGGTCGCGCATGTTGGCGGGAATCTCCCGGCCCGTGGCACGCATCGCCCGCGCCCACAGCATCCCCGAGCGGTAGGAGGAGCGCACCATGGGTCCGCTCATGACCGCATCGATGCCCCGGTCCTCCGCGAGCGCCGCCAGCTCGAGGAACTCCTGCGGCTTGACCCACCGGTCGACCGGATGGTGCAGCTTGGACGGGCGCAGGTACTGGGTCAGGGTCAGGATGTTGACACCGACCGAGACGAGGTCCGCGATTGCCTGCTCGATCTCCTCGCGGGTCTCGCCCATCCCCAGGATCAGATTCGATTTGGTCAGCAGTCCGGCCTGCGACGCGCGCGCGAGGACGTCCAGGCTGCCGGCGTAGGAGAAGGCGGGGCGGATCTGCTTGAAGATGCGCGGCACGGTCTCCAGGTTGTGGGCGAACACCTCCGGGCGGGAGGAGAAGACCTCCTGCAGCGACTCCTCCCGGCCCCTGAAATCGGGCACCAGCAGCTCAATGCCGCAGCCGGGCACTTGTTCGTGCACCTGGCGGGCGGTCTCCGCGTACAGCCAAGCGCCGCCGTCGGGCAGGTCGTCGCGGCTCACCCCGGTGACGGTGGCGTAGCGCAGGCGCATCTCCCTGATCGAAGCGGCCACCCGGGCCGGCTCGTCCGGATCGTACTCGGTGGGACGGCCGGTGGCGATGTCGCAGAAGTCGCAGCGGCGGGTGCAAATGCTTCCGCCCACGAGGAAGGACGCCTCGCGGTCGTTCCAGCACTCGTAGACGTTGGGGCAGTTGGCTTCGGCACAGACCGTGTGCAGGCCGTGGCTGCGCACCAGGCCGCGCACATCCTGGTAGGTGTCGGTCACCACGGCGCGGGTGCGCAGCCAGCCGGGCTTGCGTTCGATCGGCGTCTGGGCGTTGCGGGCCTCCACACGCAGCAGGCGGCGGCCCTCAGGGGCGACGGCGTCGGGCACTGGAACTCCTCCCGTAGGACCATTGGCGTAGGACCATCGGCCCGTAGTCTATGCGGTCCGCCCCGGTCGTCACTCATCCGCCACCCCGCGTCGCTACCGGCACGAGCAACGCACCCCCGCACGGGTCTCATCTAGGCTGGTGAGGTGCATGGATTGGAACGCGTCGACGTCGGTTTGGGGACCCGCCTGGTGCCCTTTGACGAGGGCTTGGCGCTTCAGCGCGCCGTGCACGCCGACGTCGCCGCAGGCCGCCGTCCCGCGACGGTGCTGCTGCTCGAGCACGAGAGCGTCTACACGGTGGGGCGGCGCACGCACTCATGGGAGCGTCCGGCCGGCCCGCTGGCTGGGCCCGAGCGCGTGCCGGTGGTGGACGTAGACCGCGGCGGAAAGGTGACTTGGCACGGTCCCGGGCAATTGACCGTCTACCCGATCATTCGCCTGGCCGAGCCGATCGACGTGATCAAGTATGTGCGCGCCCTGGAGGCGGCGGTGATGGACGTATGCGCCGACCTCGGCGTGACTACTATGCGTGTGCCGGAGCGCTCGGGGGTGTGGGTGCCGCCGGGCCGACAACCGGGCCGCGGCGAGGCGCGCGAGTGCAAGGTCTGCGCCCTGGGGGTGCGGGTGGCGCGCGGCACCACCATGCACGGTATCGGCCTGAACGTGGACCCCGACCTGGCCGCATTCGACCTGGACCGGATCATCCCCTGCGGCATTACCGACGCCGGGGTCACCTCGTTGACAGCCGTGACCGGCATCCACTACGCGACGGCCGAACTGGCCGATCCGGTGATGGCGGCGCTGGAGACCCACTTGACTCCACTCATGACCGACGCCTAGCCCGGAGCCGTGGCGATGGATGCTGCGTGGTCGCCCGCCGGGCCGGCCTCAGCGACTTCGACCGGTCCGGGCGCGTAACCGGTGCCGGTCTCAACGGCGGGCGGTGACAGGTGTGACGGGTTTTCCACAGGCGACGCATTGACCCTGGCACCTTGGTGCCGCTCCGGCGAACATGGAGGTCATGGGCACCAACCAGCACCGCAGCCGCCGGCGGGACGAGCAGGCGGAGGATCCCGACGCGCTCGCGCCGCAACTGCAGGACGCACTCATAGAGGCGGGCCTCGCCGTCGGCTCGCCCCTGGGCGGCGACGCACCGGGCCGGCTAGCGCCCCGCCGCGGCCTGGATGGCGCCGGCCGCGACGTCGTGATCCATCTACTCGAACTGCCCGACGACGCCGCGGGGGCCCGCACGCTGCGCCGCCTGAACGAGCTGCGCGGGCTGACCCACCCCGCGATCGCCCCCGTGCGAGACGTCATCTTCCTGCCCGACGGGTACGCGGCGGTCGTCGTCGACCTGATCGCGGGCGCCGACCTGGCGGTGGTGCTCGGGGCGCGTGGTGGCTTGACCCGCGCCGAGGCAGCGCGGGTGCTCGACGACGTCGGCGGCGCGCTGGCACACCTGCATGCCCACGGTCTGGCACACGGGGACGTCTCACCCGCCAACGTCATGGTCACCACCGATGGCGGGCTGGTGCTCATTGACCTGTTCGGCGGCATCCTCGAGTCCGGGACCGACCGCTGCGCCGCCCCCGAGCGCCACGGTGGCGGCCCCGCGACCCCGGCATCGGACGTGTACGCGCTGGCGGCCCTGCTGCGCGAATGCGCCTCCGGGTCGGCGCTGCTGTGGGCCCGCCTTGAACGCATCCTGCCCGACGCGCTCGACGCCGATCCGACCCGTCGTCCCACCGCCCGTGCCCTGGCCGCCCGGGCGCATGAACTGGCTCAGCCCGGCCGCCTGGTCCTGCCCGAGGGCGCCCGCCTGGCCGCGGGCGCCCTGCGTGCCGCGGCGGCCCGACCCACCCGCGTGGTCCCCACCCGCCGCGCGCTGCGCCGTCGTCGGGGGCCGGCAGCGCGGTCCGAAGCGGGACGCGGGCGCCGGCGCGGCCGATCTCGCACGGGGCGACGGCGGCTGGCTGCCGCACTAGTCGGCCTGGTGGCGCTGGTGAGCGTGTTGGGTTTGGGCGTCGGGTTACTCGGCGTCGGCCAGGCGGCACGGGCCACGGCGCCCGGCACCGGCGCAACCGCCGGCGCCCCGGCCACGGTCCCTGCTCCGACGCAAGTCGCGGAGGAGAGCCTGTTGGAGGTGGTGGTGGACCTGACCGGGCGGCGCGACGCCGCCTTGAATGACGGTGACGGCGTCGCCCTGGCCGACACCACGGTGCCGCACTCGCCGGCGGCGAACGCCGATGCGGCCGTGTTGGAGGCGCTGGCCGCGGCGGGGGAGAGCGTCGACGGGCTGGACACCGATGTGCTCGGCGTGACCGAGGTGGACGTGCCGGAGGACTGTGAGCAGACCTGGGTGGGCGCCCGGGCCGTGCGCATCCGTCAGTCCCAGCCGGCCTCCACTCGCACGGGCGCGGACGGTGCCGTGCGCACCGTGCCGGCGCTGGCGGCACGCGAGGTGATACTGATCCTCGTCCCCGACCCGTGGCGCGTGGCCGAGGTGCGCGCTGCGTAGAGCGCCAATGTCGATTTCCTCGTGAGGCTCTGATGCTCGCGGGGCTCAGGCCGTCATCCAGCGACGACAGTTGCCCACTTCTGGAATCGATCATCTAGGGCGCTCAGGTGCAACGCCGGCCGGGTCTCATAGAGAGGCGGCGACCGTCCTGGCGATGGCGCCGAAGGCGTTGACCATGCCTATGCGTGTCAGCCGCCGGGTCACCGGGTGTAGTAGACGCCCGGACAGGCGCCAGACACGGTATGCGCGCGTGAAGGTCAGCTCGCACCCGCCGGGTGCCGGTCGCAGAACGAAGCTGTCATAGGAGTGCGTTTGGCCGTCATACGGCCCGGTGAGGATGGTCTTCACCCAGCACACCACGTCGGTCCCAAGCTCGAGGTGTCTCCAGCGCAAATCCAGGTGGCGGCTTCCGTTGCGCGAGCGGTGCATACTGACTATCCCATCCAGACGCTGCTCGCGCACCTCTGTTGGCAATACGGCCCATCCGGTGAGCATCCCCGGATCGGCCAGCACCGCGTGCACCAGCACCGGTGGTGCAGAGATGAATCGTCTCAGGCACAGGGCTCCGGATGGCGTCTCCGGCAACAGGCCGCGGTCGACTTTAGTAACGCCTGGGGAGCGGAGGTGGCCCCCGTCGTGTGTGGCCAGATCGGCGTGCAGTCGTTCTGTATCCACGTCGAGGTGGGCGAGTATGCGCATCGGCGTCCCGCCCTCCGTCTCCAGCAGGCTTTTCAGAGCTGATAGGGAAGTACTGAAATCATTACGACGATCGCCGGCGAACTGCTGAGCTTGGCCGGACAAGGGGATATCGCCGAGGTTGGCCAGCCTCTGCGCCTCCTGGCCGGGCGACTGCAGCGAAGCCGGTATGGCGGTTGCGTCTATGCCGAGGGTCGCCAGGTCCGCGGCGGATACTTCGTACATGGCGCGTCGGGCGTTCGCCAGGGTGACTCCGTGCGTGCCGAGCAGCGCCGCCGCCTCACCGCCCTGGGCGAGCAGCCCCAGCAGCAGGTGGTCGATGTCGATCTCAGGGTGCTGCAAACGCCCGGCCTCATGTCGCGCATAACTAATCCAGGACCACAGATGGGTACGGCTCGATATTGTCATCGGTTCCTCCTCCTGGTGGGTGCCAGTCCGGGTGCGACTCGTTTCGCGTACTTCTTGTGGACGGCTTGGCGGGTGACGCCGAGGTTGTTCGCGATTTCCGTCCAGCCCATGCCAGCGCGCAGAGCAGCCTCAACCTGTGCAAGCTCCAGAGTCTCGGTGAGTCTGCGCAAGGCGGCCACGGCGCGCAAACCGGTTATCGGCTCTGTCGTATCGGCTGCCGCAGCGGCCACTTGGTCGGGTGTAGGTGTCGTTTTCAAAGCCACGTAAGCAACTTACGTTGACAGGTGGTGGCTTGTCAACCAAAGTTGCGCAGATATGCGACCGTGGGTTCTGGACGTACATGCATCTGCAGGATCAAGGCTTTCGATGCGACGCCAGGGGAAGCCGGTGTTGATCGGGTAGTGCGTGACTCGGCGCGCTTCCCGCAGACGGTTCGCGATGCGTCGTGTGGGTCCGGGATGACTAGCAATGCTCCGGCCCGGGCCGGACAACTGCGCCGGAGATGCGGGGTCTCGGCCACCCGATGGCGCGGCACACCCCAGGCCCGGCTCGGAGGGGTTCGCGACCGGGCGGTTCACGACTTCGCCAGTCTGGACCCCTTACGTCTGTTTGGACCGCCCCAGTTGCACAAACTACGGCGGTCCAAACGGAGAGAAGCGGTCCGAACACCAAACAGAGGACTGCGGTCCAAACGGGGAGGGCGGTGACCCAATAGGGCCTGCGGCGCGCGAACCCGAAACAACGGTGGGCCCGCGTACCGACCTGACGGGGCCTGGCTGTCTAGGGCGACAGGCCCGCAACCACGGCGGGGCCCGCACGCAACGCGTGCGGGCCCCGCGGCTGCCTTTAAGGGTGTCGGCTGTGCTACAGCCCCAGCTCGCCGGCGAAGTCGCCGTCCTCCAGGCGCTTCTTCACGGTCATCAGGTACCGGGAGGCATCGGCGCCATCGATCAGCCGGTGGTCGTAGGACAGCGACAGGTAGCACACCGAGCGCACCGCGATCACCTCGTTGCCATCGGCGTCCTTGACCACGCGCGGCTGCCGGGTGATGGCACCCAGTCCGAGGATGGCGACCTCGGGCTGGTTGATGATCGGGGTATCGAACAGGGCGCCGCCGGAGCCGGTGTTGGTGATCGTGAAGGTGGCACCGGACAGCTCGCCGGGTTCGACCTTGTTGTCCCGGGTGCGTGCGGCCAGGTCGTTGATGCGCTTGGCCAGGCCCGGGATGTTCAGCTCACCGGCGTTCTTAACCACGGGCACGTACAGGCCGCGCGGCGTGTCGACCGCGATGCCGATGTGTTCGACGTCGTGGTAGGTCACCTGGCCGTCGCCGATGGTGGCATTCAGCTTCGGGTGGGCCTTGAGCGCCTCCGTGGCGGCCGCGACGAAGAACGGCAGGTAGGTGAGTTTGGTGCCATTGCGTGCCCGGAACTCGTCCTTGGCACGAGCACGCAGCGCCGCTACGCGGGTGACGTCGACCTCCACAACAGTGGTCAGTTGCGCGGAGGTCTGCAACGACGTCAGCATGCGCTCGCTGATCAGACGACGCAGACGACTCATCTTCTCAGTGCGGCCACGCAGCTCGGACTCGCCGGCCGACGGCGCGGGGCGGGTCGGGCTCGCCGCGGTGGGAGCGGCCGAAGACGCCGCCGGCTGCGGTGCGGAGACGGGTGCAGCAGGCTCGGCCTGCGGTGCCGGCGTGGCCTCGGCCTGCGGTGCAGGCGCGGCGGCCTCCGCCCGCGCCGCCGCCGCGGCCTCCACGTCCTGCTTGCGGATGCGTCCGCCGACGCCGGTGCCGGTGACGGTGGCCAGGTCGACGCCCCGCTCACGGGCGAGCTTGCGCACGATCGGAGTGACATAGCCGACCGACGGCGATGCGTCCGGGGCGGCGGGTGCCGTTGAAGCCGGTGCCGCGGCGGGCTCGGGTGTCGGCGCGGCGGGCTCCTGCGGCGTCGAAGCGGCAGGCGCGGGCTCGGCGGGCGCGCCGCCGGCCTCGGCCGGATCGCCCACGATGGCCAGGACGGTGCCGACCTCGGCGTTCTCGTCCTCGGCGACGCGGATCTCCAGCAGGGTTCCGGAAACCGGGGAGGGGACCTCGGTGTCGACCTTGTCGGTGGCCACCTCCAGCAGGGGTTCACCGACCTCGACGGTGTCTCCCACGGACTTCAGCCAGGAGGAGACGGTTCCCTCGGTTACCGACTCGCCCAGGGCGGGCATCTTCACGGACTCAGCCATTAGAGCTTGCCTTCCTCGTTGGTTTGCTGATTGCTAGTTCAATTCGGGTGGCGCGAGTATGCGGTCAGCCGTGGTTGTGCAGCGGCTTGCCGGCCAGGGCCATGGCGGCCTCGCCGATGGTCTCGTTCTGGGTGGGGTGGGCGTGCACCAGGGCGGCGACGTCGTTGGCGTCGGCCTCCCACGACACGATCAACTGGCCCTCGCCGACCTGCTCACCCATGCGGGCGCCGATGGCGTGGAAGCCGAGGATGGGACCGTCCTTCAGGGACACCAGCTTCACGAAGCCCTGCGTGCCCAGGATCTGGGACTTGGCATTGCCGGCCACGTTGAACTGGCTGGTGACGATGTTCTCCGCGCCGTGCAACTCGGCGGCGCGCGCCTCGGACAGCCCCACGGAGGCGATCTGCGGCTCGCAGAAGGTCACCTTGGGCACCTTGACGTCGTCGACCGGCTCGGGATCCAGGCCCGCGATCCGCTCGGCGACGGCGATTCCCTGCGCGAAGCCGCGGTGAGCCAGCTGCACGCCGGGCACGATATCGCCCACGGCCCACACCCCGGGAACGTTCGTGCGCCCGTGCGGGTCGGTGAGCACAAAGCCGCGGTCCATGGCCACGCCCACCTCCTCAAAGCCCAGGTTGGCGGTGGCCGGGCCGCGGCCCACCGCGATCAGCAGCACCTCGGCCTCGGTGACGGCACCGTCGGCGGTGCGCACCTGCACGCCGCTATGCGTGCGTTCAACGGACTCGAAGCGGGTGCCGATACGGAAGTTGATGCGCCGCTTGCGGAAGGCGCGCTCGAGCTGCTTGGAGATCGCCTCGTCCTCGTTGGGAACCAGGTGCGGCAAGGCCTCGATGATGGTGACCTGGCTGCCCAGGGAGGCCCAGGCGGAGGCGAACTCCACCCCGATCACCCCGCCTCCCAGGATCACCGCGGACGCAGGCACGTGATCGAGTTCGAGGGCCTGCTCGCTGGTGATCACCGGCCCGGAGATCTCCTGCCCCATGGTCTTGGAGTAGGAGCCGGAGGCGAGAACCACGTTGCGGCCCCGGTAGTGCCGGCCCGCCACCTCGACCGCGTCCGGCGCGACCAGGCGGCCCCAGCCTCCCACCAGGTCGATGCCGCGGGAGGAGACCAGCCCCTGCAGCCCCTTGTACATGCGGGCGACGATGCTGTTCTTGTACTCCTGGACGGCGGGCATGTCGATGCCCTCCAGGGCCGCCCGGATGCCGACTGCGGAGGCCTCCCGAACCGCGTCCGCGGTCTCCGCCGCGTGCAGGATGGCCTTGGTGGGCACGCAGCCGCGGTGCAGGCAGGTGCCACCCACCTTGTCCGCCTCAACCAGTGCCACGCGCAGCCCGAGCTGGGCGCCGCGCAGCGCCGCCGCGTACCCGCCCGAGCCGCCCCCGAGCACCACCATGTCGTAAACGGCGTCTTGACCGGTTCCGGCCCCGTCGATCGCACCTGCTTGTGTCACGTGCATGCTTCCTTTCAAAGTCGGCCGTGAGCGGCGGTGTTGTTCGGCGGCCAGCGATGGCCGCGGTCCCGCGAATGGGGACGAGAGTCCCGGGTAGCCTACGGCATGGATCACCTGCACGGCGAGTGTTTACTCAGCTCGGTCGGTGCCCTGCCGCGCGCCCGTGATCCGGTCCTCCAGGAAGGCCAACAGCGTGGCGACGCCGAAGCCGGTCCCACCGGTGGGGGTCAGCCCCCAGGCGGACTTTTCGTTGTAGGCAGGCCCCGCAATATCCAGGTGCGCCCACGGGGTCCGGCCCACGAACTCGCGCAGGAACAGCCCCGCCACGAGCATGCCGCCGGCCCGGTTGCCGACGGCGGCATTGCGCAGATCCGCGAAGGGGGACTCCAGGTTGGCGCGCAGATACGCCGGCAACGGCATGGGCCAGAAGTCCTCCCCGGCGCGCTCGGCCGCGGCGATGACGCCGTCGCGCACCGATTCGCTACCCATCACCGCGGCGACGCGCTCGCCCAACGCCACGATCTGTGCGCCGGTCAGGGTCGCGACGTCCACCACGACGTCGGGCTCCTCGGCGACGGCGGCGGCCAGGGCATCGGCGAGCACCAGCCTGCCCTCGGCATCGGTGTTGGTCACCTCAACGGTAGTGCCGTCGAATATGGTGACCACGTCGCCCGGGCGCTGGGCGGCCCCACCGGGAAGGTTCTCCGCCAGGGCGAGCCAGGCGGTCGTCTTGACCGGCAGCCCCAGCCGGGCCGCTGCCAGCGTCGCGGACAGCACGGTGGCCGCCCCGGCCATGTCCGACTTCATGGTGGGCATGGAGGTTGGCGGCTTCAGTGACAGGCCGCCGGAGTCGAAGGTGATGCCCTTGCCCACCAGGGCGACGTGCTCGGCGTCCTTGACCCGCGGCGTCCAGGCCACGCGGACCAGGCGGGGCGGATGCACCGCCCCCTGGCCGACTCCCGCAATCCCGCCGAAGCCGTCGGCTGCCAGGCGCTTGTCGTCATACACCTCAACCTCCAAGCGGCCGTCCTTGCGGCCGGGCCCGGCCGCGGCGGCGGCTCGGCGGGCGTACTCGACGAAGGCGGTGGGGGTGAGCGAGGCGGGCGGGTCATTGACCAGGTCCCGGGTGGCGGCCACCGCCTCGGCCAGGACGCGGGCGCGCTGCAGCACCGGCGCCGCCCCATCCGCTGGGCTGCGGCGCAGCAGCGTGCGCGGCAGTGGGCCCAGCGGGGTCAGCACCGTGATCCGGGCCAGGGGTGCTGTCGGCTCCGGGATCCGCCGTGACCAGACGTAGGCGCCCTCCAACGCGCCCTCGGCTACTGCGGCCAGGCGCTCGGTGGTGTCCGCGGGTAGGGCGAAGACCGCATGCTCGGTTCCGGCCAGGTCGCGGGCGGCGCGTCCGGCCGCCCGGCGCAGTGCGGCGACGTCGTCGCCGTCACCGGTGCCGACCACCAGCAGGGTGGGGGCCAGCGAATCCCGGCGCGAGTGCTCCAGCGCCGCCGTGGGCACCCGCACCACGGCGTCGAGGGCCGCGGTGAAGCCGAGAGTGGACAGCAGTGCCGGCAGCGCGCTCAGATCCGGCAGGATGCCCAGTCCGGACTCCTCACCGAGCAGAACCGGTGCGTCGGCTTCCGCGCGGGCCGCCAATACCAGGACATCGCCGCCCACCTCTGCGGCCGACAGACTGGAGGTCGTAATCTCACTCATGCGGGAATGGTAACGTCACAGCGCCGGCCACTGCCGGGCCCGCCGGGCGCCATCCGGGAACGGCCCGGCTCCGAATCAGTGCACCACGAGGTCAGTAACCGTATGGATGAGTCTTCCCAGGCGCGGTCCCTCAACGACACGCGCCGTCCCGCGCACGGCTGGGGGCGCGCACTCGTGGGGGTCTTCGCGCTTTTCGGCCTGGCGGTGGCGCTGCCCGCCTTCGTCGACCTGGCCCGGTCGGGTGCGGGCATGCGCCTGCCGGCCGGGCTCAGTGGCCTATGCGGGGTGGGCTACGTGGTGCTGTCGGTTGCCGTGGCTCACAACGGCCGGCGCATGCGGCGTGTCGGATGGGCTTGCCTAGTAGTTGAGTTGGTGGGGCTCGTCGCCGTCAATGTGGTGGGCCTGACGGGCTCCGCCTGGTCGGTGTGGGGGAGTGCCTGGTGGTACCTGCCGGTGCTCCTGCCGCTGGTCGGCGGCGCGCAATTGTGGCTGGCCGATCCGCGTCGCATCGTCACCAATGCCGAGCGCATCACCGACATCTCCGACACGATCCAGGGAACCGTTCACCGCGACCGCAAGTAACCGCCCTCAAGGGGCGCGCTCAACGTGTGCGGCGACGGCGCAGCCACGCCTGCGTGCGCGACCCCAGGGAGGTGCGCTGCTCGGCGGCCTCGACGGCACGCCGCTGCTGCCGGTACAGGCGCCGCACCATGTCCTCCTGACTCACCCAGCCGATCAGCTCCAGTCCACCGTCCGGCAGCGCCTGCGTGACCGGCAGCGCCTCCAGGTGGGATTCGATCAGCGCCCCCAGCACACGGTGCGCGTCCGCGCCGCCGTCCACGTGCTCCCGGTCCAGGGGCAGCCCGCCCACGCATCGCGGAGAACCGGACGCCTCGCCGGCGTCGGGGTGGGAGCGCGCCTCCGCGACGGCGACGGCGGAGACACACCCCAGCCAGACCGGCTTAGGGGCCCCGGCGCCGGACTCCGGCTTCCCAGCGGCGGTGTCCCCCACCACCGGCAGGCGCACCGCGCCGGCCGCACGCAGCGCCTCGGCGGCCTCGGCCAGCGAGGCGGTGGCCTCCAGCACCGCCGGGGGCGCGTGCATCAGGCCGCGGGCGTCCACCCGGCCCACCAGCGTGGCACGCACCGGGTCGTCAATGTCATCGCCGCGGCGGCGCAGCTCTTCGGTGTAGATCGTGGTGCGGGTCAGGAACCGGCTCATGGTGGTGGACAGCGCCACCGCCAGCATCAGCGGCAGCAGCAGGTGGTACTGGCCGGTCATCTCGATGATCAGCACGGTGCCGGTGATGGGTGCGCGCGCCGAGCCCGCGAAGACCGCGCCCATGCCGATCACTCCGAACACGGCCGCAGCCTCGGGCCGATTCGGCGCCAGCGCGGTGCCCCAGGCCGCCCCCAGGGTGGCCCCGATGCACAGCGACGGCGCGAACACGCCACCGGTCATACCGACCCCCAGGGTCACCGAGGTCGCCAGGATCTTCGCGGCCGTGAGTCCCAGCAGTGCTGCCGCCGTGTACTGGCCGCCCAGGGCACGATCCAGCACCGCGGCCGACTCGCCGTACACCTCCGGCACCGCCAGCAGCAGCGCCCCCACCAGCAGCCCGCCCACTGCGGGCCGGACCCAGGCGGGCAGGTGCAGCCGGTCGCCGACAGCCCCCAACAGGTCCGCCGCCAGGTAGCGACAGCGGGAGAAGAGCACCCCGACAACGCCGCCGACCAGGCCCAGCAGCGCCACCCACAGCAGCTGGGCGTCGCCGTGCAGGTCAAGCGCCGGCAGCGACACCGACAGGGTGGTCCCCAGCAGGTGGTGCGCCAGCACCGTGGCGGCCACGCAGGCCAGCACCACGAAGGCGAAGGCGTCCACGGTGAAGTCCATGAGCACCACCTCCAGGGCGAAGAATGCCCCGGCCAGTGGGGCGTTGAAGGCGGCGGCGATCCCGGCGGCCGTGCCCGCGGCCGCCAGTAGGCGCACGGAGCGCCGCGGCAGCCCCAGGCGCCGCCCGAAGACGCTGGCCGTACTTGCGCCCAGCTCGGCGATCGGTCCCTCCGGCCCCACCGATCCGCCGCCACCAATGGTCAATGTGGCGGCGAGCACGCTCGCGCCGGCGGGTAGGGGAGCCATGGTGCCGTCGGACCGACGGGCCGACCAGATCACCCCCGCCACGCCGTGGCCGGTGGCGGTTGCACCCAGCCGGCTCATCAGCACCCCGACCAACAGACCGGACAGCACCGGCGCCGCCAGCACGAACCCACGGCCCAGGCCCGCCAGCACCCCGGTGGACGGCCCCAGAATCAGGGTGTAGTCGTCGGTACCGGTCAGGACTCGGGTCCACAGGTCGATGCCGGCCCGGAAGACGACGGCACCGGCCCCGGCCGTCAAACCGGTGAGTACCGCCAGAATGAACAGTCCGGTGCGGTGGTAGCGCAGCAGATTCAGGGCGTGTTCCCGCAGCCGGCCGCCTGCATTTCTGGGCACGAGTGCAGTCACGGCCGGCGCGGTTGTCAGCGGTCCAGGTTGTCCACGTGCAGGGCGACCCGCTCCAGCACCGGGGAGGCCAGGCCCCACACCTGCGCGTAGAAGCTCAGCTCGTCCTGGTAGGCGCGGTGCACGTTGGCGGCGAGGCTGAAGCCGTGCCCCTCGCCCTGGAAGACCTCAAGGGCGACCGGCAGCCCCTTGGCCTTGACCGCCTCGTACATGCCGGTGGCCTGAGCGGGCGGAATGATCGGGTCGGCGCTGCCCTGCAACAGCAACAGCGGGGCGTGAATGTCGTCGATGCGGTTGATCGGGGAGCGCTCGGCGTAGACCGGGTCATCCAGGTCGTCCGCGCCCACCAGCCTTTGAATGTAACGGGACTCGAACTTGTGAGTGGTGCGGGCCAACTGGGCCAGGTCGGCCACCCCGTACAGGGAGGTGCCGGCGCTGAACACGTCGGAGCGGGCCAGCGCCGCCAGGGCGGTGAATCCGCCGGCGGAGGCACCACGCACCGCGATGCGGGCCGGGTCCACCTTGCCGGAGTCGGCCAGGAACTGGGCCCCTGAGACGACGTCGTCAACGTCGTACACGCCCCACTTGCCGTTCAGCAGGCGCCGGTAGTCCGAGCCGTAGCCGGTCGAACCACGGTAGTTAACGGCCAGATAGGCGAAACCGCGGCTGGTCCAGAACTGGATGCGCAGGTCATACCCGGTGCGGTCCATGGCGGTGGGGCCGCCGTGCACGCCCACGATCAGCGGCGGCAGCTCGTCGTCGGGACCGACATAGGCGGAGGAGGCCGGGGCGTAGAAGAAGCCGTGCGCGGTGGCGCCGTCGGTGGTGGGCCAGGAGACGGGCTCGGCGAAGGAGATGCCGGCGTCGTGAGCGGAGAAGTCACCCGAGCCGCGCAGAATCTCCACCTGCCGTCCACGCACCTCCACGATGCTGGGCAGCTCGGTCTCGCTGCCGGCCAGCATGACGACGCGTCCCCCGGAGGAGGCGACGTTGCCCATCGGCTGCCAGCCGACGTTCCACTCCTCCAGCTCCCCATTGGCCAGCTTGACCGTGCCCAGGTGCCACACGCCGTCGCGCGCCCAGGAGGCGATCAAATGCTCGCCGTCGAGCACGTCGAAGTGGTGCGGCCCCAGCACCCAGGCGGGGGAGGTGAAGGTCGCGTCGATCGGGTGCAGCGGGCGGGTGCGCAGAGACTCGGTCCAGCCCTCGCGGTTGGTGCCGCGGCGCGGGAATCCCTCGGTGCGGTACAGGTTCCAGAAGCCGGAGGCGTTGGACACGTGCACGAGTTCGCACTCCTCGGTCCAGCGCGGCTCGGACACGGAATAGCCGGCGCCCCCGTCGACGACGGTCTGGGAGCCGATGGTGCCGTCCGGGAGCAGGTCACCCACGTGCAGGGTGGCGTTGTCCCAGGGCATGTCCGGGTGGTTCCAGGTGATCCAGGCCAGGTGCTCCCCGTCGGGTGACAGCGTGGGGGAGACCACGAAGTCGGTGCCGGACACGATCGTGGTGCAGACGGCGTCGTCGCGGGCGGCCGAGCCGTCCAGCGGAATGGCCACCAGCGTGTTGACCGGCTCGCCGTCGCCGCGATGGTCCTCGCGCACCGCGTAGACCAGGCCGCGGGCGGTGTCGATCTCCAGGTCGCCGTGGCGCACGTCCCCGTAGATGGTCAGCGGCACCAGGCCGCGCAGCCGGTGGGCGACGTCGTAGCGGTACAGACGCCCATCGCCGGCGTGGGAGACGACGATGATGCCGGAGTCGACGGCGTAGGCGCGCCCGCCGTACTCATGCACACGGGTGCGGGCGTCCACCAGCTCGTCGGCCGGCGTCAGCGGCAGTACCTCACCGATCTGTCCGTCGCCGTCCCGGCGCAGCAGGACCTGGCGGCCGGCCTGGGAGGCGCGCTGCTCCACCCAGTAGGTGTCCCCGCCATCCACGCGCACCTGTGACAGGGACAGGGTGCGGGTGGTGATGGTGCCGGGGGTGATCGGCGAGGGCCAGGTCCCGTACGGCGCTTTGGTACTCATCGTTCCTCCTGAAGGCGGTGGGTCGGCGCGGGGCGCCCGTCGGGCGGTGCGCACGGTCCGGGGCCAACCCTACGTGTTCCCGGCTGCACGGTGTCCGCTTGTGGCGCCTAGTGGGCCGCGGGTCGTGGCGGCCCGCCCGGCGCGGATGTGCATATGCTGGGACGCCGTGGTGGCAGCGGTTCCCCGCGTGCCGCCGCAACCCGACCGGCAATAGGAGGAGACGCGCCGATGAGTGAGACCCCTGCCACCCTCGGCGCGGCCGGTGCTGACCGCACAGGTGGTGTTCCCGACGCCGTCGGCACCCCCTCATCCCTGCCCGCTACGCCACTGCTCAGCCGCATCCACCGCCCAGCCGACCTGCGCGGCCTGACCAGTGACGAAATCGAGGCGCTCGCGGCCGAGATCCGCCGCTACCTGGTGGCCACGGTGGCGCGCACCGGCGGGCACCTCGGCCCCAACCTCGGGGTCGTCGAGCTGACCCTGGCCCTGCACCGCACCTTCCGCTCTCCGCGCGACACCATCGTCTTCGACACCGGCCACCAGGCCTACGTGCACAAGCTGCTCACCGGTCGGCAGGACTTCAGTCGGCTGCGCGAACGCGGCGGCGTATCCGGCTACCCCTCCCGGCAGGAGTCCATTCACGACGTCGTCGAGAACTCCCACGCCTCTACCGCCCTGTCCTGGGCGGACGGCATCGCCCGCGCCAACCACCTTCAGGGACGCGACCGGCACATCGTCGCCGTGATCGGTGACGGGGCGCTGACCGGCGGCATGGCGTGGGAGGCGCTGAACAATATTGCCGACTCTGCCGATAAGCACCTGGTGATCGTGGTCAACGACAACGGTCGCTCCTACGCGCCCACCATCGGTGGACTGGCGCACCACTTGGACGCGCTGCGCACCAATCCCGGCTACGAGCGCATGCTGTCCAGTGTGAAGCACACGCTGCTGTCGCAAGGTGCTCCGGGGCGCGCCGCCTTCGATGCGCTGCACGGCCTGAAGCGCGGTCTCAAGGACATCCTGGTGCCCTCGGCCTTCTTCGAGGACTTGGGCATCAAGTACACCGGGCCGGTCGACGGGCATGACGAGACCGCGGTGGAGTTCGCCCTGGCCCGGGCGCGGGATTACACCGAACCGGTGATCGTCCACGTCATCACCGAGAAGGGGCGCGGCTACACCCCGGCCGAGGAGGACGCCGCCGACCGCTTCCACGCCGTCGGCCGCATCCACCCGGAGACCGGGTTGCCGGTGGTGCCCTCCCGCTTCGGGTGGACCGCCGTCGTCGCCGAGGAGCTGCTGGCGCTGGCTCGTGCCGACAAGCGGGTTGTGGGCATAACCGCCGCCATGCAACAGCCGGTCGGTCTGCAGCCACTGGCCGACGCGCTGCCCGATCGGGTGATCGACGTCGGCATCGCCGAGCAGCACGCGCTCACCAGTGCGGCCGGCATGGCCTTCGCCGGCCTGCATCCGGTGGTCGCGCTGTACGCGACCTTCCTCAATCGGGCCTTCGACCAGGTGCTCATGGACGTGGGCCTGCACCGGGCCGGCGTCACCGTGTTGCTGGATCGGGCCGGTGTCACCGGCACCGACGGCGCCAGCCACAATGGCATGTGGGACATGGCGCTGTTGGCGCACGTGCCCGGCCTGCATCTGGCCGCGCCCCGCGACGAGGCCACGTTGCGCCAGGCCGTGCGGGATGCGGTCGACGTGGACGATGCGCCCACGGTGGTGCGCTATCCGAAGGGCTCCCTGCCCGCCCCGCTGCCGGCCGTGCGCACCGTGGGGGAGGACGACGGGCCCTTCGGCGCCGTGGACGTTCTGCTAGACACGGCGGGGGAGCGGCCGGTGCTGCTGGTTGGAGTGGGTGCCATGGCCGAGAACGCGCTCGACGCCGGGCGGAGCCTGACTGCGGAGGGGGTTGCCGTGCGGGTGGTGTGTCCGCGCTGGCCCGTGCCGGTGCCGGACGCGCTGGTCGAGCTCGCCCGCGCCGCGAGCGGCACGGTGGTGGTGGAGGACGGGCTCGTGGAGGGCGGCGTGGGCTCGCAGCTGCGCGACGCCGTCGAGGACGCCTCCCTTGCGGACGGAGTCGCGGAGGTCCCCCGCGTAGCCCGGCTGGGTGTGCCGCGCCGCTTCCTGCCGACGGCCACGCGCGAGCAGCTGCTGGCCGACTTCGGCATGGACCGCGCGGGGATCTGCGCAGCGGTGCGTCGCCTCGTGAATCCGGACACGGCCCCGGACGGCAGGGGCTGATCTCGGCCCCGACCGGCGCACCCACGCAGATGTAGGACACCAGTCCCAGGCTGGGGGTGGAGCGTGGCTCGGGGCGATGCGTCGGCGTCGTCCGGTTGAACGAGCGGCACGCGACCGGAGTCGGCGCGCGCGACGGACTGGCATGAGGGTATCTAGAGCAGATTGCCGGGGCGGGCGCGGATCGCCGTGATTGTGCGGTTCTTGGGTGTTCACGGGGAGTGGTGACCGGAGGAACAGGTTGCGCCGACACCTAGGACTAACGTCCTAGGTTAGGTTGGGCTGGGTAGTGGCTGTGAGTCATCCCACCGGGTGGTTTTGAATCGGCATGACACAAAGCGGGACGTCTGGCCTAGTCTTAACTCGACGGCGCAACGATGTACCGCCACGCCTCACAAGGGCGCACACCATCGGGTGGCGTGAGCCACCCACCCTATAGGAGGGCACGGATGACAACCGAGGTCACAGCATCCGCCACTGCGGACGAGACCACCAGCCGCGACGCGTGGGAGGGCTTCACCAAGGGCCCGTGGACCGAGGATATTGACGTCCGGGACTTCATCCAGCGTAACTACACCCCGTACGCGGGCGACGCGTCGTTCCTTGCCGGCGCCACCGACAAGACCCTGCGCCTGTGGGACACCCTGGAGAAGAACTACCTGTCTGAGGAGCGCAAGGTGCGCATCCTCGACGTCGACACGCACACCCCGTCCGACATCGACGCATTCCCTGCCGGCTACATCAGCGAGGACGACGACGTCATCGTCGGCCTGCAGACAGACTCCCCGCTCAAGCGCGCCATGATGCCCAACGGTGGCTGGCGCATGGTGGAGCAGGCGATCAAGGAGGCCGGCAAGGAGGTCGACCCCGAGGTCAAGAAGATCTTCACCCGCTACCGCAAGACCCACAATGACGCGGTCTTCGACATCTACACCCCGCGCATCCGTGCCGCCCGCAGCTCCCACATCATCACCGGCCTGCCCGACGCCTACGGCCGCGGCCGCATCATCGGCGACTACCGCCGCGTCGCCCTGTACGGCGTCGACCGCCTCATCGAGCTCAAGCAGAAGGCCAAGGACGCCGTTGCCGACAAGCCCTTCTCCGAGCACTGGGCCCGGTACCGCGAGGAGCACGCCGAGCAGATCAAGGCGCTGAAGAAGCTCAAGAACATGGCCGCCTCCTACGGCTTCGACATCTCCGGCCCCGCCAAGGACGCCCACGAGGCCGTGCAGTGGACCTACTTCGCCTACCTGGCCTCCGTGAAGTCCCAGGACGGCGCCGCCATGAGCATCGGTCGCCTGTCCGCCTTCCTCGACATCTACTTCGAGCGCGACCTGAAGAACGGCGTCATCGACGAGTCCCGCGCCCAGGAGCTCATCGACAACATCGTCATGAAGCTGCGCATCACCCGCTTCCTGCGCACCACCGACTACGACCAGATCTTCTCCGGCGACCCCTATTGGGCCACCTGGTCCGACGCCGGCTTCGGCGAGGACGGCCGCCCGCTGGTCACCAAGACCTCCTTCCGGCTGCTGCAGACCCTGCGCAACCTGGGTCCGGCCCCGGAGCCGAACATCACCATCTTCTGGAACGAGGACCTGCCCAAGGGCTACAAGGACTTCTGCGCCCTGATCTCCATCACCACCTCCGCCATCCAGTACGAGGCGGACGAGCAGATCCGCGAGCACTGGGGCGACGACGCCGCCATCGCCTGCTGCGTTTCCCCGATGCGGGTCGGCAAGCAGATGCAGTTCTTCGGTGCCCGCGTGAACGCCGCCAAGGCGCTGCTGTACGCCATCAACGGCGGCCGCGACGAGATGACCGGCAAGCAGGTCGTCACCGGCCTGCCCGGCATCGAGGGCGACGCCCCGCTCGACTTCGACGAGGTCTGGGACAAGTACGAGAAGATGCTCGACTGGGTGGTCGGCACCTACGTCGAGGCGCTGAACATCATTCACTACTGCCACGACCGCTACGCCTACGAGGCCATCGAGATGGCGCTGCACGACTCCGACATCGTGCGCACCATGGGCTGCGGCATCGCGGGCCTGTCGATCGTCGCCGACTCGCTGAGTGCCATCAAGTACGCCAAGGTCACGCCGGTGCGCGACGAGACCGGCCTCGTGGTCGACTACGTCACCGAGGGCGACTTCCCGATCTACGGCAACGACGACGACCGCGCCGACGAGATCGCCGCGACGGTGGTCCACACCATCATGTCCAAGATCAAGGAGCAGCCCCTGTACCGGGACGCCATCCCGACCCAGTCCGTGCTGACGATCACCTCCAACGTCGTCTACGGCAAGGCCACCGGCTCCTTCCCGTCCGGCCACCAGAAGGGCACCCCCTTCTCCCCGGGCGCCAACCCGGAGAACGGCATGGACACGCACGGCATGGTCGCCTCCATGCTGAGCGTCGGCAAGCTTGACTACAACGACGCCCTCGACGGCATCTCCCTGACCAACACCATCACGCCCCAGGGCCTGGGCCGCACGCTCGACGAGCGCGTGTCCAACCTCGTGGGCATCCTCGACGCCGGGTTCGTCCCCGAGAACGTCGAGGCCTGATCGCGTCGCCCCGGCGGTTGCCACCAGACCATCTGAATCAACTCATTCTCACCATTAGAAAGGGGCCGCACATGCCCACATACGAAGAGCGCCTGGAGTCCATGAAGGCTCAGCGCGACGACAACGGCGGAGTCAAGGGCCTGTACCACGCCAACATCAACGTGCTGGACCGCAGCACGCTGGAGGACGCCATGGAGCACCCGGAGAACTACCCGAACCTGACGGTGCGTGTCTCCGGCTACGCCGTCAACTTCGTGAAGCTGACCCGCGAGCAGCAGCTCGACGTGCTCAACCGCACCTTCCACGCCGGCGCCTGAACCGACACGGGTGAGGGACTCAGATGACTGAGACCATCACCCCGGAGCAGACCGGCGGCCGGGACCAGGACTTTCTGGCCCCGGCCGCCCGTCTGCGCGGGGCCGGAATCGGCGGGCTCGAGGAGCTGACCGACCTTCAGAGATCCGAGCGCCTCGCCCGCATGCGTGAGGGCACCTTGGGGTCCATCCACTCCTGGGAGCTGGTTACCGCCGTCGACGGGCCGGGTACCCGGATGACGATCTTCCTCAACGGTTGCCCGCTGCGCTGCCTTTACTGCCACAACCCGGACACCTTCCTCATGCGGGACGGCGAGCCGGTTGAAGCCGACGAGCTCCTACGCCGGATCGGGCGCTACCGGAACGTCTTCAAGGCCACCGGCGGCGGCATCACCCTGTCCGGTGGGGAGGTGCTCATGCAGCCGGCCTTCGCCGCACGCATCCTCGCCGGCGCGAAGGCCATGGGGATCCACACCTGCATCGACACCTCGGGCTACCTCGGCCAGCACGCCTCGGATGAGATGCTCGACAACATCGACCTGGTGCTGCTGGACGTCAAGAGCGGCGACGAGGAGACCTATAAGAAGGTCACCGGCCGCGAACTCGCCCCGACGATCGACTTCGGCGACCGTCTGGCCGCCAAGGGCATCGAGACCTGGGTGCGCTTCGTGCTGGTACCGGGGCTGACGGATGACCCGCAGAACGTGGAGAACGTTGCCCGCATCGTGGAGCGCTGGCGGCCGGTGGTCTCCCGCGTTGAGGTGCTGCCATTCCACCAGATGGGCACCGACAAATGGGATGCGCTGAAGCTGGAGTACAAGCTCCGCGACACCCGTCCGCCCGAGCCTGAACTGGTGGAGTCCACCCGCCAGATCTTCCGCGCGCACGGGTTCACAGTGCACTGATCTTCTGCGCCCGCTGCGCGAACCGCCCCCGGCACGTAACGCGTGCCGGGGGCGGTTCGGCTTTGCGCTGCTACTTCGACCGGCCTCGGCGAGGGGACGGAGGTCTGGTGCGGATCAGTGCAGGGCGGTGGCAAGCGACCGGGCCACCTGCTCGATCTGCCAGGGACGCGCATCGAAGGAGGCCAACAGGGCGGACACACCCGCCACGGACACGTCGACGCGCCGACCAGCGGCCTCGGCCTCGCCGACCTCCCACGCCAGACGCCGCTGTGCGTCCGTGCCCAGCAGTACCTCGTGGGGGATCCGCAACTGCTCGGCGCGTTCCCGCACGCCGCCGCGTACCCGCTCCAGTGCCGCCGCCGATTCGGGATGATGCCGCGGCCACGAGCGCGGCTGTGGCAGCTCTCCCGGGGCGAGTGGCGCATGCACGGGCGGCAGCTGATCCTCCGGCAGCTCCAGGGCGCGCTCCACGGCCCGCCACCACAGCTCCTGGTGTTGGCGCGCCGTGCGCGAGGAGAACTCCCGCAGGCCGGCCAGCCGGCGCGGCGACGTCGGGCGTATCACCGCCGCCGCCACCAGGGCCCGGTGGGGCAGCACCTTCGACGGGGTCACGTCCAACTGCCGGGCGAGCTCCTCGCGCGCGATCCAGAGCTCACGCAGCACCGCCGCCGAGCGGGGCGAACGCAGCGCCGGGCCGGAGCGGGGCGTGCGCCGCCAGGGATCGGGACGGGGCGCCCGGGCAGGATGGGCCAGTTCGTAGGCGAACTCCTCGGCCGCCCACTCGGCGCGCCCGGCCGCATGCAGTTCTTCAGCGAGTGCGTCGCGCAGGGGCAACAGCAGTTCGACGTCGAGCGCCGCGTAAACCAGCCACGACTCCGGCAGCGGCCGCGTCGACCAGTCGGCGGCCGCATGGTCCTTGGCCAGACGCAGTCCCAGCGTCTCCTCGATGACGGCGCCCAGCCCCACGTGTTCGCGCCCCAGCAGGCGGGCCGCCAACTCGGTGTCGAACAGGCGCTCGGTGGACAGCCCCAACGCCGTCAGACAGGGCAAATCCTGGTCGGCGGCGTGCAGCACCCACTCCGGGCCGTCCAGGGCGGCGGCCAGGGCTGACAGCTCGCCCGCGCCCTGCGGGTCCACCAGCACCGTCCCGGCGCCCGCGCGGCGCAGCTGCACCAGGTAGGCGTCCTGACCGTAGCGGAAACCGGAGGCCCGCTCGGCGTCGACGGCAACCGGCCCGGTGCCGGCCGCCAGGGCGGCGGCCTGGCGGGCGAGTGCGGCAGGCGTGTCGGTCACGGCGGGCAGCCCCTCGGCGGGCTGCTGATAGGCGACGACGGCGTCGGCGGGGACCGGGCGGTCGGTTGTGCCCGGGACGGCGGCCGGGCTGGGTGCGGGGGCGGTCATCGCGTCGCTCCCGCCAGGCCCAACGGGACGGCGCTTTCCGGCTCGTGCCCCGCCGCCAAGTGAATCAGTTCGTACCAGGCCTGCAAATGCGGGCCGAGGTCGGGCGTGGCCGGAGTCCAGGAGGAGCGGATCTCCACCTGGGCACTGGCGTCGGTCAGTTCCAGGCCTCCGAAGGTGTCGGACAGGACCCGGGTGACGGTGCCGACCAGGGCGTGTCGGCCGGCGCCGGCATGCTCAAGCGCGTCGGTCAGCCAGGACCAGGCGGCGGCGCTGAGCAGCGGGTCCGCGCCGATGGCCTCATCGACCCGTGCACGCACCATCACCACCAGCCGAAAGTCGCCGTCCCAAGCGCGCTGCGTCGCCGGGTCGTGCAGCACCACGAAGCGTCCAGAGGCCAGCGGCGTGCCCGCCTCCGTTTGAACCGTCTCCGCCGTGAGGGCGGCGGCGTAGGGGGCGAGCCGAGACGGCGCGGGCACCTCCTCCAGAATCAGGCCGCGCGGTCGGGCGACTTCGCGCAGTGACAGCAGAGCGGTGCGGAAACGTTCCGGCATCGAGGATGCGGCCGACTCTGGGGCCGACGCGCGGGGGATATCAGCCACCGCCCCAGGCTACCGGCGCGCGTGCGCCCACCGCGTCGCCACGCCGTGTCAAGGGCCGCCGTCGGACACGTCTCAGGCGCAAGCGCACCGCAGGCCCGTCTCCTGGTCTATCGTGAGACCGGCCAGGCGGGCGCAGCTCGCGGCGGCGACACCATCAGCCCCAAGACAGGACAGGAACCCCATCCATGACCTTGCCCGAGAACGCCACCCCCCGCGCATCCGGCGGCACCATGCGGCGCATCGACTGGGAGACCTTCCGGCACATCGCCGCCGACGCCGACACCACGCTGCCCATCGAGCAGAGCGCCGCGTGGGACGCCTTCGACGCGGCCGTGGACGGACGCGAGCCCTGGGGACGACTGGTCTACTCCGCCTCCGACGGCACCCCCCGCGCCCTGATCTCGCTAACCCGCATGTCCGTGCGCGGCTTCCCCTACCTGTGGGCCCGGCACGCCCCGGTGTGGCTGGGCGCAGAGCCGACCGCCGAGGAGGAGGCCGAGCTGCGGGAACTGCTGGTTCAGGGCGTGCGCTTCCACGACCCGGCCATTGTCTTTGTGCGCCTGCACTGCACCCACTCCGCCCCGGAGTTGCACGAACTGCTGCAGACCATGCCCCACGACCGCACCATCATTTTGAACTTGGACCGGGAGGACGACGAGGCCTTCCTGGCATCCTTCAAGTCACGCGGGCGCCGGGACGTGCGCAAGGCGCTGCGTAACACCGAGCTGACCTTCCACGATGAGACGGACCGGGCCGAGCAGGTATTCGGGGAGCTGTACCAGATCCTCCTGGAGACCGGCGACCGTGACGGCTTCCACGCCGCCCCGGAGGACACCTACCGGACCATGCTGCGCACGCTCGGCACCGACCACTGCCGACTGTACGTGGTGCGCCGGAACGGCGGGGAGGCGCTGGCCTGGAGCATCGACACCCTGTGGGGCGACGGTGCGGCGCACTACTATGCCGCTTCCACCGCCGAGGGGCGGCGCAGCCTGGCCGCCGACGCGCTCGTGTACAAGGCGGGCTGTTGGTTGCGCGAGCGCGGCGCGCGCACCTGGGACCTGATGGGGGTGGGGTCCGAGCGAACCCCCGAACTGAACGGCGTCGGCAGTTTCAAGGCCAAGTTCACCGCCGACGGTCCAGTATCCGTGCCCGGACCGTGGGATCTGCTGGTGCGGTCGCGCGTGTACGCCGGGCTGGTGAAGGCGCTGGAGCTCAAGCACCGTGCGGAGGCGGGCGTGGCCGCTGCGCGCAGCCGGATCGGTGCGCTGCGCGGCGGCGTTGGCGACGATTCGGACGCCGCGGCGCAGCAGTAGCCGGGCCGCGCGGCGCGGGCGAGCCTCAGGGCTGCTCGCGGTGCGGGCGGGCCAGGACCACCACCGACTCCCCGCCGACGACGTCGGCCAGGAGCCGGGTGCCGCCGGACACCGGTGCGCCGGTGAGAACATCGGTCCACTCGCCCTGCGGCAGCACAATGGTGTGGCCGCCCCAGCCGCCGAGTCGTTCGAGACGACGCCCCAGGCGTCGCACCACCACGACGACATCGGCCTGATCGTCCAACAGACGGGCGTAGGCGAAGGCGCAGGCGGTAGTCGTCGGCAGCGGCATGTAGCCGGAACGCTCGCCGACGAAGGTCTCGGGCCTTTCGGCGCGCAGCCGACACAGTCGGCTGGTCAGGCGCAGCTTGGCCTCATCCAGCGTCAGTTCGGCATGCGGCTCGGCCTGCTCCACCCGGTCGAGGGCGGCACGCAGACCACCGTCGGAGTCATAGTCGACCGGGCGGCGGTTGTCCGGGTCCACCAGTGAGGTGCGGGTGACCTCGCTGCCCTGGTAGACGTCTGCGACTCCGAGCCAGGTGAGCGTCATCGCCTTGTTCGCCAGGATGGTGTCCCGCACGGCGCGGGACGTCAGTGCGGCGAAGTCGTTCAGCTCCTCGGCCACGTCCGCGCGCGCCAGCAGGGCGGTTGCGTAGTAGGCCAGTTGGCCCTCGCGCTCGGTGTCCGGTGCCGTCCACGTCGTCCACGACTTCTGCTCGCGGGCCGCCTTGATCAGGTAGGCCCCCAGCCGCTCGCCGGTGATGGGGTCTCCGGAGTCGGGAGCCCAGGTGCCCCACAGCGTCTGCCACAACAGATTCTCGGTGGCCCCATCCAGATCGGCGGGGCGTATACCCGCGGTCAGATCACGCAGCCGATGAACTACCTCGGCCCATTCGGCGGCGTAGGAGGCGAGCACGTCGATGCGTGCGCGCACGTCCTCGCTGCGTTTGGTGTCATGGGTGGTGGACGTGACCATGGTGGCGGGCCAGCTGCGCTGGACGCGCCCGGCCCAGGCGTGCGCCTCATCGGCGGGTAGGGCGAAACCGGCGGGGTCGCCGCCCACCTCGGTCAGGCTGGTCAGGTGCGTCCACCGGTAGAAGGTGGTGTCCTCCACGCCCTTGGCGGTGACCGCGCCACACACCTGCTGGAAGCGGGTGATGATCTCCGCCCGCTCCGGTGAGTCCGAGGGCTCACCGGAGCCAACCTGCTCGCCCAGCAGGAGCGCCACCACCAGGTCGAGTGTGGGGAACTGGTCGGGAGTCAGGTGGGCGCGCGCTCGTGCGGCGGTGTCCCGCAACACGGCGGCCTGCTCCGCGTCGGCCTGCCGTCCCGGAAGCACATAGGCCCGGTAGCGGTCAGCGGCCACCAGAAGTTCGACCACGCAGGCGCGCAGGTCCCGGAAGGTGTGGTCGGACAGATACAGGTCCCGGGAGGTGATGGCGTGCAGCAGGTCCACCAGCCGGTTCACTTCTGAGGCCAGGGAGCCGGCGATGATCTCCCGCTTGGCGTCTCCGGAAACGCGAGCGTAGTCGATCGGCACGTTACCGGTGAGTTCTCGCATCAGGGCGCCAAGCGTGCGGGCTCCTGCGGGATCGACCTGTAGCTGGTCGATGCGCCAGGCGGCGTCGTATCCGGTGGTGCCGGCGGCGCGCCAGGAGTACGGCAGCAGTTCGTCGGGGGCGAGGATCTTCTCCGCCGCGACCCAGGCGCCGCCCGTGGCCTGGGCGAGCCGATCCAGGTAGCCCTCCGGGTCGGCCAGGCCGTCGGGGTGATCCACCCGCAGGGCGTCGATCGCCCCGGCGTCGACCAGCTCCAGGATGAGTGCGTGCGAGCCTGCGAAGACCTCCGGGTCCTCCACGCGCACGGCCGCCAGCGTGGCAATGTCGAAGAAGCGCCGGTAATTCAGTTCCTCGTCACCCACCCGCCAGTAGGCGAGCCGATAGTGCTGGCGGCCCAGCAGCTCCGGCAAGGGCAGGGCGTGGGTGCCCGCGGCGAGCGGAAAGACGTGGTCGTAGTAGCGCAGCACCCACTGCTCGCCCCGCTCCGGCTCGGTGGGTATGACCATGCGCTCCACGGTGAACTCGCCGTCGGTCAGGGCCTGCCCGATCCGCTGACCGAGCACCGGCATTAGCAGCTTCTCGCCGCGGGGGGCATCGAACCAGGCGGCATACGGTGAGTCCGCTCCGTCCCGCAGCACGGACCACAGGGGCGGGTTGTGCCATACCGGGGTCGGCACCGACATGTGGTTGGGGACGATGTCCACCACGACGCCCATGCCGGCGGCGTGGGCCTCGCGGGCAAGCTTCTCCAGGCCCTCCCGACCGCCCATCACGGCGCTGATGTGGGTGTGGTCGACGACGTCGTAGCCGTGGGTCGAGCCCGGGCTGGCCGCCAGGACGGGGGAGAGGTACAGGTCGGTCACGCCCAGTCTGCGCAGGTAGGGCAGCTGGGCGCGCACGTCGTCGAAGGTCAGCGACTCTCCCAACTGCAGTCGGTAGGTGGTAACCGGGGTGCGCTTGGACGGATCGGGCAGGTGACGGGCGGCGTCGTCGTCATTCATGCGAGCTCTCCTGCCTGCTCGGTGACCACGGTTGTCGCCGGTTCGGACGGTGCGGCGGGCGCTGTCACCGCCGCAGCGGTATCGGCGAGTGCCTCCACCGCGACCTGGGGTGCGGCGGGCGCTTCCTCCTCGGCCACGGGTTGGGGGGTAGCCGGTTCGGGCGCGGGGATGGACATGAGGAACAGCATGGAGTGGGCTTCCACCGTCACCTGCTGGCCGGCCTCCCACTCCTCCCCGGAACCGGTCGCCACCTGCTGGGGTCGAGGAGCCGTGCTCGGGGCGGTGTCCAGCACGGTGCGCCAGCGGGGGCTGTGGTCGGGGCCGGGCAGGGTGAAGACGATGTCCTCGCCGGAGGCGTTGAACAGCGCCAGGAAGGAGTCGTCGCTGATGCGCTGGCCGCGCTCGTCGGGCTCATGGATGGCGTCGCCGTTGAGGAAGACCGCCATGGCCCGGGCGTACCAGGTGTCCCAGTCCTCGTCGGTCATGCGCGCACCCGACGGGCTCAGCCACTCGATTTCGCCGAGCTCGGACTCGCCGCCGTGCGCGGCCTCGCCGGTGAAGAAGCGGCGGCGCCGCAGCACCGGGTGCTCCCGGCGCATGCGGATCATATTGCGGGTGAATTGCAGCAGGTCCTCCTGCTCCTCGGTCAGGTCCCAGTTGACCCAGGTGGTCTCATTATCCTGGCAGTAGCCGTTGTTGTTGCCTCCCTGGGTGCGGCCCATCTCATCGCCGTGGCAGAGCATGGGCACGCCCTGACTGAACATCAGGGTGGCGATGAAGTTGCGCACCTGCCGCCCGCGCAGAGCCAGCACGTCGGGGTCATCCGTGGACCCCTCCGCACCGCAGTTCCAGGAGCGGTTGTCGGAGGCGCCGTCGGCGTTGTTCTCTCCGTTGGCCTCGTTGTGCTTTTCGTTGTAGGAGACCAGGTCGTGCAGGGTGAAGCCGTCGTGGGCGGTGACGAAGTTGATGGAGGACACTGGCGTGCGTCCCGAGCGCTGGTACAGGTCCGAGGAGCCAGTGATCCGGGCGGCGAACTCGCCCAGGGTGGAGGGCTCGCCCCGCCAGAAGTCGCGCACGGTGTCCCGGTACTTACCGTTCCACTCGCTCCACAGGGCGGGGAACTCGCCCACGTTGTAACCGCCCTCACCCACGTCCCAGGGCTCGGCGATCAGCTTGACCTGGGAGAGGATCGGGTCCTGGTGGATGATGTCGAAGAAGGCGGAGAGCTTGTCGACCTCGTGGAACTGCCGTGCCAGGGTGGAGGCCAGGTCGAAGCGGAAGCCATCCACGTGCATCTCGGTGGCCCAGTAGCGCAGTGAGTCCATGATCAGTTGCAATACCGCCGGGGAGCGCATGAGCAGTGAGTTGCCGGTGCCGGTGGTGTCGAAGTAGTGGGCCTGGTCGCCGTCGACCAACCGGTAGTAGGCGGCGTTGTCGATGCCTCTGAACGACAGTGTGGGCCCCATGTGGTTGCCCTCGGCCGTGTGGTTGTACACCACATCCAGGAGCACTTCGATATCGGCCTCGTGCAGGGCCTTGACCATGGCCTTGAATTCCTGCACCTGCTGACCGTCGGTGCCGTGGGCGGCGTAGGCGTTGTGCGGGGCGAAGTAGCCGATGGTGTTGTAGCCCCAGTAGTTGGACAGTCCCTTGTCCTGCAGGAAGGCGTCGTTGACGAACTGATGCACTGGCATCAGCTCGATCGCGGTGATGCCGAGATCCTTCAGATGGTCTATGACCGCGGGCTCGGCCAGGCCCGCGTAGGTGCCGCGCAGGTGCTCGGGAATGTGCTGGTTGAGTCTGGTCAGTCCCTTGACGTGTGCCTCGTAAATGATGGTGTTGTGGTATTCGTGGCTGGGCGGCCGGTCCCGGCCCCAGTCGAAGTACGGGGAGACCACCACCGAGCGCATGGTGTCGGGCGCGGAGTCCTCCTGGTTGCGGGTCGAGGGGTCGGAGAAGTCGTAGGAGTACAGCGCCTGCGATCCGACCACCTGGCCGGACATCGCCTTCGCGTAGGGGTCCAGCAGCAGTTTGGAGGGGTCACAGCGGTGCCCGTTGGCGGGGTCGTAGGGGCCGTGCACCCGGTAGCCGTAGTGCTGGCCGGGTTGAACGGAAGGCAGATAGGCGTGCCACACGTCCGCGTCCTCCTCCGTCAACGGGATGCGGGTCTCCCGACCGGCGTCGTCGAACAGGCACAGTTCCACGGCCTCGGCTGCTGAGGAGTAAAGGGCGAAGTTCGTGCCGGAGCCGTCGTAGTTGGCACCCAGCGGGTAGGGGCGGCCCGGCCATGTCGACAGTTTGGGCGACTCCGGGCGTTCCTCCTCCGACGCCGACTGAGCCCGGGCAGGCCGGGGTGCGGAGGGTACTGCGGACGGCGAAGAGACGTCGGCAGAAGCGTTTCTGGAACTGTGCATGGGCACAACTGTGCCACGGATTGATGCTCCAGCGGCGGAAACCGAGCACGGCGTGCGAGCGTGAGCGAGGTCATCACGTGCCGGGACCGGTAGGATTTGTCAGCTTCCGGACTGCTCTGCTAACTTTTCCTGTGCGCCTCCCGCGGGAGGCCAGGCATGCGGATGTGGCTCAGTTGGTAGAGCATCACCTTGCCAAGGTGAGGGTCGCGGGTTCGAGTCCCGTCATCCGCTCGGGCGATTGGCGCAGCGGGAGCGCGCTTCCCTGACACGGAAGAGGTCACTGGTTCGATCCCAGTATCGCCCACGCGTATGGCCCCGGACCGGGTGGTTCGGGGCCTTCTTCGTGGACGCACCCCGACACGGGTACACCAGCAGGAGGTTGTTTTGACCGGCGCGCAGCTTGACCAGTCCAACCGGCCGGGACTGCTGCCAGTCGTCATCGGCGGAGACATCGGCGCATACGCTCTGGCTCGTCAGCTTCATGAGGCCACCGGCCAGCGGGTGACCCTCATCGCGTCCCGGCCGATTCAAGCCATCGTGTTGTCTTCGTACATCGACGTCGTCTTTCAGGAGGCCGAGGGCGAGGCCCTGATTGCCCTGTTGCAGCGACTGGCCGCCAACCGTGCCGCGCACAGCGCGGTGGTAATGGCGAACCATGATTCGGTCGCCCACACGCTCGCCTCCCACCGGGGGCGGCTCGAACCGGTTTACGTCGTGCCCTTCCCCTCCCTGCGGGCCATGGAGCAGCTGAGCAACAAGGTCGGCTTCAGCGCCGCCTGCGAGAGTCTGGGACTGCGCACGCCGCGACAGGCGGTGATCACCGGTGCCGACCTGGCCGCGGGTGATCCGAAGATCGACATCCCCTTTCCGTTGGTGGGCAAGGCGGCCATCGGCTCCGACTGGGATGAGCTGACCTTCGCGGGGAAGCGCAAGATTTACTTCCTGGACAGCCCCGAGCAGCTACACGGCCTGTGGGAGGACCTGCGGCGGGCCGAATTCGCCTCCACCTTCCTGATACAGGAGTACATACCGGGTGACGACGACGCCATGCGCTCGGTGACCGCATATGTCGCCTCCACCGGTGAGACCACCATGATCGGCTCTGCGCGGGTCCTGCTCGAAGACCACGCGCCATCGCTCATCGGCAACCCGGTGGCAATGATCACCGAGCCCCATCCGATGCTGTGGGAGGCCTCCGAAAGGCTCCTGTCCCTAGTCGATTACCGGGGCTTCGCCAACCTCGACATCAAGATCGACCCCCGCGACGGGCAGCCCGTGTTCTTCGAGGTGAACCCCCGTATCGGCCGGAATTCCTTCTATATGAGTGCCGCCGGCGTCAACCCGATGGTCCCCATGATCTCCGACCTCGTCGACGGCCGCCCCGGCCCTCGTCGGGAGGCTCGCCGCGAAGTGCTCTACAGCCTGCTGCCACATCACCTTCTGTTGCATCAGCTCGACGACCCGGCGCTGCGCCGAAGGGTGGTGCGGCTGGCACCGCGGGCCGTCGACCCGCTTCTGGATCCTGCCGAGCGCTCACTGCGTCGCCGCGTGCTGGTAGCCATCCAGAAACTCAACCACGATCGTAAGTTCCACCGCTTTCACCCGAAGCCGCTGCTGCGTCGGCGCGGCGACGCGTCACGGTCCTGCGCCCGGAGGAGGACGGGGAACTCTCCCTGAGGAGGAGCCGGGGTGGCCGATCATCCCCGCGAAGGATGTCAGACGATCAGAGCGGCCAATAACATGTGAAAAACACAGATTTCTCTCAGGAGTGTGCTTATGGCCGTTACGCCATCACCCGCCCGTGGCCGTCTCATCGCCCTCGACGCACGCCAAATGCGTATCGCGATCGGAGGCAGTCCCGCGCCCCTGGAGCAGTTGGAGCCCTGGGAGGACTTCGAACGCAGCCAAGGCAGACCCCTGTTCGGTCGCTACGCCTACGAAGTTGATTCCAAAACGGTAGCGGTGATCGCCCTGTACCGCTACTCGATGGCGAGATGGCCGTTCTTATGGGCAAAGCACGGGCCGGTATGGCTCGGCGAACAGTCCCCCACCCGCGAGGCCGAGCTGCGTAAGCTGCTCGTGCGCGAAGTGCGGCGGCGCGACAAGCGTGTCGTCTTCATCCGTATGCACGCCCGCTTCTGCGCGCGAGACACCCTGCCGCTCATGAGTTCCATAACCTACGACCGCACCTATGTTATTGACTTGCGCCCCGGCACCCCTGAGGCCATTCGCGCGGCCATGCCCAAGGACGGGCGTCGCGGCGTGCGCCGGGCCGAGCGCGTGGCCCGCGAGGCGGGCTGCACTATTGCCGAGGAGACCGGTCTGAGTCGAGAGGAGTTCGAGAGCGTATACCAAGTGCTTATAGCCACCGCAGAGCGCGACGGATTCCGGCCCCATCCCTCCCAGGTCTACTGGGATATGCTCACCACCCTGGGGCCGCAGCATGCTCGGCTGTTCGTACTGCGGCGTGATGGCGTTCCGCACTGCTGGGACCTGGTAACCGTTGCAGGCAAGGACGCGGCGACCTACTACGGCGCTTCCTCCAACGCCTCACGCAGCTTCCGCGGCGCCGAGGCGTTGGACTGGGCGGTGGCGTGCACCCTCGCCAAGGAGGGCATACGCAGCCTGGACCTGATGGGGGCCGAGTCCACCCGGGTCCCGGAACTGTACGGCGTGGGCCGCTACAAGCGCCGTTTCGCCCAGCATCCCACCGAGGTCGATGGCGCCTGGGACGTACCGACCCGGCCCGTGGTGTACCAGGCCCTGGGGCGGGCGCGGCGTACGCGTCACTTGGTGCGCAAGTGGCTGGGTCGCTGACGTCGGCGCGGCATCAGGCGCGATGGCGCGACCACTCCTGGACCAGGCGGACCGCGTCGGCGGCGTGGGCGTCGTCGAGCTCGGTCGGCAGTACCACCACGCGCGCCGAGACGTCCCGCGTCACCGGCAGACTGCCGGGGGCCGCGGGCACGCAGAAAGCGGCCTCATCATCTACTCCCGGATACAGCAGCGGGCGGCCCCACCTTTCCGCGAAAACCCCGATGGCCCGCATGCCGGCGATGAGCCGCTCGGCCTCGTCGGTGTTGGGAAGCAGCAAGGGGACGCGCAGCAGGGGGGCCGGGTCGCCGCGCAGTACCCCGCCGGGAACGGTGACACCCGCGAGTCCGGGCAGGGCTTCGCGGTAGCGGTCGACTACCCGGATACGGGCGGCGTCGGCCTCGGGTAGGCGGCGCAGGGCGGCGGTGGCGGTGCGGGCAACCCAGCCGGAGGGAACCATCGGTGCGTAGGGCAGTCGACCGGCCTCCTCGGCCGTGGCGATCGGCGGTTCCAACAGGCCGGTGCGGGAGGCGGCGGCGCGGGCGGGCGCCGAGACGGCGCGTGGCAGGTGAGCCAGGACCCGGGCCTGATTGCGGTACATACGGGCGGCGGCGCCCAGGCGGTGGTTCAGGTCCGGCAAGGAGGCCAGCGCAACTCGCAGTGCGGAGTCCAGGGCGGCATCGCGGCGTGCCAGTTGAGGGTTGACCCAGACCGCCCCACCGAAGTGTGTCGGCAGGATCTTCTGCACGCCGAAGGAGTGGAAGGACACGTCGGCGAGCGGCTGCCCGTCGTCTCCACGCGCGAGTCGGGTGACGCAGTGGGCTGCATCCTCCATGACGGCGGCGCCCAGGTCGCGTGCCTGCTGCGCCAGCCGGCCGGCCTCCTCGCCCCCCTGAATGCCGAAGGTGTGCTGGATGACCAGGCCGCGCAGCGGGACGACCGGGCCGCCCCCGCTGTCGGGGGCGGTGGCCGCGTCTACGGCGCCGGGGGCCAGCGCCAGGGTGTCGGCGTCGATGTCGGCGTAGCGCGGGGTGAGCCCCGCCGCCATGATTGGTACCACTGCGGTGCAGCAGGTGAACAACTGGGTGAGTACCGCCCCGTCACCGTGCACGGCACGAATCTGCTCGAAGGCCACCTGCATGCCGTAGCGCGCCTTGAAAACCGGATACCAATCCTGCGCACTGGTCCCGCTCAGGCGGGCCAGTTCGGCGCGCAGCTCCGGGAAACGGCTGTCGGGTTTAGTCATGGTGACCTCCTCCACGCGACCCGCGGTTGGTAACGGCGGGTGTAGGCGAGTGTAACGGGTCGGCAGCCGGTACCATCCGCTAGCAGGCCCACGAGGGCCGCCCCTCAGTCTCAGGAGCATGCTTATGAAGAAGTTCCAGCCGGTCATCGTCGGTGGTGACATTGGCGCTTATGCGCTGGCACGTCAGTTCAACGACGCCTACGGGGTGGTGTCCGTGCTGGTCACCAAGTACGACCCGCTGGCGATCCGGGACTCCGCGATCGTCACCCGGCACCAGTGCGACCGCGCCGACGACGCCGAGGGACTGGTTGTGGAACTGGAGGCCCTGGGCGCACGCCTGAGCGAGGAGAACCCCGGCGTGCCGCTGCTGCTGATAGCCAACACCGACTGGCGGATCCGCGTCCTGGCCGAGCACCGGGAACGCTTGGAGCGGTTCTACCTGGTGCCGATCCCGTCGCTGGAGACCATCGACCTGGTAAGCGACAAGGAGGGATTCGCCCGCGTCGCCGCGGAGCAGGATCTGCCGGTGCCCCGCTCCTTCTACCAGGACCTATCCGGCGCCGACGCACCCGACTGGAGGCCGGCGCCGCTGCCGGATGACCTCACTTTCCCCCTGGTGGCCAAGCCGGCGGATTCCTCCACCTACGAGACCCTGGAGTTCGAGGGCCGCAAGAAGGTTTACTTCATCCAGGATGCGGCCGCACTGGAGGAATTGTGGCGCACCCTGGCGGACGCCGGTTTCCGCAGCCGCTTCGTGGTGCAGCAACTGGTTCCCGGGGATGACACGGCGATGTACTCCGTGACGGCGTACGTCGACTCCCGCGGCCAGGTATCAATGAGCGCCGCGGCCCGCGTGCTGCTGGAGGAGCACGCCCCGGCGACACTCGGCAACCCCTGCGCCATGATCACCTTCGACGCGCCGGAGTTGTTCGCCGCCGCCGAGCGCTTCCTCACGGCCACCGGTTACCGGGGCTTCGCGAACTTCGACATCAAGCAGGACCCGCGCACCGGCGAGTTCTTCTTCCTGGAGGTCAACCCGCGCATCGGGCGCAACAGCTTCTATTGCGTGGGTGCGGGCGTGAACCCGATGGAGGTACTGGTCGCGGACGTGGTGGACGGGGAGCCGACGGCGCCGGCCCGCTTCACGGCCGGATGCCTGTACACCTTGGTGCCCGGGCGTCTCCTGGACCGCTACGTGCGCGATAAGGCCCTGAGCCGCCGCGTGTGGGAACTGCGCCGCTCGGGGCGCGTCATCAACCCGCTGAACAACCCCAAGGATGCCTCTGCGCGACGCCGTGCCTACCGGCTGGCGGGAGAGCTGAACCAGTGGCGCAAGTTCCGGCGTTTCTACCCCGAGCCCACCGACACCGGCTTCTGATCCGGGCCCGGTTGCGTCACTCGGTATGATCCGGTGCGTGCGGGCACCAGTACAGCCCGCCTGAGCTGATCGATTGATCAAAAGGAGTCCCCGTGTCCAACCAGCCCACCTTCGACATTGTCCTCGACGGCGCCACCCGCAGCATCGAGGCGGGCACCACGGGCACCACCCTGTTCGTGGACGCCCGTGAGGTGGTCGCCATGAAGGTGAACGGCGAGCCCTGGGACCTGGACCGCGCCCTCCCGGCGGGGGCCGTCGTCGAGCCCATCACGTTGGACAGTGAGGATGGGCTGAACATCCTGCGGCACTCCGCCACGCACGTCATGGCGCAGGCCGTCCAGGAGCTCTTCCCCGACGTCAACCTCGGCATCGGCCCCTTCATCACCGACGGCTTCTACTACGACTTCGGCGGGATCGACGCCGTCACCCCCGAGCTGCTGCGCGAAATCGAGAAGCGCATGAAGCGCATCGTCAAGGAGAATCAGACCTTCCGGCGGCGCGACATCACCGAGGCCGAGGGGCGGGCCGAACTGGCCGACCAGCCCTACAAGCTGGAACTGATCACCACCAAGGGGGCGGGTGCCGAGTCCGCCTCCGTGGAGGTCGGGGCGGGCGGCCTGACCATGTATGACAATGTGCGCCGCGACGGCACCGTGGCCTGGAAGGACCTGTGCCGTGGTCCCCACCTGCCCTCCACCAAGCTCATCGGCAACGGCTTCGCCCTGACCCGCTCCTCGGCCGCCTACTGGAAGGGCGACCAGAACGGCGACTCTCTGCAGCGCATCTACGGCACGGCCTGGGCCACCAAGGACGACCTGAAGGCCTACCAGACCCGTATGGCCGAAGCCGCCCGCCGTGACCACCGCCGGCTCGGCGCCGAACTAGACCTGTTCTCCTTCCCCGAGGAGATCGGCCCCGGGCTGGTCGTGTTTCACCCCAAGGGCGGCATCCTGCGCCACGAGATCGAGCAGTACGTCATCGACCGGCACATCCAGGCCGGCTACGACCTGGTCCACACCCCGGAGATCTCCAAGGGCGGCCTGTTCCACACCTCCGGGCACCTGCCCTACTACGCGGACACCATGTTCCCGCCCATGCTCGCCGACGAGGAGCGCGACGCCGAGGGCAACATCACCAAGGCCGGCCAGGAGTACTACCTCAAGGCCATGAACTGCCCCATGCACAACCTGATCTTCCGCTCCCGCGGACGCTCCTACCGTGAGTTGCCGCTGCGGTTCTTCGAGATGGGGCGTGACTACCGCTACGAGAAGAGCGGCGTGGTGCACGGGCTCACCCGCATGCGCGGCTTCACCCAGGATGACTCTCACACCTACTGCACCCCCGAGCAGGCCGGGGAGGAGATCCGCAGGCAGATCGAGTTCTTCCTGTCGATCCTGAAGGCCTTCGGCCTGGACGACTTCTACCTGGAGCTGTCCACCCGCGACGAGGACGGCGCCAAGAAGGACAAGTTCATCGGGTCGGACGCCGACTGGGAGGCCGCCACCCGCACCCTTGAGAAGGTGTGCACCTCCACCGGGCTGGAGTTGGTGCCCGACCCGGGCGGAGCCGCCTTCTACGGCCCCAAGGTATCCGTGCAGGTCAAGGACGCCATCGGCCGCACCTGGCAGATGTCCACCATCCAGTACGACTTCAACCAGCCCGAGCGCTTCGACCTGGAGTACACGGCCGCCGACGGCACGCGCCGGCGCCCCATCATGATTCACGCCGCCAAGCTCGGCAGCGTGGAGCGCTTCATCGGCGTGCTCACCGAGCACTACGCCGGCGCCTTCCCCGCCTGGCTCGCTCCCGTGCAGGTGCGGCTGGTGCCCGTGGCGGAGGCCTTCGACGCATACGTCGACGACGTGGCCGCTAGGCTGCGGGCCCGGGGCGTGCGCGTGGAGGTGGATCACTCCGACGACCGCTTCGGCAAGAAGATCCGCAACGCCTCCAAGGAGAAGGTCCCCTTCACGCTGATCGCCGGCGGGGATGACGCCGACGCCGGTGCCGTCTCCTTCCGCTTCCGCGACGGCGCCCAGACCAACGGCGTGCCCGTGGACGAGGCCATCGAGCACATCACCCGCGTCATTGCCGAGCGCATCAACGAGCCGGCGGGGGAGAAGCTCACCCGTGACTGACATGACCGGCCAGACAGCCGCGCAGGAGTACCTCCCGGAGGCGGCCGACCCGGGCACCGACGCGTCCGGGCAGGCGCCCGCGCTGACGCGCCTGGAGGGCACCGTCGTCGACGGCGTGCGTATCGAGGCGCCCTTCCAGCCCGCCGACACCCCCGACCCCTTCGGAAGGCTGTGGACCCCACACCGCATGGTCTACATCGGCGGGCAGGACAAGCCCTCCGACGACTCCGCCGACCAGTGTCCCTTCTGCGCCGCCCCCGGGCGGTCGGACACGGACGCCCTCATCGTCCACCGGGGCGAGACCGCCTACGTGCTGATGAACCTGTACCCCTACAACACCGGCCACCTGCTGATCTGTCCCTACCGGCACATCTCCGACTGGACCGAGGCCACCGCCGCCGAGCGCACCGAGATCGGCGTGCTCACGGCCCGCGCCATGGAGGTGGTGCGCGCCGTCTCCCACCCGCATGGCTTCAACCTGGGCATGAACCAGGGTCAGGTCGCGGGCGCGGGCATCGCCGCCCACCTGCATCAGCACGTGGTGCCCCGCTGGACCGGTGACGCCAACTTCATGCCGATCATCGGCAAGACCAAACCCGTGCCCCAGCTGCTGGGAGACCAGCGTGACCAGCTCGCCGCGGCCTGGGACAGCGCGCCCACCGCACTGGACACGGGCCGTCCCGACCCGGAACGCTGAGGAGCCGCATGCTCGGACAACACGGAAGAGGCATCACCCGCGCCCTGTTCACCGCCCCCGCCCGGGGGCTGGCCCGGATCGGCGTCACCCCGAATATGCTCACCGTCGCCGGCACGGTAGCCACGGTCACGGTGGCGGTGCTGACCCTGCCGCAGGGGCGCTTCATCCTCGGTCCCGTCCTGCTGGCGGCCGTGCTGATCGGTGACTCCTTCGACGGCATCCTCGCCCGCCTGACCGGCACCAGCTCGCCCTTCGGCGCGTTCCTGGACTCCACCATGGACCGCCTGGCCGACGGCGCCGTCTTCGGCTCCCTGGCCGTATGGGCCGCCGTGCACCTTCAGGCCGGGCCGCTGCGCACCTGGACGGTCGCCGTCGCCGTGACCACCGTGGTGCTAGCGGCCGCCGTCCCCTACGCCCGCGCCCGCGCCGAGTCCGTGGGCGCCACCGCGGCAGTAGGCATCGCCGAGCGCACCGACCGGCTGATCATCACCGCCGTCGGCGTCCTCGCCGTCGGCCTGGGCACGCCCGCATGGGTGCTCACCGCCGCCCTGGCGCTCGTGGCCGTCGGCTCCCTGATCACCGTCATTCAGCGGGTGACCACCGTCCACCGGCAGCTGACCCGACCGGCGGCGGAGGCGCGTCCATGAGCATCGGAATCGAGGACCTGTACCGGCTGGCGTGGCGGCATGTGCGCAAGGTGCCCGCGCCAATCGGGTACGCCCTGGCCGCCGCCGGGGCCGACGCCGCCTGGGCCTGGCACCGGCTGCGCGGCGGCGAGAAGGGCGTCGGCCAACTCGAGAAGAACTTGGCGCGGATAATGCCGGGCGCCTCCGCCCGCCAGGTGCGCCGTACCTCCCGCGCCGGCATGCGCTCCTACATGCGCTACTTCTACGAGGCCTTCGCCCTGCCCGGTATGAGCCTGGAGCAGATCGGCGCCCGCGTGCGCCCCGACATCGACCCGCGCGCATATGCCGACCTCAAACACGGCTCCATCGTGATCGCCCTGCCCCACATGGGCAACTGGGACCTGGCCGGCGCCTGGGCCAGTCAGGAGCTCGCCCAGGTACTCACCGTCGCAGAGAAGCTCGAGCCGGCGGACCTGTTCGAACAGTTCGTGGACTTCCGCGAGGGCCTGGGCATGAAGGTCATCGGCCAGGGCCGGGGAGAGAAGGTCTTCGACCGACTGGTCGAGACCGCCGGCCAGGGGCACTACGTGGTCGCCCTACTGGCCGACCGCGACCTGTCCAGCTCCGGCATCCTGACCGACCTGGCCGGGCACCCGGCGCGCGTGGCCGCTGGGCCGGCGGCCCTGGCCGGCAGGCTCGGCGTGCCCCTGTACGACGCCTCCCTGCACTACGAGCGCCTGGACGGCGAGCGCCGCCGCCGGGCCGGATCCCGCTGGGGCATCGTGCTGACCATCCGCCCGGTGGACGCGCCCGCCGGCCTGGTGGGGCGTGAGCGGGTCACCGCTCTCACCCACGCCTGGGTGGCCGACGTCGCCCCCCGCCTGATGGAACACGCCGTCGACTGGCACATGCTGCAGGCGGTTTTCGACGCCGACCTCGATCCCGAGCGGCTCGCGCGCAGGCATGCCGCCGAGTCCGCGAGGCAGCCGGCGGGCGAGGCCGAGCCGGAGGCCGGCGCATGAGAATCGGGATCGTATGCCCCTACTCGCTGGACGCGCACGGCGGCGTGCAGGTGCATGTCATGGATTTGGCTCGTGAGCTGATGCGCCGCGGACACGAGGTGCAGGTGCTGGCGCCCGCCTCGTCGGACCTGGAGCTGCCGGACTGGGTCACCAGTGCCGGCGACTCCATCGCCATCCCCTACAACGGTTCGATCGCCCGCCTCAATTTCGGGACCGCGGTGGCTCGCCGCGCCCACCGTTGGCTGGCCGCCGGCGATTTCGACCTGCTGCACATCCACGAGCCCATCACCCCCAGCGTCGGCATGCTCGCCCTGCAGGCGTCCGACGGGCCGGTGGTCGGCACCTTCCACGCCGCCATGGACCGCTCCCTGGCCCGTGAACTGCTGTCCCCGGTGGCGGTGCCGCTGGTGGAGAAGCTCACCGCCCGCATCGCCGTCTCCGAGGAGGCGCGCCGCACCCTGATCCAGTACCACGGCGGCGACGCGGTGGTCATCCCCAACGGCGTGTACGTCGCCCCCTTCGCGGACGCCCCCAAGCATGATCCGCGCTTCGTGGGCACCACGCAGGCCCCCACCATCTCCTTCCTGGGCCGTTTGGATGAGCCCCGCAAGGGCCTGCAGGTACTTGCCCGCGCCATTCCCACGGTGCTGGCCGCCATCCCGGACGCCCGCTTCCTCATCGCCGGCCGTGGTGACGCCGCGGAGGAGCGCGCCGCCCTGGAGCGCTTCGGCGACCAGGTGGTGTTCCTCGGCGGCGTCTCCGACGCCGACAAGGCCGCGATGCTCGCCTCCTGCTCTTGCTACGTGGCCCCACAGACCGGCGGGGAGTCCTTCGGCATTGTGTTGGTGGAGGCGATGGCGGCCGGCACCCATGTGGTCGCCTCCGACCTGACCGCGTTCTCCGACGTCCTCGGCGAGGGCACCTATGGCGCCCTGTTCCACAACGGTGACAGTGACGACCTGGCCCGCGCCATCATCGACACTCTCACCGACACCGCCGCCGCCGACACTCGCCGCACCGCCGCGTCCGCGGTGGTGGGCCGCTACGACTGGTCCGCGGTCACCGACGCCGTGCTGGATGTGTACGACATGGCCCTGTCCACGGCCCACACGCGCGTAACCATTGCCCCCGGCTCGCGCACCATGGTGGGCAGACTGCGCGACGCCCTTGAGGACTGACCGGAGGAGTAAAGCCATGCTCAACCCGATCATTGCTGCAGGGTCGCAGCTGCCGGCCCCGCCTGCGGACCCGCCGGGTGGGCCGCCCACCTGGCTGGGACCCGCCGTCGTCGTGCTCGCCGCGGCACTGGTGTTTCTGGCGATCGCCTGGTCGGCGTATGCCAAGGCACTGCGCGTGGACCGACTGCACCGGCAGGTGCTGGGATCGCGAGCCACTCTGGAGGCACAGTTGGTCCACCGGGCACAGGCCGCCGCCGACCTGGCGGCCTCCGGTCTGCTCGACCCCGCCTCCGCGCTGCTGCTGTCGCAGGCCGCACACGACGCGCTCGACGCCGAGGGCCCGATCGTCGACGACGGCCTGGACACGGACACCCCGGCCCAGCCGACCGGCGAGGGCACCCGCAGCCGTGCCCGTATCGAGTCCGACCTGTCCCGGGTGATCCGCACCGTCGTCGACGCGCCCACGCGCGCCGCGCTCGCCGCCGACCCGCGGGGCCAGGACGCCCTGGACCGGCTGGACAAGGCCGCCTACCGAATGGTGCTGGCCCGCCGTTTCCACAACACGCACGTGGCCGAGGCCCGGCGCCTGCGTGCGGCGTTGGACGTACGGGCGCTGCACCTGGCAGGCCACGCCCCCCTGCCACGTACCTTCGACATTGACGACGCCACCGATGCGCCGAGCCCATCCGGAAACACGCAGGTGACATCATGAGCACCCCGTCCTCCTACCCCGGCCCCGGCAACGCCTGGGCACCCCGCCCCGGGTATCGACGCAACGGCTACCCGGCGGTCAGCCCCGTACAGCCTTCCTCCGCCCCGACATGGACACCGCAGGCGATGGTGCACCGCCGCCGCGGCACCATTGTCAGTTGGATCATGGCCTGCCTGGGAGCGGTAGGGCTGGCGGTGATGCTGTGGATCATTTTCTCCTCCACCACCGGAGCCGCCTCCGAGCTGATGGAGCCCATCCTGCTGGCATTGGTACCGCTGGGCATCGTCCTGGTAACGGTCCGCTGGATCGACCGCTGGGAGCCCGAACCGCCCGGCGTACTGGTGGCCGCCTTCCTATGGGGTGCCGGCGTGGCCACCGTCGTCTCCATGGTGATCAACACCTCTGCCTCCCTACTGGTGTCATCCACCACCGGCACGGTGTCCGGCGGCGAGCTCGTCTCCGCGGTCGTTACCGCACCGATCGCGGAGGAATCCACCAAGGGTCTGGGCGTGCTCATCATCTTCCTGCTGTGGCGGCGCACCTTCAACGGCGCCGTCGACGGGATCGTCTACGCATCGGTGGTAGCCGCCGGTTTCGCCTTCGCCGAGAACATCCTGTACTTCGTGCGGTATTCCGACGAGCTGCTGTTCGTCTTCCTCCAGCGCGGGATCGCCTCGCCCTTCGCCCACGTCACCTTCACCGCCTGCACCGGGCTGGCGATCGGGGCGAGCGTGCGCATGCGGTCAAACTTGGCGTGGATGTGGACCACACCGCTGGGGCTGGCCTGCGCGATCGTGATGCACTCCTTCTGGAACGGCGTGCTGGCCAGTGAACCGTCCCTGTACTTCTATGTCGCAGTCCCCTTCTTCATCGCCGCGATCGGCCTGGTGCTGTGGCTGCGCTGGAGCGAACGCATGACCATGCGGCAGCGGCTGGCGGACTATCAGCGCGCGGGCTGGCTCTCGCCCGCCGAGGTCACCATGATTACCACCGGCGCCGGGCGGGCGGCCGCCCGCCGCTGGGCCATGAGTCGCGGTCCGGCAGCCGCCAGGGCCATGCAGGCGTTCCTGAAGGCGGCCGCCTCCCTGGCGCAGCTGCGTCAGCAGGCGATCGACGGGCACGCCGACGCCGATTTTGCGGTACAGGAGTCCGCCCTGCTGGCGGCTATAGTCGAGCAACGCTATGTCTTCACCCGCTGACGCCAGCGACCTGCCCTGGCCCGCCCCCACCCTCGCCGCCGACGGGCGTGACCCGCTGCGCGTACCGCCCAACTGGACCCAGCTGCTCGACGCCTCCGAGTGGCACCTGAACGCCGCCGGCCTGCCGTTCCGCCAGGCGGCGCGCGTGATCGCCCTGCGGCGTGTGCCCCGGCCCGCCATCCTGCTGGTCGTCGGCCATGACTTCGGCGACACCACCCATGCGTGGGGATTCACGCCGGGCGGTGGCCTGCTGTCGGGGGAGACGCCCATCGGTGGGGCGCGTCGCGAGCTCGCGGAGGAGACCGGCATCACCTTGGCCGAGGCGGCCCTGACCGGACCGGTGGTGGAACGCAGGGCGCTGTTCACTTTCAACCAGGTCACCTGCCGCCAGGACGAGCTGTTCTACCTGACGCACCTCGAGGCTAGCGTCGGCGTGGACCGCTCCGGCTGGACCGACACCGAGCGGCAGGTGCTGGACTCGCTGCGCTGGTGGGAATTGGACGAGCTGGACGCCGCCGTAGCTGCCGGCATGACCGTCTACCCGCATATCCTTCCGGCACTCGCCCGTGAACTCCTGGACGGCTGGGACGGCCGGGTGCGCCACGTCGTCGAGCACTAGGTCCGGTTGTGTAAGTGCTTGGGTGGCGGTGTGTGGTTGTTGAGCCTGTCGGTTGGACCGCTGTTCCCCCGTTGGACCCCTGTTCCCCCGTTGGACCGCCGTAGCCGCCGGTTACAGCGGTCCAACGGGGCGTGGGCGGTCCAACGGGGCGGTGCAAGACCCACTCGCCCCACCACCACAAACGACTTACACAACGCGACCTAGGGCCGGCGCGTTTTGACCGACCCCTTAGACTTGACGTAGGTATGTTCGCATACGGCCTCCCGACCCTCGCCGCCGGGAGGAACGGAAGACTGCAAGGAGAACAGATGTCGGGTCACTCCAAGTGGGCCACCACGAAGCACAAGAAGGCCGCCATCGACGCCAAGCGCGGCAAGCTTTTCGCCCGCCTGATCAAGAACATTGAAGTCGCCGCCCGCACCGGCGGCGGCGACCCCAACGGCAACCCGACCCTGTACGACGCCATCCAGAAGGCCAAGAAGAACTCGGTCCCGGCGGACAACATCACCCGCGCCGTCAAGCGCGGAAGCGGCGAGGAGGCCGGCGGCGCCGACTGGCAGACCATCATGTACGAGGGCTACGGCCCCGAGGGCGTCGCCTTCCTGGTCGAGTGCCTGACCGACAACCGCAACCGCGCCGCCTCGGACGTGCGCGTCGCCTTCACCCGCACCGGCGGCTCCCTGGCGGACCCCGGCTCGGTGGCCTACAACTTCACCCGCAAGGGCGTGGTCGAGGTCGCCAAGGGTGATGGCGTGGACGAGGACACGATCCTCATGGCCGTGCTCGACGCCGGTGCCGAGGAGGTTGTGGAGGGTGCCGAATCCTTCGAGATCATCTCCGAGCCCGGCGATCTGGTGGCGGTGCGCAAGGCCGTCACCGACGCCGGCATGGACTACGAGTCCGCCGAGTCCCAGTTCGTCGCCGGCACCACCGTGGCGGTGGACCTCGACGGCGCCCGCAAGGTGATGCGGCTGATCGACGCCCTGGAGGACCTCGACGACGTGCAGAACGTCTACACCTCCGTCGACATCACCCCCGAGGTTGCCGCCCAGCTCGACGCGGACGACGATTAGACCTCGCCACCGCCAGGCGCAGCCATGAGCGAACCGTCCCCGCTGGCCACCGAGCGGGCCCCTGGACGGGGCGGCCGCCGTCGCGGCGCCGTCGCCGAGCAGCGCGTGCTGGGCATCGACCCCGGCATGACCCGCTGTGGACTGGGCTGCATCGACGTCGATGCGCGGCGCCGCGCCCGCCTGGTGGAGGTCGGGGTGGTGCGTACCCCGGCCTCTGCCAGTCCCGAACTGCGGCTGCTGACCATCGCCGACGCCCTGGACGACTGGATCGCCCGGCTGGCGCCCACCGCCATCTCCGTCGAACGCGTCTTCGCCCAGGACAATCTGCGCTCGGTGGTTCCCGTGGCCGAGGTGATCGGGGTGGCGATGGTGGCCGGGGCCCGCGCCGGACTGGAGGTCGCCCAGCACACCCCCAGCGAGGCCAAGGCGGCGGTGACCGGCTCCGGCACCGCCGGCAAGGCCCAGGTGCAGGCAATGGTCCGGCGCATCCTCGGCCTGGACGCCCCGCCCCGCCCCGCCGACGCGGCGGACGCCCTGGCCCAGGCCATCTGCCACGCCTGGCGCGGTGGCGGCACCGGCGTCGACGGCAGCACGGACATGGTCTCCGCGGGCGGTTCGATCCGGGCCTCCGCCCGCACTCCCGCCCAGCAGGCGTGGGCGGCCGCACAGGCGAGGGCGCGCCGCACCGGCGCCGTCGACCCGCGCCGCCGAACCCGCTAGAGTCGACCCCATGCTGAACAGGTGTTCGACGCCCACATTCCAAGGAGCCCACGCCGCATGATCTCGTCACTGCGCGGAACCGTCCTCGAGGTCTCCCTCGCCGCCGCGACCATCGAGGTCGGCGGCGTCGGCATGTCCTTCCAGGCCACGCCCGCCACCCTGGCGGGGCTACGCGTCGGCGAGGAGGGCTTCGTCCACACCGAACTGATCGTGCGGGAGGACGCCCTGACCCTGTACGGCTTCGCCGACGCCGACGAACGCCGCTGCTTCCAGGTACTGCTCGGGGCCAAGGGTGTAGGGGCCAAACTCGCACTGGCGATCCTGGCGGTGCACACGCCCGACGCGCTGCGCCGCGCCGTCGCCGGCGAGGACGTGGCTGCCCTCAAGCGCGTACCGGGCCTGGGCCCCAAAGGCGCCCAGCGGATCATCATCGACGTCGCCGACAAGCTCGGCCCGCCCACCGGCACGGCACCGGAGCCCGCGCCGACGGCACCCGCCGGCGAACCCAACCCCGACGTCGTCGCCGCCCTGATCCAACTGGGCTGGAACGAGACCGTCGCCACCCGCGCCGTCGCCGCCGTCGAGGCCGCTCACGCGGAAACCGAGCCGGACGCGCCGCTGCCGGTGCCGGAACTGCTGCGCGCCGCCCTGCGGCAACTGGGAGGAGGAGCCCGTGGCTGACTACCCCGCTGCCAGTGCCGTCCCGGAAGGGGGCGGCCGCATGGTCGGTGGCGGCGCCGACGACGCCGAACGCGCCGCCGAGGCCGCCCTGCGCCCCAAGCGCCTGGAGGACTTCGTCGGCCAGCAGGTGGTGCGCGGCCAGCTCTCCGTGGTGCTGCGCGCCGCCCTGGCCCGCGGCGCCGTACCCGACCACGTGCTGCTGTCCGGCCCGCCCGGCCTGGGCAAGACCACCCTGGCGATGATCATCGCCAACGAGGTGGATGGCGCCCTGCGCATCACCTCCGGCCCCGCCATCCAACATGCCGGAGACCTCGCCGCCATCCTGTCCTCCCTGGAGGAGGGGGATGTGCTGTTCATCGACGAGATCCACCGGCTCGCCCGCACCGCCGAGGAGATGCTCTATCTGGCGATGGAGGACTACCGGGTCGACGTGGTGGTCGGCAAGGGGCCGGGAGCGACCTCCATCCCACTGACCCTGCCGCCGTTTACCGTTGTCGGTGCCACCACCCGCGCCGGCCTGCTGCCCGCCCCGCTGCGCGACCGCTTCGGTTTCACCGGCCACCTCGACTACTACGGGCCGGGCGACCTGACCCGCATCGTCACCCGCTCCGCCGGCCTGTTGGGAGTGAGCATTGACGCCGATGCCGCCGGTGAGCTCGCCCGCCGCTCCCGCGGCACCCCCCGCATCGCCAACCGGCTACTGCGCCGCGTGCAGGACTGGGCGCAGGTGCACGGCACGCCCGGACAGCTGGACTTGGACGCCACCCGCGGGGCGCTAGAGGTGTTCGAGGTCGACGAGCTGGGCCTGGACCGGCTGGACCGCTCGGTGCTGGAGACCCTGTGTACTCGCTTCGCGGGCGTGCCCGTGGGGCTGGCCACGCTGGCCGTGAGCGTGGGGGAGGAGCCGGAGACGATCGAGACGGTTGCCGAGCCCTACCTGTTCCGCGAGGGGCTGCTCGTGCGCACTCCGCGCGGCCGCATGGCCACGCCCGCCGCCTACACGCACCTGGGCCTGCGCCCGCCCGAAGACGGCGCCCTATTCACCTAAACACCACTTGAATGGGCACCTAAAGGCCCCGCGTAGGCACGGATAAGGGGCGCGTGTCACACCGGCGCACCCCTAACGTCCGGGCAGGCACCGCCCCCGGTGGCCTAGACTCGCACACGCCCGACGCCGAGGCGACGACGGGATTCCTCACGAACGGAGTCATCACGATGGACCCCATGCTGCTAATGCTGATCATCATGCTGCTGGCCTTCTGGCTCATGTCCAGATTCGCCCGCAAGCAGCAGCAGCGAATGGTGGACGAGCAGAACCGGCGCACCGAGGAAGCACTCGTTCCCGGAACCTGGGTGCGGACCCGCGCCGGTTTCTACGGCACCGTTGTCGAGATCGATGGCGACGTTGTCACTCTGGCCACCCCACTGGGGGACGAGTCACTGTGGAACAAGAGCGCGATCGTCGGTGCCGAGGAGCCGCCCTTCGCGTCCGCGGAGGATGAGGATGCGGTTGCCGAGGAGGCATCTGACACCGTTGTCCCCGCGAACCCGGATGCTGCGCACGGCGAAGACGCAGGCGCCGCGGACGAGTCCCCCGAGGAGCCGGCCGAGACACAGCCCCAGGCCTGAGACCAACACGCGCCAACGCCCCACGACGGCGGAGGCACCGACCGCCCTTCCCGAGGAGAGGACCCAAGTGTCCACCAAAAAACTCAAGCATCCGGGCCGGCGCCTGCTGGTGGCGCTCCTGGTTATTGTGCTGGGCTACGTGGCCCTGGCGGTCGGTACGGCCACCGGGCGCACCCAGATGACTCCGGGGCTGGCCCTGGACCTGGAGGGCGGCACCCAGATCATCCTCACACCCACCACCTCCGACGGCTCGGAGATCACCGACGAGGACATCGAACAGGCCATTGAGATCATCCGCCAGCGCGTGGACGCCACCGGCGTCTCCGAGGCACAGATTTCCCGCCAGGGCGGCAACAACATCATGGTCTCCCTGCCCGGCACGCCCAGCGAGGACACGCTGGACCTGGTACGCACCTCCGCGGTGCTGTACTTCCGCCCGGTGATCCGAATCCTGCAGATGAACGCAGCGGCTTATGCAGACATGCAGAACGAGTACGCCGACTCCGTTGCCTCCGCGGCCGCGACCGACGGCGCCACGGAAACGGGCGTGGAATCGGGTACAGGTACAGACGGCACAGAAGAGGGTACAGAGACTGACGGGGATGCAGCTTCCGCTGACGCCACGCTTGCCCCGGTAACCGCCGAGGAGATGGCCACCAGCCTGGCGGACGTCAACGGCGACGGCACCATCTCCTCCGATCCGCTGGAGTCCACCAGCGACGACAACTCCTCGGACGCCTGGATCTCCGAACAGCTGATCTACGACGCCTACATGACCGACTGCACCTCCGAGGACGCCCTGTCCGGCGAGGCCCAGGACCCTGACGCCGCGGTCATCTCCTGCGCCCGGAACGGCAGCGGCACCATCTACATCCTTGGCCCGGCGGAGATCGCCGGCACCAACATCGCAGCGGCCTCCTCCGGTCTGGAGACCACGAGCCAGGGCACCACCACCAACAACTGGGTGGTCAACCTGGAATTCGACTCCGAGGGCAGCGACCTGTTCGCCGAGGTTTCAAGGCGACTAATCGCCTACCGCGATGCGGCCGCCGCCGCCTCCGACGCCACCTCCACCGATTCCCAGAAGGCCGAGTTCGCCATCGTGCTCGACGGGCTGACGATCATGGCCTCCGGCTTCAACGACACCGTCACCACCGCAATCACCGACGGTCGCGTGCAGATCTCCGGCGACTTCACCCAGTCCGAGGCGAACACCCTGGCCAACCAGTTGTCCTTCGGCTCCTTGCCGCTGTCCTTCACCGTGCAGTCCGAGCAGCACATCTCCGCCACCCTGGGAACCGAGCAGCTGCGCAACGGACTGATCGCGGGGCTGATCGGCTTCGCCCTGATCGTGGTGTACCTGGCCTGGCAGTACCGGGGCCTGGGGGTGGTGGCAGTCGCCTCACTGCTGATGGCCGCCGCCGGCACCTACCTGGTGATCGCCCTGCTGAGCTGGCTGATGGGCTACCGCCTGTCACTGGCGGGCGTGGCCGGACTGATCATCGCCATCGGCATCACCATGGACTCCTTCATCGTCTACTTCGAACGCGTGCGCGACGAGGTGCGCAATGGGCGCACGCTGGTGGTGGCCGTGGACGAGGGCTGGCGACACGCCCGCCGCACGATCATCGTGTCCGACTCGGTGAACCTGCTGGCCGCCGTGGTGCTGTACTTCCTGGCGGTCGGCGGCGTGCAGGGATTCGCCTTCACCCTCGGGGTGACCACCGTCGTCGACCTGGCGGTCATCATTCTGTTCACCCACCCCATGCTGGTGTGGATCCTGCGGTTCCGCTTCTTCGGGGAGGGGCACCGCTGGTCCGGACTGGACCCTGAGCACCTGGGCGCCCGCTCTGGCGCCGTCTACCGGGGTGGGGCGGCAGCGAGTGCGGTCGGCGCGGGCGGCTCCCTGGCCCGCCGTCGGGCTGAGGCGCGCCGTGCCAGAGAGCAGGCCGACGCCGTCGAAGCCGAAGACGCGAGCGGAAAGGATGATGAGCAGGCATGAAGTCCCTCGCCCAGCTCGGTAACGAGCTCTATTCCGGCACCACCTCCTTCCCCTTCATCGGCAGGCGCCGCCTGTGGTATGCGATCGCCGGCGTCGTGGTGGCGGCGTCCATCGTGCTGCTGGCCACCGTCGGGCTGACCCCCGGCATCGACTTCCGCGGCGGCTCGGAAGTCACCATCACCGCGCTGGCCGAGCCCGACGTGGGCCCAGCCAATGATGTGCTGGCCGAGCAGGGGCTGTCCTCCGGTGCGTCGGTGACCACCGTGGGCTCCTCGTCCGTGCGGGTGCAGACCAACGAACTGAGCAACACCGAGCTGACCGGACTGTCCACCGCCCTCGCGGAGGCGTATGACGTCACCGACGCCGACGTGTCCGCCACCACCATCGGCCCCACCTGGTCGGCGGACGTGACCAATAAGGGCATCCGCGGACTGGTCATCTTCTTCGCGCTGGTAGGAGCCCTCATCTGGGCATACTTCCGTACCTGGAAGATGGCGGTGGCCGCGCTACTGGCCCTGTGCCACGACATCCTGATCACCGTGGGCGTGTATGCCGCCAGTGGCTTCGAGGTCACTCCGGCAACGATCATCGGTGTGCTGACCATCCTCGGCTACTCCCTGTATGACACGGTGGTCGTCTTCGACAAGGTCCGGGAGAACACCGACGGCTTCGAGACCCAGACCCGCTCCACCTATGGTGAATTGGCCAACCTGGCGGTCAACCAGTCGTTGATCCGCTCCATCAACACCTCCGTGGTCGGCGTGCTGCCGGTGGCCTCCCTGCTGGTGGTGGGCGCGTTCATCCTGGGCGCCGGCACCCTGCGCGACATCGCCCTGACCCTGTTCATCGGCATGATCGCCGGCACCATCTCCTCGCTGTTCCTGGCCACGCCGCTGCTGGTGGACCTGCGCAGCCGCGAGCCGGCCGTCAAGGAGCAGGCGGCCCGGGTCGCCCGCGCCCGCGGGGAGCGCCTGGCCGCCGCCGGAGACGACCCGGAGGCACTGGCCGCCATTGCCGCCACGCCCGCAGCCTCCCCCGTCATCCCCGGACACCATCTCGGAATCTCCGCCCAGCCCAAGAGGAAGAAGAAGCGGTCATGACCATCTCACCCGCCCTCCCGAAGGAACTCACGCAGCTTGTCCTGGATAACCTCCGGGAGATCCCGGACTTCCCCGAGCCCGGCGTGCTGTTCCGCGACATCACTCCGCTACTGTCCAACGGGGAGGCCTTCGCCAACCTGATCGATGGCCTGGCGGCTCATTACCGGGGCCATATCGACGCCGTCGCCGGACTGGAGTCGCGCGGCTTCATCCTGGCCGCTCCACTGGCCGTGCACCTGGGCATCGGCATGGTGATCGTGCGCAAGGCCGGCAAGCTGCCCGGCCCGGTGCTGGGTGTGGACTACGAGCTCGAGTACGGCACCGCCCGCATGGAGCTGCGGCCCGAGACCGTGGAGGAGGGCTCACGCGTCCTCGTGATCGACGACGTGCTGGCAACCGGGGGTACCGCGGCCGCATCGATCGACCTGCTCGAGCAGGCCGGTGCGAAGGTCGAGTCGATCTGCATGCTGCTGGAGCTGGCCGGGCTGGGTGGACGCGAGAAGCTCGCCGGCCGGGACATCGACTCCGTCGTCGTCTTCGAATCCGCCTGACCTGGCGCCGGGCGGCATAAAACACCGCTGACCCGGCTATGATCCGGGTATGACGACGGACACGCGCAATGGGACCGGCACCGCCGATGAGACGGTGGTGCCGGGGTCGCGTGTGCGCAGTCGCCTGGCCTGGTTCGGGGCGCGCGGCCACTCCACCCCACCGGCCATTGAGCCACTCATGCGGGCGCTGCGCGCCAACCACCCGAAGGCGGACACCAGCCTGATCGTGCGCGCCTACCGGGTTGCGGAGAAGGCGCACGCCGGGCAGGTGCGCAAGTCCGGGGAGCCGTACATCACCCACCCGGTGGCCGTGGCCACCATCCTGGCCGAACTGGGCATGACCCCGCAGACTCTCGCCGCGGCACTGCTGCATGACACGGTGGAGGACACGGACTACACCCTGGAGCGGCTGCGCGCCGACTTCGGTGACGAGATCGCGCTGCTCGTGGACGGCGTCACCAAACTGGACAAGGTCCAGTACGGGGACGCCGCTCAGGCGGAGACCGTGCGCAAAATGATCGTGGCCATGTCCAAGGACATCCGGGTGCTGGTGATCAAGCTGGGCGACCGGCTGCACAACGCCCGCACCTGGAAGTACGTGCCGGAGGAGACCGCCGCCCGCAAGGCCAAGGAGACCCTGGAGATTTATGCGCCCCTGGCCCACCGGTTGGGGATGAACACCATTAAGTGGGAGCTGGAGGACCGCTCGTTCAAGGCCCTGTACCCCGGCGTGTATGACGAGATCGAGCGGCTGGTGGCCGAGCGTGCTCCCGCCCGCGAGGAGTACCTGCGGCAGGTGCGCCTGCAGATCGAGGAGGACCTGCGGGTCAACAAGATCAAGGGCATCGTCACCGGCCGGCCCAAGCACTATTACTCGATCTACCAGAAGATGATCGTGCGCGGGAAGGACTTCGACGACATCTACGACCTGGTGGCGGTGCGCGTAATCGTCGATACCGTCCAGGACTGCTATGCGGTGCTCGGCGCGCTGCACTCGCGTTGGACCCCCATGTCCGGCCGGTTCAAGGACTATATCGCCGTCCCCAAGTTCAATCTCTACCAGTCGCTGCACACCACTGTGATCGGTCCGGGCCGCAAGCCGGTAGAGATTCAGATCCGCACCCACGAGATGCACCGCATGGCCGAGTACGGGGTGGCGGCGCACTGGAAGTACAAGGAGGATCCCAACGCCACCGGCCCCAGTCCCCTGGGGGGTGCCCCCGGTGATTCCGACGCCGGTGAACTCGGCTGGCTGCGGCAACTGGTCGACTGGCAGAAGGAGACTCAGGACCCCGCCGAGTTCCTGGACTCCCTGCGTTATGAAATGTCCGGCGGGCAGGTGTACGTGTTCACCCCCAAGGGGGACGTGCTGGCACTGCCGAGTGAGTCGACGCCCGTTGACTTCGCCTATGCCGTGCACACCGAGGTGGGGCACCGCACCGTCGGCGCCCGCGTCAACGGTCGACTGGTGCCGCTGGACACCAAGCTGGAGAACGGCGACACGGTGGAGGTCTTCACCTCCAAGGCGCAGGGCGCCGGCCCCAGCCGCGACTGGCTGAACTTCGTGGGCTCCACCCGCGCCCGCAACAAGATCAAGTCTTGGTTCTCCAAGGAGCGGCGCGAAGAGGCGATCGAGGACGGCAAGAACGCCATCGCCCGCGCCATGCGCAAGAAGGATCTGCCCATCCAGCGGCTCATGAGCCACGACTCGCTGATGAACGTCGCCGAGACGCTCAACAAGCAGGACATCGACGGCCTGTATGCGGCGGTGGGCGAGGGGCATATCTCCGCCCAGCACGTCGTCGACACGTTGGTCGCGTCTGTCGGTGGGGAGGCCGGCGCGGAGGAGACCCTGGCGGAGGGGGTGCTGCCCACCCGGGCGGCACCCACCGGGAAGCGGGCCCTCTCCGCCGGTGACCCCGGCGTCGTCGTCGAGGGCATGAACGAGGGCGACATGCTCGTCAAACTGGCGCGGTGCTGCACCCCCATGCCCGGGGATGAGATCGTTGGTTTCGTCACCCGCGGCTCCGGTCTGTCGGTACACCGCGCCGACTGCCAGAACGTTGAGCAGCTGCGGCAGCAGCCCGAGCGCCTGCTCAAGGTCCACTGGGCCGAGCACGCCCAGAGCGCCTACCTGGTGCAGCTGGAGGTGGAGTCCCTGGACCGTGGCGGCCTGCTGGCGGACATCACCCGCGTCCTGGCCGACAATCACGTCAACATGATCAGTGCCAACGTGAGCACTTCCCGGGACCGGGTGGTGGTGGGCCGGTTCGTGGTCGAGCTGGCGGAGGCCAGCCACCTCGACCACACCTTGGCCTCCCTGCGGCGCATCGACGGCGTGTTCGAGGCGCGGCGGCTGACTTCCTCCACCAATCGGCACCAGCACGAGCGCCCGGCTCAGGCCGACGCCTGAACTCAGTCCGGCACAATCGGCGCGTACAGTTCGTCGATCAGTCGGCGGGCTCGCCGCAGGCCCCGCATGCCGCCGCCGCGGCGGGCCAGCAGCGCCGGCTCCAGGTCGCGGCGGGTCAGCCCGGCGCGGCGGGCACGCAGCACCGCATCGACGGCCACCGCGGGTGGCGCAGTGCGCGCCAGGTCGACGACCGTCCGGGGGAGCCGTAGACAGATCACCCCTTCCAGGGTGACGACGTCGGCTGGGGGCGCGTTGCGCACAAGTTCTGGTCCTGCGGGTACCTGCCCGCCGGTGTGCACCCACAGGGCGGTGCGCCCGGCCACCACCCGGTTGGCCGGTAGCCGCGGCGCGAGTGCGGCGGCGCGGGCGGCCGGGTTGCCGAGCAGGTCCGCCGGCACCGCTTGCCCGTACACGTCCACCAACACCCGCTCATCCAGACCGTGGCAGCGCAGCAGCGCCAACTCCTGCATGGGCAGGACATCCATAATCGGCTCGACGGGGCCGTGCAGCAGGCGCGCCAGCACCGCCCGGGCGGGAACCGTGCGGGTCCGGGCCCCCGGGGCGAAGTCGACCAGCGGCTCCGGCGACGACGACGGAGCCGGGGGAGTGGAAGGGGCCGTGGGCATGGCCTCATCCTTCCTGGGCGCGGGCGCCGGCACCAGTGCCCGACGGCTGCCTGTGGAAAACCTCGCTACAGCCAGGGTCGCCGGCACGGTCGCTCGCGACAGCACGAGCATTGTCCCAGCCGGCGCGGGAACAGATCGGTCTACGGACGCTTTGCCGAGTTATGGCGGTGTGGAAACTTTTTGGAGTCGGTCATGTTCCGTACAGCGCACTGGTGGCGTGTGGAGTGTGGCTGTGTTTGGTTACCCGGGTCCTGCCCGGGGGAAGGGGCCCTGAGCTAGTCATGTCATACAACTCCTACGCAGACGCAAGCGCTGACGGCGATGACGACGACGGTTCGTCAGATCTGGCGGAGAACCTGAAGAAGCAGGCGATTGAGGAGGTCATGGGCCGGGCGGGGACCGTGCGGGAGGGTCTTGCGAATGATCCGCAGGTTCTGGCTTCGGCGTTGGTTGTGGGCGCCGTCGTGGCCGCGGGTGGCATACCGTCTTCTTCCTATGGCGCCGCGGGCGGTTTGAGCGCGTTTAGGTCGTGTTGTGTAAGTCGTTTGTGGTGGTGGGGCGGTGCTGGCGATGTGGGTGGTGGTCTGGTGGCGGATGGTGAGTTGGTCGTGTCTGGTGGCTGTGGGGCCCGAGTTTGAGTGGGCTGCGTGTGCCCGTGGGGGACGCGGAGTCGCCTTCGTGAGCACGCTCGCGCTGTTGGGAGCGTCGTCCCGGAGCCGGGTTGTCGACGTGGGTGCCTGTGGGCGGGCCGGTTGTGTGCTTAGCGAGGATTGGTGTGCGCAGTCAGGCGCGTAGGGCGTTCCCGCGGTGTCGGGGGCCTGGTTGCCGACAGTCGAAGGGGGCGAGTGGGTCTTGTACCGCCCCGGTTGGACCGCCCACGCCCCGTTGGACCACTGTAACCGGCGGCTACGGCGGTCCAACGGGGGAACAGGGGTCCAACGGGGGAACAGGGGTCCAACGGGGGAACAGGGGTCCAACGGGGGAACAGGGGTCCAACTGACAGGTTCGACGGCCGCGCACACAGACACCCAACCGCGCACCGCCACCCAAGCACTTACACAACAGGACCTAGCGGGCAGTTGGGCAAGGTGTGGTCTTCACCGCTGGCCGATGATATTGGCACCAGTATTGATTTGACTGTCACCGCGACTCGTGATCTCGCTGATGACATCTATCAGATGGTCTCGAGCGCATACTGGGGTGAGGAGGACAGGGTTCCCAAGGGTAGTGACGAGGCGGACTCTAAGTGGCTGTAGTATCCGGTCGGCGTGTGTTACGGCGGCAATGGGGTATGGCCTTTGCGGGTTGATAGGGCGTGTGAGTTCGCCTGGTGACGATGGTGTGTTGACCTTGTAGCTGTTAATGGGAGTGGATGGCAGTGGCGTATGTGAGTATGGACGCTGAGGGGGTGCAGGGTTTCATTGATGCTCTGCAGTCCTGGACCGATAATGCCGAGGTTGAGCGTTCTGAGTTGTACAACCTCAGTAATAGCTAGGATGAGGAGCCGGTGGAGGGTGTCGAGGACATGCTCTCTGGCAGCGTTCCTTACGCGGCGGCGTACACGGCCACACCCATCACCGCTGGCCTGGCTACCCTGGGTGGCACGTCAGCGAGTATGTCGGGGTTGCTGGGCGGTCTCCAGCAAATCATCGATGATCTGCAGACCCGTCTGGATGAGGCGATCGCCATGAACGACTCCGGCATCACCTTCGGCTCCACCGACGGCACCGTTTGTTACTACCTGCCTGATGGGGTGGAGGACACCCCGGAGAACGTCAAGACTTACAATAGCCAGTCGGTTGCAGACGCTAAGGCTGATGCCACGTCACTGAAGCAGGCACTGGCCAGTAAGGACGGGACCGCGGAAGACGGCCGCACCGTCGAGGAAATCGCCGAGGCCATGTCGAAGGAGCAGGATATTGACATCTACGGTGCTGCCTTCGTAAACACCGTGGGAGTAGATACTTTCCTGGACATGGTCCAGCAGGTGCAGGCGGATAACACTTACTCTACTGCGAGTAGCGGCACCTCTCAGTATGCTCATCCGAAGGCCGAGGATGAGGAGGCGACCGACTCGGTTGTGAATACGATGGGGCATGTCCTGGCGGCGGCTTCCTACCATGATGTCACGGGTCCTCGACTTGCGGCCGCGTTGGAGACGGCGGTGACCGAGGACGGTCACAAGGGCCGCACCGCGGCGATGAATGCGTTGTTGTCGGTTGATGGTCTGTACTACGACACGGGTTTCTTGGTTGATTTGGCGGATCGGATGGAGGAGCTGCCGTATGACGGAACCCGGCCGACCTATCCCATGCCCGCCAACAAGGTTGACGAATACGGTCGCGTGTACACGCGCGAAAGCCTGGACCCGCTTCAGGGCGTGCTGACCGCGATGGGCACCAACACCGAGGCCGCGCTGGGATACCTGGCACCCGAGGATGGGGGATCGGTCGACGGCTCAGGTCATTGGGTTCCCAGCCAGGCCTCGGTGGACCGCTGGGAGTTGCTTACCAACCGCACCTGGGACCCTGACAAGGGCAACGAGGCCTTGACGACCGCGATGGCAGGGGCCTCTGCACAGCGCATGCCGTCTGATGATTCGACGGACGAGCGCGCCGCGTGGGCGACCGGAGAGGCGATGACTTACCTCAGCGGTCTAGATGAGGAAGCATTCACCCAGACGGGTAGGGACAACACCGCCATTATTCTTGGCAACTCCATGGCGGAAATTGAGGACGTCATCAACGGCAATGTGGACTCTTCAGGTGCGGTGTTTGTTGGGGATGCGACGCGGCCCGCCGCGCTGCCCGACAACCACGAGTCAGACATCCGCGCACTGACCCGCTTGGTCGGTATGGAGGAGAGTTCGCTGTCGATCCTGTCGAACGCGGTCGGCCGCTACTCCACGGCTCGCAACCAGGCCATCCTCGACGAGTACCCCGACGCCACTTTGGGTGACGGATCGGGGATGGACGAGGCGTTAAAGACCGCCAGCAGGAATGACGGGGCACTCCTGGGGTTCATTGAGCAGTCAGCCGTCAATGCACTGACTGCTCATGGTGAAAGTGAGGCGCATGCAAATGAGCTTACCGCCTCGACTATTCTGGGTGCCTTCGGCGCGGGTTTGTCGGTAGTGCCGCATCCGGGCGCCCAGGCCGCGTCGGTTGCGGTCACTGCTGCAACCCCGGGATTGACCGAGCAGATGAGCCAGTTCGACCTGACACAGGTAGAGGATACCGAGGACCTGTCCGAGGCCGCCCAGCAGGAGGCCTTCCAGGGGGCCATGGCGCAGATCTCGAACGCGGGACGACTGCCCGACTCCGCTTACATCGACTATAACCAGAAGGATCTCGGCGATCTCTACGACTGGATGGACGACGACCATCAGATCGATATGACCATGTTGCTATCCGACTCCACTTACAGGAAGCAGTTCAACCACTGGATGGAGAGCCCCGACGTCCCCTCGTCTGATTTGGAGATCCAGTTCGACGTGGGTGTCGAGAAGGGTCATGGCAAGGTCGACGAGTAGATCAGGGAAATTGAATGATGTCGTTAAAGCTTTCCGATCGCCTGTGGGTGTTGGCTAATCGTATGGGTGCGCCTTTTGTGGTTTCTTTGATGATTGTGGTGTTGGTGCTGGTGGGGCGTTTGGCTTGGTGGGGGTACCAGCAGATTCCTCCTCCGCGTCCCAGCGAACCATATTGTTTGGTGCTCAGCGAAGAGGATGTTGTCCCACTTTTAGACGAGGCAACGAACGTATATGGTCTCGACGAGCAAATGATCGAATCTTATTGGACCTGTGGAGTCAATGGCGCTCATGAGCGAGGTCTCTACATTCAGGCGGCTCGGGATGCAGATGATGTGCTCGTCAACTATAAGGATATAGGTGTGTCGGTGGTGGATACTGTGTCTGCGAGGCCTGGGGCTCGTGTTCGGTCGGTTGGGGATGCGACTGTGGTGTGCTGGATTCAGGGAGGGGACGCCTTCGCCGGCTGGTTCGAGGGAACTGCTGCCGTGATCTTCTCCACCACTCGAACCAATGATGATGCTATTGCTGCGACTCAGGCTCACATCCTTGAGGAGCTTGTGGTTAGGCACGGTGCGGTGCTTTTGGATGATGTTGGGTTTACGTCTACGCCGTCGCCTACGCCTGATCCGTACTGGACGCCGTGAGTGGCCCGGGCGCTTGTGTTGTATTGCCTGTCGCTGGTCTGTCTACTGTTAAAGAGATCGTAAATATGAGACATCTAGCTGCTGCGTTACGGGGTCGTTTACGCCGTTCGTTGACGGGTCTGCTCATATTGCTGTTGGCGTGTGGGCCGCTGGTGGCGTGCTCATCGGAGTCGGATGACAACCCCCTGAATATCCCCACCTATGATCCGGAGGCTGCAGCGTCGGCGGAGGCCTCGGAGTCCGCCGCCGCTGCTGAGGCGTCTGCTGAGGCTGCGGGTGTGGTGACGGCGGAGTCGATGTCCACCGACCGCTACGTGGTTACCTCTATCCCTGAGGACCTGGATAAGCAGCAGACCGAGATCCTGAAGGCCTTCGTCAACTACGACCAGGTCACCTGGAACATCTGGTTCACCGGCACCGGCGTAGAAAACGCCGAACCACTCACCACTGCTGAAGAATACCAATACGTATACGGAAATTACGAAGATGTCAAGGGTGAAACTGTGGGAGGCGTGGTCCGCATATCGGTCACGGAGGTGTTCGCTATGAGTCCCACCGAGGCCCAAGTTATTGTGTGTGACGACCAGTCCGACCTTACGTCGTATGACGCTTCAGGGCAAGAGAACACTGATCCGGCTGCACTTCAGGGGCGATACGAGGTGCTTATATCCATGGTCAACGAGGGTTCAGGTTGGGTGACTTCAAACGAAGCGACACTGTCTACAAATGAATGCACGGTAGGCCCATGAAATCGAAGAACCGTCGTGTTGTTTCTGCCGCATTGGTGGCAGTGATGTGTTTGTCGGCTCTCGCCTCGGCCGCATCCGCTAATGACCACGTTCCAAAGGTTCGGGTTCGTCTTCTGGTTCGGTGGTGCAGGGTGGGGATGGTTCGGTTGATATAGCGGTGTATGCGGAGTTCACGTCGGCGGCGCCGGATGGCTCGGCTGGTTCTGGTGGTGGCGCTACGGCGTGGTCGCTGTCGGTGACCGCCGCGGTGCATCCGGTGTGCTGGTATGAGCCGGACAGGATGGGTGTGGAGCGGGCGGAGTGGTTTGAATCCGGGCAGGCGGAGAAGGAGACCTCGGTCCACGGCGGCTGAAGTGGTGTCCGGTCGTATGTCGAGTCTGAGCACCCCGACTATGACTCCTATGCGGACCGACACGGAGGGCTACTGGTACACTCCGTGGTGCTCGTAGGAGTACTTAAGGGGATGATTACTCCGAGAACACCGAGACCGCGCAGTGCCGATTTCCCAGGCGCCGCCTGTGCGATGAAGCTCAAGGATGACTGACCGGCTAGACTCACCGCGCACGAAGTTGGCCACGCAGGGAGGACGTAAAGATGACCGGGAAGGCGGCCGAGGGCGGAGACGGGGACGTCCCCGAGGGAGAGGTCATGGTGGATCGGGCGGCGCCCGCTGCCCAGCGGATCGCCGACCTGGCCAAGGTCTCCGGGCGTCCCAGCAAGTCCGTGCTGGTGGAGGACTATGAGCCTCTGCTGAACGCCCTGCGTGCCGGGCTGCGTTTCTCCGACGTGTACGTGCTCGACTCGACCCGCCCGCCCCGTGAGCTACTGGACGAGTGTGCGCGCAGGCGCGTCCCCGTCACCGTCATGGCGGCGGCGCTGGCCACGGACCTGTTCCGCTCCGACAAGCGACCGGAGATCTTCGGTGTTGCCCGCGTACCCGCACCGGTGCAGCCCGAGGACCTACTGCAGGCCTCCAGCGACCTGCTGATCCTCGACGGGGTGCGGATCGTCGGCAACATCGGGGCGATCGCCCGCAGTGCCTACGCCTTCGGGGCCGCCGGGATCGTGTTGGTGGACTCCGGGCTGGCCTCCATTGCGGACCGCCGACTGATCCGTGCCAGCCGCGGCTATGTCTTCTCCCTGCCGGTGGCGCTTATGTACTGGCCTCAGGTGCAGGCGCTGGCCACCGACTTCACCCGTGCCGGCGGGCACCTGGCCGCGCTCGACGCCGGGGCGACGGGCTCCCTGGACCGGCTGTCGGCCTGGGAGGGACGACTGGCCCTGATCCTGGGGGCCGAGACCACCGGGCTGACGCCGCAGGCGCGGGCACTGGCGCAGGCGACGGTGAGCATCCCGATGAACCCGGCGGTGGAGTCGCTGAACGTATCCGTTGCCGCCGGCGTGCTGCTGCACCGCCGCGCCTGGCGCAACCTGGCCCCGGCTGCCCAGTAGCCGGCACCGAGCCGCAGCCCCGCGATGCGCGGCCCACAGCGCGACGGCGGGCCCCACCCTTGCGTGAGGGGTGGGGCCCGCCGTCGTCGTGGCCGAAGGTTCCGTGCGGATCAGGCGCGCGTGGTGCGGCGCACCTGATCGAGCCAGGCTCGCCGTGCGGTTAGCGCCGCCTCCGCCTGCGCTTGCGCCTTGGTGTCACCGGACTCCTTCGCGGCGGCCAGGTCGGCCTCCAGCTCGGCGATGGAGTCCTCCAGTTGGCTGGCCAGTCCCTGGGCGCGGGCCTGGGTCTCCGGGTCGGTGCGGCGCCATTCGGCCTGCTCGGCCCGGCGCAGCGCATCCTCGACGGCGCGCATGCGGGCCTCTAGCCGACGCACCGCGTTGCGGGGTACCCGACCGGCCTCGTCCCACGCCTCCTGGATGGGGCGCAGCGCCTTGCGGGCGGCCTTGGGATTCTTGATCGGGAGCAGCGCCTCCGCCTTGGCAGCGAGTTCCTCCTTGACCTTGAGGTTGCCGGCGTATTCGGCGTCGGTGGCCTCATCCTTGGCCCGGCGGGCGTCGTAGAAGACCTGCTGGGCGGCGTGGAACCGCTCCCACAGGGCGTCGTCCTCCTTGCGGGAGGCGCGACCGGCCTTCTTCCACTCGTCCATGAGCTCGCGGTAGCGGGCAGACGTGCCGGCCCAGTCCGTCGAATGCGACAGTTCCTCGGCCCGCTTGATCAGCGCCTCCTTGGCCGCCTTCACCTTGGCCTGCTTGGCGTCCAGTTCACTGAAGTACTGACGGCGGTGACGGTCGAAGGTGGTGCGGGCGTGGCTGAAGCGCTTCCACAGGGCGTCCTCGGAGGGGCGGTCCAGACGCGGGCCGCGGCGCTGTGCCTCCTTCCACTGCTCCAGCAGGGTGCGCAGCTCCGCACCGGAGGACTTCCACTGGGTGCGGGCCGGGTCCTGAGCAGCCACGGCCTCGGCGCGCTCCACGATCGCGGTGCGGTCCTTCAGCGCCTGCTCCTTGGCGGCGGCACGCTCGGCGGCAACCGCCTGCCGACGCTCCACGGCCACCGACTTCAGGGCCGCGAACCGGGCCCGCAGCGCCTCCAGGTCGCCGACGGCGGCCGGCTCCTTGAGGGACTCCTCCAGGTTCTTGATGGTGGAGTCGATCTCCCGTACCGACAGGTGCGGCAGCCGGGCCGCGAACAGGCCGACGTTGGAGTTCAGGTCCAGGTAACGGCGCACGTAGTAGGCCATCGCCTCGGCGATCGGAACGCCGGGGAACTGGCCGACTTCGCGTTCGGAGCCGCCGTCCTGCACATAGACGCGCCCCTCGCCGTCGACCCGGCCCCACTTGGCGGCATCCATGGCGGCCTCGGGGTCGATCTCCGGCTCGGTCGGTGCGGCCGGTTCGGCTGTCTGCCGACCGTCCGCAGGCGGGTTGTCGGCCCGCTCGCCGTCCGCTGCGGGCTGGGTCTCGGCCGCTGAGGCGGTGCCCGCCGACTCGGAGGCGCCCGCTTGCGAAGAGGACGCATCGGGCTGTGCCGGCTGCGGCGCCGCGTCCTCCTGAGGGGCGGCCTCGGTCGCGCTCTGGGCTGACGGCTCCGCCGAGGCCTCCGCCGGCGCCGACGTCGATGCGGCGGAGGACTGTGCGGGCTGGGGGGCGTCGGTGGTGGTGGCCTGCTCGTCGGCGGCGGGCGCCGTCGGCGTGATTGGGGTAGCAGCCTGCCCGGCGGCGGCCGCGGGCTCCACCTCGGGTGTGGTGGACTCGGCCTGGGGCTGTGTCTGCTCGGTCATTGCGCTCCTTCACGGATCTGACGGGGTGGAGCGAGCGGTCCCGCTCCGTTCCGTTCACGTCCGGCACACGGCCGGACGACGACACGCCGCCGGAAGGCGGCAGTTAGACCCGAGCCTACCCGTCGGCAGGGCACGGCGAAACCGTCGCGGAGACGCGTGAATCATCCAGGAGCGGACAAATGGCCGGGGAGGGGTCGGCTAGCATGCCGTCATGCTCATCGAGCGCACTCTTGCCGCAGTCTTCGGATCAAACTGCTACGTCCTGGCCGCTGAGCCGGGTGGGTCCGCCCTGGTTGTGGACCCTGGTGCGGGTGCCGCTCGCGGTGCGATGGCTCTGCTGCGTTCGTACAACCTGACCCTGGGTGCCATCCTGCTCACCCACGGCCACGCCGACCACGTGTGGGATACCCAGCGACTGATTGACACCGCGGTGACCGAGGGGCGCGTAACCACCGGTTTGGCCGGCGCGCCGGAGGACCCGACGCGTGTGCCGGTGTATATCCCGCAGCCGGATCTGTACCGCCTGGATGACCCGGACGGCACCACTGGCATCAGTGTGGATGGCCGGACTTTCGCCGACTTGACCGGGACGGAGTGGCTGCGCCCCGCAGATGTGCGTCCCTTCCCGCAGGCCGGCTTCGGTGCCGCCGTCGAGCTGGTATCGGGAGTGGCCTTGCAGGCGGTGCCCGCGCCAGGCCATTCGGAGGGCTCCACGGTGTTCTTCTTCAACGCGCGCCTGGGCGACAACCAGCTTTTGTTCGAGGCGGAGGTACTGGACGATCCGGCGAGTATCCCTGAGGAGGACTACCTGGTGGCGCTGTCCGGGGACGTGATCTTCAAGGGCAGTGTGGGGCGCACCGATTTGCCGGGCGGGGACCAGTATCAGATGTGGGCGACGCTGAGGCTGCTGGCCAGCGCCGTCGATCCGGCCACGGTGCTGCTGCCCGGCCACGGCGCCGCGACGACCATGGCGCATGAGCACCACGCCAACCCCTACCTGGCCGAGGCCAAGGTCCGGGGCGGCGAGACCGGTGCGTGAGCACCGGTCGGGGCGGGCACGGCGCAAGACACCGCGAGATCAGACGCATAGAACACCTGCCCGGCATTGTTCTGGGGTGTAGAAACCTCGCCAACGACTGCCGCCCGCGGCGCCGTCCATGCCGTAGCCCTCAGACAACAGCCGACCACAAAACCCCTAAACTCAATGGCCTCTTAATGCCGTTATTAGTGTCGGTGTCCACCACCGCAGTAGCGACCTATATGCCACAGACATCAAAAAGGCAGCAGTGCAGGCGAACAGCAACCAAGCCGCGAATTGATCTGGAACACCGAGAGCGGTGAGGTGATCGTGGAACCATACACCTGACCGGTCGTCGAGAAAGTACCCCAAAGAATGAAATAGCTGTGTACTCCACCAGGAGACTCGACAGAAAACGGTCAACCCGATCGCCCACACCGAGAGCTCGATAAGGAACAACAGCGAACTCCTATTGCGCAGGTGCATCGCCAGTCTCCTGCGCTCCTGATCGCTACCGAAGAGCCTGTCCATGTCTAAACGGCGAAAACGGCGAGTCGCGAGGAATTGTAGGAGCTTGATCAATACGGACGGGGCCACGTTGAGCTTATTCTTCTCGGAAAGCGAGCGGCAATCGTAGATTACCGTAATTGTCGGGACTAGCGCGCCAGTCAGCAAGCAGAGGAAAAACACGACGTTAGCGAAGCCGCTCCCGTACCCGCGTTCTGCAGCTATCTGTAAGGCCGCCGACGCGATCAATATGCCAAGTGTCGCCCCAGCTACCACAGCGCAAAACAGTGGTAAGAGAAACAAAAGTAGCAGTCGCAGTCTAATGTCATACGAATAAAGAGAGACAACTGCCTTCTTAAGGCGAGTTTGGCAGTCGGAGCGCCAGATGAGGAAGCCAGGCCGAGTGTTTTCGGTTAGCTGGGATGGGTCTAGCTCGGTGAGTCTCCTGTGTATCTGAACATATAGTCCCCGCTTAGGCAGATCCGGAAGGCTGCGCTCGGCATCCTTAATAAGGTCACCAATCTCACCCACGGATCGTAGCCAGTGTATTTCCTCAGTGGTCTTAGAATCCATGATGGCCTGCGCCATCGACTGCAAATTCGAATATCGTTGTTCGGATCTCAGTACTTCACGTACAAGAGTCAAGTCTGTTGCAAGCCTCTTGTTGGTACCTAAGAACGCGACAATAGCTGCTCGCGTTTGCCTAGATAACTTCATCTGTCCACTTGCGAGCAAACCCTCGACCAGTGAAAGGTACTCCGTGCCGAGCCGCCGTGAGCGCACCGATCGCAAATCGTCATCTAAAGCCGTGTAGCCGTCTGCGAGCAGCAACCAGCATAGACCCGCCGCTGCATTGTCGCCGTCCGTTCTCTCCGCCCGGGTGAGGGCTTTCGAACCGGCATTCAGCAGCTCGTGCGCGGCTTTCTCTTTACCGGCGGGATCTGTTGATCGCCAGAGGCGCAGTCGGATGTCAATGGCCCTGATGAGCGCATCATTCGCGTTGATCTTTATTGGGGGCATCGGCGTACCTCTTCTTAGGTCGTTCATGTCGGTTCCATGTGTTGAGCGTTTGTCATCGGCGATGAGGATGGTGAGCACGGGATCGTTGGGGTGGTGCGGCTAGGCGCGTGCACGCCGAGTCTTCCGGCGCCTGCGTGTTCGACCGAGCAAAACGAGCTCGGTAGGGAACTCCGCGTACTGCACTGTCATGCCACTGCCGGCGTACTTCACGCCGCCGCCTGCGCCGCCGGCATGTCCCCAGCGACTGTCTACCGCTGCTTGCGTGAAGCCCTAGAGTCACTCGGTAACCACCAGCCAGTTCCGACATCACCATCCCCTAGTCAGACTCAAACGAACAAGACATGCCTGTCTGAAAAACCGTATACGAACGCGGGGATTCTTCACGGCTTGTCAGGTAACGACGCAAGCGGTTTGAGGGGATCTGGGACACCTGAAGTCATGCCGATATAAATCAACGTGGTGAACAGCGCCAAGAACTGCGCAGCGCACAGCCAACGCACCGGGTACTCGCCGAATCCAATGTCCACAATGAGCGCATGCAAACGGCCATCCCAGCCGCTTTGCGGAAAAACGGGACATGACGCTAAAGACCAGCACGCAACGACAGTAGCGGATGCGTTCATGATGTTCAGCCCTGCGACATAGATGAATCGCGCCCGCGTTATACGGCGAAGAAGAGCGTCGAAAGCGGCCACATCGGACACTACCGCCTCCGTCTTAACCTGTCCGATTACCCATCTTTTCCACATATGGTCAAAAACCGTTCCGAGTTCCATCACGGCTGCAGCACCAAGAACGAAGAGTGCCGAAAATACGCAGGTCGAACGCCAACCCCACCAATACTCGCCCATTTGTGATATGTCGGTCACCGGCCATAGTTGTTGGCTAATCCGCATTGAAATAGTGGTGGCTGCGGTTAATGCGACAAGGAAAAAAGCGACGACAAACCCAAAACCGGTGCCCTCGTTTCCCTCCCAAAAGAAGTCATGCAATGCATCAATCTTCTTGCGAACGTGGGCCAATAATAGCTCGCGTACTCGATTTCGCCTATGCCATGCGTGCTGGAGCACATGTACCGGTAACGCCGAGTCGTCTAAGCTTGTGAGGATGTTGTAAGCACGTCTGAAGCTCCCAGTCGTGTTGTCGAAACGACCGCTGCGTATAAGGTCGACGGATTCGCCGAGAAGATTGTCCCAGCTGGTCTCTGCGGTGCACCGAATCTTCCCCTCGGGAGACGCCTCATCTTCGAGGAGCTCCACGAGGGAGTCATAAGCAAAACTGTCATGAGTCTCCTCTATAGTCTCCTCTATGCGCGAGATCGCCTCGTCTATCTTCCTGTCTCGTTCACCGTAGGTCGAGCCAGAGTACGCGGCTATGCCGTCATCCTTTGCGGCCCCGGCCGGCGCCGGCGCCGAATGTACCGAACGTGCCGAGTGTACATCCGTGGCATGAACGCTAGGGTCACGACGAACAACGTCAATATGTTCATCGTTAACCGAGCGCTCACTGCCCTGGCTCCGAACGGACTCGGTTATCGGGAGCGGCATTTCGCCGCCGTCGCTAACTGACGGCTCCACCTGGGTTGAGCTTGACCGCGCAACGTTTGAAATGAGCTGGCTCGCTTCATAAGGTTGCACTTCTCCGAGCCGCCTCACGAGCTCGCGCGCGTCGTTGAGAAGAGTCGGACCGTCGGTCCGCTCCGACGACTTAGCAGAAATGGCAACAAGAAGCTCATATGCGCGATCTGAGAGCTTGCGCTGTTCGGCTGTCCGATCCTCAGTCCGCTGAGTGAAATACGCGAACGAAAGCTGCCTAGCGTGCCATGCGCGCATAGGCTCCCCGAGTGCATCCAAGCCATCTGCGAGTAAAGCCCAACAGGCACCTTGCGCGGCCTTGTCATCGCACTGCTCGGCATCGGCAAGTACCTCGGCGGCGCACCCCAACAGAGTTCTGGCAATTCCAGCTAATGAACCGGAGTCCGGCGACGCGTCAAGACTGGCTTTCGCCCGGATTGCCGATTGCAGTGCGGAGGGTGCCGGTATATTCGCTGAAGTTTGCATCATCTTGACACCAGTAGATCATCGGAGGAGGAGCAACAGGCAAAGCACGGCAGCGATCAAGATTTGCAAGACGATGGCGTAACGCTGCCATCGGCGGTAACGACTCGCCCGGCGGGACGGGCTACGTCCAGAACTAGAGTCGGCCCCGCTAACAGCGTGGTTAAGACCCGAGTCATGCGGCGCTGGCAGTACTCGGCGGTGCTGGAAAGCTAGCAGTACAACGGGGAGAGATGAGTATGCGGGATACTCACGAACAGGATCACCGATTAGCTCAGGAACATACCGTTTGTCAATGAGGTACTCCACAAGCGCGAAACGTAGAGCAACTGACGCGTTGTTCTCATGCGCCCGAGTAACCCGAGATGAACCGTCAGAGCTAGACTCCGATGCACTGATCAGTCCGTCACCAACCTTACTAAGCCCCCGATCCACTTGTTCCACGAACTTCACTGTTTCGGTCACCTGCTGCGGGCGGGGAAGCATCGCGGAGACGAGCCGCTGCCAGGTAAGTCCTCGGGGACTCTGACTCATGAGCAGCAGTAGCAGCGGAACTAGACTGTCTGGCACTTCTTCTACGATCCTCACGGCGAGTCCCATGGACTCGGGGGGATCGATGCGCTGCACGGTAACGTACTCAGTAAAGGGAGCAAGTGCTTCAGGGTCGTTCAGTACGTCATTATCGCTGATCATGGCGACAACCCGGCTTGGTGTCAGCGGCAATGGCACAGACAACTGATCAGCCCCTACACCGAGAGACCCGAGCCACTCCTCAGCCGCCCCGCCCCACGAATGATCTGAAGGGTGCGCACGCTTAGCCTCGGCCACAACCTTGTTGGCGAATCCGATCTTGCTTTCGAGTGGTGCGCCGCATAGCGCTGCCGGCGCCGCGAGTCCTTGGAGCATGGCGACTGTCTGAGCGCTTACCATCGTAGGATGCGAAGAAATGTCGCCTCGCGCAAGCGCGAGCGCCGACTGAGATACCCGTTGGTCTGCGTGATGCAGCATCACGTTCATGGCGTCGAGCTTCGCCTGCTGAGACGGCTGGATGTCAAGGGCGCGTTGCGCCGCACGGACATCCCACCGGGAGAGCACGTTCTCGGGATCGTGGCTCGAGGCGCGCACGCCGCTGCCCGAAGCAGAGGCGATAACATCACGTACCTCCTGATTGGAGAGCGGCATATACTGTGCGATTGCGGAGACCCAAAGATCTATAACGCCCTGCCACGGAATACGGGCCTGATACCTGTCGACTCCACGTGTGAGTGTAATGTCGATCTCCCTGTTACGCCTCCCGGCCGCCAACTCATCCACATACCAATGAAGCGGACCGGGGATCGCGTCGGCGGATACAGCATGCGCCCAACTGACTCTTCCAAGCGCCCGATCGTAGACATCACCGTGCCGCTCGAGAAGCTCACGTGGCCACGGGCATGTGATGATGCGTTGTGACCTCCTCGACTTCGGAAATGGATACCCGGTGGACCAACGAGCCATTCTGGCCAACGATTCCGGCAATACTAAGGACAGTTGCAAAAGGGCTGATACTGGGCCGCCGGAGTCATATGCCAAACTGACGTAACGATGGTCGTCATCCATTGCGAGTATCGTGCCTATAGTCAAAAGCAACGCTTGGCCTGCGTGCGCGATCTTCGGAGCTCCCGTCTTGCTGCTTTGCTGAGCGGTCACTAACCCAGTGGCGAGTGAGTGCTCTGTCAAGAAAGGAAATGACGATCGCATGGCTTCGCGCACGGAGCGAATGACGTCCGGAAGTCCGACGCCGACCGGCGCGAGAGCTACTTGGTTCGTTCCCGCAGCTCCATAGTCGCCTCCAGATCCGTCAAGACATACAGCCCAACGCTGAGTTCCAGTATGAAAGAGAAAAGTCAGCAGCGAAATCGGAGTGGAGGCGGTGCTGATGTCCGACGTGAGCTGAGGGAGCTCTCGGTGGATCGATGAGAGGGCTGAAGACACGTCAGGTGGCACATTAGACGAAGACAACTGACGATCCAGCTGGTAGCCGGCAACCCCCCGCGTTGGATCATCCCTCATTGTTCGGAGATACCATGCTTTCACTATGATGTCGCCTCCAGCCGTGTGTCGCGCAGCGGCGGGCCCTGAAGAAGAGAAGCGAGTAGGTGCCGATACGCCTGCAGGCAGCCGGACGACTCGTCTTCGCCAAATCGTTGTTCTGCGCCGTCCTCGTCGACCCTCTCCCATGCGGCAGTAAGTACGAACGCGGTTAACCGGTTCTCGGCGAGTGCTCCAATTGCACGTACACCAACAACGGTCCCTACGATCGCTCCGCCTACTGCGGTGGTAAGGACGTCCGTCAGCTGCAACCGTTCCTCGCCCATTCCTTGATGCCAGGCTGAGTCGGATGAAGGGACGATTAGTTCTGCGACTTGTGGTTGGGCCGACCGGACCGTGTCGCGGACGCAGGGGATGCTAATGCTGAATGCATCCCCGGTACTTACTAGGTTCCAAAAGTGCTCCGGATCTGCTAGCTGCGCAAGGATCTGCGAAGCGATGCGGTCAACTTCTGCGTTGCCGTGAAGAGCATCACTTACCCGTGCGCTACTGTCTATGTTCGTTGCTGCTTCGACCGCGCGAAGTACGGCGCGGGCGTCCGATGAGGTGTTGCGGTACTGCTGTCGTTGGTGCCGGTTTGCAAGTAAGCGTAGAAGCAGTGAGGCGGAGTCGAGGAAAACCTTTCGGTCTCTGCTATTAGAGATCAGAGCCGCCCAACGTCCAAGCAGGGAATTAGGGATCGGGCCGGGCGTAGAGGCCAATAGTGCACGAATGACATCGCATTTCGTGACGGCGACTGTTATTGACGTGGCACGATCGTGTTCCTGCGTTATGAGTGACGATATCATGTTGCGGGTTGTCACACGCGAGTCGCTGATACGCCCGGTGTCGTTGCCGCCTTGGGCTGTGCGCAGAGATAGTTCAAGGATTGCAGGATTGTAGTCGCTAGCAGCTTTGAAGCACCACGTCGATGCCAGCGGGTCAACTGCCGCTAGGTACGATGCGGAGCTCACCAACTGGTCGCGGTCGGCCTTGAACCCGAATGCTGAGTCTTCCCGCGGGACTTGCCTGCCGAGAATGCTGGTCGCTTCGCCGGGCAGGTCGATGATCGCCACCCTGTGCGTGGTGCTGGTAGACTGATGTGCCGTTATCTGCTTGACGTCCAATTCGCTTATGAACGGCGCGCGGTTACCGCCCCATTGTTGGACGATGTCGTCAATGTTGGAAGGTGTTTGCGCCCCGAGGAACGGCGGCGTGTTCAAAATTGCGGACTCGAGCAACATGTCGAGGGCGTCGTCTACGCTCGTCGCCTCGTTTGTTCTGATAGTACCGTTATCGACGAAGTCGATGTGAGTGATGCCGACGTCGTCAAGTAAACGTATGAGGCCTGCGCGCAGATTATTTTCAATTCCTGCGGCCGTTGCACGGATGTCTTCTCGGTGCACGGGGATCACCGCACCGTAGGGAACGGTGGTGCGTGTTTTGACGATGCGACGCTGTATGGCACCTGGTAGAGGGGCCGTATCGTATGGCGGCGGAACGAGGTTCAGCATTCCGTAGAGTAGCTGAGACTTTCCTGAGCCAACGGGCCCGATTAGGCATATCTTGTTAAGGCTTGACTCTGAGCCGACGGGCGTTATGTGACCCGAATAGCAGACGTCGTATGCCTTATCGGGTTGTTCTGTGGGGCCGTGTGCTCGTGATTCGCATCGGGGTTGATCGGGCTGGAAGCCGAGGCCTCGATGCTGTTGCCAAATGCGTACGCTCTTGGTGATTCCGCTAAAGACGTCGATCCGTAACCAACTCCGGCGACTGTCGCATAGTTCGCATTTGATATCGGGTGTCCGCGTCTGGCTCGCTGGCACGTTGGGCTCCTTGACTAGTTTCGTTTGCGTAGGATCAGATCGCTACTATGAGGACGACCAGGAATACTAGAACGAGTAGAATCAGTGCCGATGGTGCAATGAGGCGCCGGAACTGACGTTCAGCTTCGGACCTGGCGATGGTTCGGTCTTCGTCCAGCTGCTGCGCAAGGCGTGCGGCGAGCGTATATGGGCGCACAGCCTCACGTATCTCTTCGGATTCAAGATCGGTAAGTGTGAAGCTATCCAGTTGGGTGTTTACTATTCTCGCGACATGTTTAGCGATCGGGCTGTCAAGATGGGCCTTACTGGCGATGCTGAAGATGCCGGTATTGGAGAACTCCTCGCTGACAGTGCTAGCGCGTTTAGAATGCACCCACGCCATTACGTCTAACTCGCGTTCCCCTACTGTGCGCGAGTTGACGATCTGGTTGTATAGGTCATGTGCGATCAGTTCCGCCTCCGGCGACGCAGTGAGCCGCCCATCCGCGTTTGTGGCCGGGTTAAACCTGACCGTGCTGTGCTCTATTCTCTCGGTCGGGGCGTTTATATAAGTGGTCGCAGAGGGATCGAATCCACGAAGTACTTCGCGAAGGGCGTCCTGCATCTGGTGAGGCGTAGGATAACGATCAGCCGGGTCAGGTGACAGTGCCTTGTGTAGCACTGTTTGCAACTGGGGCGCAGCGTTTCCGAGGGTGTATAGGATTTCCTTGGGGAGAGGTTCTGGGGTCGGCAGCGGATTTTGCATTCCGCCCTCGCTGCCGAATGGGGAGGAGCCTGTGAGCAATTCGTATAGGACGATGCCTACTGAAAATACATCGGAAGCAGGGGTCAATTTGTGGGGGACGCTATGTTCTGGGGAGGTATATGGCAGCGAGCCCTCTGGAAGCGCGAATGGTGCAGCCTGCTCGGTGACGGAGATCCCGAGGTCGATCAGGACGGCATGCTCCTCTGTGCCTCGCCCGGTTACCATGATGTTTGCAGGCTTGATGTCGCGGTGGATTACAGGGGATGTCCTGCTGTTCGATCCATGGAGGCACGCTAGTGCGCTCAGTACATTCAGAGTTAGGCGGATCGCACGTGCGGGTTCCAACCTCCCGGAGTCGGTGGCTTGAAGTAATTCCCCAAGTGTTTGCCCATTGATTAGCTCGGTGACGAGCAAGTGGCAGTGCAATGTGTCGTCAGTAGTGTTGTTCAGCAGATTGACGATATATGGACTATCGGCGCCTTGTTGAAGTCCTACGAGTTCATCGCGGTAGTTCGGGTCATGGAGCGGCAATAGTTTGATCGCCGCTTGTGTGTGGGGTTGGGTACGGTTGTCGATGGCATAATAGACGGCGCGGCGATGGGCGGGGGAGATGTGGATGGGGCCGTCGCTAGTGATTGTATATCGTCCGTTATTGACCGTCGTATCTTTGGTGAGGTGGAGCCAAGGCTCTGAAGAACTCTGTGTAGTTGGTGAGGCTGACATGGGCGAAGTGGTCATTGAAACCTCGTTGGGGTGAGTTCGTGCTTGCAGGCATGTTACAGGTGCAAGTATCTCAATTGCGCGTGTTGCGGTCTCGGTACGGCAACGGTGGGTGGCACACTAAGGTTCGGTGTGGTGTGCGGTTGGGCGATGGCGCCGTTTCTGGTGTGCTTACGGGACCGCGGCGCGGGTGCCGTCGCCGCCTGGATGGGGTGCTGGCGGGGCGGCAGGCAGAGTGCCGGGGTCGGCGGGCGATCTGGGATCACCTCCGGGAGCTCAACCACGTTGCACTGGCCGACGCCGGCATGGGACCGGGCCTTGCTGTCCCGTTGGAGTCGACGATTCGCCGCATGCGGCCGCGCATCCGGCTCCCACGTTTCGCGAGATGGCATGACACAATGCGGCCCATGACAGCAGCCCAGGTCCGACAGGCACAATCGTCCCTCTCCGGTTTCCCAGAGTGGCTCCCCGCGGCCCGCATCGTCGAGACGCAGTTCATCGACACCCTGCGCCGCACCTTCGAGCTGCATGGATTCAGCGGGATCGAGACCCGCGCCGTTGAGCCGCTGTCGGAGCTCACCCGCAAGGGCGAGACCAGCAAGGAGGTCTACCTGCTCTCCCGCCTCCAGGCGGACCCCAGCGAGGCGGAGGAGACCGACCCGGCCAAGCAGCTCGGGCTCCACTTCGACCTGACCGTGCCCTTCGCCCGCTACGTGCTGGACAACGCCGGCACCCTGCACTTTCCGTTCAAGCGCTACCAGATCCAGAAGGTCTGGCGCGGCGAGCGCCCGCAGGAGGGCCGCTTCCGCGAGTTCGTTCAGGCGGACATCGACGTCGTCGGGGATGGCGCCCTGCCGCTGTACCACGACGTGGAGATGCCGCTGATCATGCACGAGGCGCTGAGCGCGCTGCCGATCCCCGCCGTCACCATCCACGTGTCCAACCGCAAGGTCGCGCAGGGCTTCTACCAGTCGGTCGGTGTCTGCGAGGATCAGCTGGCGGAGGTGCTGCGCGTGGTGGACAAGCTCGACAAGATCGGCGCCGGCCGGGTCGCCACCGAGCTGGTCGACGTCGTGGGCATCACCCCGGAGCAGGCCGACGCGGCCCTGCGGCTGGCGGAGATCACGGGCGCCGACGCCGAGCGGGTACGTGCCGACGTGCTGTCCGCGCTCAACGGCGCCGACCCCGGCGAGCTGCTGGTCCAGGGCCTGGACGAGCTGTCCGAGCTGCTGCGCTCCGCCGCGCGCCGCCGCCCCGGCGCCATCGTCGCCGACCTCAAGATCGCCCGCGGGTTGGACTACTACACGGGCACCGTCTACGAGTCCTTCATGGCCGGCCACGAGGACCTGGGCTCGGTGTGCTCGGGCGGCCGCTACGACTCCTTGGCCTCCGACGGCAAGCGCACCTTCCCGGGCGTGGGCATCTCGATCGGCCTGTCCCGCCTGCTGGCCAGGGTGATTGGCGCCGGCATGCTGGAGGTGACTCGGGCCGTGCCCACGGCCGTGCTGGTTGCGGTCACCGACGAGGAGCACCGCGATGTGTCCGACTCCGTGGCCGACGCGCTGCGCTCCCGTGGCATTGCCGCCGACGTGTCCCCGACGGCCGCCAAGTACGGCAAGCAGATCCGCTTCGCCGACAAGCGGGGCATTCCCTATGTGTGGTTCCCCGGCGCCGAAGGCGAGCCCGACTCGGTCAAGGACATCCGCTCCGGCGAGCAGGTGCCCGCCGACGCCGCCACCTGGCTCCCCGCCGACGAGGCCGACCTCGCTCCGCGTCTGCGCCCGGTCGGCGCGGCGGCAGGCCAAGCGGGTGAGCAGGGCTGAGTCGTGAGTGCTGACGCGGGGGCCGCGCCGCCTCCTCCGCTCGGCACCGCCGGTATCGGCGACACCGAGGCCGCCCTGAGCCGCCTGCGCGGCGACCTGTCCGGCCTCAGCCTGCCGTACGCGCTGGCGGGGGCGGACACCGCCGCCCGCACGGCCCGGATCGTGCGCGATCAGCTCGGCGACTACGTCCTGCCGCGCCTGAAGGCGATGGACGCGCCCCTGCTCGCCGTGGTCGGCGGCTCCACCGGGGCCGGCAAGTCCGCGCTGGTGTCCTCGCTCGTGCGCCGACGGGTGGCCGTCTCCTCCGCGATCCGCCCGACGACGCGCCGTCCCCTGCTGCTGCACGCCACCGGCGACGACGCCTGGTTCGACGGATCCCGGGTACTCGGATCGCTCGCCCACGTGCGCGTCGCGGAGGGCGCGGAGCCGACGGCGGCGGGCCTGCACACGCCGCGCGAGGTCGAGGTTCGCTCCTGTTCGACCCTGCCCGCGGGGCTCGCGCTCCTGGACGCGCCCGACGTGGACTCCGTCGTCGACGAGAACCGGGAACTCTCCGCCACGCTGCTGGCTGCTGCCGACCTGTGGATCTTCGTTACCACCGCCTCCCGCTACGCCGACGCCGTCGTATGGGAGCACCTGCGTGCCGCCGCCGCGCGCGACATCGTCACGGCGGTGGTCCTGGACCGCGTTCCCGCCGGCGCCGACGAGGCGGTCGGCAAGGACCTGCGCCGCCGCCTGGACGCCGCCGGCCTGTCCTCCTGCCCGGTTTTCGTAATCCCGGAGACCAGACTCGACCCGGATGGTTTCCTGTCCGACGAATATGTGGCGCCGCTGCGGCACTGGCTCGGCGCACTTGCGGTCGACGCCGCGGCGCGGCGCGACGTGGCCCGACGCACCCTGACCGGGGCACTCGGCTCCGCCCTCGCCGGAATGGACGGCGTGCTGGACGCGGTCCGCGCCCAGGAGGCCGAACGCGGCCGTCTGGCCTACGCCACCGCGACGATCCATGCGGAGGCCCTGGACCGGGTCACCCAGGCGACCGAGGACGGCTCGATGCTGCGCGGCGAGGTGCTTGCCCGCTGGCAGGAGCTGGTCGGCACGGGCGAGCTCCTGCGCGGGCTCGAGTCCCAGGTCAGCCGCCTGCGCGACCGCGTTACCGCGGCGGTATTGGGGCGCCCCGCACCCGCCGAGCGCGTCGAGGAGGCCATCGAGTCCTCGCTGACAATGCTGCTCGTGAACGAGGCACAGCGCGCCCGCCTGGAGACGGAGCAGACCTGGCGGCGCGCCGGCACCGCCGCCTACCCACTGTCGTGTGCCATCTCCGCGCTGCCGACGGTGGCGGAGCGCACGCAGCGGGCCGAACAGCTGGTACGGGACTGGCAGGGCGACGTGTTGAACCTGGTCCGCGCAGAAGGAGCGGACAAGCGCCTGACCGCGCGGCTGGTGTCACTGGGAGTCAACGGCACCGGCGTGGCCCTCATGGTGGTCGTCTTCGCCCACACCGGCGGCCTGACGGGCGTGGAGGTTGGGATTGCAGGCGGCGCCGCCGTGGTCGCACAGCGACTGCTGGAGGCCGTCTTCGGCGACCAGGCCATGCGTGACCTTGCCCGCCGCTCCCGTCTAGCCCTCAACGAGCGAGTCGCGGCCTTCCTCCAAGAGGAGCAGGCCGTCTTCACCCAGGCGCTGCCGGCTCCCTCGCCGCGCCCCGAGCAGCTTGCGGAGCACCTGCAGGAGGTCACCGGCGCCGTCGGGCGGCTGACGGGGGAGGACGCCAGATGAGAATCCGCAAGCCCACCCCGGTCGATGCGGGAGTCGACACCCCTGAGGACCCGCTGGTCATGCTCGCCCGCCTGGTGGAGGCCGGCGACGGGCTCTTGCCCGCAGACCTCCTTGAGGCCGCCCGCGCCCTGCTTGACCGCGCCGGACAGCGCCGACTCATCGCCCCGGGGATCAGTGTGGTCGCGCTCCTGGGGGCGACGGGCTCGGGCAAGTCGAGCCTGTTCAACGCGATCTGCGGAGTCGACGCGGCACCCACCGCGGTTACCCGGCCGACGACGACCCAGCCGCTGGCCGCACTGCCCGCCTCACCGGGACCGGAGGCGGACGGCGCGGCGGGGCGGCTACTGGACTGGCTCGCGGTCGACGCACGGGTGCGGCTGCCCGAGTCCCCGTCCTGGGGACCCGCCTCCGTCGGGGTCGGGGAGAACACCATTCTCCTGGACCTGCCGGACATCGACTCCGACGTCCGGCGGCACCGGGTGATTGCCGAGCGTCTGGCGGGCCTGGTCGACGTGCTGGTGTGGGTCCTGGATCCGGAGAAGTACGCCGACGCCGTCATCCACCACGAGTTCATAGCGCCCATGGCCGCGCACGCCGCCGTATCCGTCGTGGCCCTCAATCAGGTCGACCGCCTGAACGAGGCCGAGCGGACGGCGGCCACCCATGACCTCGCCCGCCTCCTGGCCCGCGAGGGCCTGGAGGGCGTGGATGTCATCGAAGTCAGTGCCCGCACCGGGCAGGGCGTGCAGGAGTTGCGGGCCCGTATCCGTGAGGTCGCCGCCGCCGAGGACGTGAGCCGGGCGCGTCTGGCCGCCGACGCTCGGGCGCTGGCCGTTCGCATCCGCAATTGGCTGGAGTCCGACTCCGCGGCTGCAGCGGGATCCTCCGGTAGCGGCGAGCGTGAGGCCCTCGTGGCCCTTCGGGAGGCGGCCTGCCGCGCGGTGGGCACGGATCGAGTCGCCGATGCGGTCGGCGACTCCATGCGACTGGGGGCGGCAGTCCGCGTGGGCTGGTTGCCGGCGCGCTGGCTCGCACGTCTGCGCAGAGACCCGTTGCGGGCTCTGCATCTGGGAGACGACGTCCACGCCCGCCGGGCGTCGTCGGGCTCCGCGGCGCCGCCGGTTCCGCGCACCTCCCTGCCCGCTCCCGATGCGGCCGCCGACGCTGCCCTGCGCGCAACCGCCCGAGGCTACATGGCAGCACGGACCAGTCGGCTTCCGGCCACCGCCCAGGAGCAGGTGTGCGAGCGGCTGAGCCCGCGGGCGGAGCAGCTCTATGACCGGCTGGACGCCGCCGTCGGGCGTACGGACCTGGAGCAGAACAGTCGCCCCCGCTGGTGGACGTGCGCGAATGCGCTGCAGGTGCTGCTGGCGTTCACGGCGCTGGTTGGTGGGTTTTGGCTCCTGGTCCTACGCGTTATGAACCGCTACCTGCTGTTGGCGGCAGAGCCGCCGCGTTGGGGGCACCTGCCCTGGCCCACCGTGCTGCTGCTCGGTGGCCTTCTGATCGGCCTGGTACTCGGGCTGAGCGGTACGGCCCTGGCGCGAGTCGGCGCCGCACGCCGGCGCAGACGCGTCAACGGGCGCCTGCGCCAAGCGGTGGCCGAGGTCTTAGCAACCACCCTGGTCGAGCCGCTGGATGTGGAGCTTGCACGTATCGGGGAGGTCCGGGCACTGCTGGACGGCCTGTGCTCACCGCCGGTGCGCTGAACCGGAGCCTCAGCGCACCGGTTCAGCGCCCGGCATTACTGTCGGGCGCTGATGATCCAGAATCGAGCGACTCGGCCGCGCGGGCAAGCGCTTCACCGGCGCCTTCGTACAGGTTGATCACCACGTCGACGCCCGCCGCCCGCATCGAGGCGGCCTCGTCGTCGTAGCGGGCGATCGCCAGAACCCGGCCCTCGAAATGTGAACGGTCCAACCAGTCCAGTACGTGTACGTTGGCGCCCGGCTCGGACATGGCCAGCACCACCGTGGACACGTGCACGGCCTCCAGCCGCTCCCAGAACTGCTGGTCGGTGGCGTCCGCCTCCAGCACGTTGAAGCCCTGGCGCGTCAGTTCCTCCACCTTCGTAGCGTCGTTGTCGATGCCGAGCACGCCCGACTCCCCGTCGGCGTACAGCCTGGTGTACGTGGAGCGTCCCGCCCGTCCCATGCCGAAGACGACGGTGCAAACGCCGTCGAGCCGAAGCGGCTGCTCGTCGGGGTGCAGCGTGCTGGCGGGGCGGTGGGGGAGCAGCCCGGACAGCCAGCGCACCAGGGAGACCGGCTTGTGGTTGACCAGTGCGGAAACCACGAAGGACAGTGCCAGGGCCAGGGAGACGGCGGCCGGCCATTGCGCGCCGAGTAGCCCGTGGTCGGCGGCGGTGCCCACCACGATGAGCGCGAACTCGCTGTAGGCCGTAAGCGCCAGGCCGGTTAGCACCGAGGTGCGTCGCCGCATACCCAGCGCGCGCACCACCAGCGTGTAAACCAGTGAGCGCACCGGCAACAGGAGCAGCAGGGCGCCCGCGAACTCGAAGGCGGCCGTGTCGGGGACCCCGTCCAGGCCGATGGCCAGGAAGAACCCCACCAGCAGGATCTCCTTGATGGTGAACAGGGCGCTGGACAGCTCCTTCGCGGCCGGGTGTGACGCCAGCAGCGCTCCCATGATCAGCGCGCCCAGATCCCCGTCGATACCGACCAGGTCGAAGAGCAGATAGCCGGGCAGCAGGGCCATCGACATGCCGAACAGGGCGCGCATCTCCCGGTGATCGATGCGGTCAAGCACCTTGCCGAACAGTCGGGATGCCGGCCACAGCAACACCAGGGCGGCGGCCCAGGGACTGGGCAGCCGGCCGGAGGCGATCGTCATGTACGCCACCGCGGCGATGTCCTGGATCACAAGCACGCCGATGGCGATCCGCCCATACAGGGAACCGGCGTCGTCGCGGTCCTCGAGTAGTTTGACCACCACGACCGTCGAGGAGAAGGACAGGGCGAAGCCGACGGCGGCGATACCGCCCGGCGTGGTGGCGCCGAGGTCCAGGCCCAGGGCCAGCAGCGCGGCCACAACGGCCGCGCTCAGGACGGAAAGCACCGTCATGACGATGACCGCCGTACCCGCGACTTCCTTGCGACGCAGCACCCGCAGGTCGAGCTTGAGCCCGATCGTGAACAGCAGCACCGCCACGCCGAGGTCGCCCAGGACCTCAACGAACTCCAGGTTCGGCAGCGGCGAGGAGCCCAGCACGAAGCCGGCGGCGAGGAACCCGACCAGGGGAGGCAGACGCAGCAGGGTCGCGGCGAAGCCGAACACCACCACCGCGAGCAGATACACGGCAGGGATCATGCATTCTCCTCCCCACGGTCGGGTTCCGGGCCGGGGGCGTCACCGCCCGTCGCGATTACCGCGGAATCCGCCCTTGCGACCGTTGTTCCAACCGCGGTTGCCCCAGCGGCCGTTCCTGTCGTTCCTGTCGTTACGACGGTCATCGCGGTCGTAGCGCCGCTTGAATCCGCCACGGTCGTAACGTCCCGAGCCACGGTCGTTGTTCCGCCCGCGGAAGCCACCGCCCGAGCGGCCGCCGCGGTCCTCGTCCCAACCGGAACCCGGCCCCTCGTCCACGCGGATGCGCAGCTCCCGGCCGGCGAAGGTGGCGTGCCGCATACGCTCCAACTGCTCCTCACTCAGCGGCGTGTGAATCTCGACCAGGGAGAAGGACTGCAGGATGTCGATCTTGCCGATGTCGGAGCCGGAGATGGCGCCCTCGTTGGCCAGCGCCCCGACGATCGCGCCGGGCAGCACCCGGTCGCGGTGGCCGACCTCGATGCGGTAGACGGTGCCGGAGCCCTCGTCGTGATAGCGGCGGCCGCCGCGGCTGGCGCCGGGCTTGCCCTCGATGCGGTCCCCGCGGCGGCCACGGCGGTCACCCTCGAAGGAGGCGGAGACGAAGGTCCCGTCGTCGTCCAGGCGCTCCTCGCGGTTCCCGCGGCGCGGACGCTCGCCGTCGTCACGACGGCGCGGTCCCTCGTCGCCGACGGCGAGGGCCAGCAGCGTGGCGGCCAGCTCGTCGGCGTCGATTCCGAGCTCCTCGCTCTTGGCGGCCACCAGCCGGGCATACATGTCCAGGCGGCCGCGCTCGTGCCGAGCGGCGGCCCGGTCCAACAGCTTGCCGGCCCGGTGCTCGGACACGTCCGCGGGGGAGGGCAGTGTGATCTCCTCCAGGCGGGCGCCGGTCAGGCGCTCGATCTGGCGGAGCTTGCCCTTCTCCTTGGGAGTCAGGAAGGTGACGGCCTCACCGTGGCGGCCGGCGCGGCCGGTGCGGCCGATGCGGTGCACGTAGGCCTCGGCCTCGCGGGGCACGTCGAAGTTGACGACCAGGCCGATGCGGTCCACGTCCAGTCCGCGGGCGGCGACGTCGGTGGCTACCAGCACATCGAGGGTGCCGTTGCGCAGGCGCTCAACCAGCCGCTCGCGCTCGCGCTGAGGCACGTCGCCGGAGATGGCGGCGGCCTGAATGCCGCGGCCGGCCAGCTCGATGGCCACGTCCTCGGCGGTGGACTTGGTGCGCACGAACACGAGGGCGGCCTCGGCATCGGTGACCGCCAGCACGCGTGCGGCCGCCCCGATCTTGTGACGGAAGGGCACCACCGCGTAGGTCTGGCGGACGGTGTCCACGGTGGAGGCCTGGCGGGAGACCTCCACTCGCACCGGGTTGTCCAGGTGCTGGCGCGCGACCGCCTGGATGGCGGGCGGCATGGTCGCGGAGAACAGGGCGGTGCGGCGCTCGGCCGGAATGGTGGCGGCGATCGTCTCCACGTCCTCGGCGAAGCCCATGCGCAGCATCTCGTCGGCCTCGTCCAGGACGAAGTACTTCACCTCATCCAGGGTCAGAGCGCCCTTCTCGATCAGGTCGATGATGCGCCCGGGCGTGCCCACGACTACTTGCGCACCGTCCCTGAGCGCCCCGATCTGGGGACCGTACGGGGCGCCGCCGTAGACGGCTACCACGTCGAGCCCGCGGGAGCGGGCGGCCATATCGGTGATCGCCTCGGCGCTCTGGAGGGCCAACTCACGGGTGGGTGCCAGCACCAGGGCCTGCACCGCTCCGTCATGGGCGTCGACGGCGTCCAGCAGCGGCAGCCCGAAGGCGGCCGTCTTACCGGTGCCGGTCTGGGCAATACCGACGACGTCGCGGCCGGACAGCAGAACGGGGATCGCCTCGCGCTGGATGGGTGTGGGGGTGGTGTAGCCCATGTCCTTTACGGCCTTGAGCAGGTCGGCGGGCAGGCCCAGGTCGTCGAAGGTGACGTCCTCGGGCGCGCGGGCGGGCTCGTCCTGCGCGTCCTCGTCCTGCGCGTCATCGACGAAGGGGGTGTGACCGTCGACATCCTCCTCATCGTCGGCGACGTCGTCGTCGACCTCATCGGACTCGTCGATGTCGGAGTCGGGGTCCTCGGGATCGGACTCGGGCAGGTTCAGGTCGAAATCGTCGGCCTCGTCCTCGTCCTCCAGGCCCTCGGGGTCCTCCGGAGAGTCGGAGGATGCGGGCGTGTCGAAGGATGCGGCGGACTGCGGTGAGTCGGGGGTCGAGTGGGGTGCGGCTACCTGGTCGTCGGCGTCGGCGGGGGCGCTTGGAGTGGCGCCGCCGATTTCGGCACTGAACAGGTCGTCGATGCCGAGGGCGGAGCCGAAGGTGTTGTCGTCGGAGGGGCCGAAGGGCGCAGATGCCCCAGTCGGGGTGGCTGTCATCGTCTGTTTCCCGTATCTGGTTCCGCTTGGGGAACCGGTCGCGGAGTGTGGGGGAGACCGGGCGGCCTCCGCTCTTGCCGCGCCGCACCCACCACACTCGCCCGGCACCCGCGTGGACTTACCGGCGGGGACTTGCGGGCTTCACGTACTAACTCACGGGATCACGCTCGGTGCCGCACAATTGGGGAGCGGCAGAACGAGCCGCGAACGGGGCTCACAGCACGGATCACTCCTGAGTCATAGCTTACGGACGTATGGTAACGATTTGAGGACTCCCCGCCGCTGCGCGCATCAGGTCACACGTGACACCGGTCTCGCGGTGCGGCCCGCGACGCCGTGGTGAACCGAGCCGAATCGGAACGAGCAGGTGAATCCGCCCACGCTCCCGGCATTTCAGTGTCGCGCAAGCAAATTGGGCGATACTATCGAAACCCGTTGGGGTAGCCCACGGCATTTCCTCCGAGCCCCTGAGGGTCCTGTATGTCAGGATTCCCGAGGCCGCCCGGAAGTGCATGCGGGCTACGTCCCGTCGACGCCGCGACGGCGATTTTGCCGGCGCGGTTCCGACCAGACCAAGGCCAACAGACGAGTTCCGAATAGATGACCCATCTCCCGCGCCACAGCAAGTCAACCCGCGCGACCCACAGACCAGCGCTGCGGGTCGCGTTCACGGTGCCAGCTGCGCTCGGAGTGATCCTGGCGACCTCCGTTGGCGCCGGCGCCGCGGTCGCCGTCGGCCACTGGCAGGCGGCCGAGCTTCAGGGCGGGCCGGCCGCAGTGACCGCCAGCGTCACCGCCGCGATCGGCAACGACGCGGACGGCGAGATGGCCTCTCCCACGCCGGCGCAGGCGGTCTTGGCCGCTCCCGCCGCAACCACGACTCCGCAGCGCGCCGCAGGCGCGACCGTGACCGTGCGCAACCCCGGCGCCAGTTATGTGTCATCCTCCAGCACCGACCGGCCGGTTCTGGTGTTCTCCGGCTGGCAGGATGCCCAGGGGCAGCCGCTCGGCAGCGCTGGCAGTGTGTCGGTCCCCGTACAGGTGCGGTTGGTGAGCGCCATCGGCTCGGCACAGTCGGCCACCATCTACCCCGTGTTCACCAATGGGCGCTCGGACTACGCCCTGCCCCTGTGGCCCTTCACCCAGGCCATGGACCCGCATGTGGACACCTTCACCATGCAGTGGCGCCGGGCGGCCGATCAGGACTGGCAGAGCATCGATACCTTCACCGTCGACGTGCGCCTGCCCGAGGCGACAGCGGGTTCGACCCTCAGCTACGCAGACGGCACGCTGACCGGTACGGGCTGGACATTCGGGCGCAGCACCAACATCGGCGGTGCCTTCAAGGTCGCACTGGACGTCACCGACGCCGATGGGCATACCGATTCGGTGACCGTGCTCGCCGAGTTCTCCGGCAGGCAATTCACCGTCTCCGCGGCGGCCCTGGCTGCCGCCGGCGTAACTGTGGGCGACGGGTACACGATCTCTGCTACGCCCGCCGGCGGGGCCGCACCCATCGTCGTGCACATCTCCGGCTCGGGTGGCGGGGAGCCGAGCGCCCAGCCGAGCGCGGAACCCACCGCGGTGCCGAGCGTCGAACCCACCGTTGTGCCCTCGCCTGCGTCCTCGCAGGCCCCGACGCCGCTGCCGAGCGCCTCACCCACCGCGGAGCCAACGGCTGCGCCCAGCACCGCACCCGCCGTAGAGCCAACCGCTCAGGCGTCGGCGGAGCCCACCACTTCCCCCGTCCCAACTACTCCGGGGACTGCGACGGTACCCACTGCGGCAGCGGTCGCGCCGACGCCGGCGGCCACACCGCGGGCGGCCGCGACCGGCACCGCGGCGGAGCATCCGGGCGGCCAGGGCACGGGTGGCCCGTCGAGTGCCGGCTCGGCGACCGCAGTTAATCCCCGCTCTGGGTTTGAGGTTCTCAACGAGGGCGTCGACGTCGACCCCTTGGTCGTGCAGGTGCCCTCCACCACCGGGGCACCGGGGTCGGCTGCAGCCGCCGTTGACGCGGGCACGTCCGTCGATGCGGCGGCGGAACCAGCGGCCACCGACGCGAACGTACGGCCGAGCACCGCCCCGGCGTCCCCCGTGCGGAGCCCCAATGAACTGGTACCCGGTAACGCCGGTTCCCTATCGGGCACCCGTGAAGGCACCACCATCACCCTGTTCTTCCCGTCGGCGAAGGTCGAGGAGGGCGACTGGGTGGCCGTATTCGTCTACCCCGGCGCCACCACCGGCGGGTGGGTCCAGGTTGACGCAGACAATTCCGTGTCGCTGGACATCTCCACGCTGGATCCGGGCAGTTACAAGATTGCCGTAGGGGACCGCGATTCCCAACTGCTGGGCTGGGCCCAGTTGGAAATCACCGAGCCTGCGAACGACGAGGGCGGTGAACCCGCAGGCGTAACCCTGCTCACAGGCGAGGACCTGGCCGATCACAGTGCGCTGGGCGCCGACGGGTGGAAACTCGCCGGTGCAGCGGGACTGCTCGTGATCGGTGCGGCGTCATTCATACTGCTCGCGGTTCCCACGTTCGGCGGCGCAAAGACACGAGTCCGCAGCAGATAACATGTATGCTCGTTACAGTCGGGTAACGGGAGGAGGGGCCGTGCCACGTGCATGGTTGCGGACGCTGGTGGTGCTGATAGCCACGGCGCTCGTTCTGCTGCCCTCCGTCGGCGCACAGGCCGACACATTCACGGGCGATTCGACCACCGGTACCGCCTCCACCGTGAGTCCGTCCACCATCGCCGTCGGCGGCACCTTGAGTTTCACGCTTTCAGGCTTCCCCCAGGGAGCCGAAGTCGCGATCCTCATCGACGACGCCGACCCCGGCCCAGGCGGTCAGCCCGGTGTGGTCGGCGAGTTGACCGTGGGTGAAGACGGCACCTACGCCGGCGCGGTCGAGTTGCCTGCCGATGTGGCCAAGGGCGCCCACTGGCTGCGCTTCATAGTGACGGCGGGGGAGGACATTCCGACCAACACCGTGCGCACTCTGGACTACACCAACAAGAGCCCCTACTTCACCGTCGCGGACGTCACCATCATTGGCGGGGGAGCCTCCACGGTGCCCTCCACGCCAACGCCCACCACCGTCGCCACCCCCTCGGTCGAGCCCACCGCCCCCGCCGTCGCCGCCGGCGGCGACTCGGGAGACGCCGGCGCCGCAAGGACCGGCTGGGCCTCGGTCTCACTGCCGGTGGTAACCACAGTGCTGCTCGCGCTGGCGGCGGTGCTGCTGGTATTGAGCGTGATCATGCTGATCGAGCGCCGTCGCCTGCTCGCCTACGAGCGCGAGCTCGAATACGCGGCCAGGCGCTGAATGCGCCGGGCGCCCGGCGTAGTATCGCCGCCGGCGCCCGCCCGTCTCGCGGTGCGCCCCGCCGGACGCCGGCTCAGCGTCCCCAACGGAAGGAAAACAGCACCGTGATGCGAACCCGTGATGCAGGGACTCTGCGCGCAGCCGACATCGGAGAAGTCGTCACCCTCGCCGGATGGGTGGATCGCCGCCGTGACCACGGCGGTGTCGCCTTCATTGATCTGCGTGATGCCTCCGGCATCGCCCAGGTCGTCATCCGTGAGGAGGTCGCCCACGACCTGCGCGCCGAGTACGTGCTCCAGGTGACCGGTGAGGTCTCCGCACGCCCCGACGGCAATGCCAACCCCAACCTGCCCACCGGGGAGATCGAGGTTGTCGTCTCCGACGTCGAGATCCTCAATCCCGCGGCGGCGCTGCCCTTCCAGGTCTCCGACCATGCCGAGGATTCCGGTCAGGTGGGGGAGGAGACCCGCCTGAAGTACCGCTACCTCGATCTGCGCCGCACCCCGATGCAGCATGCCATGCGGCTGCGCGCCAAGGTGTCTCAGGCCGCCCGGCGCGTGCTGGACGGCCACAACTTCGTGGAGATCGAGACGCCCACGCTGACCCGCTCCACCCCGGAGGGCGCCCGTGACTTCCTGGTGCCCGCGCGCCTCGCACCGGGGTCCTGGTACGCCCTGCCGCAAAGCCCCCAGCTGTTCAAGCAGCTGCTCATGGTGGCCGGCATGGAGCGCTACTACCAGATCGCCCGCTGTTACCGCGACGAGGACTTCCGCGCGGACCGCCAGCCGGAGTTCACCCAGCTGGACGTCGAGATGAGCTTCGTCGACCAGGAGGACGTCATCGCCGTAGCCGAGGACGTCCTGAAGGAAGTATGGGCGCTGATCGACTACGAACTGCCCACCCCGATTCCGCGCATGACCTATCGCGACGCCATGGAGCGCTACGGCACCGACAAGCCGGACCTGCGCTTCGGACTCGAGCTGGTGGACCTGACCGAGTTCTTCAAGGACACCACCTTCCGGGTCTTCCAGAACCCCTATGTCGGCGCCGTGGTCATGCCTGGTGGGGCTTCGCAATCCCGTCGCACCTTCGACGCCTGGCAGGAGTGGGCCCGCCAGCGCGGAGCCCGCGGCCTGGCCTACGTGACGGTCGCCGAGGACGGCACTCTCGGCGGGCCGGTCGCCAAGAACATCACCGACGCCGAGCGCGCCGGCCTCGCGCAGGCCGCCGGGGCCAAGCCGGGAGACTGCATCTTCTTCGCCTCCGGCACCGTGGATGCCTCCCGGGCCCTGCTGGGTGCCGCGCGCCTGGAAATCGGCAAGCGCTGCGGCCTGATCGACGACAACGCCTGGTCCTTCGTGTGGGTGGTGGACGCGCCCCTGTTCAAGCCGTCGGCCGAGGCCAAGGCCGAAGGCGATGTGGCCCTGGGCAAGTCCGCCTGGACGGCGGTTCACCACGCGTTCACCTCGCCCAAGCCGGAGTGCCTGGACACCTTCGACACCGACCCCGGTTCGGCGCTCGCATACGCCTACGACATCGTGTGCAACGGCAACGAGATCGGTGGTGGCTCCATCCGTATCCACCGCCGTGACGTGCAGGAGCGCGTCTTCAAGGTCATGGGGATCGGGCCGGAGGAGGCGCAGGAGAAGTTCGGCTTTCTGCTGGACGCCTTCAAGTTCGGCGCCCCGCCGCACGGCGGCATCGCCTTCGGCTGGGACCGCATCGTGTCCCTGCTGACCCACGCGGACTCCATCCGCGACGTGATCGCCTTCCCGAAGTCCGGCGGCGGCTACGACCCGCTCACCGACGCGCCCGCGCCGATCACACCCGAGCAGCGCAAGGAGGCCGGCGTCGACGCCGTCCCGGACGCCGACGTCTGACAATCTGATTTGTTACCACGTCGACGTGTGTATTCTCAGGCGCATGTGAATAGTCTCAGCCGTCGATGTGGCAGCATCGGCGCCTGCACGCGTCACCGCGGACGCGCCGACGCGCTCACTCCAACCGGTACAACCACCATAGAGGACCGATGAACACCACAACTGTCATCTCGCGCCGCGCCTTCGGCATTGGGGCGGCCTCAACGGCCGTGCTGTTGTCACTGGCCGCATGCGGATCCAACAACACCTCCGACGACTCGACCGCAGGCAATCCCGTGCTCGCCTACGGCACCGAGCCGCAGAATCCGCTGATTCCCTCCAACACCAACGAGGTTGGCGGCGGACGCATCGTTGATCTGCTCTTCGCCGGCCTGTACAGCTACGACGCCGACGGCGGCATCGTCAACGAGGTCGCCAAGGACGTCACCACCGAAGACAACCAGACCTTCACCGTCACTCTCAACGAGGGCTGGACCTTCTCCGACGGCACACCCGTCACCGCCGACTCCTTCATCAATGCGTGGAACTACGGCGCAAAGGCCTCCAACGCGCATCTGTCCAACTACTTCTACGAGCCCATTGAGGGGTTCTCGGAGGAGAAGGACTCGGAGCTGACGGGCCTGAAGAAGGTCTCCGACACCGAGTTCACCATTACTCTGACCGAGCCGCAGTCGGACTTCCCACTGCGCCTGGGCTACTCCGCCTTCTACCCGCTGCCGGAGTCCGCCTACGACGACATCGACGCCTTCGGACAGAACCCGGTGGGTAACGGCCCCTACACGCTGTCCAGCTGGACCCACAACGATCGGGCCGAGCTGGTTGCCAACCCCGACTACACCGGCCCGCGCAAGGCCGTCAACGACGGCGTCACCTTCGTGTTCTACACCGACTATGACGCTGCCTACGCGGATCTGCAGTCCGATGCCGTCGACGTCCTGGACGCCATTCCGGACTCCGCCCTGGCCACCTTCAAGGACGACCTGGGCGACCGGGCGGTCAACCAGCCCGGCGCCGTCGTCCAGTGCTTCTCCATCGACGTCGACTCCGAGCACTTCAAGATGGACGAGGAGGGACGTCTGCGCCGCAAGGCCCTATCGCTGGCCATCAACCGACAGGAGATCTGCGACACCATCTACAACGAGACCCGCACACCGGCCTCCGACTTCACCTCGCCGGTGATCGAGGGCTGGACCGCGGACGTCGAGGGCAATGAGGTGGTCGCCTACGATCCCGACGCGGCGAAGGAGGCATGGGCGGCCGCAGACGCCATCAGCCCCTTCGAGGGCGAATTCACGATCGCCTACAATGCCGACGGCCCGCACAAGACCTGGGTGGACGCGGTGTGCAACTCTATTAAGAACACCCTCGGCATCGAGGCCTCCGGCAACTCCTACCCCACCTTCCGGGAGTTGCGCGACGACATCAATGCCCGCACCATCAAGTCGGGCTTCCGCACCGGTTGGCAGGCCGACTACCCGTCCATGTCCAACTTCCTTGGCGCCGTTTTTCAGACAGGAGCCGGTTCCAACGATGCCCACTACTCCAACTCGGAGTTCGATGATCTGCTGAACCAGGCGGCGCAGACCACGGACGCGGACGAAGCGCTGAACCTGTACGAACAGGCACAGACGCTGCTGTTCGCTGACCTGCCGGCCATTCCGCTGTGGTACCAGAACGGCTTCGGCGGTTACTCGACCCTGGTGTCCGACGTCAAGTGGGGCTGGAACTCTGTTCCGCTCTACTACGCCATCAGCAAGGCCTGACATTCCCAGCTGTCGGGGCCGGACGGGCGCCCGTCCGGCCCCGACAGCATGGACACCACTCACCGGAAGACTCACTATGCTCCGCTATGTTGGACGCAGACTCTTGCAGATGATTCCCGTGTTCTTCGGGGCCACCTTCCTGATCTACGCCATGGTCTTCGCACTGCCCGGCGACCCTGTTGCCGCCCTGGGCGGGGAACGCGCCCTGTCGGACGCCGTCGTCGCCCAGATCCGGGCCGAATACCACCTGGATCAGCCCTTCATAGTGCAATACCTGCTGTACATCAAGGGCATCTTCACCGGCGACTTCGGCACCACCTTCTCCCACCAGCCCGTCTCCGAAGTGATGGCGCAGGCCTTCCCCGTCACCATAAAACTGGCGGTGATGGCGTTGGTGCTGGAAGGCGTCTTCGGAATCATCATCGGAACGCTGGCCGGACTGCGCCGCGGAGGCGCATTCGACGCCACGGTGCTGGTCCTGTCCATGACGGTGATCGCCGTTCCCACCTTCGTCATCGGCTTCGTGCTGCAGTTCCTCATCGGCATCAAGGCCGGCTGGCTGCCGGTGACGGCGGGAAGCAATCCTGGCGTAAGGGACCTGCTCATGCCCGCCATGGTGCTGTCGGCCGTTTCCTTCGCCTATGTACTGCGGCTGACCCGCACCTCCGTGGGAGAAAACCTGGCGGCGGACTACGTGCGCACTGCCCGCGCCAAGGGGATCTCAGAACGTCGCGTGGTTACTCACCACATTCTGCGCAACTCACTGATACCGGTGGTGACCTTCCTGGGGGCAGACCTGGGCGCGCTCATGGGCGGTGCCATCGTTACCGAAGGAATCTTCAACATTCACGGCGTCGGTGGAACCCTGTATCGGGCGATCCTTCAAGGGCAGGGCACAACCGTGGTGTCCTTCACCACCGTGCTCGTGCTCGTCTTCATCATTTCCAACCTACTCGTGGACCTGCTCTACGCCGCCCTCGACCCGAGGATCCGCTATGCCTGACACTCTTCAACCAGGCGCGCCCGTTGCCCCCCGCCCCGGCCAGGAGCGCTTCGTCTCCGACATCGACGAGACCGGCCTGGGGGCGGTGGACGCCGTCGCAGACGAGTCCGCGCCGGCGTCGATGTGGGGTGAGGCGTGGAAGCAACTGCGCCGACGTCCCTTGTTCTGGATCGCCGCGCTGCTGATCCTCGCCGCCGTGGCGTTAGCGGTCGCCCCGGGGCTGTTCACCAACACCGATCCCCGATTCTGCGAGCTGGGTAATTCCTTGGCCCCGGCGAGCGCCGGCCATCCCTTCGGCTTCGACAAGCAGGGCTGCGACATTTACGCCCGTACCGTCTATGGCGCACGCGCATCCGTGAGCGTCGGGGTGCTGACCACCCTGCTCGTGGTGGTACTCGGCTCCATGGTCGGTGCCATAGCGGGGTACTTCGGCGGCTGGTTCGATACTTTGCTGTCGCGCGTCACTGACATCTTCTTCGCCGTGCCCTTCATGCTTGCCGCCATAGTGGTGATGAGCATGTTCAAATCCCACCGTTCGGTGTTCACTGTGGTGCTGGTCCTGGGGATCTTCGGCTGGCCGCAGATCGCGCGCATCACCCGCGGCGCCGTCATGTCAGTCAAGAACGACGAGTTTGTCATTGCATCGACGGCGCTGGGCGCCGGGAGATGGGCGACCATGTTCCGACACATCTTGCCCAACGCGGCGGCCCCCATCATTGTCACCGCCACAGTGTCGCTGGGCTCATACATTGTCACCGAGGCGACGATGTCCTTCCTGGGAATCGGCCTGCCCGCAACGATCGTGTCCTGGGGTGCGGACATCTCCGCCGCCCAGTCCTCGTTGCGCAATGCTCCCGGGATCCTTTTCTACCCCGCCGGTGCGCTGGCTCTGACGGTGCTCGGCTTCATCATGATGGGTGACGTCGTGCGCGACGCCCTCGACCCCAAGGCCCGCAAGTGAATGAAGTGAACGCCAAGCCCATGACCGACACACCCGCCGCGGAGAAGCTCCCGGATCCGGACCAGCCGCTGCTGGAGATCCGTGACCTCGAGGTGGCCTTCCGCTCCTCCACCGGCCTGGTCCCGGCGGTGCGCAAGGCGAACCTCACCGTCTACCCGGGCCAGTCCGTGGCCATCGTGGGGGAGTCGGGCTCCGGCAAGTCGACCACCGCCCACGCCGTCATCGGCCTGCTGCCGGGGACCGGCCGCGTCACCGGCGGACAGATCCTGTTCGAAGGACGCGACCTGACCCGCATCTCCGCCAAGGAGATGACCGCGCTGCGCGGAGCGCGCATCGGCCTGGTGCCGCAGGACCCGATGAGTAACCTCAACCCGGTCTGGTCCATCGGCAGCCAGGTCAAGGAGACACTGCGGGCCAACAACGTGGTGCCCGGCAGCCGGCTGGATCGCCGAGTAACCGAACTGCTCACCGAAGCCGGTCTGCCGGATGCCGCCCGCCGCGCGAAGCAGTACCCGCATGAGTTCTCCGGTGGCATGCGTCAGCGGGCCCTGATCGCCATCGGCATGGCCGCCGACCCGAGCCTGCTCATCGCCGACGAGCCAACCAGCGCCCTGGACGTCACCGTCCAGCGGGTCATCCTCGACCACCTGCAGACCTTGACCCGCGAGCGGGGCACCGCCATGCTGCTGATCACTCATGATCTAGGGCTGGCGGCCGAGCGGGCCGAGCACCTGGTGGTTATGCACCGCGGGCGGGTTGTTGAATCCGGCCCCAGCCTCGAGATCCTCAAGGACCCCCAGCACCCCTACACCAAGCGGCTCGTGCAAGCGGCCCCCTCGCTCGCCTCCCACCGCATTGAGCAGGCGCACGCCCGGGGCGTGGAAGTTTCCGAGGATGAGTTGTTGGGCGCCGGCATGGGCCGAGTGTCAACCGAAGACGTGCTGCGCGTGGAGCACCTGACCAAGGTATTCCCGGTGCGCGGCGCCAAGGGGCAGGCCAGGACCCTCAAGGCCGTCGACGACGTCAGCTTCGGGTTGCGCAAGGGCACCACCCTGGCTCTGGTCGGCGAGTCCGGTTCGGGCAAGTCCACCGTCGCCAACATTGTCCTGAACCTCATCGACCCGACCAGTGGGAAGGTGTTCCACCACGGCACCGACCTATCGACGTTGAACAAGCAGGAGCTGTTCCAGCTACGGCGTGTCATGCAGCCCGTGTTCCAGAACCCCTACGGGTCCCTGAACCCCATGTACTCGGTGTTCTCCTCGGTGGAGGAACCGTTGCGGGTACATCGGGTGGGCACGCGCAAGGAACGGGAGCACCGGGTAGCCGAGCTACTGGATATGGTGGCACTGCCGCGCAGCGCCATGCGCCGCTATCCCGGCGAATTGTCCGGGGGACAGCGACAGCGCGTGGCCATCGCCAGGGCCCTGGCGCTACGACCGGAGATCGTCGTGCTGGACGAGGCCGTCTCCGCCCTGGACGTGCTGGTGCAGGCGCAGATTCTTAAACTGCTGTCGAGCTTGCAGGCCGAACTGGAGTTGAGCTACCTGTTCATCACCCACGACCTGGCGGTCGTGCGCCTGCTGGCCGACGACGTCGTCGTCATGGAGCAGGGGCGGCTCGTTGAGGCCGGGCCGAGTGATGAGCTGTTCGCCCACCCGCGCGAGGAATACACCAAGCGCCTTATCGAGGCGGTTCCTGGCGCGGGTATCGACCTGTACCGCGCTGCAACCGACTAGGCTGCAAGAAATGTGGTGTGCGATGGGTAAATCATCTGCGCGCAACCGTGCTTCGGGGGCGCGCGCCATTGCCGTCGTCGCGATGCTGCTCATGGCCGGCTCCGTTCTGGGGTGCGGCCCGGCGAATCGGGACGCCGCCCCGATTGCATCCGCGACGGGGCCATCAAGCTCCGCCGCAGCGGCAACTAGGACGGCAGCGGGCACTGAGGAGCCAACCGTTTCCGCAAGCACGGATGCGCCCTTGGCGCAGCCGGCCCAGGAGACGTCGACGCCGCAGCCACTTGCTGCGGACGCTACGGTCCCGGATGAGGCCGCATTCATTAACGGTGAGGTGATCGTGCCCGAACAATGCGCCTTTTGGGGGAGCGCTGACGGTCGGGTGAACCTCGTTGACGGCTTTGCCAGCATGGAGGACGGCACTATTCAGATGAGCGTGACGGTCAAGCAGACCGCCGTGGTGACCCTCGCCGGCAAGCCATACCGGGCCGTCGTCTTCTCCTGCTGGGGCGGCGGGAACCTGGCCTACGACTACATCGGCTTCTACGACGATGCTTCCACAGCGCCCGCCGTCGAGACCGGGATTCAGATCGCCGCCGGTCCCTACCAGAGCAATGCGATCAGCGCGGTCGAGGGCACCCTCGAGTCGATTGAGAACGGTTTCCATCTGGAGTGGGCCGGTGAGTTCCTGGCCACCGATGAGGCCTGTACCGCCTGCGCCACCGGGCATGGGGAAGCGGACTTCTTATGGAATGGCAGTTCCTTCGACGTCATGAACAAGGTGACCTGGCAGCAACGGGATTAGTTCTTCAGACCAGCCTGCGGCCGGCCAGCAGCCCCCAGGTGACGACGACGGCGCTGACGGCTATCTGCGCGACTAGCAGTCGCGCCGTCGGGGACACTCCCGCGGCCAGCAGTGCGGTCGGCGCTCCGGCCAGGGCGGCGGCATCGGGCCCGTTTACCAGCATCGCGACCGCGCCCGGCGGCAGCGATCCGACCGGCGAGGCGATCAGGCCCAGGGAGAAATCCGGTGCGGGCCGGAACCCCGACCGCAACGCCGCACCGGCCCAGCCGCAACCCGCCGCCACCACGAGACCGATGATGTTGCACGCCCCGGTAAGCGTCAACGAGTATGCCTGTTCACGTAGCTGGGCGGGCACCGCCACCGCCGCCCAAAGAGTCATCGCCGTGGCTGGCACCAGCAGGTGCCCGCACCTGATCAGGATGGGGCCAACCGGCCAGGACGCGTCCGCCGCGCCGTCGAACCAGGCACGCCGTGCGGGCTCGGCGAGAGCCAGGACCGCAACCCAGCCGCCGACCAGATGGAAGACGGCCTGGCCGACCGCTCCGATACCGCTGGACACCAGGGGGAACATCGCAATGAGCAGGCCCGCCAGTAGCTGCACCAAGCGGCGCGGCTGGCGCCACAGCAGCAGCCAGTCCGCCTGAGCCACGGCCAACACCGGACCCAGCGCCCGCGGCAGCCGACGCGACAATCCGGCCAGCGGCAGGCGTGATGGGCGGGCCGGACGCCGAGCCGGGGCGGACAGCAGGCGCCCGAGCGCGCGAGTGTCCAGGGAGAGCCAGGAAACCTGCGCACCCAGGTTGCGGGCGGCCACCTCCAGCAGGTGCGAATCCGGTATGTCAACCAGCCGGACCCGCAACCGCCACCACCAGGCGGCGGCCGCCAAATCCGCTAATAGGCCCAGCAGCGTGAGCACTACTCCTGCCGCGCGGCGCGGAAAAGGCACACCTAACGCACCGACCGCGAGCACCGCTGCCGCCATGACCAGCAGTGCCACTCTCGCACCGAGAAGGCCGGTACCATCCACCTGCGCATGTACCAGCGCCAATAACAACAGCGCCCCACCGCCACCGCCGAGCAGGATTGTCCCGGAGGCCGTCGCCGCTCCGCCGCCCGCCACCACCGCCAGCAAGAATCCGGCCGTGCCGCCGGCGACGACCGCAAGCGCCATCTCCGCCCACGCCACGGGGGCCAGCAGGCCACGCCGATCGCCGGGCATGGGCAGCCACCAGGCCGCCTCATAGGTCCGCAGGAACAGCGGGCCCAGCCGCCGCAGCGGATCCAACAGCAGCCCCACCAGTACCAGCGCCAGTAGTATGGCCGCCCAGGCCGGGTCTGCGGCGACCATACCGGGCATGGACGCCGGGGCACCGGTCCCCAACCGCGCCAGGTACGGGACGGTCATGGCAGCCAGGATCGCCGCGGACAGCAACGTGTCATAGACATCACCGAGAATCGCCCAGGGGCTGCGTGTACTAGCGGTATGACCCCGTACCCAGCGGCGTAGTTCCCGACCCGGGGGCGGTGCGGGGGAGGAGTTGCCGCCGGCCGCGGTCACAGCCGGCCCTCGGTGATGGCGCGCACCCCGGCGGAGACATCAAGCAGGTTGGTGTCGGCGCCTACCAGCAGCACACTAGTGGCGACCGTGCGCACGAACTCCGCGTCGTGGCAGGCGATAAGCACGGCCACACCGGTCTCCCGCTCGGCGACCAGGCGCTGTGCCAGGGCACGGCGCGTGACATGGTCCAGGCGCTGCTCCGGCTCGTCCAGAACCAGGATGCGCCGCGGTCGGGCCAGCACGGCGGCCAGAGCCAGGCGACGTCGCTGTCCCGAGGACATCTCTTCGGGCAGGGCGTCGGCCAGGTCGATGAGATCGAATTCCTCCAGCAGCTGCCTGGCGGTCCGCTCCGGATCGGGCACGGCATGCCCGAAGCAGACCAGTGCCAGGTGCTCGGCCACGGTCAGGGCGGGGAAGAAGGACTCCTCGCCCAACTCGCGTGCCACCGCCCGGCGCTGCCGACCCGAACGCGGATCGGGGATGCGCCCCAGCAGTCTCACCTCGCCGTCGACGGGCGGAAGCAGGCCGAGACAGGTGCGTAGCAGGGTGGACTTGCCGGCGCCATTGACGCCCACGAGTGCCAGCGCCTCACCCGCTCGGAGGACGAAGGTAGCCGGCCCGCACACGGCGTGCTCGCCATAGCCAACACTTAGATCACGAGCCGCAACCAACACCTGGCCGCGTGCGGCGGGTGCGCGTGTCCTGGGCATCGTGGTCCTCCTCGACCCTAGCGGTTGCGTTCGATGCTACCGGCCCTACGCCGCGCCGTAGAAGGAGGCTCACCGCCTTGCCGGTGCAAAACACGACCTTGGGGTGCGTTTCACGACCCCGGGGTGGTCGTGAAACGCACCCCAAGGTCGTAAAACGCGCGGCTCCCTGGGAATCGTCGACCAGCGCCAGTCAAGCAGCGTGCTCGGCCTCAAGACGCTCCAGTATCCATGCCCGCACCAGGGTCGAGGCGGGCAGATGTTTTGCCTCAGCGACCGCCTCGATCGCCTCGCGTTCCTGCGGGGTTAACCGCACCGAGTACACCTGAGACCGGTTCGGTCGTACAGGAACGGTATTCACGGGGTACTCCGCTTCGCGGGTCACCTCGGATTCCTCACGCATTTTGGCGATCATTTCAGCGTCAACCGTCTTGGCCATCGAAGTCCTCCTCGTCCTCCTTGAGGTTGTACAGGCGCAGGTCTGCGCCGGTCGCACGCCAGGCATTCACCAGATGCAGATCACCGTCGCGATCCCGCCAGGCAATAATGGTAAGTACTCGTTTCGCATTCGGTGAATAGCCGATGAAGCGACTGGCGCCAGTATGAGACTTTGGATCAGGTTCGAGCGCAACCAGGTCGATGTCGTCCAGCACTTCACATGCCTGCTCTGGCGTGACGCCGACTGCCCCCGGGTACCTCTTGGCGCGGTTCCGAATATACCGCTCCGTGGCAGCGTCCCAGTACAACCGCGTCATACATGGATTGTAGTACATCGTCTTACGTCGTTGAAGAGGGCCGTTCGTGTTGCCCGAACACGACCTTGGGGTGCGTTTCACGACCCCGGGTGGTCGTGAAACGCGCGGTCGGCGGCGGTGCGGCTATTCATGCTCCCACGGGGAGATCAGAACGAGATGGCCTTCGGGGATCGTCAGGTCGTGGGCGGTGCCCCATTCCTTGTACCTGGGGTCGGGGTCCTTCGTGACTGCCTGGCGGCCGAGTGCGGTCGTCACCGCCAGGTGGGTGCCGGTGGGGCGGCTCTGGTCGTTGTCCCACCGCAGGGTGGCGACGGCCCGTACGCGCGGACCGATCTCTACCACGGGCGGGTCGTTTGTGCTCGGTGACCTGGATTCCTGGTCGTCCACGTGCAGTACAGAGACCTCAAGGTCCCGGCCCTGCTCGTCAACAACGACGACGTCGGGCCAGCCGGATACCAGACAAGCGGCCTTGGAGTCGTTCTGTACGGCGATTGCAGCGGTGACGTGGCCGCCCAGTGCGGCAGAGTTCCAAATGTGCCAGTAGCTCAGCTCTGCGGGGTCGCACTCCTCTACTATCAAGCTGTTCATCGGCACGACGCGGCCGTTTCCGGCTAGCTCGGGGATCGTCATTTGCTGGGCCCGGGCCAACGCGGTGGCATCAGGCGACTCGGCGTGCTCACCCAGCCAGGTGAGGCCGCGTGGAGTAGCCAGCACGATCACCAGCGCCAACACCACCAGCACGCGGGCGGATGCTCTGTGCTCACCGCCCTGAAGACCGAGAGCCACAATTGCCATGACCACGGCACTCGCACTAAGCAGCACGAGCCCTCCGGCCGCCCAGGGCCACCAGCCCGGACTCATGGGTACCCGCGCCAACAGGTCGCCGCCGGAAGTGAGGATGTCGCACGAGGAGAAGAACCACGACTCGTGGGCCTGGACGGCCACCACCGGCTGCTCCAGCAAGTAGGCGCACCGGTAATCGGCGTCCTCAGGCTCGAAGGCGGTCGTCGGCATGCTCAGACCGGCCCACAGGAAGGCTATCGGCGTCAACAGCGTGGCCGTGATCCCCACCAGGTGCGCCACAATGGGCAACCAGTGCCGCCATGGCCAAGTAAGCGCTCGCCACCACCAGGGCCCGCGGGTGCTGCGAGCGTCGCGTGGCGCACCCGAGTCGGGTTCCGTGCCGGACAAGATAAGCACCCCCTTCAAGCGGCTGCGACCGATGCTACCGGGCCGGTCGGGTCCACGGCGGGGTCAAAAAAGTACCGGCGCTCGGCATCGGCGCCGGAAGACCGCTGTGCGCGCCCGGGGCGATGCTTTAGCCAGCAACCGCGGAATGAGCCGCGGCACCAACACGACGGAGTGGAACCCATGCGCCTTGCACCCCCGAAGATCCTGATCCCCGGGCTCATCGCTGGTTCTGCGCCGCCGCCACCCTCGGCTTCTACTACGTGCCCCAGTTCCTGGGCGGCAACATGATCGCCCTCGGCGCGGCCGCCGTCCTCCTGGGCATGGGCGTGACCGCCTTCGTCCCCATGGCCGCCGTATTCCCCGCCCTGGCCCCCGAACACCGCGGGGCGGCCATCTCCGCCAACAACCTCGCCTCCGGCCTGACCACCTTCGTCGGCCCCGGGCTGGTCACCCTGCTGCTGCCGCACATCGGCGTCGCCGGAGTGTGCTGGACCTACACCGCCCTGTACCTGCTGGGCTCCCTCATCACCGTCTTCATCCACCCCGACCAGCCCGGCTTCGACCGCAATGGGCGGCGTCTGCCGGAGACCGCCGACCGACCCGTCGCGGAGGTGGACGCCTGAACCCACCGAATCGCCGACCATCCTTAAACCCGCTCACCACCACCAAGTCACCGCAACCAACCCACGAGGAGAAGAAACCATGAAGGCTGTAGTCCTAGAGAAGCGCAATGAGATCAACGTCCGCGAGGTCCCCGGAGACCTCGTCTGCGGCCCCGGCCAGCTGCGCATCGCCCCGCACACCGTCGGCATCTGCGGCTCGGACGTCCACTACTACACGCACGGCCGCATCGGCCGCTATATCGTCGAGGCGCCGATGATCCTCGGCCACGAGGCCTCCGGCACCGTGCTGGAGGTGGGCGAGGGCGTCACCGACTTCGCCGTCGGCGACCGCGTGGCCATGGAACCGGGCGTCCCGGACATGAGCTCGCGCGCCTCCCGCATGGGCATGTACAACGTCGACCCCGCCGTCTCCTTCTGGGCCACCCCGCCGGTAGACGGCTGCCTGGTCGAGGAGGTCATTCACCCGGCGGCCTTCACCTACCACCTGCCCGACAACGTCTCCTACGGGGAGGGCGCCCTGCTCGAGCCGCTAGCGGTCGGCATGCACGCGGCCACCAAGGCCGCCATCCACCCCGGCGACGTCGCCGTCGTCTCCGGCTGTGGCACGGTCGGCATGCTCACCGCCGCCGCCGCGCTCGCCGGCGGCGCCTCCACCGCCATCGTCTCCGACGTCTCCTCGGTCAAGCTGGAGATCGCCTCCCAGATCCCCGGCGTCGTTACCGTGGACCTGCGCGAGCAGCGCCTGCTCGACGTCGTGAACGAGCGCACCGCCGGCTGGGGCGCAGACGTGGTCTTCGAGGCCTCCGGCCACCCGTCCGCGTACGAGGACCTGTGGAAGCTGGGCGCCCCCGGCAACCGCACCGTCCTGGTGGGCATCCCCGTGGACCCGGTCGCCGTCGATGTCACCGAGGTGCAGGCCCGCGAGACCCGTATCGAGACCGTCTTCCGCTACGCCAACGTCTACCAGCGCGCCATCGACCTGGTGGCGGCCGGCAAGATCAATCTCAAGCCCTTCATCACCGAAACCTTCCCGATGGACCGCGCCAAGGAGGTCTTCGACCGGGTGGCCGAGGGCCGCCCCGGCGACGTCAAACTCCAGATCACGGTGGGCTGACCCGAGGCCGCAGCCGTGCAAAGGGCCAACCACCGCGACCGGCGACGGGCCGGTGGGCAGGGCGCGCACAATGAGCGCGTGTCCTCCCCATCGGCCCGCCCCGGCATCCCCCCACGCCCCTCCACCCCGGGCGTCGAACCCGCGCCGGGGACGAAGGCCGACGTCGGCGACCTGGAAGTCATCGTCCCCGACGCCGGCACCTCGGTGCGCTGGTGGACGCACGGATACCCCGACCCGCTTGCCCGCTGGCACCACCACCCCGAGATCGAGTTCCACCTGATCCGCTCCGGCTCCGGGCAGATGCTCGCGGGCGACCGCGCCATCGACTTCGAAGCCGGACAGGTCACTCTGATGGGACCGCACCTGCCGCACAACTGGCTTTCGGACCTCGGTCCCGGCGAACGCCTGCCCGAACGCGACGTGCTGTGCCAGGTGCTGCCCGCGCGCTTCGAGGCGGCTTCCGGGCAGCTGCCCGAACTGGCCGCCATGGGGGCGCTGGTCGACCGCGCACGCCGGGGCATCATGCTGTCGGGGGACAGCCGTGAGCGGGCGGCCGCCATTCTGGAGAGCATGGGCGGGCAGGGCCCGCTGGGGCGGCTGGCCGCGCTGCTGGAACTGGCCCGCGTCTTCCTCGCCGCCCCCGCCGCGGAGGCGCACCCGATCGCCAGCGCCGGCTACGTGCCCAGCCTCGACGACGCCACCGCCTCCCGGATCAACGCCGTCCTGGACTATGTGGAGACCCACCTGGCGGAGGAGATCTCCATGACCCGGGCCGCGGAACTGGTGGCGCTCAGCCCATCGGCGTTCTCCCGGTTCTTCCACGCCACCGCCGGGATCACCTTCTCCGAACTGGTACGGCGGCGTCGAGTCGCGCGGGCCTGCCACCTGCTGCGCACCACCGACCTGCCGGTGACCCGGGTGTGCGCATTGAGCGGGTACACCAACCTCTCGAACTTCAACCGCCGGTTTCGGGAAGAGACCGGCACCACGCCCAGCGCCTACCGCCGCCGCGACTGAGCGCGCCGGCCGACGGCTCAGCTCGCCGTGTGGCGCACGACAACACGGGGTGATCGGTGCAACAATGTGCTCCATGTCCCGCTACATTGAGCTGCACCCCGTCAACCCCCAGGCACGACTGGTCACCAAGATCGTCGACAGACTCCGGAACGGTGAGCTCATCGCCTACCCCACGGACTCCGGCTACGCGCTTGCCTGCGCCCCCGGCAACAAGGAGGGACTGGAGCGCATTCGCACGATTCGTCAGCTGGATTCCAAGCACAACTTCACCTTCGTGTGCGCCAACTTCGCCCAGGTCGGCCCGCTCGCGATCGTCGGCAACAACGCCTTCCGGCTCATCAAGCGGCTCACGCCCGGGCCGTGGACCTTCATCCTCAAGGGCACCAAGGAGGTGCCGCGGATGACCTTGAACCCGAAGAAGCACACCCTGGGCGTGCGCATTCCCGACCACGTCATCGCGCAGGCGCTGGTGAAGGAGTTCGGCGCCCCGATCCTGTCCTCCACCCTCATTCGTCCGGGACAAACCACGCCGGAGTCCAATGGTTGGGAGATCGAGGATGCACTCGGCCACCTGATCGACGTCGTCATCGAGGGGCCGGTCACCTCCACCGAGCCGACCACCGTCATCGACCTGACCGAGGACGTGCCGGAGGTCGCCCGCGAAGGTGCGGGCGACATCAGCCTGCTATAGGCCATGTCTCCGGTAGCCCGCGCTACCACCCGCGGCTACTCGGTGGCGGCCGCAGTCGCCTCAGGCTCGGCCGGCCCCCGTGACTCGGGGCCCGACGGCGCCGGCTCACCGGTGAGCACGCCGACCTGCGCGTAGCGGTCGTGAAGGCGCTGCAGCGGCGTCGGCGCCCACCAGTTCCAACGCCCCAGCAGAGTCATGGTGGCCGGCACCAGCAGCATGCGCACCACGGTCGCGTCCAGGGCAACCACGATTGCCAGCGCCAGCCCGACCTCCTTGACGATCAGCAGCTCGCCGCTGACGAAGCCGAGGAACACCACCACCATAATCAGGGCGGCGAAGGTGACGATGCGGCCCGAGCGCTGCAGACCCTTGGCGACGGCCGTGTCGTTGTCGGCGCCGGCGTCCCAGTACTCCTTGATCCGCCCCAGTAGGAAGACCTCGTAGTCCATGGCCAGTCCGAAGCCGACACCCACGGCCGTGACCACCACGTAGGCCTCCACCCCGCCGATGGGGGCGAAGCCGAGCAGCCCGGTCAGGTGTCCTTCTTGGAACACCCAGGTCAGCGCGCCCACGGAGGCCGCCAGGGACAGCAGGTTGATCAGCAGCGCCTTGAGCGGAACCAGCAGGGAACCGGTCATGAGGAACAGCAGTACGAAGGTCGCCAGCACAATGAACGTGCCCACCCACGGCAGGGACGCCAGCAGTGACTGACGGAAGTCCAGCTGGCTGGCCGCCTGACCGGTGGTCCAGGTGTCGGCGGGCGCAGACAACGCGCGTATGGAGGTGACCGTGTCTTCGGCGGCGCGGGAGGTCGGATCACCGGAAAGCTCCAGATAGACCACTGTGTAGTCGCCGGCGGTGGCTACCCGCAACACTTCCTGGACGCCGTCGACGGCAGCCACCTGCTCGTTGATGAAGTCGGTGACCCGCTCACCGGTGGCGGCGATGATCATGGTGGCGTCCTGCTGGGTTACGGCGGAGTAGCGCTCCTCCAGCACCGTCAGGTAGGTGCGTTGGTCGGAGTCGGTGGGCAGCAGCTCGGTAGTGGAGGAGAGCAGGTGCAGGTTGCGGGCCGGGGAGGCCAGCACCACCAGCGCCACCACGCAGGCCACCAGCACCACCCAGGCCATGCGCTGCACCTGCCGGGCGATCCACCGGAACACTCCGCGCTCACTGGTCACGTCCCCCAGGTGTCGCTGCATGGCGCCGAGGACCGGAATGCGCTGCAGCAGCGGCGGGTGCAGCAGGCGCCGCCCCAGCAGCACCAGCACGGCCGGCACCAGGGTGACCGCCGCCGCCACCGCGATCAGGCACGAGGCCAGGCAGGCGATGCCGATGGACCGCAGCACCGCCGGTCCCATCAGCACCAGGCCGAGCATGCAGGCCGACACCGTCAGTGCCGAGAACAGCACCGTGCGGCCGGCCGTCGCCAGCGTCGTCGTCATGCAGGCCGCCAGGCGGGGGTCCCGTCGTCCGCTGCGACGACGACGCCGGTGCCCCCCGGCGTCCTCGCCGGCGGCGTCGTGGGAGCGAGCAAGTTCTTCCCGGTAGCGGGAGGTGATCAGCAACCCGTAGTCGATCGACAGTCCCAGACTGATCACGGTGACAATGTTGATGACGAAGGACTGCAGGTCCATGCCCAGGCTCAGGAAGTACAGCACTCCCATGGTGCACGCGATGGAGGCCAGCGCACCGATCAGCGGCATGCCGGCAGCCAGGAAGCCGCCGAAGACCAGCACCATGATGATCAGTGCCAGCGGCAGGGAGATCAGCTCACCCCGCACCAGGTCGGCGCGCACCTGATCGTTGACGGCTGCGGACATGCGTGCGTCGTCGGAGACAATGCCGCGCACACCGGGTTCAACCCGACTCAGCTCGTCCGGGACCTGTTCCAGGCGGGCTTCAACCCGGCCGACCAGTTCGGCGACCTGCTCGGCGTACTTCTTGTCGTCGGCGTCGGCGACCGTGTCCCCGTTGGGATCAACGGTGACCACCAGCAGGAAGCCGTCCAGGTCGGTGGAGGCCAGCATTTGTGCGGCGGGCTCATTCAGCATGCCGGGGACCACGAAGGGATCGATCACGTTCTGCTCGCCGACCAGCGCCCGCAGATCCGCGTGCGCGTCCTCCAGTGCGTCGGCGACCGTCTGCTGGGCGACGGTGTCGGAGATGTCCATGTCGGTGACCAGCAGCGTCACCGTCTCGGCATCACCCGACAGCGTGTCCAGGATCTGCTCACCCTCCGCACTGTTGGTGCCGGCAATCGAAGTGCTCCCCGCGGCCGCGCGCTCGAACAGGTTGTTGCCGCCCAGCCCCGTGATGGAAGGGAGCAGCAACGCGACGGCGAGAAGCAGCCACGCACCGACGATGATCCAGGCATCTTTGATGACGCGGCGGGAAAGCCAGGCAAGCATGCGCCCTAGTCTGGCAGACCGCCGGGCGCTGAGCGGTCCCGGCACTCGGGCGGAGCCGAAACGGGTGTTGAATCGTGCACATGACGGACCTGTTTGAGAGCGCCGGAACCGACGCCGTCGGCCTGCCCGGAGACGCCCACGCGCCCCTGGCCGTGCGGATGCGGCCGCGCACCCTGGACGAGGTGGTCGGCCAGGACCATCTGCTCGCCCCCGGCTCCCCGCTGCGTCGCCTGGTCGAGCCTGCCGCCGACGCGGGTGGACCGGCCGGCGGCGCGGGGGTGTCCAGCGTGATCCTGTGGGGGCCACCGGGCACCGGCAAAACCACGCTGGCGTATCTGGTGGCGCGCGGCTCGGGTCGCCGCTTCGTGGAGCTGTCCGCCGTCACCGCCGGGGTGAAGGACGTCCGCCAGGTGGTCACCGACGCCCGACGGCGCCTGGCCGCGGGGGAGGAGACGGTGCTGTTCGTCGACGAGGTGCACCGCTTCTCCCGCTCGCAACAGGACGCGCTGCTGCCGAGCGTGGAGAACCGCTGGGTGACGCTCATGGCCGCCACCACGGAGAACCCGTCCTTCTCGGTGGTTTCGCCGCTGCTGTCGCGCTCCCTGCTGCTGACGCTGCACCCGTTGGACGCCGACTGCGTGCGTGCGCTGGTGGAGCGGGCGCTGGTCGATGCACGCGGCCTGGGCGGCGCGGTCACGCTGGCCGACGACGCCCGCGAGCAGATCGTGCGCATGGCCGGCTCGGACGCGCGCAAGGCCCTGACCGTGTTGGAGGCGGCCGCCGGCGCGGTTCTGGCAGCCACGCCGGCACCCACCGACGGGGCCGGGGGAGAGGCCGCCGCGCAGTCCGCCGCGCCCCGGATCGGGCTGGCCGACGTGGAGCGGGCCGCCGACGTCGCCGCCGTCCGCTACGACCGGCAGGGAGACCAGCACTACGACGTGATCAGCGCCTTCATCAAGTCCATGCGCGGCTCCGATCCCGACGCCACCCTGCACTACCTGGCCCGCATGCTCGCGGCGGGCGAGGACCCGCGCTACATTGCCCGGCGCATCACCATCCACGCCGCCGAGGATGTGGGCCTGGCCGACCCCGGTGTGCTGTCCACGGCCGTGGCCGCGCAGCAGGCGGTCGCCCTGATCGGCATGCCCGAGGCGCAACTGGTCCTGGCCGAGGCGGCCCTGGCGGTGGCCACCGCCCCGAAGTCGAACGCGGTGACGGTCGGCATCGGTGAGGCCACGGCGGATGTACGCGCGGGCCGCGGCGGGCAGGTGCCCGCTCACCTGCGCGACGCCCACTATGCGGGCGCCGAGCGCCTCGGCCACGGCGTCGGCTACCGCTACCCGCACGACTACCCGCACGGCGTCGTCGCCCAGCAGTATCTGCCCGACGAACTGGCCGGCGCCGAGTACTACCGGCCGACCACGAACGGTTTCGAGGAGCAGCTGACCCGGCGGCTGGCGGCCATCCGGCGCATCACCCACGGCGCCGCAGGGGAGCAGGGCAGGTGAGCTGAACGCGCGAGCGGGGATAGGGTCGGTAGGTGACCGCAACCCCCAACGTCGAAGCCCCCGATCCCGACTCCGCCCGCAACCGGTCCGATGCTCCGGCACCGTGGTCCCCGCCCGCCCGACGCTGGCCGGCGATTGTACTGATGGGACTGGGGGCCGGCTTCCTGGCGGGATTGTTCGGTGTCGGCGGGGGACTGGTGATCGTGCCGGCGCTGATGGCCTTCGCCGGCATGGATCAGCGCCACGCCGCCGCCACCTCTCTGGTCGCCATCGTGCCGACCTCCATCGTCGGGGCGGTCTCCTACGGGGTGCAGGGACAGGTGTCCCTCGTGGCCGCCGTCTTCCTGATCATTGGCTCCCTGACCGGCGCGCAGATCGGGGTGCGCCTGCTGCGTACGCTCCCGGCCCGCATCCTGCCGTGGATCTTCGTGGCTTTCGCGGTCTTCGTCATCGTCTCCCAGCAGCTCATGGTGCCGGTGCGCGACGCCGGATTGAGTCTCACGCCCGCCAGCGGCGCCGCCCTGGTGGGGGTGGGTCTGGTGGCGGGCATCCTGTCGGGACTCGTCGGCGTGGGTGGCGGCGCCGTGATCGTGCCCGGCACCCAGCTGGCCGTGGGCATCGGTGACCTGCTGGCCCGCGGCACCTCCCTGGTGGTGATGCTCCCCACCGCCCTGTCCGGAACCGTCACCAACCTGCGCCACGGGGTGGCCGACGTGCGCGTGGGGCTCGTCGTGGGCGTGGCGTCGGCCGCGGCTTCTCCACTGGGGAGCGTCGTCGCCGGCCTGGTCAGCCCGCGCACGGGCTCGATCCTGTTCAGCCTGTTCCTGGTGTACGTGATCATCTCCACCCTGCTGCGCTCCCGTCACTCCTCCCCGCACAAGGGGCAGCCGAAGTAACCCGGTTCGTCGCGCTTGGGGCTGAGGTCCGTCGAAGTCGAGCCTGACGACCCCGGTCAAGCCCGGCTCCCCGCGCTTGGGCATCTGGTGGGCGGATGGGGCGGTTCGCCGGGTGGTGTTGGCGTACGTGTCCCGGCGGCGTGGTGCGTGGCGCGATTGGTGGGAGTGCGCGTTGGCTGGGGGTGCGCGCTGGACCACGGTGGGCCAGGCACGACGGCTCGTGCGTTCAGGCCGACGTTCACGCCTTTAGCCGACGGTTCGTGCGTTCCTCTGACGGTTCGGCACCTTAGCCCGACGGTTCGCGTGTTCGCCCAGCGGTTCGGTGCCTTCGTCTGACGGTTCGTACGTTCTGGTCGACGATTCGGCATATCCGGTGACGGTTCGTGGGGTAGGGGTACGAACCGTCGTCGTTCATGCCGAACCGTTGGTGCTACCTGACGAACCGTCACCGGAACACACGAACCGTCCACCCCGCGACGCCACCCTCGACCGGCCCGGCATCGTCCCCGCCGCCCCGAGAACGTCCTCATCAGCCCGACAACGACCCGGGCTCGGCCAAAACGACCTCGTCAGCCCGAAACCCTCCCGAATGTGGAGGGTTTCGGGCTGACGAGGTCGTATTCGGCAGGTCGGCAGCCACCGAGAACGACCTCACCGACCCGAACACGACCACCTGGTAGGCCGGCCCCCGTCGAACAGAGCCCCGAACCCGACCACCACACTGCAGCTCGAGCCCGAATCACCACGCCCGCAAGCGTGAGGAGGCACGAACACACCGGCAGACGCACACGCGTTTGCTTCATGAACACGAGTTTTAGAGGTTTGCATGTGCCCTGCGCTCGCAAACCTCTAGAACTCGTGTATTCGACGCGAACTCGTGTACATCCCGACGCAGGCGCCTCCGGGTGTGCCGACCTTGACACGTCACCGCCTGGTCGCCGCGGGCGTGCCGGTCTCGACACGCCGCCGGTATGGTCACCGCGGGTGAGCCGGCCTCGACACGTCGCCGCGATGGTTCGCTCCGGGTGGCCGGCTGTTGGCAGGGCCGAAGCCGGATGAGGACCGGCTCACAACCGGTGGCTTCGACGTGCATCCCCTGCCGCCGCCGCGCTAATGTTTCCGGGTTGCCTGCGGCGTCGCGCGACCGGCGCGCGCTCGGGCACTCCTGGGGTCTTAGCCGACGTGGCTGACCCCGCGCCTGGGCGCACCCGCCCACGGCGTGCGAACCGATCCGACAGGAAGATATCTATGAGCTCTTCACGCTCCCGCCGCCAGGTGCGCCTCTCGCGCGCCCTCGGCATTCCGCTCACCCCCAAGGCCGTCCGCTACTTCGAGAAGCGCCCCTACGGCCCCGGCGAGCACGGCCGCGCCCGCCGCCGCACCGAGTCCGACTACGCCGTCCGCCTGAAGGAGAAGCAGCGCCTGCGCGCCCAGTACGGCATCCGCGAGGCCCAGCTGCAGAAGGTCTTCGAGGAGGCCCGCCGCGAGAAGGGCCTGACCGGTGAGTCCCTGGTCGAGCTGCTGGAGATGCGTCTGGACGCGCTCGTACTGCGCGCCGGCTTCGCCCGTACCATCGCGCAGGCCCGCCAGAGCGTCGTCCACCGCCACATCATGGTTGACGGGAAGGTCGTGGACCGTCCCTCCTTCCGCGTCAAGCCCGGCCAGACCATTCAGGTGCGTCCGCGCTCCCAGGTGATGGTGCCCTTCCAGGTCGCCGCCGCCGGCACCCACCGCGACGTGCTGCCGCCCGTGCCCGACTACCTCAACGTCGAGCTGGAGAAGCTGCAGGCACAGCTGGTGCGCCGCCCCAAGCGCGAAGAGGTCCCGGTGACCTGCGACGTGCAGATGGTCGTCGAGTACTACTCGCGCTGACCCCACGCTTCACGACGCCGGGACGCCCCGGACCGCATACCGGTTCGGGGCGTCCCCAGTGTTCCGGGGTACTCTCGCCCCGGCTCTCCAATCCACCGGCGTGCGCAGCGCACGCCCCTCCCGAAACGAACAGGACGAGGCATCTCATGCGTACATCAGAGATCCGCTCCCGCTGGCTCGACTACTTCGCCGCGAACGGGCACGAGATCCGCCCCTCCGTGTCCCTGGTGTCCCCCGAGCCGTCCATCCTGTTCACCGTGGCCGGCATGGTGCCCTTCATCCCCTACATCCTGGGCACCGAGAAGGCCCCGTGGCCGCGCGCCGCCTCCGTGCAGAAGTGCATCCGCACCAATGACATCGACAACGTCGGCCGTACCACCCGTCACGGCACGTTCTTCCAGATGAACGGCAACTTCTCCTTCGGCGACTACTTCAAGGAAGGCGCCATCGACTACGCCTGGGACCTGCTCACCGGCAGCCGTGAGGAGGGCAAGTACGGCCTGGACGGCGACCGGCTGTGGATGACCATCTGGGAGGAGGACAAGGTCTCCTTCGACCACTGGACCCGCGTGATCGGCGTGCCCGCCGAGCGCGTGCAACTACTGCCCTTCGCGGAGATCTCCTGGTCCACCGGACAGCCCGGCCCCGCCGGCGCCTGCTGCGAGATCCACTACGACCGCGGACCCGCCTACGGCCCGGACGGCGGCCCCATTGCCGACACCGCCGGCGACCGCTTCCTGGAGATCTGGAACCTGGTCTTCGACGAGTTCATCCGCGGCGAGGGCGAGGGCCATGACTTCGAGCTGATCGGCAAGCTGGACCAGACCGCAATCGACACCGGGCTCGGCCTGGAGCGCCTGGCGTTCATCATGCAGGACAAGCCCAACATGTACGAGATCGACGAGGTCTACCCCGTCATCGCCGCCGCCGAGGCCATGAGTGGCAAGACCTACGGCCGGGGCGCCGCGGGCCCGGAGGCCGGTGACGCCTACCTCGACGACGTGCGCCTGCGGGTGGTGGCCGACCACGTCCGTTCCGCACTGATGCTCATCGGCGACGGCGTGCGCCCCGGCAACGACGGCCGCGGCTACGTGCTGCGCCGCCTGATCCGCCGCGCCGTACGCTCCATGCGCCTGCTCGGGGTGAGCGACGCCACCCTGCCGACCCTGCTGACCGCCTCCAAGGACGCCATGAAGGCCTCCTACCCGGAGCTCGAAACCGGCTGGGCCACCATCTCCGACGTCGCCTACGCGGAGGAGGAGGCCTTCCGCCGCACCCTGGCCGCAGGCACCACCATCCTGGACACCGCCGTCGCCTCCGCCAAGCAGCGGGCCTCCGAATCTGGGCGCGGCACCCGTCCGGTCGTCCCCGGCAAGGCGGCCTTCGAGCTGCACGACACCTACGGATTCCCCATCGACCTGACCCTGGAGATGGCCGCGGAGCAGGGCGTGGACGTGGACGAGGCCACCTTCCGCACCCTCATGGAGGAGCAGAAGGAACGCGCCCGCGCCGACGCCCGTGCCAAGAAGACCGGCCACACGGATGTGCGCGTCTTCCAGGACATTGAGAAGCAGATGGGCGGCGGATCGGAGTTCCTCGGCTACACCGAGTCGGCCGCCGACGCGACCGTCACCGGCCTGCTGGTCGACGGCGTGCCCGCCCCGGTGGCGACCGCCCCGGCCGAGGTGGAGGTCATCCTGGACCGCACCCCCTTCTATGCCGAGATGGGTGGCCAGCTGGCCGACCACGGCACCATTCGCCTGGCCGACGGCGGCGTCATCGAGGTGCACGATGTGCAGGCCCCCATCCGCGGCCTGTCCGTGCACCGCGGCACCCTCACCGAGGGCACGGCCGCGGTGGGCGAGCGCGCCTACGCCGAAATCGACACCGTGCGCCGCCTGGCCATCGCCCGCGCCCACACCTCCACCCACATGGTTTACGCGGGCTTGCGTAACGTGGTCTCGCCCGACGCCGCCCAGGCCGGCAGTGAGAACTCTCCTGCCAGGCTGCGCTTCGACTTCCGGCACGGCTCGGCCCTCTCCGGCGGTCAGATGGACGACATCGAGGCACTGGTCAATGACAAGGTCGCCGAGAACCTGCCGGTAACCACCGAAGTCATGGGCCTGGAGGAGGCCCGCGCCTCGGGCGCGATCGCCCTGTTCGGGGAGAAGTACGGCAAGCAGGTGCGGGTCGTCACCATCGGCGACGGCTTCGACCGGGAGCTGTGCGGTGGCACCCACGTGCCCTCCACCGGTCACATCGGCCGCATCGCTCTGCTGGGGGAGGGATCGATCGGCTCCGGCGTGCGCCGTATCGACGCCCTGGTGGCGGACTCCGCCTACGGCTTCCAGCGCAAGGAGCACGCGCTCGTCTCGCAGCTGTCCACCCTGGTGGGCGGCCGCCCCGAGGAGCTACCCGGCCGCGTGGAGAGCCTGCTGGCGCGACTGAAGGACGCCGAGAAGAAGCTGGCAGCCGCGGAGCAGGCCGCCCTGACCGCCCGGGCCGGCGAGATCGCCGGCGCGGCCGCCCGCACCGGCGACTACCTGCTGGCCAGCGCCTCGCTCGGCGCGGTCGGCTCTGCCGACGCGCTGCGCAGCCTCGCCCTGGATGTGCGCGGACGCCTGCCCGAGTCGGAGGCCGTCGTGGTGGCCCTGGCCGGGGAGGCGAATGGCCGCCCGCTCGTCGTCGTCGCCACCAACCCCACCGCCCGCGCCCAGGGCGCCCAAGCGGGGGCGCTGGTGCGCACCGCCGCCAAGACACTCGGCGGTGGCGGTGGCGGTAAGGATGACGTCGCCCAGGGTGGCGGCCAGGACCCGGCCGCAATTCCCGCCGCGCTGGCCGCCATCGCGGCCGCCCTGGCCTGAGCCCGCGGGCACCCGGCAAGGGGTACGTGGTGAGGACCGGGGTTCGACTGGCCTTCGACGTCGGCAAGGTGCGCGTGGGCGTGGCCCGCTGCGATGCCGACGCCATCCTCGCGGTACCGCTGGCCACCCTGCGCCGCGACCGCTACGGCGCCGACCTGGAGGAGGCCGCCGACCTGGTGGCCGACCACGGCGCATTCGAGGTGATCGTCGGGCTGCCCCGCAGCCTCAGTGGAGGCGCTTCGGCCTCTACGCGCGATGCCCGCCGCTGGGCGCGCACACTCGCCGGCCTGATCGCTCCTGTGCCGGTGCGCTTGGTGGATGAGCGGCTGAGTACCGTCACCGCCCACCGCGAGCTGCACGAGTCCGGTCGGCGGGAGAAGAGCTTTCGCAGCGTTGTCGACCAGGCGGCCGCCGTGGTCATACTTGAACAGGCCCTCGCCACGGAGCGCTCCACCGACGCGCCCGCCGGCGAGATGGTCGTACCCATCCAGGAAGGCAGACAGTGACCGAGGACGACTTCTTCTCGGCCGTCGGGGTTGACCGCACCGACGCCGAACAGCCGGACGCCGGCCCCCGCCGGCGCCGCGACCGTCACGTTGAGCGCGACCGGAGGCGCCGCAAGCGCCGCCGCCACGCGTTGACCGCCGTGGTGCTGGCGGTAGTGCTAGCCGCGGTCGGCTTCGTCGGTTACAAGGCCCTGGGCGTGGTCAAGGGCGCCCAGCCCGAGCAAACCGCCGTCGCCGACTACACCGGGGCCGGTGAGGACGATGTTGTCGTCACCATCCCGGATGGCGCCACCGGCGCGGACATCGCTCAGATCCTCGTCGACGCCGACGTCGTCGCCACCGCCGGCGCCTTCAAGAACGCCTACGCGGCCAACTCCAATGCCGGCAACATCCAGGCGGGCACCTACACGCTCAAGACCCATATGTCCGCCGTCAACGCGGTCGCCCTGCTGCTGGACCCGTCCTCCCGCTCCGATCACACGCTGACCATCCCCGAGGGCGCTACCAAGGCGGAGGTCAAGGAGCGGCTCATGAGCGTGGGCGGCTACACCGACGCCGAAGTCGACGCCGCCTTCGCGGACACCACCGCCATCGGTCTGCCGGAGGTCGCCGGCGGAGACGTGGAGGGCTGGCTCGCCCCCTCCACCTATGACATCGCCGAGGACGCCACGGCCACCGACGTGGTCGCCTCCATGGTCTCCACCACCAACACACGCCTGAGCAAGGCCGGCGTGGACGAGGCCGACTATGAGGACGTGCTGATCAAGGCCTCCATTGTGGAACGGGAGGTCTTCCACGCCGAGTACTACGGCCAGGTGGCCCGCGTCATCGAGAACCGGCTCGCCGACACCGACGGGGAGACCAAGGGCATGCTGCAGATGGACTCCACCGTGCTGTACGGCCTGGGCCGCACCGGCGGCATCCCCTCCGCCGACGAGATCGCGGACGACGCCAACGCCTATAACACCTACCAGCATGCCGGGCTGACCCCCACCCCGATCGGCAGTCCCAGCGAGGCCGCCATTCAGGCGGTGGTCGACCCGCCCGCCGGCGACTGGCTGTACTTCGTGACCGTCGATCTGGAAACCGGGGAGACCCTGTTCGCCACCACGCACGAGGAGCAGGTGGCCAACACCGAGAAGCTGTCGGCGTACTGCGAGGACAACCCCGAGGTCTGCTCCGGCGCCTCCGCCTCGCCCAGCCCGACGGCCCCGGCGGACGGCGAGTAGACGCCATGTGCGCCGCGCCGCCGACGAGTTCGCCCGCCCAGCCCCGGCATCGGGCCGCCGTCATCGGTGCGCCGGTTGCGCATTCGCTGTCCCCGGTGCTGCACCGGGCCGCCTACCGGGCGCTCGGCCTGGACGACTGGGTGTATGAACGCCGCGAGACTGCGCCCGCGGACCTGGCCTCGCTGCTGGAGGAGTTGGCCGCCCCGGCACCGTCCGACCCGATCTGGGCCGGCTTGAGCGTGACCATGCCGCACAAGCAGGCGCTGCTGCGCCGGCTCGACGTCGTGGACCCGCTGGCGGCGACGGTCGGCGCCGTCAACACCGTCATCGCCCAGCGCTCCGGCCGCGGTGCCGCCCTGCTGGCCGGCTTCAACACCGACGTCGCCGGCATCGTCGGCGCCATCCGCGAGACCCGCACCGCCCCGGCGGACGGCGCCACCGCGGCTCCCGCGGGCGGTGCGACGCGCGCCGTGGTGCTTGGCTCCGGCGCCACCGCCTGTTCCGCGCTGGCAGCCCTGACCGAACTGGGGGCCACCGACATCACCGTCGCCGCCCGTCGCCACGCCGGCCCCGGCCGTGCGCTGACCGCCGCCCACCGCATGGGTCTGGAGGTGGCGGCCCTAACCTGGCGGCCCGGTGATGCCGCCTCCGACGCCGAGGTGGCCGCCGCGGCCGCCGACGCCGATCTGCTCGTCTCCACGCTCCCGGCCGGCGCCGCCGACACCCTGGCTGCGCCACTGACCGCCGCAATCGCGGGCGGAGCGTCCCGGCCCGGGCCCGGCGCGGTGCTGCTGGACGTCGTCTATGCACCCTGGCCCACGCCACTGGCGGCGGCCTGGCAATCGGCCGGCGGGAGCGTGGCCCCCGGCTGGCTGATGCTGCTGCATCAGGCGGTCCCACAGGTCACCCTCATGACCGGCCGCACTCCGCCGCTGGCGCCCATGCGCCGCGCGCTGGTGGAGGCGCTCGCCGCCCGCGCCGCCGGACCGCGGTGACGTCGCGCCCGGCGGCGTGGGATGATCACCCCATGCTTCGATGGATGACCGCCGGCGAATCCCACGGTGAGGCCCTCACCGCCATCATTGAGGGCGTGCCCGCGGGCGTGGAGATCACGAGCGAACAGATCCGCGCCGCCCTCGCCCGCCGTCGACTGGGCCATGGGCGCGGCGCCAGGCAGAAGTTCGAGGCGGACGAACTGTCGATCCTTGGCGGCATCCGCCACGGCCGTACCCTGGGCAGCCCCATCGCCCTGAGCATCGGCAACTCCGAGTGGCCCAAGTGGTCCACCGTTATGAGCGCCGACCCGGTGCCCGAGACCGCCCTGCGCAAGCACGCCGGCACCGGCGACGAACGCGAGATCGCCCGCAATCTGCCGCTGACCCGCCCACGCCCCGGCCACGCCGACCTGCCCGGGCTGCTCAAGTACGACCTGCCCGACGCCCGCCCCGTCCTCGAACGCGCCTCCGCCCGCGAGACCGCCGCCCGGGTGGCTCTGGGAGCGGTGGCCGAGGCACTGCTGGAGCAGGTCGCCGGAATCCGCCTGGTCAGTCACGTGGTGCGCATCGGGACGGTCGCCCTGCCCGACGACGCCGCCCGCCCCACGCCCGACGACGAGGTCCGGTTGAGCGCCGACCCGGTGCGCTGCACCGACCCGGCCACCGGTGCCGCCATGGTTGCGGCCATCGACTCCGCCCGCAAGGCCGGTGACACGCTCGGCGGAGTAGTGGAGGTGATCGCCACCGGCGTACCGATCGGACTGGGCGCCCACGTGCAGGCCGATCGGCGGCTGGATGCGCGCCTGGCCGGCGCCCTCATGGGCATCCAGGCGGTTAAGGGCGTTGAGATCGGGGACGGCTTCGCCGAGGCGGCCCGCCCGGGCTCCGCCGCCCACGATGAGATCCTCACCATCGACGCCGGGCGGGTGGACCGCGCCACCAACCGCGCCGGCGGCATTGAGGGCGGCATCAGCAATGGGGCACCGCTGCGGGTGCGGGCCGCCTACAAGCCCATTTCCACGGTCCCGCACGCCCTGCGCACCATTGACTTGGCCACCGGCGAGCCGGCCACCGGACTGCACCAGCGCTCCGACACCACCGCCGTCGTACCCGGCGCGGTGATCGCCGAGGCCATGGTGGCGCTGGTGCTCGCCGACGCCCTGGTGGAGAAGACCGGCGGGGATTCGGTCGCCGAGGCCCGCCGCAACCTTTCCGGCTACCTCGCCCGCGTGGCCGAACGCACCCAGTGGTGAACGCCCCGCGGCCGCCATCCAGTCTCATCGCCCGTCCCATACGCCGAAGGAGTCAATCCCATGAGCCACACGAGCCACGCCGACCGGCCGGGTCCGGCGGTGTCCGAGGGCGCCGTGGATACGGGTTTGCTGCCGCTGGTTCTGGTTGGGCTGCCCGGATCCGGCAAGACCACGGTGGCGCGACTGCTGGCCACCGCGCTGGGCGTGCAGGTCACCGACACGGACGCGGAGATTCGTCGCCGCGCCCGCATGACCATCCCGGAGATCTTCGCCGCCGAGGGTGAGGAGGGCTTCCGGGATCGGGAGACCCGCGCTCTGCGGGCCGTGCTGACCGGGGAGGCCGCCGCCCAGGGAGTCGTGGCGCTCGGCGGCGGTGGCGTCCTGCGGGAGGAGAACCGTCGCCTGCTGCGCGGGCACACCGTCATACACCTGGCGGCCAGCCCCGCCACCGCGGCCGCACACGTCGGCGACGGCGCCGGCCGGCCGCTGGTGAACCCCGCCGGGCGGGCGGCGGACTCCGATGCCACTGCGGCCGCGCAGGATGACATCGCCGCCGATGTGCTGGCCCGCATGGAGAACCTGCATGCGCAGCGCGCCGACCTGTACCAGCGGGTCGCAACCATAACCGTGCCCACCGATGGGCTCACTCCCGAGCAGGTCGCCGCGCTCGTGCTGGTGTCTTTGGGGAGCGCTCCCTCGCGGGCCGCGGCCGCGCTGGCCCCGGTCCGCGGTGTATCCGGGCTGCGCCCCACCGCCCCGCGCCAAGTGCATGAGGGCGGTCGCACCCGCATAACCGTGCCCGGTACCGCCGCGGCCCGTCCCTACGACGTCGTGATCGGCAGCGGGCTGGCGGACGCCGTCACCCAAGCCGTAGCCACCGCCCCCGGAGGCGGCGCGGGCGGGGTGGCGATTGTCCACGCCGACGCGCTGGCCGCCTCCGCCACCGAATATGAGCGGGCGTTGAGGGCGGCCGGGCTGCGCGCCACCCGGATCGAGGTGCCCGGAGGGGAGAGCGCCAAGCACGCGGGCGTGCTCAACCAGATCTGGGAGCAGCTGGGTGCCTTCCGCCTGGGCCGGGACGGCTGCGTCGTGGGCGTGGGCGGTGGGGCCACCACCGATCTGGCCGGCTTCGCCGCCGCCACCTGGCTGCGCGGCGTCCCCGTCGTGCAGGTGCCGACCAGCCTGCTGGCGATGGTGGATGCGGCCGTCGGCGGCAAGACCGGCATTGACACCGACGCCGGCAAGAACCTGGTGGGCGCCTTCCACCCGCCGGCCGCCGTGATCGCCGACTTGGCTGCCCTGGCCACCCTGCCCGAGGCGGAGTTGCGCGCCGGGATGGGGGAGGTCGTCAAGTGCGGGTTCATCGCGGACCCGGTCATCCTGGACCGGGTACTCGCCGCACCCGCCCCGCCGGCCGCCGACTCCCCGGTCATCGCCGAGCTGGTGGCCCGTTCGGTGGCGGTCAAGGCCGCCGTGGTGGGGGAGGACCTGACCGAGGCGGGGCTGCGGGAGATCCTCAACTACGGTCACACCTACGCCCATGCCATTGAGAAGGTCACCGACTACACCTGGCGGCACGGAGAGGCCGTCGCCGTGGGCTGCGTGTTCGCCGCCGAGGTGGCCCACCGTCTGGGCCCGCTCGACGCCGACGCGGTGTCGCTGCACCGGCGCGCCTTCACCGCGGCCGGGCTCCCAACGGCGTTCCCGCAGGGAGCGGGTTCCTTCGATGCGCTCTGCGCCGCCATGACGTCGGACAAGAAGGTGCGCGCCGGCAGGCTGCGCATGGTGCTGCTGGATGACATCGCTCAGCCGGTGCGCGGAGTGGAGCCCGACCTGGAGGTGCTGCGGGCCGCCCACGACGCGGTCACCGCCCCGTCCGCCAGCCCTGCGGCGGTTGCGGAGGGGCGCGCATGAATCCGGCGCGCGTGGTGCTGCTCGGTGCCCCCGGCGCGGGCTGCAGCAGTGTGGGTCGCGCCCTGGCGAACGCCACCGGGCTGCCGCTGTACGACGTCGGGCAGGAGACGGCCGCGGCACTGGGCACCCTGCCCGAACTCGCCCTGGTGGCCGTCCCCGAGGAGCGCTACCGGCGCGCCGAGGCGGCCACCGCACGGCAGACGCTCGGGCAGGCCGCTGCCGGCGCCGTCATCGCCCTCGGTTCAGGGTGTCTGGATGACGACGCTGTGCAGGCCGCTCTCACGCAGGCGCGTGCCGACGGGGCGCATTTGGTACACCTGACCGCCACGCCGCGGCGACTGGCCACCCGCAACGGCCTGGACGCACCGCGCTCGGTGGCGCTCGGCAACGTCTATCAGGCATTCACGCGGATGCTGCGCGAGCGGGAGGCCGCCTGCGCACAGGCGGGCGGCGTCGTCGTCGACACCACCGATACCACCCCGGAGCGGGCCGCTGCGCTGGTACTGGAGCAGCTGGCCGACCGGGTGGGCTCGACCCCACGGCGGGCCGAGCCATAGGCTGAACGCATGTACGTGCCGCGGCACTTTGTACTTCCCGAGGAATACGCCACCTCCCTGCTGGACCGACCCCACGTCGGCAACCTGATCACCGTGCACGCCGACGGGCCGGCGGCCACCCTCGTGCCCTTCTACCGGGACGCGGAGCGCAATGCGCTGGTCACCCACCTGGTGCGCAACAACCCGCAGGTGCGCGAGCCGATAACGGGCCGCGGCATGGTCATCTTCGACGACGTCGACGCCTATGTCTCGCCCCGCTGGTACGCCACCAACGAGGTCAAGCCGAACGTGCCCACCTGGGACTACATCACCCTGCACGTGCGGGGGCCGGTGCGTATCGATTCCAGCCCCGAGGCGGCGCTGCAGGCGGCACGCAGGCTCACCGAATTGTCCGAGCCGGACGACGTGCTCACCCCCATCGGGGAGGAGAAGTTGGAGCGGATGGCACGGGCGATCGTGGCGGTCGAGGTGGGCATCGAGCAGGTACAGGGCAAGGCGAAGATGAGCCAGAACCGGCACCCCGACGACATCCGCTCGCTCGCCGCAGAGCTGGCCCGCCAGGGGCAGGACCGCATGGCCGAATTCCTGCTGGAGGTCTCCCTGCCGTATGCCGAGCAGCGCTACGCCACGCTCGCCCGCCTGGGCGAAGTACACGCCCTGCGCGAGGACGTCAAGGACATCACCGACTTCCACTAGCCGCCCCACTCGCTGAGGTCGGTTGATATGGCGCGGCGATACGTAAGCCGTGACCGGCATGACAGGCGGCGGCCGGGGGAGTGAACGAGTGATGGCGGTAGGCTTACCCGGTCTAAGACCTCCAGTAATCCTCTAGCGAGTTAGGAACCGCACGTGGCAACGACGAACGACCTGAAGAACGGCATGGTGCTCAACCTGGAGGGCCAGCTGTGGCAGGTAGTCGAGTTCCAGCACGTCAAGCCGGGCAAGGGCCCCGCCTTCGTGCGCACCAAGATCAAGAACGTTCTGTCCGGCAAGACCGTGGACCGGACCTTCAACGCCGGCCTCAAGGTGGAGACCGCCACCGTCGACCGCCGCGACATGCAGTTCTCCTACAAGGACGGCGACGACTTCGTCTTCATGGATGTCAAGACCTACGAGCAGACCTACGTGCCCGCCGACGTGGTCGGTGACGCCGCCGACCTCATGCTCGAGGGCCAGGACGTGATCGTCGCCTTCCATGAGGAGGACGTGCTGTTCGTGGAACTGCCGGCCGCCGTCGTGCTGACCATCTCCCACACCGAGCCGGGTCTGCAGGGCGACCGCTCCTCTGCGGGCACCAAGCCGGCCACCCTGGAGACCGGTGCCGAGATCCAGGTCCCGCTGTTCCTCAACATCGGCGACAAGGTCAAGGTCGACACCCGCTCCCGCTCCTACATCTCCCGCGTCACCGACTGACCGCCGATGACCGAATCCATGCCGGTGTCGGAGTCTGACGCCGCCGAGGAACCACTGGACGACGACGGCGCACCCGCCGCTGCGAGTGGGCACCCCAAGTTCCCGGTCACCGCACGCACCAAGGCGCGGCGGCGTGCCGTGGAGGTGCTCTTCGAGGCCGACCAGCGTGGCCTGCTACAGGGCGACTCCGGGGCGCAGAACCTGCGGGAGCTGGCCGCCGAGCGGGCCTTCCACTCCGCCAACCACACCGAGGCGCCCGCCTATACCCGTCAGGCGCTGGCCGGCGTCGCCGACCACTTGAGCGAGATCGATGAGACCATCGAGACCTATTCCCACGGGTGGGTGCTGAGCCGCATGCCGGCCACGGATCGGGCCATCGCGCGCTTGGCCACGTGGGAGATCGTCTGGAACGACGACGTAGATGCGCCGGTGGCCGTCGACGAGGCGATCACCCTCGCCCGCATGCTGTCGACCGATGACTCTCCGCGCTTCCTGAACGGGCTGCTGGGGCGCATCGGCGACCTGGCCGACACGCTGCGATGAACGAGCGTCCGCATCCGCTGCACCGCCCTCGCGCCTTCCGACCGCGCCGAGAACGGCACAGGTAAACCTGCCGAGACGGTCGAAACGTCACCGCCCCCGCCATGCACGAACGTGCGGTGGGGGCGGTGACTGTTTGCCCCGCGGTGGGCACGATTGCCGTGACGATACAAGTTTGCCGGCGCCGGGCCGGCCCGTCACGAAGGAGTGCTCTCATGGCTGAGAAGACCGAGCGGATTGTGTTGGCTGATTTGGATGATGGTGTGCGTGGGGCGGTGGCTGATGCGCGTGAGCGGGTGGCGCGTTTGCATGGGGAGTTGATTCGGTGGGGTTTGGTGGTGTGGACGGCTGGGAATGTGTCTGAGCGGGTGAGCGTGTCTCGTCCGGATGGGAGTGTGGAGCGGACGGACTTGTTCGTGATTAAGCCGTCGGGGGTGGCGTATGAGGAGCTGACGGCGGACAACATGGTGGTGTGCACGCTGGATGGGGACAAGATCGAGGATGGGACGCCGGAGAATCTGACGCCGTCGTCGGATACGGCGGCGCATGCGTATGTGTATCGGCATATGGACCGGGTGGGTGGTGTGGTGCATACGCATTCGACGTATGCGACGGCGTGGGCGGCGCGGCGGGAGCCGGTGCCGTGTGTGTTGACGATGATGGCGGATGAGTTTGGGGGTGAGATTCCGGTGGGTCCGTTTGCTTTGATTGGGGATGATTCGATTGGGCGGGGGATTGTGGAGACCTTGTCGGGGTCGCGGTCGCCGGCGGTGTTGATGGCGAATCACGGCCCGTTCACGATCGGGGTCGATGCGCGGGCGGCGGTGAAGGCTGCGGCAATGTGTGAGGAGGTGGCGCGTACCGTGCATATCGCGCGTCAGGGAGGTGACCCTGTGCCGATCGAGCAGGACCTGATCGACCGCCTCAACGACCGCTACCAGAACGTCTACGGCCAACACTAACCAACCCGGCAACCAGGCCCGCGTTCGCCAACGTCGCCTGGTCGCCGACATACGGGTCGCCCCCGGAACCGTGTGGGTTCCGGGGGCGACCCGTTTGCCCCGGGCTTCGGCGTCGGCCGAGCGGTTGGCAACGTCATGCGACGTTGCGGCCGTGGACCGCGGCCGCAACGGGGCACTCAGATGTCTTCCAGTGCAGCACCCTTCGTCTCGCGGGCGAACAGGTAGACGATGCCACCCAGGAACAGCAGCACTGCGAAGATGATGAACGGTACGAACACCACTTCCGGGCTGAGTTCGGAAGAGCCCACCAGAGCACCGACGAAGTAGGGACCGACGACCTTGGCAATCGACCCAATGCCATACCCGAGGCCAAGCCCGGTGGAGCGGGCCTCCGTCGGGAACTGCTCACCGCCGAAGGCGTTGAGGATGCCGAATGCGCCATCGCCGAACATCATGACGATGAAGATTCCGGCGAAGAACACGTAGCCTGCGTTGCCGATTTCTCCACCGGACGTGACCATCCTGGTGGAGAAGGCGGCGATCAGGGCGCCGATGGCACCAATCATGCCGCAGCCGAACATGGTCCAGCGCCGTCCGATCTTGTCGGAGATCCAGGCCGATCCCAGGCGTCCCAGCAGGTCGCCTAGCGACACGAACATGAACAGGGTTGCTACGGAGGCGGCGCTGAACTTGAAGGACTGCCCCAGCAGCGTCTGCCCCCAGGACTGCACCGTGAAGGAGCCCATGATGAAGCAGAAGGAGCCGACGGCGACCACCAGCAGCTGCTTGGGGTACTTGGAGAAGATCACCGCGTAGGACGCCGACGAGGCCTCCTTGATATCGGGCAGATCGGCCACTTGCTCCACCGGGATCTCCATGGCCCACGCGTAGGCCTCCTTCGCCTCATGTTCACGCCCGCGGGACTGCAGGAAGCGGGGCGACTCCGGAACGATCCGCGTCCAGGCGAGCAGCACGATGGGGATGCAGCCGATAGCGATCAGACCGCGCCAGCCGAGCGAATCGCCGAGGTACCTGGTCACCAGCCCGCCCAGGAAGATGCCGGCCGGGATGAATACGCTCGTGAGTCCGGCCAACAGGCCGCGCTGTCTGGCGGGTACGAACTCCTGCACAAAGGGCACGGAGGTGATGTTGAGGCCGCCGACGCCGAAGCCCACACCGGTGCGCAGAATGGTCAACAGAATCCAGCCGTTGACCGGGGTGAAAGCGGAGGCGGCGGTGAAGACCACCAGCACCACGATGCACCAGATGAAGGCGGTCTTACGACCGAACACATCCGCCAGTCGGCCCCAGGTAATGGAGCCGAGGACCGTGCCCAGGCCGGAGCCGGCGAGGATCACGCCGGAGTGGAATCCGGTCAGGTTCCAGCCCGGAGTCTCGATGAGGAGGTTGACGATGAAGCCGATTAGGAACATGTCGAAGAACTCCGACACGTTGCCCACGATCGCCATGCCGATCAGCGACTTCTGGTGACCGGTGAGGTGATGATTGTCGATTTGTTCAGGGGCGGTCTTCCCCTGCGGCGCCGCAGGCGCCTTTGCCTGTGTACTCATTTCAATCCGATCTTGTCGATTGAGCAGACGTTTGATTAGGGGCCGGCCGCCGGGCGGCTGTGCGCCGCCCGGCGGTGCGGTCGATTTGCTCAGCGGACGATGTCCGAGCTCTGCAGGGTCTGCAGCTCGCCGGGACGCACGTGGGTCAGGTCGCCGTGGTGCGTCAGCGCGATCTGGGCGACCTTGGTGCCCATCTGGATGCCCTTCTCGACGTCGCCGTCGAGCCAACCGTGCAGCGTGCCGGCGACGAAGGAGTCACCTGCCCCGGGCCGGTCGATCACCGGGACGGAGTGGATCTCGAAGATGCGATCCTTCTCCGCCGTCGACAGGTAGGTACCGGCGCGGCCGTCGGTGGAGACCACCGTGGGCACGCCCATCTCCTCGCGCAGGGCGTGGCAGGCCTGCACGTCCGGCTTGTCGATGCCGAACACCACCCGGGCGTCCGTACGCGAACAGAACAGGATCGAGGACTGGCGCGCGATCGGCTCCAGGGTTTCGCGTGCCTGCTCGCCGGTCCACAGCAGGGAGCGGAAGTTGACGTCCAGGGCGACGTCCACGCCCCGCTCGACGGCGGCGTCGGCGAAGTAGCGCACCACTCGGGCGGTCTCGGGGGTGAGCGCGGCCGTGATGCCGGTGAGGAAGACGACGCGGGTGTCCAGCAGGGCATCCCAGTTGAATTCCTCGGGCGTGATGGTGCGGAAGGGCGTGTGCAGCCGGTCGTAGGTGACCTTGCCCGGCAGCGGGAACTCGCCCGGTTCGAGGAAGTACAGGGCCACCCGGCCCTCCTCCGTCATCACCGTGTGACGGATGTCCACGCCGACCGCGGAGTACTCCAGGGCGATGCGGTCGGCCAGCTCACCCTTGGGCAGCTTCGAGGCCCAGGCGGTTGAGCGGCCGAGCTCGCTGAGCAGTCCGGCGACGTTGGCTTCGGAGCCGGCGGCGGTCATGCGCAGTGAGCGGGCTGTGGACAGCCGCTCGCCACGCTCACAGGTGAGGCGGATCTGCCCCTCACCGATAGTGGTCAGGTCGTACGTCATTGTTCGGTCTTTCTGGTTGGCTGTGTGTGGCCGCGAATGGGCGGCGCTGCGGCTGCCTGTCTGGCTGCAGCCGTAGGGGTTCTCGAAGACGGTCAGGGGATGACGGCGTGTGTGCCGCGTGCGGCTCGCGTTGCGAGTCGTCTGATGGTGCTCAGGGCCTCTGAATGGCGATGCCGGCGCCGGCGGCCTTGCCCTCAATGAACTCGCGTGCGGCCACGCAACGGGCGACGGAGTCGGGCGCGTCGTCGTTCCACATCTCAATCATGAGCCGACCGGTCCAGTGTTGGGCGGCGAGCAGCTGGAAGGACTTGTCCCAGTCGACGATGCCGGTGCCCATCTCCACCCGCCGAGGCTCGCCGCGGCGCACATCCTTGGCGTGCATGGCCACCATGTGCCCGCGGCCCGCCTCCAACTCGACGGCGGGGTCGAGGCCCTGCTCGGCGATGTTGCCGAGGTCGGGGTAGACCTGCAGGTAGGGGGAGCCGACGGCGTCGACGAACTCCATGGCCTTGCGGATCGAGGTTACGTCGGTGCCGTCGACGTTCTCGATCCCCATCACCACCCCGAGGCGAGAGGCGAGGGGCACGGCGTCGGCCAGCAGCTGGCCGTACCAGCGTTCGGCGTCCGGGTGGGGGTCCTCGTAGTAGGCGTAATAGCCCGCGATCTGGATTACGGGCGCCCCCAGTTCGTGGCACAGTTCCAGGCCGCGGGCCATGACCTCGCGGGCCCGACGCCGTACCTCGGGGTCGGCCGAGCCCGGGCCTATGCGCCGGTGCACCGACAGGCACACCCCGCCGATGCCGGTGCCGACCGACTCGGCGGCCTCACGTACCATGCGGCACTGGCGTGGCCCCCACTCGAGGCGGGCCTCCCGCTCCGGGGACTCGTCGACCGACAGGTCCAGGAAGGAGTAGCCGGCCTGCGGCACCTGGGCGAGGAAGCCCGCCCAGTCGTCGGGGGTGGCCAGCGGGTTGCCGACCAGGGCCTTCTCGTAGATGCCCAGGCGGATACCGTCGTCGAGGGAGGTCACGCTCATGACCACACCTCGTCGATGGCGTCGCGCAGCGCAGATGCGGCGGCGGCCGGATCCTCGGCGCCGACGATCGAGCGTCCGGCGATGACGATGCCGACCCTGCGGCCTGCGAAGGCCGGCAGGTCCGTCACGCTGATGCCGCCGGTGACGGTGACCGTGAAGCCGATGTCCGCCAGCTCGTCGACCCGGTCCATGTCCTCGGCCTTCCAGGACAGGTCGCCGGCGGCCTCGCGGTCGCGGGACCGTTTGACAATGACGTGCTGGACGCCGGCGGCGCGCCAGGCGCGGGCCCGCTCCGGGTCGTACCACTCGTCGGCCAACTCCACCTGTACCTCGCCGTCGAACTCGGCGGCGACCTTGCAGACCTGCTCGATGGTGGTCATGGAGGCGCCTGCCACGCAGGAGACCAGGTCCGCGCCGGCCTCGAAGGCGAGGCGGGCGATCTTGGCGCCCGCCTCCGCGATGCGCACGTCGGCGAGGATCTGCTTGTCCGGGAACAGGGCGCGAATGTTGCGCACCGCGTGGTAGCCCTCGCACAGGATCAGGATGGTGCCGCACTCGATGACGTCGACGTACGGCGCCGCCTGCTGCAGGGGGCCCAGCGCGCTGGGCTGGTCCAGGGTGTCCAGGGCGATCTGGAGCCTGGGCGTGTTGCGGGGTTCGCTCATTTCAACTCGCCTCGCTCAGCCGGCCAGGGGCTCGAAGGCGAAGAACGTGGCGGCGTTGTTCACCAGCAGGTCCTGGACGTAGTCGGGGTCGAAGCCCTCGTCGTCGATCAGGCGCGGGCAGAACACCGCCGGGTCGTAGTCGATCCCGGAGACCGAGCCGTAGGCCTTCTGGTAGGAGGCCTTGCCCGAGTCGGTGCCGAGCAGGATCTGCTTGCCGTAGCCCTTCTCACCGAGCACCTTGAGCAGGTTGACGCGGGCGTTGTCCGGCACGTACTTGATGCGGTTGGTGCCGTCCAGCTCCACGTAGGCGCCGAGCTTGGTGATCTGCTCCTGGATCCACGGGTCCCAGTTGCGCTGGATGTGGCCGATGGCGATCTTCTCCGGGGCCACACCCTGCTCGATCAGGAAGCGGGCCTGCTCGGGGCCGCAGGTGCCGGCGGTGACGTGGGTGTTGACGGGCGCGCCGGTCTCCTTGGAGGCGATGGCGACGGCCTTACCGGTCTTGACCTCCCAGTCGGTGATCTTGCCGTAGGCGGTCGCCCACTTGATGACGCCGGCACGCACGTCGGTGCGCTTGACCAGCGGTCCCATGTAGTCATTGGCGTCCACGCCTTCGACGATGTCGGCGATCAGCAGGTCGGCGATCTCGTTGACGGTGTACTGGTTGACCCAGGACTGGCGCCACTCGAGGTAGACCTTCTGCTGGTGGAAGCCGGTGGCCTGAATGACCTGCAGGTCGGGGACCCGCTCGACGACGCGCTTCAGCTTGAGCACGCCGCGGCCGGAGGACGCCGGGCACATGTCCACGATGGTGGCGGTGGGGGCGAAGCGCTTGGAGGCGTCGACGAAGTAGCCGGCCTCCTCGACCGCCTTGTCCTCGTCGTCCAGGAGGTGGTCGGGGTCGATGTAGACCTCGCCCGCGCCGACGCGGATGAGGTGGTCGTGGGCGTTGACGACGCCGAGCGTGGACGGGTCGACGTCGCCGTGAATGGTGCGGACGATTGCCATGGGGGTTCTCCTTCGAACGGATGAGCGATGTACTGCACACCGGGCGGTATCTGTGCCGGCAGGTGCCGGCGAGAGTTGGCTGTCACCACCGGCCCTCACCGCCGCGGTGGCTTCACGCTAAGGCGGGACGACGCCACCCCCAAGGGCGTGTGCTGCACATCCGTGCATCCTTACCTCAGGGCAGGTGGCCTTCATAACCTGTTTGCCTACGCCTAATTGAGGTGAAAGCTAGGTTATCTGGCTGTAAGATGCAATTATGTGCGCAAACCTGGATCGCGAACACGCGCGGCTGCTGCTGGACATCGCCCACCTGTACTGGGACAAGGACCTCAGCCAGGACGAGATCGCCGAGCGCCTGGGCTACTCGCGCTCCACGGTCTCACGCAAGCTGACCGAGGCCCGCCGAGTCGGGATCGTTCAGGTGACGGTCGCACACCCCATCGAACGGCTGATGGCGTTGGAGGAGGAACTCACCTCCGCCTTCGGTCTCAAACAGGCTCGCGTCACCGAGGTGTCCCGTCCGTTCGTTCCCGGAGTCACCCCCGACGTCGCCCGGGCTGCGGCGGAGCTGCTGGTTGAGCACTGCGGCCCGCGGTCGGTGATCGCGGTGTCCAACGGGCGGGCCGTGGCCGCCGTCGTGCATCAGATGCCCGAGCGCACCTGGCCCACCTCGACGGTGGTGGCGATGATCGGCTCGGCGGGGGAGTCCTACGACCTCGGCGACGGCGGCGATGTGTGCCGCAACCTGGCCATGCGGCTGGGCGGTCGCTACCGGTCGCTGACCGTGCCGCTGGTCTTCGACTCGCTGAACCTGGCGCGGGCCGTGCGCCAAGAGGACCAGGTCGCCACCACGCTGGAGTTGGCCGCCCGCAGCGACGTCGCCCTGACGGGCATCGGCGCGGTGGGGGAGTCCACCAGCCCGTTGCTGCGCAAGTGGATGACGCCGCAGGTGGTGCGCGAGTGCCGCCGGCGCGGCGCGGTTGCACACGTGTGCGGGCACCACCTGGACACCGAGGGACGACACGTGCCCACGGCGCTGTGCGAGCGCACCCTGTGCATGGAGCCCGAGCGACTCAAGGAGATTCCCTTCGTCGTCGGCGTGGCCGCGGGCGAGGAGAAGGTGACCGCGATCCGCGCGGCCCTGCGCGGCGGCTACCTCTCCGCGCTGGTCACCGACGAGGTCACCGCCCGCGCGGTACTCGAGGCTGCAGTCGGTTGACGCTGGGACTCTTGCCTGGCGCGCGACCGCCTACTGCGGAGGTGCATTGTCACAAATGGTGACAAACGCCAGATCCAACCGCCCGGCCCGGAATACCAACCGCATGATTTCAACGTTTCCTTGGTCGGCCTTCGGACACGTGGGCTCGTTTGTCATCATTTGTGACAGTGCTTCCGGATTCGCCTTCCCCATCAGGTGCTGATCTCGCGGGGAGTGGGGTAGACAGGTGCCATGAGCACCACCTCCGGCCCAGACCCCTCCGCCCGCCCGCTCACGATCGCCGTCACCGGTGCCACCGGCAAGGTAGGTGGCCGTGTCGCCGAGCTGCTACACGACGCCGGCCTGCATAAGCGCCTCCTCGTGCGCAACCCGGCTAAAGCCCCCGCCTGGGCCGACGACGTCGCCGTCGCCTCCTACGGCCAGGCCGACGCCGCCGCGCAGGCACTGCGGGGAGTCGACCTGCTGTTCATGGTCTCCGCGGCCGAGAGCGCCGACCGCCTCGAGCAGCACAAGACCTTCATCGACGCCGCTTCCGCCGCCGGGGTACGGCACGTCGTCTACACCAGCTTCCTCGCCGCCGCCCCCGACGCCGCCTTCACCCTGGCCCGCACCCACCAGGCCACGGAGGAGCACCTGCGCCAGTCCGGCATGGCCTTCACCTTCCTGCGCGACTCCTTCTACGCCGACTTCATCCCCGATCTGGCCGTCGACGGCGTCATCGCCGGTCCGGCGGGCTCCGGACGCGTCGCCGCGGTCGCCCGCGCGGACGTAGCCCGCAGCGCCGCCGCCATCCTCACCGCCGCCGCGGCCGGTGACACCAGCCACGACGGCGCGACCTACGAACTCACCGGGCCCGAGGCCTTCACCCTGGCCGAGGCGGCGGCCACCATCACGGCCGTCACCGGCCGCCCCACCGTCTACCGGGACCAGAGCCTGGAGGAGGCCTACGCCTCCCGGCGCAGCTACGGCGTGCCCGACTGGCAGCTGGACGCCTGGGTGTCCACGTACACCGCCATTGCCTCCGGCGTCCTCGCCACCGTCACCGACGACGTCCGCGCGCTCACCGGGCGGACGCCACTCACGTTGGCCGAGGTGCTGCGCTGAGCAACTCAGCCCAAGCCGGACCCGATCTCACGCGGTGATCGACGTCGAGCGACGCGGCATCCTAGGCGTGGGCGTGCTGCCGGTCCGGGAGGTGACGGCCGGCCCTCCACTGCATCACCAGCACGACCGCTCCGAACACCGCGAGGACCAGGCTGGCCGCCCACGCCGCACCCATCGGCGCGAACACCTGAAGCACGGCCGCCAGGCCGACCCATTTCGCCGACTGCTCGGACAGGCCCCACAGCGCGAACAACCCGCCTAGAAGCCCAACGAGCGCGAAGGGGATCAGCGTGGGCGTCCCGCCGTCGTAAATGAAGGCCACCCAGGTGCCGAACCCGGCGGAGCCGAGAACCGCGATGGTCAATGCGATGAGCATGATCCGGGCGAGCAGGGATTGACGGCCCGTCTGCATGGGGCGGACGCCGGTGTGTCCAGATGTCATGGTCGGCTCCTCTGCCGGGCGGCCCGAGTCCGAGCGGCCCGAGCCTTGACTCATTGTCCGTCAAAGCGTGCGGCACGCCCAAGCGCAGGCCATCACGAACATGCGTTGCCGCCACGATCACGCGTTTTGGAGCTTTGCACGTGCCCAGCACCCGCAAAGCTCCAAAACGCGTGTATCAGGGGAGAACTCGTGTGCGCGGTGTCGGCCCGGCGCGCCGCACTCGCCGGTGCGGCCGACGTTCACCGGGTGGACGCCGGCCGCACCGGCCCAGGCGCTGCGCTAACATCGCTCCGAACGACATCCTTGAAGCCCGTCCAGTGAGGCGGAGAAGGAGGTCCACGCACCGTGGCCGCAGCACAGTCCACCGGGAAGCAGATCCTCGGCGCCGCCGAGATCCAGCGCTCCCTCGTCCGCATCGCCCACGAGATCCTCGAGCGCAATCGCGGCAGCAGCAATCTGGTGCTCCTCGGCATCCCCTCCGGGGGAGTCCCGCTGGCCCAGCGCCTGGCCGCAGCCCTGGAGGTCGCCGCCAAGGAGGACGACGACCCCGCCGGCGCCCCACCGGTCGGCACCCTGGACATCACCATGTACCGCGACGACCTCGGCCGCCACCCGATCCGCGTGCCCCAGCCCACCCGCATCCCGGGGGAGAGCCTCGAGGGCCGCACCGTCATCCTGGTCGACGACGTGCTCTTCTCCGGCCGCACGATCCGCGCCGCCCTGGACGCCCTGGGAGCCATCGGCCGCGCCGACGCCGTGCAACTGGCCGTGCTGGTCGACCGCGGCCACCGCGAGCTGCCCATCCGCGCCGACTACGTGGGCAAGAACCTACCCACCTCCCGCAACGAGAAGGTGGTCGTGTCCCTGACCGAACTCGGCGCCGCCGCCGACGCCGTCACCATCGTCGATGCCGCGACCCAGGAGGCCACCCGATGAAGCACCTGCTGTCCGCCAAGGACCTGTCCCACGACGAGGCGGTGATGGTGCTCGACACCGCCGAGGCCATGGCCGCCACCCAGCGTCACGCCGTCAAGAAACTGCCCACCCTGCGCGGCAAGACCGTGGTGAACCTCTTCTTCGAGGACTCCACCCGCACCCGGCTGTCCTTCGAGGCCGCCGCCAAGCGGCTGAGCGCCGACGTCATCAACTTCTCCGCCAAGGGCTCCTCCGTGTCCAAGGGGGAGTCGCTGAAGGACACCGCCCAGACCATCATGGCCATGGGCGCAGACGCCGTGGTGGTGCGTCACTCCGCCTGCGGCGCCGCCCACCTGCTGGCCCACGCCGGCTGGATCGACGTGCCCGTGCTCAACGCCGGCGACGGCACCCACCAGCACCCCACCCAGGCACTGCTGGACGCCATGACCCTGCGCCGCTGGTACACCCCCGGCGGGCCGGCCTCCGGCTCCGCCCGCGCCGACGACGGCGGCCCCGCCCCCCGCGGCCGCGACCTTGAAGGCGCCCGCGTCATCATCGTCGGCGACGTGCTGCACTCGCGCGTGGCCCGCTCCAACGTCGACCTGCTCACCACCCTGGGCGCCCACGTCACCCTGGTGGCCCCGCCCACCCTGCTGCCGGTGGGCATGGATGACTGGCCCTGCGACGTGTCCTACGACTTCGACGCCGCCATCGCCGCCGTCGAGCCCGACGCCGTGATGATGCTGCGCGTGCAGCGCGAGCGCATGAGCGCCGCCGGCGGCGGCTACTTCCCCAGCCCCGGGGAGTACTCCCGCGGCTACGGACTCGGCGCGGTGCGCCGCGCCGCCATGCCCGAGCACGCCATCGTCATGCACCCCGGGCCCATGAACCGCGGCCTGGAGATCACCGCCGACGCCGCCGACGACCCCCGCTCGCGCGTGGTCGAGCAGGTCGGCAACGGCGTCTCCGTGCGCATGGCCGCCCTCTACCTGCTCCTCGCCGACGAAGGGAACCAGCTGTGACCGCCCACCTCCTGCCCGGGGTCCGCCCCTACGGCGAGGACCCCACCGACGTCCTCGTCATCGACGAAACCATCGCCGCCATCGGCCCCGACGCCGTCGCCCAGGCCCCCACCGACACCCACCGCCACGACGACCTGGCCGGCCTGGTGCTGCTGCCCGGGCTCGTGGACATCCACACCCACCTGCGCCAGCCCGGCGGAGAGAGCGCCGAAACCGTCTACACCGGCACCCGCGCCGCCGCCGTCGGCGGCTACACCGCCGTGTTCGCCATGGCCAACACCACCCCCGTGCAGGACAACGCCGGCGTGGTCGAGCAGGTGCTGCGCCTGGGCAACGAGGCCGGCTGGGTGGACGTCCACCCCGTCGGCGCCGTCTCGGAGGGGCTCAAGGGCGAGCACCTGTCCCAGATGGGCGCCATGGCCCACTCCGCCGCCCGCGTGCGCGTCTTCTCCGACGACGGCAAGTGCGTATCCGACCCGGTGCTCATGCGCCGCGCCCTGGAGTACGCCAAGTCCTTCGACGGCGTGATCGCGCAGCACTCCCAGGACCCCCGCCTGACCGAGGGCTCCCAGATGCACGAGGGTCGCGTCTCCGCCGAGCTCGGCCTGGCCGGCTGGCCCGCCGTCGCCGAGGAGTCGATCATCGCCCGCGACGTCCTGCTGGCGGGGCATGTCGGTTCTCGCCTGCATGTGTGCCACCTGTCCACCGCCGGCAGCGTGGAGATCATCCGCTGGGCCAAGGCCCGCGGCATCGACGTCACCGCCGAGGCCACACCCCATCACCTGCTGCTCACCGACGAGAAGGCGCGCACCTACTCGCCGCTGTACAAGGTGAACCCGCCGCTGCGCACCGCCGAGGACGTGGAGGCCGTCCGGGCGGCGCTCGCCGATGGCACCATCGACGTGGTCGGCACCGATCACGCCCCCCACCCGCGCGAGTCCAAGGACTGCGAGTGGCAGGCCGGCGCCTTCGGCATGACCGGCCTGGAGACCGCGCTGCCGATCATCATCGCCACCATGGTCGAGCCGGGCCGCATGACCTGGCGGGACGTGGCCCGGGTGCTGTCCGAGACGCCCGCCCGCATCGGCCGCCTGCACGACCAGGGTCGTCCACTGGCCGTCGGCGAGCCCGGTAACCTGACGGTGGTCGACCCGAGCGTGCGCCGCGTGGTGGACCCGGACGCCCAGTGGACACGTTCCAACAACACCCCCTACGCCGGCATGGAACTGCCCGGACAGGTCATGGCCACCTTCCTGCATGGCCGCCCGACCGTGCTGGCCGGCCGGCCCGTCGAGCAGACCGAACCGAAGGAGCATGCATGAGCGCCCCCAACCCCGCGACCCCGGCAGCGTACGGCGGCTTCACCAGCCCCGCCCTGCCCGCCGGCGCGCCGATCGAGCGCACCCCGGCGCTGCTGGTCCTGGAGGACGGCTACACCCTGGTGGGCCGCTCCTACGGAGCCACCGGCTCCACGGTCGCCGAGATCGTCTTCAACACCGGCATGACCGGCTACCAGGAGACCCTCACCGACCCCTCCTACCACCGGCAGATCGTGGTCATGACCACCCCGCACATCGGCAACACGGGCGTCAACGACGAGGACGGCGAATCCGACCGCATCTGGGTCGCCGGATTCGTGGTACGCGACCCCGCCCGCCGCGCCTCCTCCTGGCGGGCCCGCCGTGAACTCGAGTCCGACCTGGTCACCTACGGCGTGGTCGGCATCTGCGAGGTGGACACCCGGGCCCTGACCCGTCACCTGCGCGAACGGGGCGCCATGCGCGCCGGCATCTTCTCCGGCGATGCCCTGCCCGACGGCTTCGCCGAGCACCCCAGTTCCGCCCCCTCCGAGGCGGCCCTGGAGGCCTGCCTGAGCGCCGTGCGCGCCGCCCCGGCCATGGCCGGCCAGGCGCTCGCCGCCGAGGTGACCACCACCGAGGCCTACGTGGTTGAGCCCCGCGGCGAGTTCGCCGGCCAGGAGCCGGTCGCCGTCGTCGCCGCCATCGACCTGGGCATCAAGGCCCGCACCCCCTGGCAGCTGGCCGAGCGCGGTGTGCGCGTGCACGTGCTGCCGCAGTCCACCACCCTGGAGCAGCTACGCGCCCTGCAGCCCGACGGCGTCTTCTTCTCCAACGGCCCCGGCGATCCCGGCACCGCCGATAAGGAGGTGGCCCTGCTGCGCGGCGTCCTGGATGCGCGCATCCCCTTCTTCGGTATCTGCCTGGGCAATCAGATCTTCGGCAGGGCGCTCGGCTTCGGCACCTACAAGCTGGACTACGGCCATCGCGGCGTCAACCAGCCGGTCCTGGACCGGGCCACGGGCCGGGTGGAGATCACCTCCCACAACCACGGCTTCGCCGTCGACGCCCCGACCGAGGGACCCACCACTGCGCCCTTCGACTCCGGGCGCTACGGCCGCGTGGAGGTCAGCTACATCGACCTCAACGACGGCGTGGTCGAGGGCCTGCGCGCCCTGGACCTGCCGGCCTTCTCCGTCCAGTTCCATCCCGAGGCCGCCGCCGGTCCGCACGACGGCGAGCACCTGTTCGACCGCTTCATACGCATGATGCATGAGCACCGCGTCGCCGCCGCGACCCCCGCCACCGACACCGACACCGAGGAGAACGCCTGATGCCCCGCCGTACCGACATCTCCTCCGTCCTGGTCATCGGCTCCGGCCCGATCGTCATCGGTCAGGCCTGCGAGTTCGACTACTCCGGCACCCAGGCCTGCCGGGTGCTGCGCGCCGAGGGCGTACGCGTCATCCTGGTCAACTCCAACCCGGCCACGATCATGACCGACCCGGACATGGCCGACGCCACCTACGTCGAACCCATCACCCCGGAGGTCATCGAGGCCATCATCGCCAAGGAGCGCCCCGACGCGCTCCTGCCCACGCTCGGCGGCCAGACCGCCCTTAACACCGCCATGAGCCTGGTGGAGTCCGGCGTCCTGGACAAGTACGGCGTTGAGCTGATCGGGGCCCGCGCCGACGCCATCAACGCCGGCGAGGACCGGGAAGAGTTCAAGCGCGTGGTCGAGCGCTGCGGCGCCGAGGTCGCCCGCAGCGTCATCGCCCACACCATGGACGAGTGCCACGCCGGAGTGGAGGCGCTCGGCGGCTATCCCGTCGTGGTGCGGCCCTCCTTCACCATGGGTGGGCTCGGCTCCGGCTTCGCCTACAACGCCGAGGACCTCGAGCGCATCGCCGGGCAGGGCCTGGCCGACTCCCGCACCACCGAGGTGCTCCTGGAGGAGTCCATCCTCGGCTGGAAGGAGATCGAGCTGGAGGTCATGCGCGACCAAGTCGACAACTGCGTGATGGTCTGCTCCATCGAGAACGTCGACCCCGTGGGCGTGCACACCGGCGACTCCATCACCATCGCCCCGGCCCTGACCCTGACGGACCGGGAACTGCAGCAGCTGCGAGACATCGCCTTCGCCGTCATCCGGGAGGTGGGCGTGGACACCGGCGGCTGCAACATCCAGTTCGCCGTCCACCCCAACACCGGCCGCGTGATCGTCATCGAGATGAACCCGCGCGTGTCCCGCTCCTCCGCGCTGGCCTCCAAGGCCACTGGCTTCCCCATCGCCAAGATCGCCGCCCGCCTGGCCATCGGCTACACGCTGGATGAGATCCCCAATGACATCACCGGCTCCACCCCGGCGTCCTTTGAGCCGGCGGTCGACTACGTGGTGGTCAAGGTGCCGCGCTTCGCCTTCGAGAAGTTCCGCGGCGCCGACCCCACCCTGACCACCACCATGAAGTCGGTGGGGGAGGCCATGGCCCTGGGCCGCTGCTACACCGAGGCCCTGCAAAAGGCCATGCGCTCCATCGACAAGTCCGGCTCGGTGTTCCACTGGGACGGCCCCGCCCCCACCCCCGAGCAGCTGCCCGAGCTCATCGAGTCGCTGCGCACCCCCACCGAGCACCGCCTGGTGGACCTGCAGCAGGCGATCCGCGGCGGCGCCACCATGGAGGCCCTGTTCGAGGCCACCGCGATCGACCCCTGGTTCCTGGACCAGATGTTCCTGCTGCAGGAGATCGCCGAGGAGATGTGCGCGGCACCGGCACTGACCGCCGAGCTGCTTCGGCGGGCCAAGCGGCATGGCTTCTCCGACGCGCAGATCGCCTCCCTGCGCGGTATCGGGGAGGAGACGGTGCGCGAGGTGCGTCACGCCTTCGGGCTGCGACCGGTGTACAAGACGGTGGACACGTGCGCCGCCGAGTTCGCCGCCAACACCCCCTACCTGTACTCCACCTACGACCAGAGCACGGAGGTCGCCCCCCGCGAACGGGAGGCCGTGATCATCCTGGGCGCCGGCCCCAACCGGATCGGCCAGGGCATCGAGTTCGACTACTCCTGCGTGCACGCCACCATGGCCCTGTCCGCGCGCTACGACACGGTCATGGTCAACTGCAACCCGGAGACCGTCTCCACCGACTACGACATCTCCGACCGCCTGTACTTCGAGCCGCTGACCTTCGAGGACGTCATGGAGGTCTACGAGGCGGAGCTGGCGGCCGGCCCGGTGGCCGGCATGGTCGTCCAGCTGGGTGGACAGACCCCCCTGTCGCTGGCGGCCCGGCTGAAGGCGGCGGGCGTGCCCATCCTGGGCACCACCCCGGAGGCGATCGACGCCGCCGAGGACCGGGAGGTCTTCGGCGTGGTGCTGGAGCGGGCCGGCCTGCCGGCGCCCGCCCACGGTACTGCCCTGAGCGACGAGCAGACCCTGGCCGTGGCCGCGGAGATCGGTTTCCCGGTGCTGGTGCGACCCAGCTATGTGCTGGGCGGGCGCGGCATGGAGATCGTCTACGACCGCGATGGCCTGGTCGACTACCTCTCCCGTGCCTCCGCGGAGGCCGGCGGCGCCTACGCCAACGGCCCCCTGCTGATCGACCGCTTCCTCGACGACGCCATCGAGATCGACGTCGATGCCCTCTACGACGGCACCGAGCTGTTCCTCGGTGGCGTCATGGAGCACATCGAGGAGGCCGGCATCCACTCCGGCGACTCCGCCTGCGTGCTGCCCCCCATGTCCCTGTCCGACACGGAGATCGCCCGCATCCGTCGCTCCACCGAGGCCATCGCGGCCGGGGTGGGGGTGCGCGGGCTGATCAACATCCAGTACGCCCTGGTCTCCGACACCCTGTACGTGATCGAGGCCAACCCGCGCGCCTCCCGCACCGTGCCCTTCGTGTCCAAGGCGACCGGCGTGCAGCTGGCCAAGGCCGCCGCCCTGCTCATGGCCGGCGAGTCGATCGCCTCCCTGAAGGCCTCCGGCCACCTGCCCGCCCACGACGCCGCGATCACCGACCCGCTGGACCCGATCGCCGTGAAGGAGGCGGTGCTGCCGTTCAAGCGGTTCCGCACCCCGGCGGGCCGGGTGGTGGACACCGTGCTGGGCCCGGAGATGCGCTCCACCGGCGAGGTCATGGGCTTCGACGTCGACTTCCCGCGCGCCTTCGCCAAGTCGCAGGACGGCGCCTACGGCGGCCTACCCAGTGAGGGCGCCCTGTTCGTGTCCGTCGCCGACCGGGACAAGCGCGCCATCGTGCTGCCCGTCGCCCGCCTGGCCGAATTGGGGTTCACCATCTACGCCACCGCCGGCACCGCCCAGGTGCTGCGCCGCAACGGCATCAGCGCCACGCCCGTGCGCAAGGTGAGCCAGGGCCAGGGCGCCCACGGCGAGCAGACGATCGTCGGCCTGATCGAGTCCGGCGCCATCGACATGGTGATCAACACCCCCAAGGGCCAGGGCGCCCGCGCCGACGGCTACTCCATCCGTGCCGCCACCACCAGCGCCGACAAGCCGATCATCACCACCGTGCAGGAGCTGCAGGCGGCGGTGCAGGCGCTGGAGGCGCAGCTGGCGGGCCCCTTCCGGGTGCGCAGCCTGCAGCAGCACGACGCCGACCGGTCCCGGCGCCGCGACGCCGCGAAGGTGGACGCATGAGCACGCAGCCCCCCACCGGCGGGCGGCTGCCCTTCGGCGTGCGCCTGGCCGCCGCCATGGATGCCCACGGCCCGCTGTGCGTGGGCATCGACCCGCACGCCGCCCTGCTGGATGCCTGGGGCCTGCCGGACACGCCCGCCGGACTGCGGGACTTCTCCCTGCGCGTGGTGGAGGCCCTGGCCGGGCGGGTGGCGGCCGTCAAGCCCCAGTCGGCCTTCTTCGAACGGCACGGCTCGGCGGGGATCGCCGTCCTGGAGGAGGTGCTCGCCGCCCTGCGGCGGGCGGGCACGCTCGCCATCCTGGACGTCAAGCGCGGGGACATCGGCTCCACCATGGCCGGGTACGCCCAGGCCTACCTGGCGGACGACGCCCCGCTGGCCGCCGACGCGATCACCGTCTCCCCGTACCTGGGCTACGGCTCGCTGAGGCCCGCGCTTCAGGCGGCCGCGGCGACCGGGCGGGGCGTGTTCGTGCTGGCGTTGACCTCCAACCCGGAGGGTGCGGCCGTGCAGCACGCCCGCACCGCCTCGGGGCGGGCGGTGGCCGCCGAGGTGGTCGCCGGCGCGGCCGCCTCCAACGCGGCCGCCCGTGCCGCCGGTGAGCTCGGCAGCGTGGGCCTGGTGGTCGGCGCCACCGTGGGCGACGCCGTGCGCGAGTTGGACCTGGACCTGCTGGCCGCGGGCGGCCCGTTGCTGGCGCCCGGCGTGGGGGCGCAGGGGGCCGGCGCGCCCGAGTTGCAGGCGGTCTTCGGACCCGCCCGGGCCCATGTGTTGGCCTCGTCTTCCCGCGGCGTGCTGGGTGCCGGCCCCGACCCCGTGCAGCTGCGCCGGGCCGCGGCCCGGGCGGCCGCCGAGGCCGCGGCCGCCCTGCGCGCGTGAAGGGCGCGGAAGAAGGCATGATGTGCCCATGACCGCAGCCCAGGTGCCGCCCGCCCGCCTCACCGTCATCGCCGGGCCGACCGCCGTGGGGAAGGGCACGCTCGTCGCCGAGTTGCGGCGTCGCCACCCCGACCTGTTCGTCTCGGTGTCTGCCACCACCCGCGCCCCCCGACCCGGTGAGCGCGACGGCGTGCACTACCACTTCGTCTCCGATGCGGAATTCGACCGCCTGGTGGCGGCCGGCGAAATGTTGGAGTGGGCGCTGGTGCACGGCACCCACCGCTACGGCACCCCCCGCCGCCCGGTGCAGGAGCAGCTCGACGCCGGCCGCCCCGCCCTGCTGGAGATCGACCTGGCCGGCGCCCGGCAGGTGCGCGCCTCCATGCCGCAGGCACAGCTGATCTTCATCGCCCCGCCCAGCTGGGAGGAGTTGGTCTCCCGCCTGGCCGGGCGCGGCACCGAGGACCCGGCCGAGCGCGCTCGCCGGCTGGAAACCGCCCGAGTGGAGTTGGCCGCCGCCGACGAGTTCGACCGCACCATTGTCAACGACACCGTGGCACGTGCCACGGATGAGCTGGAGGACGTGCTCGGGCTGAGCCGCTAGACTAGGGTGCTTGCGGTGCGGTGATGCGCCGGGTGTGCACGCATCCGGCCAGGCTCGCACCCGATCCGGTACCAGAACACATTGGGAGACAAGCACATGCTCGGAACCTCTGCCGACCCCGAGGGAATCACCAACCCTCCCATTGACGACCTCCTGGAGAAGGTCGACTCCAAGTACGGGCTGGTGGTGGAGGCCGCCAAGCGCGCCCGGCAGATCAACAGCTACAACCAGCAGCTGGAGGACAACCAGTTCGAGTACTTCGGCCCCCTGGTGGAGGCCGACAACGAGGAGAAGGCCCTGAGCATCGCCCTGCGCGAGGTCGCCGAGGACAAGCTCCAGGTCATCTCCGGGGATGAGGCCCGCGCCCGGCGCGCCGAGGCCGAGGCGGCCCGCCGCGCCGCCGAGGAGGACATGTTCTCCGACATCTCGCTGGACGCGCCGATCGACCTGGGCGGCCAGGACGAGCCGGGCACCGCCACCGGCCTGGACGACATCCAGTTCTGACGGCCCCACGGGCCGCGTCACCGATCAGGATTATCGTGAACCCGCAAACCACCCGCGCCCGGGACGCACACGCGCCCCGGGCGCGGCGCATCGTCGTGGGGGTGTCCGGCTCCATCGCCGCCTACAAGGCCCCGTCCATCATCCGGCTGCTGCGCGCGGCCGGACACGAGGTACGCACCGTGCCCACGGCGGCCGCGCTGCGCTTCATCGGCGCCCCGGCGCTGGCGGCCGTGACCGGCGCGCCGGTGCAGTCCGGGGTCTTCGACGACGCCGCCGCCGTCGCGCACGTGCAGATGGGGGAGTGGGCCGAACTGGTGCTGGTGGCCCCCGCCTCCGCGGACCTGTTGGCCCGGGCCGCCGCCGGCCGGGCCGACGACCTGCTCACCGCCACCCTGCTGACCACTACCGCGCCGGTGGTGATGGCGCCGGCCATGCACACCCAAATGTGGAACCACCCGGCCACCCGCCACAACGTGGACACCCTGCGCCGGCGCGGCGTGACCATCATCGACCCGGACGCGGGCCCCCTGACCGGCTCCGGCTACGGGGCCGGACGCCTGCCCAAGCCCGAGCAGATCGTCGCCCGCGCCCTGGCCGCGCTCGATGCCGCCTCCAGGGACACGGCCGCCGCAGCTGCGGGCACCCCGGGTGATCTGGCCGGCCGGCACGTGGTCGTCTCCGCCGGCGGCACCCGCGAGCCCCTGGACCCGGTGCGTTACCTCGGCAACCGCTCCTCGGGTCGGCAGGGTTGTGCCATCGCCACCGCTGCGGCCGCCCGCGGCGCCCGCGTCACCGTCGTGTCGGCGCACGCGGAGCCGGGGGTACTGGCAGAACTACCGCCCCAGGTTGACATCGTGCCGGTCACCACCGCCATGGAGCTGCACGATGCGGTGCGCGCCGCCGCCGTGGACGCCGACGCCGTGGTCATGGCTGCCGCCGTCGCCGACTTCCGGCCCGCCGAGGTGGCCGACACCAAGCTCAAGAAGCACTCACTGCGCACCTCCGGCGGCACGGGCGAGCCGGTACGGCAGGCGGCGCCGGTCATCCCCCTGGCGGAGAACCCCGACATCCTGGCCGGCCTGGTCACCGACCCGCCGCGCCAGGACGGCGAACACACCCTGGTGGTGGGCTTCGCCGCCGAGACCGGGGACGCGGATGGTGATGTGCTGGCGCATGGTGCCGCCAAGGCCCGCCGCAAGGGTGCCGACCTGCTGGCCGTGAACGCCGTCGGCACCGACCAGGGCTTCGGCGACGTGCCGAACGCCGTCGTCGTCCTGGACGCGGGCGGCACGGAGGTCGCCCGAGCGCAGGGGACCAAGCAGGAGGTCGCCGAGGCGTTGGTGGAATTGATCGCCGCCCGCCTGAGTGGCCGGCACCCCTCCGTCTGACCATCCCCGCGCCTCGGAGCCGCCGCCGGCGTCTTGTTTCTCACGGCCGTTTCCACATCCGATCCCGCCCGTGCGCTTCAGGCGCCGGTGACGCGGTCATACGATGAGCGGGCGGGGCACCGCGCGAGGCCCCGCCCTAGCTGCAACGCGCACGGAAGTGACCTGCATGACGAGGAACGGGACGAGCACCCCCACTGTGGCCGACATGGTGAAGGCGGTGACCACGCCCCCGCTGCCCCTGCGGATCACCGCCTACGACGGTTCCGCCGTCGGCCCGCGCGACGCCGGCCTGGAGTTGCATGTCAAGTCGCCGCGCGCCCTGAACTATCTCGCCACCGCCCCCGGGGATCTCGGCCTGGCCCGCGCCTACATAACCGGCGAGCTGATCGCGTCCGGCGTTGAACCGGGTAACCCGTATGCCGCCTTCGACAGCCTGCAGGCGTGCAAGGAACACCTGCGCCGCCCCACCCCGGCGGGCATGCGCACCATTTCTCGGCTGCTGCGCCACGAGGGACTGCACCGCCCCGAGGTGCCGGAGATCGAGACCCCGCCGGCCTGGCGCCGCGCCCTGGCCGGCGCGCGCCCCCACACCGAGGCGGCGGACAAGGACACGGTCTCCTCCCACTACGACCGGTCCAACCGCTTCTACTCGCTGGTGCTGGGCCCGTCCATGACCTACACCTGCGCCCTGTTCGACTCGCCGGACACATCCCTGGAGGATGCGCAGCGCCGCAAGATCAACCTGGTGCTGGACAAGCTGGACCTGGCCCCCGGGCAGCGGCTGCTGGACATCGGCTGCGGCTGGGGTTCGGTGCTGGTCGCCGCCGCCCGCCGCGGCATCCGTGCCATCGGCGTGACCCTGTCCGAGCCGCAGGCCCGTTGGGCCAACGCCTGGCTCGCCCGTGAGGGCCTGGATGACCTGGCGCAGGCGCGGGTCATCGACTATAGGGAAGTGCCGGAGCGCGACTTCGACGGCATCTGCTCACTGGGCATGATGGAGCACGTCGGCGTGCGCCACTACGACGAGTACTTCCGCATCATGTTCTCCCTGCTGCGCCCCGGCGGACGGCTCCTGAACCACCAGATCACCCGGCGCGACACCAGCCAACGCAACGGCGCCGGCGCCTTCGTCGGCCGCTACATCTTCCCCGACGGCGAACTCGCCGCCCCCGGCGTGGTGATGACCCACCTGCACGACGCCGGCCTGGAGATCGTGCATGCGGAGAACCAGCGCCAGCATTACGCGCTGACTCTGGAGCACTGGTGCCGCAACCTGCAGGCCCACTGGGACGAGGCCGTCGAGTCCGGCGGCTCCCAGACCGCGCTCCTGTGGGGCCTGTACATGGCCGGCGCCCGCTGGAACTTTGAGCGCAACAACATTCAGATCCACCAGTTCCTGGCCGTCCGCCCCGATGAGGACACCGGCGGCCACTGGTATCCTCTGCGTCCCTGGTGGGACGCCTGAGACGCGCAACCACTCGACTCACCCACGCCCCCGCACCCACCGACCAACAAGGACCACAACACATATGGCACGTAAGGCAACGAACTCCCTGCGGCAGTTCACCTCCGAGTCCGTCACCGAGGGACACCCGGACAAGATCTGCGACCGCGTCTCCGACGCGATCCTGGACGCGATCCTCACCCAGGACCCGGCCGCGCACGTCGCGGTGGAGACCATGGTGACCACCGGCCTGGTGCATGTGGCCGGTGAGGTGACCACCAGCGCCTATGTGGAGATTCCAGACATCGTGCGCAGTGAGATCGTCTCCATCGGCTACACCTCCTCCGAGGTGTGCTTCGACGGTGCGTCCTGCGGGGTGTCGGTGTCGATCGGCCAGCAGTCTCCGGACATCGCCGCCGGCGTGGACAAGGCCCTGCAGGTGCGCGAGGACGCCGGGGACCTAGACCCGCTGGACTTCCAGGGGGCCGGCGACCAGGGCCTCATGTTCGGCTATGCCTGCACGGACACGGCCGAACTGATGCCGCTGCCCATCCACCTGGCCCACCGCCTGGCCGAGCGCCTGGCCTACGTGCGCAAGCAGGGCATCGTGGACGGCCTGCGCCCCGACGGCAAGACGCAGGTCACCATCGGCTACGACGGCGACACCCCGGTGTCGCTGGACGGGGTGGTGATCTCCACCCAGCACGATCCCGACCGCACCCGCCCGGCCCTCACCGACGCCATCACCCGCGAGGTGATCCGCCCGGTGCTGGAGGCGGAGGAGGCCAAGGGCCTGAAGCTCGCCACCGCCGACGCCGACATCCTGGTCAACCCCTCCGGCCAGTTCGTCATCGGCGGCCCCGCCGGGGACGCCGGCCTGACGGGCCGCAAGATCATCGTGGACACCTACGGTGGCATGGCGCGGCACGGGGGCGGCGCCTTCTCCGGTAAGGACCCCTCCAAGGTGGACCGGTCGGGCACCTACGCCATGCGCTGGGTGGCCAAGAACGTGGTCGCCGCCGGGTTGGCCGAGCGCTGCGAGGTGCAGATCGCCTACGCCATCGGCTCCGCCCACCCGGTCGGGCTGTACGTGGAGACCTTCGGCACCGAGACCGTGCCCGTAGGCAAGATCACCGCCGCCATCAAGCAGGTGTTTGACCTGCGTCCGGCCGCGATCGTGCGCGACCTGGACCTGCTGCGTCCGATCTACCGCGCCACCAGCGCCTACGGCCACTTCGGGCGGCCAGGCTTCACCTGGGAGAACACCGACCGGGCCGACGCGCTGCGCGCGGCCTGCTGACGGCGCGGGTCGGGGAGGAGGCCATGGGCGACGCCGTCACCGCGGGCGCGCCCGCACAGGGCGTGCTCCTGGACGCCCCCGCCACCGCCACCCGGCGGGTGGCCGGTGCCGGCGTGTCCCAGCCGGTCGCACGCGTCCTGCTGGAGACCGCGGTGCCCCACCTGGACCGCCTGTTCGACTACCTGGTTCCCCCCGAACTGGATGTGGCCGCCGCCGTCGGGACTCGCGTGGTGGTCCGCTTCGGGCGCCAGGACCTGCACGGCTGGGTCTGGGAGCGCGGTGACACCACCACCCACCCCGGCCGGCTGGCCCCAATCCGCCGCGTGGTCTCCGACCTGCCGGTGCTCAACCCCGAGACCATGCGCCTGGTCGAGGCGGTGGCCGCCCGCACCGCCGGGGTGCGTTCCGACGTGATCCGGCTGGCCGTGCCCGCCCGGCACGCCACCACCGAGCGGGACGAACGCGATCGCCCCGCACCGGCCGCCCCCCACTGGTCGCCGCCCCCGGCGGACGCCTGGGCGGCCTACGCCGGCGGGCCCGCATTCCTCCAGCGCCTGGCCGCCGGTCAGGCCCCCCGGGCCGTGTGGACCGCCCTGCCGGGGCGTCCCGGGCTGGTGGCCACCTGGACCCGACTGGTGGCCGACGCCGCTCGCGCCACCCTCGCCGGAGGCCGCGGCGTACTGGTGATCGTCGCCACCACCGAACGGGCCGAGGCGGTGGCCGCCGCACTCACCGACGCCCTGGATGGGGAGGCCGTGGTCACCCTGTCCGCCGAGCACGGGCCCGCCCGCCGCTACCGGGCATTCCTGCGGGCCTTGACCGGCCGTGCCCGGGTGGTGGTGGGCACGCGCGGCGCCGCCTTCGCCCCGGTGCACAATCCCGGCCTGGCCGTCATCTGGGACGACGGCGACGACCGGCTCGATGAGCCGCGCGCCCCCTACATTCACGCCCGCACGGTGCTGGCCCTGCGCTCGGGCCTGTCCGGCGCGGGCCTGCTGATCGCCGGCTACTCCCGCTCGGTGGAGGCCCAGGCCTACATCGAGCAGGGTTGGGCCACCGACCTGCACGCGCACCGGGAGACCATGCGCGCCGCCGTCGCCCGCGTGCAGGTGCCCGGCGCTCCCGAACTGGAGGCGGAGGGGCCCTCCGGCGCCGCCCGCATCCCCTCACTCGCGCACCGCGCGCTGCGCGAGGCACTGCGACGCGGCCCCGCCCTGGTGCAGGTGCCGCGCGGAGGATACGCCCCTCTGGTGGCGTGTGCCCGCTGCCGCACCGTGGCCCGCTGCCCGGTGTGCTCCGGCCCCCTGGCCCTGGGCCGCGACGGCACCGTCACCTGCCGCTGGTGCGGGCGGAACACCGCCAACTGGACCTGCCCGGAGTGCGGCCACACCCGCCTGCGCATGGTGCATGTGGGCACCACCCGCACCGCCGAGGAACTGGGGCGCGCCTTCCCGGGCGTCCCCGTGGTCACCTCAGGGGCGCGGGAGGACCACGGCGTGATCGCCGGCGTCGATGCCCGCCCGCGCCTGGTGATCGCCACCCCGGGCGCGGAGCCGGTGGCCGACGGCGGCTACTGGGCGGTGCTGCTGCTGGACGGGGCCGCCCTGTCTTCCCGCCCCGATCTCGGTGCCGCCAGCGAGGCCATGCGCCAGTGGACCAACGCGGCCGTACTCGCCCACCCCGACGCCGCCGTCGTGCTGCTGGGCCGCCCGCACCCGGTGGCCGCGCAGGCCCTGGTGCGCTGGGACCACGCGGGATTCGCCCGCCGCGAGCTGGCCGAACGCGCCCAGCTGCACCTGCCGCCCGCCTGGCGGGCGGCCCGCCTCGACGGTCCGCGTACACGCCTGGAGGACCTGTTCGAGCAGGCCCGTGCCGCCGGCTTCGAGGCCCTCGGCCCCGTCGCCGCCCCCCAGCACGGCGGCCCCACCGACTCCGGCGCGGCCACATCCGGCGCCCAGCCGCCGAACATGCGGGGACTGATCCGCGCCCCCCTGGCGCGGGGCCGCGAACTGGCCGCCTTCCTGCAGCTGCAGATGCGCGAGGCCTCCGTGCACCGGGAGGAGCCGGTGCGCGTCGAACTCGACCCGACCGTCCTGTGGTAGGCAGGAGACCATGAGCAGCGCAGCCCCCGCCCCCGCCCCCAACACCG
>NZ_FQTT01000001.1:0-467279 GCF_900098745.1 Actinomyces glycerinitolerans
CCCCGCCACGGTGATGCCCGCCGGTGAGGTGATCGCCTCCTACCACGAGCTGTGGCACGTGGAGCAATCATTCCGCATGAGCAAGCACGACCTGCGGGCCAGGCCCGTCTTCCACCACACCCACGACGCCATTCAAGCCCATCTCACCGCGGTGATGGCATCCCTGGCCGTCGCCCGCCACCTACAAGCCGCCACCGGCATCAGCATCAAACGACTCGTCCGCGAACTGCGGCCCCTCCAGGAAGTCACCATCACCATCAACGGCCACCAAATAACCGCCCAGCCCCAGCTCACCCAGACCGCACAGCAAATCCTCAACAACCTGAACGCCGCAGGGCACTAAACTGTCAGGACTCAGGTCCGACACCTGCGATTGCCGCCGGTATCCGCGCATCACTTGAGCCGGCGCCTACGAGATGAGGCTGGAACGGCCGGCGGGGAGAGGACATGCGTCCTCTCCCCGCCGTCACGCGGACGTCCGTGTCAGCCGCTCACCCCTGGGCGTCGAGCTGCTGCTGGGCGGCGACCGCCCGGTTCAGCGCCTCGGTCAGCCGGTCCTGGGCGTCGCCGTAGGCGGTCCAGTCCCCGTCCTGCATGGCCTGCTCGGCGTCGTCCATGGCGGTCTGCGCGTCCGACAGGGCCGTGGACAGGTCGGCGGCCGGATCGCCGGAACCGGTCGGAGCGGTGCTGGCGTTTGCGTCGGCGGTCGCCTCCGGCGTGGCCGCCGCACTCGCCTGCTCGGTCGGCGCAGCGGTGGGCACGGCCTGGTCGGCGCCTTCTTGGGCCTCCGCCGAGGTGTCGTTGGCGGCTGCGGCGTCGCCGTCGACGGCCTCCTCCCCGGTGGTGGCGCCCGAGTCGCCGCCGAACACCTGGTCCAGCGCCTCGGACAGGGTCTCGGCGAAGCCGACCTGGTCGCCGAAGGAGACCAGCACCTCGCGCAGCAGCGGGTACTGCGTGCCGGAGGAGGCCTGCACGTAGACCGGCTGGACGTACAGCAGTCCGCCGCCCACCGGCAGGGTCAGCAGGTTGCCGCGGATGACCTCCGAGCCCTGCTGCGAGAGCAGGTTCAGCACCTGGGAGACGGTGGCGTTGGAGTTGAAGTTGTTCTGCACCTGCCCGGGTCCGGAAACGTTCGATGAGCGTGGCAGTTCCAGCAGCCGCAGCTTGCCGTAGTCGGGATTGCGTCCGCCGTTCTCACCACCGGCGGTCTCGGAGTCCACGGCGAGGAAGCCGGTGAGCACGTTGCGGTCGGTGTTGCCGCCGATGATGTAGACGCTGGACAGGGAGAAGGTCGCCTCGTCCTGGTCGGGCATCTTCAGCGTCAGGTAGTAGGGGGCCTGCGCGTCGTCGCCGGACTTGGTCGGGTCGTCGGGCACCTTCCAGAAGTCGCCGCCGGAGTAGAAGTCCTCCGGGTCGGTGACGTGGTAGTTGGCCAGCACGGTGCGCTGCACCTTGAACAGGTCCTCCGGGTAGCGCATGTGCGCCATCAGGTCGCTGCTCATCTCGCTCATCGGGGTGACCGAGCCGGGGAAGACCGCCTTCCAGGCGGCCAGGATCGGGTCGTCCTGGTCCCACTCGTACAGGGTCACGGAGCCGTCGTAAGCGTCGACGACGGCCTTGACCGAGTTGCGCACGTAGTTGGACTCCTCTGGGGCTCCCAACAGCGCGGACTCGGAGGTCGCGTCGCTCATCGTGTCCTCCAGCGACTCGTGCTGGGAGTACGGGTAGTTGTTGGTGGTGGTGTAGCCGTCGAGGATCCACACGACCCGCTTGGGGGTGGAGGCGTCGTCGTCATCGTCAACCACCGCCGGATAGGGGCTGCCGTCCAGGGTGAGCCACGGGGCCACCTCGGCGACCCGGTCCGCGGGGTTGCGGTTGTACAGGATCTGTGACCCGCTGCGCACCTCCTGGGAGAACAGGATGTTCATCTCCTGGAAGCGCACGGCGTACAGCAACCGGTTCCAGGGGTTGGACACGTCCGGGCCGCCGTCACCGGTGAAGGTGGTGTTGACCTGACCGGACTCGGCCGCATCATCGGGGTAGTCGAGCTCGCGCGGGTTGCCGCCGTCGTCGCCCCCCACGATGGAGTACGACGGCGAGGCCTGGCCGAAGTAGATGCGCGGCTCGTACTCCCCCAGGTCACCGACCGAGGGGATCCCGCCCTCCCAGAAGGAGGGGTAGCCGCCGGAGGCGACGGTATTGCCGTAGGCAGTGACCACGCCGTAGCCGTGTGTGTAGACGGTGTGCTCGTTGACCCAGGTCCGCTGGTCGGCGCCCAGACCGTCGAGGTTCAGCTCGCGCACTGCGATCACGGTGTCCCGGCTGGTTCCGTCGATGTTGTAGCGGTCGACGTTCAGCGAGGACGGGAAGGAGTAGTACTGCTTGTTCTGCTGCAACTGCCGGAAGGTCGGGGAGACCAGGTTCGGGTCCAGCAGGCGGATCGACGTCGTGGACTCGGCATCCTCCAGGAGCTGTCCGGCCTCGGCGGTGGTCTTGGCGTCGTAATTGCTGGTTTCGATGTCATCAAGCCCGTACGCGGTGAGTGTGGCCTTGATGTTGCGGTCGATGTAGGCCGCCTCCTCCCGTTGCGCGTTGGGATTAACCACGAATCTCTGGATAACGGCCGGGTAGGCGGTACCGATCAGCAGCGCCGAGACGATCATGACGGCGACGCCGGTGATCGGCAGCCGCCAGGAGCTGGTGCGCACGGAGAACAGGAACAGCAGTGCCACCACCACGCTGATCGCGGCCAGAATCGCGCTGGCGGGGATGGAGGCGTTGACGGTGGTGTAGCCCGCCCCGTCGAACTTCGAGTTGGAGGCGTACAGGGCGGAGTAGCGTCCCAGCCAGTAGGAGCCGCCGCGCAGCAGCGCGAACAGGGCCAGGAACACCGTCATGTGGATGCGGGCCGCCCGGGTGAAGTGCGGGGTGCGGGACACGGAAATGCCGCCGTACAGGTAGTGGACCACCACGGAGCAGATGCCCGCGAACACCACCACCCGCGTCAGGTAGGACACCACCAGTTGCAGTACCGGCAGGATGAACACGTAGAACGACACGTCCAGTCCGAACTGCGGGTCCGTGGTTCCGAAGGACTGGGCATTTAGGGCGAGCAGCACCTCCCGCCAGCGGGGAGCGACGTCCCAGGCCGAGCTGATCAGGGCCAGCACCGCCGGCACGATCCACGTCAGCTGCCGCTGCATGGGCTCAACCGCAGAGCGGTAGGCCTCCAGGTTGCGGGTCGCCTCATCCCGCGGCAGGCCGATCTCGCGAGCGCGGTACGCCAACCGTATGGCCGCGAAGACGGCGAAGAACATAATGACGAAGCCGATCACGAACATGGCGCCCGCGGCGATCCACTGGGTCCAGATCACCCGGGAGTAGCCCAGCTGGCTGAACCAGAGCACTTCCGTCCAGGTGCGTGACAGGAACCCGATGACGATGGCCAGCAGGGCGAGGATGCCGATGGTCAGCCCCAATGGCCCAGGGCGACGGCGCCCCCCGGCCCCGTTTCTGCGGACAGGCGGGGTGGCGGAACCCGAACCGCCGCCGGGACGCCGATGCCGCCGCGGCACGCCGCCCGCGGCGCTGCGTTGCCGGGAGGCGCCCAGGCCGAACAGGGCGGAGGGGTCAAAGGCCGCGGCGAAGGGACCGGACTCCTCGGGCTCGTCCGCGTCGTCGTCCCCGGTGTCGTCCGGCTCGTGGGGCGACGACGACGTCCCCGCGCCATCGCTCGCGCCGCGGCGGATGAACGGGTCTTCAGGGCTGTCGGACTGGAAGAAGCCGCCGCGTACGCGGTCATCGCGGCTGCCAGTCTCGGAGGAGTCGGCGGAACCGGACTCGTCGTCGGGCTTGTCGATAGGATCGTCGTCGGGCCTGGTGCTCACGCTCACGCTCCGTGTCGTTCCGTGTCATTGTGCGTGCGCACTGGGCGCACAGCGGCCGGCGCCGGTGGCGCCACCGCGGCCCATCGTTGCACAGGTCACGTCGACCTCACAAAATTCAGTCCATCCATAGGTGTCGCTGCGCCGGCTCTAAGCAACGGCGGCTATTTCACGCGGGTACGTAGTCGCCCATTTGCGGGGCCGCCGGGCCGCTGCGATCCCCAACCGGTGGGTGATGAGACGATGAGGTCATGAGCGATCAGTTGCCCCCGACCACCTCCCCCAGCGCGACCACGCCACGCCAGGCCGCCCTCGTGCGTCTTGTCGCCCAGCTTGAGGAACATGTGGCTCGGGCCGGCTGGGACGCGCCCGTCGGCGTCTTCGCGCTGGTGCGCACGGCGTCCGCGCTGGAGCAGGACCCCGCCCTGGAGCGGATGCTCGATGCTGCCGCGCTCGCCGAGGCCCGTACCGACCCGGAGGCGCTGACTGCGATCGAGCAGGGGGACCTCCCACCCGCGAACAGCCTGGAGGAGCTGTTGGCGGGCATCGTCTGGCCGGATGAGGTCGATGGCACGGCCGTGGCCACGGAACGCGTGGTACTGCCCGCCGCGGCGGAGCAGGCGGCGGCAGCGATCGAGGACCCGCAGGAGCGCGCCACCTACCTCATGTCCCGGCCGGACCGGGATGACGTGCGCATGGTCGTGGGCGTGCTGCGCTCCGGGGAGTCCTGGTGCGCCGTGCGCGCCCGCTCGCATGACTCGGCCGGCGAGGTAGCGGGTGGTGCCGATCTGGTGCCCGGCCTGGTGGAGGCGCTGCGCCGCACGCTGCAGTAGCCGCGCCGCCCGAGCCGGCACCATCGCGACCGGCCTCAGCGGCAGCGGATATTGCTACCGACCTCGGCGAGTCTCAGGCGCCGGGTTCGTCAGCGGAGTCGTCGCCGGGGTCGTCGTCGGAGCGGTCGGTGTCCTGGCCCCCGGGGCCGGCGTCGGCATCCTTGGCGCCGTCGGCGTAGCCGAGCGTGCCGTCCAGCAGCGAGGCCAGGTCGGCATCCATCTGTGCATCCATCTCCTGGGCGGCGCGCCGCATGGTCAGGAAGTCGTCGGGGTGTGCCAGTTCGGCCGCCGTCGGCACCACGTCGGGGTGACGCCAGAAGGCGTCCCGCTCGGCATCCCCCAACTCCGCACCCAGCTTCTCCCACAACCGGGCGGCCTCGCGCACGCGCCGGGGCCGGAACTCCAGGCCGATCAGCCGGGAGAAGACCTGCTCGGCCGGCCCGCCCTGGACGCGGCGGCGGCGCACCATCTCACGCAGCGCGACGGCGAGCGGCAGGTGGGGGGCCAGGGCGCGGGCGGATACGACCTCGACCCACCCCTCGACCAGCGCCAGCAGCGTCTCCAGGTTCTCCAGGGCCTCCTTCTGCGCGTCCGTCTCCTGCGGGGCGAACATGCCCGACTCCAGGGCCGCACGGATGGCCTCGGGATCGTTCGGATCGACCTGGGCAACCGCCTGCTCGACGGCGTCGACGTCGATGACGATGCCGCGCGCATAGGCCTCGACGGCGGCGAGCAACTGGCTGCGCAGCCAGGGCACGTGGGCGTACAGGCGGGCGGCGGCGGCCTCCCGGACCGCCAGGAACAGCCGCACCTGCTCGGCATCCGCCTCCAGTTCGGCGGCGAATGCGGCCACATTGGTGGGCACGAGCGCGGTGCCGGGCTCACGGGTCAGGGGCAGGCCGACGTCGGTGGCGGCCACCGCCTCTCGCCCGAGCTCGCCGATGGCTTGGCCCAGCTGCAGGCCGAAGGCGGTGCCGGCCATGGAGCGCATGAGTTTGCCCAGCGCACCCATCTGGGCGGCCGCGGCGTCGGAGTCGGACAGTCGGCCGATCTGGTGCTCCAGGGCGTCGGCGAGCGCGGAGGTGGCGGCGTCGGCGACCGGGGCGCACACGTCCTTCCACACGGGCAGGGTGCGCTCCACCCACTGGGAGCGGCTCCAGGCCTCGCGCGGCCCCGGGGCGGGCATGAAGTCGGTGGCGGCGTCGAGCCAGAGATCCGCGACCGCCAGAGCGCTGCGGGTCTGCTCGGCCTCGGCGGCGGTGACCACCGGGTCGCCGTCGCTGCGGACGGTACGCAGGGCCAGGTCCTGCCCCATGTTCCAGTTGACGGCGCCGGTGCCCGCACCGGTGAACAGCTGCTGCATCTGTGCCTGCAGACCGCCCAACTGGGCCGGGGTGAGTTTAGACAGGTCTCCCATGCCGCTCATTTGTGCCAGCTGGTTGGGGTCTACGCCGGAGGCCCGCAACGCGCCCACCGCGTCGGCCGCCATCTGTGGGCCGAACATGGCGGCGAGCATCTGCTCGATCTCCTCGAAGGGGTCCTCGCTCATGGGTTCCTCTCGGTGATTCCGGCGCGTGTGCGCCGCTGCCCGGGCCGCGGGGCGGCCGCCTGGTGGAAACACCCCGATCATGTCATCCATTCCTGTGGGCGGCCACGTTCCACCGCGGATCCCCAGCCGGGCATAGGCCGACGGTCGCGCGCTTCTCAGGAATCCGGGTCATGATGACCCCCGTGACGCAACGCCCTTCCGACACCCCCGACGCCGACGCCTCCACCGAGGCCGCCCCGGAACCCGACTCGCCAACCGCCCCCGCCGAGGACACCGGCGCTGCCGGCGGCCAGGCCGGCTTCCGGCGGATCTTCCGCGGCCGCCGCCGGGCCCGGCTGCTAGCCGGCCTGGCGGTGGTGGTGGCACTCGTGGTGGCGGGCGCCACGGTACCGATCAACAAGGTCATTCAGGCGCCCGGCCCCACCTGGAACGTCCTGGCCGACACCTCCGACGGCGCCGACCAGGACCTGCTGACCGTCACCGGCACCGACACCTATGACACCACCGGCGCCCTGCGCATGACCACCGTGTCTGTCTCCGGCTGCCCGGGCTACCCGGTCACCTTCTTCATGCTGGTGGACGCCTGGCTGAGCAGCGACAAGACCGTCCTGGACCGGGACCAGGTGTGTCCGGAGTCGCTGACGGCCGAACAGGTCGAGGAGGTCAACCAGGCCCAGATGACCAGCTCGCAGGACGCCGCCGTGGTCGCCGCACTCATGGAGACGGGCCAGGCCAGCCGCATGATCCTGACCGTTGCGGGCACCGCGGACGAGCAGGCCGGCGTCGGCGTCCAGGCCGGCGATGTACTGGAGTCGATCACCACCGCCGACGGCGAGACGACCACCATTACCTCCTATCCGCAGCTGCGGGAGTTGATGACCACGATTCCTCCGGGCACGCCCCTGACCCTGCGGGTGGACCGGGATGGCACCGACGTGGACGTGGAGCTGACCACCATCGACCCGCAGGACGCCGACGGGGACGGCGAGCCGGATTCGGAGGGGTCGCTGCTGGGGCTGAGCCTGTCCGCCCGGGCCGACTCCGACGTGGAGGCCTCCTTCGGCCTGTCCGACGTGGGCGGTCCCAGCGCCGGCACCATCTTCGCCCTGGGCATCATCGACGAGATCACCCCCGGCGACCTGACCGGCGGCAAGGACATCGCCGGCACCGGCACCATTGCCGTCGACGGCACGGTCGGCGCGATCGGCGGAATCAAGCAGAAGATGGCGGGCGCGCAGCAGGACGGGTCGGACTACTTCCTGGCTCCGGCCGCCAACTGCAACGAGGTGGTGGGCAACGTGCCCTACGGCCTGGAGGTGTATGCGGTGGGCACACTGCACGAGGCGGTTCGTACGGTTGAGGCAATCGCCGACGACGACACCTCCGACCTGCTGACCTGCGAGGCCGTGCTCGCGGGCGACTGAGCCCGCTCCCGGGGAGGTTTTCCACAGGTCGCCCGCCCCGGCTGGCGGGCCTGCGGGGGCGGTGCCATGCTGGAGCCGATGCCGTCGGCGCCGGTGCCGGCGGGGGCAGACAGGAGCACCCATGCGTATCCGCGGCCACTCCCCCATCCTGTGGCGCGCCCCCGGGGAGACTCAGATCGGGGCCGAGCCAGGGCACGCCACGATCCTGTCGGGGCTGACCAACGCGGAGCAACTGCTGCTCGACCGGCTGCCGGAGGAGATCCGGCCCGCCGGCATCTACCGCGCCGCCCGCTGGAGCCGGGTGCCGCTGGAACGGGCGCGCGAGATCGTGCGCGAACTGCGCGAAATCGGCATTATCGACGCCTCCCCCGAAGCCACGGACGACGCCGACACGCTCTACTGGGACCGGCTCGCCGTCGACGCGGCCGAGCGGTCCGCCATGCTGCGGGCGAGCAGCGTGGGGCTGCTGGGCGGTGGGAATCTGGCCCGGGAGATCATCCGCCTGCTGGTGGAGGCCGGGGTGGTGACCATCCTGCCCGACGACGAGGCGCTGGCCGACTGGGCGGCCGACCTGTCCCCCGCGGTGCGTACCCGGGCCCCGCTGGACCTGCGTCCGGACGTGGTCGTCTCCCTGAGCGGGCACGTCGTCGACCCGATACGCTCCCGCGACCTGGCGCGGGCGGGCATCACCCATCTGCCGGTGGTGGTGCGGGAGGTGAGCGTGCGGGTGGGGCCGTTGGTGGCCGAGCACTCAGCGGTGTGCACCACCTGCCTGGACCTGTGGGCGCGGGACGCCGACCCCTGTTGGCCGGCCCTGGCCACGCAGCTGCGACTGCTGCCGGCCCCGGTGTTGGAGCGACTGCTGCTGCATCAGGCGGCGGCGCTGGCGGCGCGGGCGGTGATCGACGTCGTCACCGGGCGCGGGCCGCTGTGGGAGGGACGCAGCGTGGAGCTGTCCGCGGCCGATCCCGCGGGGGTGGAGCGGCACTGGCGGCCCCACCCCGACTGCCTGTGCAGTCGGCTGGCCGTAGGACCCACGGGCACGGGGGACGCTAGCGATGCGCCGGAGGCGGTCGGCGACCCCGCCGACGCGGATGGTTTCTCCTCCTTGGAACTAGAGGCGTACCGGCCCTAGAGACGTGAACGGGGCGCGTGCTACTCCCCGGCGCCGAACTCGCGCACGATGCGCAACACGTCGGGCCCGTACTCCTTGAGTTTTACCGCCCCCACTCCCCGGATCAGGGACAGCTGGGGCAGCACGGCGGGCTTGACGATGGCGATCGAGCGCAGGGTGGCATCGGCGAACACGGTGTAGGCGGGCTTGGACGCGTCCTTGGCCACCTGGGCCCGCCAGGCGCGCAGTTGTTCGAACAGGGCCACGGTGGCCGGATCGTTCTCAGCCTCGAATTCGGCGGCGGCCTGCTTGGCGCGGGCGCGCGACCCGCCGCCGGCGCCGGAGCGCCGACCGGCGGGCCCATCGACGTCGGTGGGCCAGATACCGTCTAGGAAGCGGGAGGGCTTGCGGGAGGCGCGGCCGCCGGGGTTGCGGGCGCGCGCATAGGAGATGACCAGGTGTTCGCGGGCGCGGGTGACGCCCACATACAGCAGGCGCCGCTCCTCCTCGACCGCGGCGGGCCCCTCCGCCAAGGAGATCGGCAGCAGCCCCTCGCAGGCGCCGATCAGCAGCACCGCATCCCATTCGAGTCCCTTGGCGGCGTGCAGGGAGGACAGGGTGACGCCGTCGACGGTGGGGGCGTTCTGGGCGTCCGCACGGGCGGCGAGTTCGGCCACCAGGCCGTCCAGGTCGGTGCCGCGCCGCTCGCCGAGCTGGTCGGCCAGTTCTACGATCGCGTTCAGGGAGTCCCAGCGCTCGCGCAGGGCGCCACGGGTGGCGGGCGGCTGCTCGCTCCAGCCCTCCCGGGCCAACACCATGCGGGCGTCCGCGCCCGGATCCCCGGTGAGCTCGGCGCGTTCGGTGCGGGCGGCGGCCCGCAGCAGCACCATGGCGCGCTTGACCTCCTCGCGTTCGAAGAAGCGCTCCCCGCCGCGCACCAGGTAGCCGATGCCGGCGTCGGCCAGCGCCTGCTCAACCACCTCGGACTGGGAGTTGGTGCGGTACAGGACAGCGATCTCCGACAGCGGCACACCGGCCGCCTGGAGCCGCTGCACCTGGGCGACCACCCCGGCGGCCTCGGTGACGTCGTCGTCGTAGGCCTCGAAGCGCACCGCGGGGCCGGAGGGCCGCTGCGCCTGGAGTTGCACCGCCCCGGCGGGCAGGGCGAGTGCCCCGGCGCCGCGCCGCGAGCGCGACAGCACCCGGTTGGCCAGGGACACCACCTGCGGGGTGGAGCGGTAGTCGCGGGTCAGCCGCACGGTGCGGGCGCCGTCGTAGCGGGAGGCGAAACCGGTGAGGTATTCGGGGGTGGCGCCGGTGAAGGAGTAGATGGTCTGGGACACGTCACCGACCACGCACAGTTGGCGGCGGCGCCCGAGCCACAGGTCCAGCAGCCGCTGTTGGAGCGGGGAGACGTCCTGATACTCGTCGACCACGAAGTGCTTGTACTGGCCGCGGATCTGGGCGGCGATGTCCTCGCGATCCTTAAGGATGCCGACCATGAGCAGCAGCACGTCCTCGAAGTCGATCACGCCCCGCTCGGCCTTGACCTCCTCGTAGACGGCCAGCAGCTGGGCGACGGTGGCCGGGTCGAGGTCACCCACCCCGACGCGGCCCTGGGCGGCGGCCGCCTGGGCGTAGTCCTCCGGGAGGGTCATGGTGACTTTGGCCCATTCGACCTCCGCGGCCAGGTCGCGGATCAGGGCCCGGTCCGCGGACAGGCCCAGGCGGTGGGCGGCGGTGCCGACCAGGCGGCCCTTGTACCGCTCGATCTCGTGGCGGCGCCCGCCGATGGCGGTGGGCCAGAAGTAGGTCAGCTGCCGCAGGGCGGCGGAGTGGAAGGTGCGGGCCTGAACCCCGGGCACACCCAGGTCCGTCAGGCGCGAACGCATCTCCCCGGCGGCGCGGGCGGTGAAGGTGACGGCCAGGACCTGGGTGGGCTGGTAGGCGCCCACCGCCACCCCGTGGGCGATCCGGTAGGTGATCGCCCGGGTCTTGCCGGTACCGGCGCCGGCCAACACGCACAGGGCCCCCTCCAAGTGCTCGGCGACCTGCCGCTGGTCGGGGTCGAGGGCGTCGAGCAGTTGGGCGGGGGTGGGCAGGGCGCCGGGCGTGCCCGCAGAGCGCGGGGCGTCGGGTGCCGGGACGTGGTCGTTCATCACCGCCCAGCCTGCCACGCCGGGCCGACACGATTGACCGGCGCGGCCCGGGCCGACCGTGGTGGCCCGGCCTCGGCACGCGCGAGCAGGCGTTCAGCCGATGGGGCCGCCGTACCAGTCCTCGATCAGCATGCGGGCGATGGAGGTGGGCCCGGGCAGGACCACGGTGCCGGCGGCGATGGCGTCGGTGAGCTCGGCGCGGCTGAGGACCACCGCGTCGGTGACCTCGGCGCCGTCGGGGCGGGCCAGGTGCTCGCCGGGGGCCAGGCGGGCCCGGTAGCCGAGCATGAGGGAGCGGGGGAAGGGCCAGGGCTGGCTGGCGACGAACTCCACACCGGCGACCTTCAGCCCGGTCTCCTCGGCGACCTCGCGGACGACGGCGGCCTCGGCGGCCTCCCCCGCCTCCACGAAGCCAGCGACGGTGGAGTAGCGGTGGTGGTCCCAGGTGGCGCCGTGGACCAGGACGATGCGGTCGGCGTCGTCGGTGACGGCCATGATGACTGCGGGGTCGGTGCGGGGGAAGTCGAGGGCGCCGCAGCTGGTGCAGCGGCGGGCCCAGCCGGCCTGCACGATCTGGGTGCGGCCGCCGCACAGGGGGCAGAAGCCGGAGCGGGCGTGCCAGGCGGCCAGGGCGCTGGCGGGGGTGGCCAGGCCGGCGTCGTGGGCGTCCAGGTCGGCGCCGACGGCCCGCAGCGCGGACAGCGGGTAGCGGTCCAGGACGGCGCTGAGGGCCGGGTGGGGGTGTCCGGCGCCCTCGGCGTCGGTGGGTGAGGTGACGTCGTCGGTGGGGACGACGACGGCGAGCCAGGCGGCCCCGGCGGCGTCGCCGGTACCGGTGCCCTGCTCGCGCCCCAGGTAGAAGCAGGTCAGGCCGGTGACGTCGAGGTCCGCGGCGGTCAGGGGCGCGAGCCGGGGACGGGCGTCGGAGGAGGCGGTGCGGCCGGACCGCCAGACGGAGGCGTCGCGGTCGTGCGGTGCGGCGGGAGTGAGGCCGTCGTCGGGCAGGTTTGCGCCGATGGCCGGGGCGTCCAGGGCGATGCGGCCGCGGGCGTCCACCAGCAGCAGGCGGGTGGCGGGGTCGGCGGCGAGCGCGGCGATAAGGCCGGGCTGGCTGCGGCGGGAGGCGTCGCGGTCGGTGGTCGCCCGGGACAGGGAGCGGGCCACGGCCCGGGACGAGCGAGTCGGGGCAGGGACTTCCGGGTCGTCAGGGACGGCGGGCTGGGGCGTGGAGGTCATGGGGGCAGCCTAGGCGCGGGCGGGGCGGATACGCTGCCCGCATGAGTTCCGGAACCGCCGCCGCACGCGTCTACCTCGACCATGCCGCCACGACGCCCGTGCGGGCGGAGGTGGCCGCGCAGGTGGCCCAAGACCTGGCCGATGGCCTGGGCGGGTGGGCGAATCCGGCGGCGCAACACGCCTCGGGACGCCGGGCCGGGGCGCTGTTGGCGCAGGCGCGGTCCCGGCTGGCGGCGGCGCTGAACGTGGACCCGCACGAGGTGATCTTCACCGGCGGTGGCACGGAGGCGGACGCGCTGGCGGTCGCCGGTCGGGTGCTGGCGGCCCGTGCCGCCGGAGTGGAGCGTCCGCGCGTGGTCACCTCCCCGATCGAGCATCCGGCGGTGCTGGACAGTGCGCGCACCGCGGCGGCGCAGTTGGGGGCCGAGCATGTGCAGTTGCCCGTGGACGGCACCGGGCGGTTGGAGGCCGGTGCGCTCGAGCCGGCGCTGGCGGGCGGCGCCTGCCTGGTGAGCGTGATGGCGGCGAACAACGAGACCGGCCTGGTACAGGACCTGGCCGGGATCGTGGCGGCGGTGCGCGCCGCGACCGGCACCGACCGGCCCGGCACAGACGGGTACGTGCCCGTGCACACCGACGCGGTGGCCGCGGTGGGCCGGATACCCCTGGACTTTCACGGGTGGGGGCTGGATGCGCTGTCGCTGAGCGGGCACAAGCTCGGCGCGCCGGTCGGCGTCGGCGCCCTGGTCGCGCGGCGAGACTTCTCGCTGGTGGCGCCGACGGGGGGCGGGCGCCAGGAGCGGGGGCTGCGCTCGGGCACACAGGACGTGGTCGGGGCGCGGGCGCTGGCGCTGGCAGTGGAGCTGACCGTGGCCGAGCGGGCGGCGGAGGCGACGCGGCTCGAGGCGCTGCGGACGCGCCTGCTGACGGGGGCGACGGCGCTGGCGGGCGTGCACGCGACCCTGCCCGATGGCGCGGCGCATCTGCCGGGCACGGCCCACCTGTGGGTGGAGGACGCTGACGCCGAGGCGCTGCTGATGGCGCTGGACATGGCGGGCATCGACGTGTCCGCCGGGTCGGCCTGCCATGCGGGGGTCTCCCGGCCGAGCCACGTGCTGCTGGCCATGGGCTACGGGGAGGAGGCGGCCCGGGCGACGCTGCGCTGCTCCATGGGGCGGGAGACGCGCGCCCAGGATGTGGAGCGCCTGCTGGCGGCCCTGCCCGACGCCGTAAACACCGCCCGCCGGACCCGCCAGCGGCGGGGCGCCCTGCGCGCGTAGGCGGTTCACGCCGGGGCGGGCGCATAGGCTAGCGTCACCCGGCGCCCCAGCCGTCCAACACCCGACCGGAGGAGAGCACACCGTGGCCGCCTCTCAGCCCCCGCGCCAACGCGAGCATGCGCACGTGCCGAAGTATCAGGAGATCTACGAGTTCCTGCGCACTCGGATAGAGGACGGCAGCTTCCCCTTCCGTTCCTTCCTGCCCAGCGAGAACCGGCTGAGCGCCGACTTCGCCACCACCCGCCCCACGGTGCGCAAGGCGGTACAGTACCTGGGCTCGCAGGGTTACGTTCAGCCCATCCACGGCAAGGGCATCCAGGTGATCTACCGCCCTCGTTCGACGTCTCTGTTCTTCCTGTCCGGCATCGAGTCCCTGGCCGAGGCCGGCAGACGCATCGGCATCACGGTACGCACCGTGCTGCTGTCCGCAACGGTTGAAACCATTACCGACTCGGTGGCACAGGCCTCCGGCCTCACCGCGGACGCGCAGGTGCTGTACCTGCGCCGGCTACGGCTGCTGAACAACCGGCCCGCCATCATCGACCACAACCGGTTCCTGCGCTCGGTGGTCCCCGACATTCCCCGGGAAGCCGCGGAGACCTCCATCTACGCCTACCTGGAGAACGAACTGGGGGTGCATATCGCCACGGCCTCGCGCATGATCACCATCGAGGGGGCGGACGAGTTGGACCGCCGCCACCTGGACCTGGGCGGCCTGGACTGCGTGGGGGTTATGGAGTCGCTCGGCTTCGACTCTGGCGGGGTGCCGTTCGAATACACCCGCTCCCACCACGTCCCGCAGACCTTCGGCTTCGTCTCTGCGGCGCAGCGGCTGCCCGCCCAGCGGTGACGGCGTAGGCCGACGGCCCGGTCGGCGCGCACACAACGCGCGCCGACCGGGCCGCCAGGGGGCCGAGCTCGTCAGCGAGCCACCGGCTCGCGGTTGCCCAGCCGCACCTTCTCCACCGTGCGTTCGGTCTCGAAGTCGGACTCCTTGAACCCGAAGAAGTAGGTGGCCAGGAAGGACACGGCCAGGGTCACGAGCGAGGCGATCCAGAAGCCGGTGAAGGAGCCGTCAAGGCCCGCCGGGTTGACGAAGGACGGGAAGCCCACGAAGGCGCCGGTGAAGCCCCACATGTTGACGTCGAACAGGCCGGTGAGCAGGCCACCCACGGCGCCGCCGATGGAGGCGGTGATGAACACGCGCCCGTACTTGAGGTTCAGGCCGTACATGGCGGGCTCGGTCACCCCGCACAGGGCGGAGATGGTGGCCGGGCCGGCCAGCTGCTTGATGCGGGGGCTCTTGGCCTTGACCCACAGTGCGAGCGCGCCGCCGCCCTGGGCGATCATGGAGGCGGAGACGATGGCGTTGAGCGGCGAGTAGCCGGGGTCGGCGATCTGCTGAGAGATGATCGGGATGACCGCCCAGTGCAGTCCGAAGATGACCAGGCACTGGTAGAAGCCGCCGATGAGGAACCCGGCCACCGGGTACGAAAGGCTCAGCACCCAGCTGACGGCCTGGGCGATGCCACCGGAGATCGTCATGACGATCGGGCCGAACACCACCAGCACCAGGGTGGAGACGATGAAGATCTCCAGCAGCGGGGCGAAGATGGAGCGCACCACCGCCGGGATCCACTTCTTCAGCCACGGTTCGATCTTGCTGGCCAGCCAGGCGGCCACGATGATCGGGAAGATCGAGTAGGCGTAGGCGTTGCCCTCGGGCAGGGAGACGGGAATGCCGAAGAAGTCGGAGTTGAAGACCGTCCGCCCGATCCGGGCGATCACGTGGTAGTCCTCCGCCGAGGAGTCGGCCATGGAGACCACCGACGGGAAGGTGAGCACGCCGCCGATGATGGCGACGATGATCGGGTCCGCGCCGAGTCGGCGGGCCGAGGTGAAGCCGATGATGATGGGCAGGAAGTAGAACATCGACGAGGCCATGGCGTCGATGAAGGTGTAGGTGGAGGTGCCGTCGTCCACCACGTTGAACTGGGTGAGCAGCGCCAGGATCCCCTTGAGGATGCCGGAGGCGGCCAGCACGCCGATCACGGGGATCATGGAGCCGGTGATCACGCCGATCAGGGAGGAGAAGCCGTACTTGACCCAGCCGATGGGCGTGGTGGGCCTAGGTGCCGCCGGGGCCGCCTCCGCGTCGTCGGCCCCCTCGGCCAGGCGGGGCACCTGCTTGACGATGGCGTCGTACACGTCGCCGACGGTGGCGCCGATGACCACCTGGTACTGGCCACCCGCACGAGCGACGTCGATGACGCCCTCGGTCCCGGTCACGGCGGCGTCGTCGGCGAGGGATTCGTCCTTCAGGTAGAAACGCACCCGGGTGATGCAGTGGATGACGGAGCGGATGTTGTCGGCCCCGCCCACCCCGGCGATGATGTCGCGGGCGGTGGCGTCGAAGCCGGTCAGGCCGTCGTCGGTCGTGGCCGCGGGGAGGGACGAGTCGGCTGCCTTGAGCGCGGCGGCGGCCACGCTCGCGCCGGCCTGCGCCTCCCCCTCGACTACCTGTAGCCCGGCCAGGGCCTTGGCGGAGTTGGTCACGGCCACGATGGTGGTGGTGTCCTTGCCGGCGGCGGTGATGGCCGCCAGGTCCATGGTGCCCAGGGGCTGGCCGGAGCGGACCTCCTGGCCGACGGCGGCGGTGAGGCGGAAGGGACGCCCCTCCAACTCGACGGTGTCGACCCCCAGGTGCAGGAGCACCTCCAGCCCCTCGGGGGTGGCGATGCCGACGGCGTGGCCGGTTTCGGCCACCATGGTGATGGTTCCGGAGACCGGGGCGACGACGTCGCCGGAGGTTGGGGCCACGCCGAAACCCGCTCCGAGGGCCCCGGAGGAGAAGACCGGGTCGGGTACATCGGCGAGGGCGATTATCTTGCCGGAGACGGGCGCTACCAGCGCCGTATCCGAAGCAGATGCTGGGGACATGCGGAGAGCTCCTCTCAGAGCCTGGTCGTAGTGCGGATGATGATGGCCAGTGCCTCGTACGGGGACAGAGTCATGACGGGGCTGAGCGGCCGTGTGGGGTAGTTCCCGATGAGCACTTCTCCGGTGAGGAACTCATTGGGAACCTCGACCGTGGTCGGGTGACCACGGAAGCTGGTGATGACGAGCAGGCGGGCAGCGTCGGCCTCGTCAACGGTGGGGCCCGCGGCGTCGGCGGATGCGCCGGGCCCGGGTGTGGGCAGGGTGCGGATGTAGGCGAATACGTCGGGGTTGTCGAGCTCCCAGGGGGTGTAGTCGCCCTCGGCGATCACCGGCTCCGTCTTGCGCAGTTCCACCAGGCGGCGGTAGTAGGGCAGGATGCGGCCGCCCGCCTCCTCGGCGGCGACGTTGATCGCAGTCGCGTTGGTGGGGCGTAGCCACGGGGTGCCGGTGGTGAAGCCGGCGCCGGCGGTCGCGTCCCACTGCATGGGGGTGCGGGCGTTGTCACGCGCCTTGGCGTGGACGATGGCGAAAGCGTCCGCCTCGCTGTGCCCAGCGGACACCAGCTCGGCGTAGGCGCCCAGGGCCTCGACGTCCACGTAGTCCTCAATGCGGGTGTAGTCAGGATCGGTCATGCCGATCTCCTCCCCCATGTAGATGTAGGGGGTGCCGCGCAGCAGGTGGATGGCGGTGGCGAGCATGGTGGCGGACTCGTAGTGGTAGCGGTCCGGGTCGCCGAAGCGGTTGATGGCCCGGGGCTGATCGTGGTTGTTCCAGAACAGGGCGTTCCAGCCGCCGCCGGCCTGGAGGCCGAGTGCCCAGTCGTTGAGGATGTGCTTGAGCGCGGGAATGTCCGCAGCGGCCAGGGTCCACTTCTGACCGTCGGCGTAATCGACCTTGAGGTGGTGAAAGTTGAACACCATCGACAGCTCGCGCCGCGCGGGGTTGGTGTAGTCGACGCAGGCGGCGATGGAGGTGGAGGACATCTCCCCCACGGTCACGGAGTCCGGGTCCTGGCCGAAACTGGCCCGGCACAGTTCGTGCAGGTAGTCGTGCACGAGCGGCCCGTCGGTGTAGACGAGGCGGTCGTCGGTGCCGGCGGGCGCGTCCGCCAGGGGCTCGGTCTTGCCGATGAGGTTGATGACGTCGAAGCGGAAGGCTCGCACGCCGTGGGACCGCCAGAAGTTGATGACCTCCGCCGCGCGGGCGCGCACCTCGGGGTTGTGCCAGTCCAGGTCGGCCTGGCCGGGGTCGAACAGGTGCAGGTAGTACTCCCCGCCGCGCGGGCGGCCGGTTTCGTCCACGGGCCCGAAGGGCGCCCAGGCGGGGCCGCCGAATTTGGAGACCCAGTTGGTGGGCAGGATCGGCTGCCCCGTCGGGCCGTCACCGCGGGCCGGGCGGAGGTAGAAGTAGTCGCGGTAGCGCTGCTCGCCGGCCAGGGCCCGCTGGAACCACTCGTGCTCGGTGGACACGTGGTTGAGCACCATGTCCAGCATGGGGCTGATGCCGTGCTCGGCCAGGGCGGCGACGAGCTCGTCGAAGTCCTCCATGGTGCCCATCGCCGGGTCCACCGCGCAGTAGTCGGCGACGTCGTAGCCGTTGTCACGGCCCGGCGAGGGGTAGAAGGGGTTGAGCCAGACGTAGTCCACGCCCAGGGAGGCGATGTAGGGGACCTTCTCGAGGATGCCGCCCAGGTCACCGACGCCGTTGCCGGTGGTGTCCTTGAAGGACTTCGGATAGACCTGGTAGACGACGGCGTCGTGAAAGCTCATGGGTTGCTCCGGGATCATTCACGCTGCCGCTCCCATGCGGCAACTTGTATATACAAGTAGACACCGCGGTCGGGATCATGGCAAGTCGAGACAGCCAGGTGTGACGCAGGTCCCTGCATCCCTCGTCCGTGGCCGCCCCCACGCATCGACCCCGGCGGGAATCGACTGAGGCGCACGGATGTCCGACGGTTGCGCAGTGTCCAGCCCAACAGCCCACATCCCCTTCCCCGGCGGTATGCTGCAACCCGCCCATCCGGGCAGCGAGAGAACCGAAGCGGTGGAAGGAGCACACGTGCGCGTACTGGCAGCCATGTCCGGCGGAGTCGATTCCGCCGTCGCCGCCGCGCGCGCCGTCGAGGCCGGTCACGAGGTCGTCGGCGTGCACATGGCGCTGACCCGCAACCGGGCCGCCACGCGCTCCGGTGCCCGCGGCTGCTGCTCCATCGAGGACGCCGGCGACGCCCGCTGGGCGGCCGAGATCCTGGGCATCCCCTTCTACGTGTGGGACCTGTCGGAGGAGTTCGAGGAGCGGGTGGTCGCCGATTTCCTGTCCGAGTACCGCGCCGGCCGCACCCCCAACCCGTGCGTGCGCTGCAATGAGCGGGTCAAGTTCGACGTGCTGCTGGAGCGCGGCCTGGCGCTGGGCTTCGACGCCGTCGTCACCGGTCACTACGCCCGCCTGCGCGGCGGCGCCGTCGCCGGCCGCCCAGGTGAGGCGAACACCTTGGAGCTGCATCGGGCCGCCGATGCGGCCAAGGACCAGTCCTACGTGCTGGCCGTCTCCGGGCGCGAGGGACTATCGCGTGCCCTGTTCCCCCTGGGGGATGCTCCTTCCAAGGCGGCGGTGCGGGCCGAGGCCGAGCGCCGCGGCCTGCCGGTGGCGGATAAGCCGGACTCCTACGACATCTGCTTCGTCGCCGACGGCGACACTCGTGGCTTCCTGCAGCGCAGCCTCGGCGCTCAGGAGGGCAACATCGTCTCCCCCGACGGCGAGGTTCTAGGCACCCACGGCGGCTACTTCGGCTTCACCGTCGGCCAGCGCAAGGGCCTGGGACTGACCCGTCCCGCCGCCGATGGCCGCCCCCGCTACGTAATAGAGACGCGCCCGCGCACCAACGAGGTCGTGGTCGGTCCCGCCGAGCTGCTGCGGCGCACCGTTGTGGACGGCAAGGACCTGGTACTGCTGGACTCTCCCGATTCGCTCGCCGACGGCGTCGGCCGGCAGGACGTGACCGTACAGGTGCGGGCGCACGGCCGCCCTGTGCCTGCGGACGTGACCGTGGATGCCGCGGCCGGCACGCTGCACGCGGTGCTGCGCCAGCCCCTGCGGGGCCTGGCCGCCGGGCAGAGCGTCGTCGTCTACGGCGGGGACGACGGCGGCCGGGTGCTGGCCCAGGCGACAGTCGCCTGAACCGCACACCCGGCCGCAAAGCCGCCGTTCAGCGCAGGGAGGTGTGGTGCTCGATGGAGCGCACGCCCCACGTTCCGAGCGCCACCGCCAGCAGCGGCCACACGGCGATGAATCCCAGCCCCAGCAGGGTCGGGTCGCCGCCCGTGCGCATCGCCTCAATGAAGTCCGGCAGCATCCATGTATTCACGATGTCCCCGGACGGAATCCCCATGCTCACGGGCACGATCAGCAGCAGTAGCAGCGAGAGCACCTGCGCCGCCAGATACAGTCCCACGAAGCCGATCACGGGCGCGCCAAAGCCGAGGTGGTTCCAGCGTCCTTGCGCCCCGATGCTCATAATCGCGGACACGCACACGATCACGCAGGCAAGCTCCACGATCATGTACACGACGAAGCCGATCACCCAGCCGGTGCCGAAGAAGTCCAGCATTTCCCGCACGGGTTGGAGCAACTCACCGAGGCCGATTCCCTGAGCCCGTGCGGTCACCCACGCGGTCACCAACAGGCCGACTGCGGTGAAGCACGTCGCCACCAGGCCGGCCGCGAAGGCATACAGGGTCTTGGCGGCGTACAGCAGCCGCCCGCGCACCGGGATCGCGTGGGTCAGGTAGCCGCGTGAGCCGTACATGGACTGCCAGTACTCGACCGCGGTGTGGATGAGCACCACCGGTATGGCCAGGCCGAAGGAGATTACCCCGCCCAGTGTCCCGAAAACGTTCAGTACCGGCAGGTTCAGGAACGTGACTCCGAGGAAGACCAGCCCGAATACCGTCCAGATGCCGAGCATCTTCAGGTGTATGGGGGCCAGGAACCGGATCTCCTCATTCAACAGTGTGCGCAGCATCAGCGGTACTCCTTCCTAAACAGGGCGTCCAGGCTCATGCCGTGAGCCTCACGCAGGTCATCGGCGTCGCCGGCGAGCAGCAGGCGTCCGTCCTTGAGGAAGACGACGGAGTCGACGATCGGCTCCACGTCGGCGATCAGGTGGGTGGAGATCACCATCAGTGCCTCGGGGTCGAAGCCCTGCAGGACGCCGCTGAGGATGACGTCCCGCGCGGCGGGGTCGACCCCGGAGATGGGCTCGTCGAGCAGGTAGACACTGGCGCGGCGCGCCATGATCAGGCTGACGCGTAGCTTCTCCCCCATGCCCTTGCTCATCTCCTTCAGGCTCCGGTCCTTGGGCAGGCCGAAGAACTCCACCAGTTCGCGGGCGCGGTCGGCGTCGAAGTCGGAGAACAGCCGGGAGAACATGGCTATGGCCTGCTCGGCCTTGAGTTCCGGCGCCAGGAAGTCGGCGTCGGGAAGGAAGGCGACCAGCGCCTTGGACTGCGGTCCGGGCACGTACTCACCTACACGCACCTGGCCGTCGTACTCCGACAGCAGGCCCGCCAGGATCTTCAGCAGGGTGGTCTTGCCCGAGCCATTGGAGCCCATGAGGCCGACGATCCGGCCGGCCGGCAGGTCCAGGGTCAGGTCCGCCAGCGCCGGGCGGCCGCGGTAGGCCTTGGTCAGGTGCGCCACCCGGATCAGTGGGGCGGCACCGTCGGGGACGGGGACGGCGGTGAAGCGCGCTGCGGGCGACGGCGGAGCCGATGAGTGCCGGTTCATGATTTTTCTCCTGTGTCTGCCTGGGGCATGGCGGGACGGGCGTTCCAGCGCTCCCGCAGGAGGGCGGATGCCTGCGCCAGATCCATGCCGACGGCGGTAAGGGCGGTGATGAAGGCGTCCGTGGCGTCGGTGGCGAGCTCGCGGCGCACGGCGTCGACGACGGCGGTATCCGTGGTGACGAAGCGGCCTGCGGTCCGTTCGGTGCTGGTCAGGCCGGTGCGATCGAGTTCGGCGAGGGCGCGTTGGACGGTGTTGGGGTTGACGCCGGATTGCGTGGCCAGTTCGCGCACGCTGGGTATCCGGGTGCCGGTCGGCCAGGCGCCGGTGACGATCCGCAGGCGGAAGTCGTCGACCAGTTGCAGCCAGATCGGCCGGGAGCCGTCAAGATCCACGGGGCCTCCCCTCTTGATGGGCGGACGAATGTGCTCATGAGCGCAGCGAACAGGCGACCGGAAGGCCATCTGTATTACTGCACTAGTACAGTGACACATGCGGCATGCGGAAGTCAACAAGCTCCGTCCCGGCGCGCCGACCAGCCCTACGCCCACCGCGGTTGTGCACAGTGCGCTACTCCGCCATGTCTGGCGCTTCGTGTTTGTGGGTGTGGATGAAGGCGGGAGTCGGTTCGCCCGCGTGCTTAGCGTTGACGTCGTCTACTACGCCGGTTCGGGGTTCACTACGCCGGTTAGGCGTCTGCTGAAGGGTTCTGAGCCCTTCAGCAGAGGTCCACCCGGCGTAGCAGACGCCGAAAAGGCGCAGCAAAGGCCGAAGGGGCGTACCCAATGATCGGGCCCTGGCCTTGTCCCCACTGGCTCTACGCCCGCGACGCCGCCCCACCCCGGATGCTCGCACCACCAACCTCCACACCCCCTACGAAGAAACGGTTCGCCGTCAGGCACACAGACTCCTCGCGCTCGGAGATGTGGCGGGCCAGGAGCGGCGGCCGGCCGGGCGGTGGTGGACGCGCGCGCCCCAGTGGCGCACAACACGGCGCGACGGACGGAAGCTGGGCCGGAGCGTGCGCGCTAGGTCCTGTTGTGTGAGTGCTTGGGTGGCGGTGTGTGGCTGTTGAGCCTGTCAGTTGGACCCCTGTTCCCCGGTTGGACCCCTGTTCCCCGGTTGGACCCCTGTTCCCCGGTTGGACCGCCGTAGCCGCCGGTTACAGCGGTCCAACCGGGCGTGAGGGGTCCATCGGGGCGTGAGCGGTCCAACCAGGGCGGCGCAAGACCCACTCGCCCCCTCGGCTGCCGACAACCAGGTCCCCAACACCGCGGGAACGCCCTGCGCACAACAATCTTCACCGAGCACACGGGCTAGCCCGCCCGGAGGCACCCACATCGCCAGCACCGCCCCACCAGCACAAACGACTTACACAACACGACCTTGCCACGACGTGCCAGGCACGGCGGCCCGTACGTTCAGGTCAACGTCCGCGTATCCAGCCCGACGTCGGCCCGAGGACGTCCCCGCCAGCCCGGCGACGGTCCTCTGACCGGCCAGAACGTCCTCAACAGCCCGAGCACGACCACCTTGCCGACCGGCTCGCCCCCGAACACAACCACCTGCGGCACCTAACCACCACACCCACAAACACGAATAGCCCCATAACTACCGACCTCAGCACGTAACTTCTACCGATCGCGGCGCATGAAGCCGCCCCGCCTCGGAACGAACCGGGACGGGGCGGACCGTCGGAAGTACAGCAGGTGACGCTCAGCCGCGCAGGCGCGCCAACTCCTCAACCAGCTGGGGCACGACCTCGGCGACGTCGCCGACCACGCCGTAGTCGGCCATCTCGAAGATCGGGGCCTCGGAGTCGTCGCAGATGGCGACGATCGTGCCGGCACCCTGGATGCCACTGGTGTGGTGGACGGCGCCCGACACGCCCAACCCGATGTACAGACTGGGGGCGATGGAGACACCGGTCTGTCCCACCTGGGCGGAGCGCTCGATCCAGCCCTCGTCGCAGGCCACGCGGGTGGCGCCGATGGCGGCGTCGAGCGGATCGGCGAGGGAGTGCACCAGGGTGACGTCGCCGTCGGTGCCGCGCCCCATCACCACCACCCGCTGGGCCTCGGACAGGTCGGGGCCCGCGGCGGCGTCGCCCACCTCTCGGGAGACGACCTTGACGGCCGCCGCCTCGGCGCTGAGCGGCACCTCAAGCGCCTCCACGGCCGGGACGTCGGAGCCGGCCGCGCTCGGTGCGGATGCCGCGGCACTCGGGTGCACGGAGATGACCGGGGTGTGGTCGGCCTGCGCCGAAACGGTCATGGTGGTCGACCAGGTGCCGGACAGCACCAGCTTGGAGGCGTGCAACTCGCCGTCGACCACGCGCAGGTCGCCGACGTCGGAGGCGCAGGCCGAGCCGAGCAGCACGGCCGCCCGGCCGGCGATCTCCTTGCCGCGGTAGTCGGCCCCGACGAGCGCGACCGCGGGGGCGACGGAGCCCACGGCCGCAACCACGGCGTCGGCGGCGACGGCGGCCACGGTCTCACGGCCGCCCAGGTCGGCGGTGAGCAGGCGGGTCGCACCGGCGGCTGTCAGCGCAGCAGCGGTATCGGAGTCGATGTCGCCCGCCACGAGCGCGACGACGTCGCCGGCGGTCAGCCCCCGGGCCGTGGACACCAGACCGAGGCCGGCACCGGTCGGGGCGCCCTCGCCGGTGCGGTCCACCAGAACGAGCACGGGCGCGTCGAGACGGCCGCCGGGAGCGGTTTCGGAGGTGATTTCACTCATGATTACTCGTCATTCCTTCCGGGTTGTTCCCGCTCACACGAGCTCGTGGTCTACCAGCCAGGCGGCCAGGTCGCGCCCGGCCTCACCGGCGTCGGTGCGGATGATGCCGGCCTCACGGGCGGGCCGCTCGGTGAAGTCGATGACGGCGATGCTCGGCTCGCCGGCGGGCAGGCCGAGGTCGTCAAGATCCCAGACGTCCAGCGGCTTCTTGCGGGCGGCCCGCATGGCGGCGAAGTTGGGGTAGCGCGGCTCGTTGGCCTGGTCGGTGACGGACACCAGCGCGGGCAGCGGGGCGGAGAGCACCTCGCGCACGGTGCCGGCGGAACGGGTGATGGTCGCCTCATCGGCGCTCACCTCCAGCGATCCGGCCAGGGTCAGCGCCGGCACGTGCAGTGCGGCCGCGAGCGCGCCCGGAAGCATGGAGGTCATGGCATCCAGCGAAGCCATGCCGGTGATGACCAGATCCACGTCACCCGGCCCGGACTCCGCGCCCCCGATCTTCGACACGGCCGCGGCGAGCGTGCGGGCGGTGGTAGGTACGTCGGCGCCCACCAGCGCGTCGTCGCTGACGACGACGCCGGAGTCGGCACCCATCTGCAGGGCACGGCGCACGCCGTCCTCGGCGTCCTCGGGACCCATACACAGGGCGATCACCTCGCCACCCAGGTCCTCGACCAGGGCCACCGCGGCCTCGACGGCGTTCTCGTCCAGCTCGTTGAGGACGTCCTCCTCACCGCGGACCAGGCGCCCCTCCTCCATACGACGCTCGGACTGCACGTCAGGGACGTGCTTGATGCAGACGACTATTTTCATGCGTACAAGGTTGCCATATCGCGCCGCCGTCACCGGTGAGCGCTCGGTCACCCTCACCGACGCGCCCCGCATAATCCGCGCGCCATAAGCCGCTGCAATGGTGTAACATCCCGCGTCTCCTTGCTCAACAATAGGATTCATGTCCATGTCCTCCACGCCAGAGCCGCAACCTGCTGCCCGTGCCGACTCCGATGCCTCGGACCGCACTCGGCTGGGCGCCACGCTCACCGAGGACGGCGCCGACTTCGTGGTGGTGGCGCCGCGTGCCGACGCGGTGGACCTGTGTCTGCTGACCACCGACGCCGACGGCGCGATCACCTCCGAACGGCGCATCGGCATGCACGGCCCCGTCCGCGGCGCCTGGAGCGCGCACGTCCCCGGGGTACGCGCCGGGCAGCGCTACGGCTATCGCGCCTACGGCCCGTGGAACCCGTCGGAGGGGCTGCTGTTCAACCCCCGCAAGCTGCTGCTAGACCCTTACGCCCGCGCCATCGAAGGCGCCCCCCGCCTGGGCCCGGAGCTGTACGCGCACGCCGTCGACGCGGACCTGTCGCCCACCTATGCGCCCTTCCTGCCCTCCGAGTTGGACTCCGCCGGACACACCGCTCTCGGCGTGGTGACCGGCGAGCAGTTCCCCGTCGTCCCCGGCCCACGCGTACCCGAAGAGCGCACCGTCATCTACGAGACGCACGTGAAGGGCTTCACCCACTCGATGCCCGGTGTGCCCCCGGAGCTGCGCGGCACCTACGCGGGCCTGGCACATCCGGCCGCCGTCTCCCACCTGCGCTCACTGGGCGTGACCACCGTGGAGCTGCTGCCCGTGCACGCCGCCTTCTCCGAGGCCTTCCTGCTCCAGCGCGAGCGGACCAACTACTGGGGCTACTCGACCCTGTCCTACTTCGCGCCCGAGCCCTCCTACGCCACTCGGGCGGCCCGCGAGGCCGGTCCGCAGGCGGTGCTGGACGAGTTCCGCGGCATGGTCTCAATGCTGCACGAGGCCGGCCTCGAGATCATCATGGACGTGGTCTACAACCACACCTGCGAGTCGGGTATGGACGGGCCCGCACTGTCGCTGCGGGGCCTGGACAACCTCGAGTACTACCTGCACGCCCCCTACCGGCCCGCCCAGTACGTGGACGTCACCGGCACCGGCAACACAGTGGACTTCCGCTCCACCCGGGCGGTGCAGCTGGTACTGGACTCGCTGCGCTACTGGGCGGGCGACGTCGGCATCGACGGCTTCCGCTTCGACCTGGCGGTGACCCTGGGACGGGATGCCTCCGAGTTCCAGTCGCGCCATCCGCTGCTGATCGCCATGGCCACCGACCCTGTGCTGCAGAACACCAAGCTGATCGCCGAACCCTGGGACATCGGCCCGGGCGGCTGGCGCACGGGCGAGTTCCCGGCCCCCTTCCACGACTGGAATGACCGCTACCGCGGCACGGTGCGCTCCTTCTGGCTGCACGACGCCTCCGAGATGTCCAAGGGGCGCCCCGGCAACGACCTGCGGGACCTGGCCACGCGCCTGAGCGGCAGCGCCGACATGTTCAGCTACGGCGAGTACCCGGGCGGGCGCGGCCCGCTGGCGTCGATCAACTTCGTCACCGCCCACGACGGCTTCACCCTGCGTGATCTGGTCTGCTACGACTACAAGCACAACCTGGCCAACGGTGAAGACAACCGCGACGGCACCGACGACAACCGCTCCTGGAACCACGGCTTCGAGGGTCCCCTGCCGGAGGGCATGGGCGGAGGCCCCATCGAGATCCTGCGCCGCCGCTCCTCCCGCAACGTGTTGGGCACCCTGCTGGTCTCCGCCGGCACGCCCATGCTGCTGGGCGGAGACGAGATGGGGCGCACCCAGGGGGGCAACAACAACTCCTACTGTCAGGACTCGCCGATCTCCTGGTACGACTGGAACCTGACCACCTGGCAGCGGGACCTGATCGCCACCACCCACTTCCTGATCAACCTGCGCGACCAGCACCCGGTGCTGCGCCCGACCGCCTTCGCCAGCGGCTCCACGGCCGACGGGGACGTCCTGCCGGACCTGTCCTGGTTCCGCGCCAACGCCGACCCGATGGACGTGGCCGCCTGGCACGATCCGTGGACGCGCGTGGTGCAGATGCTCCGTTCGGGTACCCCCATGGGTGACGCCGACCTGCTGCTGGTCATCAACGGCTCCCTCGGCCAGGAGGACGTCACGCTCCCCGACGGACGCGGCACCGACTGGCACCTGATGTGGGACTCCACGTGGGCGGTGCCGCGCCCACACACCTCCGCCTTCGCCCTCGCCCACCGGGTCGGCCGGGGGCCGGCGGCCCGCGCCCGCGCCCGCGCCTCGCGCTCCGGTGCGACGGACTGCCGGCAGGACCGGCCCGGGGACACCACCACGCTGGATGCGCTTTCGCTGCGTATCTACCTGTCCGGGGAGAAGCTGGTCGGCCTGCCGGAGGAGTAGGCGGCTGATCCCCTGTGTCTCCGCCGCGCAACCGCCGCCACGGCCGCGTTTTGCCCGACGGCCGCTGGAGACACGATTCCGGCCCGCTCGGCATCGCCCCTTAGGATGTCCGCCATGACGCAGCACGAAATGACCACCACCAGCCCCTCCAGCAACTCCCAGGGGGCTGCGGACGCCGGTGAGGTCCTTTCCCGCTCTACGGACGCCGCCTCGCTGGCCCGCTCGGTGGCCCGCAGCGCCGAGATCGAGGCTGATCTGGACGTCAATCCCGGCCGCTACCGGATGCTCACGGGTGTGCGTCCCACGGGCAACATGCACCTGGGCCACTACTTCGGCACCATGCACTCCTGGAAGGGCATCCAGGACCGGGGCGTGGACACGTGGATTCTGGTGGCCGACTACCAGGTGATCACCGACCGCGACGGCGTGGGCCCGATCCGTGAGCGCGTGCTGTCGCTGGTGGCAGACTCCCTGGCGGTCGGGGTGGACCCGCGCCGATCCACGATCTTCGCTCACTCGGCCGTCCCGGCCGCCAACCAACTGATGCTGCCGTTCCTGTCGCTGGTCACCGAGTCCGAGCTGCACCGCAACCCCACGGTCAAGGCCGAGCTGGAGGCCACCGACGGGCGCGCCATGTCCGGGCTGATGCTCACCTACCCGGTGCACCAGGCCGCCGACATCCTGTTCTGCCAGGCCAACCTGGTGCCGGTGGGCAAGGACCAGCTGCCTCACTTGGAGCAGGCCCGGCTGATCGCCCAGCGCTTCGACAAGCGTTACGGGCGGGCCGTCAAGGAGCACCCGGTCTTCCGCCGTCCGGAGGCGCTGCTCTCCGAGGCGCCGCTGCTGTTGGGCCTGGACGGGGAGAAGATGAGCAAGTCGCGTCACAACACCATCGAGCTGCGCATGAGTGCGGACGAGACCGCCAAGGCGCTCAAGAAGGCCAAGACCGACTCCGACCGTCACATCACCTACGATCCCGAGGGCCGCCCGGAGGTGGCGAATCTGCTGACGCTGGCCTCCCTGTGCGGGGCCGGGGAGCCGCAATCGCTGGCCGAGCAGATCGGCGACGGCGGCGCCGGCACGCTCAAGCGGATCACCACCGAGGCGGTCAACGAGTTCTTCGCCCCCATCCGTGCCCGCCGCGCCGAGCTGGCCGCCAATGAGGACTACCTGCTGCAGGTCCTGGCCGACGGCAACGCCAAGGCCAATGCGGTGGCCGAGCAGACCCTCGACGCGGTGCGCACCGCCATGCACATGAACTACTGAGCCGGGAAGAAGAGGGCAACCATGAGCGGCCGGAGCCGATCCAGTTCACGCGTGGTGCGGCGCTCGTAATCTTCCCGATGCCGCGGCGGCCCCGCGCACGCGCGCGGGCAGGTACGCTTGCGCTGTGACCCCTAACACCACGCCGCGCGCGGCGAAGACGACGCCCACCAGCCACGTAGCCCCCGCCGACCCGACGGCTCCGCCGTCCGCCCAGGTCCCACTGCCGGCCCCATACGCGCCGGTGGGCCGCATCCCAGTAACCGAGGTCTTCCCCGTCATCGAGGACGGGCGTTGGCCGGCCAAGGCGGTGCCGGACGAGGTCTTCCCGATCCGCGCCACCGTGTTCCGGGAGGGGCATGACCGCTTCGGCGCGACCGCCGTCCTGGTTCGCCCCGACGGCAGCGACGGCCCCAGCGCCCGCATGTACGAGGTCGGCATCGGGCTGGACCGCTACGAGGCGCGCCTGGCCGCCGACGCCCCGGGCGACTGGGGCATCCGCGTGGAGGGCTGGTCGGACCCCTACGGCACCTGGGCGCACGACGCCGGCGTGAAGGTGCCCGCCGGCGTCGACGTCGCCCTCATGCTGGAGGAGGGCGCCCGGGTGATGGAGCGGGCGGCCGCCGTCCCGGGCCGCGATGCGGCCGACACCGAGGTGCTGCGCGCCGCCGCCACCGCCCTGCGCGACGAGTCCGCCTCCCCCGCGGACCGCCTGGCCGCCGGGCTGGCCGGGGAGGTGATGGCGGTCCTGGACCGGCTGCCGCTGCGCGACCACGTCTCCCCGTCCGCCACCTACCCGCTGCAGGTGGACCGCCGCCGCGCCCTGGCCGGCTCCTGGTACGAGATCTTCCCCCGCTCCCTGGGAGCGCACCGTGACGAGCAGGGGAACTGGCACAGCGGCACCCTGCAGACGGCCGCCCAACGGCTGGACCGGATCGCGGCCATGGGCTTCGACGTGCTGTACCTGACCCCGGTCTCCCCCATCGGCACCACCAACCGCAAGGGCCGCAACAACACGCTCAACGCCCGCCCCGACGACCCGGGCTCCCCCTACGGCATCGGCTCGCCCGACGGCGGGCACGACGCCATCAACCCGGAGCTGGGCACCTTCGAGGACTTCGACGCCCTCGTCATGCGGGCGCGCGAGCTCGGCATGGAGGTGGCCCTCGACCTGGCCCTGCAGTGCTCGCCCGACCACCCCTGGGTGACCGAGCACCCCGAGTGGTTCACCGTCCTGGCCGACGGGTCGATCGCCTACGCCGAGAACCCGCCCAAGAAGTACCAGGACATCTACCCCCTCAACTTCGACAACGACCCGGAGGGCATCTACCAGGCGATCCTCCAGGTGGTGCGCACCTGGATCAGCCACGGGGTGACGATCTTCCGGGTGGACAACCCGCACACCAAGCCCCTTCCCTTCTGGCAGCGGCTGATCCGGCAGGTGCGTGCGGACAACCCCGAGGTGCTGTTCCTGGCGGAGGCCTTCACCCGCCCGGCGATGATGCGCACCCTGGCGAAGATCGGCTTCCACCAGTCCTACACCTACTTCGCCTGGCGCAACACCAAGCAGGAGTTGACCGAATACCTGGTGGAGCTGTCCCAGGAGACCGCGCACATCCTGCGCCCCACCTTCTGGCCCACCACGCACGACATCCTCACCCCCTTCATGACCAACGGGAAGGTGCCCGCCTTCAAGCTGCGGGCCGTGCTGGCCGCCACCATGTCGCCCAGCTGGGGCATCTACTCCGGCTACGAGTTGGCCGAGTCGGTACCGCGTCCCGGCTTCGAGGAGCAGATCGACAACGAGAAGTACGAGTTCAAGCAGCGTGACTTCGGGGCGGCCCGCGTCAACGGCATTGAGGATCTGCTCACCCGCCTGAACGCCGCCCGTCGCGCCCACCCGGCGCTGCAGCAGCTGCGCGACGTCTGGTTCCACGCCACCAGCGACGAGTCGCTGATCGCCTACTCCAAGCGGGTGGACGCCGCCCACTCCGCCACCGGTAAGGACGACGTGGTCCTCACGATCGTCAACCTGGACCCCTACGGCGCCCGTGAGGGCGAGGTCTACCTGAACCTGGAGCAGTTGGGTCTGCCCGGCTGGGTGGATGGGTCCCGGCCGGTGCTGCGCGTCACGGACGAACTCACCGGGGACACCTACGAATGGTCGGGGCAGAACTACGTGCGCCTGGACCCCTTCGCGGGTCGTGTCGCCCACGTCTTCTCCGTCGAGCCCCTGTGACGGCCGCGCCCATCCACCACTCAACTGCCGACAAGTAAAAGGAGCCCCGTGACCGTTCCCGGTGTTCCCGTCCTGCCCGCGCAGCCGCGGCCGGGCCTGCGCCCAGACCCGGACTGGTTCCGCACCGCGGTGTTCTATGAGGCGCTGTTGCGCTCCTTCGCGGACTCCGACGCCGACGGCGTCGGTGACTTTCGCGGCCTGACCTCCCGACTGGACTACCTGGCCTGGCTGGGCGTGGATGCGATCTGGATCCCGCCCTTCTACCCCTCGCCCATGCGCGACGGCGGCTACGACATCGCCGACTACACCGGCGTCGATCCCCGCTACGGGACCATGGACGACTTCCGCGCCCTGGTGACGTCCGCCCACGAGCGGGGCATCCGCATCGTGATCGACATGGTGCTCAACCACACCTCCGCCGCCCACCCCTGGTTCGAGGCGTCCCGCCACGACCCGGACGGCCCTTACGGGGACTTCTATGTGTGGGCCGACGACGACTCCGGTTACGCCGATGCCCGCATCATCTTCGTGGACACCGAGCGCTCCAACTGGACCTACGACGAGGTGCGCGGTCAGTACTTCTGGCACCGCTTCTTCTCCCACCAGCCGGACCTGAACTACAACAACCCGGCCGTAGTGGCCGCGGTGCACGAGGTGGTGCGCTTCTGGGCGCGCACCGGGGTGGACGGGTTCCGCCTGGACGCCATCCCCTACCTGGTGGAGGAGGAGGGCACCAACTGTGAGAACCTGCCGGGCACCCACCGCCTGATCGCCGGGCTGCGCGAAATGCTCGACCGGGAGTTCCCCGGCACCATCACCATCGCGGAGGCCAACCAGTGGCCGGCCGACGTGGTGGCCTACTTCGGCAGCCCGGACGCGCCCGAATGCACCATGTGCTTCCACTTCCCCGTCATGCCGCGCATCTTCTCCGCGCTGCGCGAGGGCACGGCCACCGCGATCCGCGACGTGCTCCGGGAGACTCCGCCGATCCCGGCGCACGGCCAGTGGGGCACCTTCCTGCGCAACCACGACGAGTTGACCCTGGAAATGGTCACCGACGCCGAACGCGAGCGCATGTACCGCTGGTATGCGCCGCAGGACCGCATGCGCGCCAACGTCGGTATCCGTCGGCGTCTGGCCCCGCTGTTGGGAGACTCGCGGGCCGAGCTGGAGTTGGCCCATGTGCTGCTGCTGTCCCTGCCCGGCTCGCCCTGCCTATACTACGGCGACGAGATCGCCATGGGCGAGGACATCTGGCTGCCCGACCGGGACGCCGTGCGCACCCCCATGCAGTGGGACCGCTCGGCGAATATGGGCTTCTCCGCCTGCGCGGACCCCGCCGCGCTCACCCTGCCGCTGATCGACGCCGACGACTACGCCGACCGCTGTGTGGCCGACGCCCTGGCGGACCCCGACTCGCTGCTGCACTTCCTGCGCCGCGTGCTGCGGGTGCGGCGCGAGCACCCGGTGCTGGGGCGCGGGGACTTCCAGCTGCGCGAAGTATCCGACCCAGCCGTCCTGGCGCATACTCGCACCGAGGACCCCGCGGCCGCCGGCCGGGAGGCTGGCCAGACGCTGGTGTGCCTGGCAAACCTGGCCGACCGCCCCGTCGAGGCGGGCGTGGAGTTGCCCGAACTGGCCGGGTGGGCCACACGCACCGTGCTGGCGACCCGCCCGCATGCCGCACCACCCGCCGTCGACACCCGGGGGAGGCTGACGGTCACGCTGCCGGCGCGCGGCTACTGGTGGCTGGCCGCCGCCCCGAACCGTGAGGAGGAGAGATGAGCAACCCGATGGTTACCGGACGGGCCGCCCCGGCCTGGCCCGATGACGCCGCCCTGCTGGCGGCGCTCGCGGACTGGATGGGGCAGCGCCGTTGGTATCCGCTCAAGGGCGAGCCGGCCGGCGGACCGCTACGATTCGCGGGCCGCTGGGAGCTGGCCGACGGCGTGCGCGACCTGCTGGTTGCCGTACCCCGTGGGGAGGGGACGCCGGTGCTGGTACATGTGCCACTGGTGCTTGAACCAGCCGCCGCACTGGCCGGCTTCTCCACCGCCGGGGAGGCGGCCGGCAACGAGGGCTTCGTGATGCCCGGGCCCGACGGCGAGCCGGTGGCGCTGGTGGACGGCGCCCATCACCCGCGCTTCTGGCGTGCCTGGGCCAACTCCGCCCTGGACGCCGGCACCACCCTCGGGGACAACGGGGCGCTGGCCATCGCCGAGCGCGCCGAACGGTTGCGGGTGACCACCGGCGAGCAGTCCAACACCTCGGTGGTTATGCCCGCCCCCGGCGATGCCTCGGCGGCGGGAGACGCCGACGCCGTCACCGGCGACCTGATCGTGAAGCTGTTCCGGGTGCTCGCACCCGGCCGCAACCCGGACGTGGAGGTGTCGGTGGCGCTGGCCCGCGACGGCTGGGACCGAGTGCGTACCCCGGTGGCGTGGACGACGCTGACCTGGGCCGATGCGGATGGCGCCGAGCACACCGCGGATGCGGGCGTGGCCTGCACCTTCGTGCCCCGCGCAGACGACGGCTTCGAGCTGTTCTGCACGCTCGCCGCCGCCGACGACACCGGCCCGCAGCGCGAGCGGGCCCTGGCCCTGGCGCGGGACCTGGGCGACACCACCGCCCAGATGCACACCCACCTGGCCTCCGTCCTGGGCACCACCGCGCCGCCCTCCCCCACCGAGTTGGCCGCGGCGCTGCGCGCGCGGGCCCACTGGGCGATGGACGAGGTGCCCGAGCTGGAGAGCCGGCTGCCGAGCCTGCGCGCACGCGTGGAAGCGGTACTGGCTGAGCTGGCGGCACTGGACCGGCTGGAGCCGGCTACCCGGGTACACGGCGACTACCACCTGGGTCAGGTGCTGCACGCCGTCGAGGAGGACCGCTGGTATGTGCTGGACTTCGAAGGCGAGCCGCTGCGCCCGCTGGCCGAGCGCAGCCGCCCCGATCAGCCGCTACGGGATGTGGCCGGCATGCTGCGCTCCTTCGACTACGCGGCCGAGGTGGGCCACGCCACCCACCCCGACTGGTTGGGCGCGGTGCGCGGCGCCTTCCTGGACGGCTACTGGTCCGCCGCCCCGACGTCGGCCCCCGCCCAGGCCGCCCGACCCGGCCGCCGGGAGACCACGTTGCTGAACGCCCTCGAACTCGACAAGGCCCTGTACGAGGCGGTCTATGAGGCGCGCAACCGCCCCGATTGGGTCGCCATCCCGTTGCACGGAATCAAGATGATTCTGACCACCTGACCGTTCGTGTCCCGCGCCGCCCACCCGGCGGCGTGAGACATATTCGTCCACGCCGGGTTGCACCGGTATAAAGTCCCCCCTCAGCCGGTCACCGCATGGGAGAGTGAGAACATGACCGACGTCACCAGCCCCGAGCCCGCCCCCGAATCCAACGACGCCCCGCCGCCGCAGGCCACTGGCCCCGCGCCAGTCCCCGTGGACCCCTGGGTCCTCGCGGATGTCGCCTACGGCCGCTACCACAATCCGCATGAGGTGCTTGGCGCCCATGTGGGCGCCGACGGCGTAACCATCCGCACTGTGCGCCACCTCGCCGACGCCGTCGTCGTGGTCACCCCGGAGGGTTCCTTCCCCGCCCGCCACGAGCAGGACGGCGTATGGGTCGCCGTCGTCCCCGGAGATGAGATCCCGGACTACCGCATCGAGGTGACCTACGGGGAGGAGACCATCACCGTCGACGACCCCTACCGCTTCCTGCCGACCCTGGGTGAGATGGACACCTACCTCATCTCCGAGGGCCGCCACGAGGAGCTGTGGGAGGTGCTGGGCGCGCACCTGAAGCACTACTCCGGCACCATGGGAGACGTCGACGGCGTCGCCTTCGCGGTGTGGGCGCCCAACGCGCGGGCCGTGCGCGTGGTGGGCGACTTCAACTACTGGGACGGCACCGCCTCCGCCATGCGCTCCCTGGGCGCCTCCGGCGTGTGGGAGCTGTTCATTCCCGGCGTGGGCGTGGGTGCTCGCTACAAGTTCGAGCTGTGCTTCCAGGACGGCTCCTGGCACCAGAAGGCCGACCCCATGGCGCGCGCCACCGAGGTGCCGCCCGCCACCGCCTCCGTGGTCACCGACCGCTTCCACGAGTGGAACGACGAGGAGTGGATGTCCCACCGTGCGGTCACCGACCCGCACTCCGGACCGATGAGCGTGTACGAGGTACACATCGGCTCCTGGCGGCAGGGACTGGGCTACCGGGGCCTGGCCGACGAGCTGGTCCCCTACGTCAAGGACGCCGGCTTCACCCACGTGGAGTTCCTGCCCGTGGCCGAGCACCCCTTCGGCGGCTCCTGGGGCTACCAGGTCTCCGGCTACTACGCCCCGACCGCCCGCTTCGGCACCCCGGATGACTTCCGCTACCTGGTGGACCAGCTCCACCAGGCCGGCATCGGCGTCATCCTGGACTGGGTACCCGCCCACTTCCCCAAGGACGAGTGGGCGCTGGCGCGCTTCGACGGCACTGCCCTGTATGAGGACCCGGACCCGCAGCGCGGCGAACATCCCGACTGGGGCACCTACGTGTTCAACTTCGGCCGCAACGAGGTGCGCAACTTCCTGGTGGCCAACGCCCTTTACTGGCTGGGCGAGTTCCACGTAGACGGCCTGCGCGTGGACGCCGTCGCCTCCATGCTCTACCTGGACTACTCCCGCGAGGAGGGCCAGTGGCACCCCAACCAGTTCGGCGGCCGGGAGAACCTGGAGGCGATCAGCTTCCTGCAGGAGGCCACCGCCACCGCCTACCGGAAGAACCCCGGCACGGTCATGATCGCCGAGGAGTCCACCGCCTGGCCGGGCGTCACCGCCCCCACCGAGTACGGCGGGCTGGGCTTCGGGCTGAAGTGGAACATGGGGTGGATGAACGACACCCTGCGCTACCTGGCCGAGGAGCCCATCAACCGCCGCTACCACCACGGGGAGTTGACCTTTTCCCTGGTGTACGCCTTCTCCGAGCAGTTCATCCTGCCGCTGAGCCACGATGAGGTCGTGCACGGCAAGGGCTCATTGCTGTCCAAGATGCCGGGTGACGCCTGGCAGGAGTTGGCCGGTCTGCGCGCCCTGTACGCCTACCAGTGGTCCCACCCCGGCAAGCAGCTGCTGTTCATGGGGCAGGAGTTCGGGCAGGGCGCCGAATGGAACTCGGACAACTCCCTGGACTGGTGGATCCTGGACGATCCCGGTCACACCGGGCTGCTGCGGCTCGTCAGCGATCTGAACGCCTTCTACAAGGACTCCCCCGCCCTGTGGGCCGATGACTTCTCCCACCGGGGCTTCGAGTGGATCGAGGCCGGCGACGGCGACCACAACGTGCTGTCCTACCTACGCAAGGGCACTGGGCCGGACGGGCGTTCGGACCTGGTGGCGGTGATCGTCAACTTCGCCGGCACCCCGCACGAGGGCTACCGGGTGGGCCTGCCCTTCGCCGGCGGCTGGGACGAGGTCATCAACACCGACGCTCCCGAGTACGGCGGCTCCGGCGTGGGCAACCTCGGGCACGTCGAGGCCGAGGAACTGCCCTGGAACGGCCGCCCCGCCTCGGTGCGGCTGCGGGTCCCCCCGATGGGCGCCATCTTCCTGCGGCCGTCGCGGGACTGATAAGCAGATCAGGCGGGAAACACGCCTGCTCCGTCGTAGGGGCCCGGTGGCGCTGAAACGTCACCGGGCCCTTACCACACATACTCGAAATCCGGGTATCAGAAAGCTCCAACGCACCACAAACCAACATGTATCCGGAAAACCTGTGAGGTGTCATGACCGCTCGACAGACAGTACTGCTGGATCTTGAGGGCACGCTCTATACCCGTGAGGGCCTACTTGAGGGCGCCCGAGCGGTAGTGCAGAAGTTGCGCGCAGACGGGCACACCCTGCGGTTCCTCACCAACACGGACTCCAAAGACACGGCAGAGCTGCATACGGCACTTCTAGCACTCGGCCTCGATGTGCGGATCGACGAACTATTCACTCCCGTGGTGGCGGCTGCGGTCGCACTCGGTGGCGATCCCACAGCACGAGTGCTAGTGCTGGGCAACGAGGCCATCACCACCGAGCTTACCAATCGGATAAAAGTCGTGGGCCCGCATGAGAATCCCACACACGTCGTGGTTGGGGACGTGCGCGCGCATCTAACCTACACGCTATTGGACGATGCATTCGCCGCCCTGCGCCGCGGCGCTCATCTGATCGCCTTGCAGAAGGGACAGTACTTCCTGTCCGACGGCTCGGCACACCTCGACACCGGGGCGCTAGTCGCCGCACTCGAGTACGCCGCAAGCCTTACGGCACAGGTGGTAGGCAAGCCGAGCACCGACTTCGTAAACCTGGCGCTGCGCAGTACTCCAGCTCCTGCCAATCCACGTCGAACCTGGATAGTCGGTGACGATGCCTCCACAGATATCGCCATGGGTATCAAGGCTGGGCTGAGAACCGTCCAAGTACAAACGGGCAAATACACGTTGCAGACGACAGACACGTCTCTTCCCGTAGCCGATGACGTCGTGGAGTCGGTAAAGGCACTCCCCGCACTGATACGAAAGAAAGCGTTGTAACGTTGCCCGACTCACCCTAAGGATGATTAGACAGCGACTCTTCGTGTTTGGGGTGGAGGGGCGCTGACTTTGGTGACGGTTCATGCGTCGCGGTCGACGATTCGGCACTTGTCGCGACGGTTCGTGGGGTAGATGTACGAACCGTCGTCGTTCATGGCGAATCGTCACCCAAACACACGAGCCGCCCTCCCCCGACGCTGGCCCGAGAATATCCCCGCCGAAAACGTCCTCGTCAACCTAAGCACGACCTTGTCAGCCCGAAAACGACCACCACGCCACCAGCCGCGGACCCGAACCACCACACCCACAAACACGACCAGACAGCAAATTCAGTCGTCACGCCTCTTTCGGAAGGAGCAGCATACAATGAACGCGGAACATTTGAAGCAGGCATGGGAGCTAGAAGAGCGCGTCGCCCATATTCACGGTTGGGACTTTTCCCATATTCACGGCAGATACACAGAAGAAGACGACCTGCCGTGGGAGTTTCGAGAGATCGTTCAGAAGTACCGGACAGACGACATGCAGCTGCTGGACATGGAAACCGGAGGCGGAGAGTTGTTGCTCTCCTTCCACCACCCCAACGAACGCACCGCGGCGATCGAGGGCTATCCGCCCAACGTGAAACTGTGCGAGGAAGTCTTGCTGCCCCTGGGGATCGATTTCAAGGAGGCTGACGGAGAAGAGAGACTTCCCTTCCCCGATGACAGCTTCGACATCATCACGAACCGACATGGGGCATACGACACCGCGGAACTGCGGCGCACGCTAAGGCCGGGCGGACTATTCCTTACACAGCAGGTTGGCGCAGAGAACGACCAAGAACTGGTTCAACTCCTTCTTCCCCATGTCAAGGAAGCACCATACCCCAAGCAATACCTTGAGGTGAGAACAGCGGAGCTCCTTGCGCAGGGCTTTGAAGTGCTGGAAGGCGGAGATGCTCGCCGACCGATACGGTTCTACGATGTGGGCGCGCTTGTCTGGTTCGCCAGGATCATCGACTGGGAGTTTCCCGGGTTTTCTGTTGACGGTTGCCTTGAACAGTTGTACGAGGCGCAAGAGGTTCTTGACAGGACCGGCGTAATCGAAGGCAGCATCCACAGGTTTTATATCGTGGCGAGGAAGACATCCTAACCAGTTCCAGTTCGCCATCCGAGGCCCTCACCTCAAGCGCCAACGCCGATGTTGCCATTCCCCACCTGTTCTCTCAGTGCCCAAGCTCACCACGTGCATCATCCTCACCACCTCGACCGCATAGCCCGCACCGTTGTCATCGCCGCCATCCACGAGCCACCCGCTTCGTGAGGCAATGCCCACGCTCTCCGGGAGGCAGTAAGCCCTGTATCATGAGTACGATCGCCGTATGCTGTCCTTGCTGCAAGATCCTTGCAGCGCTGTCCTGACGCCCACGTAAGGGAATAAAGATGTCGAAGATTCTCCCCAGCAGCGTGTCCTCCCAGGTGCGCTCAGTCTCCGGCCGTCCAGCCGAGGCCTCCACCCCCATGGAGGTCTGGCAGGGGCTGTCCGCCGCCGTCGTCGACGCCATCGCGGACGACTGGTACGCCACCGAGCAGAAGTACCGTGCCGGCAGGATGGAGCACTACTTCTCCGCCGAGTTCCTCGAGGGACGCGCCCTGCTGAACAACCTGACCAACCTGGGCCTGGTCGAGGAGGCCACCCAGGCCGTGAACGCCTTCGGGCAGAACCTCACCGACGTGCTCGAGCAGGAGCCCGACGCCGCTCTGGGCAACGGCGGGCTCGGCCGTCTGGCCGCCTGTTTCCTGGACTCCTGCGCCACCCTGGACCTGCCTGTGGCCGGATACGGCATCCTGTACCGCTACGGGCTGTTCAAGCAGCTGTTCGAGGACGGGTTCCAGACCGAGCATCCGGACCCCTGGATGGAGGAGGGCTACCCCTTCGTCATCCGCCGCGAGGAGGCCCAGCGCATCGTCCGCTACAACGACCTGACCGTGCGCGCCGTCCCCCACGACATGCCCATCACCGGCTACGGAACCAAGAACGTCGTCACGCTGCGTCTGTGGCGGGCCGAGCCCATGGAGGAGTTCGACTACGACGCCTTCAACTCCCAGCGCTTCACCGATGCGATCGTGGACCGCGAGCGCACCGCCGACATCTCCCGCGTGCTCTACCCCAACGACACCACCTACGAGGGCAAGGTGCTGCGGGTGCGCCAGCAGTACTTCTTCTGCTCCGCGTCCCTGCAGGAGATCGTCGACAACTACGTCACCCACCACGGCGATGACCTGAGCGGTTTCGCCGACTTCAACTCCATCCAGCTCAACGACACCCACCCGGTGCTCGCCATCCCCGAGCTCATGCGCCTGCTCATGGATGAGCACCACCTGGGCTGGGACCAGGCCTGGGGAATCGTCACTAAGACCTTCGCCTACACCAACCACACGGTACTGGCCGAGGCCCTGGAGACCTGGGAGATGTCCATCTTCGACCGCCTGTTCCCCCGCATCGCGGAGATCGTCCGCGAGATCGACCGCCGCTTCCGCCAGGAGATGGCCGAGCGCGGCCTGGACCAGATGCGCATCGACTACATGGCTCCGCTGTCCGGCGACAAGGTGCGCATGGCCTGGATCGCCTGCTATGCCGCCTACTCCATCAACGGGGTGGCCGCGCTGCACACCGAGATCATCAAGCGCGACACGCTCAAGGAATGGCACGACGTGTGGCCCGAGCGCTTCAACAACAAGACCAACGGCGTGACCCCGCGCCGCTGGCTGCGGCAGTGCAACCCGCGCCTGTCCGCGCTGCTGGACGAAGTGGCCGGCTCCGACGCCTGGGTCAAGGACCTGTCCCTGCTCGCCGAGTACACCGATGCCGCCGACGACGCTCTGCTGGACCGCCTGGCCGAGGTCAAGCACGCCAACAAGGTTGACTTCGCGGCCTGGGTGGCCGAGCGCGAAGGCATCGAGATCAACCCCGACGCCATCTTCGACGTGCAGATCAAGCGCCTGCACGAGTACAAGCGTCAGCTGCTGAACGCGATCTACATCCTGGACCTGTACTTCCGCATGAAGGAGGACCCGTCACTGCAGGTGCCGCCGCGGGTGTTCATCTTCGGCGCCAAGGCCGCCCCCGGCTACATCCGCGCCAAGGGCATCATCAAGCTGATCAACGCCATCGCGGAGCTGGTGAACAACGACCCGGTGATCTCCCAGACCCTCAAGGTCGTGTTCATTCACAACTACAACGTCTCCCCCGCCGAGCACATCATCCCGGCCGCCGACGTCTCCGAGCAGATCTCCATGGCCGGTAAGGAGGCCTCCGGTACCTCCAACATGAAGTTCATGATGAACGGCGCCCTGACCCTGGGCACGCTCGACGGCGCCAACGTGGAGATCCTGGACGCCGTGGGCGATGAGAACGCCTACATCTTCGGCGCCACCGAGGACGAGCTGCCGGCCCTGCGGGCCACCTACAACCCGCGGGCCACCTACGAGTCCGTCCCCAGCCTCAAGCGTGTGCTTGACGCCTTCACCGACGGCACCCTGGACGACAACGGCTCCGGCTGGTTCGCGGATCTGCGCCGCAGCCTCCTGGGTGAGGGCAACGAGCAGGCGGACGTCTACTACGTGCTGGGTGACTTCGCCGCCTATCGCGAGGCTAAGGACGCCATGGCCGTCGACTACGCCGACCAGCGCGCCTGGCAGCGCAAGGCGTGGGTGAACATCACCCGCTCCGGCCGCTTCTCCTCCGACCGCACCATCAGCGACTACGCCAAGGTGTGGGGCATCGAACCGCAGCCGGTCGCCTGACGGCTTGCGTGCGGCACATGACGACGGCGCCCGCCCCCTTCGCTGGGAGCGGGCGCCGTTGGCGTGTGCCGGTAGACCACCGTTAACTCCGGCGGACCGCAGCGGATTGCTGCGAGTCGCGGTGGATCTCAGCGGATCGCGGTGGCTCCCGCATATCGCAGTGGTTGCCGGCGGATCCCGGCTGATTGCGGTGGGTGGATCACCGTCACCGGGCGTGGAGGTTCGGTAGCTCGCTTGATGGTTCGTCCCCTCGAGTCGACGATTCGGCACTTCCGGCGACGGTTCGTACCTTCTAGTCAACGATTCGTACTTTCTTACGACGGTACGTACCCCTAGGTGCCGAACCGTCGTAGAAAAGTACGAATCGTCGGTACTAAGTGCCGAACCGTCAACCGAAGGTGCAAACCGTCAGCCCAGTGCCGCCGCCCCGCCGCTCCGTTGCGGCGGGGCGGCCTCAGTCTGGGAACGGGGCCAAGCCCCCGGGGTGCCTCAGGCGATGCCCGGGGCGGAGAAGGCCGCCTGAAAATCAGCAGCGAACGCGTCCACCGCCGACTCCACCTGCGGCAGAGCCAGCATGGCGTCCAACACGTCGGCACCAATAGTCGCCGTGTGGGCGCCAGCGGCGGCCGCATCAGTGACTTGCTTGACGTTCTTGAAACTGGCCGCCAGAATCCGGGTCGGCACCCCCTCACGGTCGATGTCCTGGCGCAAAGCCCGGATCACCGCATACGGGTCCACGTCCGCATTGTACATGCGGTTGACGTACGGGGCGAGGTAGTCCGCCCCGGCCGCCGTCGCCAGCAACCCCTGCGCCGTGGAGTAGATGGCCGTCGCGGTCACGCGAGCCCCCTGGGCCTTGAGCCGCCGCATGGCCGGCAGTCCGGCCGCCGTCGTCGGGATCTTGATGAGGGTCGACTCCCCCACCAGCTCGCGGATGGTGTCGGCCTCCCGCAGCATGCCCTCGGTGTCTCGGGCCACCACCTGAACATGGAGGTCGCCATCACCGACCAGCTCCCGAATGGTGCGCAGATCGCGTTCGAAGTCCGTCAAGCCACCGACCTTAAGAATAGACGGGTTCGTGGTGACCCCAATGAGGGGGAAGGTGTTCAGGGCGCGCTCCACCCGGTCCAGGCGAGCATCGTCAATAAGGAACTGCATCTTGGTTCTCCTTCCTGATCAGTTCTGAGCCGCGGGCGATTTCAGAGGGTCTGCTCGGTGCGGGCGATGATGTCGTCCTGGGTCTGCTTGGACAGCACCACGAAGAAGGCGCTGTAGCCGGCAACGCGGACAATCAGGTCGCGGTGCTGCTCGGGGTGGGCCTGGGCGTCCAGGAGGACGGCGCGGTCAACCACGTTGTACTGGACGTGGAAGCCGCGGAGTCGGTTGAAGAAGGCGCGCAGCATGGCGATGAGCTTCGCCCGGTCCTCGGGCTTGGCCAGGATCTGCGGGTTGACCTTCTGATTAAGTAGCACGCCGCCGGTGATGCGGTCGGTCTCCAGCTTGGAGACCGACTTGAACACGGCGGTCGGGCCGTTGACGTCGGCGCCGTGGCTCGGCGAGCAGCCCTCCGCGAGCGGCTGGCCGGCGTGACGACCGTCGGGGGTGGCCGCCGTGGAGGCGCCTTGAGGCACGTTCGCGGAGATGGACGAGGTGCCTGCGTAGTAGGTTCCGCCGATGGGGCCGCGCCCGTAGCGCGAGTTCTTGTACTTGAAGATCTCGTCGATGTCGGTGGCGTAGGCGCGCACGAGTAGGTCGTCCACGTAGTCGTCGTCGTTGCCGTACTTGGGGGCGGCGACCAGGAGCTTACGGATCCGCTCGCCCTCCTCTCCGGCGAAGTCGGACTGGAGGGCCTCCCACAGCTGGGCGCCGGTGATGGCGTGGTCCTCGAAGACGACCTTCTTGATGGCGGCCAGGGAGTCACCGAGGTTGGCGATGCCGACCTGGAGGCCGGAGACGAAGTCGTAGACGGCGCCGCCCTCCTTGAGGGTCTTGCCGCGGCCGATGCAGTCGTCCACCAGTCCGGAGCACAGCAGGTCGGGGACCTGGTGCTCTAGGGCGAGGTCGCAGGCAGCGTCCAGCACGATGCAGTTGCGCTGGAACTCGCGGATGGTGGAGTCCCACGCGGACATGACCTGGTCGAAGGAGGTCATGTCCCGCAGGTGCCCGCAGGCCGGCGCCAGTCGGGTTCCGGAGGCGGGGTCGACGCCGTCGTTGAGCGCAACCAGAAGCGCCTTGGGGAAGTTGAGGAAGCTCATGCCGGTGCAGCGGTATCCCCAGCGGCCCGGGACGGCGACCTCGACGCAGCCGATCGCCGAGTAGTCGTGGGCGTCCTCGGGGGCCACCCCGCGCTCAATCAGCGAGGGGATGATGACCTCGTCGCTGTTGAAGGCCGGCATGCCGGTACCCAGCCGCATGAGCTCGATGGCCTCGTTCATGAAGTTGTCGCTCAGGCCGTGGTGGTAGCGCACGGTCAGGTTCGGCTGGGGCAGGTGGGTCTGCGCCACGGAGGTGATGATGAGGTAGGACAGGTGATTGACGGCGTCCGAGCCATCGGCGTGCTGGCCGCCGATGGTGACGTTCTGGTACAGGGGGCTGCCGGCGGAGAACCGGGTGTGGCTCCAGGAGCGGATCTTGTTGACGGTGAAGGTCTTCAGCCACAGGTTGGTCAGCAGTTCGGTGGCGGAGGCGTCGGTCTCACGGCCGGCCTCGAGGTCCTCACGCAGGAAGGGCCACAGGTACTGGTCCAGGCGCCCGTAGGACAGGGAGTGACCATTGGACTCGATCTGCAGGGCCACGTGCACGAGCCAGATCGACTGCACGGCCTCGTGGAAGGTGGTGGCCGGGTGCTCGGGAACAACCCGCAGCACGCGGGCCATCTCCCGCAACTCGGCCTGACGCTCCGGGGCGGTCTCGGCGGCGGCGAGCTGCTCGGCGAGGTCGGCGTAGCGGTGGGCGAAGGCGATGACGGCGTCGAAGACGACGATGAGGCTGCGGTAGAAGGGGGCCTGCTCGAGCTGTGCGGGGTCGGTCAGGTCCAGGGCGTCTAGCCCCTCCTGGGCGCGCCGCCGGTAGGTGGCCAGGCCGTCTGCCAGCAGGCGCCGGTAGTTGACGGCAATGTGAGCGTCCCCGGAGGTGATGTTGCCCTCGGGGTGGATGATGCCCAGGTCGTAGAAGCGCTTGGCGTCCGCGGGCATGAGGGCCAGGGCGTGCTCCTTGAGGGTGCGGCCCCGCCAGAATGGGGCGATCTCCCGCAGCGTCTGCTTCGCCTCCTCGGAGATGGTGAAGCGGTCCCCGGGGCGCTTGTCGAACTCGTCGAGCTCGTCGATCACCCAGTCCATGGCGTATTCGGGCATGATGGGGGCGGCCCGGTTGGCGCTCGCCTGGTTGCCGGCGAGCCGGGAGGCGGGCTCGATGTAGATGGTCATCCGTTCGAGCACGTTCTTGAGCATGAGGGCTCGGACCATGTCCAGCGGCTGATCGGCGTTGTCCCGGTAGGTCTGCGTGGTGATGACCGCGCGTTCAACGCAGACACTGGGTTCGGTGTCCAGAATCTCCTCGCGCCAGGCGGCCATGCGGTCGGTGAGACCGCCGAAGTGGGGGCCGCCGAGGGCTGTGGGCGTGGATTGGGCAATGGTTGTCATGACGATTGTTCCTCTTCTAGCGTGCCCGCGCCCGTGCGGATCGCGGCCGTGGGCCTGGTGGTTGCGCCGGCGGCGGCGCTGTGGGTGGTGGTGGCGCCCGACGGCGATACGGTGACGACCTGGACGCCGGAGTCGGTCAGCGCGGTGATCTGGGCGGGGTCCCCCGCCGCGTCGGTCCATACGGTGGACACGGCCGAGGCGGGCAGCAGCGGTACGGGCCCGTGTCCGCCGAGCTTCTCGGACTCGGTGACGACGACGACGTGTTCGGCCCGCTCGGCCAGCGCCCGTACGGCGGTGGCGCGCAGGTAGTCGCGTGCGGTGAAGCCGAGCCGGGCGGTGAAGCCGTCGGTGCCGACGAAGAGCCGGTCGACCAGGAACTGCTGCGCGCACAATTCGACCATGGGGCCGACCATGACGCGTGAGTCCGGCTGCTGCTCACCGCCCAGGAGGATGACCCGCGTGGCCGGGAAGGCGCGCAGCCGATCGGCGATGAAGGCCGAGTTGGTGATGATCGTTGTGCCGGAGTGCTGAGTGGCGATCTGCTCGGCCAGCAGCGTGCAGCATGAGCCGGCCTCCACCATGACGGTCTCGCCGTCGTGGACGGTGCCGGCCGCGGCCCGGGCGATGCGCGCCTTGTCAGCGTAGTGGTAGGCGAGGCGGCCGGCCGGGTCATCCGCGGAGACCAGCACGGCGAAGCCGCGCTCTCGGCGGATCAGGCCGCACGATTCCAGCGCGTCCAGGTCCTTGCGGATGGTGACGGCGGAGACCTCGGCCAGCTGCGCGAGCTCGGTGACGGCAACGCGCCCGGCGGCGACGATCGCCTCAAGGAGGGTGGTCTGACGGCTACTCATGGGTTCCATACCCCCTTTCCTACCGTACGCAACTGTGAAGTGCTTCGTTTGAAGCGTTGACACCACGATAAACGAACGACTCACTTCAAGCATAGGTCTTTGGTCCTTCGTTCGTAAGTTATACTAGTTTCGAACGAAAGGAGCTGGGGTTATGACCTCGCACCCGCTTGCCTCGCCGTTTGCCTCACCGAACGAGGCGTCCCATCGGGCGGACAACACCGCAGTGGTGTTCAACATTCAGCGCTTCTCGCTGCACGACGGGCCGGGCATTCGCACGGTTGTGTTCCTCAAGGGCTGCCCGCTGGCCTGCCCCTGGTGCGCCAACCCCGAGTCCATCAATCCCGGCATCGAGCAGCTCCTCGATCCCACCACCGGTGAGGCGACCCCCGCGGGCAGGAGGCATACGCTGGCGGAGGTACTCAAGGAGTGCGAGGCCGACCGGCCGTTCTTCGAGGAGTCAGGCGGCGGCGTCACGCTGTCGGGCGGCGAGCCGATGATGCAGCACGTCTTCGCGACGGAGCTGCTCCAGGAGCTGCAGCAACGCGGCATACATACGGCGATGGAGTCGACGGGGCACGTGGCGCCACGCGTGTTCGACCGGGCGCTGGATCACCTCGACTATCTGCTCATTGACGTCAAGCACCATGATCGCGACGCGCACAAGCGGTGGACCGGCGGGTACAACGATCTGCCGTTGCGCAACCTGTCCCGCGCTCTCGAGCGCGGCATCCGCACGCAGGTGCGCATCCCCGTCATTCCCGGCGTCAACGACGCTCTCGACGACGCCACCGCCTTCGCCGACCTGCTGCGCTCGCTCGGGGCCGAGCGCGTCCAGCTGCTGCCCTTCCACCAGTTCGGCGAACGCAAGTACACGCTACTGGGACGTCCCTACCGCATGGCCGGAGTCCCGGCACTGCACCCCGAGGATCTGGTGGATTACCGCGCTGCCATGGTGCACGCGGGCATCGAAGCGTTCTTCTGACTCCCCGGCTCGCCGTCCACGCGCTCCGCGACTCAGTACAGGATAGTGGCCAGCTGGCGGCGGGCCCGAGCCACCTCGGGAGCGGTAGCACCGATGACCTCGAACAGCTCCAGCAGACGCAGGCGGGCCCGCTCGCGCTCATCACCGGCGTGTGCACGCACGGCCTCCAGGGCGCGTCCCAGGCAGGCGTTCACGTCCCCCAGGGCGAGGGCCGCGTCCGCCCCGGCCAACTGGGCGTCCAGGTCCGCGCCGGGAGCGTCGGCCGCGGCCAGCAGTGCAGCCGGGTCCTGCCCGTCCATGCGGGCAAGCATGCGCACCTGACTGCGGGCGGCCTTCAAGTCGTCGTCGGCGGGCGAGTTGGCGATCGCGTGATCGTAGACAGCCTCGGCCCCGGCCCAGTCGCCGCGTTCGATCGCCTCGCGCGCCTCCCGCTCAACCTCGGTCTCCTCCGGCTCTGCCGGCTCCGGCTGCGCCGAGGCGTCGACGGCGATACGGCCGTCCACGCCGTTGCGGGCAGCGACCTCGAGCAACTGGTCGAGCAGGGCGCGCAGCTGCTCCTCGGGGGCACTGCCCTGGAACATGGGCACCGGCTGCCCGGCGATCAGGGCTACCACCGTGGGCACCGCCGTCGCCTGCAGGGCCTGAGCCACCTCGGGGGCGGCGTCCACGTCCACGCGGGCGAGCTGGAAGCGGCCGCCGTACTCGCCGGCCAGGCGCTCAAGCAAGGCCGCCAGGTCGGTGGAGGCCTGAGAGCGCGGGGTGTGCAGCACCACCACAACCGGCACGCGGGCGGAGCCCTCGGCGATCTCACGCAGGTTGGCGGCGTCCAGATCGACCACGAGCGCGCCCGCGCCGCCGCTGCCCGCGGCCGGCGCCGCCGTACCGGCGGCGGGGGCGGGACTGGTCCCCTGCTTGGGTGCGAGGGAGGACAGGTCGACGGCACCGAACATGCTCATGGTGTGCCTTTCCCGGGCTGTGCCCGCATGGCTTGCTGGCTTTGGTTACGAACGGGAGCGTAGTCCTCCACCGGGCGGCCCGACGCACCGGTTCGCCCGGGGCGTCAGCCCTCCGCATCCTCCTCGGCGGGCGCCTGGGAGTCGTCGCGGGACACGGAGGCCAGCACCAGGTCCATGCCCAGGGCGGTGGGGGTGGCGTCCTCGGCGTCGGCCGCCGGGATGAGAAAGGCGATCATGACGTCGTAGTTGGCGGTGACGGTGCCGACCACGTCCTGGTCGTCCCCCATCAGCGCACCGACCGTGCTGTCTGCGAGTGACAGCGTGGACCCGGCAACCGTCTTCTTGTAAACGGTGGTGAAGCTCAGCGTCGTCATGGTGATCACGCCGCCGTCGGCGGTACGCAGGCTCTTGAAGCCGTCAGAGCCGGCCTCGGCGGTCACGCTGACCTCACCGGCCTCAGAGAGATCGACCGCCCGCTCGGCGGCAATGCGCTGGCGCAGAACGTCATCGGCGAAGGCCTTGCCGTTCTCGCCGTCGGGGTCGTTCAGGGCGTCCACATAGGCGTCGAGCACGTCCTGTGGACTGGCCGCCAGGTCGGTGGCGTCATCCGCGGCGATCTGCTCGGTGCCGATGGCGGGGGCATAGGTAGACGGGATCTCCACGCCGGCAAAGAACTGAGTCCAGCCCCACAGCTGGTAATTCTCACGGGCGGAGTCCTGGGTGAGGGCGAGCAGGTAGCCCTGCTCGTCGTCGGCGAAGTCGGTGATGGCCAGCGCCGTGCGCGGGAAGTCGTTGGCCAGGGCGACGGTTCCCGCCTGGCTGGTGGTGGTGAAGGTGTGCACGAAGCTGTCATCCTCGGTGGCCGAGGCGACCTGGTACTCCTCGCCGCGCACGCGGACGGCCGGGCCGGTGAGGTAGCCGGCCAGCGCGTCGGCGTTCTTGTCCGCATCCGCCGCGTCCAAGCCGACCTGGACACGTTCGAGGACGGCGGTGAGGCGGTCGGAGTCGAGCACCGGCTGCGGCGTGGGCGTACCGGTGGCGGCATTGGTGGGCACATCCTGGGAGCAGGCGGCCAGGGCGGCGGCGAGCGCGGTCGCGGTCGCTCCCGTGAAGAAGGCGCGGCGGCTGGTGATCATGCTTGGTGCTCCTCGTCGGACTCGTCGGTGTTCGCGTCGGCGGCCGTCCCGTCCTCGACGGCGGGCATTTCCTCCGTCTCGGGGGAGGCGGTCTCCTCCTCGCCGGCGACGGCGAAGGGCTCCGTCTCATCCAGTTCACGGGCGGAACGGTGGGCGGCGGTGGTCTCGGCATCCAATCCCGGGACGACGGCGCTGCCGCGGGCGGCCCCGGAGGCCTCCACGGCGTCCGCGGATAGTTCCTCGGGCTCGGGGGCGGGCGCCTGCGGCACGGCGGGGGCCTGCACGCCGCCGACGTAGACGGCTCCGGTGCGCGGGTCGACCCACTCCTCACCGGCCGCCTCGGCGCGCTCCTTGTCTCGCTGCTCGCGGCGGGTGAGCGGACGGTTCGGATCGCCGATCTGCGGAATACCTACGGTGGCCACCGAGTCGGCCTGGGCGATGCGAGCGGCCCGCTCGGCGGCGCGGGCGCGTCGCTGTTCGTCGGCGCGGCGCGTTTGAATGTCGATCAGGAACAGGAACACCCCCACCAGCAGCAGCAGGCCGCCCACGATCAGGCCGGGAATCAGCCAAGGAGTGGACACGTGCCGCGGCCATGCCAGCGTGACCTGCGGGGCGGTGGAGGCGCCGTCGGTGGCCACCAGTACCGCCAGGTCGGAGCCGGCGGTGTCCAGTTCGAGAGTGGCCGAGCCGGTCCCGGTCTCGGTTTTGATCCACAGATCGGAGTCGGCGGGATCGGCGTCGCTGTTCTCCAGCACGGCGCAGCCGTCCGCATCCGTCGTCGCCGTCGCAGTAGCCTCAGCGGTGGGCGCGGCGGAGGCCTCGGCGGTTGCGGTGGGGGTGGCCTCCTCGGGGCAGGAGGTGGTGACCGCCGTGGACTCCAGCGTGTCCCAGTCGGTCAGGCCGGTCACCAAAATGTAGGGGTCCGAGGCGAGCCAGGCCTTGATGTCTTGTACGTGGCCGACCGCGATCAGCACCGGCTGGTCGGCGGAGGCGGCGGTAGCGGTTACCTCGACGTCGGACTCCACGAGGCTGAGCACGCCCTGCTCGGTGACGACGTAGTGCTGGTCGGGACTCTGGGCGAGGCTGGCCCGGGCAGTTGAGCTCGGACGCCACACGGTGGCGGAACAGACTGCCAGGACTATGGCGATCAGGCCGAGAACGGCAATGATCACGCTCAGCATCCGTCGATTCACGACGCGGTTCTCCTCGAACTGGGGGACATGGACCCGCCGACGTGGCCGACGGGTGTGCGCGACTCGCACCGACGCCACGAGGACGACGTTTGAGGCGGCCGGACGTCAGAATCCCATGACCGCCGCCGGTTCGCACCGGTCTCGGCGAAAATCACAGGTTGCTGCGCCATGAGCAAAAGCCTAGGGCAAAGACCCTCCCCGCGCCGGTTGTAGGGCGTGGACGCGCCGATTTGCCGGGTGTTTTGCCGTCCCGGGAGGCGGAATTGCCCACGCCCCGGCGAGCCGCGCGAAAGCGCCGGGAATGTACCGATTCCGCGCGGATTGCCCAGGGGCTACGCTTGGACGGTGGGCCGTCCCGACCCGGCCCAGGAGGAGATTTGACGTGGCCGAGGACACCGAAGAGTTCGCCATCACCATGCGCGGGTACGACCGTGCGCAGGTGGACCAGCGACTGGAAGCGCTCAACCGCCAGCTGCAGGACGCGCGCCGGGAGGTCGCCAACCTCGATCAGCGGGCGATGACCCTGGCCGGTGAACTCGCGGAGGCGCAGCGTCGCCTGCGGGAGGCGGACAAGCCGACGTACGCGGGCCTGGGATCACGCATCGAGCAATTGCTGCGCAGCGCCGAGGAGCAGAGCGCCTCGGTGCTGTCCAAGGCCAATGCGGAGGCGAACGCGCTCCTGACCCGCACGCGCGCCAACGCCGCGAATCTGTCCGAACGCTCCTCCTCCGAAGCCGCCGCGCTGATTTCGGACGCCCGCCGCGAGGCCGCGGAGTTGCGTACCCGCTCCGAAAGCGAGGCGGAGACCACACTGTCCAATGCGCAGGCGCGTGCCGATGAGCTGGTCGGGTCCGCCGAGCGCCGGGCCGCCCAGCTCGCCGCCGAAGCCGAGTCGGCCGCCACCGAGTTGCGTGCCACGGCGGAGCGGGAGGCGCAGGTCGTGCGCGCGGAGGCGAACAAGTCCGCGGCAGAGTTGGCGATCTCCTCCGAGCGCGAGGCCGCCGGGGTGCGCGAGGCCGCCGCTCAGGAGGCCGAGGAACTGCGCGGTTCCTCCTCCGAGCAGGCCGAGTCCACGCTGACCGCTGCCCAGGAGGAGGCCCGGCTCACCGTCGAGAAGGCACGCGCCGAGGCTGAGAAGCTACTGTCCACGGCACGCCGCGAATCGGAGGAATTGCGCCGTTCCGCCCAGGCCGATGCGGAGGCCGCACGTGCCGAGGCCGCCGAACTGCGCCAGCAGGCAACTTTGGATGTGGCCGCCGCGCACGAGGCCGCCGCCCAGGAGGATGCCGCCGCGCACGAGTCGGCACGCGCCCGTATCGCTGAGATGCAGGAACAGGCGCAAACGCAGGCGGCGGACGCCGAGGCCCGGCTACAGGAGGCGCTCGAACGCGCCGAGGCCGTGCGCGCACAGACGGATCAGTCCGCACAGGAGCGCCGTGCGGAGTCGACCCGGCAGGCGGAGGAGATCCTGCGGCAGGCCCGTGAGGAGGCCAAGCAGTTGGTGGAGGACGCCCGTGCCGATGCGGATGCCGAGAAGTCCGCGGCCGCTCGGGACGTGGAGGAACTGGAGCGCCAGCGTGACTCCGTGGCCAGCTACCTGGAGGAGATGCGCGGCGTGCTCGGCAACGTACTGCCGCCGGCACCGGTCTTCTCCGATGTCATCACCGAGGCCTTGAGCAGTGACGATGCCGCCGCGGTTGGGGAGGTGCAAGCGGATGCGCCCGCCGACGGTGGAGCGCCGGCCGCTGACGACGCCGAGCCAAGTGCGGTCGCACCGGCGTAATCGCCCGTCTCTGGGCCCCGGCCGTCGACCGGGGCTCAGGGCCAGGCGCGGCGCACCAACTCGAGCGTGTCCTTAAGCGACATGCCCAGGGAGTGCATGGTGGTGACGAAGCGCAGCGCCTCCCGCTCACCCGCGACCCCGGACTGGTCACGCACGAAGGTTCCACGCCGGCCACGGCCCTCGATGTAGCCCTGAACCTCGAGTTCACGGTAGGCCTTCGCCACCGTGTTGACGGCGATGTCCAGTTGGGTGGCGAGCGCGCGCGTGGGAGGCAGACGGGTGCCCGCGGGGAGTGTGCCTGCGGCGATGTCGGCACTGACCGCCGCACAGATCTGGGAGAAGACGGGTTCTGCGGAGACGGGATCAAGGTGGATGTCGAGCCGGGCGGTGCGCGGCATCGGTGTCGGCCGTACAGCCGATTCGGGAGGGCGCTGCGGAGGCTGAGTGGGCGTGTTCATGCCTCTAGTGTGCGGCAACCCGGCGGGCAACACCACAGCTCTTCCGGCGGCTCGTAGGCTACGAGCATGGCTCACGCGGACCCCGACTTCTCCCCCGACCACCCCGCAGCGGCTGTCCCGGATGCGGCGAGTGCGGCGTCGTCGCCAGGCGCGCAGGATGCGGACTGGGCGCGGCGGCGTCGCGACGCGGCGGCCGAGCGGGCACGCATGCTGCAGGCACGGCAGGCGGCGGAGCACCAGCGGGCCGCACGGATCGTCGCCCTGTTCATCGCGGTGGCCGAGGCGGAGGGGCTGGAGGCGACCCCGCTGCGAGTGCGGGGCTATGGCGGCGGATCCGCCCGCACCCCGCTGACCGGTTGGTACCTGCGCCAGGACCAGTCGGTGGCGATCGACACCACCGGCCGCTTCTACATCCTCACCCGGCCGTTGAGTGTGCGGGATCGGCTGCTCGGAGTGACGCCGGCCGACGAGCCGGTGCCCATGACCATTGGCGAGGGCGGCCGTGACGGCGACATCGTGCCCCTGCGCACCGCCCTGGACCGGCTACTGCCGGGATGGGAGGAGCGCTCCCCCGAGCCGCTGGCCTGACCGGCATCCGACCACCGGGCCGCTCACCACAGGTGACGGTCCCAGCAGGAGGTGTGCCAGTGACGGCGCTCCTCCAGGCCACGGTCCGGCCCGAACAGGGACTCGTTGGACCAGGCCACGATATGGGGCGTACCGGCGGCGATCGTCTGGTTGCAGCCGGGGCAGATGTAGGTCTTGGCTCTGCCGCGCACGCGCCGCACCGTGAACTCCGCTCCCCCGGGACCGGTCTGGGTGCGCGGCAACGACTCCAGTCGGCCCATGTCCAGCGGCCGATGCCCGGCCGCGTAGGGGCGCTTGGAACTGCGGGATCCTCGGCGTGCCATGGCACGACTGTAGCGCGAGCGCTCTCAGCCCTTTACGGTGTTGACGGCGATCTGTCCTTCCTTGGTGGAGATGCGCTGGAGCCAGTTCTTGCAGCCGGGTGACGAAGGTCGGCGGGGTAGAGCAGCGGCCCCGGCTTCCGCAAGGAGCCGGGGCCGCTGATTGTTGGCGCAGGTGTGGGTCAGATCAGGCCCATGCCGGCGACGGCGTTCTTCTCATCGACCAGCTCTGCGGCGGAGGCGTCGATCTTGGCGCGGGAGAAGTCGTCGATCTCCAGGCCCTGGACGATCTTCCACTCGCCGTTCTCGGCGGTGCAGGGGAAGGAGGAGATGACGCCCTCGGGTACGCCGTAGGACCCGTCGGACATGACCGCGGCGGAGGTCCACGCCGAGGTGGTGCCCAGGCACCAGTCGCGCACGTGGTCGATGGCGGCGGAGGCGGCGGAGGCCGCGGAGGAGGCGCCGCGGGCCTCGATGATGGCGGCACCGCGCTTGGCGACGGTGGGAATGAAGTCGTTCTCCACCCACTCGCGGTCGGCCAGGATGTCCGTGATCGGCTCGCCCTTGATGGTGGCGTGGGTCAGGTCGGGGTACTGGGTCGAGGAGTGGTTGCCCCAGATGGCGACCTTGTCGATGTCGGAGACGTGGCAGCCGGCCTTGGCGGCGAGCTGGGCCAGGGCCCGGTTGTGGTCCAGGCGGGTCATGGCGGTGAAGCGGGAGGCCGGGATGTCGCCGGCGTGGGAGGCGGCGATGAGCGCGTTGGTGTTGGCGGGGTTGCCGACCACGAGGACCTTGATGTCGTCGGCGGCGCCGGCGGCAAGCGCCTCGCCCTGGGGACCGAAGATGCCGCCGTTGGCGGAAAGCAGGTCAGAGCGCTCCATACCGGCCCGGCGGGGCATGGAACCGACCAGGAAGGCGATGTTGGCGCCCTCGAAGGCCTGCTTGGGGTCGTCGAAGATGTCGACGGAACCGAGCGTGGAGAAGGCCGAGTCGAACAGCTCCATGGCCGTGCCCTCGGCAGCCTTGACAGCCTGCGGGATCTCGAGCAGGCGCAGGTTGACGCGCTGGTCGGGGCCGAGCAGAGCACCGGAGGCGATGCGGAAGAGCAGCGCGTAGCCGATGTTGCCGGCAGCGCCGGTGACGGTGATGTTGACGGGGGCGTTGGCCATGAAGGACTCCTTCGAGACAGTCAGTTGGGCCGCGGGGGCCGTTGACCAAAGCCTATGCCGTAGCGCGTACGAAGACTTGGGACGATGGCCGGAGCGGCCGCCGCGCATGGGGAGATCTGGGCTACATCCCGGCTCGGGAGGTTCAGTGGCTGACGGCGTTGGGGCCGGCCGCGGCGGCGGAGGCCTCGAGCTCCTCGGCGCTGACCACGCCGTCGACACTGACCCGGTCCAGGTACTTCATGCCGTCGAAGGCGAGTTCGCGGGTGTTCTCCGGATCGCCCTCGGGACCGATGCGGCCGTGGGCGAGCCGGTCGACGACGATCGCGATGGCACCGTCTCCGGTGACGTTGGTGGCGGTGCCGAAGGCGTCCAGGGCGATGTAGGTGGCGATCATGAGCGCCACCTGGGCGTCGTTGAAGCCCAGCATGCTGGACAGCAGACCGGTGGCGGCCATGATGGCGCCGCCGGGCACGCCCGGGGCGGCCACCATGGTGATGCCGAGCATGAAGATGAAGCCGATCCACTGTGCGGCCGACACGGACAGCCCCTGGGTGAGGGCGATGGCGAATGCGAAGGCGAAGATCTTCGAGGTGGAGCCGGCCAGGTGGATGGTGGCGCACAGCGGCACGGTGAAGGAGGCGACGGCGTCGGCCACGCCGTTCTTGCGAGCCTGCCGCAGGGTCACCGGGATGGTGGCGGCGGACGAGGAGGTGCCCAGGGCGGTCAGGTACGCGGGCAGCATGGTGACCAAGGCCTTGAAGGGATTCCGGTGTCCGACGGCACCGGCCACCAGGTACTGCACCCCGAGGATCACCACCTCCAGCAGCAGCACGACCACGACCACCCGCAGCAGGGTGCGCATGATCGCCCAGGCCTCACCGGTGTAGGTGAGGTTCAGGAAGATGCCGAAGATGTGCAGGGGCAGCAGCGGGATGATGATTCGTTCGATCAGGGCAGTGATGATGGCGCGGAACTCGATGAAGCCCTTGCGCAGCACCCCGCGCGGCACCATGGACAGGCCGATGCCGACCACGAAGCTGAGCAGGAGTGCCGTCATCACGCTGACCGCGGCCGGCATCTCCACGCTGAAGTAGGTCTCCAGGGCGCTGCCGGGCTCCTCGACGTCGGTCAGCGTCGTACCGCCCAGCACGCGGGGCAGTGTGGCCGCGCACGCCAGGTAGGTGACGAAGCCGGCGAACAGGGTGGAGCTGTAGGCGATCGCGGCGGTGATGGCGAGCCAGCGGCCGGCGCCGCGCCCCAGATCGGCGATGGCGGGGGTGACCAGGCCGATGATGATCAGCGGGATGGAGAAGCTCAGGAACTGGCTGAACAGGTCGGAGAAGGTGGCGAATATCCGTCCGATCGGCACGGGCACCAGGTGGTTACCACCGATCTGGATGGAGCCGAGCAGCAGGGCGAGGATGATGGCGGCCAGCACCCACACCAGGATGCCGCCGCGGGCCAGGAAGCGGCGGACGGGCCCCGGGGACGCCTGCCCGGCGCGAGCTTCGGGATGCGGGGATGGGTTGCTCATGTACTGCCTTTCGGCTGGATGGGGGCGGTCGGGAACCGCTGGTCGGCGGCAGAATGCCACACTCGCCCGCGCCCGCGCGCACCGGTACCGCCCAGTGACCCGGTTCCGCCCGGCAGTAGGCGGTCGGGCTCACGGTTCTACCGCTTCAGCGCACGCGCGGCAGGTTCGCGTAATAGGACAGGGCGAACAGGCCGACGGCGAGCAGCAGCCCGAAGACGACGTCGAAGGCGCGCCCGCGGGCCGCGATCCAGGTGCCGTCGGGGCGCTGGAGCCGGATGATGGCCAGGGCCAGCACCCCCGCCCCGAGCCAGATGACGGCCAGGCGCCGGTGGCCCAGCAGGGACAGTGTGGGCACGGCCGCCAGCCAGGCGGCGACGGCGACCACCGCCAGGGTGCGGTAGGGCTGCTGCCGCTGGGGACAGTCGTCCACGGCGTCACCCCTGCGCGGGCCGACGGCGGGAGCATCGGCAGATTCACCGGTCGGCGGCACGCTGTCAACCGCCCCGTTCTGGTTGCTCACGGCCGCTACCTTAGCGCCTCCACCGGCCCTCTGCCCGCGTCTACTCACCCCGCATCCCGCCGCCCGGGTGCGGCGGGATGCGGTTGGGTGCGATGGCGTCAGTGGGCGAAGTGCCGGGTGCCGGTCAAATACATGGTGATGCCGGCGGCCTGGGCGGCGGCGATGACTTCCTCGTCGCGGATGGAGCCTCCGGGCTGGACCACGGCACGCACACCGGCGTCGACGAGCACCTGCAGGCCGTCGGCGAAGGGGAAGAAGGCGTCCGAGGCGGCCACGGAGCCGCGGGCGCGCTCGGGGGCGGGAGCTTCGGCGCCCTCGGTGCCTGCGGCGTCGGCGGCCGCGTCCCCGGTGGCGCGGGCGCCCAGGGTGTTGGCGCGCTCCACGGCCAGCTTGCAGGAGTCCACCCGGTTGACCTGCCCCATGCCCACCCCGACGGTGGCCCCGTCGTGGGCCAGCAGGATGGCGTTGGAGCGCACCGCGCGCACGGTGCGCCAGGCGAAGGCGAGGTCGGCCAGGGTGGCCTCGTCCGCGGCCTCGCCGGACACCAGCGTCCAGCCCGTGGGCGTGTCGCCGGGCGCGTCGATGGCGTCGCGCTCCTGGACCACGGCGCCGCCGGAGATCTGCTTGACCTCCCAGCCGCCGCGGGCGGGTGGGGCAACCACCAGGATGCGCAGGTTCTTCTTGGTGCTCAGGATCTCCAGGGCCTCGTCGTCGTAGGCGGGGGCGGCGATCACCTCGGTGAAGATGGGCTTGATCTGGCGGGCCATGGCGGCGGTGACGGTGGCGTTGGCGGCGATGACGCCGCCGTATGCGGACACGGGGTCGCAGGCGTGGGCCTTGCGGTGCGCCTCGGCGACGTCGCCGGCGGCGGATACGGCCACGCCACAGGGGTTGGCGTGCTTGATGATCGCCACGCAGGTGGCCTCACCGTGGTCGTAGGCGGCGCGTACGGCGGCGTCGGTGTCGGTGTAGTTGTTGTAGCTCATGGCCTTGCCGGACAGCTGTCGGGCCCCGGCGACGCCCTGCCCGGGAGCGGCGCCGACGGCGGTGTACACGGCGGCCCGCTGGTGCGGGTTCTCCCCGTAGCGCAGTGGGTTCAGCAGTGTGTAGGCGTCTCCCACGTAGGCGGGCATGGCGGGCGCCGACTCGTCGGCCTGAGCGGCGGCGTCGGCCGCGAGTTGCTGGGCGAACCAGGAGGCGACGGCGGCGTCATAGGCGGCGGTGTGGGCGTAGGCGGCCGCGGCCAGGGCGCGGCGCTGGGCCAGGCTGAAGCCGCCGTCGGCCACCGCGTCGGCCACCTCCCCGTAGCGGGCCGGATCCACCACCACCGCAACCGAGGGGTGGTTCTTGGCGGCGGCGCGCACCATGGCGGGGCCGCCGATGTCGATCTGCTCCACGCAGGCATCGAAGTCGGCGCCGGAGGCGACCGTCTGGGTGAAGGGGTAGAGGTTGACCACCACCAGGTCGATCGGCGCGACCTCGAGTTCGGTGAGCTGAGCCAGGTGCTCGGGCTTGCGGCGGTCGGCGAGGATACCGGCATGGATGCGCGGGTGCAGGGTCTTGACGCGCCCGTCCAGGCACTCGGGGAAGCCAGTGACGTCCTCCACGGCGGTCACGGGCAGGCCGGCGGCGGCGATGGTTGCGGCGGTGGAGCCGGTGGAAATGATCTCGACGCCGTGGCGGGCCAGGGCGGTGGCCAGCTCGGTCAGGCCGGTCTTGTCGTATACCGAGACCAGGGCGCGGCGGATCGGGACGCGCCCGGCGGCGTCGGCCTGGGCGGCGGGGCAGGCGGGTGTGGAGGGGGTCTGGGTGGTCACGGGGGCTCCTTGTGCCGGTGTCGGCGGGACGCCCAGGCGGGCGACGTCCCGTTTTGGGATACCGATGTCCGGCCGGCCGCTCCCCGGTGGTGCCCCACCCTCGCCAGTTGCGGCCGGGGCCAGCCTACCGCCTGTCGGTGCGTGTTTTCAGGTGCTCCCGGGCACTGCCGACGGCCGCGCTGGTGGCGGCGGCGGTCGCCTCCACGCCGCGGCGGGTCAGCGCGCGGGTGCGCGGGTGGGGCAGCACGGCCACCAGGCCCGCGCCCACCAGCACCATCAGGGCGACGATCACCGCCACGTAGCCGACGCGCGGGCCGACCTCGGCCATGCGCCCCGGCCCGATCTGCCCGGAGGCGGCCAGGCCCACCAGCAGCACGCCGACGCCGAGCAGCGCCGTGACCGTCGCCGCTGTCGCCGCCGCCTGCCGCAGCGGCAGCTCGCGCAACACCACCCGGTGCCGCCACGCCACTATGCCGGCAGCCACCGCAATCACGAACGGCAGGGCGCCGCCCCAGGTGCCGACGGCAGCGGTCGGCAGCCCACCCAGGAGCGGCAGCGCCGGCACGGCCCCGGCGAGCACACGGGTGGGCGAGAACACCGAGCCGGCGCCCACCACGAATCCGGGGCCGGCCAGCCAGGACAGGGCCCACACCATCCAGGTGGGCAGCCAGCCCAGTTGCAGCGCCACCAGGCCCACCGTCGCCGCCAACGAGCCGCCGGCGACGGCGTCGTGCAGCCGGGCGACCCGACCCGACCCCGCGATCAGGCCCGCCAACGCCACCACCGCGGCCAGCCCCAACAGCACCAGCGCCAGTTCGCGGGCGATACGCAACGCCGCCCCGAGCCACCGGGGGCGCCGTTCCTGCCAGGCGGCCGGCGCCGGCCAGCCCCGGCCGGAGCGCTGCAGGTAGCCGGCGGTGACGGCGGCATTCAGGACGGTCACCCCGATCACCGCGGTCCAGGTGCGGGAATCGGCGGGGTGGGTGGCGACGGCGATCAGCAGCGCCGTCAGGGTGGCGGCAAGCACCGCGATCGCGCCGGCGGCGGGCCCGCTGATCCGGGCCCGGCGCACGGAGGATCGGGTCAGCCACGCCTGCAGCAGCGTCAGTCCCAGCAGCGGCAGGCTGAGCGTGCCGTAGTCGCCGTCGGGGCTCCCCATGGCGCCGCCGAAGCCGAGGCTCCAAATGCCGGTGCCCGTGCGCAGCACGCCGCCCAGGGTCAGGGCCGCGGCGGCATCGCGGGAGGAGTCGACCAGGTACAGGACGAGGGTGGGCAGGACCACGACGCCCCAGCCGAGCGCCACCGCCTCCACGCCTGCGCGCACGGCCAGCGGCCAGTCGGCGGGCAGGGTCGGACGCCGGGAGCCGCCCGGCGTCGGCGGGGGCTGTCGGTGCAGCCGGTCCCTAAGGTTCATGCCCGCATCTCCATCCTGTTCAGGGGCGTACCTCCCGACGGCGTCGGGCTGATCGGCACCGACACTAACCCGGTCCGGAGGGTGGGGCGCGCTAGGACACGGGCGGACGCGGGGACGAGCTCCTGGCTGTACCCGGGCGAACCGGGCCAACCGCGCAGCCAAGGTAAACAAGGTGTGAACGAGCCCGGGCGAGCCTGGGGCATGCGGCGCGGACCACACTAGAATCGGGGTCAGCACCAGGCACCGGACGCCCACGGAAGGACCCACGATGGCTAACGACGCGCTCATCAGTACTTCGACCGGCCCCGCTGACGTAGCCGGTACTCCCCCCGCCTCCACCAGCGATGAGCCCGTGCGCATCGGCGTGCTCACCTCTGGCGGTGACGCGCAGGGCATGAACGCTGCCGTGCGCGCCGTCGTACGGACCGCGCTGCGCATGGGCGCACAGCCGTACGCGGTCATGGAGGGTTGGTCGGGCGCCGTGGCCGGCGGGGATGGGATACGCAAACTGGAGTGGGACTCGGTCGGCTCCATCCTGCACCGCGGCGGCACCATCATCGGCACCGCCCGCTCGGCGGAGTTCCGCGAGCGCGCCGGGCAGCTGGCGGCCTGCCGCAACCTGCTGGAGCATGACATCGACCGGCTGGTGGTGATCGGCGGGGACGGCTCCCTGACCGGCACCAACGAGTTCCGTAAGAACTGGCCGTCCCTGGTGGCCGAGCTGGTCGAGCGCGGGGACATCACCGAGCAGACGGCGGCCGCGCACCCGGTGCTCATGGTTACCGGGCTGGTCGGTTCGATCGACAATGACCTGGTGGGCGCCGACATGACCATCGGCGCCGACTCCGCCCTGCACCGCATCCTGGAGGCGATCGACGACATCTCCTCCACCGCCGCCTCCCACCAGCGCACCTTCATTGTGGAGGTGATGGGTCGGCACTGTGGCTACCTGGCGCTGATGGCGGCCGTGGCCGGAGGCTGCGACTACGTGCTCGTGCCGGAGCTGCCGCCCGCCGAGGGGTGGGAGGAGGACATGTGCCGCAAGCTCGCCAAGGGCCGGGAGGCGGGGCGCCGCGAGTCCATGGTGATCGTGGCCGAGGGGGCCACCGACCGCTCCGGCAACCCCATCACCGCCGACGACGTCAAGCGGGTCATGGCGGAGCGCCTCGGCGAGGAGGCCCGCGTGACCATCCTCGGTCACGTGCAGCGAGGTGGTAAGCCGAGTGCCTACGACCGCTGGATGTCCACCCTGCTTGGTTGCACCGCCGCGCGCGAGGTGGTGCTGGCCACCGCGGAGAGCGAGCCGGTGATCATCGCCGAGCGGCACAACCGCATTAGGCGTCTGCCCATGATGGAGCAGATCCGCGCCACCCGGGCCGTAAAGGACCTGGTGGCGGCCGGCGACTACCGGGGCGCGGTGGCGGCCCGCGGCTCCAGCTTCGAGCAGATGCTGGGGATCTTCGAGACCATGTCCACCCCGCCGGAGTTGGACCCGGCAGCAGAGGACACGCTGCAGGGTGCCGGCCGCGCCCGGCGGGTGGCGATCGTGCACGCCGGCGGGCTGGCGCCGGGCATGAACACGGCGGCGCGCGCCGCGGTGCGCCTGGGCCTGGACCACGGCTTCACCATGCTCGGCGTGTACGGCGGCTTCCCGGGTCTGCTGGACGGGAACGTGCGCGAACTGTCCTGGGACGACGTCGAGGGCTGGGTCGGCGACGGCGGCGCCGAGCTGGGCACACGCCGGGATATCCCCACCATTGAGCAGCTGTACGCGCTGGGGCGAACGATCGAGTCCAATCAGATCGACGCCCTGCTGATCATCGGCGGTTTCAACGCCTACCTGGCCGCGCATGAGCTGGTCACCGAGCGGGACCGCTACCCCGCCTTTAAAATCCCCATGATCTGCGTGCCCGCATCCATTGACAACAACCTGCCCGGCTCCGAGCTGTCGGTCGGGGCGGACACGGCCCTGAACAGCGCCGTGGGCGCGCTGGACGCGATCAAGCAGTCGGCGGCCGCCTCGCGTCGCTGCTTCGTGGCGGAGGCGATGGGCCGCCGCTGCGGCTACCTGACCCTGATGAGCGGCATAGCCACCGGCGCGGAGCGGGTGTACCTCAACGAGGAGGGGCTGACGCTGAAGAAGTTGGCCCAGGACTCGGCCCGCATGGTGGAGTCCTTCCGCTCGGGCCGCAAGCTCTACCTGGTGATCCGCAATGAACGGGCCAGCGAGAACTACACCCTGGACGTGCTGGCGAAGATCTTCTCCGAGGAGAGCGAGGGCCTGTACGACGTGCGGCAGGCGCAGATCGGTCACCTGCAGCAGGGCGGCGACCCGACCGCCTTCGACCGCATCATGGCCACCAAGCTGGTGGCGCACGCGCTGGACCTGCTGTCCGACCAGTTGGACGCCGGCACCTATCACTCCAGCTATGTGGGGCTCGTGGAGGGGCGGATTACTCACCACCGCCTGGAGCACATGGATGAGGAACTGGACCTGACCGCGCGCCGCCCGCTGCACCAGTGGTGGATGGGCCTGCGCGACGCCATCGGCCTGGTCAACAAGGACCTGGGGGTGATTCACCCGCAGGAGGTTCCCGACTTCGGCCAGACGGTCACCCAGGCGGCCTCCGCCGGGGAGACGGACTGAGGGGCCGGCAGTGTTGAGAGCGTCTCCGGCCGGTATGGCTTCGGGCATGATGCGGATATGGTGACAATCGCCGATGTCGCGCGGCACGCTGGTGTCTCGCCAAAGACTGTGTCAAATGTGCTCAACGGATACCGGTATCTGCGTCCCGAGACCAAGGAGCGTGTGGAGAAGGCGATTCAGGAGCTGGGGTACACGGTCAATCTTGCGGCACGAGGCCTGCGACGCGGTCGCACTGGGATGGTTACGCTGGCGGTGCCGGATCTGCGCGACCCCTACCTGGCGGAGCTCTCGGGGGAAGTCATTCACGCAGCCGAACGCAGAGGGGGCCGCGTACTGGTGACGCAGACGGACGGCCAACGCGAGCGCGAAATCGACGTCCTACACGGACCCAACCGACACTTCACCGACGGAACTATTCTCAGTCCTCAGGCCCTCGGCTCGGAAGACTTGGAGCAGTACCAAGTCGACTTCCCGCTGGTGTTGTTGGGCGAGCGCGTCGATCCGCCTGATTTGGACCGGGTGACTCTGCCGAACGTGGCTGCTGCGCATGCCCTGACCGCCTACGTGCTCAGCCTGGGCTGTCGCAGAGTGGCGCTTCTGGGCTGCGCGCCGGGTACCGACCACGGCTCGGCTCCACTGCGTGAACGCGGTTTTCGCGCGGCTCATACGGAGATGGGTCTTGAGGTCGATGAACGTCTGTTGCTTTCGGAGTCGACCTGGCGCCTGCCTCAGGGTACCCAGAGAATGAATGCCTTTATCGACTCGGGGATTCCCTTCGACGCCGTGGTGGCGATGAATGACGCCCTGGCAATTGGCGCCTTACACAGCTTCCGAGCGCATGACATCCGAGTGCCAGATGCCGTGAAGGTGGTAGGCATCGATAACATTGAGGATGCTTCCTTCACCAGCCCGACCCTCACGTCCTTATCCGTGGATCACCGGGAGTTCGCGAGAGAGGCCATCCGCCTGTTGATGATGCGGATCGACGAGCACCATCGCGATCCCGCCCTGCCCCGTCAACCCAGGGAGCTTATCCAGCCCGCCTTCCATATCGAGGTGCGGCAGTCCACCGGAGGAGTACCCGCGGACGCCAACACCCTCGACGATTCTGGTACCGGTTCGGTTTAAGTGTCGCGAAGCGTCAAATGATTTCGAGTTGAGTCAGCCTGGCCCCGGTTGGGAATCGCAAGCTGACGGCCTCGACGTTATGTACCCCCGCCGGCGACGCAGGCAGCCCGATCACCCGCGTTTCCTCGGGCCAGCGAAATACCACCCGGCGTTTGACGGCCCCGGACCACGCCCCGTCTTCACGGACGGCTATTTCCACATCAACGCTGCCGGTTCCGGTTAGAGTGGCGACCCGTGCCACCTCAGGACGATCCAACTCCACCTCCAGTCGCGTGTCGGGCGGCAGCACGGTCTCGGTATCTGCAGAGTCGTCTACGAGAGCAACAGCCCCCGGCACTGTCGAACGCAGGTTCTCGGAGTGCGCCTTGTCCCGCTGATATTCGTGTTCGTCGCTGGTCATCGACAACCGGCGGTCGCCAAGCCCCCAACTGTGGGGTTGGGAGCAAACACGAACCAGGACATGCACGTCGGCGTGCAGTGTGGAGGCGTCTACTACCGGAGCAGTGAGTGGGTGTCCGTTGACCTCGACGCCTGCGATGTACTTGCCATCACCCTCTCGGGTTATTGACAGGACACTGCCGTCACGGCGCGTCCAGCGCACAGAGGCCAGCTGCGGCGGGGTGACAACAAACTTCCCCGAACCCACGTCGAGCGGGTACAACCCCATGGCCACAAGGAGCCACCAGGCACTGAACTCGCCGTTGTCCTCGTCTCCCGGCCACCCCTGCCCGATGCGTCCACCGTTGAATAGATAATCGAAAGCGTCAGTCAGGACCTCAGCGGCTCGATCGGGCCGATCGGAGTGCAGATACATGAAGGGCACATGGTGGGCAGGCTGATTCGAGACCGCGAACTGTCCCATGCCGATAGCCCGAGCCTCCGTCATCTCGTGGAGGATATGCCCGTAAGTCCCGCGTTGGGATACGGCCGCCTTCTCCGGATCTTGGAAGTAGTCATCAAGCTTTCTTCCCAGTGCGGCGGGCCCGCCCAGGGCGTTGGCCAGCCAGGCGGCGTCGTGAACCGGGGAGAAGGCCATTCCCCAGCCATTCGTTTCGGTGTATCCCCCGCCCCATTCACGAGGGTTGAAGTTCGCCGGGGCCACCTCCCACATACCGTCATCGCGGCGTTGACGGAGGAAACCGGAATCGGGATCGAAGAGGTTACGCCAACGCAGTGAGCGGTTGATGAAATAGAACGCCTCTGCGAGCAGATCTGAACGCGCTTCCCCATCGGCGCGGTCGGCGAGTCGGCTCGCCCACCGCCCGATCGCAGCGTCGTCGATCGCATTTTGGACCGTCCAGCTCAGAGCCTCTGGAGTGGAGGAGTCCACCCAATCGCGAAAGCGCGCCGTCCGATTGCCGGCTCGGCCGACCTCGGTATGAGCCGGCGGCGTCATGGCGTTGCGCAGTGCGGACAGGTAGGCCACGTCCTGGTCGAAGTCGACGCCGTGTACGGCGGCGTCGGCGAAGATCACATCGGAATCCGTACCCACCATGCAGTCGATGAACCCGGGAGCGACCCATCTCCCCATCCACTCGCCATCTCGAAACAGCTGCAGCATCCCGTTAAGCAGCTTCCCAGCGAGTCCCGGCATCAGCAGGTGGTAGGCGGGCCAACTAGTCCGGTAGGTATCCCAGTACCCGTTGTTGACGTACAGCTCGCCGGGGAGCACCCGGCAACCGGTGACCGTGTCGGTGTGTTCACGCTCAAGCGGCAAAGCTACTGCTGCGTGCGCAATACGGGGCACGCGCTCACTCCCGGTGTTCTCGTGGGCGACATTGGGGTAGCACAGGAGCCGGTACAGGCTTGTATAGGCAGTCTCGCGTTGCTCCTCCGTGGCCCCGGGCAACTCGAGCGCGCCAAGTGGCTCCGCCCAGGCGGAGTGAGCTGCTTGGCGCAGGTCCTCGAAAGCGCGCCCCTCGGACTCGAGACTGAGGTTGTGCCAGGCCTGCTCCACTGAAATGAACGAGGTGGCCAGGCGAACCTCGTGCGTGCCCGCCGGCAGGGGAACGTGCGCAGCTTGGCTACGTACGTGACCGTCATCCTCAAACGCCGGAATCACCTCGCCTCCGCCATTGATCTCGCCGACGAAGAACACGCGTGGTGGGCTGGGATGCGATGGACGAACAACGTTTCCAGGAGCCCAGCCATGCAGCAGAACCCCCGTATCGGTGACACTGGTGTGCAGGCGCCCGTCGAAGGCCTGGTCGACGGTGATCCCGCCGGCACACGGCAAACAGATGCGGACCGCCGCGGTGCGGGCAGTCGCTGTCATCTCCAGCTCGATGCCGCCGTCAAGGCGCACCCGATAGTAATCGGGATGGGTGATCTCCTCCTCATGGCTGAAACGTAGTGCCCGACGCTGCGGGTCCAACACCGGGGCGTGCACGTAGGGCATGATCTGCATGGAACCGCGGTCACCGATCCAGGGACTGGGCTGATGACTCAACGCGACGGCTTCTAGGCGTGGATTCGGATCCCCGTGCCAGCGATAGAGCCAGCGTCGGGTGCGGGCGTTGGTCACTGGAGTAACAAAGTTCATGCCGTGCGGCAGGCAGACCGCCGGCAGGGTGCTGCCACGGGAGAAACCACGACCTGTATGAGTTCCCCTGGTGGTACGCACGTAGTCGACCACGTCCCGAGCTCTACGCGTCTGCGTGGAAGAGTCCCCGCCCACTACACGCGCCTGTATCCAACCGGCACCATGGTCCGCGAACGAGATCAGCCTCACCGCGCTGAGCGGCGTTCCGGACGGAAGAGCGTCGAGCGGTACTCGCCAGAGATTCCACTGCTCGGGGATCAGCGTTGTGGCAGCCAAGTGCGCAGGACGCGGTGGGGGCACGGCAGTCAGATCGTGCCCGTTGTCGTCACACAGGTGCCGGAGTGCGCCCCGTCCATCGTCCGCACCCACACCCAGCAGGGTGGATGCCCTATCTGGCGCACCATCGTGCTGCAAGAGCAGCTGAGGGAACAGGGCTACCTCGAGAATCTCCCCCGCGACAGCAGGCCGATCGGGTAGGCCGATGCCGATCTCCCCGGGGCGAACAACCGTGTAAGCGCGCACTTCCCCCTCGAACAGCCCGCAACGCGGCGTTGAACTCGGCGGCGCACTCGGGCCACGGGACGCGGCGAAGCGGATGGCCTGTGGCGGCGCTGAGGGCGACATGGTGAAGTCTCTTTCCATCCGGGGGACATGCATGTACACTCATAGTACATCGTGGTACTACATCGCTGCACTACCTCGATGTACAAGGTGTCGTGACGCACCGTCGTTTGAGCTGCAAAGGAGCCTTAAATGTCGACACACTTCTTCCGCCCCTCACGTCGCGCCGTGCTCGCCTACGGCGGCTTCGCAACCGTGTCGGGCCTGCTGGCCGCCTGCGGATCATCGGGGGCGGGTTCATCAGGCGGCGGCTCCGATGCCAACAGCATCGAGATGTGGGCGCGTGGCGGCGCCACGACCGCCGATGCCTACGCCGAAATCGTCCCTGCGCTTGAGGAGGCAACCGGAGTCACCGTCAGTTTCTCGACGGTGGACAACTTCGGCCAGGAGCTTCAAAGCCGCGCCCAGTCCAAGAACCTGCCGGACCTGTGGATCAATGACGACGTACTGCTGGGCACCTACCAGCGTCAGGGCCTCCTCCGGGAGATCACCCTCGGCGACTACGCCGAGGCCTCCGGTATCGACGACGCCCGCTGGGCCGAGACTCAGATCGATGGCGGCGCCTACGCCGTGCCCTACTCCCGACAAACGATGGTCGACTGTTTCCGCTCCGACTGGCTGGAGACACTGGGCCTCTCGGTCCCAACCACCTGGGAGGAGTACGTGGCCTTTCTCGACGCAGCCGTCTCGGGGGACCCCGACGGTGACGGCTCGGCGAACACCTACGGCACCAACGTCGCCGGAACCGCCAAGAACGGCTACCTGGCCCGCTGGGCTATGAGCTATATCTGGCAGGGCGGCGGCTCGCTATGGACCGACAATGGCGACGGCACCTTCACCGTGGACACCACCTCTGAAGCTACAGTGTCAGCGATTCGCTGGATCCAGGATCTCTTCGCCGTCAGCGGGCGCGTCCAGCCAGGCGCCCTGACCGCCGACACCTCTGTATCCACCCCCTTCTTCGCCGAGGGCAAGGTCGGCCATACACTTACCGGCCCCTACCAATTCTCGGCAATGGACGAGGCACCCGGAAAAGACCTCTACGTCGTCGCCCCGGCGCCTGTCGGCCCACAGGGCGGCACAGTCCTTGCCGAGGGCGAGAACATCTATGTGTCTGCTGGCACCGAGAAGCTGGACGCCGTCAATAAGGTCATCTCCTGGTTCATTTCCGAGGAGGGCCAGACCACGTGCATGACCAACAGTAAGCAGCCGGTCGTGCGAGTTCCGGTCCGTTCCGATATGGATGCGGCCACGATCTACGACGACGAACGTTGGGGCGTCGTACAGGACAGCCTGGCGAACTCGTCCCAGGCCTTCCCCGCGGTTGCAGATGCTTCGGCAATCAAGCAGGTCATTGCCGAGTCACTCAACACCATCGTCGCCAGCCCGGAGCAGGATCCGGTGAACGAACTGGAGAACCTCAAGACCGAGTTGGAAGACGTCTTTGACGAGCTGGGGTTGCTGTGACGGCTCCAAGCGTTCATGCAAGCACACGTAGGAGACTGCCCACACCGAAGGCGACCACGGTCACCATGTGGCTCCTACTGGCGCCAGCGCTGCTGCTTGCCGTCATGTTCAAGTTCATCCCGCTGGCAGAAGGAATCTACTACAGCTTTCACAAGGTGACCCCCTACCTGGGCAATACCTGGGTGGGCCTGGACAACTATGTCAAGGTGCTCAGTTCCTCCGGGTTTACCGCCGCTCTGGGACACACCGTCATCCTCGCACTGGTGCAGACCACGGGAAGCGTCGTAGGCGGCCTGTTGCTCGCGCTCGTCCTAGAGGGATCCGGCATCGGCTTGTGGCTCACACGCACCGTTGTCGTCCTGCCGGTAGTGACCGCGACCGCCGTCATCGGTGAAATCTGGCGAATTATCTACTTCCCGGATCCGGGCGGCTTCCTCAACACCGTTCTGGGGTGGTTTCATCTCGGACCCTCCACCTTCCTGGACAGTCCGAGCACGGCGCTGATGTCAGTTGCCGCAGTGGGTATTTGGTCTGGAGCCCCGTACAACATGGTGATATTCCTCGCGGGCTTGGCGGGCATAGACAGGGACCTTTACGAGGCCGCCGCAGTCGATGGTGCCGGACGGTGGCGGCGCTTGTGGAGCATCGTTATTCCCAGCCTGCGCAGTTCGATGATCATCGTTCTGACGCTCGCTGCCATTCGTGCACTGGGTATCTTCACCGAGGTCTACGTGCTGACGGGCGGCGGCCCTGCCAATTCGACCACCACATGGATGACGCAGGTGTACACGCAGGGGTTCGACCGTAGCGACGTGGGTGTTGCCAGCGCCGCGTCCATTCTGCTGCTGGTCACGACGCTGACACTCACGATCATCGTACGTTGGCTGTCCGCGCGTAGGAGGGACTCATGAAACGCACTGATAAACCGGCTCTCAGCCGGTTCGACTCGGCGCTGGGCTGGACCAGGAGCCCAAGCTCCAGAGTGACCCGGGTGCTGATCGCGGCGGTGCTGCTGGCCGTCTTCGGCGTCCCGTTCCTCACGGTCATATCCAGTGCCTTCAGCCACACCTCTGATCCGACTCAACTCGCGGTGTTGCCTACGGACCCTACGTTGGACAACTTCCGCGCGGCCGGCGAATGGGACCTTTACACCTACCTACGCAACTCCCTGATCATCGCCGGCGGCGGACTGCTGCTCCAGATGACGGCGTCGGTACTCGCCGGCTATGCACTGTCACGGCGCAGGTTCCGCGGGCAGGCACTGGTAATGATGCTGTTCCTCATGACCATGATGTTGCCCGAGGAAGTGATCGCGGTCCCGTTGTCCATCGTGCTGGGTGATCTCCCGTTGCTGGGGATCAATCTCAAGGGCACCGTCTTCGCGATCATCCTGCCGGTGGGCATCTGGGGATTCTCAATCATGGTGATGACCGAGTTCATGCGGGACATCCCCGAGGAGATCTGCGAGGCAGCCAGGCTCGATGGGCTCAGCGAGATTGGTGTGCTGGGCAGGATCGTTCTGCCAATGTGCAAGCCCGCCCTGGGCGTCATCACCATCTTCGGATTCATTATGATCTGGAACCAGTATCTGCTTCCGCTAATCGCCTCCAACGGTCCAGGCTCATACACGATCACCGTTGCCATCGCCCTGCTACGGGATGATCCATCGGGGTCCACGGGCCTACTCGCGGCAGGATCGGTACTCGCACTAGTACCGAGTCTCATAGTGTATCTACTGCTGCAAAGCTCTCTGGTACGGGGAATCACCGCTGGGGCGGGGAAATAGGTGACGACGAACGGGGCCGGCCCATAGCGTTCACGCACCGAAAAGCTCCCCCTGGCGGCACATCCTCACCTACCGGCGGTCGTCGACCGCCGGTAGGTAGGGTCATCCGGTGACCTCAGGTGCTTCCTCACACTCGCCCGCCGTGCCGTCCCACACCTGCGCGCGCCTGCTGGCGGCCGCACTCGTCTCCGGCGTGGCGGCGGGCCTGATAGGCATCGCCATGGCCTTCCTGCTGGAGGGCTTCGAATGGCTCTTCTACGGGGTCGGCGAGGGCACGCTCCCCCAGCGCGTGCAGGCGGCCGCCGCCTGGAGGCGGATCGCCGCACCGGCTGTCGGCGGGCTGGCCGCCGGCGCCCTGTGGTGGTGGGAGCGATCCACCGGCGGCGTCGTCGGCGTGGAAGCGGCGGTCGGGGACGTCTCCGGCCGGACCGGCCGCCACATGGGTCTGCTGCGTCCCTTCGCCGACGGCGTGCTCCAGGTGCTCACGGTGGGCGCCGGCAACTCGGTGGGACGTGAGGGCGCGCCTCGTCTCATGGCCGGGGCCGTCGCCGCCCGAGTCTCCTCCCGCCTCGGCCTGCAGCCGCGCACAGCCCGCACCCTGGTGGCCGCGGCGGCCGGCGCGGGCCTGGCGGCCATGTACAACGCGCCCCTGGGCGGGGCCGCCTTCGCCGTCGAGATCACCATGCTGGCGGGGATGCGCCGGCGGGGCGTGTGGCTGGCCGTGCCGGTGAGTCTGCTGGCCACGGTGGTCTCCTGGCTGCACTCGGGCGGGCGGCCGACCTTTCAGGTAACCATGGGCGCGCCCGACACCGCGACACTGGTGGCGGCGTTGCCGGTGGCGGGGCTGGCAGCGCTGTTGGGTGTGGGCGCACGGTCGTTGTGGAGGCGGTTCAAGGATCACCGACTGCCGGACACCTGGGCGCTGCCACTGGGCATCGGGGCTGCCGGGCTGCTTACGGGGGCGGCCTCCCTGTGGCTGCCGGTGCTGCCCGGCAACGGCCGCGACGCCCTGGAGGCGGCACTGGTCTCCCCCGTCACCGCAGCCGCTCTGGCAAGCCTGCTCGGCGTCGTCGTACTCAAGCCGCTGTTGACCGGGCTCACGCTGGGGGCGGGCGCCACCGGCGGCCTGCTGGCTCCGTCCTTCGCCCTGGGCGGCAGTGCGGGCGCGGCGGTGGCGGTCGCCGCGAACCTGGCCGGCTGGCAGGTGAGCATTCCGGTGCTGGCACTCGTCGGCGCCGGCGCCGTGCTGTCGATCACGCAGCGAGCGCCCGTGTTCGGCACGGTGTTCGTGTGGGAGCTCGCCCGCGGGCCGCTTTGGGTGCTGGCCCTGATGGCGGTGGTCTCCGTATGCTGCTGGTGGCTGACCTCGCCTCTGGGGCTGGACAGACACATTCGACCTCGACGCCGGGGAGGCCCAGCAAGTTCCTGAACCGAGAGTCCTCGCCATGTCCACTCGCCCGCAAGCCACCTTCCTCCTACTGACCCTGCTCATCGCCGCCCCCGTGACGGCCATCCTCTTGGCGCTGAGCGGAGGCCCGTGGCGGTTGCTGCTCCTGGCGTTCTACCTGTGCGCGCTGTGCTACTGGCGTCTGGCGGAGCAGCGACCGTGGCGCGATCTCATGTACTCGGACGGGAGATCGAGAACGTGGGCCCTGCTCGCAGTCGGCGCCGCCGCACCGGTCATTGGTGGGCTCCTCCTGCGCGCGCAGGAGGAGCCCGGCTACGTAACAGCCGTAACCGCTGCCACACCGGCCCAGCTAGTGAGCGCTGTCGGCATGGCGGTGCTTGTCGGCTGCTGCCTGAATGCGATTCCCGAGGAGGTTGCCCTGCGCCGCGTCCTTCTGGATCCACTGCTCCGGCGCTGGGGCGCGCCGTTGGCCATATCCGCCACCGCCCTGGCGTTCGTGGCCTGGCACCTGCCCACCTGGCTGGATTCCGGGCTGACCGCATCGGCATACGCGGTCGAGGTTCCTGACAAGCTGGTCTTCGGTCTGGTAGCCGGCTGGTCGGTGGTACGACTGCGGTCCTTGTTCTTCGCCCTGGGTATGCACATGGGCTCGAACGCGGTCGGAGTGTTCCTCGACGCACTGGCTCCGCGGGAACAGTCCTGGGCCGCGCCCGATGCGCCCACCGTGCTCATCACCTCCGCCCAGCTGGCCGCGGCCGCACTGCTCGTGTGGTGGCTGAGTCGAACGCCGAACCCCGCCCACGGGAACGCCTCGTAAGCCCGCTTACTGTCCGAGTTCGGGACAAACGCCGCCGGTGAGACCCGGACCGAATCCAGAAACCGCATGATTCCAACGATCCCGAAAACGGAGATCGGCAAGACTGGATCGTTTGTCCCGGATTCGGACAGTTCTCAGATCCGACGGCGCAGAATCACGGAGTCCCAGCCGTCCAGGTCGGGCACGCCCAGGGCCGCATCGGCCGGCAGGGAGGCCATGAGCACGCGCTCGGCATCCTCCCACTCCCCCAGGTCCAGCCCCTCGGCCGCCAGTCGACCACGCAGGGCGGAACCGGGCCCGGTCTCCAGCCCGGCACGCGTGCACGAGGCGATCAGCAGGATCTGCTCACGTTCGCCGTCGGCCCCCACGTACTCGCGCAGCAACGTCCACGAGTCGGCGGCGTCGGCATCCAGGAGCCGGAAGGTACCCAGGGCGACGGCGTCGTCATGGTGGCGCAGGGCGATCAGCGCCCGGTAGTGCTCGAAGACGCTGCCGGGCACGCCCACCTGGGCGGCGGCGTTGATCTCCGTGTAGTTGGGGGCGACGTCGATCCAGGGGGTGGCGGCGGTGAAGCCGGCGTTTGCGGTCGCGTCCCACTGCACCGGGGTGCGGGCGTTGTCGCGGGAGTTGACGGCCAGGCCGGCCAGCAGGGCGGTCGGGTCGTCGCCGACGCCGGTGCGCTCGTGGAAGTAGTTGATGGACTCCAGGTCCCGGTAGGAGTCGATGCCGTGGAAGACGGTGTTGGTCTGGCCGAGTTCCTCCCCCTGGTAGACGTAGGGGGTGCCGCGGTGCAGGTGCAGGATGGAGGCGATGGTCTTCGCGCTCGTCTCCCGCCAGGCGGGGTCGTCGTCGCCGAAGCGGGAGACGGCGCGCGGCTGGTCGTGGTTGTCCCAGTAGTTGGAGTTCCAGCCGCGCTCGCGGGTGATGCGGCCGGTGGCGTCGACGTCGGGGGCGAGAGCGGCCTGCCAGCCGGCGAGGTTGCGCTTGAGGGCCACACGGTCCAACGGCTGCGGGTCGAATTTGCCGCCGGGGCCGTCGGTCAGGCCAACGTGCTCGAACTGGAAGACCATATCCACCTCGGCGCTCGCGGGATCGGTGAAGCGGGAGGCTTCGGCGGTGGTGACACCGGGGGTCTCGCCGACGGTGATGATGTGTCGGCTGCGCGGGGCGAAGACCGCCTGGTTCATCTCGTGCAGGAACTCGTGCACGCGCGGCCCGTTGGCGACCAGTGCCGCGCCGTCGCCGTACAGGGCGCCGTCCGGGCGGGGGCCGTCGGCGAGTGGGTAGGTCTTGGAGATCAGGTTGATGACATCCATGCGGAAGCCGTCCACCCCGCGGTCGAGCCAGCGCCCCATCATGTCGTAGACGGCGCGGCGCACCTGCGGGTTCTCCCAGTTCAGGTCGGGTTGCTTGGTGGAGAACAGGTGCAGGTAGAACTCCTGCGTGTCCTCATCCCACTGCCAGGCGGGGCCGGAGAAGAAGGATCCCCAGTTGGTGGGCTCGGTGCCCGGTTCCCCCGGCTGCCGGCCGGGGACCACCCGGGCGGGCCGCCAGATGTACCAGTCCCGCTTAGGGCTGTCCTTCGCACTGCGGGAGGCGGCGAACCAGGGGTGCTCGTCGGAGGTGTGGTTGACCACCAGATCCATCACCAGGCGCATGCCGCGCGCGTGTAGCCCCGCGATCAGGGCGTCGAGGTCCGCCAGCGAGCCGAACATCGGGTCGATGTCCTCGTAGTCGGAGATGTCGTAGCCGTTGTCGTCCTGCGGGGAGCGGTAGACGGGGCTGAGCCAGACGACGTCGACGCCGAGGGCGTCCAGGTGATCCAGGCGGGCGGTGATGCCGGGAATGTCGCCGTAGCCGTCACCGTCGGTGTCCTGGAAGGAGCGCGGGTAGATCTGGTAGACGACGGCGCGGCGCCACCAGTCGGCGTCGTCTCCGGCGTGATGGGCGCTGACAACGAACGACGGCTGGGTCATGGCGAAAACCTTCCGGGCTGGACAATATCGAGGCCCGGGGGCATGGGACGACGGCATCCCTCTGCCCCCGAGTACCGTCTTGACCGGTCCTAGCCGTTACTCGTACCGGTTAAGGTGTGTCACTGGTGCCGGTCTGGTGGTGTTGGAGCCAGCCTACGTCAAAGTGGTGGAGCGGTAAACCGTCCGGTCGAGGCGCGGCTGCCCCGACCGGACGGCCGACTCACTTCTGGCTACCGCGCATGACGCCGGAGATGACCCAGCGCTGAGCGATCACGTAGACGAGGAACATCGGGGCGATCGCCATCAGGTAGGAGGCGAAGGACACCGGATAGTTCGTGTTGAACTGTCCCTGGAAGACGTACTGGGCCAGCGGCAGGGTCGCCTTGGACTGGTCGGTCAGGATCACCAGTGGGAGCAGGAAGTCGTTCCAGGCCCACAGGCAGGTCAGGATCCCGACGGTGGCGTTCATGGGCGACAGCAGCGGGAAGATGATCCGCCAGAAGATAGTCCAGCGGCTGGCACCGTCCATGGCGGCCGCTTCCTCCAGCTCCTCCGGAATGGACTTGATGAAGGAGGTGTACATCAGGATGTTGAAGGCCAGACCGTAGACCACGTACAGCAGGATCAAGCCGGCCTCGTTGTCCAGGTGCAGCAGAGCGGTCTCCTTGACAACCGGCAGCATGATGATCGGGAACGGTACGAACAGGGCCGCCACGAAGTAGTAGTACAGGCGGCGGAACCAGGGGCGGTGCATGTTGCGGCCCAGCGCATAGGCGACCATGGAGTTGGACAGCAGCGTGAACACCGTGGCGCCGACGGTGATGATGGCGGAAGTCAGCACCCGCCGCGGGTAGGAGGTCATCTCCCAGGCGGTGGCGAAGTTGTCCAGGCTCCAGGACCGGGGCTGTGCCCAGCCGGAGGTGGCCAGTTCCTCGGGCGTCTTGAAGGCGGTGACCACGGTGAAGTAGAGGGGCACCAGCACGGTCAGGCTGAGCACGATCGCCAGCAGGGTGGTCCACCAGTTGGTGCGACCGAAGACGCCCTTGGAGCGTCTGCGAACCCGGTAGACCTCGGGATCGGCGGTGCCCAGGCGGCTCTCAGCGGAGCCGGAGTTGTCAATGTTGGCGGTTGTGGCGGTCATGGCGGATCAGACCCTTTCCTGGCTCTGGGTGAAGCGCAGCTGGGCGAAGGACAGCAGCACCACGATGAGGAAGTAGATGACGCCGTTCGCCGTCTGGTAGGCGTATTCGCCGCCCTGGAAGCCGTTCTTGAAGATGAGGTAGGAGATGGACTGCGTGGCGGTGCCCGGGCCGCCGGAGGTCAGGGCGACGATCTGGTCGAAGACGCCCAGGAAGTTCTTGAAGGAAAGCACCATGTTGATGCCCAGGTAGGGGATGATCAGCGGCAGGGTCATGGACCACAGCCGCCGCACCGGGCCGGCGCCGTCGATGGCGGAGGCCTCGTAGATCTCATCGGGCACGGTCTGCAGGCCGGCCAGGTAGATGATCGTGTTGTAGGCGACCGCCTGCCACACGCCGACGACGACGATCGCGAGCCAGGCCAGGTCCTCGTTGGCCAGCAGCGAGGTGCTCAGCCACTCCCAGCCCAGCGCCTGCCCGATCTGGGGCAGGTTGTTGGTGAACAGGTAGCTGAAGATGTAGGAGACCACCAGCACCGGCAGGATGTAGGGCACGAAGAACACGCCGCGGAAGAAGGTGCGGGCCTTCATCTTGGAGTTGAGGATGAGGGCTAGCCCCAGGGCGATGATGTTGGTCAGGATGGAGGCGACGATCGAGTACTTGAAGGTGAACAGGTACGAGCCCCAGATGATGTCATCGGAGAACAGGTTCTTGTAGTTGGTCAAGCCGACGAAGTGCCAGTCGCCGTAGCCCTTGAAGTTGGTGAAGGTGTAGAAGACGCCCGTCAGCAGCGGGATCGTCAGCAACACGGTGAAGACGAGGGCCGCGGGGACGAGCATCCAGATGAAGGCCGGGTCGACCTTCTTGGCCTTGTTGTCCTGAATCTTGTGGGATACGGCCTGCGAGTCGCCGGCCCGCGGCGCAGTGGCGGTTTGCGTGGTCATGGTGGTTCGGTCCTCCTGCCTCAGGCCGTCTCGTTAATGCGGCGGACGACCTTGTTCCACTGGGCGTCCAGCGTGGAGATCAGCTGGTCCAGGTCGCCGTTGAACAGGTACTGCTGTATGTAGGCGTTCAGGGTGATGGCCGGCGGGAAGTTGTGGTCGGAGTAGGTGGCCACGCGCCCGGCGTCGAAGTAGGGCTGGAGCCCCTCCAGGGCGGGATCCTGGGCGGATAGTGTCGTCAGGGTCGGGTAGGCGACCTGCTCGTCGCAGTAGGCGGTCATGTTCGCCTCATCCATCAGGTACTGGAAGAAGCGCAGGTTCTCCTCCAGGTGGGCCGGGTTCTCACCCATGGTCAGGGCCACGTCGACGCCGGAGACGACCTTGGTGTCGGCCGCGTCGTCGGCGGGAGCGGCGAAGGTCCCCAGGTTGATGTCCGGGTTGTAGGAGCGGATGGCGGGGATGGCGTAGGTGCCGTGCCAGTACATGGCCGCCTTGCCCTGCGCGAAGCCCTGGTTGCCGTCGTTGTAGCCCAGGGCGGCCTTGTCTGCGTTGCCGTACTGGATCGCCTGGTACATCTTCTCGAACACCGGGCTGAGCTCGGCGAAGGAGGTGCCCGAGTCGAGGTCGCGGCGCTGGTCGTACCAGGCGGCGACGCCGTCGGCGAGGAAGGAACCGGACAGGGAGTTAAAGGCGGGTGCGCCGGTCCAGTTGTCCTTGATGGCCCAGTAGAAGGGATCAATCCCCTGGGCGGTGAACTCGTCACAGATTTCGATGAGCTCGTCCCAGGTGGTCGGCGGCTCGAGGCCGGCGGCATCGAAGACGTCCCTGTTGTAGATGATGCCCGAGCCGTTGTCGGCGAAGGCGACGCCATTGGTCTGGCCCTCACCACCGGTGCCGAGCGTGTCCAGGATGGAGGCGATGGACGGGTTCACGCCGTCGAGCAGGTCGGTGCGGTTGAAGTCGTAGAAGATGCCCGTGTCGGCCAGGGCACCGTAGTTGTAGTCGCCGTTGATGGTGATCAGGTCCGGGGTGTCGCCCTTGACCAGGCGGGCGCGCAACGAGGTGATGTTGTCGGCCTGGAAGTTCTGAGTGACGACGATGTCCGGGTTGGCGGCATTGAAGTCCTCACAGATCTGATCGAACAGGGTGATGGCCTCGCTCTTGAACTGGAACAGCTCCAGGTGAACCTTGCCGTCTCCGGACGAGCAGCCGGCGAGCGTGCCGCCCGTGGCCGCGAGCGCCGCCGCCGTCGCCGTGCCGGCGAGGAAGGAGCGCCTGCTCAGTGCTCTCATGGGTACCTCCGTGCATCCTTGCTGAGGTTGGGGGGGGTGGGAATGCCACCGGTCGGCGGCAACACAGATTATTCTGCACCAGAAGAAACCCGTGCGCAAGCACACGGGCACAGGCGTCGACCCCGAGTCGGGCATGATGGAGTCATGGCCGACTCAAGCGCCCCGGCCGGGCCCGCATCGCTCTGGACCGCTCTCAGCGACACCCAGCGCGAGATCGTGCTGGCCCTACTGCGTTACGGGCGACTACTGCGCCCCGAGATCATGCGCATCGTCGGTATCTCCCCTGGCTCGGTCACCCGACTGACGACACCGCTGGTAGAGGCCGGACTTCTCACCACGCACACACTGCAGGTGGCCGACACCGGGCGGCCGCAGTCCCCGCTTGAGGTACGCGCCGACGCCGAGTCCGTGGTGGGGGTTGGCCTGTCAACGAACTTGCTGACCGCGGTCCTGACCGACCTGCGCCTGGGCCTTCTCGCCACTGTGCGCCGCCCGCTTACGGGCCACTCCCCCGCAGAGATCGTAACCGAGTTGGCCGCCGCGCTCACCGATCTCGCCGGCGCTGCCGCGGACGCCCCGCCGCCCTCCTGCCTGGGGATCAGCCTGGGCGGCACAGCGCGCGACGGGCGCACGGTGGACGAGGCCGTGTTCTACGGCTGGCACCGAGTGCCCCTGGCCGATTTCGTTGAGGCCCGGCTGGGCGTGCCGACCATTATCGGCAACGACCTGACCGCACTGACGCTGCGGGAGGCCTGGTTCGGAGTGGGACGGGAACACGGCCGCTTCAGCCTGCTCACGGTGGGTGCCGGCGTCGGCCATGGACTGGTAGTGGACGGCCAGGTCGTGACCAACGCCGACGCCGAGATGGGTCTACTGGGCATGGTGCCAGTGCCCGACGGCGCCCGGCCGGCCAGCGCCGCAGCGGCGATGGACTGCCTGACCAATGAGGCGATCGAACGCACCTGGGTGCAGCGCGGCCACGACTGGCTGGCGGCGGCGGACGTCGTCGAGCTGGCGACCGCTGGTGACGGCGACGCCGTGTCTCTATGCGCTTCCTACGCGCGCAGGCTGGGGCGCTTGCTGGGTATGGCCGCGGCGTTCACCCTGCCCGAGGTCGTGGTGGTTGCGGGCGAGCGCGCCGCCATCGCCACGCTCTTCGAGGACGAGGTGCAGCAGGGGATCGCCGCGGTGCGCCGTGCCAGCGCGACTCCGCTCGATGTGGTCGTGCGCGAGCACGACCGGCCCGAATGGGCCACCGGCGCTGCCGCCCTGGCCCTGCGCGCCCGAGTTCTGGGGCAGTTGTAAACGCGGCCGACCGCCCCAAAACGGGCCCTTCGTGTTTGGGGGGTGGTGGGCAAGAGCGTCTGCTACGCGGGTTAGACGTTAACAACGCTACTTAACGGTCTGCTGTATACCTCGGAGCCCTTCAGCAGACGGTTAACCGGCGTTGTTAACCCCGAAGTGGCGTTGCAGACGTCCCCGCTTCCGGGCATGGGTATGTCGGCAGCCGACTCGGACGCGGGATGCCGGCGGCTGACTCGAGCACGGCCGGCAGCCGACTCGAGCACGGCCGGCGGCCGATTCCGGCACGCCATGGTCAACGTGGATGCGGGCGACCTCAAACGGGCTTGTCTGTTTCGTGGGTGTGGGGGTGAGCGCTGCTGCCCTGGCATGTTGGGTGGTGGGTGTGGGCGCGCCCCCGGACGCCCCGCCGGAGGCGGAACGTCCAAATCCGGCACAAAGGCCGTCGACGACCGCAGGGGCCGAGTTTGAAACCGCATGATTCCAACGTTTTGCCTGCGGCTGCCGGCGACGTCAGAGTCGTTCATGCCGATCCTGGACACTTTGGGCCGCCACGCACGGCACTCGGCGCCGACGGCGGGCCGCGAGTGGGCAGGCCGCCCGCGCACCCGACGTCACGCCGGAATCCAACACCACACCACTGGGAGCTGGTTTGCGTCTACCCAGCGACGACGTCCCCGTCGGCCCGAAAACGACCACTACATCACAGCCCCGGCCCGAACCAAAACACCCGCAAACATGAAGAGCCCTGTAAGCGACGCCGCGTTCCTCAAACGGCGTCACGTAGCCGCAAGATCTCTTCCGTTAGGCGGCGCCGAAGTTCCCGATGAGCCTCACCTAGTGCGTATGCCGAACTGGTCCAGGACGACCGCGGATACAGCCACACCGGGTAGGGCCTGAGCTCGACCGACTCCCACTCATAACGAGGAAACACATGCGCGTGTAGGAAGGCGTCGGAGTTGCCGAGAATCTCGATGTTGACGCGACGGTACCCCGAGTCCATTTGTGAACAGACATTCTCAACCGCGCTGGCCACGAGGTCGACGTCGGCCAGGAAGGCGACTCGCCGCAGGCGAGGCAGGTCACTGAGCCGATCAACGCCAGGATGTCTAGTAATCGCGAGCGAATACCCCGGAAGGAACTGCGTATCGCCAATCACCGCGAAGGCCTCCTCCAACTCGGCAAGGACTGTCGGATTCGAACCGTCAATCGCGGAGCCCACTCGGTCAGCACGCCAGTCAGTCATTTTTCACTCTCCCACAGTCTGGCAGGCAACCCACGGTCTGACCGAAACACTCTCGGTCACAGCAGGCCAACTCCTATTATTCCCCCATGGGCACAGGTCAAATCGGGGCCGGCCCGAGCGTCCCGCCCTCCTGCCAGGCGACCGGTAGCACGGTTTGCCGTGGGGCGCCGGCGCCGTCGCGCAGCTCGTCCAGGAGATACGCAACCGCGGCGGTGGCCTTGTCGCGAATCGGCTGACGCACCGTCGTCAGCGGCGGGTCGGCGTAGCGCGCCAGGTCCAGGCCGTCGAAGCCGACCACGGAGACGTCGTCGGGCACCCGGCGCCCCGCCCGGCGCAGTCCCGCGGCAACGCCGAGGGCGAGCACGTCACCGGAGGCGAACACAGCGGTCACGGGAGACCTGCGCTCCGTCAGCCGCGCCGCCGCAGCGATCCCCTCATCGAAACCGACCTCGGTGAGCAGCACGTCCCGCCGCTCCACTCCACCGCCGTGGGCGGCGAGACCCTCACGCAGGCCGCGCAAGCGCTCGCGCACCACCCCGGGGATATCAGTCGTGGGGCCGACGAAAGCCACACGCCTATGCCCCACAGCCCCGAGCCGCTCGCCCACCATCCGCGCACCCCCGGCGTCGTCGATGTTGACGTAGGAGATACCGTCGCCGTCACGGTAGGAGTCGATGAACACCGCCGGCACACCGGAGCGCTCCAGGAACTCGCTGGGAGCCATACGGGTGGTGGCCATGACAATCGCGCCGGCGACATTCCATGAGCGCAGCTGGGCGACCGTGTCCTCCGCCTTGGAGGCGCCGCAAAGCATGAGGGCATAGCCCTCCGCCCGTGCCGCCTGCTCGCACACGCCCACGAACATCGACTCGTACGGGGACTCCAGTGCCGGTCGCCCCGGAACCGCCTCGTAAACCAGGGCGAGGATCCGCGAGGACGAGCCCGCCAGCGAGCGGGCCGCGGCGCTGGGCACGTACCCCAGGGCGGCGATGGCCTCCTGCACGCGGGCGATGGTCGGCTCCGAGACCTTGCCAGTGCGGCCGTTGATGACGTTGGACACCGTCATGGCGCTCACACCGGCGCGCGCCGCCACGTCTCGTAACGTCGACATGAACCACTCCTGCCTGCTAGCAACACCTTGACGGCCGTACTTCCCGTCGATACAGTGTATGACGTTTACCGGTAAACCTCAGCCCGGTACCGACGAAGGACTCCATGATGCACACCCCCTCCCCCAAGCCAATCTCTCGACGCGGTTTCATCGCCGCCGGAACCAGCGCTGCTCTGTTGACCACCCTGGCCGCCTGCGGCGGCGGGAATACAACCGCGACAGTCCAGGACACCCAGGCCGCAAAGGGCCTCGACATTCAGGGCGACCACCTGACATACGACCCGAATACTCTGGTCAACAACGGAGACCCCATCACTATCGAGTGGTGGCTATGGGACGGCGACGAAAAGTTCAAGGCATTTGCCGATGCCTACAGCAAGATCCACCCCAACGTAGAGATCAAGATCGTAAACCAGGCCTGGGACGATTATTGGACCAAGCTGCCTCTCGCCCTCCAGGGTGATGACGGACCAGCCTTGTTCAACATCCACAACTCCTACCATGAGAACGTCCTGCCCTACTGCGAGGCTTACGATATGGACCTGGACAGTCTCTCCCAGGACTTCGTCGGAGTCGACGGCCATGTAATAGACGACTCGGTTTACTACATCGACTACGGACTCATGACCGGCCTGATCTTCTACAACAAGGCCATGTGGGAGACCGCCGGCTTGACGGATGAAGATATTCCGACGACGTGGGACGAGTTCCGTGAGATAGCGAAGAAGCTCACCGTGCGTGACGGCAACTCGTTCCAACAGGCCGGATTCGACTTCAATGACAGCCTCTACCTCATGCTGTTGGGGAAGCACTACCAGTCAGGCTATAACCTGTTCGACGCTTCCGGAACTTCCGTCCAGGTCGACAACGAAGTGATGAAATCTGATTTCCAGTACTTCAAGGACCTGTACGACGTAGACCAGGTGGGATCACCGGACTTCGGCCCCAACGCGCAGGAAGCCTTTGGCCAGGGCCTATCCGCCATGCACTATTCGTGGGGACACCTTTACGGCACGATGGCTAACGACTACCCCGAGATCGAGTTCGGTACCTTCCAGTTCCCCGTCAACAACGCAGACGAGACCCCCTACGCATACGACCGCTACAACGGGGAATCCACTCCCGGCATCAACAAGAACGCCTCTGACGGCGCACGCGAGGTCGCGCAGGACTTCCTCAAGTTCTTCCTGACGAGTAACGATCTGCTCGTCGACCTCTGCCTCAACTACAGTCTCTTCCCCTCGTCGGTCGCGCTCGCTGACAACACCGAGATCAAGCAGCACCCCGTCACCAGCGCGCTCGGTTCGATCGACCGTTACGTGTGGCCCGGGCCTATGCCTGCCACCGTTGAAGACAACATGAAGATTGCCGTGTCCGACGTGCTTTACAACGGCGTCGGCATCCCCGAGGCCTTGACCACCGCAAAGGCGGCCATTGACGCTGACATCGCCAAGACCGACTTCAGCTCTGTCGAAGGTCTGTACGCCCACGCCGACGAGCTGGTCGGCTGACATCCACGGTGCACCCAGCCAGACGCCACCTAAAGGAGGACGGGTGGGCGGGGAGGGGGTCTCCCCGCCCACCTATCGTCATGAACCAACAAGTATTAGCGGCCGACTCATCGGCCCCGTCTCGCACCATCGCGCGGCACCGCCGCGCTTACAAGGGAGAAAGAACTCTCCGCAACAGCGTCGTCACCCTGATCGTCCTGTTCAACGCCGTTCTGCTCGTCTATCCGATAGGCAAGGCGCTCCTGGGATCCTTTCACCAATGGAACCCACTGAACGGAACCTATAAGTGGGTCGGCACGCAAAACTATGCCGACCTCTTTCGAGATCCGACTTTTTGGACCTCCCTCACCAATACCCTGTACTTCTCTGTCGTCGTAATCGTCCTGCGAGTCGGTCTCGGCCTCGCGCTCGCCTACGCCATTTGGTCGAAAGTGACTCGCCACAAGACCCTCTTCCGCACCATCTTCTACATGCCGACCGTCACTCCGATGGTAGCTATCGCCTACGTGTGGAAGATGATGTACAACCCTCAAATCGGCATTTTTCACAGCTTCCTCAACATTGACATCAACTGGTTGTACGACTCGCACTGGGCTTTGCCCGCGATCATGCTCATGACGGTGTGGAAGGACTTCGGTTATGCGGTTATCCTCTTTCTATCCGCACTGCACTCCCTGCCCGAGGACGCTCTTGAGGCCGCCAGCGTCGATGGAGCGAGTTCATGGAAGCGTTTCTGCCACATCATTTGGCCCCTACTGCGGCCGATGACAATATTCGTAGTCATCACCTCTCTCATAAGCTACGTGCAAGCCTACGTTCAAATCCTCATCATGACCCAGGGTGGGCCAGGAAAGTCCACGTTCCTCATTTCATACATCATCTTCGACGAGGCCTTCCAACAGTATGACTTCGGGTATGCGTCCGCGATTGCGTTCGTGCTTCTGGTTATCACCGCGGCACTCACTGCGGCGTCATTCGGCCTCAACTCACGGCGTTCAGGAGGCCAGCGATGACCAAGCGCGTCCAAACCATCGCCCTAGAAGCGGTCCTGCTCATTATCGGCGTCACGACGGTGTTCCCCTTCGTGTGGATGCTGTTTTCGGCCTTCAAGCCCAATTCGGAGATCCGCGCACTCAACCAGACGCTCCTCCCGCAGGAGTGGACACTCGACAACTTCCTTAACCTGCAGGACAAGTTCGACTTCATCCGCTTCTTCGCGAACTCGCTGGGCATTGCGCTTGTTGTCACCGGGGTAACCATATACACCAGTTGCCTGTGCGGCTTCGTGCTCGCTAAGTACCGGTTCCCCGGCCGTAACGCCATTTTCGGTTTCATCCTTGGCACGATGATGATCCCCTGGGCCGTGACCATCATCCCGCGTTACACCATGTTTGCCGCATGGGGCCTGCGCGACAACTATCTATCGCTGATCCTGCCGGCAGCGATGAGCGGCTTCGGCATTTTCATGATGCGGCAGTCGATGGATGACATACCTGATGCAGTACTCGAGGCAGCGCGCATAGACGGCGCCAGCGAGATCTACATCTTCCACCGCATAGTCCTGCCAATGAGCCGTAACCCGATCTCGGCGCTCGCGATCTTTCAGTTCCTGTGGGCATGGGAGGACTACCTGTGGCCATACCTCATGATTGACAATGAGAAGATGCAGGTTCTCGCGGTCGGCCTTACGACCTTCAACGGACGCTATGGCACCGACTACGGCGGCCTGTTCGCCGCCACTACAATTTCGGTCATCCCCGTTCTCGTGGTTTACCTTATCTTCCAGAAACGCTTCATCGCCGGCGCCGCCGCCGCGGCAGTAAAGGGCTGATTACATGGCTTCCCCTCTTTCCTCCGCTTCAAACGACCCCCGTCCTGCGCCTGCCCCCGTCGGCGCCGTCGTCGCGGGCCCCGACTGGCGGTTCACGGTGCTGACCTCGCGGCTGATCCGCATGGAGTACTCCCGCGACGGCAACTTCGTGGACGCAGCCACCCAGCTGGTGGTCTCCCGCGACCTGGGCCCGATTCCGGACTTCGAGGTGCGCCGCGGCGAGGACCGCGTCGAGATCATCACCGAGCATCTGCACCTGACGTACCTGCCTGCGCGGGGCTTTTCCCGCTCCGGCCTCAGCGTCACCCTCCGCACCGCCGTCATTGGCGTCCACGGCGGAACCTGGCGCTACGGGGACCGCTGGGCCCCGGAAGAGGCCTACCGCACCAACCTGGGCGGCACCGTACGCACCCTCGACACCGTGGATGGTGCCACCGCGGTGCAGCCCGGTCTGCTGTCAATCACCGGGCACTCGGTTATCGACGACTCCGGCTCCCTGCTCATTCAGGAGGACGAGTGGGTGTGCCCGCGTCCGCACTCCGACGCCGCCAACACCGCAACCGCCCCGGATAAGGACCTGTACTTTTTCGGCTACGGGCAGGACTACCGGGCGGCCCTGCGCGACTTCTTCACACTGACCGGTCCTACGCCGCTGATCCCGCGCGCACTGCTGGGCAACTGGTGGAGCCGTTTCCACCGGTACTCCGAGGAGTCCTACCTGGAGTTGATGGACCGCTTCGCCGCCGAACGGCTGCCCTTCTCGGTTGCCGTGATCGATATGGACTGGCACCTGGTGAACATTGATCCCGCCATCGGCAATGGCTGGACCGGCTACACCTGGAACCGGGAGCTGTTCCCCGATCCGGAACGCTTCCTGGCGGCACTGCACGAGCGCGGCATGCAGGTGACGCTCAACCTGCATCCTGCCGCGGGCATACGCCGCCACGAGGACGCCTACGAGCCCGTGGCCCGCGCACTGGGGCTGGATCCCGCCACGGGAGCCGACATCCCCTTCAACATCGGAGACAAGGACTTCACCGCCGCTTACCTGGAGCACGCCCACCACACCCTGGAGGCGCAGGGCGTCGACTTCTGGTGGCTGGACTGGCAGCAGGGAGGCGACACCGACATTCCGGGACTGGACCCGCTGTGGATGCTCAATCATGTCCACTACCTCGACTCCGGGCGCGAGCGCAGTGGTCCCGGCCGGACCAGTTATCGGCGTCGTCCCATCACCTTCTCCCGGTTCGCCGATGCCTCAAGTCACCGCACGCCGATCGGCTTCTCGGGAGACACAGTGACCTCCTGGGAGTCGCTGCGCTTCCAGCCGGAGTTCACCGCCACCTCTGCCAACATCGGCTACTACTGGTGGTCCAACGACATCGGTGGCCACATGCTCGGCGTCAAGGACGATCAAATGACGGCCCGCTGGGTGCAACTGGGCTGCTTCTCCCCCATCAACCGCATGCACTCCACCATGTCGATGTTCAACTCCAAGGAGCCGTGGCGCTACTCGCGCGACGCCCACGCCACCATGGATGCGTACCTGCGGCTGCGACACCGGCTCGTGCCCTACCTGTATACGTGGGCGCGCCGTGCGCACGCCGAGGGCATCGGCCCGGTTCGTCCGCTCTACCACGATTACCCCTGGCGCATGGGGTCCTACGACAACCGCAATGAGTTCCTCTTCGGGGACCTGCTGGTCATGCCGATCACGCGGCCCGCCGACCCGGCCTCGCGCCTGGCTCAGGAGGAGGCGTGGCTGCCCCAGGGCACCTGGTTCGACCTGCCCACCGGACGCCGCTACGACGCCGCTGCCGCCGACGGGCGCATGCTCACCTTCTCCCGTCCCCTGGAGCAGGTGCCCGTCCTGGCGCGCGCCGGGTCCGTAATCGTCGGCGCCGAGGACCTTGGCGAGGCGGCCGGCGACAATCCACGCCATCTCTCCGTGGTGGTCGTGCCGGGAGCCGACGGCGAGTTCGTGCTCGAGGAGGACGACGGCTCACCCGAGCCCGGGCCCGACGGCGTGGTGCGCACCCGCTTCACGCTCACCTGGGACGAGGCGGCCGGCTCGGCCCGCCTGGCAATCACCCAGGACGGTCCAGACGGCGTCGTACCGGAAGAACGGGAGATCACCGTGCACCTGCTGTCCGCCGGCGGCCAGGCCACGGCCCGCGTGAACGACACCGACACCCCTGTCAAGGAACGCCCCGCCGACGGCTTCACGCTCGGCGGCGGCATGGACGTCTCCCTGGGCACGGTGCGCCCGGCCGACGGCGTCGTGCTCGAGCTGTCGGGCGTGAGCACTAAGCCGCCGTCGCTGGCAGACGAGGTCTTCGGGATCCTTGAACCCGCCCAGATGTCCTACCCGGCCAAAGACCGGGCCTGGGGCGTGGTCTCCTCCGGGGCCACCGGCGGCGCACTCATCGGCGGCCTGCGAGCAGCCGGCTTGTCTGAGCAGCTGTTGGCCGCCATTAGCGAGGTCGCCTGACCCCGCACCCGCGGGAGCCGTTGCTCCGCCGAGGTCGGTCGGCATGTCGACCGACCTCGGCGGATCAGGCAGGACCCGGCGAGGCGGTCGAACCGTGGTCAATCAGGCGCGGCTCGACCAGCGTTACACCGGATACTGAATCATCGGTCAGGTAATGCAATAGCAGGTCCCCGGCCATACGCCCGAGCGCCGGCCGGTCCACCCCCACCTCGGTTACCAAGTCCCCGGCCGGGGTGCGGGCCGCGGTCAAGCCGACCGACACGAGGGACAGATCGTTTGGAAGAGACAGGCCGCGCGCCCACGCCGCCGCAATCACGCCTTCGAGCGCACTGGCGTTGTTGGAGACCACGGCTGTGCATCCCCCCGGCAGCCCGTCTGGTCCGAGTACATGCGCGCCGGCAATGACGTTGTCGGGACAAGAACGGAACACGGCCTCAACCCCATGCCTACGGGCGGCCTGACGTACAGCCTGACTCTGAGCCGCATAGGCGTGAGACCGATCGGCATGCACGTCGCGCATGAGGAACAGGATGCGGCGGTGGCCGAGCTCCACCAGGTGGTGCACACCCAGATCCGCCATCCGCTCGAAGTCGGCGTCCACCCCCGGCGCGCCGTCGGCACGGTTCGACGTGCCAATCAGCACGGTCGGCACGCCCTCCCCCAGCAGATACTCCTCACGTTCGTCGTCAATGGCTACGTCCATGAGGACGGCGGCCTCCAGCGCCCGGGAGCGAACCAGGGCCTCCAGCGCGTCCATCGGTCCCGAACGCCGTCCCACGGGAACGAAAACCTGCATGCCCTGCGGCTCCACGCCCTGGCGCAGACCCTCGACATACTCCAGATCGTTGACATCAATGCCGGAGCGCTGCATGCGAAACAGCACCCCGACCGTGCGCACCGAGCGAGCCGCCAGCACGGAGGCATGCCGGTTGGGCCGATAACCCAACTCGTCGATGGCGCGCTGCACCCGCTTCCGCGTGGCCCGGGTGGTGGGTCGCTGTCCCGTCAGGACATAGGTGACGGTTGACGGGGAGACTCCGGCCAGGCGTGCGACCTCGGCACGGGTGGCCATGCGTTCTCCTTCCGGGGCCTGATGGGGCCGCCCGCCCTGCCTCAACTCATGCGGCTAGCCACACGGCGGCGTTCGCGGGAACTGTGATGGCGTCGAGGCGTCCGCCCGTCTGCCCGCTCCAAGACTGCACCAGCACCGTACCCGTCAACGGCAGTACGGCCTCCCCGTCCCCCATATTGATAGCAACAGTGACCTCACCGTTGCGGAAGGCAAGCACCTGCTCGGGCAGATCCTGCACCCATTCGACCTCGCCCCGCCCCAACTGCCATTCGCGCCTGGCCGTGATGGCGCGCCGGTACATGGACAGGGTGGAGTCGGGGTCGGACTCCTGTACGGCAGGGGCGTAGACACCCCAGCCATCGGGCTGCGGCAGCCAGGTCCGCCCGGTGGTGTTGAAGCCGTAGGCGGGTCCAGTGGCAGCCCAGGGCAGGGGAACGCGGCAGCCGTCGCGCCCGCGCGTGCGCTTGTCGGTGCGCAGCCAGGCCGGGTCCTGGCGGCAGGCGTCGTCCATGGTGGTGTGCTCAGGCAGGCCCAGCTCCTCCCCCTGGAACATGTACATGCTGCCGGGCAGACCGAGGGCGAACAGGGTGGCGGCGCGGGCCTTGCGCAGCCCCAGGGCGGTGTCAGGCTGCGGATCCTCGGCGCCGATGCCGTCGTCCGGCTCGGCGCCGGGAGCAAACCCAAAACGGGTGGCGTGACGGACGACGTCGTGGTTGGACAGCACCCAGGTGGTTGGCGCGCCCACGGCGGCGTTGGCCGCCCTTGAGGTGTCGATGACTCTGCGCAGGTCGGGGGCACGCCAGGGGGACTTGAGGTAGTCGAAGTTGAAGGCCTGACTCATCTCGTCCTCGCGGACGTACTTGGCCATCTGCTCGGGCGGATCCACCCAGGCCTCGGCCACCAGCAGGATGTCGGGGCGGATGCCGCCCAGCACGCTGCGCCAGTCGCGATAGATGTCGTGTACGCCGGGCTGGTCGAACATGGGGCCGTTGTCGGCGGTCTTGGGCCGCTCATCGTCGACGGCGGTGCCGCGCCAGCGGTCCTCCCCCAGAGCGTCGTCGGGCAGACCGGGAGCCTTTACCAGGCCGTGGGCGACGTCCACACGGAAGCCGTCCACCCCGCGCCCAGCCCAGAAGCGCAGGAATTCGCGGAACATCTCGTGTACGTCGGGATGCTCCCAGTTGAAGTCGGGCTGCTCGGCGGCGAACATGTGCAAGTACCACCAGTCGCGGTCCTCCTCCCGGCCGGTAAGCGGCTCGACCCGAGTCCACGCCGGGCCGCCGAACAGACTGCCCCAGTTGTTGGGCGGCCCGTCCGGGCTGTGGCGGAAGATGTAACGCTCGCGCTCCGGCGAGCCGGGTCCCGCCTGCAGCGCCGCACAAAACCAGGCGTGCTGGTCGGAGGAGTGGTTGGGCACCAGGTCGATCACAACCCTGATGCCGACGGCGCGGGCGGCGGCCACCATTTCGTCGAAGTCCGCAAGTGTCCCGTACTCGGGGGCCACGTCGAAGTAGTCGGCCACGTCGTAGCCGGCGTCAACCTGCGGAGACGGGTAGAAGGGCGACAGCCAGATGGCATCCACCCCCAGAGCGGCCAGGTGGTCCATGTGTGAGGTGATTCCGGGCAGGTCACCGAGGCCGTCGCCGTCGGAGTCGGCGAAGGAACGGGGATAGATCTGGTAGATGACGGCGTCGCGCCACCAGGCGTCCTGGTCATTGCGCACGGTCACGAGCGGAGCAAGCGAGGTCATGAGGTCTTGTGTGTCCTGGAGCGGGATCGGAGTCCGGGCGGTGGAGGAGCGGCCGCCCGGACACGGAATGAGTAGGTACATAAGTTAGTACAGAAGACAGGCGGCAGGCCTGTGGTCCGGGTGCGCGCCCTCCTACAGCGTGCACCCGGACCGCATGGGTCACTGCTTGAGGCCCCCTGCAGCCAAGCCGGCAACGATACGGCGCTGGAAAAGCAGCACCATGATCACCAACGGCAGTGTCATCACCACGCCCGCAGCCATCTGTGAGCCGAAGGGCGTGTTGAACTGGGAGGCGCCGGTGAACTTCGACAGCAGTACGGTGGCCGGCTGCATGGTCGGGTCATTGATCATCGTGACGGCCACCAGGAACTCATTCCAGGCGCCGATGAAGATGATGATCGCGGTGGTGAAGATTCCGGGCGCGGCGATCGGCAGAATGACCTTGCGGAACGCCTGCCCGGGCGTGCAGCCGTCAACCATGGCGGACTGCTCCAACTCCTGAGGCATCTGGCGGAAGAAACTGGTCAGGTTCCACACGGCCAGCGGCAGTGAGAACGACAGGTCCGGGATGATCATGGCCTGATAGGTGTTGATCCAGCCCCAGGCTGAGAAGTTCTTCAACAGCGGCACGATGATGGCAACGAGCGGGAACATGGAGGTCGCCAGCACCACCAGCAGCAGCACGCTCTTGCCGCGGAAGTCCAACCGGGCTAGCGCGTAGGAGGCGAAGGTGGCAATCGCCAGGGCAACCACGGTCACCACCACGGAGACGATGAGCGAGTTGATCAGGCCTTGCCCAAAGTTGTTCTTGGCGGAGAACACCGCCTGATAGTTCTCGAAGGATACGTGCCTGGGCCACCAGGTGTTCTCGAAGATCTCCGTGTCAGGCCGCAGGGAGGACACCAACATCCAGTAGAACGGGGCGAGACAGTAGATGACGATGAGGACGATGCCGAAGGTGGACAGTGCGCCGGCCCAGTCGAACTTCTTCCGGGGACGCTCGATCACCGGCGCCGAAGCGGCTGCTGTACTCATGACGCGCTCCTCTCACTGGTCTCGATGATGGGGGTCGCATGCGTTGTGTCGGCCGCCGCTCGCCGCCGTCGGGGCAGGAAGACCGTGGCGGGGAGTTTGCGGCCCCGTCTACTGCCACGGCGCGGGGCGGTGGCACCCAGGTCGGCGTGGGTGATGCGTGTGAACGCGAAGGCGAAGATGAACACGTACAGGAACAGGATGAGCGCGTAGGCGGCCGCCGAGCCATAACGCAGGTTGGAGGCCTCGTCCTGCACGAGCATTGAAATCGTCTCGACTGAGCTCTTGCGCGGGCCGATCAGGATGTAGGGCAGATCGAACATCCGCAACGCATCCAGGGCACGGAACAAAACTGCCACCACCAGCGCCGGCTTCACCAGTGGCAGGGTGATACGAGTGAAACGCTTCCAAGCATTCGCCCCGTCGATCTTGGCGGCCTCGTAGACCTCATCCGGGATCACCTGAAGCCCGGCGAGCGTGAGCAGCCCGATATAGGGGGCGGTCTTCCACACGTCGGCGATGATGATGGTCAGCTTCGCTGATGCATTACCCGATGCCCACATGATGTGCTGGCCCAGGATGGCGTTGGCCACACCGTTCTGATTGAAGATCCAGCTCCACAGGATGGCGGACACGGCAGTGGGGATCGCCCACGGGACCAGGATCGCCGCGCGGACGAAGCCGCGTCCACGCATGGCCCGGTGCATGATCAGCGCCATTGCCACACCGAGGATGGTTTCCAGGACGACGGTGACGACGCCGAACAGCGTGGTGTTCCAGGCGGCAGTCCAGAAGTGGGATCCGGCGTCGCTGAAAATGGCGGTGTAGTTGTCCAGTCCGACGAAGGGCTCGACGTCGGAAACGAACCCGGTTTCCGGGTCGAGTCCGGCCTTGCCGTGCAAGGACTGCTGTAGCGACTGGATGACGGGAATGATGATGACGATTGTCAGTACGATCATCGTCGGGGTGATTAGCAGCCACGCCAGACGTGACTGCGCCCGACTGGCCTTCGACCGGCGATTCACATCCGGCACATAGGTATTAGTGCTCATGACAGGCTCATGTCTTTGACTCATTTGGTTCACTGTTCGGGCAACCGGTTGCGCGGCCGCGCCGCGAGCAGGCGCAAGACGCCCGGCGTGTGGGGCAGGAACGTTTCCCGCCCCACCGCGGGTCGGACGGCGCGCGCTCCAACGGGCTCCAGCCCCGCCGGGGCCTTGTTGCGCGTCAGGACAGGGCGTTCAGCGAGCTCTCGAGAGTGGCGATGGCGTCTTCGGCCGTGGTCTGCTGCTGAATGGCCGGGTAGATGGCGTCCTGGATAGCGGCGGTCACATCACCGTAGGAGACTGCCTTCGGACGCCCCTTCGCCGAGTCGAGCGACTCGCGCAGCGTCGGCAGGTAGGGGAACTGCTCAAGCATCTCGGAATCCTCGTACAGGGATCCGATGACAGGCGCGAGGGTCTGCGTCTCAAGCGCGTACTTCTCAGACTCCTGGCTCGTCCACCACTGGACGAACTTCAGCGCCGTGGCCTTGTTCTTGGAATAGACGGAGATTCCGCAGTTGTGCCCGCCCAGGGTGGGGACGAAGTCGTTGCCGTCGATGCTGGGCAGGGCGGCGACGCCGAACTTCTCCTCCCCGAGGGCCGCCATGTTGTTGGCGTACTGGTAGGGCCACTGCCGGTAGAAGAGCAGGTTGCCGGCCTCGAAGGCGTTGCGCCCGTCCTCCTCCTTCCACTCCAGGGAATCCGTGGGGATGTAACCGTCCTTGAACCCGTCGATCAAGGTTTGCAGTCCGGCGATCGCCTCCGGAGAGTTGATGGTGACGTTGCCCTCATCGTCGTAGAAGGATCCGCCGGCGGTGTTGATGAACTCGCTGGCGCAGCAGGTCAGGCCCTCGTACTTGGCGAACTGGCCGCCGAACCCGCCAATGTCCTCGTGACCGGGCAGAGCCCGCACGGCGTCGATGGCGGACTTGACCTCATCCCAGGTGGTGGGGACCTCGACGCCGGCCTCCTGGAGGAAGTCCTTGCGATAGAACATAATCGACGAGTCCGTCGCGAACGGTATCCCGTACAACGTGCCCATGTACAGGCCGGTCTCCCACACCGATTCGATGATGTCGTCGTTCTTAAGCTCATCCGTGGGCAACGGCACGACCCACTGGTTGGCCGCGAACTCGGCCACCCATACATTGTCGATGGAGATCACGTCGTACGCATCGGACTGCGTCTGGGCGTTGTTGATGAGGGACTGACGCTGTTGGTCGGCCTCGGCGGACAACTCGATCAGCGTGACCTTCTCATCGGGGTAGAGCTCGTTCCACTCGTCGATGCGCTCTTGCACCTTGCCATCAGAGTTGTCCTTGCCCTGCACCCAGGTGATCGGTCCCGTGCCGGTGAAGTCGGCCGTTGACGCGGCGGATGCACTCGTGCCTGAACTGTTGGATCCGCCGCCGGAACAGGCGGCCGCGGCGGACAGGGCCGCGACCACAGCTGAGCCCTGGATGAAACGACGACGGGGTAAACGAGATGCCATGTGCTTTTCCTCCTTGAAACACCACGCGCGGGCTCGCTCACTCGTTGGGCGAACACACGCCGTCGACGCGCGTCGACTGTATGGCGAGATCAATGTAGCCCAGCCAGCACCTCGACGGAATACAGCCCGCAACCGACAGGATTCGTCGTTACGAGATCGTGATCCAACGGGATGGTCGACTCCTGTGCACCAGGGGTGCCCAATACCTCTCCGCACTGGTTTCGCAGCGCACCCGCACGTTTGGCAAAATTTGTTGCGCGGCACGCCCTTCCCGGCTTCGGGCCCTTCCCCACTTGGCGTGCCGCGAGGAGAGATTCGAGGTAATGAGCAACACCCCCACGCACGGCGAACAGATGAACGCGCAGCCGGACTCGCAGGGGATCTCCGGCACCGTCGAGGGCATGACCTTCCGCCCCGACCGGCGGTTCTGGGTCGTGTACATCTGCCTGATGATGGTCCAGTTCCTCACCGCGATGTACCACACGGTGATCGCCACCGCACTGCCGACCGTCATTGGTGACCTGGGCGGCGTGGCACACATGTCCTGGGCAATCACCGCCTACACGCTCGGCCAGACGCTGGCCATGCCGATCAACGGCAAGCTCGGCGACCTGGTGGGCCGCAAGCGGCTCTACCTGCTGGCCATTGCGCTGTTCGTCGGCGGCTCGGCCCTGTGCGGCCTGGCGACCGACATGTTTGCCTTCACGGTCTTCCGCTTCGTACAGGGCCTGGGCGGTGGTGGCCTGATGATCTGCTCTCAGGCCATCACCGGTGACATCATCCCGCCACGTGTACGCGGCACCTACATGGCGCCCATGGGCGCCATGTTCGGCATTGCCGCCATTCTCGGCCCGCTTCTGGGCGGATGGCTGTCGGACTGGCTCGGTTGGCGCTGGATCTTCTGGTTCTTCCTGCCTTTCGGCCTGTTCGCCTGGGTGGCGGTAGCCATCGCGCTGCGCATGCCGCGGCGCTCCAGCAGCTTCAGCGTCGACTGGGCCGGGCTGGCGCTGACCAGCATCGGCGCCGCGGGGATCGTCCTCATCGCCACCTGGGGCGGGACCACATACGCCTGGAGCAGCCCGGCAATGCTGGGGCTCATCTGCGTCACCGTGGCCGCCTGGGCCGCCGTCGTCCCGGTGGAGAGGCGCGCCGCAGACCCGATCCTGCCGCTGCAGGTACTGACCGATCACACCTTCATCATCGCCACCGTCGTCTCGGTGCTCATGGCTGCCTGCATGTTCGGCATGAACGGGTACCTGCCGACCTACCTGCAGATGGTCCACGGCGTCTCCGCCACCATGTCGGGTCTGCTGCTGGTGCCGGGCAGCGTCGGGATGTTCACCGGGTCGCTGTTGTCAGGCACTCTGGTCACCCGCACCGGCCGCTACAAGCCCTTCCCGATCGTAGGCTCGCTGGTGGCCGCGACCGGCATGGCCATGCTGGGTCTGCTGCCCGCCGACGCCCCCGTGGCCTGGACCGGCGTGGCCGTATTCGTCCTGGAAATCGGCATTGGGATGTTCCTGCAACTCAGCGTCCTCGTCATCCAGAACGCGCTACCCGCCAGCATGCTCGGCACCGCCACCTCCACCAACAACTTCTTCCGGGAGATCGGGGTGTCGATCGGCAACACGGTCGTTGGCGTGCTGTTCACCGGCCGCCTGACCGCGTCCCTGCTCTCCCTCGGCTTCGACTCGCGTGAGGCCGCTTCAATCACTCCAGCCATCGCCCGGAGTTTGAACGCCGCCACGGGCGCCGCAGTGGTGGACGCCTACCACCATGCGCTGGCTCCCGTGCTGCTGTCGCTGGCCCCGGTGCTGCTGGTGGCGGCGGCAGTCGCGGGCCTGTTCAAGCCGATCCCGCTGTCGACCAAAACCGGCCTGGAGCAGCTTGAGGAGGAGCTCGCCGAGGACGGGCCCGCCGACGCCTATCACACCGACCGCACGGACGGTTAGGCTTGGCCTGACACCGCCGTCCCACCCGACCTGCATGCACTTTTACGGAGACAATCAGCCATGACCGCCAACACCACCAGCGAGGTCGCGCAGAACCTGAACACCTCCGCTACCGCCCCCGACGCCGACCGCTCCTATGACCCGCGCCTGGCCGAGCTGGCCCGCCGAGCCGCCGCCGAGGGCACCGTCCTGCTCACCAACGACGGCGTGCTGCCGCTGTCCCCCACGGAGCCGGTCGCGGTCTTCGGCCGCGTGCAGATCGACTGGTTCGCCGTCGGCTACGGCTCCGGCGGTGACGTCAACGCCGTGTATACCACCAACCTGCTCGGCAGCCTGGTGGAGCAGGGCGTCAGCGTCGACGCCGAGTTGGCCTCCACCTACCGGCAGTGGTGCAACGCGCAGGAGCCGCCCACCGAGGAGTGGGGTAACTGGCCGCGCTTCTACCCGGAGATGGAGGTGTCCGAGGAGCTGGTCGCCGCGGCCGCCTCCCGGGCCCGCACCGCCGTCGTCGTGATCGGCCGGGCCGCCGGTGAGGACCGGGAGAATGTGCTGGAGCCCGGCGGCTACTACCTAACCGATATCGAACGTACCCTGCTGGAGCAGGTCACCGGGCACTTCGAAAGCACGGTGGTGATCATCAACTCCGGCAACGTCATGGACCTGTCCTGGGCCGAGGAGTTGGGCGTATCAGCCCTGCTGCTGGCCTGGCCCGGCGGTATGGAGGGCGGCCGGGCCGTGGCCGACGTGCTCACCGGTCTCACCGAGCCGGGTGGGCGCCTGACCGACACGATTGCCCGCGCCTACGCGGATTACCCGTCGGCCGCGAACTTCGGTGGTCAGGACTTCAATAACTACGCCGAGGACGTGTTCGTCGGCTATCGCTACTTCGAGACCTTCGCACCCGAGAAGGTGCTGTTCCCCTTCGGGCACGGCCTGGGCTACACCTCCTTCGACCTGAGCCAGGCGCGTCTGGACTCCGTCTCCGTCGACGCCGACATCACCGCGCGGGTGCGGGTCGCCAACACCGGGCCGCGGCCGGGAGCCACGGTGGTGCAGGTCTACCGGGGCGTGCCCGCCGACGCCGCCCTGCCGCGCCCGGCCCGGGAACTGGTCGCCTTCACCCGCACCGGCGTGATCGCCCCTGGCGATTCCCAAGAAGTGGTGGTTTCCTTCCCGCGGGAGCGTCTGGCTTCCTTCGACGACGGTCGCGCCGGTCACGCCCACGCCTGGGTGATCGAGTCCGGCACCTACCCGGTGCACGTGGGGACCTCGGTGCGGCAGACCGTCGAAGCCGGCGCCGTCGTCGTGGAGAAGACCGAGGTGATCGAGCAGCTTCAGGAGGCGCTCGCCCCCTCCCCCGACGTTCCCTTCGATCGCATGACGGTGACGCGTGACGCGGAGGGCCGGGTGCAGGTCGGCTGGGAGGCCGTCCCCACGGCCACCGTCGACCTGCGTGAGCGCATCCTGGCGCACCTGCCACAGGCCATTGAACCGACGGGCGACGTCGGCATCCGGTTCAGCGATGTGGTCGCCGGGCACGCCACCATGGAGGCCTTCGTCGCCCAACTGGACGCCGCCGACCTGGCGCAGCTGGCCTACGGGGACGTCGAGATGAACTCCCCGCTGGGCGCGCCGGGCAACGCCGGTGCCTTCGGCGGGCTGACCGAGCGCCTGCGCGAGCTGGGCGTCCCCCCGGTTATCACCACCGACGGCCCCTCCGGGATTCGCGTTTCCGCCTACGCCAGCCTGCTGCCCTGCGGCACCGCCCTGGCCTCCACCTGGGACACGCCGCTGCTGGAGGAGCTGGCCGCCCTGCACGGGCAGGAGATGCTCCGCAAGGGCTCGGACGTGCTGCTGGCGCCGGGCATGAACATTCACCGCGACCCGCTGTGTGGACGCAACTTCGAGTACTACTCGGAGGACCCGCTGCTGACCGGGCTGGCGGCGGCCGCCGTCGTACGCGGCATCCAGTCGCAGGGCGTATCCGCATGCCCCAAGCACTTCGCCTGCAACAACCAGGAGACCAACCGCATCTACAACGACTCGCGCGTATCTGCACGGGCTCTGCGGGAGATCTACCTGCGCGGCTTCCGCATCTGCGTGCAGGAGGCGGACCCGCACAACATTATGACCAGCTACAACAAGGTCAACGGCCAGTGGGCCCACTACAACTACGACCTGGTCACCACCATCCTGCGCGGCGAGTGGGGTTACCGGGGCAATGTGATGACCGACTGGTGGATGCGCTATGCGCCCGACCCGAACTTCCCGCAACTTAAGGACTCCGCCACGCGGGTGCGCGCGGGTGTGGACGTGCTCATGCCCGGCGGCGAGACCTGGTCCTCCACCCGTGCCGATGGTCATGACGACGCCGTGCTGGACGGCTACTCGCCGGATGACACCAGCGGAGAGCACCTCACCCTGGGTGAGCTGCAACAGACGGCACTGCACGTACTGCGCATGGCGGCCACCACGCCGGCCGCCCGGACGGCCGCCGCCGACTGAACCCGCGGGCGGCCACGGGCAAAGGAGCCTTCCCGCTACTGTGCCCGGCCGCGAGCGCTGCGGCGCGGCAGCAGCAGGCCGCGGTGGCGTGCCACCAGCAGCATCACCGCGCCCGCCGCGGTGCACACCACCACGGCCCCCAGGGAGCCCTCGACCCCCATCTCTCCTCCGGTGAGCAGATCGGGGCCGGAGAAACGGGCCGCAAACAGTCCGCGGCCCATGCCGGTGCCGGAGACGTCCGAGCCGAAGATACCGCCCTGTACGAAGTTCCACGCCACATGGGTGCCGAAGGCCATCCAGAGTCGACGTGTAGCCAGGTAGCAGGCCCCCATCAGAATGCCCGCCTCAAGCATGATCGCCACGGCGCCGAATATGCTCGCCTCCGGATTGGTGATATGCACGGCCCCGAACAGGACCGCGGTCAGTCCCAGCGCCCAACCGGTGCCGAGCCATTGTTCCAGCAGTCGCAGCAGCAGGCCCCGGAACAGGATCTCCTCCGCGAAGCCCGCGGCCAGACCCGCGGATGCGCCAATAAGTATGCCCGCGCCCCATCCGACGGCGGTCACCCGGTAGCAGCCGACCGCCGCAAGCAGCGCCACCACGGTGGCCATCAACAGCGCCCCCAGCCCCATTCCGAACAAGAACTCGCTGAGCTTCCCCGGACCGGCCAGCTCCGAAACACTCGTGCCGCGAATCCACCGCATGAGCGCCCAGTAGCCGGCCACGGCGGCCAGTGCCGAGACGCCGGAGCCTACGAGGAACACGGCGGGCTCATTGAAAAGGTTCTCCAGTAGGTGCCCCGCACCGATCCGCTGCCCACTCATGACAGCGGCAGTGATCGAGGTCAGGGCAATCGCGACCTGTGACGCGCTGAATGTGAAACAGCCTGCCAGCAGTTGCCAGCCCCAACGCCGGGCCGCTTCCGGAGCACGGCGGGCCTGCGGCGACGCCGCCGGGATCACCCGGTCCGCGATCGCCAGTAGACCGCGTTCGCCGGTCGTGACCGGGTCTGAGGAACTCGCTGGTTGGGGGGCGTGGATTGTCATGCCGTCTCCTAGAACCGTTCAGGGGCGGGGTGAGCCGTGTAGCCGCCCCGGTGGCCGGTCAGCATGCCCCATGCATCCGGTTTCAGAGTGTTCCCCAGCGCGGCCGAGTCGTGCCGATCTGAGAACACTACACTCACGCCTATGAGCCCCGACACCGGTTGCCCCGGCCCCGCAGGCCCCACCACCGCCGCCGACTACCTTCCGACCGATGGCGGCCGTAGCAACCGGCAGCGGATGCTTGCCGGTGAGTGGTACGTGGCCGACGACCCGGAAAACGCGCGCATCGCCGCACACGCCCGCCGCGAGCTGGCCCGCTACGAGCATGCCTTCAATGAGGGCGCTCCCGACGCGGCCAAGCACCTGCGCTCCGCCATCCCGCATCTGGGTGAGGACGTGGTGCTGCTGCCGCCCGTTCGCGTCGACTACGGGGAGAACCTCACTATTGGCCCGGGGACTTTTGCAAACTATGGGCTCACCGCGCTGGACGTCGCCCCGATCCGAATCGGGGCGAACTGCCAGCTGGGTCCGAATGTGCAGTTGCTGACCCCGGTGCACCCGTTGGAGCCGGCGCCGCGCCGTGCCCGCCTGGAATCCGCGGACCCGATCACCATTGGCGACAACGTGTGGTTCGGTGGCGGAGTCATCGTCTGCCCCGGAGTCACCATCGGGGACGACTGCGTCATCGGTGCGGGCGCCGTAGTCACCCGGGATATCCCGGCGGGTTCACTGGCCGTGGGCAACCCGGCCCGGGTCATCCGCACCCTGGATGACACGACCTTCCGCCCGCACCGTCACTGACCACTGCCGGCGTCGCCCCCGATGCGCAGCACCTGCCCGTCGGGGGCGGTGACGACGGCGACCGGGGCCGGCTCCAGGCGCAGTTCGACGGCGAGCCGCTGCCCGTCGGGGCCCAGCGTGTCGTAGCTGTAGGCGCGGTTGTCGAGGTGACGGGTCACCGTGGTGGCGGTGGTCAGCCACGGGTTGCGGCGGCGCAGGGCGATCAGGTCCTGGTGCAGGCGCAGCATCGGCGCTCCCAGGGGCGAGAGCTGCTCGGGGCCGGCGGGGAAGGCGGGCCGCACCTCGTCGTCGCCGCCGAGCCGCTCGGTCTTCTCCCCGCGGAAGGCCTGCTCGTCCCCGTAGTAGATCGACGGAATCCCCCCGACGGTGAACAGGATCGCCGCGGCCAGGGACGCCTTGGCATCACCGATCTTGCTGGCGATGCGGGTGACGTCGTGGTTGCCGATGAAGGTCAGGGGCGTGAAGGCGGGCAGCAGCTCGTTGTGCCGCTTGAGGCACCAGTCGAGCTCGAAGAAGTTCTCATCCAGCAGTGAGCTCCAGATCGCCTTCCACAACTCGTACTGGGTCACCGAGTCCATGCCGGAGCGGGTCACTATGTCCACATAGTCGCCGTGGATTACCTCACCCATGAACCAGGCCTCGGGGAACTCCTCGCGCACGCGCGGCAGCACCCGCGCCCAGAACTCCGGGGGGACGGCGTAGGCGGCATCCAGGCGCCAGGCCATGGCCCCGCGGCGCAGCCAGTGGCGCATCACGTCGGCCACCAGCTCGACGACGGCGTCGGAGTCGTGGTTGAGAGCCGCCAGGCCCCGGTGCCCCTCGAAGTCCTGGTGGGTCACGCCGGCATCGGTGTGCTCCAGGCGGAACAGCTCCTGTGCCCGCTCGTCCCCGGCCATCGCTGCGCGGAAACTCGGGTGAGCGGTGCCGACGTGGTTGAACACGCCGTCGAGCATGACGTTGATGCCGCGTCGGCGGCAGGCGGCGATCAGCCGGTCGAAGGCGGCGTCGTCCCCCAGGCGCGGGTCGATGGAGTAGAAGTCGACCGTGTCATAGCCGTGGGTCTCCGAAGTGAAGATCGGCCCCAGCGCCAACCCGTTGGCGCCCAGGGCGATCAGATAGTCCAGCCACGGTTCCAGGGCGTCCAGCCGGGGGGTGAGCACCCGCTCGGCCTCGGTGGGGCGAATCGGCGCACCGGTGAAGCCCAGCGGGTAGACGTGCCACCAGATGCAGGAATCACTCCAAGAGGACACGGGAACTCCTTCGCTGAGTCGGTGCGGCTTCGCTGAGCGGGGTCACGGACGAGCACTGGGCCACGCGCGTGGCCCGGGCTCGCGGTGCGCCCTGCTTCCGCTAACTTCGGATAGGCGTGGTCAACATAACATCGTCGGCGCTCGTCGTGGGCGGCGCCGCACGGGTGTGTGCAAACGTGCGGCGCCGATCCGACTCTCAGAGCTTCTCGACCGGGGCGAGGCGCAGCATGAGGCGCTTAGTCGCCCGGGTACCGTCGATGATGAACTCCACGCGGGCGACGGTGGAGCGGCCCGTACCCTCGATGGCGATCACACTGCCCTCCCCGTAGGTCTTGTGCCGGACCCGGTCGCCGGTCTTGAGCCCGGTCACCGCCTCGGGCAGGGCGGACTGCGCGGACTCGGCCTCGGATTGCGCCGTGCCCAGGCGCACCGGCTTGCCGCGCGCCGCCAGGCGCTTGGCGCGGCGTGCCTCGGCCCGGTCCTTAGGAGTCTCGACCCGGCCCAGTTTCCCGGTGCGGGTGCGCCGCCCGGAGCCGATGGCGGGGGCGAAGTCGCCGTCGTCGTCGGGGGTCGCCTCACTGCTGCGCCCGTAGCCGCGGCGCGCGCCGAAGCCGCCCTCGTCCCAGGAGGCGCCCCAGCCGGTGCCGCCGCCGCGCAGCGCGTCCATGGAGGAGGCAATGCGCTTCCACTCGATCGTGTCTTCGGGGACGTCGTCGAGGAAGCGGGAGGGGGGCATGGCGGTGGCGGTGCCCCAGGCGGAGCGCACGGCGGCGCGGGTAAGGTACAGGCGCTCGCGGGCGCGCGTGACGGCCACGTAGGCCAGGCGGCGTTCCTCGGCCAGCTCGGTCTCGTCCGCCAGCGAGCGCGCGTGCGGGAAGGTGCCGTCCTCCAGCCCGGTGACGAACACGACCGGGAACTCCAGCCCCTTGGCGGTGTGCACCGTCATCAGGGTGACCTGGCCTTGCTCGCGGGCCTGGACCTCGGCCTGTTCCCGGTTCTCGGCCTGGTCGGCGACGTCGGCACTGGGGGGCAGCTGGTCGGAGTCGGCCACCAGCGAGACCCGCTCGAGGAAGTCGGCAAGCGTCCCGTCGGGGTTGGCGGCTTGGAAGTCGGAGGCGACGGCGTGCAACTCGGCCAGGTTCTCCACCCGGCTGGCGTCCTGCGGGTCGTCGCTGGCGCGCAGTTCCGCCAGGTAGCCGGAGGCGTCCAGGGCGGCGTCGAGGATGTCGGCCACGCCGTCGCCGGCGTCGCGCGAGTGCCGCAGGGAGGTGAGCAGCTCATGGAAGCCCGTCACCTGCCGGGTGGCGCGCGTCGTCAGCCCGACGACGGCGGGCGGCTCCGCGCCCTCGTCCTCCCCCGGGCGCGGGGCGCCGGCGGCGTCGGCCACGGCGGTGCCGAAGGAGACGGCGTAGCGGGCGGCATGCTCGGCCAGGGCGGCCTCGGCCTTGTCCCCCAGGCCCCGCTTGGGGACGTTCAGGACGCGGCGGATGGAGACGTCGTCGTCGGGGTTGTCGACGGCGCGCAGGTAGGCGATGGCGTCCTTGACCTCGCGCCGCTCGTAGAAGCGGGTGCCGCCAACCACCTTGTAGGGCTGGCCGGAGCGGACGAAGGCCTCCTCCAGCGCCCGGGACTGGGCGTTGGTGCGGTAGAAGATGGCGACGTCTCGCGGGCGAATGCCGCACTCGTCGGCGAGCCGGTCGATCTCGGAGCTGATCCAGCGGGCCTCGTCGTGCTCGGAGTCGGCAACGTAGCCGATGATCTTGGGGCCGTCGCCGGAGGCGGTCCACAGGTTCTTCTCCCGGCGCCCGGTGTTGCGGGCGATCACCGCGTTGGCGGCGGACAGGATGTTCTGGGTGGAGCGGTAGTTCTGCTCCAGCAGGATCGTGCGCGCGCTGGGGTAGTCCTGCTCGAACTCCTCAATGTTGCGGATGGTGGCCCCGCGGAAGGCGTAGATGGACTGGTCCGAGTCGCCCACCACGGTCAGCTCGCCCGGTGGGACGGGCGAGTCGGCACCGGAGGTGCCGGGCCCGCCCACCAGTTCGCGCACGAGCACGTACTGGGCGTGGTTGGTGTCCTGGTACTCGTCGACGAGCACGTGCCGGAAGCGGCGCCGGTACATCTCCGCCACCGCCGGCTTGGCCTGCAGCAGCTGCACGGTGCGCATGATCAGATCGTCGAAGTCCAGGGCGTTGGCGGCGACCAGTCGGCGCGCGTAGGCGCTGTAGACCTCGGTCAGGTGTCGCTCGAAGGGGTTGGAGGTCACGGCACGCTCGGCGAACTCCGCCGGGGTGATCAGCTCGTTCTTCAGGTCGGAGATGCGGGCGGCGAAGGTTTTGGGGGTGAAGCGCTTGGGGTCAATGCCGAGCTCGCGCACGATCAGGGTGATCAGACGGGTGGAGTCGGCGGCGTCGTAGATGGAGAAGGTGGAGCGCAGCCCGGCGGCGTCGTGCTCGCGGCGCAGGATGCGCACGCATGCGGAGTGGAAGGTGGACACCCACATGCGCTCCCCCGCGGGCCCCACCAGGCCGGCCACGCGCTCGCGCATCTCTGCGGCGGCCTTGTTGGTGAAGGTGATGGCGAGGATCTCGCCGGGGCGGGCGCGGCCAGTGGCCAGCAGGTAGGCGATGCGGTGGGTCAGTACCCGGGTCTTGCCGCTGCCAGCGCCGGCGATGATCAGCAGCGGCGAGCCCGCGTGGGTGACGGCCTGCTCCTGGGCGGGGTTGAGTCCGGCGAGCAGCTCGGCGGGGTCCGCGACGGTGATGCCGTAGCGGGGCGGGGCGCCGGGGCCGCCCGCCGCACCCGCGGCGCTGCCGTCCACGCCGGCGCGGGCGCGCGCGGCCGCGGCGTTGGCCTGGGCACGGGCGACAAGAGCCGAGACCTCTGCCTGACGCTCCTCCCAGGTGGGGGCGACCGCGGCCTCATCGGCAGCCGAGGGGGCGGAGGTCTCCTCGTCGGGGCCGTAAGCAGCCAGATCCTCCTCGGCGGGAGGCTCGACGTCGGCCCACGAGTCGTCGTCCCAGGCGGCACCGGCCGGGTCGAGCGAGGGCAGGGCGGCCTCCGGCGGAGGCGTGGCCTCGGAGCCGGAACCGGGCATGGGCAGTGCGCCGAAGAGGGCGTTCATCGCGTCGTTCATCTCGGGGCCAAGCCTAGACGATTTGCTGCCCTGCCCCGGCTGCTGTCCGTGGTAACCGTGCCGACAGCCTTGAAACTGTCCAAGACTGGCACGAACGCCGCCGCCTGGAGCCGCCACACCCGACGAAACCGCAGAATACCAACGATCTGCTAGGTGCCACTCGCCGTCTCAGACTCCTTTATGCCGATCTCGGACATTTCCCACCGCCGTCCGTTGCCGGGTCAGTTCACCGCGCCGGGGTTGACTGCCCGCGCCTCCCAGGGACCGATGGTGAGGCCATCTGCTACGCCACTTCGGGGTTAACAACGCCTGTTAACGGTCTGCTGAAGGGCTCCGAGGTATACAGCAGAGCGTTAAGTAGCGTTGTTAACGCCCAACCGGCGTAGCTGACAGCCCCTTCCTTTCTTCGGGTAAGGAGGGATGGCGGGCCAACGTGTGGGTGGGATGCTGAGCTGTCTGCCCGCGGGCGTGCTGGCAGCAACCGACTTGCCGTCGGCCCGCATATCGCTGTGGATGGTGGCCCAGAGTGTCACCAGTCGGGACAAACGAGCCTTAACACCCGCCGGGGGTGATCCGGCACCCGCATGATTCCAACGTTTCGCTCACGGCCGCCGGCACCGCCGGACTCGTTTGTCCCGAATCATGACAATCACCCCCTTGGTGGCTCTCGGGCTTGGTCAAGTTTCTTGGCGTGTTTCGGTGACGGATAGTCAGGCAGTATCTCGCCCCACCGCGCACACCCCCCATACCGGAAGAACCGGTAATCCCGGCCTGGCACAGACCACCAAGCGAGCAGTCTTGAGTATCAGGACACCGGCACCGTCATCCGTTGAGCAAAGCGACGGCTGAGCCCGCCCTCGAAATCGGGGGGCGGGCTCAGCCGTAGCCGCATCGCGAGTAGTGCGCGTCAGTTGTCGCTCGTCTGAGAGATCACGAAGTGCTGCTCACGGCGGCTGATGCGCCAGACGCCGTCACGCAGAACCAGGGTGTCGATGTAGCGGATCGAATGGGATAGGAGCACGTCCTTGCCGTCCTGCTCCTGGACGAGCAGGGCCTGCCCGTAGTGGACGTCGGTGGCGGTGTCGCCGTCGATCGTGATGACCTGCTGGCCGTTGATGTGGAAGGAGGTCTTAACGGCGGCCATGGCGGCTCCGAAGAGCTCGACCAGCTGGTCGGCACCGTCGAACTCCATCATCTTCGAGCCGTCGGCGTTGTACACCTCGACGTGCGTGTCCGGGGTGAACAGCTTGGACTGCTCGGCGACGTCGATCTCCAGGTTGGAGAAGCGGTCGATGACCTCGCGGATGGCGTCCTTGTGCTCGAGTTCGGTGGGCATGAGTGTTCTCACTTTCTCAGGGTGGTTCGGGTTGAGGCTGCGCGGCATGGGTCGACCGCTCGGCTACTTCTCGCGGATCACTCGCGCCGGCACACCGGCGACGACGCTGCGGGGCGGGACGTCCTTGGTGACCACGGCTCCGCCGGCGATGACGGCGTCGTCGCCCACGGTGACTCCGGGCATGATCGAGGCACCCGCACCGATCCACACGCGCCGCCCAATGTCGATGGGGTGGCAGTTGAGGATGGTGACGTCGTCGAGCCGGTGGTTGTCGGTGACGGCGGTGACGTTGGGCCCGATGAAGGTGCCCTCGCCGATGCTGATCCCGCCGATCGACATGGCCGTGAAGCTGTGGTTGATCAGCACATTCGGGGCGATGTGCATCCGCTTGCCGAAGTCGATCTGCATGGGGTGAATGAGCCGGATCGAAGGGTCCAGCGGCCCGTCCAGCCCCAGCAGGTCGCCCCACATTCCGGGCAGCGCCGGGTCGGAGGGGCGGGTGAGGTTGATGTCGAACATGAGTTCGCGGCAGCGGGCGAACTCGACTCGCACGATGTCGGTGTACTCCTGCTCGAACAGGTCTACGTCGTCGCCGTCGCGCAGGCGGTCCCAGATGTCCTTATGCGGCATTCCGGGCCCTGCCGTCACTTGCCGAACCGGGCGACGTCATCCTGCACGCGCTGCGGCTCGCTGGCCAGCGGCACGTTGTTGGTGTCCAGCACGCCGTCGAGTGCGCCGGCCTCGTCGGCACGCGTCGCGGCGAACAGGGCCTCGAAGTCGGTGACGGGCGCGCCGGCCTTGCTGAATACCTCCACGGTGCGGCGCGCGCCGGAGGGGTTGAGGGCGCCCTCCAGGAGCACCTGGGCGATGTGGCGCCGGTCGACTCCGGGCTGCCCGGTGACCAGGTCGCCCTGGCGCAGGTCGATCTGCCGGTCGGCGGGACCCTGGTAGTCGAACCAGCCGGGGCGCACGATGGTGTAGGGGTGGCCGGAAGCGCGCACGAGCCGCTCGGCGCGACGCTTCCACTCCACGAACTCGTAACCGCTGGCGCCGGCACGGGCGGAGTGGGAGGCGTTCATGGTGGTCATGAGGCTGATGTGGGTCGGGCCGTCGCCCAGGGCGTCGACCACGGCGCGGACCACGTCGTAGAAGGTCGCGCCGCCCTTGCCGTCGTTGTCCGTGCCGTGGGTGAGCACGACGGCGTCGACGTCCTGCAGCAGCGGGCGCAGTGCCTCCGCATCGGTGGCGGCCGCCTCGACGATCTCGGCGCCGTCGGCCAGGGAGCGGCGGGCGCGGGCGGCATTACGGGTGACGGCCCGGACCTCCAGACCGCGCTGCAACGCCTCGTCGACGACGACGCGTCCGACCTGTCCGGTGGCTCCAATGGCGAGGATAGTGGTCATGGGGTGCTCTTTTCTGCACTTGCGGTTCGGGCCGGGTGAGCCCCGGCGACGTGGTGTTGCCGGCCAGGGTGCCCGTCGCGAAGCGGGTCCTGCCTGTCGGCGCACAGAACCATGCCGCGATCCAACCGGGGCTTCCAGGTCCCAGGAAACGGGGTCTGGCAGGACTCCCCTCGACCGAGCCGCCACGCTTGCAGCCGGTCACCCTACCGTACCGCCCGCAGGAAGCGGCCCCGCCCGGTCAGGTCCGCTCCGGTGGTGGCTTTAGCGAATCCGGCCTCCCGGGAGGCGGCCCGCAACGGCGCGGCCTGGCTGGGGTCGTGCTCCATGACCAGAACGCCGCCGGGGCGCAGCAAGGCCCTGGCCCGGGTGACGACGGCGCGCGGCACGCGCAAACCGTCCACTCCCCCGCCGTACAGGGCCAGGTCCGGGTCATGCCGCTCGGTCTCCAGATCCTCCACCGCTCCCGCGGGCACGTACGGCGGGTTGGCAACCACCACATCTACGTTCCCGTCCAGTTCTGCGAGCACGGCCGGGTCGGTGGCATCACCGCGGATCACCTTCACCCGGCCCGGCATCAGGCGTTCACAGTTCTCGCGCGCCAGTGCGACGGCGACGCCGTCCTCCTCCACCGCCCACACGCGGGCGGTGGGAACCTCCGCGGCGACCGCAACGGCGATGGCGCCCGAGCCGGTGCACAGGTCGACGACCACGGGGGCGCGTCCCTGTTCCGCCGCGACGGCGCGGGCGGCATCGACCGCCGCCCCGGCCACGACCTCCGTCTCGGGGCGGACGATGAACACGCCTGGTCGGCAGGTGAGCTCCAGCCCCCGGAACCACATCACGCCCAGGATGTGCTGCAGCGGCTCACGGGCGGCCCGGCGCTCCACCAATTCCGCGTATGCGGGGGCAAAGCCCTCCGGGGCGCCGTCGGCGAGCAGCACCGGGCAGCCCAGCAGGTGCTCGGCCAGTAGCCGGGCGTCGACGTCCGGCGAGGCGACCCCCGCCCGAGCCAGCGTCTGCCCCGCCTCGCGCACGAGGCGCCGCAGCGCGTAGCGGTCGAGTGCGGTCACGGTTGCTCGCCGGCGGCGGCCAGGCGCTCGGCCTCATCCATGGCGATGGCCGAGTCGATGACCGGGCCGAGGTCGCCGTCGAGCACGGCGTCGAGGTTGTAGGCCTTGTAGCCGGTGCGGTGGTCGGCGATGCGGTTCTCGGGGAAGTTGTAGGTGCGGATGCGTTCGGAGCGGTCGACCGTGCGGACCTGGGAGCGGCGCGTGGCCGCGGCCTCGGCGGCCTGGGCGGCGGCGCGTTCGGCGAGCAGCCGCGCCCGCAGCACGCGCAGGGCCGCCTCCTTGTTCTGCAACTGGGACTTCTCATTCTGCATGGACACTACGATCCCGGTGGGCAGGTGGGTGATGCGCACGGCGGAGTCGGTGGTGTTCACGGACTGCCCGCCGGGCCCGGAGGAGCGGAACACGTCGATGCGCAGGTCGGCGGGGTCGATCTCCAGCTCGCCTGGGTCGTCGACCTCCGGCATCACCAGCACACCGGCTGCGGAGGTGTGGATGCGCCCCTGGCTCTCGGTGACGGGTACGCGCTGGACCCGGTGCACTCCCGCCTCGTACTTCAGGTGCGCCCACACGCCGTCGGCCGGCTCGACGGCTCCCTTCGCCTTGATGGCCAGGCGCACGTCCTTGTAGCCGCCGAGCTCGGAGTCGGTGGCGTCCATGACCTCCACGGCCCAGCCCATGCGTTCGGCGTAGCGGGTGTACATGCGGGCCAGGTCGGAGGCGAACAGGGCGGATTCCTCCCCGCCCTCTCCGGCCTTGACCTCAATGATGACGTCGCGGGCGTCGTCGGGGTCGTGCGGGGCCAGCACCTCACGCAGGTGAGCGGCGGCGTCCTGCTCGGCCTGACGCAGGGCGGGCAGCTCGGCCGCGAAGTCGGCATCGTCACGCGCCAGCTCGACGGCATCGGCCAGGTCCGCGGCGGCGGCACTCCAGGCCCGGTGTGCTTCCACGATGCGTCCGAGCTCGGCGTAGCGGCGCCCGAGGCGACGCAGGGCACCGGGGTCGGAGGCGACGGCGGGATCTGCCATTTGCCGCTCAATGTCGGCATGCTCCTGCAACAGGGGCGCGACGGCGGAGAAGTCCTCGGCGCTCACGACTCACCTTTCTCCGCCTGGCGCGGGCGGACGGGATACAACGGCGACAGATTACGACCTTGGGGTACGTTCCACGCGCATTGTGCGGTCGTGGAGCGTACCCCAAGGTCGAGTCGCCGAAGCGAAAAAGCTTGTGCGCTTACTTCTTGCGCTTGCCGTAGCGGGCCTCGAAGCGGGCCACGCGACCACCGGTGTCGAGGATCTTCTGCTTACCGGTGTAGAAGGGGTGGCATTCCGAGCACACGTCCACGCGGATCTCACCGGAGGCGACGGTGGAGCGGGTCTCGAAGGTGTTGCCGCAGGTGCACGTGACCTTGGTGGGCACGTATTCGGGGTGGATACCCTGCTTCATGTTTCTCCTTAAGGATTCTGAGGGTCCCGGGTCCCACACGGGCGCGCGGGTGAACCGGAGGCCAGTCGGATATTGTGCCAGCCCGCCCGGCCGGTCACAACGTCGTGCCGTGGTGAGGCGCAGCACGCCGCCGCCGGCGGGGCGCTGCCGCCACCGTGAACACTGCGCGCCGGAAACCACGCCGCCCGCCCGGAAGTCCCGGGCGGGCGGCGTGGCTCAGACGAACGGTCAGACGAGCTTGGAGTCGTCGTCGGCGTCGGCCAGGGAGGTGCCCTGCGGGGTCGTCTTGGAGATGACCATGAGGAACTCCGCGTTGGACTGGGTCTCCTTGAGCTTGCCGAGCACCAGCTCCAGGGCCTGCTGCTGCTCCAGGCCGGAGAAGAGGCGCCGCAGCCGCCACATGATCTTCAACTGGGCGGGGTCGATGAGCAGCTCCTCACGGCGCGTGGAGGAGGCGGCGACGTCGACGGCGGGGAAGACGCGCCGCTCGGCCAGCTGCCGCGACAGGCGCAACTCCATGTTGCCGGTGCCCTTGAACTCCTCGAAGATGACCTCGTCCATCTTGGAGCCAGTCTCCACCAGGGCGGTGGCCAGGATCGTCAGGCTGCCGCCGTTCTCAATGTTGCGGGCGGCACCGAAGAAGCGCTTGGGCGGATACAGGGCGCTGGCGTCCACACCACCGGACAGGATGCGGCCGGAGGCGGGCGCGGCCAGGTTGTAAGCGCGACCCAGGCGGGTGATGGAGTCGAGCAGCACCACCACGTCCTGTCCCAGCTCAACCAGCCGCTTGGCGCGCTCGATTGCGAGCTCGGCGACGGTAGTGTGGTCGGAGGCGGGCCGGTCGAAGGTAGAGGCTATGACCTCTCCCTTGACCGTGCGCTGCATGTCGGTGACCTCCTCGGGGCGTTCGTCAACGAGCACCACCATCAGGTGCGCCTCGGGGTTGTTCACGGAGATCGCGTTGGCGATCTGCTGCAGGATGATCGTCTTACCGGCCTTGGGCGGGGAGACGATCAGTCCACGCTGGCCCTTGCCGATGGGGGCGACCAGGTCGATGATGCGCGGGGTGAGTGCCTTGGGCGTGGTTTCCAGGCGCAGCTGCTCCTGCGGGTACAGGGGGGTGAGCTTGGTGAACTCGGGACGACGCTTGGCGCGCTCCGGATCCATGCCGTTGACGGTCTCCACCGACACCAGCGGCTTGTACTTAAGCCGGTTTGTGCGGTTCTGACGACGACCGCGCCCGGAGCCGGGGTTGGGGCCGGAGGCATCACCGTTCTCGCGCACCCAGCCGGTGATGGCGTCGCCTGCGCGCAGACCGTTGTCCTTGATCTGTTGGGCGTTGACGTACACGTCCTTCGGTCCGGGCAGGTAGCCGGAGGTACGCAGGTAGGCGTGCTGGTGGTCGGCCATGTCGAGGATGCCGGCTACCGGCAGCAGGACCTCCTCCTCGCGGGCCTGTTGCTGGCCCCGGGAGTCCTGGTTGCCGTCAAAGTCCCGGCCGTCACGATCGCGGCGCTTGCGGCCCCGACGCCGACGTCCACCGCGGTTATCCTCTTCGACCTGGGCCTCCCAGTCGTTGCCGCCGCGACGACGACGCTCGCCGAGTTCGACGGCGGGGTTGCCGGTGGCGTCGGCCAAGTCGCGCATCAGGGCGGCCTTGGCGTCGGCGTGATCCTCGGCGGCATCCTCGTTGCCGTTGCGGCGCTCGGGGGCGCCGGAGGGGGCCTGGGCGCGGCGCCGGGGGCGACGGGGGCCATCGTGTCCCTCGTGCGCCTGGGGTTCGCGGCGGGCCGGGCGGCCGCCCCGGCTGGGCTCCGCGGCGGGTTCAGGGGCCTGCGAGCGCTCGGGAAGGTCTAGTACCAGGGGGACCTCCGCTGTGGAGGACACGTCCTGGGGGGCGCCGGCAGCGGCGGTTACGCGGCGGCGGGAACGGCCGCGGGCAGCGCGCTCGCCGGCCTGCGGCGCGGGCGATTCAGTGTCCGCCTGTGCGGCGGGTGCTGGCGCCGCCGACGCGGTGACGGCGGCATCGGCGCTCGTCTCCGGAGCGGAGGCGGCGGTCTTGCGGGCGGCCCGACCGCGGCTCCGGATGGGAGTAGTGGGTTCGATCGGCTCGGTCTGTTGCGCCGTCGGGGTGGCGGCGGAGTTGCCGGACTGGTGTTCGCGGATGGCGGCGATGAGTTCGCTCTTCCGCATGCGTGAGGTGCCCTTTAGCCCCATGGTTGAGGCGAGCTGCTGAAGCTCGGCCAGCCGCATGGTGGACAGCGGAGGGCGGGCGCTGGAAATCTCGGTCACGAGTGTCCTTAACGGTGTGAGCATCCGCCAGGTAAGGCAGATGTATCTGGGACTGTCCCGGAATATCACGGGATGAAGTCGTGCACCAATGAGGTCCATGGCAGGGCCTGCGGCCTCAGCCTGGTGCGCATACGGCGTGCCGCTTCGTTTCGGCTTACCGTCGGTGCAAACACTAGCAGACCTTGCGCGTGGTTCGACTCGCCACGCGATGCACAGGGAGTGTGAATCCTCTCCCCTTTGCTAGATGACATTACTGGGTGACATCAGCGCAGCGGCCCAACCAGCTGCGCGCCGTCCAGGTCAATGCCGGGGCGCAGCACCATCCACCCGTGCCGCTCCAGGGTGAAGCGGGTCTGCTGGGATAGGTCCGCCAGCACGAGCACCGTGGGGCCGGCGCCGGATATGACCGCCGGGTAGCCCTGCTCGCGCAGTGAGTCCATGACGGCCATGGAGGCGGGCAGGACGCCGCGCCGGTACTCCTGGTGAAGGCGGTCCTCGGTCCCGGCCATCAGCAGGTCCGGTCGGCCCGCGAGCGCCAGCATGAGGATGGCGGCGCGGGAGGTGTTGAACAGGGCGTCGGCGCGCGGCACCGAGTCGGGCAGGACCTTGCGCGCCTCCTCGGTGCTGAGCCGCGTCGTCGACGGCGGCACGAGCAGGCTGACCGCCAGGCTCGCGTCCACGGGCATGGGTGCGGCACGCGGGGTTCCGTCCGTCTCGATCCAGGCGACGGTGGCTCCGCCGAATACGGCGGGGGCGACGTTGTCGGGGTGCCCCTCGAAGCCGGTGGCGATCCGGAAGATCTCCTCATCGGGCAGTGCGTCCGGGTCTGACAGTAGGCCGCGGGCGAGCATCAGGCCGGCTACGGCAGCGCTCGCCGAGGAGCCCATACCGCCGCCGTGGGGGATGCGGTTGATGCAGCGCATCTCGAAACCGGCCTGCGGCGCGCCGGCGGCGTCCAGGCCGGCGCGCAGGGCGCGCACCACCAGGTTGGAGTCGTCGGTGGGGACGACTCCCTCCCCCACGCCTTCGACAGCGACGTTGGTGGGGCCCACAACGGGGCGAACCTCGACCTCGTCGTAGTAGGTGAAGGCCATGCCGAAGGAGTCGAAGCCGGGGCCCATATTCGCGGTAGTTGCGGGCACGCGCACCGCTGCGCGTTCGTTGGCCAGTCTCATTGCGGCGTCACAGCCCCTCGACGCGGCGGGTGGAAACGACCTCGGCGACGCGTTCCTGCGCCCGCAGCCCGTCCACGGCCGCCTCCAGCCGGGACACGGGGGCGGCGTGAGTGACGATGGTGACCAGCGCCAACTCGTCGCCGACGTCCACGTAGCTGGCCTGCCGCACGGAGTTGATGGACACGTCGTGATCGCCGAAGACCTGGGCGACGGCGGCCAGTGAGCCGGGTGCGTCGGCCACCCGGAGCTGTATCTGGTAGCGGGTCAGGGCCTGCTCCGGGGCGAGGATGGGCAGGTCGGCGTAGCTGGACTCGCGGGGCGCCTGCCCGCCGTTGACGCGGTGGGCGGCGGCGGCGACGACGTCGGAGAGTACGGCGGAGGCGGTGGGGGCCCCGCCGGCTCCCTGCCCGTAGAACATCAGGCGGCCGGCGGCCTCGGCGTCCACCAGGACCGCGTTGAAGCCGCCGTGGACGCTGGCCAGCGGGTGGTCGGCCGGGACCAGGGCGGGATGTACGCGCACGGAGATGCCCTCTACGCCGTCGGGCTCGCTGCTGACCCGCTGGGCGATGGCCAGGAGCTTGAGCTCGCAGCCGGAGGCGTGAGCCTCGCGGATGTCGTCGGCGGTGATGGAGCGGATACCCTCGACCTCGACGTCGTCCATTCCCACTCGGGTGTGGAAGGCGAGGGAGGCGATGATGGCGGCCTTGGCGGCGGCGTCGAGACCGTCGACGTCGGCGGTGGGGTCGGCCTCGGCGTAGCCGAGTTCCTGGGCGGCGGCCAGGGCGGCGTCGAATGACAGACCCTTGGTGCTCATCTCGTCCAGGATGTAGTTGGTGGTGCCGTTGACGATGCCGAGCACACTGGTGACGCGGTCACCGGCCATGGACTCGCGCAGGGCGTAGACCACCGGGATGGCGCCGGCGACGGCGGCCTCGTAGTAGAAGTCGGTGTTGGCGGCTGCGGCCGCCGCGTACAGCTCGGGGCCGTGGGCGGCGATGAGTGCCTTGTTTCCGGTGATGACGCTGGCCCCGGATTCGAAGGCCGCCAGGATGAGGGTGCGGGCCGGCTCGATGCCGCCGATGAGTTCGATGACGATGTCGTTGGAGGTGGCGACGGACTCGGCGTCGTCGGTGAGCAGCTGGCGCGGGACCGCCTCGTCGCGGGGGGCATCGACATCGCGCACGGCCACGCCGGTGATCTCCAAGCGGGCACCGGAGCGGGCGGCGAAGTCGTCGGCCTGTTCCAGCAGCAGGCGGATCACCTGGGTGCCGACGGTGCCGGATCCGAGGACTCCGACGCGCAGTGTGGGGCGGTCGGCCGCACCGGCGGCGCGCCTGGCCGGCTGCGCAGGTCTTGCTACCCGGCCTGGGCGGAGCGCGGCCGACGGTGGGGCGTCCTGGGGTGCCTGCTGATTCAAGGGAACCACCTCGCGAATGTGTGCGGGCTCGCCGGGCGGACGAGCGTGACTCGGCACAGCATAGGCGGCGCCATCGAGCAGGCGCCGCCGCCTCTCACATCCGCACCGAGGTCGGTCGACAGTTACATGCCGAGATCAGTCAGGGTGGGCATCAGCGCAGACCATGCAGCACCTTGGCGCTGAGGACACCCCAGCCGGCCAGCGCCGACAGGCTCAGCGCGAGCCCCGAGGCGTTGTACAGGGACGGGGTGACGGCGACGGCTAGCAGCAGGCCGACCAGCATGCAGGTCAGCAGCGCCCAGACAACCAGCATGCCGTCGCTTCCCCGCCCGACGGTGCCGCGGCGCTGCCCCATCGGCTCGTCATGGCGTCCCCACGCCGGGGGCGGGGTCTCCAGGGAAGAACGCATCGTGTCCATATCCCGACAGTAAGGAAGATCTCATCCGCGCAGTACATCCCCGGGGTGGAATCACAGCTCCCATCCCTCCTCCTCAAGGAGTAGGGGCCTTCCCCTATGACTCGGTGCGCACGGCACCCCGCCGAGCAGACTCTTGTAGAGCATGTAGAACATTTGGGATAATCCAGTCATGAACGCTCAACCCGTGGGCAGCCCGCATGGCACCCCGGCGCAGTCCTCCGGCTCCGGCCCCGCCGTCGCTGCCAGCAACCGCACCGTCAGCCTGCGCGAACTCAACCAGCGCTCCGGACGCATCGTCGCCGACGTCGTCTCATCCGGTCGCCCCGTCACCATCACCGACCGGGGCCGCCCGGTCGTCCGCCTGATGCCGATCGAACCCGAGGAGACACCCTACGAGCGTCTGCTGCGCGAAGGACTCATCCACGAAGCCACACACGAGCGAACCGGCCCGCTGCCCAGTATCAATGTTCCAAACGGCGCTCAGCTGTACGCCGACTTCATGGCTGAACGAGAGGAAGAACGGTGATCTACCTTGATACCTCCGCCGTGCTCCTAGTGCTCCTGGCCCAACCCGGTCATGAGGCGGTCTCCGCTCACCTCGCTGCTACGGAAGACAGGCTGCTCTCCTCGGCATTACTAGAACTCGAGGTATTCAGGGCGTTGCGCCGGGAGAAGCATGCACTGGCCGTTGCTGACACGGCACTGCGGATGATTGGGCTATGCGCAATCAATGACGCCGTGATAGACCGAGCCAAGGCACTGACCAGCGAGCTCAAGTCGCTGGATGCGATTCACCTGGCCACAGCCCTCATCCTGCATGACCCGCGCGACCCGGTGACGGTCCTCACTCATGACGCGCGCCTGGCCAAAGCCGCCCGCGCACAAGGGCTCCGCGCACTCGACCCGGCAGAACCGTCGGCCTAGTCCCCCTCCAGGGCGAGCAGGTCGGCAATGGTCTCCGGGCGCAGCACCCAGCCCTGCCGGCCGTCCTCAACCCAGGCGACGCCGGGCCGGGTGAACAGGTTGTAGTTGGAGGCCATGGAGCGCCCGTAGGCGCCGGTCGCCGGCACCGCAAGAACATCGCCGACGGCCAGGTCTGCGGGCAGGTCCACGTCGCGCACGACCACGTCTCCGCTCTCACAGTGCTTGCCGACCACGCGAGCACGCACCAGTCCTGCCTCCGGGTCGGGGCGCCGGTTGGCCACCAGGGCCGTATAGGCGGCGTCGTACAGGGCGGGGCGGATGTTGTCGCTCATGCCGCCGTCCACGCTCACATACAGGCGGGCGGCCCCCTCCCCCAGCTGGACGCGCTTGAGCCCGGTCACCGTGTACAGGGTGACCATGGCCGGCCCGGCGATTGAGCGGCCGGGCTCAACCGACACGTGCGGCACGGCGTCCCCGAGTTCGGTGCACGTCAAGTGGACCGCCTCGGCCAGGGCGCGGGCGACCTCGGCGGGTGAGGGCGCGACCGGGTCGGCGCCGGTGTAGGCGATGCCGTAGCCGCCGCCCAGGTCCACCTCCTCGCACAGCACCCCGGTGGCCGCGGCGATCTGGTGGCGCAGGCGCAGCACGACGCCGACCGCCTCCCGGAATCCGGCCAGGTCGAAGATCTGGGAGCCGATGTGGGAGTGCAGCCCGTGCAGGGTCAGCTCCGGGGCGGCGACGACGGCGCGGGCGGCGTCCAGCGCCGCGCCCGTGGCCACGGAGATGCCGAACTTCTGGTCCTCGTGGGCGGTGGAGATGTACTCGTGCCCGCCGGCGTGGATGCCGGTGGTCAAGCGCAGCATGACCGAGCCGGTCTCCGCGGGGGCATAGTGGCCGGTCTCGCGCAGTTCGCGCACGGCGGCGGCCGCCAACTCGATCTCCTCGGCCGAGTCCAGAACCAGGTGCCCCACCCGGTGGGCGAGGGCGGTACGGATCTCGGTGCGGGTCTTGCCGTTGCCGTGCAGGCCCAGTCGGCCGGCGCGCAAGGTGGCCTCCTCGCCGTCGAGAGCGGCGAGCGCGGCCACGCCCACGGCCAGCTCACCGGCGGAGGCGGTGTCGATGCCCATGCCCTCCGCCAAGACGGTGCGGGCCACGCGGGTCGTCAGGAAGGCCTTGCCGGCGTAGTAGGCCTCGCCGCCGACCATGCCGTAGCCGGACCAGAACTCCTCCGCCATGGCGGCGGCCCAGGTGGCGGCGCGGCCGCGCAGGTCGGCCTCGTCCAGGACGAACACGGGGGTGGGGGCGTCGGCGAGTATCTCCCCCACGCTGCGGCCGCCGATCTCCAGGGCGCCGTCGGCGCCGCGGCGGGCGGTCGACGGCCACAGGTCGGGGCGCGCCTCGGGCTCGGGGGCGGCCAGGGTGCCGAGAGGGGCCTCGCCCGCGGGTACGGCGCCCATCACATGCGCTCCGGGGCGGTCACGCCCAGCAGGCCGAGGCCGTTGGCGATGACCTGCCCGACGGCGTCGTTGACCCACAGACGGGCGACGTGCCCGGCGTCGACCGGATCGTCGCCGCGCGGGGTGACGCGGGTGGCGCCGTACCAGGTGTGGTAGGCGGCGGCGAGCGTCTCCAGGTAGCGGGCCACGCGGTGCTGCTCGCGCAGGGCGGCGGCCTGGGCGACGATGGCCGGATACTGGGCGAGCACACCCAGCAGCTGAGAGTCGTGGGGGGTGTCCAGCTGGGCGGGGTCGAAGCCGGCGTCGCGGCTCACGCCCCGCTCGGCGGCGTTGCGCGCCACGGAGCGGATGCGGGCGTGGGCGTACTGGACGTAGTAGACGGGGTTGTCGTTGGAGGTGGAGGCCAGCAGATTCAAGTCGATATCGATCATGGAGTCCATGGAGGAGCGGGCCAGCGCGTAGCGGGCCGCGTCCACGCCGACGGCGTCGACCAGGTCCTCCAGCGTGACCACGGTGCCGGCGCGCTTGGACATGCGCACCGGCTGCCCGTCGCGCACCAGGTTGACCAGCTGACCGATGATGATCTGCATGTTGACGCCGGGCTCGTCGCCGTAGGCGGCGCACATGGCCATCATGCGGCCGATGTAGCCGTGGTGGTCGGCGCCGAGCAGGTAGATGGCGCAGTCGGCGCCGCGGGCGCGCTTGTCCAGGTAGTAGGCGACGTCGGCGGCGAAGTAGGCGGGATCGCCGTCGGACTTGATCAGGACGCGGTCCTTGTCGTCGCCGAAGTCGGTGGTGCGCAGCCAGGTGGCGCCGTCGGCCTCGAAGATGACACCGCGCTCACGCAGGCGGCCGATGGCGCGCTCGACGGCGCCGGAGGTGTGCAGGGAGTCCTCGTGGAAGAAGACGTCGAAGTCGGTACGGAAGTCGTGCAGTTCGGCCTTCACGGCGGCGAACATCAGGTCGACGCCGCGGGCCCGGAAGACCTCGGTGGCCTCGACGTCGGGCAGGGTGGCGGGGTCGGGACGGCCGGCGCCGGCCTCGTCCGCGGTTACCCGGGCGGCGATCTCACCGATGTAGGAGCCGCCGTAGCCGTCCTCGGGGGTCTCCTGGCCGCGGGCGGCGGCGAGCAGGGAGCGGGCGAAGCGGTCGATCTGGGTGCCGTGGTCGTTGAAGTAGTACTCGCGGGTGACCTCGGCACCGCAGGCGGTCATGATGCGGGCCAGGGAGTCGCCGACGGCGGCCCAACGGGCTCCGCCCAGGTGCACCGGGCCGGTGGGGTTGGCGGAGACGTACTCGAGGTTGATGTGCTGGCCGGCCAGGGAGTCGTTGGTGCCGTAGGCGGTGCCGGCGGTGACGATGGTGCGGGCGAGCTCGCCGGCGCTGGCGGCGTCCAGGCGGATGTTGAGGAAGCCGGGTCCGGCGACCTCGGCGGAGGCCACGCCGTCCAGGGCGCCTACGCGCTCGGCCAGCAACTGGGCCAGGGCGCGCGGGTTGGTGCCGGCCTTCTTGGCCAGCTGCATGGCGACGTTGGTGGCCCAGTCGCCGTGCTCGCGGGAGCGGGGGCGCTCGACCTTGGGGACCGGCACCTCGTCCACGGGCAGGGCGAGGCTGCCGTCAGTGACGGCGGCGATGAGGACGTTGCGGATCGCTTCGGCGAGCTCTTCTGGGGTCACGCGCGCCAGCGTACCGGCACCGCCCCAACGCGCCGAAACCGGCATAAGCAACGCACCGAGATCGGTGGAACTCACGCGCCCAGATCGGTGGACGTTACGTGCCGAGGTCGGTCGATATGGGTCCGTCATACGCCCGGCGCACGAACAGGGCCGCAAAGGAGTAGAGTTTCGGGTATCCGAAACCATGTGAGGAGGCCGACCGTGCCCGATCCCGGCAACGCCACCGACGCCGTCGACGCCATCGTGCGCAGGCACGAGCCGAAGCCGAACCCGCCACGCCATCGGCTGCTGGCGCTGCTCGGCCCGGCCTTCGTCGCTGCGGTCGCCTACGTGGACCCCGGCAACGTGGCTGCCAACATCACCGCCGGCGCCCGCTACGGCTACACGCTCGTGTGGGTACTGGTACTGGCCAACGCCATGGCGGTGCTGATCCAGTACCAGAGCGCCAAGCTCGGCATCGTCACCGGCCGCTCGCTGCCGCAGGTGCTCGGGGACCGCCTCGGCCGTGGCACCCGCCTGGCCTACTGGGCGCAGGCGGAGCTGGTCGCCGCCGCCACCGACCTGGCCGAGGTGATCGGGGGCGCCGTCGCCCTGCACCTGCTGTTCAATATCCCGCTGCTGACCGGCGGCGTGATTATCGGCGCCGTGTCCATGCTGCTGCTGGCACTGCAGGAGCGCCGCAGTCAGCGCACCTTTGAGGGAGCGGTGGTCGCGCTCCTGGTGGTGGTGACGATCGGCTTCATGGGCGGGCTGTTCATCTCACCACCCGACTGGGGCGAGACCTTCGCCGGCCTGATTCCCCGACTGAGGGGATCCGGCAGCCTGCTGGTGGCCGCCTCCATGCTCGGCGCCACCGTCATGCCGCACGCCATCTACCTGCACTCCTCCCTGGTGCGCGACCACCACGAAGAACTCGGGGAGGGCCATGCCGACCGGCTGGCAGCCGATCGCACCGCCACGCCGATTCCCGACAACGACTCGGCCGCCGCTCCCGACATCTCCCCCGCCGCCGACGCCGTCCCCTCCGGGCAGGAGCGCACCGGCCGCCTGATCCGCGCCACCCGGGTGGACGTGATCTGGGCGCTGGCGCTGGCGGGCGCCGTCAATATCGCGCTGCTGCTGCTGGCCGCCGCGGCCCTGTCCGGGGCCAGCGGCACCGACACGATCGAAGGGGCACACGCTGCCATCACCGCCTCACTGGGGCCGGTCGTCGGCGTCGTGTTCGCAATCGGGCTGCTCGCCTCCGGGTTGGCGTCGACGTCGGTGGGCGCCTACGCCGGCAGCGAGATCATGGCCGGACTGCTGCACATCCGCGTACCGCTGCTGGCACGCCGCGCGGTCACCCTCGTGCCCGCGCTGATCATCATCGCCGTCGGGGCGGAGCCGACCTGGGCACTCGTGCTCAGCCAGGTGGTGTTGTCCTTCGGGATCCCGCTCGCGATCGTGCCGCTCATGCGGGCCACGGGTTCGGAGCAGCTCATGGGGCGGTGGCGAGACGGTGTGGTCCTGCGCTGGACGTCCCGCGCGGCCGCAGGACTCATCATCGTGCTCAACCTCGCGCTGGTCGTACTGACATTGACCGGCAACGGCTGAGGTAGAGGTCCCGATATCAGGTCATGAACCCGCTCAGCGTGGAAACAGCGACGACAATCGAGACCACCAGGAGCAGTGCCCCGAATACCGATGTCAGTACCCACGGTTTTGCACCTGTCGAAAGGGGACCGCCTAGCAGACCGCCGACCATGCTGGATGCCGCGAAGGCCAGTGTCAGGCCCCAGTCGATCTGGATTCCGGTACCGACGCGTGCTAACAAGCCACTTAGAGAGGTGATCACCATGATCAGCAGGGAGGTGCCGGCAGCGCGGCGCATATCCAGTTCCAGAACGAGCACTAGCATCGGCACGACGACGAAGCCTCCCCCGACGCCGAGGAAGCCGGTGAGGAAGCCGGCGCATAGGGCCGCCGCAATTACCGTCGCCGGTCCGCGTCCAGCCCCTGGTGCGTTAGCCGGAGCGGGCGACTCGCGCCGCGCTCGCCATCCTTTCCGCAACATGACAGTGCCGGCGGCGGCCAGCAGTGCCGAGAACAGTGCCATCAATACCCCGGCGGGCACGAGCACCGAGGCTCTCGAGCCCAGCACCGATCCGATCACACTGACCACGGCGAACAGCGCTCCCCGCCGCCACTGCACCCCACCGCTCCTGGCATGGTGGGGCAGACTCACCGCCGCCGTTGTCCCTACGACCACCAGGGAGGATGCTGCCGCGGTGTGCGCGTCCTGTCCGAGCAGGTAGACGAACACCGGAACCGACAGGATTCCTCCGCCCGCGCCGAGGGCTCCGACCACGAGTCCGACCCCGATTCCGACCGCCAATGCGAGCACGATCATGGCTCGGCTCCGAGCACCCGAGCGGCCGGAATCCCCTGCCTGACGGCGTCGGCCATGCGTAGGACCCCGGGCGCCGCATGGGTGAAGAACGCGTAGTAGCCGGCGCACAGGTGGTTCTGGCCCGACTCACCGTCCGCGGTGGTATCGAAACGGTCCTTGGGACAGCCGCCGTTGCATGCCCACCGCACCGGGCACTGCCTGCACTGACGCGGCAGCAGGGTGCGCTTGTCGGCTCCGAATCGTCTTTGCTCGGGCGAGTTGAGCATCTGCGTGAACTCTGAGGACAGGACGCTGCCCAGGCGGTAGCCCGGTTCGACGAAGTGGTCACAACTGTAGACATCGCCATTGTGTTCGATCGCCAGGGCGGTTCCGCATTCAGGTGCGTGCGCGCACAACGAGTAGCGACCCAGGGCTGCGCCCACCATGACCTCAATGTGCTGGATGAACACCCGACCGACATCGTGAGCCAGCCATTCGTCATAGATGGCACAGAGGAATTCCCCCCAGGCGCGGGGCGGAACGGAACGCGAAGTCGTGCCTGCGCCCTCCTGTCGGTACAGGACACGCCTTCCTTCCGGATCGCGCCATCCCGCCTCGGCCACATCCTCCTCGCCGGCTGAAACCCGCTCGACGATGGGGATGAACTGGATGAAGTTTGCGCCCAGCCCGTCGCGCAGGTGACGGTATACGCGCAGCGGTTGCGCGGCGTTGGCCGCGTTGACGGTGCACAGGATGTTGGTCTCGACGCCGTGCTCCTGGAGCAGCCGTAGGCCTCGCACGACCTGCCGATAGGTACCCCTTCCCGCCTTGTTCACCCGATAGGCGTCGTGCAGGTCCTCTGGACCGTCTATGGAGACACCGACCAGGAAACGATTCTCCGCCAGGAAACGCGCCCACCGGGCATCTATCAGTGTTGCATTCGTCTGGATCGAATGGCGCACGGACTGCCGCGGACGTTTGAGCTCGGTGGCGATCTCGACGGCGCGGCGGAAGAAGTCGAGGCCCCGCATGGTGGGTTCACCGCCCTGCCAGGCAATCTCGACCTCGCCGTCGGGCTGGGCGGCCAGATAACGCTGTAGGAAGCGGCGCAGAACCGGCTCGCTCATGCGTTGCCCACTGGGGTCCCACAGAGCTTCCTTGGACAGGAAGAAGCAGTATGAGCAGTCGAGGTTGCAGGCGGCTCCCGTGGGCTTGGCCACCAGGTGGAACGGTCTGCGGCGCAGGCTGGGGGAAGGATTCATGGGCATCGGCGGGCGGCCACATGTTTAGAACCGCCCGCCGCTCCTCTCATGCGGTCGGTGTCAGGACGTGGCCTCGAGATTGGCCACGTACTTCTCGATGAGGGCCATCACCTCGTGATCGTACGGGGCCCACTCGGGGTGCGGGGTGCCGGGCCCGGCGTAGGGCTCGTCCCGGTAGTAGGTCTGCATCTGCGCCAGCTTCGCCTCAAGCTCAGCCTTGATGCCGCCATAGGCGGGGTCGTCGGCGACGTTATTGAGCTCGGCGGGATCGACAGTGAGGTCGTACAGCTCCCACTCGGGGTCGTAGAGCTTGTCCGAGGATCCCGGCACTCCCAATCCGGCGCCGTAGTAGTAGATGAGCTTGTATTCCGCGGTGCGGATCCCGTAGTGGCCCGGTGCGTGGTGGATGGGATCGTCGTGCTCCCAATAGCGGTAGTAGACGGCGTCGGGCCAGTCCTCGACCTGCTGTCCGCGCAGGAGCGGCAGGAAACTGCGTCCCTGGCTCGTGGGCAGGACTTCGGCCGCATCCAGGCCGCAGACGTCCAGGAAGGTGGCGGCGAAGTCGACGTTGGTGATGATCGCCTCGCAGGTCGATCCCGCCTCGATGACGGAGGGCCAGCGAATGAGCATGGGCATCTGCAAGGACTCGTCGAACATTAGGCGCTTGTCGAACCAGCCGTGGTCGCCGAGGAAGAAGCCCTGGTCGGAGGTGTAGACAACCATGGTGTTGTCTCCCAGCCCGTTGGCATCTAGGTAGTCGAGCAGCCGGCCGACATTGTCGTCAATGGACTGCACGACCTGGAGATAGTCGCGCATGTAACGCTGGTACTTCCAGCGCATGCGCTCGGTACGACGTTCGGGACCGCGCAACTCTTCGGGAACCGGTTCTTTGAGGTCCTCTGCCGCCAGGTCGTCGGCGATGGTCATGTGGACGCCGCGGACCGCTTTAGAGCGGGTGGCGTGATCGTCGAAGAAGGTCTCGGGCTCCGGGATATCGAGGTCGGCATACAGGTCCTTGTGCTTGGTGTCCGGTATCCAGGGCCGATGGGGTGCCTTGTGGTGAACCATCATGACAAAGGGGCGGTCCTTGTCCCGCTGCTCGAGGAACTGCAGGGAAAGGTCGGTGACGATATCGGTGGCGTACCCGGGTACACGATGCCGGCCGGTCGCATCGATCATCTCGGGGTCGATGTACTCGCCCTGGCCGGGAAAAACCTTCCAGGCGTCGAAGCTGCGCGGGGCGGCCTGGGGGCTCTCCCCCAGGTGCCATTTGCCGAACATGGCGGTCTGGTATCCGGCCTCGTGCAGGGCGTCGATGAAGGTGGGCACCCGGTAGTCCATCTCCGTCCAGATGGACGAGCAGCCGTTGATATGGCTGTAGGTGCCGGTCAGGATGGTGGCGCGGGAGGGAGCGCATACCGAGTTGGTGCAGTAGACCCGATCCAGACGCATGCCCTCCTTGGCGATACGATCCATGTGAGGCGTGCGGTTGACGCGGCTGCCGTACGCGGAGATCGCGTGAGCGGCATGGTCATCAGACATGATGAAGATGATGTTGGTTCGTTCCGGCATGAGGATTCCTTTCATTGAAGCACGGCGTTGCGCGATTACGGACAAGGTCAGGAGGGGACGCCACAGCAGGAGTGGGCACGGACGCGGCTAGGCCAGGTGCTCGCCCCCTTCCAGGTGTGGGATAAGGCGAACCCGACGGTGAAGCGGGTCGGTGTGCATTTCCTCGATGATGGCCTCGGCACATTCACGACCCGCTTCAGCCAACGGCAGGCGGGAGTAAACCAGTTCTGGCCAAAGCGACGGCGAGAGCTGCCCCTGGGCGAGCCCGGCAACCGTGGTCCCAGGGCTGCGCTCGCGCACCGCCCAAACGGCTGCCTCCACATCGGCACCCCAGCTGCACAGCACTGCCGTGTGCTCCGGGTGGGTCGCCGACTCGGAGAGTCTCTGCGTGAGAGTCTTGGCGACGCTGGCCTGGTAACGGCGCACCGCTTCGGTGTCATGGGCATCCAAGTAGGCAAGAGTCACCGCGTCGACGCCGTTGTAGCAGATCTGGAGACTGAGCGCCGGATTCTCCGCTACAGCCCTGAGCAGTTCCGCTCCGCGTTCGCGTTCCGCCCGGGCATCCGCCGTCGGCCGCAAATGGATGAGGCGTCGGATGCCGCGGGCAGTCAGATACTCGATCACCTGCCTTACCCCGGCTGCGTAGTCGAAGTCGACGGTGGAGTACGGCTGTTCGGTTTGCCCCATTCCACAATCGAGCGCAACGAATGGCAACGAGTAGTGCGCCACGGCGTCGCGGACGAACCCGGAGGCGGAGGCCTCATCGTGTCCGACGAACACCAAGCCGTCGATGCGGCCGGATCGGTAGTCCTCGAGTGCTCCCGCCTCAACATTCTCCCCGCTGGGATCCAACAGCGTTAGGCCGACGGCGTGATCACGCAGGATCGGACGCATGCCCTCGATGACCGCGGCGTAGCGCGGCAATGTGAGCGGTTTGTCGAGCAGCACGCCAACCGTCCCCGATGTCTTGGACTGCAGGTTCCTCGCCCAGGAGTTGGGGACATAGCCGAGCTCCTTGGCGATTTTGCGGATCCTGGCACGAGTCTGCGGGGACAGCGCCAGTGTGGTGGAATCGTTCAGCGCGTAGGAGACTGTTGAAACGGAGACCTGCGCCCGTTGAGCAATGTCCTTTAGCGTGATGCGTCGGCGTGTCATCGTTGTGCTCCTGGTCGTTGCCGGAATGACGGCGGGGCTCAAGGATGCTTCTCCCCCACGGCGGGCCGCCCCGCCGCATCGGTCCGTGCCTGAAGAATCGCAGCATTCTCCTCAACGCGCCGCTTGCTGAGCGGATACACGAGCAGAATGAACAGACCGACGAGCACGTAGAGGATGCCGGGGACGAGGGTGGCGAACATGTAGATGCCGTTTACGGTGGATTCGCTCTGTTGCGTCGTATCGGCGTTGAATCCGACCCAGCCGAGCGCATAGCCGCCCAGGCCGCCGGCGATGGCCTGACTGAGTTTGCGGGCCCAGGTGTTGAGGGCGTAGACGGTGCCGTCATCGCGTTCACCGCTGCGCACCTCCTCATAGTCGATGACGTCGGTGACCATGGCCCAGACGAGCATGGTGTACAGCGCCGTGCCGAAGCCTGCGATCATCATCAGGGCGATGTACACCCACGGGTTATGGATGTGCATGAAGTACACGAGGACGTAGATGCCCCCGGCGACCAGCGCACCGGCCCCGATGATCTCCTTCTTGCCGATACGGCTGGCGAGCCCGGCGGCGAGCGGCGCCAGGGCGATGATGGGAATGTAGTTGACCAGGCCGCCGGGCCCGGAGAGTCTGCCGTCGTTGAAGTGGTAGAGCCAGATGTACGGCAGCATGGTGCTTGAGAGCATGGCCGCGAGGAAGAGGACAATGTTAGAGCCGATCAGGGACAGTAGCGCCCGATTGGAGAACAGGGAGATGATCAAACCCCCGAAACCGCGTCCTTCGGCTCCGTCCGTGCGCCCCTGCGGCTCGGGTTTGTGCACCCGCTCGGTTACCAGGCGATTGCAGACCAGGTAGCAGCAGACTGCTAGCACACCCACGCCGATGGCACCCCAGAAGAAGTTCTTCTGGACTACTTGGCTTACGCCTTCGATGGTGGTGTACAGGAACAGCGGCGGGATGAGGGTGACGATGATGCCGGCCAGGGTGGCGCCAAAGGAGCGGAACACGGATAGCTGCGCGCGTTCGTCGGGATCGGAGGTGATGACGGAGGCCATTGAGCCGTATGGGATGTTCACCGATGTATAGCAGACCGATCCCCACAGCAGATAGGTGACCGCAGCGTAGGTCATCTTGCCGCCGTAGGACCAGCCGGCGATGCCGAAGAAGTACATCAGTGAGCTCGCGACGGCGACGGGAACCGCCATGCGCCGGATCCAAGGGCGGAAGCGGCCTGTGGCGGAGGGACGCATCCGATCCAACAGGTGTCCCCAGCCGACGTCGGTGAAGGCGTCCAGCACCCGCGCGGCGAGGAACAGGGTGCCTACGTGCGCCGGATTCAGGCCAGCGACGTTGGTGTAGAAGACCATGAGGTAGGTGGTGGCGAAGAGAAAGGTGAAGTCGTTCCCCCAGTCGCCGAAGAGATAACCGATCTTGTCCCGGAGGCCGAAGGGCGGGACCGGGGCCTGAGCCGTTTGAGTGAGGTTCTGGGCCATGAGATTCCTGTTCTGCGGTGTTGCGTCGGTGCAAACCTGCCCGGCCGAGGCGCCGGTGCTCTCGGCGGGGGTACCCTCAAGGTACGAACATTCAACGGTCTGAACGAGAGGTTCAAACGTTTGAAGTAGGTGTTGGCCCGTTCGGCCTGCCGCCAACGCCGGAGCCCGCGCTGCCGGGGCCGACTGTTCGGGACGGTAGCGTTCCGGTGGCGACCGACCGAGCCACAGTCTTGCGGCATTGTCGGAGCTCCGCCGTGGATCATGCCCAGCTCCGGGATAGTCGGACGCCACAGCCTCTCGGTTTCCGTCTCGTGCCCGAACGCTGGTACAGTCACGCCCCGGGCCCCGGTAGCTCAGTGGATAGAGCGTCTGCCTCCGGAGCAGAAGGTCGCAGGTTCGAATCCTGTCCGGGGCACCGGCCCCGAGCCCCCGTCCGACCCCGAGTCGGCGGGGGCTTCGTCGATCCTGCGGGGCAGCAGGTCGTCAGCAGGGAAGTAATGGCGTGGGCGCGGGCTATTGGCGTGAACGTGGCGCTCTAGACCGGCGCGTCGTGGGCCGCCCGCCGCGGACCTGCCCCGTTTGGACCGCTTCTTTCTATTTGGACTGCCAACTGGTGGTCTGCGCGTCGACGATTCGTACGGAACGGCGACGGTTCGTCAGATGTGCTGACGGTTCGTATGTTAGAGGCAACGATTCGCCTTGAACGACGACGGTTCGTGCGTCTACCCCACGAACCGTCGTAAGAAAGTACGATTCGCCGACCAGAAGGTACGAACCGTCATCCCTGCCGATACGGACAGGTCGGAATATCAAAATCAGCGACAAGCGTGGTCGACACCCACAAGAGCCCATGCGGTAATGCAGTGCTTGCGCATTTCCGCCGCCTCGTCCACGAGCACCGAAATGTGTCAGAGGCCGCCGCTATGCTGGGCATGCCTTCTTCGGCACCTCCTCTCGGAACAAGCCATGTCCTTGGCCGAGAAGGTTAGGAGCCAGGAAGGAGGGAGTTATCGGCGTGAACTTGGTGTTTTAGATCGGGGTTTCGGCTGGTATGGTGCGGGGAAGTCGGGGTGATTATGGCCTGGGAGGTTAACCCGGGGCGGTGGTTGACTTTCGGGGGTAGATGTGCGGGCCGTGAGAACACGGTCCCTACGAGCAAGGCTCTGCCCGATCTGTCAGACCCCTATGAAGAAGCCCGGCCGCACCGCCGCAGGCACCCAACGGTGGAAGTGCACCACCCCGGTTGGACCGCCCACGCCCCGTTGGACCGCCCACGCCCCGTTGGACCGCTGTAACCGGCGGCTACGGCGGTCCAACCGGGGAACAGCGGTCCAACCGGGGAACAGCGGTCCAACAGACAGGCGCAACAGCCACACACCGCCACCCAACCGCGCACCGCCACCCAAGCACTTACACAACAGGACCTAGTGAGCCCGGGGGCGCCCGAACCACACACACGTTCGCGCCGACAACCCCGAAGAAGGCCTCTGGAAACGCAAAGGCTGGGCCGGACGAACCAGCTAGAACACCCCGACACGCCGGTCTAAAGCAACACGTTCGCGCCTATAACCCGCAAGGGCAAGGGAATGGCCCGGCAGGCGAGCGAAGTCTTCGAGGCTCTCGCTCATCTGATCCGGGCCATTGGTGTCCTTGTGGATGCCCTCGGCAGGTGGCTCAACTGATCCGCCTGCATCGGAGAGCCATCCGGATGCCGCCGGGTGACTCCCCTAAATTGTGCCCGCCGGCGCGCCTGGCCGGCAAGCCAAATAGGCACAAGACAGGTCGGGTTGTTACCAGTAGGGGCCGGGCTTCGGGGTTCCCCGCACGCTACTGCACTGCGATCAGCGGGCGCCGGCAGCGAGGTCGCGGTCGGTGTCGAAGATGACGCGGTCCTCCACCACGGTCAGCGCCCCGGAGCGGTTGTCGCCGAAGCGGCGACCAATACTCCGCCCCGTCCAAGGCTCCCAGCCGGGCTCACCGGTCTCGATGAAACGCACCCAGGCCGAGTGCATGGCGTCCGCGAGCGCCTGCGGCGGGGCCGCGCCGAGCGTGTGCTCGCAGTAGGGTTCGCTCAGGCAGTCGAAGGCGAAGGGAATCTCCATGCAGTGGGTCGCGAGCCCGGTCGGCCCGCAGCGGTAGCTGAACTCGTAGGCGTAGCTCCCGGCTGGACCGTCGACGGCACTCGTCGCCTTGCCCATGTCCTCACCGGCGTTGGTAGTGCCCGCGGCGGTGACACTCGTACCCGCGCCGGTGGCGCCCATGCCCGCCGCCTCGGCGTACTCGGCGCGGGCCAGGAACCAGCCCGCGAGCGGAATGTGGAAGGTGGCGTCGGAGATGAGGTTGCCGATCACCAGGTGTGGGGCGTCGGCGTGCTCGGGGTGGGCGGCGAGCAGTCGGTCGGCCATGGCCTCGCTCATGCCGCCGCCTATCAGCACCTCGCGCGGATCCCGGTCCGCCATGGCCTCGACATAGGCCAGGCCGGCGAAGGCGAAATCGTGTGTGGTTGAGCCCGCGAGGACCGGAACTTGCGCCCCGTCGCCTCGGCGCAGGACCTGCCGGATCGGGGCGGTGACAATCTCGCCGTCGACGGTCGGGCTGAACGGGATGCCGGTGTCGGGCTCGCCAATACCGGCCAGCACCCCGGCGACGGCCGCGACCGGGTCTGGACCGGCAGCGGTGGCCCCGCCGTCGTCGATATGCTCGCCGGTGCCGCTCACAGCGTTTTGCGCGGCGAAGACGGCGTCGTAGCTGCACGAGCGGTATCCGGCGAGGGTCGGCTCCACGCCAAGTGCGGCGGCCATGCGGGCGGCATTGTCGGCGTTGCGGGCGGCGGGCAGGTCCGGAACGGCACCGGATTCGGAGATGATGCCGTGGAACAGGCCCCGGGCGCGGGGCGCCGCCAGCAGCACCAGACAGTTGCCGCCGCCGGCGCTCTGTCCGCCGATCGTCACTCGGCCCGGGTCCCCGCCGAAGCGGGTGATGTTGTCGCGCACCCACTCCAGGGCCATGACCTGGTCCAGGACCGCCCGGTTGTAGGGGGCGTCGGAGTCGGGAATGTATCCGTAGCCGTCGAATCCGAGCCGGTAGGCGACCGACACGGTGACCACGCCGTCGCGGTTGAAGGCGGCGCCGTCATACCAGGGCGAGTTGTGGGAGCCGGAGGTCCAGCCGCCGCCGTGAATCCACACCAGCACCGGCAGCTGTGCATCCTCGTCGCCGGGCGCAGGCGTGAAGACATTGACGGTGAGGAAATCGTCTCCCGGCACGCTCGGCTCGGGGATGGCCGGGTCGGTGAAGATGGAGCCGCGCTGCGGCGTAGCGGCCGGGACGACTGCGGCACGTTCCTCGTCCCAGGGCTCCCGCCGTATCGGTGCCATGAAGCGCCGCTCCCCCACCGGCGCCTCGGCGTAAGGAATGCCGTAGAAGGCGGCCGAGCGCCGATAGCGGGCGTCCGGTCCGACGCGATCCGGGGCGGAGACGATGTCTCGCCATACACCGCGCACCGGCCCTGCGGTGGTGTTCACCCGCGGGCCGGCCTCACCGGTGGGGACGGCGATCGGGGTGGAGGCGACGTGTTGGACGGGCTGAGTGCGGGCGTCGGTCATGAGGCAATTGTCACCACGGCCGCACCCGCCTCATCAACCGAGCACGTCCAGCGCCAGGGTGGGGCGGTCGGTGATGACCGCGTCGACTCCGCTGTTCGCCAGCGCGCGCATCTGCTCGGGATCGTCCACCGTCCACACGTGCACCTCCATCCCGAAGGCGTGCGCCTGGGAGATGAAGCGAGGGGTGACCACGGGTATGCGGTGGAAGCTGATCGGCACCTGCACGGCGTCTACCTGCTCATTGCTTCCGGTCCGCCGACCGCGCCGTACCGGCAAGGCCGCCTGACTGCGCACCATGAGCCGGGCGACGTCGCCAACCCCCAGGGAGGTGGTGGCCCGCGGCTCCTGACGCCGCAGCACGGCCAGTCGCCGTGCCGAGAAGGAGGCGAAACGCACCCGTCCCAGCGCGTCGGCGGCGCGCACCGCCCGCAGGGCGGGTTGGAGCACGGCGGAATCCTTCAAATCGATGTTGAAACTGATCCCCGGGTGAGCGGTTAGCGCCTGGTCCAGCCGCACGAACGGGCGCCCATCGCCGGCGTCCACGGCGGCCAGTTCCTCCCAGGTCAGCTCGGCGATGCGCCGTGGGTCACCGGCGGTGCGCGCCAGGTCTGCGTCGTGGGAGAGGACGACGACGCCGTCGGCGGTGGCCCGCAGGTCGGTCTCCATCCAGGTCAGGCCGAGCGCGGCCACGTGCTCGACGGCGCTCCACGTGTTCTCGGCTACCTCACCGCCCCCGCCCCGGTGGGCGACGACGGCGCAACGGCGGGTTGGGCTCATAGGTCGGATTCTCACAGGCGGCTGTGACTCGCGCACGCTCAGGAGCAGTCGGTGGTCAACTCGACGGCGCCGTGCTCCTCGAGCCACTCCTCCGGCTCCACCGACGACGAGTCCTCGGTGGTATTGGCGTTACGCACCTCGAAGTGCAGGTGCGGGCCGGTGGAGTAGCCGGTGGAGCCGACACCGGCGATGAGCTGACCTGCCTCCACCTGGTCGCCCTCGGAGACGTAGATGCCGTCCTCGTACATGTGCAGGTACCGGGTGTACCAGATCTCGCCGTCGATCTCATGCTCGATGGTGATGGTGCCGGTGCCGCCCGACATGCCGGCATCGACGACGGTGCCGGCGGCGACCGCGTAGATGGGGGTTCCGGCGGCGGCCGCCCAGTCCTGGCCGGCGTGGAGTTTCATGTACCCCAGGGTGGGGTGCAGGCGGTAGCCGTACGGTGAGGAGACCGTGTAGGTGCCCGCGATCATGGGGAAGAAGACCTCTGGGGTGGAGTTGAAGGCGGCGGTGTCTCCGGAGGCGCCCGTGGTCTGGGCGGCGCAGGTGGCGGAGGCGTTCTCATAGGCCTCACGGATGCGCGCCAGGGTGGCGGCGTCGGGCACGTTGGACAGTTCCGGGTCGGAGGCGGTGTCGACGTCCGCATCCGAGCCGAGCACGGCGGCCGCAACCGAAGCCGAGGGATCGGTGCTGCTGGCGCCTGCGCTTGCGGGCACCGCGCCGCTGAGGTCCAGTGCCGCCACGGCCTGTGGGGCGGTCAGCAGGTTCGAGCGCAGCGGGGCGACGACAGTGACCAGGGTGAGGACCACCAGCACGCCGGCGCGCGCGACCGCGCCGAGGGGACTGCGGTGGCGCGGGGCGGCGAGACGGTGAGAGGAGGGACGCTGGGAGGCGAGCCCTGCCGACGCGGATGTTTCTGGCGGCGGCGGGGCGGGCGAGGTCGCCACGCGAGTCGTGTGCTCGACGACCGCCTGCCGGCGTTCGGCAGCGCGCTCCGCTTCACGACGCTGGCGCCGTGTCATGGGCTGTTCAGCCACCCCGTGCCTCCGAAGGTAGTGCTCGCGGCCGCCCGGCGGGCCGCCCGCAGCACTTTAGCTAAACGTGATGCTCCCGTGCCAGGACGGTGGTCACACCTCAGGCGCGCTCACGCCTGTCCGCGTTCCCGCCGCTGGAATTCGTCGCGCTGCATGGCGTCATGCACCTCACCTACGAGCTCTTCCAGAATGTCTTCCAGGAAGACCACGCCGAGGGTAGTACCGGCCTCGTCCTGTACCCGGCCCAGGTGCGCGCCGGAGCGCTGCATGGCGGCCAACGCGTCCTCAACCTCGTCACCGGCGTGTACCGGCACCAGGGCACGCACGCGCCACTGCGGCACCGGCTCGGTGCGGCTGTCCTCGGATGCGTACAGCACATCCTTCAGGTGCAGGTAGCCGACCACGCCCGCGTCCGCCGCATCGGGGTCGATCTGAGTGCCCCGGAGCACGAGGAAGCGGGAGTAGCCGGTGGTGGCCACCGTGTGCTCGACGTCGTCCGGGGTGAATCCGGCAGGCAGGGTGACCAGGGCGTCCACCGGCACCATCACGCTGCCTGCGGTCTCCTCGGAGAACTCCAGGGCGCCGGACAGCAGGCCCGTGTCGTCGTCGAGAACCCCCTCGGCGGTGGAACGCTCCACGATGGAGGCGACCTCGGCGGCGTTGAAGGCGGCCGAGACCTCGTCGCGCGTCTGTATGCCGAACAGGTGCAGCACGCCGTTGGCGAAGCCGTTCAAGGCGGTGATGATGGGGCCCAGCAGCCGGGACAGACGCACCAGGGCCGGCACCACCCAGCGGGCGGCCGTCTCGGGCGCGGAGATGGACAGGTTCTTGGGCACCATCTCCCCGGCCACCACGTGGGCGTAGACGACCAGTACCAGGGCCAGCACCACGGCGATCGCATGCGCCCCGGCGGTCCCCACCCCGAGGCGCGCGAGCAGCGGCGTCAGCAGGTGGGCGATGGCCGGCTCGGCCACCACACCCAGCCCGGTAGAGCAGACGGTCACGCCCAGCTGGGCGGTGGCGAGCATGCGGGAGACATGCTCTAGCGCCCACACGGCGGTGGCGGCGCGCCGGTCACCGGCCTCGGCGAGCGGTTCGAGGCGAGCGCGGCGCGACGAAGTGACGGCGAACTCGGCGGCGACGAAGAAGGCGTTGCCGGCCAGCAGCACCACGGTCAGGATCAGGGCGAGGGAGGTACTCATCACTGCGGTTCCTCTCCCCCGGCCTCTGCTGCCGCTCCCCCGGCGGACGCCCCGTCGGCGGTGTCCGGAGTAGTGAGCGGGTGGATACGCAGGCGGGTGATGCGGCGCCCCGCCATGGCCTCCACGGTCAGCACCGCCTGCGGCGTGGCCACGGCGTCGCCGACCTCGGGGATGCGCCCCAGTTCCGTCATGACCAGGCCCGCCAGGGTCTCGTAGGGGCCGTCGTCGGGCACCTGTATGCCGGCGCGGTCGACCAGCTCGTCGGGGCGCAGCCAGCCCGGTACCAGCCAGTCGCCGGCGGCGTCGGCATGTGCACCGGAGCGGCGCCGGTCGTGCTCGTCGGCCACGTCTCCGACGATCTCCTCCACGGCGTCCTCCAGCGTCACCACGCCGGCGGTGCCCCCGTACTCGTCCACCACCAGCGCCATCTGGCTGCCGGTGTCGCGCAGTTCCACCAGTAGGGCAGCCAGTGGCATGGTCTCCGGCACCCGGTGGGCGGGAGTCATCAGGGACGATGAGGTCACCGGTACCTCCGCGCGTTTGGCGTAGGGGACGGCGATTGCGCGGCGCAGGTGGACGATGCCGAGCACGTCGTCGGCGTCGTCACCAATGACGGGGAAGCGGGAGTGGCCGGTGGCTCGGGCCAGGTCCACCACGTCGGCGGCCGTGTCCTGCTCGGTCAGGGTGTGCAGGCGGCCGCGGTCCGTCATGACGTCGACGGCGGTCAACCGTCCCACCCCGATGGAGCGGGTCAGCAGCGCGGCGGTAGAGACGTCCAGAACCCCCTCCTCGGCACTGTGCCGCACCAGGGCGGCCAGTTCGGAGGCGGAGCGGGTGCCGCTTATCTCCTCGGCCGGCTCGATCCCCATCCGGTGCAGCACCCGGTTGGCGGTGCCGTTGAGCACGGCGATCACGGGTTTGAGGACCGCGCTGAACCCCATCAGGAAAGGGGTGACGGCGCGGGCGGCCCGCATGGGGTCGGACAGGGTGGCGTTCTTGGGGATGAGTTCACCGACCACCATGGAGAAGGCGTTGACGAGGATCAGGGCGGCGGCCGCCGCCACACCGGTGGCGACCGCCTGCGCCAGCCAGGTGGACAGCAGGCCGGTCAGCAGCGTGGACAGTGCGGCCTGCATGGTGTAGCCGAGCAGGATGGTGGTCAGGGTGATGCCCACCTGGGCCCCGGAAAGCAGCGTGGACAGGCGGCTCAACGCTCGGCCGACCCGGGCGGCCCCGCGGTCGCCGGCGGCAGCGCGCGTCTCCACGGTGGAGGGGTCCAGAGCCACCAGAGAGAACTCTCCGGCTACAAACAGTGCGGTGCCGGCCGTCAGCAGCACGCCGACGGCGATCATCAGCCACTCCCTCACGGGCGGCCTCCCGCGGGTCGACGGGCCGAGTCGGGGTGGGGGTGGTCGGATTCCGTGCCGGAGCGGTGGCGCCTGCGCGCCCGGCGAGCGTTTCGTCGCATAGTGCTGGCACGCTATCACCTTCGCCCGCCACCGCGGTGCCCGCGCGGCGCAATGCACACCGCTTATTAATCGACGGCGAGACGCCCCGTGAAATACTGGGCGTGTGCCCGGAGTCAGCATTCGCAAGCGCGTCCGCCTCAGCGCGCCTGAGCGGCGTCGCCAGATCGTAGACGCTGCCACCGCCCTCATCGCTGAGCGTGGGTACTGGGGCCTCTCTGTTCAGGACGTTGCGGATGCTTGCGGCATCACCGTCAATGGTGTCCTCCATCACGTGGGCTCCAAGGATGGGCTCCTCATCGCCGTTCTCGAGGCGCGCGATGCCGCCGACGTAGCAGCCTTCGCCCGTTTCCTCGGATTGGAGGGGGGCAGCGGGGACGACGGCGAGTCGGTGGCACGGGCCGCCCACGCGGCCGGTATCAGCTTTGATCGGGTATGCGAGGCACTGGTTCGCCGTAATAGTGAGCAGCCCGAAATCGTGCGGCTGTACTCCATCCTCGAGGGGGAGTCACTGTCTCCCTCACATCCGGCGCACGCCTACTTCGCCGAGCGCCAGCGGCATGTTCTGGGGGTTTTTGCCTCCTACGCGCCACCGCAAGAGGACCCCGCCGTCTTCGCTGCCCGGGTGCTCGCGCTTATGGACGGCCTGCAGATCCAGTGGCTGCGGGACCCGGACTCGGACCTCGTGTCCATGTGGGCGAAGGTCTCCGCGGGCCTGCTGACCCGCTGACCACGCTGCTCATAACCCGACGCGCGAGACCCGACTATTTAGGCCTACCAGCCACACCCCCTTGTACACCCGCCCCCACTCACGTACGCTTACTTCATACCTCATAGGTATGAAGTAAGCGATGGTGCTCACGAAGGAGACAATGATGTCGACCCGCTTCGAACAGGCTGCCCGCGCCGTGCGCGACGGCAGCACCGCCGAGCAGGAGGCCCAGGCCCTCTATGACCAGATGACCGATGAGGAGCGCCTGTGGCTCCTCGACGGCGACACCCCGTTCTGGGAGGGCCAGACGAACATGCTCACCGAGGGCTACAACGTCCGCCCTATCGTCCACGGACACGTCGAGCGCCTCGGCATACCCGGGTTGCGCTTCTCCGACGGCCCCCGCGGCGTCGTCATGGGGCACTCCACCGCCTTCCCGGTGTCCGTTGCACGCGGTGCCACGTGGGACCCTGCGCTCGAGGAGCGCGTGGGCGAGGCCATTGGCGAGGAGGTCGCGGCGCAGGGTGGGAACTTCTTCGCCGGCGTATGCATCAACCTCCTGCGCCACCCCGCCTGGGGGCGCGCACAGGAGACCTACGGGGAGGACCCCGTACTCCTAGGGGAGATGGGGGCGGCCCTCACCCGCGGCGTACGGCGGCACGTCATGGCCTGCGCGAAGCACTTCGCCCTCAACTCCATGGAGAACGTGCGCCTCAAAGTCAATGTTCGGGCCGACGACGCCGCACTCCACGAGGTATACCTCCCCCATTTCCGCCGCGTCGTCGAGGAGGGTGTCGACGGCATCATGTCCGCCTACAACAAGGTCAACGGTTCGTGGTGCGGGCATTCCAAGATGCTCTTGACCGACACTCTCCGCACGCGCTGGGGCTTCAAGGGGGTGACCGTATCCGACTTCGTCTTCGGCATCCGCGACGCCGCCGATAGCCTCGAGGCGGGCCTGGACGTCGAGGAGCCCTTCCGCCAGATCCGCGGCGAGCACCTCCAGGAGGCCCTTGACGACGGCCGCACGAGCTGGGGGGCCGTACACCGCTCCTGTCTTTCCATCCTGTCCACCCAGCTGCGCTTCGCCGCGGAGCACCTGGACGAGGACACACCCAGCCCCAAGGTCGTCGCCGGGCCGGAGCACACGGCGCTTGCGCGCGAGGTGGCTACTCGGGCCGTGGTCCTCCTGCGCAACGAGAAGGTCGACGGCACCCCCGTCCTGCCACTCGACGCCTCCGGTCTGCGCCGCCTCGCCGTCATCGGCCGCCTGGCGGACGTGGCGAACACCGGCGACCACGGATCTTCCGACGTCCGCGCCCCGTACGTAGTCACTCCGTTGCAGGGGCTGCGCGAGGCCCTCCCCAACGTCGAGATCATCCACGTCCCCGACGACGACCCGCAGGCCGCCGCCGCGGCCGCAGCCGGATGCGACGCAGCCGTCGTCGTCGCCGGTTACACCGCGGCCGACGAGGGCGAGTTCGCCGACCCCAACAGCTTCGGGTCCGACCTGGACGACCTGTTCCCCTCGCCCCCCGGGGACGACGACGGACCGCACCAGGCCTCCATGGCCGGCGCCGAGGCCATTGGCGCCGGAGGCGACCGCGAGCGCCTGACCCTGCGGCCGGTGGACGAGGCGATCATCCGTGCCGTTGGTGCCGCCAACCCGCGCACCGTCGTGGCCGTGATCACCGCCGGCGCCGTGCTCACCGAATCCTGGAAGAAGACCGTCCCCGGGATACTGGTCTCCTGGTACGCCGGCATGGAGGGCGGACGCGCCCTGGCGGACATCCTCCTGGGCGCGGCAAACCCCTCGGGACGTTTGCCTTACGCGGTGCCCACGAGCGAGGAGCACCTGCCCTTCTTCGACCGCGACGCCACCGAGATCACCTACGACCGGTGGCACGGTCAACGCCTGCTCGATCGGCTCGGTGTCGACGCCGCCTATCCCCTCGGGTTCGGCCTGTCATACACCGGTTTCGAGCTCGCCGATGCCTCTGTCAGCCGCACGGGGGCGGAGACGGCGCGGGTCGACGTCGAGGTCCGTAACACCGGCGGCCGCGACGGCCGCCACGTGGTCCAGGTCTACGGCGTGCGCCCCGGAATCGGCGACCGACATCTGCTCGGCTTCGCCGGGGTGGACGTGCCCGCAAGGGAGTCTCGTCGTGTCACGGTCATGGCTAGCTTGCGTCCCCTGCGCACCTGGAGCGCCGACGCCGACGATCTCCTGCCCGCAGTCGGAACGGTGTCCCTGACGGTCGCTGCGCACGCCGCGGACCCCTCCGCCCTGTCCCTTGAGCTTGCCCTGTGAGCCGACCGCCGCAGTCAAGGAGAAGCCCCATGTCCACCGCCCCTGCCGCGCAGCCCGCGGCCGCAACGGCCTCCAAGCCGTCCCCTTCCACACTCATCCGCATCGGCGTCGCCCTGATAGCGGGCAACCTGTGCTGGATCGCTCCCTTCGTCGCAGGCGTTTCGGTGCTAGTACCCGCCAAGCTGGAGATCATCGCGCCCGCCGAGAAGGTCGAGGCCGTAGCCTCGCTGTCGGTCATCGGGTCCGTGGTCGCGCTCGCCGCCAACATCCTCTTCGGAGCACTGTCGGACAGGACACGTTCGCGCCTGGGCCGACGCCTGCCGTGGCTGCTCATCGGCTCCGTTGGTACCTCCGTATGCTTCGTGATCCTGCCGCATATGGACAGCGCCCGCGGCATCATCCTCGTATGGTGCGTCTTCCAGGGCTTCCTCAACGCAATCGTCGCTCCGCTGGTGGCCATCATCCCGGATCGCGTCCCCGAGCGCATGCGCGGCACCTTCTCCGCGATCTACGGCGTCGGGACGACGGTGGGCTCGGGGATCGCATCCATCATCGCCTCGCGGTTCATAACCAATCCCGACTCCGGGTTCCTGCTCTTCGCCGTTGTGCTGCTCCTGGCCGGCCCTCTCGTCGGCCTCATAGCACCTGACAAGTCGAACCGGGACGCCCCACGGGCCGCCTTCGACCGTGAGACACTACTGAAGAACTTCTCCTTCCCCACGCACAACTGCCGGGACTTCTACCTGGCGGTGATCGGTAAGTTGCTGTTCGTCCTCGCGATGTTCTGTGTTACGGGTTATCAGCTGTACATCTTCACCGACCACTTCCTGGTGTCGGCCGACGCTGCTGGGTCCCTGATCGCCCTCATGGCGACCATCCAGATGGTCGGATCGCTGGTCGTCACCCTTGTCTCCGGGCCGCTGTCCGACCGTATCGGGCGCCGGAAGCCCCTGGTCGTTCTGGCGTCGCTGATCATGGCGGTCGCACTCGCCTGTCTCGTGGTGTGGAAGGACCCAATTGCAATGCTGCTCTTCGCAGTCCTGGGATCCGGTATCGCCTTCGGCATCTACACGGCGGTGGATCAGGCCCTGAACTACGAAGTCCTCCCCGACCCGGAGTCCGCCGCGAAGGACCTGGGAATCATCAACATGGCCAACACCGGTGGACAGATCATTGGACCGGTAGTCATGTCCTTCGCGATCACGTCACTCGGCGGCTATACGCCGGGCTTCGTGGTAGCGGCGAGTGCGGCCTTGGCCTCCGCCGTGCTGATCGGGCTCATTCGCTCAGCGCGTTAGCGGCCGACGCGGCATCACGCCCCGCACGGTGCGCTGCGGGGCATGCGGACGATGGCAGTATGGGTCCCGGCGCCCTCCGGACGGAGGACGCCGGGACCCAACGGCTTGCCGCGCAGCCGTTGAAGCAGCCTAGAAGTGAGGAGCGGAGCGGGTGGCCATGGAGGAGACGAGCCTGTGCTTCATCGGTGATGAGCTGGTGTCCGGCTACGGGGATGCCCGCGCCCTGGGGTGGACCGGCCGGGTTATGGCACGCACGCCTCGCGAGCTGGGCATCATGTGGAACACCTTGGCCGTCCCGGGCGAGACGACGGCGCGACTGGCCGAGCGCTGGCAGGGTGAGGTTGCCCGCCGCACCACGCACGCCGGCGTCAACCGGCTGGTGATCGGCCTGGGCGTCGCGGACGTGATCGCCGGCGTCTCTCACGCCCGCTCCCGCCTGGCCATCGCTAACGTGCTGGATGCGGCCACCAGTGAGCACCGCTCCTGCTTCGTGGTCGGTCCACCGCCGCTGCCGGCGGCGGACCCCGACGGCACCGCGGCGCTGTCGCGGGCGGTCGGCGAGGTGTGCCAGCGGCGGGGCATCCCGTATGTGGAGACCTTCGAGCCGCTGCGAAACCACGACCAGTGGCTCACCGATGTCATTTCCGACGGCGGCGGGCACCCGGCCCAGGCCGGTTACGGGTTGCTGGCCTGGCTGGTGCTGCACCGCGGCTGGTACGAGTGGCTGGGCGTGCCTGCACCCCGGTAAGTGAGAGCCTCACAACCCCGCACAGCGACAACGTCGTGGCGGGACCCTACGGACGAGAGCTTCCGATCCGAGACATTGCACGTTACACTCGTCACATTTCTTCGCGGCTCTCCCCGAGAGTAGAACGGAGAGGGCCACGGCTGAACTCGACGATGAGTGAGGAACGATCGTGCACACCTCCATCCCACGACGCGCCTTTCTCGGCCTGGGCGCCGCTGCGGCTATGACCGTCGGCGGCTGCACGACGACGAACAACCGCGCCGAAACCGCTGGTGCCATTCCGCCCGCCTCGGGTCCGGTGACGCTCACCTACTGGTCGTGGCTGAAGGACCTGCAGATCGTCGCCGACCTGTACAACCAGGTGAACCCGAATGTGAGGGTGGAGGTAACCTGGATCCCCTCCTCCACCTCCGGCGGTTACCAGAAGCTCTACTCCGCGCTCGCAGCCGGTGGCGGCCCGGACATAGGCCAGGTGGAGATGCGAATGATCCCCGAGTTCGTCCTCGCCGGCGACCTCGTGGACATATCTCGCTACGGGGCGCGGGAACACAAGGATCTCTTCGATCCCGCCGCCTGGAGCTACGTGGACCTGGCCGACGGCGTGTACGGCATCCCACAGGACACGGGTCCGGTCGCCCTGTTCTATCGCACGGACGTGTTCGACGCAGTGGGTGCCTCGCCGCCCACCACCTGGCAGGAATGGGCCGACACGGCCCGCCTCATCCAGGAGAATCGGCCCGGGACCTACATGGACGTGTTCAACGTGGCCGACGGCAATATGCTCGCCACACTGTGCCAGCAGGCAGGCGGGAACTGGTTCGTTCCCGAGGGCGAGGAGTGGGTCATCAACCTCACCGATGAGGCCTGTCTCCAGGTCGCCGCCTTCTGGGACACGGCGATCGACGACGGACTGGTCAATACCGCATTCGGTTCCTTCTCCTCCCCCTGGATGTCCGCGATGGGCGCAGGCACCCTGGCCACGCACACCAACGGCTCCTGGGCGGATGCCCTGATCGAGGCCGTGCCTTCAGGCGCGGGAAAGTTCAAGGTCGCTCCCATGCCCCGTTGGGACACCGGTTACGGATCGAGCTACTCCGGGGGGTCGACGGCCGCAGTCATGGCCAACTCCCGACATCCGCAGGAGGCCACGGACTTCATCATCTGGATGCACTCCGACCCGCAGGCTCTGGACTCCCTGATCACCAACTGCGGCACCGGTTGGTCGCCTGCGGCGGACTACATAGGCAAGGTGCGCGAAGGCCCCAGCGAGTTCTTCTCAGGCCAGAGCTACAACACCGAGGTGATCGCCCCCATGGCCCGGGAACAGAACCTGGACTGGCTCTGGCCGCCGCTGTGCCAGCAGTCGATCAACATCGTCGCCGACGGAATGCGGCGCAAACTCACCGACGGCACCTCGCTGGTGGACTCCCTGGCGATCAGTCAAACCGAGATCGTCCGGGCCTTCCAGCGTCGTGGTCTGCGAGCCAGGGAGGCGGAACAGTGAAGAAGAACGCGGCGCCCTACCTCTTGGTGGCGCCATTCATGCTCGTGTTCCTACTGACGTTCATCGTGCCGATCGCGGTGGCCGTGGTGCAGTCCTTCACCCGCACCCGCTACACCGGACTGTACGGCGAGGGCGGCACCACCGAGACCTTCGCGGGCTTGGACAATTACGCCACCGCCCTGGCCAATGCCAACTTCACTCAGTCCATTGGGCGGGTGCTGCTGTTCGGTGCCGTGCAGGTCACTGTCATGATCGCGGCAGCCACCGTCCTGGCACTGCTGCTGGAGTCAGCCGCGGCGCGCTGGCCGGGCCTGTTCCGGGCCCTCTACTTCATGCCTTACGGCGTGCCCGGAGTGATCGCCACGATCCTGTGGTCCTTCCTGTACATCCCCGGGCTGTCTCCGATCGTGGACGCCTTGGCAGTGGTGGGCATCCAGTACGACTTCCTCGCCGAGGGCAACGTGCTGTGGTCGATCGCCAACATCGTGACCTGGGCGTACACCGGCTACAACATGCTCATCATCATCGCCCAGCTCAAGGCGATCCCCGCCGAGGTGTACGAGGCCGCGAAGGTCGATGGGGCAGGACCCGTGCGCATCGCCACCTCCATTCAAATTCCGCTCATCCGCCCGGCGCTGCTGCTGACCATCGTCTTCTCCATCATCGGCACCCTTCAGCTGTTCGCCGAGCCGCAGATCCTGGCGACGATCGCCCCGGCCATCAACACCGAGTACACGCCCAACTACTCGGCCTACACCTGGGCCTTCCAGTACAACGACTACGGTGTCGCAGCCGCCGAGGCGGTCATTATTGCGGCGGCCGCCTTCATCCTGTCCTTCATATTCCTGCGGGCCACCACCGGGCGAGGAGGGGACTGACATGGCAGATCGCAGCAGCCGCGAGGCCGGGGCACGCCGATCCACGACCTTCTTCGTCACCAGCGTCCTGGTGCTGGTGTCGCTGTACTTCATCATTCCGGTCCTGTGGGTGGTCATCAACGCCACGAAGACCACCGATGATCTGTTCTCCACCAACGGCTTCTGGTTCGGTGGGAGTTTCGCCCTGGTGGAGAATCTTCGCAACGTCCTGACCTCCAACGGTGGGATCTTCCCGCGCTGGTTCGTCAATTCCCTGCTCTACTCGGGGGCCGGGGCGCTGCTGGCCACATATTTCGCGGCCGCGGCGGGCTATGCCCTGTCCAAGTATGAGTTCCGCGGGAAGAACCTCATGTTCGGGCTGGTCATGGGAGGGGTGCTGGTTCCCGGCACGGCCACTGCGCTGCCGCTGTTCCTCGTGTTCAGCCGGATCGGGATCACCAACACCTACCTGGCCGTCCTAATCCCCGCCGTCGTTTCCCCCTTCGGCCTGTTCCTGTGCCGGATCTACGCCGACGCCGCGGTGTCCACCTCACTGCTCGAGGCAGGCCGGATCGACGGGGCCGGGGAACTGACGATCTTCCACCGGATCGCGCTGCGACAGATGGTGCCCGCCCTGGTCACCGTCTTCCTGTTCCAGTTCGTGGCGATCTGGAACAACTACTTCCTGCCGTTGATCATGCTCGCCGACGAGCGCCTCTACCCCATCACCCTGGGACTGAACACATGGCTGTCCCAAACCAATCGGCTGCCGGAGTTCTATCAGTTGACCATCGGCGGGGCACTGCTCAGTGTCATTCCGCTGGCGATCCTCATGCTCGTGCTCCAGCGGTTCTGGAAGGGTGGACTCACCGAGGGGGCAGTCAAGGAGTAATCAGGAAACGGCCTTCTCCAGCGCGGGCAGCCACGCGATGACCTCCTCAATGCCGGCGCGCAGATCCGTCGCGTAGCCCTGATCATGCCAGTTGCGCAGCACGGCCATGAACGCCCAGAACACCCCGGAGGCAAGAACCCGAGCGGTGGCGAAGTTACATCGCCCGGACCGGGCCACCTCCGCGGCGATGGCATCAACCTCCTGGTTTATCACCAGGGACATGGCCCCCTGAATGGAGGGGACCTCAAAACACAGACGTGTACGCAGCACGACCATCTCCTGGTCGTGGCCGAAGTGATCGGTCCAGATGTCATCCAGAACTCGGCTCACCGCGTCGGCCAGGTCGATCCCCTGAGCCAGGCGATGCCCCAACTGGTCGCGTATCTGTTCGTCGTACTCGTCATGAAGGACGAGTCCCTCCTTGGTGCCGAAGTACCGGTAAACAGTGCTGGGTGAGACCAGCGCGGCCTCGGCGACCTGCTCAATGCTGACCGTATCGAAGCCCCGCACCTCGAACAGACGAAGCGCCTCATCCTGGATGTGACGCATGGTCGCGGCCTTCTTGCGGGCGCGCAGGCCCGGACGAGGGGTCGATGTCGCACCCGCCGAGGGGGAATCGACCATGGGCATCACACCTCCTGTCGCCTGACGCCGTCACCCTGCGGACACCGTCACCCTGCGGGCTTGACAGCCACACACTATCAAGTACAGTCACTGTCATGAGCAAGTCACTGTCAGAATTTGCGGTGGACGCCTCCCGACTCGTCAAACGCTTCGGCAAACTCACCGCCCTGGACGGGCTCGATCTGATCGTCTCTCGCGGCGAGATACACGGATTCCTCGGCCCCAACGGTGCCGGGAAGTCCACCACCATTCGCGCCGCGCTCGGCCAGTTGCGGCTGGATTGCGGCCGTATCACGGTGTTGGGGATGGATGCCTGGGAGCGCGCCGTGGATATCCACGCCCGCCTCGCCTACGTCCCCGGAGACACCATGCTGTGGCCGGGCCTGACCGGTGGACAGTGCATCGACTTGCTCGGCGGGTTCCACGGCAACATGAACCGTCGGCGACGCGACGAACTCGTTGAACGCTTCGACCTGGACCCCACGCGCCGTTTCCGCACCTATTCCAAGGGCAACCGGCAGAAGGTAGCGCTCGTGGCGGCGCTGGCCTGCGACGTTGAGCTGCTCATCCTGGACGAGCCCACCTCGGGACTCGACCCCGTCATGGAGGCCGTGTTTCAGCAAGTCGTCGCCGAGCGCGCCGAGGCGGGCACCACGGTGCTGCTCTCAAGCCATATCTTGGCCGAGGTTGAGGCCCTGTGCGAGACGGTAACCGTGGTACGCGCCGGGCGCGCCGTCTTCACCGGCCGCCTGGCCGAGCTGCGTTCCGGCCGAGCCACCGCCGTCGATGCGGTGACGGCAACCGCGCTGCCGGGGCTGGCGGGGATCGAGGGCGTTGACCGTCTACAGACGGATGCCGTACCCCGGGGGGTGCGCACCACGCTTCTGGCCAATGTTGAGGCCCTGCCCGCGGTCCTGGCGGCCTTGAGCGCGGCGCGTCCGGTGCAACTCGAACTCCGTCCGCCGAGCCTCGAGCAGCTGTTTCTGGACAACTACATCATGAGCAGCGGTGACCAGCGATGAGCCGCCCCCGCCTGCTCGTTACTCGTCCCCTTACCGGTCTGCCGCGGATGATGATCCTGGGGCTGCGCACGTCCTGGCCGTCCCTGACGCTGAGCACGTGGGCCTGCGTGACCCTGGTAGTGGCGGTCGCGGTCGGCGTCAAGGGCCTGTATCCGACCTCGGCCGCACGAGCGGAGTACGCGGCCACCGCCGGCGCGTCGATCCCCAGCACCGCCTTCAACGGACGCGGCTACGGACTGGCCTCCCTGGGTGGCATCACCGGGGTGGAGGTCGGCTTCATGGGGCAGATACTGTTTCCGGTGCTGGGTCTGCTGACGGCCATTCGCCTGACCCGTCGTGAGGAGGAGACCGGGCGCACCGAGCTGCTGACCGCCTCGCGGGTGGGGCGGCTGGCGCCCTTGGCGGCAGCGACCATGCTGCTGGCGTTAACCGCTGCCGCCACCGGATTGCTTATGGCTGTGGGCATGACGGCGGCCGGTCTGCCCGCTCGGGGGTCCGCCTGGTACGCCGCTGGAGCAGGTGCTTGCATGCTGTTCTTCGCCGTCGTCGGTCTTCTGCTTGGCCAGTTGTGTCAGCAGGCCGTTACCGCTCGGCAGCTCGGAATCGGCATTGTGCTGATGGCCTTTCTGGTCCGCTTCATCGTCGACGGCCTGGAGTGGGAGGCGACCTGGGCCAGTCCGCTCGGGTGGCTGCCGGAGGTGCGCGCCTTCGATGATCCGCAGGCCTGGCCCCTGATGGCCTATGGCACCGCCTCACTCGTCCTACTGGTCGCCTGCGCGATTGCGGCCTGGCACCGGGATGTGGGAGCCGGCGTCTTCACTCCACGCCCCGGACCGGCCCACGATCCTGCTCGCCAGGCGGCCTGGCGACTGGCACTGGTGCTGGAACGAACGACAACGACGCCTTTCCTCGCCCTCACCTGCCTGTGGACACTCTTCATTGGACTGTTCAGCGAGGAGATGACCCGGATCATCCAGGCGAACCCCTCAACGTTGGCGGCCATGGGACTGGAACGGGGCACGGACCTGATGGCGGCCATGGCCGCGACCGTCATGGTGGCCGCGGCCGCCGCCGTCTCCGTGCAGGGAGCCGCCCGCCTGGGGGCGGAGGAGTCCATCGGGCGCCTGGGGCTGCTGCTGTCCACCCGCTGCAGTCGGGCACGGCTGTGGGTCGGCTGGTGGGCGACGACACTGGTCTCGTCCGCGGTCGTACTCATCGCATCCGCGCTGCTGCTGGGGCTGAGCACCTGGGCGACGTCCGGGCAGAAGGAGGCATTCGACACGGCGCTCGAGATCGGCGGGTACTATCTGGTCCCCGTTCTCCTTGTGGGCTCCGTCTCCGCGCTGCTCGCGGCCCTCGGCCCGCGCTGGCCGATGCTGAACTGGACGATCATCCTGTGGACGGCAGTGATCGGCTTCCTCGCAGAGGCTCTGGATCTGCCGGAATGGGCACGGGATCTGTCACCGGCACACGCGGTCGGTGTACTCCCCGTCGACGATGCGGACCCGCGAGTAATCGTCGGTCAGGGCGTTGCAGCGGTCATAACGTTGATTGCGTCTCTGCTCGCATTCCGACGCCGGAGTCTGCGGGCGGGGTGAGGCCACAGCCGCGCCGCCTCGGCAAGACGCTCGTAGATGCGGCCGACGCGGTGGGCACGCTCACAACAGCAATACGACAACAGCCGGTCACCACTGTGGTGACCGGCCGGTCGTAGGTAGTCGAGTGCGGCGCCGAGACGCCGCCCCACCCGTCTTAGGCGTTGGGACGCTTGCCGTGGTTGGCGCTGTTCTTGGCGCGTGCACGACGCTTCCGACCGCGCTTGCTCATTCCTGCCTCCTCATGTGTGGTGGTTCTTCTCCGCCCCGAGGGGCACGGAACGCCGGGTATTTTCGCACATCGCGGCCGGTCGCTGCCAGCCGGCCGCCCCGCGGCGGCGGTGAATGCGAACACAGATCACCGCGGCGACCGCTCCGCCGGGCGCTTCAGCCGCGTTCGATGCGCTCGGTGCGCACCACCGTGGCCGTGACCCGCGTGGTGGAGACGACCGACGTCGTCGTGGAGCTGATGCGCGCCGCGGACAGGTAACCCAGGACGCGGGCGCGCAGCGCGGGCGGAGCCTGCTCGGCGCAGCGGGAGCGGACCAACTCGCGTAGGTGCCGCTCGGCGTCGGCCTGGCGGGAGCAGTGCTCGCAGGAAGCGACATGCTCGGCCAGGCGGGCCTGAAGATCCTGGTCGACCTCATGGTCGAGGAAGCGCTCCAGGTGGGTACGGGCCTCCGCGCACGAACAGGGCTCGGTCGGGTTCTTCTCACCCATTAGTTCTTCTCCTCCGCGCTGACATAGCCCAGCTGGCGGGCGTGGTCCGCAAGTAGCTCACGTAGTTGCCGGCGCCCGCGGTGCAGGCGCGACATGACCGTGCCGATGGGGGTGCCCATGATCTCGGCGATCTCCTTGTAGGAGAAGCCCTCGACGTCGGCCAGGTAAACGGCCAGCCGCCGCTCCTCGCTGAGCTCCCCCAGGGCCGCCTTGATCTCCTCGTCCGGCAGCTCGTCCAACGCCAGGTTCTCGGCGCTGGGCAGCCCGACGGAGTCATGTGAGGCGGCCCGGTGCAGCTGCCAGTCCTCGACCGTGTCGGCGTCGGACTGCAGCGGCTCACGCTGCTTCTTGCGGTAGGTGTTGATGAAGGTGTTGGTCAGGATGCGGTAGAGCCAGGCCTTCAAGTTGGTGCCGGGCCGGTATTGGTGAAAGGCGCCGAAGGCGCGGGCGTACGTGTCCTGCACCAGGTCCTCGGCGTCAGCCGGGTTGCGGGTCATACGCAAAGCGGCGCCATAGAGCTGGTCCAGATAAGGCAGGGCGTCGGCCTCGAAGCGGGCCGCGCGGGCCTCGGCAGACTCGTCGGCCGGGGCACGGTCGAGGTCGTCGGGCTCCGCCTCGGCAGGGGACTGTGCCACGCCAAGCCGGTCCGTGGGGCGGTGATCGTCTGTGTCCGTCATCGACCACGAGCCTAGCCCGCCCGTACCAGTAGTGCGCCGCTGGGCGCCCCGCGGTAACGAGGTCATGGCAGGCACCAGGCCGGGGGCTACGCCGATTCCCGGCGCGGCCGTGGGAGATGCCCCCGGGGCGGGGCGGGTGTAAGAAGCAATCATCGCCGTCCTAAACGACTCCGCGGGCCCGCGCATTCCCGGCTGTTGTCGCCGGCTACTGGCACCGGGCGCCGCGGTGCGCGAAGATGGGGGGTATGGACCTTCTGCGCATCGTTGCCCGCCCGGCGCTTGCCGCCCCCTTCATTGTCGATGGCATTGACGCCCTCGCCCGACCCAAGCGGCACGCGGAGAAGTTTGAAAAGGTGCAGCCGGTGCTGGAGAAGGCCGGGCTGCCGCCGGTGCTGCACTCGGACGCCGAGTTGCTTACCCGCATCAGCGGCGTCGTGAGCGTAGTGGCCGGGTTGGGCCTGGCCACGGGACGGGCGCCGCGCACCTGCGCAGCCGTATTGGCGACGCTCAACATTCCGCTGACGCTGGTGAACAACCCGGTGTGGGCCGTCAAGGGCCAGGACGCGCGCAAGCAGGCCATGTCGGGGCTAATGCGCTCCGCCGCCATCGGGGCGGGCTTGGCCCTGTCCGCGGCGGACCGTGAGGGGCGCCCGTCGCTGGCGTGGCGGCGCGAGAACCGACGTCAGGTTCAGGCAGCAATTGCGGCCGCGGAGGCACAGGTACGCGCCCAGTACGAGCCGACGCAGTCGGCCTGAGCCATCCGCCGGAATCGTCCGCGCAGCTTTATCGCGCAAACCGGACCGCGCTCGTCGGTTTGGACCTCCCCAGTGGCGCACTACGGCGGTCCGGGCAGAAAGAGGCGGTCCAAATGGGGGGGGTGGCGGTCCCGGCCCGCCACTTGCGGCTTCGCCTGGCCACTGCGCTTGTGGCGGTCGGGGCGCAACTTCGACCGGCCACAGCACAAATCGACGCGGCGCCGCGCTACCCTCGGGGGCGGGAGCCCCGCCGGCCGACGCCGGGGACACGGGCCAAACCCCCAGCCGACCTTGAGGAACACGAAGGAACACGACCGGTGACAGACCAGAACGCCAACAGCGCCCCCGCCGCGACGCCCGACATCATCTACACGCTGACCGACGAGGCGCCGATGCTGGCGACCCGCTCCCTGCTGCCCATCATCAAGGGGTTCACCCGCGCCGCCGACGTGAGCGTGGGCACCGCGGACATCTCCCTGGCGGGCCGCATTCTGGCCGCCTTCGGGCTGGCGGACGACGACCTGGCCCGGCTTGGCGCTCTCACCCAGGACCCGGCCGCCACCATCATCAAACTTCCCAATGTCTCGGCCTCCCTGCCGCAGCTCAAGGCCGCCATCGCCGAGCTGCGCGAGAAGGGCTACGAGCTGCCCGACTATCCCGACGAGCCGGCCACCGACGCCGAGCGGCAGGTGCGCGAGGCGTACGACGCCGTCAAGGGCTCCGCCGTCAACCCAGTGCTGCGCGAGGGCAACTCCGACCGCCGCGCCCCGCAGGCCGTCAAGGCCTACGCGCGCACACACCCGCACTCCATGGGCGCGTGGAGTCCGGACTCCAAGACGCGCGTGGCCACGATGGATGCCGACGACTTCCGTCACAACGAGCGCTCCGTGGTGGTTCCCGAGGCCGGCACCGTGCAGATCCGGCTGGTTCCCGCCGACGGCGGCGAGCCGGTGGTACTGCGCGAGGAGCTGCCGGTGACGGCCGGGGAGGTGGTGGACGCCACCTTCATGTCGGCGCGGGCGCTGGACGAGTTCCTGGCGCGGGCCAACACCGCCGCCAAGGCCGACGACGTGCTGCTGTCGGTGCACCTGAAGGCCACCATGATGAAGGTCTCCGACCCGCTCATCTTCGGGCACGTGGTGCGCGCCTTCTTCCCCCGGACCTTCAACACCTACGGTGAGGTGCTGGCGGCCGCCGGACTGCGCGCCGAGGACGGGCTGGCCTCGATCCTGGCGGGTCTGGATGACCTGCCCGAGGGTGAGAGGATCCGGGCGAGCCTGCGCGAGGAGATGGCGGCCGGGCCACGGCTGAACATGGTGGACTCCACCCGCGGCATCACCAACCTGCACGTGCCCTCCGACGTGATCATCGACGCCTCCATGCCCGCCATGATCCGCGCGGGCGGCAAGCTGTGGGATGCCGACGGCTCCATGGACGACACCCTCGCCGTCATCCCCGACTCCTCCTACGCCGGCGTGTACGAGGCCGTCATCGAGGACTGCAAGGCCAATGGCGCCCTGGACCCGCGCACGATGGGCTCGGTGCCGAACGTCGGGCTGATGGCCCGCAAGGCCGAGGAGTACGGCAGCCACGACAAGACCTTCCTGATCCCCGCCGACGGCACCGTCGAGGTAGTCGTCACCGCGGGCACGGGCCAGCCGGCCGGCACCGTGCTGCTGTCCAGCGCCGTCGAGGCCGGGGACATTTGGCGCGCCTGCCAGGCTCAGGACGCGGCCATACGCGACTGGGTGCACCTGGCCGTGGTGCGGGCGCGCGCCACCGGGGCGCCGGCCGTGTTCTGGCTGGATCCTGAACGCGCCCATGACCGCACCATCGCCTCCCTGGTGGAGCGCTACCTGGCCGATGAGGACACCACCGGCCTGGACATCCGGATCCTGGACCCGGTGGCGGCCACCCGCCTGTCGCTGGAGCGGGCGCGCCGCGGCGAGGACACGATCTCGGTGACCGGGAACGTACTGCGCGACTACAACACCGACCTGTTCCCCATCCTGGAGGTCGGTACGAGCGCCAAGATGCTGTCGGTGGTGCCGCTGATGAACGGCGGCGGCCTGTACGAGACGGGCGCCGGGGGTTCCGCCCCCAAGCACGTGCGCCAGCTGCTTGAAGAGGACTACCTGCGCTGGGACTCCTTGGGTGAGTTCCTGGCGCTGGCGGAGGCGCTGCGGCACGTTGCGCAGGTGAGCGGGAACGCGCGGGCGACGGTGCTGGCCGACGCCCTGGACGCGGCCACCACCACGCTGCTGCAGGAGGAGCGCTCCCCCGCCCGCCGCCTGGGCGGCATCGACAACCGCGGCTCCCACGCCTGGCTGGCCCTGTACTGGGCACGCGAGCTGGCGGAACAGACTGCCGACGCCGACCTGGCCGCGCGCTTCGCGCCCGTGGCCGAACAGCTGGGTGCGGTCAATGAGCAGGTGCAGGCCGAGCTGGTGGCGGTGCAGGGGCACCCGGTCGAGTTGGGCGGCTACTACCTGCCCGATCCGGCCCTGGCCGACGCCGTCATGCGTCCGAGCGCGGCCCTGAACGCCATCGTCGACGCGCTGTGAGTGCGGTGGATGCTGCCCCCTGGCCGGCGCCTGCCGCCTCCGGGCCGCTCGATGCCGTCATAGACCTGCCGGGGTCGAAGTCGCTTACGGCCCGGGCCCTGGTGGCGGCGGCGGTGGCGGGGGGCCCGACGACGCTGCGCGGTGCCCTGCGCTCCCGCGACACCGAACTCATGCGCGCCGCCCTAACAGCGCTCGGGGCCCGCTTCGAGGAACTTCCTGACGATTCCGGTGCCTGCGCCGACGCCGTCCTGCGGGTCACGCCCGCGCCGCGCCCGTTCCCGGTCCGCGCCGGCGCCGACGGGGTGGCCCGTATCGACTGCGGTCTGGCCGGAACGGTGATGCGCTTCGTGCCGCCATTGGCGGCCCTGGCCGACGCACCCGTGGTCTTCGACGGCGACGCCGCCGCCCGCCGTCGCCCACTGGCGCCACTGCTGGACGCCCTGACCGCGCTCGGCGCCGAGGTGGGCTACCTTGGTGATCCCGGCTTCCTGCCCGTGCGCGTCGGCCCCGGCGGCGGAGGGCCGCTGCGCCCCGCCGACCCGGCCCGCCCCGAGGCCCCGCACCGGGTGAGCGTGGACGCCTCCGGCTCCTCCCAGTTCCTGTCCGCGCTGCTGCTGGCCGGGTGCCTGCTGCCCGGCGGCCTGGCCGTCACCCCCACCGGGCCGGTGCCGTCCCTGCCCCATGTGGCCATGACCGTGGAGTTCCTGCGCGAACGCGGCATCGCCGTGGACGAGCCGGACGCCGGCGCCCCCGTGGGTGCACGCACCTGGACGGTTCACCCGGGCGCGCCGCGGGGCGGCACGCTGGTCATTGAGCCGGACCTGTCCAACGCGGGCCCATTCCTGGCGGCGGCGCTGGTGGCCGGCGGGCGTGTCGGCGTACGTCACTGGCCGGCGCACACCACGCAGGCGGGCGACGCCTGGCGGTGGCTGCTGCCCGATCTGGGCGGCACCGTCGAGCAGGCCCGTGAGGCGGACGGCTCGCTGACACTGACTGCGGTCGGCACCGGCGAACTGCACGGAATCGACGCCGACCTGTCCGCCGTCGGGGAGCTGACCCCCACGGTTGCGGCGCTGGCGGCCCTGGCCTCCGCGCAGGGGCACGCCTCGCGCCTGCGCGGCATCGGCCACCTGCGCGGGCACGAGACCGACCGCCTGGCCGCACTGACCACCGAGATCAACCGCATCGGCGGGACGGCTCGGCAGACCGCCGACGGTTTGGAGATCGACGCGCTGCCCACCGGGGTGCACCTGCATCCGGCCCGGCTGCGCGCCTACGCAGACCACCGCATGGCGACCTTCGCGGCCGTCGTCGGCCTGGGCGTCCCCGGAATCGAAGTGGACGACATCGCCTGCACCGCCAAGACCCTCCCCGACTTCCCCGCCCTGTGGGCGAAGCTGCTGTCCGACCGGGAGGGGCGCTGATGGCACGCCGCGACATCGGCACCGACGATCCGCGGGTGCGGGTGCGCCCCGGTAAGCGCTCGCGCCCCCGCACCAAGCAGCGCCCCGCCCACGCCGACGCCGTGCCCGGCATGGTCACCCGCATCGATCGCGGCCACTACCGCATCCGTCTGGAGGACCCCGCTCTCACCACCGACGGCAGCGGCGACATCACCGCGATGAAGGCCCGCGAGCTGGGACGCGGGAAGGTCGTGGTCGGGGACCGGGTCGCCGTCGTCGGGGACACCTCCGGTCGCAAGGACACCCTCGCCCGCATGGTGCGCGTCGACGAGCGTCGCACCCTGCTGCGCCGCAGCGCCGAGGACGGGGACGCGGCCGGCACGGAGAGGCCCGTGGTGGCCAACGCCGACCTGCTGGTGATCGTCACCGCCCTGGCGGACCCGGAGCCGCGCCCGCGCATGATCGACCGGTATCTGGTGGCCGCCTACGACGCCGGCATGGAACCGCTACTGGTCCTGACCAAGGCGGACCTGGCCGACGCCGCCCCGCTGCTGGCTCTTTACGAGCCGCTGGGCGTGCGCTCGGTGTCAACGCGACTGGATCCGTCCAGCCGGGCCGAGGCGTCCCGTGCCGGCGGCGACGGCGTGGAGGCGGTGCGCGCGCTGATCGGCGGGCGCACCTCGGTGTTCGTCGGACACTCCGGGGTCGGCAAGTCCACGCTCATCAACGCGCTCGTGCCCGGGGCGGACCGGGTCACCGGCGAGGTGAATGTGGTCACCGGACGCGGGCGCCACACCTCCACCAATCTGCAGGCACTCGAGTTGCCGGGTGGCGGCTGGGTGATCGACACGCCCGGGGTGCGCTCCTTCGGGGTGGCGCACGTATCCAGCGCGGACGTGCTGCGCGGCTTCCCGGACCTGACCGAGGTCGCCGAGGACTGCCCGCGCGGCTGCACGCACGAGGCCGGGGTTATCGAGTGTGCCCTGGATGAGTGGGTCGCCGACGCCGCGCCGGAGCCGGCGGAGCGTGAGCGGCGTCGGGCCCGGGTGGACTCCTTCCGACGTCTACTCGCCCCCGCGCTGGAGGCCGAGGACCCCACGACCCCGACGGCGCATCGCCGGTGAGCCGGAGCGAACTGGAGCTGCACAGCCGAGTCGGCGCTGTGCGAGCGAGACCGGAGTTCCGGAAATGGCGGGTCGGGCGTGGATGACGGTCCAGTTCGGCCAGGGACATCTCCGCCAGTTGCACCTGATGTCCACGGAACCGACCGGACGGGTCGGGAGTGTGGTGGGCGGGGGTGTCTGCTACGCCGGTCAGACGTTAACAACGCTACTTAACGGTCTGCTGTATACCCCAGGAGCCTTCAGCAGACCGTTAACAGGCGTTGTTAACCCCGAAGTGGCGTTGCTGACGGTGAAGTGGCGTAGCAGACGGCCCCCACACCCGCAAACACAACGAGCCCCTCTAGTCTCTGGGTGTTACTCGTGCCGGTCTCAGGGAGAGGAAAGCAGCCATGGCCCGCATGCCAGTAAGCACCAGCAGCCCGGTGATCCGCCCCGGCGGGACAGCGGACCTGGATGCAGTGGCCAAACTACTCACCGAGGTGTTCACCGCAGATCCACTCATGCACACCATCGCCGCGCGGGCCCCGAAGCCGGTGGCAGCTCTGGATCACCTGCACCGCTGCGAGTTGACCGCTCACTATCTCTCCCCCGACGCCTCTCAACGGGCCGGTACGCACGTCGACCTGGCGGTGGCTGACGCCGGCACCCCGAACGAGCGGCTGCTCGGCGTCGCCCTGTGGGATGCGCCCGCCCAGGACCGACATGCCACGGGACCGTTCGGCTCCGAGCCACTCGACGGGGTCGACCTGGACCTGCTGGGCGGCGCCTGGGAGCTGGTGCTGCTAGATGCGGCCCAGTGTGAGTCGGCCCAGCCGCCGCAGCCGTACTGGTACCTGTACATGCTCGCCGTCGCTCCCGGCGCCCGCGGCTCCGGCGTGGGCACGGCGCTGCTGCGCCACGGCCTGGAGCGCGTCGACGCCGACGGCGTGGCCGCACACCTGGAGTCGACCACGCCGGCATCGCGACGGTTGTACGAACGCCTGGGATTCTCGTTGGCGGCGACGCTCGACGCCCCGCCGCTGCCGGTTTACTGGGCCTTGACCCGCCCTGCGCATCCGCGGCGGTAACGGCCGCAGTCGCGGCGAAAACGTGCCCGGTTCGGCGCCTTGTTTCCTCCCTGCCCTGCTGCGGCGGACGTTAGTCTGAACACATGTCCGCTTCCCCGACTGCCGGGGCTCTCCTTCCCCGCTCCGCCTGGACCGACCTGTCGGCACGCGCCGAGTTGTCGCCGGCGCGCCGCCGCGTACTGGCAGCGGTGGAGGAGTCAGGCCGGTCGGTCACGGCGGCGCAGCTGGCCCGGAGTCTCGAGCTGCACCACAACACGGTGCGCGAGCACCTGGACGCCCTGGTGGAGGCGGGCCTGGTGGCGGTGTCCGCTGTCCCCACAGGGCGGCGAGGTCGCCCCGCCCTGCGCTACGCACCGGCCGGCCCCGATCCGGCGCAGGTGGTCGGCTCCTACCTGTCCCTGCTGGATGCGATTGTCGAGCAACTCGGAGACGGTGAGCAGGCCCGCCGGCGGGCAGAGGCGATCGGCCGACGCTGGGCTCAGTTACTCCCCGATGAGCCCGCGGCCCCGACGGCGCAGGCCGCCGCCTCCGCGGCATCGACTGCCACGTCGACGACGCGGCTGACCGCCATGCTGCCGCACCTGTCGCATATGGGCTTCGCCCCCGAGTTCGACGGCGAGCAGATCACCCTCAAGGCGTGCCCGCTGATGACCGCCTCCCGGCCGCCACACCGGCTGGTGTGCCGCATGCACGAGGGCTTCCTCAACGAGCGCTTCGCCCGCCCGCACACGGGCGGCCCCGCCTCCGCCGACCGCGCGGACGGCGGCGCCGCGGATGCCGTCGAGGCAGGCACGGGGGCGCCGACATTCTCGGTCATCCCACTGTGTGCCGACGGCTGTCACGTGATGGCACGGGCAGCCACGACGACGCCGACCGGCGAACCGCCCGTACCCCAGGCCGCCGCATCGGCCGAACACCGGCCTGTCGAAACCGTGGCCAGCCGATAGTCCAGAGTTCAGCCGGTGACCCGCAGGTAGCCCATCGCGCCCTTCTCCATGTCGGCGAAGGCGTGCGTGACGAACGTGTAGGTGCCCGGGGCCGGCGGCACGCATTCCACGAAGCCGCCCTGGGCGGGCTGCAGCCCGAGCGCCTGGCTGCCGCCGGACCAGCCGGCGCCGACGTCGTCGGGCCCGCCCAGCGTCCAGGCGCCCTCGTGAAAGACCTGGTCGAACTGCAGCCCAACGATGTGGAAGGACGTCGGCAGGGAGGGCCCGGCGTCGAGCACCCAGAAGCGCAGCCGCTCCCCCGGCTTCGCCGTCAGCGGCCGGTCGCGGTACTGAAAGGCGATGCCGTTGAAAGCCAGCAGGTCGGGGTTCTTGGCGGCCACCTTGTCCGCGTCGGTCTCTCCGCCCTCGGATCCGAGGTAGAGCTCGGACTGGATCATGACGAACTCCCGGTCCGCCACGGCGAGCCCGGGCGGGTCGATGATGACGGCACCATGCATGCCGGAGGCCAGGTGCACGCTCATCGGGGCGGTGGAGCAGTGGTACAGCCAGATGCCGGAGCGCTGGGCGGTGAATTCGTACACGAGCGAGTCGCCGGGGTCGATGGAGCGCATGGGCGCGTCCGGGGAGATGACGCCGGCGTGGAAGTCGATCGAGTGGCTCATGGAGCCCTCATTGACCAGGGTGATGCGGAAGGTGTCGCCGACCCGACCGCGCAGCACCGGGCCGGGCGCCTGCCCGTTGTACGTCATCCGCCGCTGGGTGACGCCGCCGCCCACGTACATGGCCTGTTCGGTGACGGTGAAGGTGTGCTCGTGGACGGTGGTGGCGGTGTCGGCGGGCGCCAGCGCGGCGTCGAAGGGCTCCACATCGTCGGGAAGGGCGGCGGCGTAATCGGGTACGGCGTCGTCCGCCCCGGCCGCAGTCGCCGTAGTCGAAGCGGCGGCCTGCCCGGCAGCGGTGACGTGGAAGACCATGCCCTGGGCGCGGTGCCCGGCGATGGAGCACCAGCCCTCCAGCGGGCCGGAGACGACACCGGCATAGAGGCTGCCGGTCTCGCCGGCGGGGACACGGCCGGTGGAGGCGGTGGTCCCGTCGTCTAGCTGGAGCACGAGGTCGTGGACCTGGTCACCGGTGTTGTCCAGGGTGAGCACCAGCCGGTTGCCGGCGGGAACGTCCACGGTGTCGGGCACGAAGCGCATCCCCTCGACCGCGACGGTCACGGTGGTGGTCCGCCCCGTGACGGCCACGGGACCGGCCTCCGTTGACGGGGGGCGGGTGGCCCGCCAGGCGGCGATGCCGGCGCCGGTGGCCACGGCCGCCCCGGTGGTGAGCAGGCCCAGGAGCACGCCGCGGCGATCCAGGCGCGCCTGAGGGGCGGCGTCGGCTCGACGTTGGCCACGGCCGACGGCGGGAGCGGTGCCGGCGGTCACGGCCGCGCGCCCCTGCGGGGTGCCGACGCCACTGCGGGCCGCCGGATCCGCCTGGGGACGGTCCGCATCGTCTTCGGCGCGATCATTCACGGGCGTCCTCCCTCGTGCTTCTCGCCGCGCAACACCCGCCGCAACGCCAGGGCGATGCCCACCGGCACGTAGCCGGCCACGGCGGCGCCAACGACCGCCGCGGCCAGCCGCACCGCCTCGGGCAGAATCTGGGCGACGGCGATCAGCAGGCAACCGTTGGCCGTCACCACCCGCCAGGCGGCGGCCCGGTCCAGGATGGCGTTGGCGGCGCGGGCGGCGGCCGGGCCACCACCCAGCATGACCGGGGTGAGGTAACTCAGCGCGGCGGCCACAATCTGCAGCGCAAATCCGGCACCCAGGGCCACCCGGACGGTGTGGATGACCTCGCGGGCGGCGGCGACGTCGTCGGCCAGGACGATACCGGTGCCGATGTAGCCCACGCAGGCCAGCAGCCAGCCCACCGACGCCGCCGCACTCATGGTGGCGAAGGAGGTGGGCGGCACGCGCCGGGCCGTCACCGCGGCGGGCAGGACCACGGCGGCGGCACCGATCAGGTACACGACCACGCCGATTCCCGCCGCCATACGCCACAGGCCCGCGCAGGCGGTTATGGCGACGCCCGCCACGAGGAGTGGCAGTCCCCGGGTCGCCCAGCGGGCGGCGGTCGGCTCCATGCGGGTGCGCAGCATGGTCGGCCACAGCACGGTGAGCGTGCCCAGCACGGTGATGCCGACGAAGCCGAGCAGCATGGTGGTGGTGTGGGCGAGGTAGTAGGTGTCGGCGAGGGCGGCGGTACCGCGCCGGTCGGCCCAGGAGGTGAGGTAGCCCAGGACCGCGCCGATTCCCAACAGGCTCAGTGCGGCCAGGTAATGAAAGACCAGGGGCGCCATCCTGGGTGCCAGGGCGCGGCGGTATTGGACGCCGATCGCAGCCACACCCAACAGCGCGCAAGCGAGCACCGCCGTCACCCCGGCCAGGGTGACGGCGGGACGCCCGGCGGTGATGCCGACCAGCACCGCGATGGCACCGAGGCTGTGGGCATGCAGGCGCACGTCCAGCAGCCCGGCGCCGCCGAGCGCGGGGCGGTGCAGCAGGGTATCGGCGAAGTGGGCCGACCAGATGGTGATCGCCGAACCGATGCCGCCGAGCAACAGGGCGTGCAGCGGCAGCCAGGTGCCCCAGGCCGCCAGCGGCCCGCCGATGACGCCGACCGCGAGCGCAGCCGCGACCACCAACCAGGCCAGCACCACCGCATTGCGGCGGACCTGAGTGCGGCGACGGCGATGAGGCCTGGGTGTGCGGGCTCGCCCGTCTGTGCCCGTCCGCCCGGTCTCGGGGCGGCCGCCGTCGGGCGTACCACCCAGCTTCTTTTTCACGTCCGCTACCGTAATAAATCGGCTGGGCCGCGACAATCCAAGGACAGCTTCGCCGCATGAACGTGCGCATGAAGAGTCTCCGTATCGACCGACGGCCCTCACGATGCGAACGCGCATGCCGCCGCGGTTCTCCTCACCTGCCACCGATGTCGGTCGCCCCGCGCAGCCCCAACAGCCACATGAGGTACAGCCCGCCGCAGGCGGCCGACAGCAAACCGACCGGGATCTGGAAGGGTGCCAGCAGCCGCTGCGCCAGCAGGTCGGCGACCACCAGCAGCGCGGCGCCCATGGCGGCGGAGACGGACAGCGTCAGCCCCGCCGTCCGGGCCAGTCGCTGCGCCAACTGGGGTGCTGCCAGTGCCAGGAATCCGATGGGGCCGGCCACGGCCACGCACACGGCTGCGAGCACCACCCCGTAGCCGACCATCGCGGCCCGCAGCCGCCCCACGCCCAGCCCGAGGGAGGTGGCGGCGTCGTCGCCCAGCTCCAGGACCGCGGCGGGCCGACCCATCCAGGCGGAAAGTGGAATGAGAAGGGCGGCCCCCACGATCAGCGGCCGCACCTGCGCCCAGGTGATGGCGTTCAGGGACCCGTACTGCCAGGCACGGGCCACCTCGGCCTGTTGGATGGTGGCGCGCGAGAGCAGGTAGTCGTTGAGTGCGGAGAGGGTCTGGGACAGGGCGACGCCCGCCAGCACCAGGTTCTCGCCGGCCCCGCCGCGCCGCATGGCCACCATCACCACTACCGCGGCGGTGGCGAAGCCGCCGACGGTGGTGCCCAGGGCGGTGGTGGCGGTGGAGGAGGTAGCGGACACGAGAATGACCAGCAGGCCGCCCGTGGTGGCGCCGGTGGTGAAGCCGACGATGTCGGGGCTGCCCAGTGGGTTGTGGGACAGGCTCTGGAAGATGGCGCCCGACAGCGCCAGCATGGCCCCGATCAGGGCGGCGGCGACCACGCGGGGCAGCCGCTGCCCCAACACGATGAACCGGTCTAGCTCGCTGCCGCCGCCGGCAAGTACGCGCAGGGCGTCTGCGGCGGACAGCTCATATGCGCCGGTCAGTAGCGTGTATGCGCCGACCGCGGCGGCTACTGCCACCAGCGCCGTCGTCACCGCCAGGGCGCGACGGCGCACCATCAGGCTGCGGCCCGGGCCCGGGCGCAGCAGGAGACGCCCGGCGGGCGGGCCCACGGCATGCGCGGCCCGTGTGTCGGCATCGGGCCCCGCGACGGTGCGCAAGCCCGCGGAACGCGCCGCCTGGCCGCGTGACGCCCCCGCACCGTTGCCCCGCGCCCTCATCCGGCCGTCTCCCCACGTCGCAGCACCATGACCAGCAGCACCGGCCCGCCGATGAAGGCGGTGACCACGCCCGCCTCAAGTTCGTCGGGGCGGATGACCAGTCGGCCGACGATGTCCGCGGCCAGCAGCAGTATCGGCCCGGCCACCAGGGAGGCCGCCAGCAGCCGCCGCTGATCGGCCCCCAGGACCAGTCGCAACACATGGGGCACCACCAGCCCGATGAAGGAGATGGGGCCCACCGCCGCCGTCGAGGCCCCGCACAGCAGTGTGATGGCGGCCAGGGCGAGCATCCGGGCCCGTCCCAGCCGGGCGCCGAGCGCGGCGGCCTGTTCCTCGCCCAGGGTCAGCACATTGAGGGTGTGTCCGGAGGCGAGAGCGAGGGCAAGCCCGACCGCGAGGAATGGGGCCACCCAGGCCAGCAGCGTCGCGTCGCGGCCCTCGAGGGCGCCCACCACCCAGAAGCGGTAGGAGTCGAAGGCGCTGGTGTCGTACATCGTGATGGTGCCGGTGATGGCGTTCAGGCTCGCACCCAGGGCGATGCCGGCCAGCACCAGCCGAGCCGGGCCGGCCTCCCCACTGCGACGGGCCATGAGCTGAACCAGGGCGGCGGCCAGTGCCGCACCGGCGAAGGCGAACCAGAGATAGCCGGACACGGTGGTGATGCCGCCGAGCCAGACGGACAACACCACCGCCAGGGAGGCGCCGGCGTTGACGCCGAGGATGCCGGGCTCGGCCAGCGGGTTGCGGGTCAGGGCCTGCATCACCACTCCGGCCTCGGCCAGGGCGGCTCCGGTGACGACGGCGAGGGCGGTGCGGGGCAGGCGCAGCCGCCACACGATGAGGGAGGCGACCGTGTTGTCGTGGGCGCGCAGCCCTTCCCAGGCCTCGGCGAGGCCGAGCGGCCGGGAGCCGACGGCGAGACTGAGCAGACACAGTGCGACGAGTACGCCGATGCCGCCGCACAGCGCCCCCGCGTCCAGGGCGAGGGGACGGAGGCCACTTGCACGGAACATAGTTCTTTAGGATAGCCTCACCGTATGAGTTCTCTGTTCTCGCGCCGCACCGCCCTGGGCGTGCTCGGCGCCGCCGTCACCGTCCCCGTCCTCGCCGCCTGCTCCGGCTCCACGACCTCCACCGCGACCGGCTCGGCGTCGGCAGACGCCTCCACCGCAGCCGGGGAGGCGGCCAGTACCACCGCGGCGGACGCCACCGTGCCCACCGCGATTCCCGACGGCATGGGCTCCGGCCAGGGCGACGACGTGTTCCCCCGCACCGTCACCCACTTCCTGGGGGACACCACCGTCGAGGCCGCCCCCGAGCGGGTCGTGATCATCTCCACCGGCCAGCTGGACGCCGCCCTGACACTCGGCATCGTCCCGGTCGGCGCCACCTCCGGCGACGGGGCCGGCACCGTCCCCGACTACCTGCCTACCGCCTTCCCCGACGACGCCGACGCCCTGGCGGCGATCACCGACGTGGGCTCGCGCACCGAGCCGAGCGTGGAGGCGATCGCCAATCTCTCTCCCGACCTGATCCTGATGAATATCGCGGGCAAGGACGCCGAGTCCCTGTACGGCTCGCTGAGCGAGATCGCCCCGACCGTCGCCACGCAGGGCACCGGCCAGTACTGGAAGCAGGACTTCCTGCTGCTGGCGGACGCCCTGGGCAAGCCGGAGACGGCCCAGGCGTGGCTGGACTCCTTCCACGCCGATGCCGCCTCCGCCGGTGAGGGCATCGCCGATGACGTGACCGTGTCCCTGCTGCGCAAGAACGGCGACCGCACCCGCATCTTCGGGGCCGTCTCCTTCGCCGGCTCGGTGCTGGCCGACATGGGCGTGGCCCGCCCGGACACCCAGACCTTCACCGACGACACCTCCATCGACATCTCCGAGGAGCAGCTCGACCAGGCCGACGCCGACTGGATCCTGTTCGGCGTGCAGGGCGGGGACGAGACGGAGCTGACCGGCATGTCGCTGTGGCCGACGTTGTCGGCGGTGCAGGCCGACCAGGCCGTGCAGGTGGAGGACGACCCCTTCTACCTCAACGCCGGCCCGACGGCGGCACGCTTCGTCCTGGACACCGTCACCCAGACGGTGAAGTGAGCACCGCTCACGAGCAGTAGCGCGAACGCCGTGCAGACTATGGCCGAGACCGCCCCGGGCCGGAGCGTGCTCCAGGCCCGGGGCGTGTGCCTGTCCTACCACCCCGAGCATCCGGTCATCGACGAACTGACCGTGCGCGTCGAGCCGGGCGCGGTGACCATGATTGTAGGGCCGAACGCCTGCGGGAAGTCCACGCTGCTGCGCGCGCTCAGCCGGGTGCTCGCCCCCACCGCCGGGCAGGTGCTGCTCGATGGGAAGGACGCCGCTGACATCCGCCCGAAGTCCTTCGCCCGGAAGGTCGGGATGCTCGCCCAGTCCTCGGTCGCCCCCACCGGCATCACCGTGCACGAGCTGGTGGCCCGCGGCCGCTATCCCTACCAGTCGCTGCTGCACCAGTGGTCCGAGCAGGACGACGAGGCGGTGACGGCGGCGATGGAGCGCACGCATGTGGCCGACCTGGCCCGCAGGCGGGTCGCCTCCCTGTCGGGAGGGCAGCGGCAGCGGGTGTGGATAGCCATGGCGCTGGCCCAGCGCACCGACGTGCTGCTGCTGGACGAGCCCACCACCTACCTGGATCTGGCCCACCAGGTGGACGTGCTGGAGCTGTGCCGGGAGCTGAACGCCGAGCTGGGCACCACGATCGTGGCGGTCCTGCACGATTTGAACCAGGCGTGCCGCTACGCGGATCGGATCATCGCCATGCGCTCGGGGCGCATTATGGCCAATGGCACCCCGCGGGAGGTGGTCACCCCGCAGCTGGTGCAGGAGGTGTTCGGCCTGGAAGTGCACGTGACCCCGGACCCGCTCACGGGCACCCCACTGGTTCTGCCGCTGCCGCGCAGGAGGCAATAGTCGGCAGGCGCGGCGGCGTGTCGCCAGGCCCTGGCAATACCTGGCGACGGACGCCGGGACGGTTTTAACCTTGTCGGCGAGGAACAACCGATGCGGGTTGTCCGCCCGCATCATCCCGAATCGAGGAGTATTCGTGACCGCCACAACCCTGCCCGACACCATGCGCGCCGTCATCATGCGCGGACCCGGCGACGTCGTCGTCGAGGACGTGGAGGTGCCCCGCGTGGTCAAGCCCACCGACGTCGTCATCAAGCTGGCCGCCGCCTGCATCTGCGGCTCCGACCTGTGGCCCTACCGGGGCCTGGAGCCGGTGGAGAACCGCCCCATGGGGCACGAGTACGTCGGCACCATCGTGGAGGCCGGCGACGAGGTGAAGACCCTCAAGGTCGGCGACTTCGTGATCGGCTCCTTCATGCTCTCGGACGGCACCTGTGAGATCTGCCAGGCCGGCTACCCGTCCCGCTGCGCCAACGCCGGCTCCTACACCGGCTCCCAGGCGCAGTACATGCGCGTGGAGTTGGCCGACGGCTCACTGGTGGCCGTACCCGGCGGGGAGCCCGACGACCCCGACCGCCTGGCCGACTACCTGGCCGCCTCCGACGTGCTGGGCACCGGCTGGTTCGGTGCGGTGGCCGCCGAGGCCGGACCGGGCAAGACCATCGCCGTCGTCGGCGACGGCGCCGTGGGCCTGTCCGCGGTGCTGGCCGCCAAGGCGCTCGGCGCCGAGAAGGTCATCGCCTTCTCCCGCCACGAGGACCGGGCCGCCCTGGCGCGCGAGTTCGGCGCCGACGTCGTCATCGCCGAGCGCGGCGAGGAGGGCGCGGCCAAGGTCAAGGAGCTGACCGGCGGCTACGGCGCCCACGGCGTGGTCGAGGCGGTCGGCAACCAGGTCTCCATGGACCAGGCCATCGCCTCCTGCCGGCCCGGCGGTTACGTCGGCTTCGTCGGCGTGGGCCACGATCAGCAGATCGACGGCACCGGCCTGTTCTTCGCCGAGGTGCACCTGCACGGCGGCCCCGCCCCGGTGCGCCGCTTCCTGCCCGACCTGATCAGGCGCATCCAGGCCGACGAGATCCACCCCGGCAAGGTCTTCACCACCCGCATTCCGCTCGACGACGCCGCCGAGGGCTACAAGGCCATGGACGAGCGCCGCGAGATCAAGGTCCTGCTCGAGGTCTGAGCCGATGGCATCCGCGGCTCAACCGCCGGACGCGGCGCCGTCGTCGGGCATGCAGCCCGGCGGCGGCGCCGTCCTCGGCCCGCAGGATCTTGTGGCCCACACGGCCGCGGGACTGCCGATCACGTCTGACTCGCCGCTGAAGGGCGTTTCCGGCCGGACGATGCAGGAGGCCCTGCGGGTGACGGCCGAGCTCAACGGGGCCTACCACTCCCCCGCCGAGATTCAGGAGCTCTTCGCGCGCCTGACCGGCACGCCGGTGAACCGGACGCTGGGCCTGGTGCCCCCGTTCCACACGGACTTCGGCCGCAACATACGTATCGGCCGCAATGTCTTCATCAACGCCGGCTGCTGCTTCCAGGACCAGGGCGGCATCAGCATCGGCAACCGGGTGCTGATCGGCCATCGCGTGGTGCTGGCGACCCTCAACCATGCCGAGCCCGTGGCCGAGCGCGGCACGCTGCTGCCCGCCCCCATCAGCATCGGCGACGACGTGTGGATCGGGGCGGGCGCCGTCGTCTGCCCGGGGGTGAGTATCGGGACCGGTGCGATCGTGGCCGCCGGGGCGGTGGTCACCCGGGATGTGCCCGCGGGCGTTGTGGTGGGCGGCGTGCCCGCCCGGGTACTGCGCGAGGTGAAAACGGAGTCGGATACGCAATGACGGTTTGTTGGAGTACTTCGTAGACTGGGTGTATGACGATCGCAGAAGTTTCCGACGTTGATCTGAAGCGTCTTGGCGAATTGTGTCAGCGCTTCGGCATCGCGACCCTGGATGTTTTCGGGTCGGTTGCGCGTGGAGAGGCCAGTTCTTCCAGCGACGTCGACCTGCTCTACCAGCTTCAGCCCGGCCGGAGCCTCGGATGGGAGATCGAAGACCTGTCCGACGAACTCGCCACCCTGTTCGGACGGCCGGTGGATCTGGTTTCCCGCCGCTCCCTACACCCACTCATCCGAGAGCAGGTTCTTGCCGACGCGGAGACACTCTATGCCGCGGCCTGACGATCTCTTCCTTCACGAGATGCGGGACGCCGTGTCACGGATACACCAGGTCATCGGACACTTCAGCACCGAGGAGATCACCGCTGATCCGCTGCGGACCGACGCGCTGATGTGGAACTACACGGTACTAGGCGAAGCGGCAAACAAGGTCTCCCGGGGTTTTCGCGAGGCCCATCCAGAGATTGTCTGGCATCGCCCCATCGGTCTGCGCAACCGGATCATCCACGGATACTGGTCGATCGACATTGACGTGCTCGTCACGACCGCGCAGCGCGACCTGCCCGACTTGGCCCAGCGCCTGGACAAGCTCCTCAGCGCCGAGCATCGTTAGCCAGCCAGTCCTTGTCGTACGCGTGCCAGTAACCTAGCGAGCTTAAGCCGGCTCTTCGTGTTTGGGAGTGTGGCGGGCTGAACCCACCGACACCAAGCGCTCAAACACCTTCTTGCTCGAGCGTGCTGAGCGCGCCGCCGCGGCGTGAGCGCCGGGGCCGGAGTCGGAGCGATCCTCGCTGAGGCATGAGGCATTGAGACGCGACGACACCCGTGGAGACTGCTGGTCTTCAACGTGTTGACACTGTTGGAGGAGCATGACTATCCTTAATGCAACCGATCTCAGCAATCGATCTCGAAGAGGAGCGATCGCGGTGTCGGTCGAGCTGTACGACCTTTCCTGCCCGGCCGCCGGTAACCCTCGCAGGTCCATGCGCTGAGCCCGAAGCACCAACCGAAGGCATGGTGATGACATATGGACAAGGCCCGAACCCTTGTTCTGGGAGCCTCCCACTGGCATGTACCCCTGTATGCCGAAAGAATCGCTGTCCGGCATAACGTCATCGGATTGTCCGATCCGGACACCCGGCTGGTCCAAGACCTGACGAATCTGTGGGGAGCGCCCGTCTACACCGACTGGCGCCGGATGATCGATGAGTCGATAGACATCGATCTCGCCTATGTCTTCGTTCCACACTCGCAGATGAAACAGGCCTGCTTGGCTCTCATCGAGCGCGGGGTCGCGATCGTCGTCGAAAAACCCGCAGGCGTCTCTCCGGACGAACTACGCGACATCAAGCACGCCGCCAAGGCCGCCGACGTCCCGATCGCAATTCCCTTGGTCCAGCGGGGAGGTCCCGTCGACCTGTGGCTGTCAAAGGCCGGTCGCTCGGTGTACGAGTCGGTGCAGTTCATCGCCGGTCCTCCTTCGCGCTATGAGGAAGCCAGCCCCTGGATGCTTGACGCCGCCCAGTCCGGTGGCGGCTGCACGGTCAACCTCGCTCCCCACTTCGTAGACCTCTTCCTCCAATCCGCGCAGGCCGAGGAGGCCTCGGTCGTCGCCGCGATGTCATCGGCACTGCACGGCACCGGCGTCGAGGACTACTCCGCGATGACGATCCGCACCCGCGACGGGCGCATCGCGACGATCGAAACGGGATACGCCTTCCCGTCCTCTCCGCTCAAGCGGCACTGTTCCTACGTCCGCATCGGCACGCACGGAACGGCGAGCATCTGGTCCGATGGACGCGCCTCCTTCACCTCGGCAGGCGGGGCAACCGAGACCTCGGAGTTCGACGTCGACTCTGATCCGCTGTACCCCGTGTTCGTCGATAATGTCGCCGAGCGGTTGGATCGTGGATTCGAGGGCCTCCCGACGATTGATGATCTCGAGAAGACCATGTCTCTGATCTGGCTGGCTTATGACTACAGCCGACGAGGAGACAGCAATGACAAGCAGCACCCCGAGCATTGACGATGTCGCAGCAGCAGCCGGTGTTCACCGATCGACCGTGTCACGCACATTCTCGCGTCCGGAAGCCGTCAAGCAGTCCACCCGCGAGCATGTGCTCCGCGTGGCCGAGGAACTGGGGTACAAGATGAGTCCCCTGGCCCAGGCCCTCCGGACGAAGACCAGCACCTTGGTGCCCCTCCTCGTCCCCGACATCACCAACCCGTACTTCGCGGAGCTGGCCAAAGCCATGACGGCTGCCGCTGATGAACGCGGATACCAATTGGTCCTGTGCGTCACCGGCAACGACCCCACGGCAGAGACGCGCTATCTCGAGGCGATGCGATCGATGTACGCCCCCTTCGCGATCATCGCACCCTACTCCCACGAGTACCCCGACGGCGCTCGTATCGCCGGATTCGGACGCCACGGCGTCATAATCGACCGGGGCGAAGGCACGGACGGGGTCTCCACCGTCAGCCTCGACAACGCTCGGGGAATCGCCCTGGCGTTGGAACACCTTTGCGAACTCGGGCATACGGCGATCGCATACGTCTCGGGACTTGCCGGCACTCGCACCGCAGCCGATCGGCGTCAGGCATATCTCACCCTCTCCAAGGAACGCGGCTTGGTGCCCTGCGAGCTGTCCGCGACCCCGGGCGCCGACCTCGGCGAGTCCGTAGCCGACCAGATCCTGGTGATGCAGGAGCGTCCCACCGCCCTTATCGCGGGCAACGACCTCGTCGCATTTCGGCTCATCAGCGCGCTCGGCACGCGTGGGATTCGCGTTCCCGAGGACATCTCCGTCACCGGCTTCGACGGACTACCGCTGGGTGCCTCGTTCAACCCGCCGCTCACATCAGTGCGCCAGCCCATCACGGAGATGGGCGCCACCGCCCTGGCCGTCGCCCAGAGAGTGGCGGAAGGCGCGCCGGTCGAGCATGTAGTACTCGAACCAGATCTGCTCATCCGCTCATCGACAAGGAGGATTTCATGACCGATCGGCTCATGCCCGGTCTGCAGTACGTGGATCACGCCGCCTTCACCGTGCCCAACCTCAATGAAGCCGTGGACTTCTTCGTCGAAGTGCTCGGCGCCGAGGAACTCTACCGCTCGCAGCGCGGCCCGGATGGGGACTACATGTCCGTGAACTTCGACGTCCCCGACGATGCTTCGCTGACCCTTGCCATGCTCCGCCTGCCCCCGAACCTCAATGTCGAACTCTTCGAGTGGCAGGCCGATGGCCAGCGTACCGAGCATCCCCGGCACTGCGACCGGGGCGGCCACCACCTGTGCTTCGTCGTCGATGACGTCGATGCAGCAGTGGCTCATCTGAAGACCATCGAGGGGGTGCGCATCCTCGGCGAGCGCAAGGAGGTTGGAGCCGATAGTCCCCTGGTCGCCGGAAACCGTTGGATTTACTTGGTCACTCCGTGGGGGCTCCTCATGGAACTCGTGGACCGTTCCCGCGTCGCCAATCCCCCGCACTTCGTCGGCCCTGCCGACTGGACCTCCCCGAAGGAGCAATGAACCGTGATTATCGCCGGCCATACCATGGGCACTCCAGACCACGACCTGGCAGGGGCACTGCGCCTCTTCCGTGGCGCCGGCCTGGAGGCCGCCGAAGTGATCTATCAGGACGACTATCCCAGCGGCATACCCACGGCGGATCCGCGCGCCGCAGCCGAGGCCGCCCGCATCGCCGACGGCGAGGGTGTGCCGATTATCGGGCTCACCCCCTACACCACCTCCATCAATAGCCTCGATGACGCCGAATGGAACTCGGGGATCGATGAGTTCCGGGCTTGCATCGACGCCGCGCATATCCTTTCGGCCACGGCAATCCGTGTTTACGCGGGCTCCTGGCATCCCGGGGACACCGAGCACGAGGCGCACTGGGCCAGGCTGCGCGAGGCGCTGGCGGTTCTTGGGCCCGAGGCGCGTGCCGCCGACACCGTGCTCTGCGTGGAGAACCACTTCGGCACGATGACCCAAACCGCCGCCGACACCGCCAAGCTCGTACGTGAGGTCAACGATGCCGGTGCCCGCGTCCTGTACGACCAGGCGAATCTAACCTTCACCCACGACGAGACCTGGCAGGAGGCCTTCACGGTGCAGGGCGATCTCATCGGCCACGTCCACGTAAAAGATCTCGTCTTCAAGGACCCCGATGCCCCCTTCCGCGCCGCAGGAACCGCCCGCGTCGAGGCGGATGAACGGGCCGTGTGCTCGCGCGTGGTCGGTACAGGAGTACTCCCCTGGCCCGAGATCCTCCGCGCGCTGATCGCCACCGGCTATGACGGAGCCCTTTCGCTCGAATACGAGTACCGCTGGCACCCCCAAGACCTGCCCGAACCCGCCGTCGGCTTCGCGCAGTCCGCAATCAATCTCAACAAGATTCTCAAGGAGGCAAACGCATGAGCAACGCCCTTCGCGTAGGCGTCGTCGGCCACGGCAATATCGCCACCATCGCCCAGCTGCCGACGCTCGTCACCCGCGACGACGTCGAGATGGCTGCACTCGTCAGCATTCTCCCCGACCCCGAACCGGTGAAGCGCCGCTGGGGCTTCCAGAACGCCTACCCGACACTTGAGGCAGCGCTCGACGCCCAGGAACTCGACGCGGTCTTCATCCTGACCCCCCGCTCCGAACACCTCGCCATGACCAAGACCGCGCTGGAAGCGGGCGTCGACGTCTTCTGCGAGAAGCCTCTGGCCACAACCGCCGCCGGCGCGCAGATGCTCGCCGAGACCGCCGAGAAGAACGGCCGTATCCTCCAGGTCGGCTTCAACCGCCGCTTCGCCCCGGTATATGCCGCTGCGCACGATTCCTTCGGTGAGACCGGTGCAAGCTTCTGCGTCGCTCAGAAGAACCGCGCGGGATCCGAATACCGTGCCACTTTCGAGAACGCCATTCACATGGTTGACCTCGTCCGCTGGTTCTGCGGCGGTGAGCCCGTCGAGGTCACCGCCTATGCGGCCGGAGAGGACAAGTGGCAGGAGGATGGGATCTCGGCGCTGATCCATTTCGACAACGGGCATACCGGCGTCGTCGTCGGAGCGCGCAACGCGGGTGGCTGGAATGAGAGGCTGGACGCCTACGGGCAGATGACGTCCGCATCTGTGGTCGCCCCCGACTCGGTGACGATCACCCGTCCGGAGGGCACCTCGCTGCGTGAGATGACGCCTGAGAACTTCGGCTGGGCCACGGCCACCGAGACCATGGGATTCGCCGGCGCCGTCCACCACTTCCTCGACCGCGTCCGGGACCGTGGTGTCCCGCTGGTCTCGGGGGCAGAGGCGGTGAAAACCCAGCAGCTGCTCGAACGCATCCTCGAAGTCAGCGGACTGCCGACCGACGAGCAGCCCGGTCGTGTCTGGTCCAGCCACGCCAAGAAGTGACCGGCCAAGAATTGGCCGGGCGGCCCCGTAGCCAACGATGGCTGCGGGGCCGCCTTCGCGAGTAGTGCCGCTCGCGCTGTCCGCGGGTGTCACCGAGCGCCTGCGTGCTGCGGGCACGGTCGAATCAGGAGAAGAGGTGATGCGCTGAGGCGCGCAGTTCCTCGGCGGTCGCGCCGGGGTAGCCGAAGAATTCGAGGTAGGCCGGGATCAACTCGAGCAGCATCGTCGATCCGCCCTGGACTGTGCAGCCGCGCGCGGATGCAGCCCGGAGGAAGGGGGTGTCGTCGGTGCTCAGCACTACGTCGCCGACGAAGGACCCGGGCGCGATTCGATCGACATCGACCGACATCGGGTCGGTGGGCTTCATGCCGAGGGGAGTCGCGTTGATGACGACGTCGTATCCCTCGGGATCGTTCGATCCGATCCGCAGCTCCACATTCGGGTAGTAACTGTGGATGCGCTCGCCAAGGGCCTCGGAGGCCGCGTTGTTCGGATCCGACAGGGCGATCGCGCTGATACCGGCTCCGGCCAACGAGGCCGCAATCGCCGAGCCGACGCCGCCGCTGCCGACGACGAGTGCGCGTTTGCCTTCAGGATTTATACCCTTGCCGCGCATGCCGCGGACGAAGCCCGCGCCGTCGAACTGGTCGGCGATGGTGGTGCCATCGTCGCGCAGGAGGACGGCGTTCGTTGCGCCAGCGATGGCGGCGGTGGCGGTCACCTCGTCGACGAGTTCCATCGTGGAGATCTTGTGGGGCATGGTGACCAGAGCTCCGCGCAGATTCGTCAGCCGCATGACTGCGCGGAAGAACGCGGGGTAGTCATCCGGTTTGATGCCCATTGGCACAACGCAAACGTCATGGCCGTGAGCGTCGAACCAGGGGTTGCAGATCAGGGACGATTTGAAGGTGCGTGTGGGGTAGCCCAGGTGGGCGATGATCGTGGTGTTTCCGCTGAGTGTCATGGTCTCTTCCTTGAGGTTGAACGGGCGGATCAGATGAGGAGGTTGGAGTCGTCGGTGAGTTCGTCGTCCTCGTCGGTGTCCTTGTGGATTTGTCGCAGTTCGACGCCTCTCCAGGCGCAGGTGACGTTGCCGTGCTGTGCCCAGTAGGAGTCCCAATCGGCGAGTTTCGCGGCATCGCGGGCCAGTCCGCGCGCGCGCAGGCGGGCTTTAAGCAGTTCGGGCGCAACGTGGATCTGGATGACTTTGATGCGGGCCTCGGCTGGCCAGCCGAAGCGCCGACGGGCCGAGGCGACGAACTCTGGGTCGGCGAGGAACGGACTGAAGGGGGCATCGAGGACGACCGAGTTGCCCAGGCGCAGGTTCTGGCCGGCGACGTCGAGCAGGGAGTCGTACTCGAGGGGCAGCAGCGTCGTGGTGTAGTAGTCATTCGACTCCCGATCTCCGGCCTCGTAGCCGGCAGCGACCAGTCCCGCTTCCACAAAGCGGCTGCTCATCGCGTCCTTGTCCAGATAGGCGGCGTGCAGGTGGTGGGCGATTCGCCGGGCCCGCAATGACTTACCCGAGCCCGCCGTGCCGATGATGATGTAGACAGTGGGCGTGCTCACCGATCGACCGCCTCGACAGCTGCCATGAAGGTACGGGCCGCGTCGGTGACTCGGGTGAAGTCGCCGTCGTGCTGCCAGGCCTTGGTGACTGCGGAGCCCACGCCGACGGCGAGTACCCCCAGGTCGAACCAGTCCTTAACGTTGTCGGCCGTGACGCCGCCGGCCGGCAGAACGGCGACCTGGCCGAGCGGGGCGAGGAGGGCCTTGGCGAAGGGGATCCCGTTGTTCTCCGTGGGGAAGATCTTGACGACGTCCGCTCCGGCCTCGACCGCGTTGACAACCTCCGTCGGAGTGAAGGCCCCACTGATGGTCGGGATCTGGTAGCGGTTGGCGACTCGGATCATCTCAGGGTTGAGCTGCGGGCTCACGAGGAACGAGGCTCCGTGGGAGATCGCGTCGTACGCGGCGTAACCATCAAGGACCGTTCCGGCTCCGACGACGACTCCATCCGCGCCGTACTGCTCAGACAGGCGGTTGATCAGTCCGATGGCCCCCGGCACGGTCAGGGGGATTTCAAGCGCGTGGAACCCGCCCTTGATGGCGGCGTGGCAGACCCGCTCCGCACTGTCGAGTTCCGGCAGGCGCACGATGAGCACTGCGCCCGAGTCGTGGATCGTGTTGAGGGTAGCGAGCTTCTTGAACATCTTTGTCCTCCGTGGTGGTGATGTGGTTGACAAGATCATGGCACGATGCGTACGCTCATTGCAACCGATCTCAGCAATCGGTCTCATAGCGGCAAGGCGCAATCGCCTTGCGTTCGGGTCGTGCACCGCTGCCCTCTCCGAATGCCGCTGCCCCACATCCACCAGGAGCTCTCAATGTCGACGAACCCACCTGCGGTCGCTGAGCCGACGCCTACCGCTCAGGCATCGGCTCGGCCCCACACCATCAACCTCATTGCCGGAACGGTCGGCCACTTCGTCGAGTGGTACGACTGGTACGTCTACGGGTTGATGGCGGCCATCTTCGCGCCGCACATCTTCCCCAGCGATTCCCGACTCGCCTCCCTCTTGGCCGCCTTCCTGACCTACGCGATCGGCTTCATCATCCGACCGATGTCCGGATTCATCATCTCGCCCCTCGCGGACCGCTTCGGTCGCCGGATCGTCCTGACGCTGTCGGTGTCGGGCATGGCCCTCGGTGCGCTGATCATCGGCCTGACGCCCGGCTATGAGACCATCGGCGTCGCCGCCCCGATCCTGTTCGTCATCGCCCGTGTCATGCAGGGCATTTCCGCCGGTGGCGAGGCCCAGTCGGCGATCTCCTTCATGGTCGAGCATGCTCCGGCCAACCGCCGCGGCCTGTACGGCTCCTTCTCGAACACGGCTTCCGGCCTGGCGACTCTCGCCGCCACCGGCGCGGCCGCCCTGTCGACTGCGGCCTTTTCTCCCGAGGCTCTTGACGCATGGGGCTGGCGCGTTCCCTTCATCTTCGGTGGCATCCTCGGCATCTTCGGGCTTCTTCTGCGTACTCACTCCGACGAGAGCCCTGAATACGAGGCGCAGTCGAAGACCAACAAGAAGTCTTCGAAGGGGCGCGTCGGCTATCTCCTGCGCCACTACCCCAAGCAGCTGCTCCAGACCGCCGCCCTATCGGCTCCCGCCGTCGCCTACTACACCTGGGCGACCTTCCTGCCCACCTACGCGGAACTCACCTCCGGCCGCGATAAGACTTCGACTCTTGCCGGCTCGGTGATTGGCCTGTGCATTCTCGTCATGGTCGTGCCCTTCTGCGGTTGGCTCTCCGATCGCATCGGGCGGCGCCTAATCTTCCCGATCATCGGCACCATCGGCATGGTTCTCCTCTTCTACCCCCTGATGATGGCTCTCAAATATCCCGGATTCGGCGTCTACGTCGCCGTTGCCGCCAGCGGATGGGTCGTCCTGGGTATTTGGCAGGCTGTCTACCCGACGATCCAGGCGGAGCTCTTCCCGGCCTCGCTGCGTGTCTCCGGCATCGGAGTGGCGCACCAGTTCGTCATCGCGACCCTGGGCGGCACCGCGCCGCTCATCGCCACCGCGTTCATCAACGCCGGCCACCCGAATTGGATCCCGATCTACATGAGCGTCATCGTGTTGATCTGCCTGCTGATCTACTTCACGATCCCCGAGACCGGCTCGAAGACGCCGCGCGCCACCGTTGCGATGGATGACCGCGAGGTGGTCGAGGGCGAGAAGAGGGCCTGAACGCTTGCGCTAATCCGTTTGATTCATGATCCCGAACCACCGAGGGGAGCCGAGCCACCACCAGCCCGGCTCCCCTCACCCGTGTCGGTGCAGCAGCAGGCTCATTCAAGGACCCGCTCGACTTGGCCGAGCGTCCGGATGCAGTTCTCCGCACCGACGATTATTAGTCAGCAAGTTCGCGTCACACCGGACCGGTACGCTGGCTGGCATGAATCTTCTGGAGCGTGCCGCGAACCGGCGCCAGGCGGCACTGGGGAGCCTTCTGTGCTGCCGATTCGGGCGTACGCACGTCGTTGGTCAAGAGCGACTTCGTGCAGTGGGCGCTGCACACGGATGAGCACTTCGACCTGGTGATTCAGAATCCGCCATACCACAAGATCCGCTCTCGCTCGACGCTGGATTCCGATCTTCGCAGCGCAGGCATAGCCGTTCCCAATATCTACGCTGGTTTCATGGCGCTTGGCGCACTCCTGCTGGACGCCGGCGGACAGCAGGTCTCCATCACACCGCGCTCGTGGATGAACGGCACCTACTTCAGCCACTTCCGTCGCACTCTGCTGGCATCGTTTGGGATCGACGCCATCCACACCTTCCAGTCACGTTCCGAGGTATTCGGCGACCTGGGAGTACTTCAGGAGACGATCATTGTGTCTGCCATAAACGGTCCACAGCCGGACACGATTCGTCTCTCCTCATCCGTGGATCACCATGACACGCCCGTGACGCGACATGTATCGGCAGCTCAGGTAGTCACGAATGACTTCGTGTTCGTTCCCGCATCCTCACAGGATGCCGAGGCGGTCAAGTGGATGAACTGCGCCAGATACACGCTTGCCGACCTCGGCATGACGGTTTCAACCGGACGCGTGGTGGACTTCCGATCCCGTGAATACTTGGCATACGAGCCGTCCGACGGTGCCGTACCGATGGTGTACCCGGCCAATATCACCCGGCAGCGAGTAGTGCATCCCCGCGATAGCGTGAGGAAACCGCAGTGGTTCCGTGCGACCGAACCGGTGCGCACGAAGTTCCTGGTCCCGGCAGGCACATATGTTCTGGTCAAACGCTTCTCCGCGAAGGAGGAGAAGCGGCGCCTGGTCGCCGCCGTGTGGTCCGACGACGGCAGGCAGCCAGCGTTCGACAACAAGTTGAACTACATCCACTGCGCTGGGCACGGGCTGGACCCCGAGGTTGCTGTCGGCTTAGCGGTCTGGCTGAACTCGAAACCGGTTGACGATTACTTCCGAGTCTTCTCCGGCCATACCCAGGTCAACGCCGGTGATCTGCGGCAGATGCGGTTCCCCAGCCTGGACCAGCTGCGCCGACTCGGCGAGAGCACGCATGATCCTGAAGAGGCCATCCGCAGGGTAATGGGCATGACACGCATGGAGGCCGCATGAGCACCATCCAGGAGGCAGGCAATACTCCGCAACGACGACGCCCCTTCGCGGGCGACCAACTCGTCGAAGAACAACTACCGGCTGAATCCGGAGGCCTTGCTGACGATCCAGCTCTACGGAACCCCCGACTTCGGCCCCGCTATTGAGGAGTACGTCGTTGAGGCGGGCAGTCTCGCCGCCAAGTACCAAGCTGCCCGCGATCTAGCCCGTATCCCCGTGACCACGCCCGAGGGGGATACTTTCACGTTGAAGGCAGGCGGACAGAACGTCCTCATCAAGGCGATGGTCATGGAGGAGCTCAACCCACGGGCCCGTGGACCACATTCGCTACAGCGAGCTGTCCAGCCTGTTTTCACGATCAACCGCCGACCTCGTATATGTGTCCTGCTTCCCTGATCGCTCGGTCATACGCAGATTCCTCCCCGACCTGGCCTGGGAGACGGAGGTCTGGCTGGCGTCAGAGCCCACACACATGATCCACCTGAACGGGGAGAAGTTCTTGGGGCCGTACCACCATTGATGTGGGCGATCTCATCAGCTGTCCCCCTGTCACCCAGTGGCTGTAGCTCGAACAGGGACGCTGAAGGTCACCGTCCACCGTGCCTTGCCCCGGTTTACGACAAACTCACCGCCGAGGGTCTCCACGCGACGCCGCGCGTCTGCCAGTCCCAGGCCGGAGGACAATGCGCCGTCCGAATTCTGCGTCGCATCGACCGCGTTGGTGACCATGCAGTCGAAAACACCGTCATCGATATCTATCGCTACTCTGGCCAATCCATCGGCGGCTGTGTGCTTGGCGGCGTTGTCAACGAGTTCGCCGACGACTCGTAGCACCTGCTGGTGCGTGCCTGGGGTGAAGAGCTCTTCGGCTAGCAGTTGCACGCCGTCGACCTCCAGCGAGGCCCCGCGATCGGCGAGCGCACGACGCGCATCCGCTAAGGTCTGATCAATCGGCCGCGGCGGCCTCAAGGTCATACGAAATAGGTCAGCGTCGCCGTCGTCTGTGGTCACGCTCTGTAGGCCGCGTCGCAACTGCGCTACCGCAGCGCGCACCGGCTCGATGATTGAGTCGAGTTCCCGGCTCAGTTGCTCGTCACCGGCGTGGGCGATCTTTAGCTGCTCGCCCGCCATCACCGCGTAGGTGAGGTCGCGCGCAACCGTGTCATGCAGTTCCGAGGCCACGAGCCTGCGCTGTCGAAGCCGGGCCTCACGCCTGCGCCGGGCGTCACGGCGAGCCTGATCACGCTGCTGACGGAGCATCTCCCCCAGCACCAGGCTGGGAACGCCCATGGTGACCGGCCACACGAACGCAGCCCACAAGGGCTCGTAGACAGCGGGCAGTAACAACACCGGCAGCGTGATGATGCAGGCAAGCGAGTAAACCGTCCACCGGGGAAGGCCACGTGCGAGCAGCATAGCGACCACACCCCACGCGGCCGTGGAGGCCAAGAGCCCCGTATCCTGCGGGACAGATTCTGCAACCCAGGTAACCACTATGCTCATTGCGGTACCGACCACCGGAGCGACCGAGGTCAGAGGCAGGGCAAGGGCGGCCAGCGCAGTTAGGCTGATCGCCACCGGTTCTCTCGGGAGTGACGTGAAGAAGAACGCGAAGGTGAAAAAGAAACCCGCCATGCCCACGTGTAGCAGGTGAGTGCGCAGCGTGGGATGCCATGCGCCGGGCTCGTCATGGCCGGCAACAGGAGAGGATCGAGGGAGGAAGTGCAGCATGGTGAGGAACGTTCAGCGAGGACGATTTCCGACCTAAGCTTAGCGGCGTGCCAACCTCTGATATCCATTCCGGTGAGAAGGCCGACGTCGAACCGATTCGGGTAGTCGTGGTCGACGACGAAGTCTACGTACTGCGTGCCCTGCAGGCCTACCTCAGCAAGTCCCCGCGGATACAGGTCCTCGGTGCCTTCGCCTCCGCAGCCGACGCGCTTCTCTTTCTACGGGGAACCCATGCCGACGTCGTCCTCACCGATGTGGCCATGCCCGGATTGGACGGCCTGGAGCTGTTGTCGCGATTGAAACAGGAGTCTCCGAGCACGGCCGTCGTGGTGCTCACCGGTCTGGACGACGACACGGTCATGATGGATGCACTCGGCCGACACGCGAACGGATTCCTCCTCAAGAGCGCCGAACCGGATGACGTGGTCCGCGCCGTCTTCGCCGCTTACGACGGCGGGACTCCTCTGTCGCCGGATGCGGCATCCAAATTGGTCGCCAAACACCTGCGCCCGGTGATGCCGGACCGAGCGCCCGGCATCACCGCGGCCGAGCAGGAAGTGCTCACCCTGTTGTGCGATGGCATGTCCAACGCGGAAATCGCGGACACGCTGGCTGTCGCGGAGAGCACCGTGAAGCGACACGTGTCCAGCCTGATGCATAAGTACGGGGTGAGCTCCCGGCTCCGCCTCGTCATCGCCGCCAATAAGGCCGGCAGCCTGCCCCCGTGACATACTCGGGGCTCACTCCTGAGCAATCGCGGTCACGGGGGCTACCGATGCGGCACGGCTGCTGGGGCGCAGGGCAGCAAGCACGCCTACGGCTGCAGCCGCCAGCAGGATCGCCACCAGTGCGAGCCAAGGCACCCTCAGCACGAGCCCTGACCCGGTGCCGGCTCCCATGGCCGCGGCAACGCCCGCCAGGCCCATGACCGTCCCTAGGACGACTCCGATCAAGCCGCCCAGCAGCGAGGTCAGTACCGACTCGGTGATGAAAAGTCCCCCTACCTGACGTCGTTGCACGCCAGTTGCGCGCAGTACACCGATCTCTCGGACCCGTTCCAGCACGCTCACATCAGTGGTGTTGGCCATGCCAGACAGGGCGATCAGGAGTGTGAAGACCAGCACTACGGCGATAACCGCGATGATCCAATTGAGGTAATTGGTAAACGTGGCGCGGCCTGCTGCCGCGGTCGTGATGTAGTAGCCCTCTCCCTGTAGGAGTTGATGCACCTGCGAACCTGCCGCAGCGTTACTGCCGTCTCCGACGGTGCGCACCCACAGGGATGTCATTGTGGGATTGTCCCCGACCAGTTTCTTTGCGACCGCTGGCGTAATGACCGGCCCGAAGCCGCCCTCCTCCACGTGCACGTTCAACTCGGCACTGCCCGCAGGTCCTGTGAGCATTACGGGCGTCCCTTCGGAAAGGTCGTAGATTCCTCCAACGATCAGTGTGTTGTCATCAAGCCCCTCCAACCCCGTATGAGAACGAATGACCGGAGTGACTTCAGCTACATCCACTGCGGATACGGTGATCTCGTTGTCCGCCGTCGTTCCCGGAGAAATTCCCACATCGAAGGTCGGCACCAGGACCGTCCGGTCAACGCCATCCACGTTCTCTACCCGGGCGGCCAGTGCAGACGTATCAGCATCGGCGGGAATACCGCCGACCCGGATGTCTATGGGACTGCCGCTACTGATATATCCATCCATTGATGCCCGTACGCTGGCAATGCCGGTGACCAGAGTGGAGGCCACTGCCACGGAGACCAGCAGCGAGGCGGTGGTAGCGGCGGCGCGCCCCGGATTGCGGGCCAGATTGCGGGTGGCGAGCTGCAGCACCGGCCGACGCGCACCGCCAGCGAGTCGCTCCGTGGCACGGCAGGCGCCGATAACCAGCAGCGGCAGTCCTACTAGCACACCCAGTACCAGAATCACTGCACCCGCCGCCGTGTACTCGATGACCCGCATCTGAATGCTCAATCCGGTAATGACCAAACCGATCACGACTACCACCAGCCCCGCGATCGCACTGATCACGCGCCAACGGCTGAGCGAGCGATCATCGGCCACCTGCCCGGTCAGGGCCACCAGCGGCGAGACCCGGGTGGCGCGACGGGCCGGACGCAGCACCGCCACCAGCGTTACCACGGTGCCGATGAGTACCCCCAGTAGGAGCGAACGCCAAGAAACCGTGAAGTACTGCCGCTCCAAACCATCAATCAATCCTGCGCGTGACACCAACGCGGCCAATCCCACGCCGAGCCCGGCGCCCAGAACCGAGCCCACCAACCCGGTGATAAGCCCGGTACGGAGCACCGATCCGAGCACCTGACGGCGGGTCGCGCCGATGCATCGCAGCAGACCGGTCTGGCGCGCCTGCCGGGCAACCATCGTACTGAACGTCGTGGCGATCACGATCCCCGCAACCACGGCGCATACCGGCCCCAGCAGCTGGAACAGTGTCATCGTGAGCGAATCCACCGCACTCTGCTCGGAAGTCCGCATGACTGCGATATCAGAAGCGGTGTAAACACTCGCGCCCGGCTGAGAAATCTGGGCAGCCTGCTCGACCGAATTCATGAGCGCCTCGGTGCTCGTGCCTGCCGCACCGGTCACGTAAAGGACCACAGGCGTATCCGGGACTCCGAGCAGCGTACGTTCTTCCGCGGTCGCGAAGACATACTCGCTAGCGGCACCGTGTCGGGTTATCTCAGCACCAGGCTCAATTATGCCCACAACCGTTGCAGTCGAGCTTGTTTCGGTGTCTGTGGCCGCTTTTTTGAAGGAGACGGTACTTCCAACTTCAAGGTCCTGGACCTGCGCGGCGGCCGGGGAGAGGGCGACCTCTCCCTCCTTGTCTGGCAGGCGGCCCGCCGTCAAGCGTATGCCGCCGCCTATCTCGGGCACCTCCAGCACGAAGACATGTGACACGTACGCGGAACCGGCCGGGTGATCAATCCACGTCGAACCTTCGATGTAGGGACGCACGCTGGCCACGCCGTCGGCGGCAGCGACGTCCTGGACTGCCTGTTGGGGCAGGGTCCCGTCCGTGGCGTCATCGTGACTGTCGGCGATGACGACCACATCGGCGTCGCCGACAGAGGCGCGAGCTGCCGCCGTCATCTGCGCGGTTGAGGAATCGGAGATGATGAGGCTTACAACGATGAGCGCCGCGCTCATGGCGACCGCCACCAGGGCGGCCACGGTACGGCGCAAGTCGAGCATGGCGGGCATCAGCGCACCCCCTGCATGGCGGCCGCCGGGGCGGCGTGCTGGCCGGCGGGGCGGGCGACCGCGTCGTCGCCGACGATCCGCCCGTCCCGCAGCCGGACGATCCGGTTGGTGGCCCCGGCCGCGTTCTGATCATGGGTGACCATGACCACCGTCTGTCCCAGGGCCTCGCACATGCGTGCCAGCGTCTCCAGCAGGGAGGCGGCCGAGGCACTGTCCAGGGCGCCGGTGGGCTCGTCGGCGAAGATGACTTCCGGCCGCCCCACCAGAGCGCGGGCCACCGCCACGCGCTGCTGCTGGCCGCCGGACAGCTCGCTGGGCCGGTGCTCCAGCCGGTCGCCGATCCCCAGGGAGTCGATGACGGCGTTGTACCAGTCCCGCTCGGGCTTGCGGTGAGCGAGCCGCAGCGGCAGCAGGATGTTTTCCTCCGCGGTCAGTTGCGGCAGCAGGTTGAAGGCCTGGAAGACGAAGCCGAGCTGGTCGCGGCGCACCGCCGTCAGCTGCCGGTCGTTCATTCGAGCCAGGTCCTTCCCGGCGATGAACACGCTGCCGGAGTTCGGGGTGTCCAGGCCGGCCAGGCAGTGCAGCAGGGTGGACTTGCCCGAACCGGACGGCCCCATGACGGCGACGAACTGGCCCCGGCTGACGGCCAGGGAGACCTGGTCCAGAGCGGTGACCTGCGCGCCGCCGGTGCCGTAGATCTTGGTGAGCATCCTGGCCTCAACCACCCGCGGCGCGGCGGGGTCGGCACCGGACAGGCCCAGGTATGTGGATTCGGTGGGGACGGACATCGGGGGGTTCCTCCGTAACGGATTGCTTTGGCTGACGTGATCAACGCTAGAATCCCAAGAATCCGTTGGAAATCCGCTGAAAGTCGGAACTTTTGACTGCCCGCGGACGAAAGTTCCAGCCCCGTCTACTACCTCCGCACCACCCCCGTCTCACCCTCCAGGACGAGACCACGGTCACACCGACTCGGGGTAATCCCTGACTTCGGCATACTCTGTACGAGCCGCGGCCCGCAGTAGGGACTAAAACGAGTGGGCCACCCAGAATGATGCTCCGGAACCGGCATAAGCGAGTCTTCCACGTCGAGTCGGCGCTGACCGAAACAACGTGACTGCGCCACCCGCTCGGTGCGGGTGGCGCAGTCAAATGCATTGGCGAGGCCGGGCCGAGCGCTACTCCTGCGCCAGCGCGCTCACGGGGGCGACGGCGGCGGCGCGGCCGGCGGGACGCAGCGCCGCGAGCACGCCGATGGCCGCGGCGGCCAGCAGAATCCCGACCAGTCCCGCCCAGGGCACCTGCAACACCAGACTGTCTACGGCGTCGAGCCCGAACACGGCAACCACGGCCGCCATGCCGCACACCGTTCCCACAGCCGCCCCGAGCAGCCCGCCCAGCAGGGAGGTGAGCACCGCCTCGGTGATGAACAGTCGCCGCACCTGGCCGCGCTGCACCCCGGTGGCGCGCAGCACCCCGATCTCCCGGAAGCGCTCCAGCACGCTCACGTCGGTGGTGTTGGCCAGCCCGGACAGGGTGATCAGCAGGGTGAAGGCCAGCACCGCCACAATGATGGTGACAATGCGGTTGACCTCGTTGTTGAAGCTCACGCGCTCGGTGGCGGAGGTGCTGACCACCAGGTCGGGGCGCTGAAGCACGTCGCGCACCGAGTCGACCACGCTCGTGTCGGTGCCGTCCCCGGTGGTGCGCACCCACAGGGACAACGCCGTCGGTTCCTGTCCCGCCAGCTCCTCGGCGACCGCCGGGGTCACTACCGGCCCGAGGCCGGCCTCGGCCACGTGCACGGTCAACTCCGCGCTCCCATGGGAGCCGGTGAGGGTGACGGCCGTGCCCTCGGCCAGACCGTAGTCGTTGGCCAGGACAAGGGTGTGGTCGTCCAGCCCCTCCAGGCCCTTGTCGGAACGCACCACCGGGGCGGCCGCGGCCGGGTCCACCGCGGACACGGTGATCTCGTCGGCCTCGTAGGCGCTCGGGGTGATGCCCACGTCCAGTAGCGGGACCACCGCCGCCTGTTCCACGCCGTCGGCACTCTTGGCCCGGGCGGCCAGCGCCGCAGCCTCGTCGGCGGCGACGATCCCGTCCACCCGGATGTCGACCGGCGCGCTGGCGCCGAGCAGGGCGCTCATGGAGGCGTTGACGCTGGCAATGCCGGACAGGAGTGTGGCTCCGACCGTGACCGTGACCAGCAGGGAGGCGGTGGTAGCGGCGGCGCGCCCCGGGTTGCGGGCCAGATTGCGGGCGGCCAACTGCAGCACGGGCCGACGGGCACCGCCACCGAGCCACTCCACCAGTCGGGCACCGCCGACGACGAGCAGCGGCAGCCCCGCCAGCACGCCCAGCACCAGGAGCACCGCGCCCACGGCCGTGTAGACAACCACCTGCGCCCACATACTCAGCCAGGTGATGCCCAGACCGATCAGGGCCACCACCACCCCGGCCGCGGCGGTCCGCATCCGACGACGGCTGAGCGAGCGCTCGTCGGCCACCTGCCCGGTCAGGGCCACCAGCGGGGATACGCGGGTCGCCTGCCGGGCCGGGCGCACCACCGCCACCAGCGTCACCGCGGTGCTGAGCACCACCGCCAGCACTATCGTCTGCCGGTTGACGGTGAGATAGCGCGCTTCCAGGCCGTCCACCAGCCCGGAGCGGGTCAACAGGGCGGCCAGCTCCACGCCCAGGATAGTGCCCACCACCGAGCCCGCCAGGCCGGTGGCCAGGGCGCTGCGCAGCACCGAACCGAACACCTGGGCACGGCCCGCGCCGATACAGCGCAGCAGCCCGGTCTGCCGGGCCTGCCGCGCCACCAGGGTGGAGAAGGTCGTGGCAATCACGATCCCGGCCACCACCGCGCACACCGGGCCGAGCAGCTGCAACAGCATCTGCGTGGTGGAGTTCATGTCACCCATGTTTGACGCGCGCATCATCACGATGTCTGAGGCGGAGTAGACGCTCGCGTCCAGGCCGACCGCGTCGAGGGCCTGTGAGACGGAGTCCATGAGGTCCTGCGTGCTCGTACCCGAGGTGGCACTCGCGTAAAGGGCCGCCGGGGCCGTCGACAGCCCCAGGGCGGCGCGTTCGTCGGCGGTGGCGAAGATGTACTGCTCAGCGGTGCTCCAACGGGTGATCTCCGGGCCGGGGGCGATCACACCCACCACGGCCGCGGTGGTGGGGGCGGCAACCGGGTCTTCCTTGAGCGCCATGGCACTGCCAACCGCGACGTCCTGCTCAGCGACCGAGGGCGAGACCGCAATTTCTCCCTCCTTCTGCGGCAGGCGCCCCTCGACCAGGCGGGTGCCGCCGGACGGTGACGGCACGTCCAGCACGTAGGTGAACTCGGTGCCGCCGCCGCTGCCCATGCGGTCGATCCAGATGGTTCCCTCCGTGTAGCTGCGCACGCCGGCCACGCCGGAGGCCGCCGACACGGTGCCGGCGGCCTCCTCGGACAGTTCCCCGCCCCACTCGGGCAGGATGACGACGTCGGCGTCCCCCACGCTGGCGCGGGCGGCGGCGGTCATCTGGGTGGCAGCGGTGTCGGAGATGATGAAGCTGAAGACGATCAGGGCCGCACTCATGGCCACCGCCACCAGGGCGGCCAGGGTGCGGCGCAGGTCGAGCATGGCGGGCATGGGTGGGGCTCCTTCGCTTGGGTTCCGACCGCATCCGGACGGCTGAGACTCACGCTACGAACCACCCGCAAGACCCGAAACCTCACTTCGACGGATCTTTTCGGGGTCCTGCGGTACCAAAGCCTCACCGCCGCCTACGACCTTCGGCCCGCGCATGCTCCTCCTGCGGTAGGAGTCCGCGCCCCGTCCGCCACGGTAATCGGGTGTCCTTCGGCCCCGTCGGAGCCGGAAGCGCGCGACATCCGTCTACCCTCGTGCCATGAGCAGCAATGCCGGTTCCTCCCCCACGTCCCCCGCAGCGGAGCGCCGTTGGCGCGACGACCTGCACCTGGCGCACACCATCGCCGACCAGGTGGACCCGCTCACTCAGGCACACTTCGACGCCCAGGACTTCGAGGTGGAGACCAAACCCGACCTGACCCCCGTGACCGCGGCCGACCGTGAGACCGAGCGCCTGATCCGTGACTACCTGGCCCGCGCCCGCACCCGCGACTCCGTGCTCGGAGAGGAGTTCGGCACCACTGGCCACTCCCCCCGCCAGTGGGTGATCGACCCGATCGACGGGACCAAGAACTTCGTGCGGGGCGTGCCCGTGTGGGCCACGCTCATCAGCCTGGTTGAGGACGGCGAGGTCGTCGTCGGCCTGGCCTCCGCGCCCGCGCTCGGGCGGCGCTGGTGGGCGGTGCGGGGCGGCGGCGCCTGGACCGGCCGTTCCCTGGCCTCGGCCCGCCGCCTGCACGTATCCAGCGTGGCGAGCCTGGAGGACGCCTCCCTGTCCTACTCCTCGCTGTCCGGCTGGGCCGAGCGGCGGCGGCTGCGCGGCATGCTGTCGCTGATGCAGGCCTGCTGGCGCACCCGCGCCTACGGGGACTTCTGGTCCTACATGCTCCTGGCCGAGGGCGCGGTGGATCTGGCCGCCGAGCCGGAACTGGAACTGTACGACATGGGCGCCCTGGTGCCGATCGTGGAGGAGGCGGGCGGACGCTTCACCTCCCTGTCCGGCGAGCCGGGCCCCTGGGGCGGCAGCGCCGTCGCCACCAACACCCTGCTGCATGAGGCGGTCCTGGAGCGCCTGTCGGCCGAGACCGACTGACCCGGGCGACGACGCCGGGCGGGCCGCGGTCCGACGCGTACCGGGGCGCCGTCGTCGGGCGGCGGAGCGTGGGGCCTGGCCCGGTCGTGCTGAGGCCGGTTCCACACGCGCGGATGCGCACGGGACGGGCCATGCCCGGTAGCCTCTCAGGAAACACCGCACCCGATCGCTGGGAGCCTCATGAACTGGCTGCACGCCGTCATCCTCGGCATCGTCGAGGGCATCACCGAGTTCCTGCCCGTGTCCTCCACCGGGCACCTGAACATCGTTGAGAAGCTACTGCACTACGACATCGACTCCGTGGGCATGACCGCCTTCACCGCCGTCATCCAGGTGGGCGCCATCCTGGCCGCCGTCGTCTACTTCTGGAGCGACATCGTGCGCATTGTGACCGCCTGGTTCAAGGGCTTGGCCGACGCCGAGGCGCGCACCGACCCCGACTACACGCTCGGCTGGGGCATCATCCTCGGCTCAATCCCGGTGGCCGTGGTGGGCCTGTTGTTCAAGGACTTCATCGAGGTGACCGCCCGCTCCCTGTGGGTTATCGCGGGGGCACTGATCCTGTGGTCGGGTGTCATGTGGCTGGCCGACCGGCGCAGCGACGGGCCGACCGGAGCCGCCCACACCTCTTCGGGCAAGGGCATGCGCGAGGTGTCCCTCAAGGACGCCCTGATCATCGGCGGCTTTCAGGCGCTGGCGCCCGTGTTCCCGGGTATCTCCCGCTCGGGCGCCACCATCTCCGCAGGACTGTTTCTGCGCTTCGACCGGGTCACCGCCACGCGGCTGTCCTTCTTCATGGGCATCCCGGCGCTGCTGGCCGCCGGCGCCCTGGAGGCGGTCACCGCCGCCGGGGACATCTCCGCGACGGTCGGCTGGGGGGCAACGGCGATCGCCACGATCGTGTCCGGCCTGGTGGCCTACGCGACGATCGCCTGGCTGCTCCGCTTCGTCTCCTCCAACAAGTTCACCGGCTTTCTCATCTACCGCGTGCTGCTGGGTCTGCTGATCATCGTGCTGGTGGCCAGCGGCACCATCGCCGCCTGACGTCGGGTGGCGGTAGAAGTCACACCGGCGAGGCAGGCGCCGTTAATACCCCCTGGGGTATTGTCGCGCGCAGGTGGTCGCCCGGAATGGGCGCCGAATGCTGCACCACGGCACGACGACGCGAAAGGCACGACGTTGACCCCAACTGTTTCCTCCCCGGCCGCTGCTTCGCGCCCCGACGACGGCGCGGCCGCGCTCTCCTCCTCCGGCTCCGGACGGCCCCGCCGGCTGGTGATCGTCGGCGGCGTCGCCGGGGGCATGAGCTGTGCCGCCCGCGCGCGCCGCCTGAGCGAGGAGGCCGAGATCATCGTCCTAGACCGCGGGCGGCACGTCTCCTTCGCCAACTGCGGCCTGCCCTACTACGTGGGCGGCGAGATCGAGGACCAGGAAGACCTGCTGGTGCAGACCCCCGAGCGGCTGCGCGCCTGGCTGAACCTGGATGTGCGCACCGGACACGACGTGGTCGGCATCGACCCCGAGGCGCAGGAGGTGATCGTGCGCACCGCCGACGGCGTCCAGCGCCTCGGCTACGACGCCCTGGTGCTCTCCCCCGGCGCGCAGGCCACGCGCCCACCCGTCGACGGGCTCGACTCGCCGCGCGTGGCCACCCTGCGCAGCGTTGAGGACGCCGCCCGTCTGCGGGAGTGGGCGGACGCGGGCGCCCGGTCCGCCGTCGTCCTGGGCGCGGGCTTCATCGGCGTTGAGGCCGCCGAGGTGCTGGCCAAGCGCGGCATTGCCACCACCATCGTCGAGTACGCGGAGCACGTGCTGCCGCCGCTGGAGCGGGAGCACGCCTACCCGATCACCCAGGAGCTGCGCGGGCTCGGCGTCGACGTCCGCACGGGAACCGCCGCCGAGTCCATCACCCACGGCGCCGACGCCGACGAGGTCCGCCTGGCCGACGGCACGCGCGTGCGGGCAGACCTGATCGTCCTGGCCACGGGGGTGCGCCCGGACACCGACGCCTTCGCCTCCTCCGGGCTGGAACTGGAGCGCGGGGCGATCGTCGTCGACGAGCACGGCCGCACGAACCTGCCGCACGTGTACGCCGTCGGCGACGCCACCGTGTCCACCGATCCGGTGACCGGGGCGCGGCGTCCCGTCCCCCTGGCAGGCCCGGCGAACCGAGCGGGGCGGCTGGTGGCCGACTTCATCATGGATCCCGACCACGCCCGCCCGATCCCCGCACCCCTGGGCACGGCCATCGTGCGCGCCGGGGGTATGACGGCGGCGATGACCGGCGCGAACCGCGCCGCGTTGGACGCCGCCGGGATCGAGTACACGACCATCCACCTGCACCCCAACCAGCATGCCGGCTATTTCCCGGGGGCATCCCAGTTGCACCTGTCGGTCAGCTTCGCACCGGACGGGCGGATTCTCGGCGCCCAGTGCGTGGGCCGCGACGGCGTCGACAAGCGCATCGACGTGCTGGCCACGGCCATCCGCGCCGGGCTGGGCGTTGCGGACCTGATCGACCTGGACCTGGCCTACGCCCCACCCTTCGGACAGGCGAAGGACCCGGTGAACCTGGCCGGAATGCTGGGGGCGAACGTCCTGAACGGAACCGTGGAGGTGTGGGATGTGCGCGACCTGGAGCGGGTCCGCCAGACCCACCTGCTGCTGGACGTGCGCACGAGGGCCGAGGTCGCCCGCGGCATGGTGCCGGGCGTCCTCAACATTCCGCACACCGAGCTGCGCGCCCGCATCGAGGAGGTGCGGCAGGCCGCCGCGGGACGCCCCATCGGCGTGATCTGCCAGGTGGGGGTGCGGGCGAATATCGCCCACCGGATCCTGGCGGGTAATGGGCTGAAGTCCTCGGTTCTCACCGGCGGCATGATCACTCTGCGCGCCTGGCTGGGGGACGCCGCCGACTCCTACCTGGTGGGGGCGTGATCGCCGTGGCCAAGGCTCAAGATGCGGCAACTCGAGGTGCCGCCGCGACGACGGCAGGCGCTGAGGCGACGGCGGCCCCGGGATTCGAGTGCGATCCGGAGACGAAGCGGCGCATCGTCAACCGGCTCAAGCGGGCACGTGGCCAGCTGGACGCCGTCATCGACGCCGCCGAACGCGAGGCCTCCTGCAAGGAGATCGTCACGCAGCTGTCGGCGGTGACGCACGCGCTGAACCGGGCCGGTTTCGTCATCGTCGCCACCGCCATGCAGGCCTGCGCCGACGGCGAGCGGACGACGTCGGCCGGCCGGGACGGCAGGGACGGCGTCGGCGAGACCGACGGGACCGGTGCCTCGTCGAATGGGGCTTCCCGGCCGGGGGCGCTGACCATGGACGAGCTGGAGAAGATCTTCCTGTCCCTGGTCTGAGCGCCACCCGGGCGCGATCTCCCCCTTTCTTTCATCACCCGATCACCACAACCAGAGGAGAACATCATGTGTCGCAAGGTGACGTGCAAGCGGTGCGGCAAGCCCACCTGGGCCGGCTGCGGGCAGCACATTGAGCAGGCGCTGGCGGGCGTGCCCAAGTCGCAGCGCTGCCAGGGCCACGACGACAAGCCCGCCGCGCCCGCCACGCCGTCGAGCTTCCTGCGGGGGCTCTTCGGGCGTGGTTAGACCTCTGGCGAGGCGGATCATTCCGATTACCGACAGACCTTTCGTCTATCCATCAATGACGGGCACGTCCGTCAGGCGCCAGGGCAGCGGATTCACGTCCGCGTCGGCCGGACGGTCCACAATGACGGTGTCCTCACCGGTATCGGGCCAGGCGATGCACACGCGCATAACCTGCCCCTCTTTCAATGAGCCGACGACGTTGAGTTCCGCCAAGGGGCGGTGGGATTCCCGGTCCGGGGGCAGGTAGTCGACGGGAAACACGTAGCTGCCACCGGAGAGCAGCGTGACACCGCTGGCCGCGGCGTAGCTGCTCACCCCGCCGGACTCCCCGCGGGCGTTATTCAGTCCCCAACCGGAGCTGTCTGTCAGCACCTGGCGCGGCGACACCTCAGCGCCGCCTTCACCACCGGTCAGCACCAACTCCCCGAACAGCAGACCACCGCGTCTGGTGACCTGCTCCAGGGTGATGGTGAGACTGCTGCTCCCGCCGTCGGGATCGGGGATGGTCACGCCGTCGGGGCCGGGCGCGCTGGGGCCCTCCGGCTCGGGCACCAAGGACGTGGCCGCCGGTGCGTTCAAAGTGCTCGTTGTGCCGCCGGTGGGCGTGATGACGATCTCCACGCGCCGGTTGGCGGCGCGAGCGGCGTCGTCCGTGCCCTGCACTCGTGGCTCTTTCTCCCCCTTGCCCGCAACAGTCACCTCCCAGGCGGACAGATCGGTCAGCTCCCCCAGGCGGTCGGAGACGGCCTGAGCGCGCCGCTCGGACAGGCCCTGGTTGTAGTCGTCGTCGTTGACGTCATCGGTGTGCCCGGTGATCGTCAGGTTCCCGCCGTCGGGGTAGCCGGCGATCGTGTCGGCCGTGTCGCTCAGCAGCGCGTCCGCCTCGCCGGTCAGATCGGAGGAGTCGACCTCAAAGGTGACATCCCCGGAGATGGTCACGGTGACGTCCTTGTCGGTACTCAGTCCGCTGCCAGAGCCGTCAACGGCCTCCGTGTAGCGCTCCAGCGGGATGGGTGCGGCGAACACAGAATTCGGCTCGGCCTCCGCCAGGATCGTCTGGGCGTCCAAGTCGGGCACCGCATCCAGGTTCACGACCGGCACCTGGAAGAAACCGGTCGTGGACAGCAGCACGGTTACCGTGGAGATGTCGGCGTCGATGCCGCCGAAGGCGATTCGAAGGTCCAACGATCCCCCCGGTTTCACTGAGTCGCTTGAGAAGTCAGTGTGCGTAGGGATCCACACGCGACTGTTCTCGGAATCGATGATTCGCAGCGGCTGGGTGCCGTGGTCCTCGTCAAGGTAGTTGCCGACCCAGGTGAAGCCCGGGGAGCAGTAGGTGTCCTGGTTGGGATCGTCCTCGGGACGTTCTACGTGTATGAGCAGGATCGACGACGACTCATCAACGCGCACCAGCGGGCCGACCTCCACATCGAGGGTGTTGCCCTCGAGCACGTCGGTCACTCGTTGCAGCGAGGTGGTGGCCGGTGCGGCCGGAGCCGCAGTCGTACCGCCCGTGGACGTGGCGTCGCCGGAGCCAGCGGGGGAGGAACTCGGCGAGCCGGAGCAGGCCGTCAATGCACTCAGTCCTCCAACGATCACAGGGAGAGTGAGCGCGCCACGGCGTGAGAGCAGCCGTGAGGACATGGAAAAAGCCATGAGCTACCTTCCGAAGACACCAGGAACGAGTCAAATGTATCGGCAGCATAACAGAATCAGGTGCGAGCACGATCGGAAATCTCAACCACCGGCATGCCGATGATCTTCTCCGCGAGTTGTCCAAGTTCGGCATGAACGCGTCCGCAGCAGTGAACCATGATTATCAAATCATTGAAATGACGCGGTTCTCCGGAACACCACCCGGCCCGTCAAGCGCGTTTACGCCGATCTCGGAGCATCATTCTCCCTCGTCCCCCACCCGCAGCTCTCCGACAACGCCGGGCTCGCAGAAGAAGGCCGGAGCGAGTCGCGCGTAGGCATCCTTTGTGGGGAGCCGCAAAAGCTCCTCGTGCATCGCAAGCAGGTCGATCTTCCCGAACAAGTAGGCTTCTCCGCCGTCAAACCGCACTGTTCGAGTCAGGCTGCAGTCTGCGTACGCCGGGCACTCCAGTAGGTGCGGCACCCCGCCCACGCGTGACTCTTCCAGCGTCAGGCCCGCCACGGCCAGCCTGCTTTCTCTGGGTGCATCCGCGACCTCTGCGGCCCGCTCGGCCTGCCGGGCGGTAGGGAAGTTCAGAGTGAAGCGTCCGGTGGCGGTCGCATTGACACAGGTCTGATGCTGCTCGGAACATCCGAACCCGATGATCGGCCCGCGGAAGGCGGCCATTGACACCCAGCTCTTCGGCGCCAGATTCACCTCGCCGTCGGCATCGCGAGTCGTCACATACACGATCTGTCCGGGCACAGGGGACGGACGCCACTGCCACTTGTCCGCGGGCAGTGGATGAAAAGGCGAAGCCGCGGTCCGCTCCATGCCTTGCCCCACAGCCTCCAGTATAAGGTCGAGGCATGAACCGGAGCCCTACGGCGACCGCGACCCGCTGGTCAGGAGGCTGGGAGCTCGAGCTCGACGACCACCGCACCCAGGTTGCCCACCTCTACCGGGCACGCCAGCAGGTCATCGATTACCTCGATACCGTTGACGCGGCCACCGACCACTCCAGTTGGGAGATCGACATCGTCCTCGAAGTCGACTCCCTCGGGCAGGTTCACCACGTCGGCTGACCGTCACGCGCTCGCCCGCCGACCGCTGGGCAGCAGTCCCCTGAACGCCGCCCGCTAAGCACCTCGAATTCGTGTCGGAGCTCTGTGAGAGGCTGCGGGCATGCGGATCCTCCACACCTCCGACTGGCACCTCGGGCGCACCTTCCACGGCCGGGTGCTCGACGACGCCCAGGCCACCTTCGCCGACCATCTGATCGAACTGGTGGACTCCGAGCAGGTGGACGCCGTCGTCATCTCCGGTGACGTGTACGACCGCGCCATCCCGCCCACCGCCGCCGTCCGACTGCTCGATGACACCCTGTGCCGCCTGGCCGACCGCACCCGCGTGGTGCTTACCCCCGGCAACCACGACTCCGCCCAGCGGCTCGGCTTCGCCGCCGCCCTGCTGCGCGAGGGGCTGGACCTGCGCGTGCGCGTGGCCGACGTCGACCGGCCCGTCATCATCCCCGACGCCGCCGGCCGCCCCGGCCTGTACGTCTACGCCCTGCCCTACCTGGACCCCGACGCCGCCCGCATATCCCTGCCCCGGCTGCTCGCCGAGCGCCTCGGGGAGGGAGAGGGCTCGGGCGTGCAGGGCGATGATGCGGCTCCGGCCGACCTCGCCGTGCCCTCACCCGCCGACGGCGAGTCCCCCGCGAGCGCCAGCGACGTCGACTCCCCCACCCGCGCCGGCTCGCCCTCCCAGGCCGGCTCCGGCCTTCTGCCGCGCAGCCACGAGGCGGTGGTCTCCGGGGCTTTGCGGCTGGTGGCCCGCGATCTCGCCTCCCGCCGAGCCGACGACGCGGCCAGGGTGCCGGCGCTGGCCATGGCGCATGCCTTCGTCGTCGGCGCTCAGGCCAGCCCCGACTCCGAACGGGATATCCGCGTGGGCGGAGTGGACTCCGTCCCGGCCGGCGTGTTCACCACGCTCGGAGGCTCACCGCTGGCGGGCACCTCCGGCGGACTCGACTACGTGGCCCTCGGTCACCTGCACCGCCCCCAGGAACTGCACGACTCCGCCCGGGATCGCGGGGCCGACGGCGCGCAGGCCGTCGCTGAGGCGGCCGGCACGGGCACCTCCCACCCGCGCCTGGTCTACTCCGGCAGCCCGCTGCCCTTCTCCTTCCCGGAGGCCGACGCCGCCAAGTCCTCCGTGCTGCTGGAACTGGACGCCTCCGGCGTCACTCGCCTGGAGCGCATCCCCACGCCCACTCCGTACCGGCCCACCACGCTACGCGGCACGCTCGAGGAGCTGCTCGCCCCCGCCAACGCCGCACACGCCACCGACTGGATACGGGTGGAACTCACCGGGCCCATGCCGTCGGGCACCATGGCGCAGCTCAAGGATCGCTTTCCCAACCTGTTGGCCTTCTCCCACACCCGCCCCGAACGCGAGCAGCGCGAAACCATCACGATCAGCCGCGCCTCCGACCCGGTGGAGGTGGCCGACCGCTTCCTGGCCGAGATGCTCGGGGATGCTCCGAGCCCCGCCCAGCACGCCATCATGTCCGAGGTCTACGACGCCGCCCGCCGCCAGACCAGCAGTAAGAAGGAGCGCTGATGCGACTGCACCGACTGACCGTCACCGGCGTAGGCCCGTTCCGTGGCACGGAGACCATCGACTTCGACCGCTTCGCCGCGTCCGGCCGCTTCCTGCTGACCGGGCCGACCGGCTCGGGCAAGACCACCATCATCGACGCGATCGTGTTCGCCCTGTACGGGCAGGTGGCCGACTCCGACGGCTCCTCCAAGCAGCGCATCCGCTCCACCCTTGTAGACCCCGCCGTCCGCAGCACGGTGGACCTGGTCTTCTCCAACTCCGCCGGCGTCTATCGCGTCCTGCGCACGCCGGAGTACATGCGGCCCAAGCAGCGCGGCAGCGGCACCACCAAGCAGAACGCCACGGTGAAGCTGTGGCGGATGTCGGCTCCCGCTGGGGCAACCGTGGATGAGCCGATCACCCGCGTCGACGAGGCGGGTAAGGAGATCCGGCGGATCGTGGGCCTGGACCGGGAGCAGTTCACCCAGACGGTGATCCTGCCCCAGGGGAAGTTCGCCCGGTTCCTACGAGCAACCTCCGATCAGCGCCACGAACTGCTGCGCGACGTGTTCGGCACCGGCATCTTCGACGCCATGCAGGAGGAGCTACGCGCCCGCAGACGCGACGTAGAGCGGCAGATGGAGGCGGCCCGGCAGGCCCTGCGCACCCGCGCCGACGTCCTGGCCCCGTTACTGTCCGCGCCCGTTACCCCGCCACCGGTCACCGATGCGCCGATGGATGACGCGTCTGCCGCTCCCGGCGTCGGGGCATCAACCGGCGCCCCCGCCGACGAGCCCGCGTGGCCCGACGACGTCACCGAGCCGGGGCCGTACTCCTCGCCCGCCGCCCGCCTGGAGGCCCTCGTCACCGCCGCCGCACCGGATGCCGCCGCCATCATCGCCTTCGGCGAGGAGGCCGTGGCGGCCGCCCAGGCCGCGGCCACTCCCGCCGAACAGGCCCTGCAGGTGGCCGACGCCGCCCGGAGGGAGGCGTCGGCCACCCTCGACGCCGCGCGAGCGCTGCAGGAGCGCCTGAACCGCCGTGCCCGGCTGCTGAGCGAGCAGCAGCAGCTCGACGCCACCGCCGCGCAGGACGCCGACGCCGCCGCCCGCCTGGATGCCGCCCGCCGCGCCGGACCGGTCGCCCGCGCACTGGCCCGGGCACGGGACGCCGCACGTACAGCCGAGGCCGCCCGCAGCCGGGCCGCACAGACCCTCGCCGACGCCGCCCCCGCGGAGGCCGCCGACGCCGATTCCGATAGCGCACGCGCCGTAACCGCCGCCGAGGCGGTCCCGGCCGGCGCGGCCCTGGACGGGCTCGCTGCACTGCTCTCGACCGAGGCGGTCGGCACCGGCACCGCGGCCGAGCCGACGGCCGATTCCGACGCGCACCAGACCGTTCCCACCCCCGAGGTCGAGCCCTCCCTGGCGGCCGTGACCGCGGCCGCGGCGGCGCTCACCGAGCGCGGTCAGAGCCTGCGCACGCGCGCCGGAGCGCTCAGCGCCGTCGTCGAGGTGGAGGCGGGCCTGCCCGCCCGGGCGCAGGCGGCGCAGGCGGAACAGGAGCGGCTGACCGCCACCGCGGCCGAGGTGGAGCGCGCCGCCGCACAGTTGGCCCAGCGCCCCGGGCTGCAGGCCGAGCTGGTCGAGCGCCTGACCGCCGCCCGGGAGGCACAGGCCGGGCTGGCGCAGGCGCGCGTGACGCGGGACGCCTGCCGGGAGCGTTTACAGGCCGCCCAGCGGGCCGAGGCCCTGGAGCCTCGCATCGCCGCGGCCCGCGACGCCGTGCAGCAGGCCGCCGCCGAGGCGCTGGCCGCGGCGGGCCTGGTTGCGCAGCGGCGCAGCGCCTGGATCAACACCACCGCCGGCTCGCTGGCCACCGAGCTCGTCGACGGGCAACCCTGTCCCCTGTGCGGATCCACCGAGCACCCCTCCCCCGCCACGCCCGGGGAGTCCGCGGTCTCTCGCACCCAGGTTGAGGACGCGGAGGCGGCGCAGCAGCAGGCGGATGCCGCCCTGGCCGCCCGCACCCGGGAACACGACGCCCTGGTCACCGAGCAGGCCGCCGCGCGGGCGCAGGCCGGCGAGGACTCCGTGGCCGACCTCACCCAGTCCCTGGAGACCGCCGCAGCCCAACTCGAGGCCGCAGAGCGGACCGCCGCGCCGCTGGCCCAGCTGGAGGCCGAGCTGGCGGAGTTCACCGAAGTGACCGACCAGCTGCGCGAAGGCCTCGATCAGCGGCGCAGCCGCCTGGCGGAGGACCGTGCCCGCCTGGAGGCGGGGGCCGCCGCCCTCACCCAGGATCGGGAACGGTGCCGCAACGCCCGCGGAGAGCACGAGTCCGTGGCCGCACGTATGCGTTCCCTGGCCGGCGCCGCCGACGCCGCCGCCGAGCTGGCCGGCCTGCTCACCACGGCCGGAGACACCGCCCGCACCGTCGTTCAGGAACGCGGCGAGCTGGCCGACGTCGTGGCGCAGGCCGGGTTCGTGTCCGCCGAGCAGGCCGCGACGGCCAGCCTGCCCGGCCCCGATCTGGCGGCCCTGGAGGCACAGGTCAACGAGGCGACGGCGCGGCGCGAACGGGTCCGGCAGGCACTGACCGAGGACGAGGCGATCGCCTCCCTCACGGGGGAGGAGATCGCCGACGTCGACGGCGCCCAGGAGCGACTGGCCGCCGCCGATGCCGCCTACGAGGCGGCGCTGCAGGCGCGGGAGCAGGCGCGTGCGTTCCTCGCCCGGGTTCGGGACGCGGCCGCCGGACTCGCCGACGCCGCCGATACGCTCACCACCGCCATGGAGGACTCCGCCGCCCTGCTGGAGGTAGCCGCCCTGGCCACCGGCTCCAACGACGCCGCGACCCCGCTATCCACCTGGGTGCTGCTGGAGCGATTCAACGACGTACTCGCCTTCGCCAACGACAGGCTGGACCAGATGTCTGCGGGCCGCTACGCACTCGTCCGGGTCGCCGACGAGGCCGGCTCTGCGCGCCGCAAGGACCGGGGCCTGGGACTTGGTGTGGTGGACCGGTTCTCCGACTCGGGTGTGCGCGATCCCAAGACGCTGTCCGGCGGGGAGACGTTCTACGTGTCCCTGTCGCTGGCCCTCGCCCTGGCGGACGTGGTCACGGCCGAGTCCGGCGGGGTGTCGATGGATACCTTGTTCATCGACGAGGGCTTCGGCTCACTGGATCCCGAGACGCTGCAGGCCGTACTCGCCGAACTCGGGCGGCTTCAGGCCGGTGGACGCACGGTCGGGATCGTGTCCCACGTGGAGGAACTGCGTCGGCAGGTGGCCGACCGCATTGAGGTCACCCGCTCGCCGACCGGTTCCACGCTGCGCACGATCGCCTCCTAGCCGGACGCCGGGCGACGCCCGCGGGTTGACGCCCCGGGCCATGGGTGCGATGCAGCGGCCTCGGGGGCGGCACTGTGGCCTCAGCGGAGACGTCGCCGGCCGGCGCCCAGTTCCTCGGCGAGTGCGTTCCGTTCGGACACGTCGTACCACAGCAGATCCGCGTCGGCGGCGCGCTCGAAGGCGGCCTCGTCACCGGTGCGGGCGGCGCGCACATCGGGCTCGGCGTCCGCCTCATCCACGAGGAGTGCCGCAACGGCGTCCCACTCCACTGGCGCGGTCAACTCAACCGTTCCCGGCAGCACGTCGTCGCCCGCCGGCACTTCCCGCACCTGCTCCTCCTCGACGTCGGCGGCGATCACCACCCGCCGGTCGGCCAGGGCCTCGGCGCCGGGCACAGCCAGCAGCATTACGGAGGAGTCCGCGGCGCACAGGCTGGCGGAGACCTCCAGCCCCTCCTGGTCCTCCTCGGGGAACACGGCGGCGAGCGCGGGCGTGGCGGCGTGGGCGGTGCGGGGGCTGATCGAGTCCGCGGACAGGTCGGCGGCGGTGGCTGGCAGGTAGACGCGCATGGGGCAAGTGTGCCCCGAAACCGGGCCCGGCACGCACTTGCCACTGCGCGCACGCCACCCGGGCCTCCCTCACACGCACCCCAACGCCGCACGCGTTCACCGCCCCAACCGGCACGCGCGCGGGCTACGACTAACGTCCCCTTGGCGCGGCGGGGCCTATGTGGTGGGCTGTCGGTATGAACTGGGACAGCTTGCTGACCGATCTGGAAAGCCGCTTCGACGCCGAGCGGCGCACCAACATCGCCGCCGAGGCCGCCGACCTCGCGGAGGCGGAGATCGCCGCCCTGCACCTGGCCGACCGGCTGCGCGGCGCCGTCGGCCGCACCGTGCACCTGCGCACGCGCGGCGGGGCCGCCGTCGACGGCGTGGTGCGGCGCGCGGAGGACGCCTTCGTGCTGGTGGATGAAGGCGAGGGGATCCAGTCGCTCGTGCCACTCGAGGCGGTCGCACTGGCCTCGCCCCTGCCCGGTCCCGCACCGGCACCCAATGGGCACCACCGCCCCAGCCTCCAGGGCGCGCTGCGGGAGCTCGCCCGCGCGGGCACACGGGTGCGCGTGATCTGCGCTTCGCAGGAGGTCACGGGCCGACTCGCCCGGGTGGGGGCCGACTACATCGACGTCGCCCGCGACCCGGTGTCCGGGCACGCCCCCGGGGCGATCACCATTGCGCTGGCGGTGATCGATGTGATCCGCAGCCGGTAAGCAGTGGCGGCAGCAGAAACGGCACCGATCCGACCGCAGGCGTCACGACCCGGGCCGTTGTCTTGGCCCGGGCTCGGCGCTCGGTGGCCTAGGCGTTCACGGATCGGGGTGTCTTGGCGCTCCCGGAGGCCACCATCTGACGAGTCGCGGCCAGTTGCCGCTCCACGTACTCGTCGAAGGCACTCTCCGGAACCCGCCACAGGTGCCGTGCCCCCACCTGGATTGCGGGCAGCTCCCCGGACTGGATCAGGGCACGCACCCCCTGGGCGGACAGCTGGAGGTGCTCGGCTACTTCGGCGATGGTCAGAAACTTATCCGGCATGGCACTATGCTCTCATCATCTTGCCGTATGCGCCATAGTTGAACATACTTGTGGATAGCCAATGATGCTCTCAGAGCATCCAAAGGTCACGCTCATGATCGAGGAGGATCCCGTGAGCTCAGCGCAGCGAAGCGCACCCCACGCCCCCAATACCAGCCCCGGCCGCCCAGCGCCCGGTCGCCTGCGCCGCCCCACTTGGAAGGATCCGCGGCTCGCCGGCGGACTGGTGCTGATCGGTGCGGCCGTGGCCATGGGCACCTGGGCCGTCAACGCCGCCGCGGACACCGAACAGATCTACGTACTCGCCCAGGACGTCGCCCCCGGCACCGACCTGAACGCCGACGGGGTGCTCACGCTGGTCGACTCCCACCCCGGCACCGCCGCCTACGTCACCGCGGGGGACCTGCCCGCGGACGCCGTCGCCACCCGCTCGCTCCAGGCCGGAGAGCTGCTGCCGTCCGGAGCGGTCGGAGCCGCCGGAGACGTCGACCTGCGTTCCGTGGTACTCGACGTCGCCTCCGGCCTGCCCACGGGCACCGGCGCCGGCGACGTCGTTGACCTGTGGGCCCTTCCCACCGCCCCGGTCGCCGGGCAGGAGGCCGGTGCCGCCGAGGTCGTGGCCCGGGGGCTGACGATCTCCTCCGTCGGGGAGGCCGGCGCCTCCATCATCGGCGGCACCAGCGTGCAGGTGGAGGTACTCGTCCCCCAGGACGCGGTCGCCGACGTGCTCACCGCCGTCGGTGCCAACGGACCCCTCGTACTCGTGCCCACCGGCCAGGGGCAGTGATGGCGGCCGCGAGCCAAGACGGGATGACACCCCCGGGGCCGCGCGGCGTCCTGTTGGCGCTGGGCGACGACGCCGACATCCTGCGCGCCATCGACACGCCGGGCTCGGGCATGCGGGTGGTGCGCCGCTGTGCGGACACGGCCGAGCTGCTCGGCGCCGCCATGGCTGGGCTGGGAACACTCGCCGTCGTCGGCACGGACTTTGACGAACTCGACCGCAGTGTGCTGGACCGATTGAACCGGGCCGGAGTAACCGGCCTGCTGCTGGCACCGAACGGCGACCGCAAGCACTGGGAGAGCGCCGGCTGGCCGGTGGAGTCCACCGCCGCCCCTGCCGCCGCGGTGTGCGCCCGCCTGCAACTGATCGCCCGCGGCCACACCTCCTCGCCGGGCCCGCGTCCGGACGCCCCCACGACCGCGACCCCGGCCGCGGCGGCAGCGTCTACCACGACAGCCTCGGCCCCGCCTGCGGGGGCGGTGGCCGCGGCCGACCTGTGGGAGGAATTCGACGCGGCACCCACGCCCGCACTGCCGCCGAGCTTCTCGCCGCAGCCGGAGGCCGTGAGTCCGGCCGGTGCGCCCGCGACTGCTCACGCCAGGGCCACTGTCGCCGGGGACACCGAGCTCGGCGGGCTGGTGGTGGTGTGGGGCCCGCACGGCGCGCCGGGGCGCACCACCGTGGCCGCGGCCCTGGCCAGCGGACTCGCCGGCGACACCATCCTGATTGACGCCGACATCGAGGCGCCCAGTCTGACCCAGCTGCTCGGGCTGCCCGAGGACTCCTCCGCGCTGGCGACGGCGGCGCGGCTGGCCTCGCGCGGCCGCCTGGACGCAGAGACCCTGGACCGCATACTCATACCGGTCAGCGAGGGCCGTCGGCTGTTGACCGGACTGGGGCGACCCGGCCGCTGGCGAGAGCTGCCGCCCGCGGCGATGCCGGAGGTGTGGGCGCACTGCCGGCGGGCGGCCGCCTGGACGGTGGTGGATGTCGCCGGAGGCCAGATCGACGACGCCGTGGACGACTTCACCCTGGAGCCGGGGCGCGGCGCCGTGACGGCGGATCTGCTGCGCAGCGCGGACGTCGTGGTGATCGTGGGCGCCGGCGACCCGATCGGGGTACGCCGACTGCTGCAGCTCATGGATGACTTGGACGGCGACCTGCGGCCGAACGGGCGCGTCGAGGTGGTAGTCAACCGCGTGCGCGCCTCCGCCGCGGGGCCGTCTCCGCAGCGAGCGGTGCGGGAGGCGCTGGCGCGCTTCGGCGATCTGGAGGACGTCGTCGTGCTGCCCGACGATGCGCAGACGGCTGACCGCTGCCTGATGGAGGGACGCAGCGTGCTCGAGGCCGCACCGGGCTCACCATTGGGACGGGCACTGGCCGAACTGGTTGATCGCGTAGACCCGCGCTCGGGCGCCTCGGCCCGGGCGGGGCATACCGGCCGTGGCGTTCGGCTACGCCGTCTGACTTCCCGGCTGCGCACCCAGCGACGGCCGAAAGCCACGAGCGAGCGCGTTGCCGCGGCGCCAAGCGCCGGGCCGACGGGCGCGGTGAGCAGTCCCGCCGTGGGCGCCCCCACGCCCGCACCGCCGCCACCGCCGGAGGAGGGTCCCGTTGCCGCCCCGGGTACCGTTGCCGCCCGCTCCGCGATCGCGGCCGTGGATCCCCAGGCCCCCTTGGCGCGGCCCGCGCCAGACGGCTCCGCGCGCCGCCGCTCGGGCCGCCACCGCGCCTGATCGAGACTTCTTCGCCCAGCCGGTCCAAATCGGACGCACACACCCGGATTCAACGCACACCCGAGACCCGCTTGACACACCTGCACCCATCGACGATGATCTAACATCATCAAACATGATCAACGGCGATGGGATGACACATGAGCGCATCAACGTGGATACTCACTCCCGAACCGGTGGCCCGCCGACGCGCCGCACTCGGCAGCGTCCGTCTGGCCTGCCTCGGTTTGGCCTGCGCCGCGGCCATGCCGGTGCTGCTCGGCACAGCAGCTCAAAGTGTCCGCAGCCTGCTGGCGCTGCCGCCCGCCTGGTGGGGCGCCAGCCAGCTGTCCGCAGTGATCACCGCGCTGGCCTGCGGCGCCGGCGCGGTGGGCGCACTGTGGCATCTGGTGTCCGTCGTCGTCGCCCTCGTCGTATTGCGCCGCTCCACCCGTGCGGGCACCCTCGCCGGCTTCCGGAACCACGACGCCGGGGCGGCGGTCCGGCTACTGCGCCGCTGGGGTGCTCCCCTGGTGCGGCGGATCGCCGGTGGTGTTCTCGTCGTCGGCATCACCACGAGCCCGGCGCTGGCCGCCACCGACTCCGCACCGGACACCGATGACCTGGGCTGGCAGCCCACCGTGAATGCCCCGGCGCAGCCCGGCACGCCGGAGGCCATCGAACCGGAAGCCCTCGCATCTCCGGCCGCCACTGCGCCGACCGTGCCCACGCCCACCGCAGAGGCCACGGAGCACGTCCCCCTGCTGCCCGATGCCGACAACCCGGGCGCGCAGTTGACCGACCCGCTTACCACCAGGAGTCACTCGGCCGGAGCCGTCGCGGGAGGCTCCCCCACCACAACCGGCGAGCCCACGGTCGCCGCCTCGCACCGCGTCGCCGTCGGCGAGTCCCTGTGGTCAATCACCGCCAGTCTGCTCGGTCCCGAGGCCGCCACCGCCGACATCGCCGCCGCCTGGCCCCATCTGTATCGGGCCAACGTCGAAACGATCGGCACCGACCCCGGGCTCATTCACCCCGGAACGCTCCTGACCGTTCCCGCTCTCACCGACCCATCCGACTCGTGAGCGCCCCGCAGCGCCTCCGCGTTCACCGACACCGCCCCGCCCCAGGAGAACCACCATGTCAGTCCTAGCCGCACCCGCGACCGCGCCCCGCACCGGGCCGGTAACAGCATCGGAATCAAGCCGCGTGCCGAAGCGGCAGCCCGCACACCCGAGACGACGCTCCGAGACGACGCCGCAGCCACGCCCGCTCCAGGTGCGGCGCCTGCCCGCCACCGCGTCCGGCAGCACGGTGACGCGCGAGACCGGCCCGGACGGCGCCGAGCAGCCTCGCGGCTGGGATCGGATGTCCTTCCGCCCCGCCCTGAAAGAGCGCAACCGGCGCGCCGCCGGACCGGAGATCGTGCCCACTACGGCGGCGCTCGCATCCGGCACCGCCACCGGCCCGAGCACCCCGGGCGCCGACGCCCTCATGCCGGACCCGGCGCGCTTCGCGGCCGTCGTCGTGACCGCCGCCGCGGAGGTGCTGTCCGGTCACCGCAGCGCCGATCACCTCGCCCGCTGGACCACGCCGGAGTTGTTCGCAGCCCTTGCCCGCCGGGCGGGCCTGGCCCGCAGACTGCTGGGGCGGGCGCCCACGCGCATGCGCCCCCGCTCCGTGCACGCCCAGCGCCCCGAACATGGCACCTGTGAGGTGACGATCCTGCTCGACGACGGTTCCCGCGTACGCGCGGCGGCGGCCCGGCTGGAGGCCTTCCGGGGCCGCTGGCTACTGGCCGCTCTGGAGATCGCCTGAAATCGCCCGAGCTACTTGCGCCGCTTCTTGGCGGCCGCCCGCCGCTGCTTGCGGTTGCCCGCCGGCGCCGTGGCCGCTTGGCTCGCGCCGGCAGCGGCGCCTGCACTGGTCACGCCCGCATCAGCGGTGCGTACGGGCTTCGCAGCCACTCGCCCCTGGGCGGATCGGGCGGGGGCGGCCGTGGCGGTGCCGTCCTCGTTGGGTGCGGTGTAGGTAATGCGCTGGTTCATGGGCTCCTGGCCGGTGGTGCCTAGCACGGAGCCGGCCTGGACCCGCTTGCCGGTGCTCCCCCGCCTGCGGGTGCCGGCCTTGGTGCCGCCGGCGGCGGACTCCTGTTCCGCCTCCTGCGCCTCCTGCTCGGCGGCGGCACGGGCGGCCGCGGCGTCGAAGCGGGCGGCGTTGGCGAAGACCTGCTCGACCGTCTCCTCGCGGATGCCCTCCATCATGGCCTTGAACATGTGCGCGCCCTCGTTGGCGTACTCCACCAGCGGGTCGCGCTGGGCCATGGCGCGCAGGCCGATGCCCTCCTTGAGGTAGTCCATCTCATACAGGTGCTCGCGCCAACGCTTGTCGACGACGGCGAGCAGCACCCGCCGTTCCAGGGTGCGCATGGGCTCCTCGCCCAGCTGGGCGCGGGCGATGGAGTTGTCATCCAGACGCTTTTCGGCGTCCTCGTAGGCGACGGCGGCGTCATCGGTGAGTTCGGCGGTCAGCCGCTCGGCGGACAGCAGGTCGCGGCCGCCGACCTCCTCGATCAGGTCCTCCTGGGTGACGCTGACCGGGTAGACGTGGGCGAGGTCGTCCCACAGGGCGTCCAGATCCCACTCGTCGGGGCGGCCCTCCTGCGTGCGGGAGGCCACGATGGTGCCGATGGTCTGGGCGCGGTAGTTCTCCAGTTGCGGCTCCAGGTCCTCACCGTCCAGGACGCGACGACGCTCGGAGTAGACCTTCTCGCGCTGCTCGGTCATGACGTCGTCGTACTTCAGGACGTTCTTGCGGATCTCGTAGTTGCGCGCCTCGACCTGCCGCTGGGCGGAGGCGATGGCGCGGGTGACCATCTTCGACTCGATGGGCACGTCGTCGGGGTAGGCGCCGGAGTTCATGATGCGCTGGGCGGCGCCGGAGGCGAACATGCGCATCAGGTCGTCCTCCATCGACAGGTAGAAGCGGGACTCGCCCGGGTCTCCCTGGCGTCCGGAGCGGCCGCGCAGCTGGTTGTCGATGCGGCGGGACTCGTGCCGTTCGGTGCCCAGCACGTACAGGCCACCGAGTTCGACCACCTCATCGTGCTCCGCGGCGCAGGACTCCTGCGCCGCGGCGAGCGCCTTGGGCCAGGCCCGCTCGTACTCCTCGGCGTTCTCCTCGGGATCCAGGCCCGCCTCCTTCAGGGCGGACACGGCGATGTACTCCGCGTTGCCACCGAGCATGATGTCGGTGCCGCGGCCGGCCATGTTGGTGGCCACCGTGACCGCGCCCTTGCGCCCGGCCAGGGCGACGACGGCGGCCTCGCGGGCGTGCTGCTTGGCGTTGAGAACCTGGTGGGGGATGCCGCGCTCATCCAGCAGTTGGGAGAGCTGCTCGGACTTCTCCACGCTGGTGGTGCCCACCAGAATCGGCTGGCCGAGCTCGTGGCGTTCGGCGATGTCGTCGACGACGGCCGCCAGCTTCGCGGCCACGTTGGTGTAGACCAGGTCGGGCTGGTCCACGCGGATCATCGGCTTGTTGGTGGGGATGGGCACCACACCGATGCCGTAGGTGCCGGCGAACTCGGCGGCCTCGGTCTCGGCGGTGCCGGTCATGCCGGCGCGCGAGCCCTCCGGGTACAGGCGGAAGTAGTTCTGCAGGGTGATGGTGGCCAGGGTCTGGTTCTCGGCCTTGATGTCCACCCGCTCCTTGGCCTCGATGGCCTGATGCATGCCCTCGTTGTAGCGGCGTCCGGGGAGGACGCGGCCGGTGTGCTCGTCGACGATGAGGACCTCGCCGTCGCGCACGATGTAGTCCTTGTCCAGGTGGAACAGTTCCTTGGCCTTGATGGCGTTGTTCAGGAAGCCGATCAGGGGGGTGTTCTCGGACTCGTAAAGGTTTTCGATGCCCAGGTAGTCCTCCACCCGCTCAATGCCGGGGGCGAGGACGCCGATGGTGCGTTTCTTCTCGTCGACCTCGTAGTCGCGGCCGGCGCGCAGCCGCCCGGCGATCTTGGCGAACTCCTTGTACCACTTGTTGACGTCCCCGGTGGCGGGGCCGGAGATGATCAGCGGGGTGCGGGCCTCGTCAATCAGGATGGAGTCGACCTCGTCGACGATCACGAAGGCGTGCCCGCGCTGGACCAGGTCCTCGGGACGCTGGGCCATGTTGTCGCGCAGGTAGTCGAAGCCGAACTCGTTGTTGGTGCCGTAGGTGATGTCGCAGGCATACTGCTTGCGCCGCTCGGCGGGACGCTGGGTGGCCAGCACGCAGCCGGTGCTCAGCCCCAGGAAGCGGTGGATGCGCCCCATCAGGTCGGACTGGTACTCCGCCAGGTAGTCGTTGACGGTAACCACGTGGACGCCCTTGCCGGTCAGGGCCCGCAGGTAGGAGGGCATGGTGGCCACCAGGGTCTTGCCCTCACCGGTCTTCATCTCGGCGATGTTGCCCTGGTGCAGGGCGGCACCGCCCATGATCTGCACGTGGTAGGGACGCTGGCCCAGCACGCGGTCGGCCGCCTCCACCACGGTGGCGAAGGCCTCGGGCAGCAGCTCGTCAAGGGTCTCCCCGTCGGCGTAGCGCTGCTTGAAGTCCGCGGTCTGCTCGCGCAGCTCGGCGTCGGTGAAGTCCTTGTAGTCCTCCGCGAGCGACTCAACCTGGGTGGCGAGGGCATCGAGCTTCTTGAGGGTGCGCCCCTCACCGATGCGAAGGATCCGGTCGACGATCGACACGCTGCTTTCTCCCCTGGTAGGTGGTGGACTCCCGCCGCGACTGCTTGCCCGGCCCGACGGGCCTCATGCCCGGTTAACCGAGCACAGACGCGGCCATGGTATGCCATCGGGCCGCCGGCGCCCCGGCGCATGGCCCACTATCGCTGACCGCATAGACCGTCGGGCAGCCCCCGAACCGCCCTCCGTGTTCCGCCGTCGGCGTCCACAGGCCGGCTTCGCGACCGCCCGCCCCGCCGCGCTGTGGATAACCCGTTCATCGACCTGGGCGACAGGGCCGGGCGGGCGCACACTGGCGGACATGGCTCGTTTGTCTTCCCGGTTCCCCGGGGTGCTCGCCGACGCGCTGCGTGTGGGCCTGCCGGTCAGCTGCGCCGGCTGCGGACGCTGGGACACGCCCCTGTGCGCGGACTGCGCGGCGCTGCTGGCGGCGCCGCCGCACCGGGTGGAGCACGTCGACGCCGCCGGAGGGGTGACGGTGTGGGCACTGTCCGCCTATACCGGGCCGGTGCGCCCCCTGGTGCTGGGCTGGAAGAACGGGGCGCGCGAGGATCTGGGCCCGGTCATGGCCGCGGCGGGCGAGCGGGCGGGCAGCTGGCTGGCCGCCCACCTGCTCCCCGACGCGGTGACGGCGGCCGCGGCCAGCGGGTGCCTGCTGGTGATTCCGGCGCCCTCGGGCCTGGGGCGCCGGCTGCGCGGGCGCCTGGTGGCGGCGGACTTCGCCGACGCCGTGGCCCGGGGGCTGGCCGTCGGCTGGCCGGAGGCGGTCCGGACCGAGGCGTCCGGGCCGAGTGGCCCCGGCCCGGTGACGGTGGCGAGCGCGGATGTGCTGCGGCGCCGGACACGGGCGGGCGGCGCGCACCAGGCGGGGCGCTCGGCCGCCCAGCGGCGCGCCAACCGGGCGGTGCCGCCGCGGCTGGTGGCGCCGGTGCGCGGCATGGCGGTGGTGCTGGTCGACGACGTGGTGACTACGGGGGCGACCCTGGGCGCCTGTGCTCGGGCGCTTACGGGGGCGGGAGCGGTCCTCGGCGGCGCTCTGGTGGTGGCCGCCGCGCCCCCACCGGCCCGTAGCCGACCCGTAGTCGTCCCCGGTGACGGGGTGAACCTGCGGCCCACGGAAATGGTGTAAGTTATGTGTCGTAACGCACATGGCAGCGCGGAGGCCAAGGATGGCTCCGCCCCGGCGGTCCGCCGGCAGCAAAGGAGGAGGTGGCTGACCACTCCGAAGCTCGCCGCGAGGTGCGGCGGGTGCTTTCCCTAGCCCGATCCCCTCACAAGGATCACCTGGACTCAGAAAGAGGTTCCACCATGGACATCACCGTCGTCGGCCGCAACGCGGAGATCAGTTCCCGGCTGCGGGACTACGTCGAGGAGAAGGCCGCCAAGGTCGCGCAGTTCGACCCGCGCGTCCAACGTGTCGAGGTCGAGATCACCCACGAGCGCAACCCGCGTCAGGCGGACACCGCCGAGCGCGCGGAGATCACCGTCATCTCCAAGGGCCCGGTGATCCGGGCCGAGGCCAGCTCCTCCGACCGCTTCGCCGCCTTCGACATCGCCATGGGGAAGCTCACCGAGCGCCTGCGCCGGGCACGGGACCGCAAGAAGAACCACCGCCGCCACATCGTTGAGGTGCCCGAGCCGACACCGCAGGCCGCCGCCGAGGAGCCCGAAGTCCCGGAGACGAACGACCTGCCCATTGAAGACTCCCCCTCCGCGCCCACCGAGCCGGGCGTGGCCGTGGAATCCCAGCTGGGCGACTCCCCGGTGGTGGTGCGTCAGAAGCTCCACGAGGCGGTACCGATGACGGTGGACGAGGCGCTGTACCAGATGGAGCTGGTCGGCCACCCGTTCTACCTGTTCATTGAGAAGTCCACCATGCAGCCCTGCGCCGTCTACCACCGGCGCGGCTGGACCTACGGGGTCATCCGCCTGAACGCGCGCGTCACCACCGACGACTGACCCGCCTGGCCCGTCGCCCCTCCGCTCCGCCCCGCGTACGCAGCAGCCGTACGCGGGGCGGAGGCGTTGCGGTTGGGGGGAATCGTCTAGGGTGGGAGCGTGCCTCGGCCTTCCCATCTGCCCCCGGCGCGCATCCCCGCCTCCCCGCACCGGCGCGACCGGCACGGGCGCGGAATGCGCGGGCCGCTGCTGCCGCCCAACCTGCCCGCCTGGCGTACCCGAGCCGAGCGTTTCGACGCCATGGTCATCGCCGCCGCCGACGATCTGGCCCGGCGTCACCCGGAGATCACCCAGATGCAGTTCGCGGTTGAGGAGGTTCCCCCCTCTGACCCGGCACCGTGGGAGCACGGCGTCGTCCTCGGGCGCGGCTTCGCAGCCGAGCCGCGCGCCGGCCTGCCCGCACGCATCGTCCTGTATCGGCGTCCGATCACCTCTCGGGCCGGCGACGACGCCGAACTGGTCGAGCTCGTACGGCGTGTGGTGGTGGAGCAGGTGGCCCTCATGCTCGGCCGCCGTCCGGAGGAGATCGACCCGGATCTGTGAACCGGCCCGCGCCGCGGCTCCCACGGAAGGCGGCCGCCCGGCGGTAGCCTGCGGGCGTGAGAAGAGTCCGACACTGCCGCAGACCCGGGTGTGAGAACCCGGCGGTCGCCACCTTGACCAGCGTGTACGCCGACTCCACGATCGTGCTCGGCCCGCTGGCCACCGAGGCCCAGCCCGAGGCCTACGACCTGTGTGAGAAGCACGTCGAGTCCTTCACGGCGCCGCGCGGCTGGCAGGTAATCCGACTCGCCACCGACTTCCAGCCGGCCCCGCCGTCGGAGGACGACCTGACCGCCCTGGCCGACGCCGTCCGCGAGGCCTCGCGGACGCCGCAGCCCCGACCCCGGCCCGCCGAGCACGCCGGCCGTCCCGCCGGGATTCTGCCCGCCTCCCTGACCGAGCCGCTGCCCGACCACCTGACCGGTCTGGGCGACGGCGAGATCGCCCGCCGCGGTCATCTGCGCGTGCTGCGCGGCAAGAAGACGGACGACTGACCCGCTCCACACCCGTGCACGGCGCCCGGGGTCAATGCCGCGGTGTCGCCGTGGGTGCCGTCACCTCGTGCGGTGGCGTCTGCAGGGCGGCGCGCGCCTGGTCCTCCAGGCGCCGGTCCCGAATCTCCAACATGAACTCGCGGTCGCGCCGGGCCGCCAGGATCGCCGCCAGGAACCGCTCCGGGTGGGTGTTCGGCGGAGGCGGCGGCGCCACATAGGGCTCGGCCTGCGCCGCCAACTGCAGGGCCAGGCGCGCCCGGGCCTGCGGCTGCATGGAAGAGGCCCGCTGCAGGAAGGTGCGCGCCGCCAGGGCCAGGTGCCCGGGTAGGGCGCGCAGGTCGGCATCCGCGGCCCACTCGGCCAGCTCCGGCGGCATCAGTATTGGCGGGGCGTCGGCGGCGCCGTTGCGGACACGCACCGCGTAGGTGCCCGCCAACAGGTCGCCCAGGCGCTTACCCCTCCGCGTCACCACGCAGGCGGACACGGCGGGAATGCCCGCCGTCCCCCAGATCTCCACGACCCCCACCAGTGCCCGTACCAGGCTGTGGCGCAGCCGGACCGCGCCGCCGTCGTCGCGCACAATCCGGGAGCCGGTCACCATGCGGCCCGCTGAACGCCCCCGGGTGAGCACCTCCACCGTCAGCGGCACCACCACCAGCCACCCCAGCAGCGTCAGGGACAGCAGTGCCGCCACCAACGCCTCCGAGGCCTGGGGGAAGATCCGCCCGCCCACCGTGGACGCCGTGACCAGGGTGATCAGCAGGCCCGCGCCATACAGCGCATAGTCGATGATCCCGGACAGGATCCGGGAGCCGGGTGAGGCCGGCAGCACCTCCAGGGCGATGGCCTCCCCGGTCACCATCAGCTCCGGCGTCATCATCCGCTCGGATGAGGCGACGTCCCCACTCACCATGACACACTCCCCTCGTGGACATTGACGCCTATGTTGCCGCACACCGCGATCAGTGGGACCGCCTGGACCAGCTCACCTCGCGCCGCCGCCTGACCGGCGCCGAGGCGGACGAGTTGGTGACCCTGTACCGGGCCACGGCCGGCCACTTCTCGCGCATCCGCACCGGCGCACCCGACCCGGCGCTGCTGGCGCAGCTGTCCACCCGCATCGCGGCGGCGCGGGGCCGCATTACCGGCACGCGTGAAGCCCGGGCCAGCGATCTGCGCCGCTTCTGGGGTACTAGCGTTCCGGCGGCCCTGTACCGGCTGCGCTGGTGGACGCTGGCGGTGACGGTATTGGAGGTGGCGATCGCCGTGGTCGTGGGCGTGTGGACGCTGCGCACCCCGGAGGCCATGAGCGCTCTGGGGCCCCAGAGCAATTTGGACACCTACGCCCACGAGTCCTTCGAGGACTACTACTCCAACTACGCCGCCAGCGAGTTCGCCGGCCAGGTGTGGACGAATAACGCCCGCGTCGCCGCACTGTGCGTGGCCGGCGGCATCACCGGGCTGCTGCCCGCCTACATACTGCTGGCCAATGCCGTCAACCTGGGGCAGGCGGGAGCCGTCATGGCCGATCACGACCTGCTCGCACAGTTCTTCGCCCTGATCACCCCACACGGGCTGCTGGAGCTGACCTGCGTGTTCGTGGCCGGGGCCGCCGGCCTGAAACTGTTCTGGACCATGCTCGACCCCGGCGGCAGGTCGCGGGGTGCGGCACTGGCCGCCGAGGGCCGCGCCCTGATCACCGTGGCGGTCGGCTTGACGGCGGCGCTGGCGGTGGCCGGGTTCATCGAGGCCTTCGTGACCCCGGCCTCGCTGCCCTGGATCCTGAAGGGGCTGATCGGGCTGTTGGCGCTGGCGGTGTTCTGGGCGTACACGCTGCTGCTGGGACGCCGCGCCGTGCTCGCCGGACACACCGGCGACCTCGACGCCGACGAGGCAGGCGCCGTCCAGTTGGAGGTCGGCTGAGCCGGCAGTGGTCCGAACCCACATACGCATCACAGCCTCCCCGCGGCCTTGAGGGCCAGGTAGGTGTCCGCCAGGGCGGGGGCCAGCCCGGCCGGTGGGGCCTCAACCACCTCCACGCCGGCGCGGCGCAGTCGCCCGCGCAGCGCATTCAGCTCTACCAGGTCGCGCTCGGCCGCGGCCGCCGTGTAGACGGTCCCGGCGTCGTCGCGCCGGGAGCGCAGGCGCTCCAGGCCCGGGTCGGTGGCCGAGGCCACCGCCACCGTGTGCTTGCGGGCCATATTCGCCAATGCCCGCAGCATGGCCGCATTCGTACCCGACCCGTCCAGTCCGGTGAGCACCACCACGAAGGCGTGCTGCGACAGGGACGCCTCCACCATCCCGGCCACCAGCGTCCAATCCGTCTCCACCAGTGCGGCGTCCAGCGGCGCGAAGGCGTCCGCCAGGGCCCCCAGCAGGGCGGGGCCGGACACGCCGCGCACCTGCGCCCGGGTCTCCACGTCGACGGCGACGGCATCCACCCGGTCGCCCGCCCGCGAGGCCAGGGCCGCCATCAGCAACATCGCCTCGATCTGGGCGTCCAGCCGCGGGGCGTCGTCGAGCCGCGCCGCCGCCATCCGCCCGGTGTCAACCACGATCAGCACCCGCCGGTCCCGCTCGGGACGCCAGGTGCGTATCACCACCTCCCCGCGGCGGGCCGTGGAGCGCCAGTCGATGGAGCGCACGTCGTCTCCGATCACGTACTCGCGCAGGGAGTCGAACTCGGTGCCGGCCCCGTGCACCATGACGGCACTGCGTCCGTCCATCTCCCGCAGGCGTGCGAGCCGGCTGGGCAGGTGGCGGCGGGAGGCGAAGCGCGGCAGCACGCGCAGCCGGGCCGGGGCCGACAGCGAGGCCTGTCTGCCCGCCAATCCCAGTGGACCGCGCACCCGCACCGTGACCAGGTCGGCGTTGCGGTCGCCGCGACGTGTGGGCGTCAAGGAGGTGCGCAGGCGCCGCCGTCGCCCGGCAGGAATCGTCAGCGCCTGCCGTTGCCCGGAGGCGCCCGCCGACGGCGGCCAGGCGTCGCGCACCTGCAGCCGCATGGTCCGGCCGGTGGTGTTGGTCAGGGTCAGGGTGTCCGCGGTGGTCTCCCCCAGGCGCACGGACCGGGCCACCGCCCGGGCGGCGCGCAGGCCCCGGGGTGAGGGGGCCGCCGTCACGTCGGCGGCCACCAGCAGTGTCGTAAGGGCCGTCCACGCCAGTACGGTGCCCGGGCGGGGCACCAGCAGCACCGGCACGGCGCCGGCGGCCAGCAGCCAGACTGTGCGCATGGTCAGGTACATGGGGCCTCCTCTCGGCGGTGGGTTGTCGGGTATGTGGGGCCAGCCCCGCTTGGCGGCGGGTGCGGCCGACGCGGGGAGCGCCGGGGGCTGCCGGCCCGGCCGGCTAGCGGGGCACCGGCACCGAGCGCAGCGCACCATTGATGACCGACTCGGTGGACACCCCCTCCAACTCCGCCTCGGCCCGCAGCTGGATGCGGTGGCGCAGGGTCGGCAGGGCGAGCGCCTTGACGTCGTCGGGCGTGACGAAGCCGCGGCCCGACAACCAGGCCCAGGCCTTCGCGGTGGCCAGTAGCGCCGTCGCCCCGCGCGGGGACACGCCCAGCGATACCGAAGGGGAGGTGCGGGTGGACCGCACCAGGTCCACGATGTAGGCCAGCACCTCCGGGGAGGCGTCCACCGTGCGCACCTGCTCGCGGGCGACCGCCAGGTCGGCGGGGGTGGCGACGGCGCGGACGCCGGCCGCCGGCAGGTCACGGGGGTTGAAGCCGGTGGAGTGGCGGGTGAGCACCTCGATCTCCTCGCCGCGTTCGGGCAGCGGCAGGATGAGCTTGAGCAGGAAGCGGTCCAGCTGTGCCTCCGGCAGTGGGTAGGTGCCCTCGTACTCGACCGGGTTCTGGGTGGCCACCACCATGAACGGCTCCGGCAGGGCGCGCGGGGCGCCGTCCACGGACACCTGGTGCTCCTCCATGGCCTCCAGCAGGGCGGCCTGCGTCTTGGGCGGGGTGCGGTTGATCTCGTCGGCCAGCAGCAGGTTGGTGAACACCGGGCCCTGCCGGAAGGAGAACTCGGCGGTGCGAGCGTCGTAGATCAGCGAGCCGGTCACGTCCCCGGGCATCAGGTCGGGGGTGAACTGCAGTCGCTTGGTGTCCACGTCCAGGGCGGCAGCCAGCGTGCGCACCAGCAGCGTCTTGGCGACCCCGGGCACGCCCTCCAGGAGCACGTGCCCGCCGGCGAGCATGGCGATCACCAGGCCGGTGACGGCCGGGTCCTGGCCCACCACCGCCTTAGCGACCTCCGTGCGCACGGCCACCAGCCGGGCGCGCGGGTCGCTGCCGTGGCCGGGGGCGCCGTCGGCCGACACTGCGGCAGAGGGCACTTCGTGCTGATCGTCCGGGCGGGACGGGGCGTCCTGCGGGTTGGGGGCAGTGGTCATCGTAAGTGGACCTCGCTCTCGAGTTGTTCCAAACGCACGGCCAGATCTGCCAGGGCCTGGTCGTCCGCGGGGGTCGGCCCGTACAGGGCCTGGTCTATTTCGGCGACGGGTCGGCCACAGGCGCCTGCGGCCGCATGCAGCAGTTCGCTGCGGGAGGCGGCCGGGGACAGTCCCAGGGACCGGCCGAGCCGCAGGGCCGTGCCCGCCCGCAGCGCCTGGGCGGCGCGCTCACGGTCCCCGGCGCGGCGGTACAGGCGCCCACGGCCGATGGCCGTCTCCGTGGCCTGCACCAGCACCGGCAGGTCCTCGGGCACGAGCCGGCCGAAGCGGCGCCCGCGCACGACCGCTAACGCCACCACGACCACGCTGCCGAGGAACAGCATCACCGGCAGCCACGGCGGCAGCGACGGACTGTCCCACACTCTGACTGCGACGCCCGCCTGCGAGGCGTCGAACCAGACCAGCTTCGGGTTGTGCCCCAGGGCGCGGATGGCCAGGGCGGCGTTGCCGGCGGTAGTGAGCTTGGAATTAGTGACGATGCGCGGGTCGGCGATCACCCGCAACGTGCCGCCCCCGTCCAGCGGGGCGGTGGCGTACGCGTATGCGTCCTCGTCTGCCGCATCCACCGGGAAGCAGCCGACCGCGCCGACGACGTCGTTCAGCGCGACGGAGCCGGCCGAGCCCGCCAGGGACCGGGCGGCGACGGCATCCGGGTCCGTGCACTCCGGCTGCAGGGAGTCGTCCGCGCTGGTGCCGGTGGGGAGCATGTCGCTCAGCTCACCGAAGTCCTGATACAGGGACCCCAGAACCACCACGTCCTGCCCCACCCAGGCCAGCTGCTCGCGGTCGAAGTAACTCATTTCGCCCACGTTCAGCACCACGACGGTGGCGCCGTCCGCGGCGGCGGACACGGCGGCGTCCCCAGTGTTCACGCTGGTGACGTCCACGCCCTCATCGCGCAGCAGTTGGGCCAGCGCCTGGGCGCCGTCGTCATGGGGGTTGTCAATGGCGTAGGGGACCTTGGAGGTCTGGGGAGTGGCCCACCAGGTGGCCAGGGCGACGAGCAGTACCAGCGCGCCGGCGGCCAGGAAGGGACGCCAGCGGCGCAGCCGTTCACCGGGGCGCGCTCCGACGACCTGGTCGCCGAGGTCGGCGACCTTCGGGGCGTCACCGGGGGGAGTCGTAGTGGTCCGGGGCGTGCTCATGCGTGCACCTGCCCCGCTGGAGCCTCCAGCGCCAGGGGAGCACGGGTCACCCGCTCGGCGAACTCCCGCATCCAGGTGTCCTGGGTGGGGGTGGGCTCGACGCGCCCGTAGCGCACGGCGTCGAACAAGCCGGCCGCCTGATTCATCTGAGCGGCGAGTTCCCCCAGGGGCCGGGCGGCCAGCCTCGCCGCCTCATGCGCGGTCATGCCAGGGTAGTCCTCGATGGCACCGCGCTCATCCAGGGAGCGCACCACCGCTCGGAAGCGTTCGACGACGGCGGTCGCCCAGTCGCCCCGCACGGCGGCAGCGTCGGCGGCACGGGTCAGGGCCGCGGCATCGCGGTCGTCCTCGAATAGTGGCGCGTCGGGCCGAGTGGCGCGTCGGGCCCAGGTGACCCGGGTGATCAGTGCCACCAGGGCCACCAGCAGGGCCGCCACCAGCACGAAGACCAGCAGAGTGGACAGCCAGGCAGGCGCCCCGGGGACGGCGTCGCGCGGGTCCAGGTGCTGGCTCAGCCACTGCCATATCCGCTGCCACACGCTCGCCGCGTGGTGGTAGGCGGGCTTGGCCAGTTCCTCCTCGGCGGCGCGACGGGCCTGGTCGGCGTCGGGCGTGGCAGGGACGTCCCCGGGCACACCCCTGCGTCCCCCCGCGTGCACGATGCGGGCGGCGTCAAGGAGCGGCACCGGGAGCACTGTGGTCATCATTCTCAGCCGGTCCGGCTCACACGTTGGCGGAACGGCGCAGCTCCACGTCCAGGCCCTCGCGGCGCATGCGCAGGTCGATGTAGATCAGGGCGACGACGGCCGCGGAGAACGGCATGATCACCGCGCTGACCAGGAAGGTCGCAAACGTAACCAGCACATCCAACGCAACAATGACCGTGCCGCCGGCCAGCACGCCGCCAACACCGGTGACCATCCCCAGCGGGAAGCCGATGAGAGCGGAGACCGCGCTGACCAGCATCGCCGACAGCAGCAGCGTTCCCAGCACCCGCCAGAAGCTGCCGCGGGTCAACTGCCAGGAGCGGCGGATGCCCTCCCACACGCTCACGTTCTCCAGGATGAGGGCGGCCCCGGCCACCGACAGTCGCACCCCCAGGAAGGCCGCGGCGATGACGCCGCCAACCATCAGCAGGAAGCCCAGCAGCACCAGCAGCACCAGGCTGTTTCCGGACCCATCGCTGTTGAACGTCGTGTAGAACATGCCGGCGAAGAGCAGGCCGACGCCCGTTACGGCCAGGACGGCGGTCAGGGTGGTAATCAGGTTGACCAGGATGGACTGGCCGATCAGGGCCCAGATGCGCGGCCGGGTGCGCTCCCACACGTCCGTGGGGGTGGCGATGCGGCCCAGCACCGAACGGGAGACGGTGACGGTCAGCAGGCCGGTCAGGACGGCGGTGGCCAGCAGCGTGATTATCTCCTCCAGCATCGTTCCGGTCAGGGTGCCCCCGAGCAGGGACAACGTGGCGTTGAAGGCTTCTGCCTGCGAGACCGTGGGGTCGTAGTCGTTGTAGTAGTCCGCGGAGGCGAGAGAGATGAGTGAGCGCCTGAAGATGAAGGCCATCAGTGCGGAGAACAGGCCGGCCGCCCCCATGACCAGCAGGGACGGCAGGAACATGGCCCGTGGGTTGGCGCGCAGGGACTCGAAGGCGCCACCAATGATCTCGGTGATGCTCAGCGGACGCAGCGGAATGATGCCGGGCTTGGGGGCGGCGAAGAATCCACCCGGGCCCGCGGCGTAGTAGTCGCCGGCCGGTTGGTTGTACTGGCTGTACTGACCGTACTGGGGGGCCGGCCCGTAGCCCTGTCCCGCTGGGGTCTGCTGATTTTGGCCGTATGCGGGCGGTTGCTGCTCGCTATAACCGCCCGACTCCGCTTGCTGGTCGTAGCCGGGCCGCTCGGGCTGCGGGGCGTAGGCGCCGTAGCGCGGGCCGGGTGCCGCACTCGGGGAGGCTCCGGCGTCGTGGGAAGCGCCGTCAGTGGGGCCGTCGCCGGAAGGAGACTGCCATCCGGTGTTGTCACTGGTCATGGGCATACTGTTTCACGTCGCCGGCGCTCGCGTTCTCCACCCTGAGGAGGAGAAAAGCCTTCCCGAGAACCTTAGTCGCCACTAAGTTGCATATGATGAAGGTCACTGAGAGGCGTGTGGCGTCCATATACGGCGCTTGCGCGTGTCAAGATAGGCGCCATGCGCACTCGCATTCTGGTCGTTGACGATGATACTGCCCTGGCCGAGATGATCGGCATCATGCTCGAGGCGGAGGACTACACTCCGTCCTTCTGCGCCGACGGCGCTAAGGCGCTCGACGCCTTCCATGAGACCGATCCGGATTTGGTCCTGCTGGACCTAATGCTGCCGGGCCTGGATGGCGTGGAGATCTGCAAGCTCATCCGCGCCGAGTCCGACGTGCCGATCATCATGCTCACCGCCCGCACCGACACCCAGGACGTCGTTGCCGGCCTCGAGGCCGGCGCGGACGACTACGTCACCAAGCCCTTCAAGTCCAAGGAACTGCTCGCGCGCGTACGCACCCGCCTGCGTCGCAACGTGGACGCCAACGGTGCCGAGCACGTCCGCGTCGGAGACCTGGACATTGACGTCTCCGGCCACCAGATCCACCGTGGCGAGACCCCCATCAACCTCACGCCCCTGGAGTTCGACCTGCTGGTCACCCTCGCCCGCACCCCCTGGAAGGTGTTCACCCGCGAGGAGCTGCTGGAGCAGGTTTGGGGCTACCAGCACGCCGCAGACACCCGCCTGGTCAACGTCCACGTCCAGCGCCTGCGCGCCAAGATTGAGAAGGACCCCGAGCACCCCAGCATCGTGGTCACCGTGCGCGGCGTGGGCTACCGCGCCGGCGACGGCAAGTGACGCCGCCGGGAGGGCCGGCGCCCACAGCCGGCCTCCCGTGCCCGACGCGCCACCTGAGGCACTGACGTGGATAGCCAGGGCCCGGGCCGGCACGTGGGGCGCCGTGGCTTGACGTCCCCACTGCGGGCGGTACGCCGCTCGTTGGGCACCTCCATGGTGCTGTTCGCCACGAGCGCCGGGATCGTGCTGATCGCGGTGCTACTCGTGGCCGTGACCATGACCATCCGCAATGACGTCTTCTCCGAGCGGCGTGCGGCCATCCTCACCGACGCGCACCAGCGCACCGTCGCCGCCCAGGCCGCCTTCGACGTCGCCACCGTGGACACGGCCGACGACTTGGCCACCACCGCGCAGGCACAGCTCGCCGCCATCAATGACTCCTTCGCCGGGGCCGGCGGCGTGGGCGTCTCCCTGCGCCGTGCCGAGGACGAGACCGCCACCACCGTCATCAACGATCTGACCACCAACGCCGACCTGGTCGCACTCGTCACCGACGACCTGGTCGCCCAGGTGGACGCCGGGCAGGCCGGGACCGAGTACTCCCAGTCCGTCGGCATCCCGGACTCGGCCGGCGGCACCGACCCGGGCCTGGTCGTCGGCGCCCGGGTCAACCTGCCGCTGGCCGGCGGCTACGACCTGTTCCTCGTGTACACACTGGCCCCAGAACAACACGTGATCGACCTGGCCACCCGGGCGATCGTCATCGCCGGCGCGGGCTTCCTGCTCATCCTCATCATCGGCCTGTGGGCCCTGGCCTCGCGCGTGCTGATCCCCATTCGCCGCGCCTCCCTGGCCGCCGAGCGGCTGGCGGCGGGCCACCTCAACGAGCGGTTACCGGTGGTCGGGGAGAACGAGATCGCCACCCTGTCCCGGTCCTTCAACAACATGGCCGATTCGCTTGAGGCGCAGATCCAGGCGTGGGAGAACCTGTCGAAGGTGGAGCGACTGTTCGTCTCCGACGTCTCCCACGAGCTGCGCACCCCCCTGGCCTCCATCCGGCTCGCCGCCGAACAGATCTGGCAGGCCCGCAACGAGATCCACGATCCCTTTGCCGCCCGCAGCCTGGAAATCCTCATGCGTGAGATCGACCGCTTCGAGCAGATGCTCTCCGATCTGCTGGAGATCTCCCGCATCGACTCCGGCCGAGTGCAGTTGCGTGCCGCGGAGGCGGACATCACCGCCACCCTGCGCGGTGTGCTGGACCTGGTGGCGGTCCACGTGGAGGCCTCCGGCTCCCCGATCCGCCTGCACGCGCCCGCCGAGCCGGTGGTTGCCGAGGTGGACGTAGCCCGGGTGGAACGCATTTTGCGCAACCTCATCGTCAACGCCCTCGAGCACGCCGAGGGCTCCCCGATCGACATCACCGTCGCCGCCAATGACGACGCCGTCGCCGTGCGTGTGCGCGACCACGGGGTGGGTATGAGCCCGGACGTGGTCAAGAAGGTCTTCGACCGCTTCTACCGCGCCGATCCCTCCCGCAAACGCACCCTGGGTGGCACCGGGCTGGGCCTATCCATCTCCCTGGAGGACGCCGTCCTACACGGCGGCACCCTCACCGCCTGGGGCTGGCCCGCCGACGGCGCCTCCTTCCTGCTGACACTCCCGCGTCGGCTCGGTCCGGACGCGACCCCCGGCACCTTCACCAAGCCCGGCCCGCTGGGGGTGGTTCCCGACGATGCCCCGCCCGTCTCCCGCGCCGGCACCCACGCCGTACAGACGGATGAGGCCGCGCCGGTCTCCCCGGCCCTGACCCCGTCACCGGCCTCCCGCCGCTCCGACGTCGACCGCAACGACGACGCCGGGATTGCCGGCCCCAACGGCGGCGACCCCGAGGCTCCCGGCCGAGGTGCCGGCGTTGGCGCGGATGAGTCACCCACCGCGAAGACTCCCGAAGATGCCCTGGCGCGCGGACAGCGCGAGGAAGAACACCCGTGAGCGTGCCCGCCCCCGGCCGGGGTACCGGCGCAAGCGGACTGCCACGTCGGCAGGCCCTCGCAGCCCTGCTGCTGGGTGGCGCGGGAACCCTCGCCGCCTGCACGGGCCTGCCCACCTCCGGGGAGGTTTCCGGTTCCAACGTCGTCCATGGTCCCGACGAACAACTCGTCCAGAGCGCGGCCGGCCCGGCCGACGGCGCCGCCCCCGAGGAAATCGTCATCGGCTTCCTGCGTGCCTGCGCGGCCGGATTCTTCGACGACTTCGCCACGGCCCGCGCCTTCCTGACCGACGATGCCGCCGCCTCCTGGCAACCCACCGAGACGGTGGGCGTTTACGACGGCTCGACCGCGCCGGTGGTCGTCCTCGCCGACGATGCGGTGGACGTGACGGTGGATCTGATCGGCGACGTCGACCCTGCCGGCGTGTTCACCGCCGCCGCCGAGGCCAACCACCGCTGCCGCTACGGGCTGGTAGCCGACGACGCCGGCCAGTGGCGCATAGCGGAACTACCGGCCGGAATGCTCCTGTCCGATGGTGACCTGACCACCGAATTCGCCTCCGCCTCACTGTATTTCCTCACCCCCGACCACGAGCGCCTGGTCCCGGAGCTGCGGTGGTTGCCGCGGCACGAGCTGCCCCGGCGACTGATCGAGGCGCTTCTGGGCGGGCCCTCCACCTGGCTGGCCGCGGGCGTGGCCACGGCCGTCCCCGAGGCCGCCGCGGTGGGTGACGACGGCGTCGTGGTGGAGGCCGGCACCGCCGCCGTGGACCTGACCGGCCTGGGCACGCTGGACCAGGCACAGGCCGGGCTACTGGTCGCCCAGATCCGAGCCACCCTGGTCGGCGCGACGTCCGACGGTGGCATCCTGGTGCAGGACGTGGCCGTACGAGCCGACGGGAATGAGCTCGGACCGGCGGCGTCCCTGCCCGCTGTGGACACCGACCCCGGGGCGGTGGTCGGCATGTGCACGGGCGCAGTCGTGCAGGGCACCGCCTCCACCCGCACCACGCTGGTGGCGGCCCAGACCCTGGGCGCCGACACCGCCACCCACCCCACGCTCGGGGCCGATGGCACCGTCTACGTCCTGAGCCGCTCCAGCCTGCTGCGTGTGCCTGCCGGCGCAAGCGCGGCCGACGTGATCCTGTCGGTGGGAGACGCCGACACCGAAGCCGACTCCCACGAGCTGCTCGCCCCCATCGCCGACCGCCACGGCTGGGTGTGGACCGCCACCGCCGGAACCCTGCTGGCGGTGGATGGCCGCGGCCGACGCGCCGCGCTCGTCGCCCCCTGGTTGGAGGACCGGGAGGTGTTGGCCTTCGACCTGGCCGCCGAGTCCGCCCGCATCGTGGTGCGCCACCGCGCCGACGGCTCCGCGGACCGGGTGAGCGTGGCCGCCATTGTCCGCGACGGGGACGCCCCCACCGGGCTGGGCGATCCGCTTGAGCTGCCGGCCGCCGTCGTAGCCCGTACCGACGCCGTCGTCTGGTACGACCCGGTCAGCGTAGCCGTCCTGGCGGCAGCCACCGACGGGCAGGACGCGGAGGCATCGGGCGTGACCCGGATTCCCGTGGGCGGCGCGCTGACCACCCCGATCACCTCGCCGGCGGCTACCGCCCTGACCGCCGACCGCGTTACCGGCACCCTGCAGCTGACCGACGCGGACGGCCAGGTCTGGCAGCGCAGCGGCTCCGCCTGGCGGGTGGGCGCCACCGATGTCGCCGACCTCGCCTACCCGCTGGCCTGAGCCCGACTCCTCGGGCGGAGTGCCGGCCCCGGCCCCGCGCCCGGCGTCATGCACACGCGTTTGCGTCGCGTACACGTGTTTTAGAGCTTTGCGGGCGCTGCGCCCATGCAAACCTCCAAAATGCGTGTCTTTGTGGGGAACTCGTGTACGAGACGGTTCCGGGCGCGCCCACGACGCCGTCACGATGACCTCGCAGGCCGGTACAGAATGCGGGACAGAGCCGGGAAAGGGTCAGTACAGCCGGAGGTTGCGGGAGGACTGGGCGGCGGCGTCGGGCACGGTGGGGAGCACGGAGATGAGCGTGCCCGGCACGTCGCCGGAGACCTCGGTGGTGACGACGGCGGCCGCGGAGACCTGCTGCCCGCCGGCCCCGGTGATCACCAGCGCCGACACCTCGTCGGGAACCCTGGGGGTGAGCGTGGTGGTGGCGGGGACCGTGACCTCGTCGGTCCACTCCCCATCCGCTGAGGTCAGGGTGACGGTAGCGTCGGCTGCCCCGGAGTTGGTAAGCACCACAGTGGCGTCCAGGCCGCCCTCGCGGGGCACGGCCAGGGTGGAGCCCGCGGCGTCGGCGGCGGCCTGCACCCAGGCCGTGTCGTGGGCGAGGGCGCCGGAGCGGTCGGGGTACTCCCCCGCGCTGCGCACAAGCTTGACGGCCGCGCCCACTGTCGCGTCCGAGGTCACGTGCACGGCGTAGGCACCGGGGTCCACGCCCGCCAGGGAGATGTCGAAGACGGCGCCCGGGTCGACGGTCACGGCGGTGGCGCCCGGCAGGTCCTCCTCGCCGTCGGCGCCGATCAGAGAGATCGACACGGTGGCGGGGGCCTCGGCGGGGTTGACCACGCGCACGGCCGGGGAGTCGGAGGAGTCGGCGCCGTCGGTCTCCGTCTCCCCCTGCGCGGCGGCCTCCACGAGCACGACTCCGGGGATGGTCAGGTCGGTGGCGGGAGCGGCGCCGGCGGTGAGCGTGTCGACGCCGGCGGGGGTCTCACCGTCGAGGGACTCGGTGACCAGGGCCGGAATGAGCACGCCCCCGTCCGCCTCCACGCTCAGCGCTAGGCGGTCGTCCGCGGCCCCGGCGGCCTCGAGCAGCACGCCGACGGTCTCACCGGCGCCGACGGCCACCTGCCCGGAGGATGGCAGGGTGAGCTCACCGGTGGAGCCGTACAGGTGGATGGTGGCGGTAACCGTGGTCAGTCCGGGGTTGGTCAGCCGCAACTCGGAGGAGGAGCCGACGGCGGCCGAGCCGCCGACGATCCAGGCGACGGAGGCGGGGGCGGCACAGGGGGCGGCGCTCAGGCCGCGCAGGTCGCCGCCGGCGGTCAGGGTGGTGACCGTGGCGACGGCGCCGGTGGCTTGGCCGCCGGGGGCCCGCACCGTCAGGATGCCGCCGTCGGCGGTATCGAAGGTGGTGGTGGCGTCCTCGAGCGACTCCGAGCCGTAGGTGAGGGTGGAGTCGGCGTCGAGTGCGGTGATGGTGGTGGATGCCGTGGGCTCGTCGAGGTCAATGCCGCCGATGGTGTTGTTCGGGGCTGCGGGACAGGCGTAGATGACGTCGGCGGCAGGGGCGGGCACCGCGGTGGCGGTTACGTTCTGGCTGGTCGCGCGCGGACTGCCGGTCCCCCACCAGGTCAGGGCGAGGACCGCGGCCAGCAGCAGGAGCGCGGAGGCGACGCGCCCGGCGATGGCGAAGAGTTTGCGACGGGGAAGGCTCATACGGTGCGCCTCCTGCGGCGCAGGGGCAGGGCGAACAGGGCGGTGATGACCCAGATGACGGGGATGCCGCGAGCAGCGATCGCGCCGAGGGCGGTGCCGTGAGTGACCACGAGTTCGCCGCCGTCGGCGGGGACGATGAAGGCGGTGCGCCAGCTGCCGGCGGCGTCGGGCACGGTGGTGGCCGCAAGTGGCTCGCCGTTCAGGGTGGCCCGCCAGGCACCGTCGTTGCGCTCGGCGAGCATGAGCACGCGCCTGCCGGTGCCCGCCTGAAGGGCGGTGCGGACGGCCGTGGCTCCGGTGGCGTTGGCGGGGATGGTGGTGGCGGTGCCGTCGGCGGCCTGCAGTACGGCCCGGGCCGATTCGGGGGCGGCGGCGGGGGCGACGCGCCAGGAGGTGCCGGAGTCGGTGCGGGCGAGTTGTTCCAGGCCGGGGGTGGCCTCCAGGCCGGCGCGGGTGGAGGCGGTCAGTTCGTCGCCGACGGCGTCGGTCAGCAGCACGACGGCGATGCCGTGGGCGGCCAGGGCGTCGGCCACGTCCTCGTCCTGGCCGGCGGCGGCGCGCACCACCAGGTCGGCGAGTTCGGCGTCGGCCGGGTCGGTCAGGGTGGTGGTGAGCGGGTCGTCTGCCGCGGTCGCGGCCGGCGCGGGGCTTGCGGCCGCGGTGGTTCCGGACGCCATGCGCGTGGCGAGCTGGGTTGTCAGGACGTCGGGAGTCACGTCGGTCAGCTGGGTGCCGTCCCCGCGCCAGATGCGCACGCGCAGTCCGGAGTCGCCTCCCGACAGGATCAGTATGCGTCCGGCGGTGTCGGAGGACTGGATCTCAGCGGCGATCAGGGGGATGCGGCTGCCGGCGGGCCGCAGGGCCATCACATCGGCGTCGGTGCCGGTGGCGGTGGAGGCGTGGGCCGCCAGGGCCCAGGCCCCGCCCACGCTCAATGGGGCGGCGACGGCGATGACACCGGCGCCCACCAGCCCGACGCGCGCCCAGCGCCTCCAGCCGGGAGCGTGGGCGGGCAGGGCCGCATATGCGGCGTCGCCGGCGGCCAGGGCGGCGGTGAGCAGGCCGGCAAGGGCGAAGGAGACGCCGGTGCCGGCCCAGGCGGCTACGGTGACGGAGCCGGTGCCGTCGGTTTGGGTGCCGACGGCGACGATGACGCGCGTCCCGGCGGCGGCCAGGGCCAGCCCGCCCAGCGCCATGAGGAAACCGGCGCGGGCACAGTTGCCGCGGCGCCCACCGGTCAGCAAGCCGAAGACCGCCGCGACTGGGACGATGGCGAGTAGGGCCTTGGCGGTCAGCGCAAGGTTCGGGTCGGCGATCAGGGACTCGACGTCTTGCGGCATGCCCAGGAGGGTTTCGATGGTGCTGGGAGGGGCGACGGCAGCTGGCAGGCCGGTGTCGGTGAGCAGATAGTGCACGCCGTCGTCCACGTCACCGGCCTGGGCCAGGCGCGCGGCGCGCCACCAGGCGGGGGTGGCGGTGGCCGCGACCGGTACGAGCGTCAGTAGCAGGCGCGGCGCGCTGCGGCGCATGCATGCCGTCAGCACAATCAGGCCGACGAGGATAAGCGCGGCGGTGGCGGGGGCGGCGGCCACGATCAGGCTGAGCAGCAGTCCCGCCGCCGCGGCGGCCGTGGGTGAGCCGGGGCCGTAGCGCTCCGGCAAGGGCAGCGGCGGGCCGGCGGCCTCGGGCACCTCGACGGGCTCAGCGGCGGCAGCGTCTGTTGCCGGCGGCTCGACGTCCGCGGACGCCTCCGATGCGGCGAGGCCGTCCGCCTCGGAAGCGTCGCCCGGTGCGTCCGCCTCGGAAGCGTCGCCCGGTGCGTCCGCCTCGGAAGCGTCGCCCGGTGCGTCCGCCTCGGAAGCGTCGGCGACCTCCGCCAGTTGGTCCTGCGCCTCCTGAGGGGCCGCGGGGTCGTCGTCGGCCAGCTCGGCCAGGTCCTCAATGCGGGCGGCGGCGAAGTGGTCGAGCTCGGCCTTCTCCGCCTGGGTGGCGTGGTGCGCGCCCACCATCCCGGACAGGACCACGTCGCGCCGATCCGCCCCCACGGCGCGTGCGAGCGCCGTCAACGCCCACGGCAGCGTCAGGTGCACGATGACGGCGGTGAGCCGTCCCTGTCCGACGGCCAGCAGCAGCCCCGGGGCCAGCGCCCAAACGAGCGCCGCCCAGGCGCGCAGCGGGTTGCGGCGGGTCACGGTGCCGGCGGCGTACCAGGCGCCGAGCGCCGCCAGGGGGACGGCCAGCACCAGCAGGATATGCACCAGGGCGTCACCGTCGAGGCCGACCCAGGAGCCGACCGCCACCGGCAGGGCCAGGGTGGCCAGCAGTGGACTCAAGGCGGCGGGATAGCCGTCTCCGGAGCCGCCCCAGGTGGACCAGGCGGCGTCCCACAGGTCGCGCCCGCTGACCCCCAGGCCGGGCAGGGCGCCACCGGTCACGGTGCGGGCGACCAGGACCTGCGACAACCCGACAGCAGCGAAGGCTCCCGCCACGATCAGTACGCCGGCCAGGACGAGGCGCCGCCGCCGGGTCAGGGCGGCCAACTCACGCAGTTCCAACTCGCTGCGGGCGGCCTCACGGGCGGCGCGCTCGCGCTCCTGGCGCCGCCGGTCGCGGCGGGCGGCACGGATGTCGGCGGCGCTGACGTACAGCTCGGACAGTACGGTGCGACGCACGTCCTGGTGCGCGGCGAGCCGCCTGCGGCCGCGCCGGATCGCGGCGCCGCTGCGAGCGACGGCGAGGGCGGCGGCCAACTCGTCACGGGCCAGCGCGGGTGCCTTGGTCAGCAGCCGCCAGGCGGCACGGGCCAGCCCGAGCAGGACGATCCAGGCCAGCAGCAACGGCAAGGGACGGGCCGAGAAGGTCGCCCATGCGGTCAGCTGCGCGCTGCGCCGGGCGCGGAAGGAGCGGTCCGGATCGGGTTCGGGGACGGCGACGGTCGGAGGCGTATCGCTCTGGTCGGCGTGACCAGGGACGCGGTGCGGGCCGTGGGGCTGTTGGGCGGGGCGCAGGCCGAGGTAGCTGGCGCGGCGGTGGCGCAGGACGGCGTCGGGCACCACGACGACGCGGTGGCCGGCCAGGCGCACGGCGCGGGACAGCTCCAGGCCGTCGTCGAAGAGCGGGAACGCCGGTGAGATGCCCCCGAGCTGGTCCCAGACGGCGCGGTCGATCAGCGCCCCGGCGGTGCCGACGGCAAGCATGTCCGTGCGGTCGTCGTGTTGGCCCTGGTCTACCTCCCCCTCGACGACGTCGTTGGCGCGGCGGGCGGATGCGGTGGTGCGCAGGCCCACCTCGAGCAGTTCGTGGGGCCGTTCCCAGTCGACCTGCTTGGGCCCGGCCAGGGCGATGGAGCGGGCCGTGCGTACGGCGGCGAGCAGCGCCGCCAGGCAGTCGGGATCGGGGGCGGAGTCGTCGTGCAACAGCCACAGCCAGGAGCCCTCGGTGGGCTGGGCTGCCGGTGCGTCGACCTCGGTGGCACGGTAGATCTCGGTATCGGAGATCGGCGACATGGCGCCGGTGGGGCCGGTCAGCTGCCCGGAGGCGGTGGTAACGGCGCCGGTGGTCGCGTCCGGCCGGTCCGTCTGGCGCGACCCCGTGAAGTGGTCGCGGTGACGGCGGCGCTTGCGGTTGCCCTTGGCGATCAGCTCGGCGTACTTGGTCAGGCCGCGTCCGACGGCGTCGCCGAAACCGGTGGCCTCGGGTACGTGTACCACGCGTACAGCGGTGACCGCGTCGGTACCGGATTCGACCACGGCCTCCTCGATGGGTGTACCGTCACCGAGTCCGTTGGCGCGAGAGGCGACGTCGACGATCAGCAGTACGTCGGGAGCGACGGTTTGGCCGGCCAGGGCATGCAGGGTTTCAGGCAAGTAGGGGGTGACCCCGGCTGAGACGAGGACCGCGAGGACCCCGCCGGGTGCAGGTTGCTGGGCGGCGCTTCCCGCCTGGCTCATACCGCGCGCCGTTTGAGCTTGCGGCGCTCGCGCTCGGACAATCCTCCCCAAATCCCGAAGCGCTCATCGTTGGCCAGGGCGTACTCCAGGCATTCCTCACGGACTTCGCAAGAGGCACACACGCGCTTGGCTTCGCGCGTGGAACCTCCCTTCTCAGGGAAGAAGGCCTCGGGGTCGGTCTGAGCGCACAGCGCGCGCTCCTGCCAGGCCAGGGGGCCTTCGTCTGGATCGTCGTCGCCGAGCAGAAGGAGGAGCGCCTCGTCGTCGGCGTCGTCGGACCGCTCAAGCGGCCCGTCGCCGAGGATGTTCCACACGATGGCTTCCCTTCAGGATGCGGACGATGTTCACGTAGAATTACACGGGTGTGAGCCGCCGTGAGTCAAGCCGCGGCAGAGAAGTTCACTTAATTGCGACGGCACGCAGACCGGCGCAGACACGCCGTTATAAGACTGAACTTTTACGTATCGTGACGTGGCTCACAGCCGATTCTCCGGGAGCGTCAAGACGCCCCACGGCGACAGCCTCACGGCAATCAGCGGCGAGAACGCCGCGCCACGGCAGCGACCCCGGTCCTCTGCTTAGATCTGTGCCGTGACCCGCAACACCACCCACCCGCATGACCCTCTTGCCGACCTGCTCCCCACGGCGGCGGACGCCGACCGCGCCTGGCTCGTGTGGTACGCGCCGGGCGAGCGAGTGGAACTGACCGGGCGGGTGCTGAACATGTGGCAATGCAAGATCGCTCATCTGCTCGCCGAGGAGGCCCCGGCCGTGGGCGCCGAGGCGTACCCGCTTGTGCAACTGAGCCTGGGGGCGCACTGGCGCACGGTGACCTGGTGCTGCGGCACCTGGCTCGCAGGTGGGACGGTGACCTTCGACGCCCCCGCCGACGTGTCGGTGGCTTTCACCCCGGAGGAGCTGGATGCGGATGCGCAGCTGCAGGTGCTGGTGCCGCGCGCCGCCCTGGCCATGCGCTGGCCGGGCGAACTGCCGCCGCTGGTGCTCGATGGCGTAGCCGATGTCATGGGCTACGCGGACTCCTTCACCGCACCGGCCGTCGATGGCGCCCGCACCGCTTTCCGGGCTGATGCGACGCAAGCCTCGGGCACGCCCGCAGGGATCTCGCGCGCCGCCCTGGTCGCGGGGCTGGCCGAGTCGTCAAACCCGACCGACGCCCCCGGCGCCGCGGAGCACGCCTCCGCAGCCTGGACGCGGCCGCGAGCCGCACTGGTGCGCTCCGACACCGCCCTGGATGCGATGCGCGGCGTGCTCGCCGCCTGGCGCAACGGGCTGACCGCGGTGCTCGTCTCCCCCGACGCGGACGCCGAGCTCACCCAGACGGCCGCCCGCCAGGAGGGCACCTAGGTCCTGTTGTGTAAGTGCTTGGGTGGCGGTGCGCGGTTGGGTGTCTGTGTACGTGGCCGTTGAGCCTGTCGGTTGGACCCCTGTTCCCCCGTTGGACCGCCGTAGCCGCCGGTTACAGCGGTCCAACGGGGCGTGGGCGGTCCAACCGGGGCGTGGGCGGTCCAACCGGGGCGTGGGCGGTCCATCGGGGCGTGGGCGGTCCAACCGGGGCGTGGGCGGTCCATCGGGGCGTGGGCGGTCCAACCGGGGCGGTACAAGACCCACTCGCCCCCTTCGACGAGCGCACACAGCCCACTCAAACTGGAGCCCCGTAGCCACCAGACACGACGAACTCGCCATCCGCTACCAGACCACCACCCACATCACCAGCACCGCCCCACCGGCACAAACGACTCACACAACACGACCTAACCGCCCAGCCGCCGAGGCAGGTCGAAGCTGCACCGAGACCGGTCATTGCGGCACGGCGCTTCCAGCCGATTACCCCAGAGCGCCCGGCGCCACGCCAGAACCGACACCGACTAAGGCACGTCGGCCTGGACGACGGTCCCCTCCCCCTCGACCGCCAGGGTGCGTTCGTCGGCGCCGACGAACAGCGCCTGTCCGCGCACCAGCGGCGCCTGCCCGGCAGGCGTGGTGACCGTCGTACTCCCCTCGGTCGCCAGCACAATCCGCGGCCCTCGGCCGGGCACTTGCACGCGCCCGTCGGAGGGGACCACGGTGGTCACAAGCAGCTCGAAGTCGTCCACGGGCACGTAATAGGCGCGGGTCGCCCGGGACAGGTACTCGGGGGCGGGACGCACCGGGGGCGCCGCCACATAGTCCACACAGGCCAGCATCTCCGGCACGTCCACGTGCTTGGTGGTCAGCCCGGCGCGCAGCACATTGTCGGAGGAGGCCATCACCTCGATGCCCATGCCTGAGATGTAGGCGTGGACGCTGCCCGCGGGCACGAACAGGGCCTCGCCCGGCCGCAGGGTGACGGGGTTGAGCAGCAGCGCTGCGGCCACGCCCGGATCGCCGGGGAAGGACCGCCACATGCTGATCACATTGGAGTCAACCCGCCGCGACGGCGAGTCTCCGGCGGTGAGCCGGGCATCTATCTCCTCCACCAGTTCGGCGATCTCCGCCGGCGCGGGCCGGGTGGAGGCGGAGACGAGGTCGGTGAACACCTGCCGGATCCCGAAGCGGGTCGGATTCAGCCGCAGGGTGCGACGCATGCGCCGAGCCAACGGGGAGCGCAGCTCGGCCAGTACCTCGGCGGCCCGCCGCGGCGCCCGAAAGCCGGTGACCGCCTCGAAGTGGGTCAGCGCCAACACCATCTCCGGCTTGTGGTTGGCGTCCTTGTAGTTACGCATTGGACTGTCCAGGGGAACACCGGCCTCGTTCTCCAGCTCGTAGCCCTCGACCGCCTGTTCCAGCGACGGGTGCACCTGCAGGGAGAGTACGCGGGCGGGAGCGATGAACTTGAGGAGGAAGGGCAGCTTGGGGCCGAAGCGCCGCACCACATCCTCCCCGAGCAGGCGCTGCGGGTCGGAGTCGATGAGTGCGGCCAGGGTGCGGTCACCCACGCGGGTGGGCCCGGCGGGGTGAGCGCCGTACCACTGCTCGGCCCAGGGTTGGCCGTCCTCGTGGATGCCGAGAAACTCGGGTATGGCCTCGGGCGAGCCCCAGTCGTAGCGCTGCCGCGCACCGTCAAGACGTTCCATGAAGGCCAACGGTAACGGAAGCTGCGGCCGCCTCCGGTCATGACGCCGGCGACGCCCCGCCCCGGGACTCGCGACGGCTCAGGGCTACACGCTTCCAGCGGCGCTCACGGCTACTCGCTCCCAGCCGCCCCCTCGGCGACCCGCCCCGGGCGGTACCAGGTAAGCCCGGCACTCGTCTTCTTCCGGGACCCGTCAGACAGTACCGCAAAAACCCGGCCGCCCCAATTGCGACGAAATGGGGTGTGCATGGTCCAGACTGTGCCCATGCGAGGCATCATCCTGGCCGGCGGCTCCGGCACCCGACTGAACCCCATCACCCTGGGCACCTCCAAGCAGCTGGTGCCGGTGTACGACAAGCCGATGATCTACTACCCGCTGAGCACGCTGATGCTCGCCGGCATCCAGGACGTGCTGGTCATCACCACCCCGCACGATGCGCCCAGCTTCCACCGGCTGCTGGGCGACGGCTCCCAGCTGGGCGTGAACCTGTCCTACACGGTGCAGGAGGTTCCCAACGGTCTGGCGCAGGCCTTCGTGCTGGGGGCGGACTTCATCGGCGACCAGCCGGCCGCCCTGGTGCTGGGTGACAACATCTTCTACGGCCCTGGCATGGGCACGCGCCTGCGCCGCCACACCAACCCCGACGGCGGCGTCGTGTACGCCTACCAGGTCGCCGACCCGACGGCCTACGGTGTGGTGGAGTTCGACGCCGACTTCAAGGCCGTGTCCATCGAGGAGAAGCCCACCCGCCCCAAGTCGGACTACGCCGTTCCCGGGCTGTACTTCTACGACAATGATGTGGTTGAGATCGCCAAGAACCTCGCTCCCTCCGCGCGCGGCGAGTACGAGATCACCGACATCAACCGCACCTACCTGGACGCCGGGCGACTGACCGTGGAGGTGCTCCCCCGCGGCACCGCCTGGCTGGACACCGGCACCTTCGACTCGCTGGCCGACGCCACCAGCTTCGTGCGCACGGTCCAGCACCGGCAGGGGCTGAACATCGGCTGCCCGGAGGAGGTCGCCTGGCGCATGGGCTTCATCGACGACGACGGCCTGCGCGAGCGCGCCGAACCGCTGGTCAAGTCCGGCTACGGTCAGTACCTGCTCGGCCTGCTCGAGCGCGAGCGGCGCTGACGGGCCCAGCGGCAAGCCGCCCGCACCCGGACAGTGAGGCCGCGAATGCTCCACCGCAAGAGGCCGAACCGCGCAGGCGAGTCGTTTCCGAGACATCTCAGCCAATTGCTAACGTAGTCGTACAAAAAACCCGCTCAGCAGGAGTTGCCATGCCCACCCAATTCCCCAGCACGCTGGTCATCATGCCGGCATGGAATGAAGAGGACGTGATTGGTGGGACCATTAGCGAACTACGCCGGATCGTCCCGGACTACGACCTGCTCGTCGTCAACGACGGCTCTACCGATCGCACCTCGCAGATCGCCCAAGAGGCCGGAGCTCACGTCCTCGATCTGCCCTATAACCTCGGCGTCGGCGGGGCGATGCGGACCGGATACAAGTTCGCCCGCCGTTTCGGTTACACCAGAGCCATCCAAGTCGACGCGGATGGCCAGCACGATCCTCGTGACATCAATCGGGTACTCGCTGGGCTCGAGCACTCGAACATCTCCATCGGAGCACGTTTCACCAAGACCGGAACATACCGGGTACGCGGGCCAAGGCGCTGGGCGATGGTGATGCTCGCCACCATTATCGGACGGATTGCGCATACCAGGCTAACCGATGTCACCAGCGGCTTCCGTGCGGCGGATGCGATCGCGATCGACCAGTACTGCCTCCACTATCCGGCCGAGTACTTGGGGGACACAATTGACTCGCTGGTCATCGCTGTGCGCTCGGGACTGACCGTGAATCAAGTCGGTGTGGACATGAGGCCTAGACAAGCAGGCGCGCCTTCCAACAATCCCTGGAAGGCTGCCGTATACCTCATCAGAAGCATGTTCGCACTGTTCATCGCGCTGACCCGCCGACCCATTATCCGAGCGGGGCGTGAGTCGACAACAGCCGCCCAGAAGGGGGAGTGACTATGTCCCAGCTCTTCTACCTCCTCATCGCCGCCCTCGTTGTCGCTTTTGTCTTCACGCTGCTGCGCGGCGGCAAACTGCGAGAAAAATACGCCGCGCTGTGGATTCTCGTGGGAATAGCCATCGTTCTACTGGCGGTGGTCCCCGGACTGCTATCGTCCTTGGCCCACCTCCTCGGATTCGAAGTTCCTTCAAACCTGCTATTCGTACTGGCGATCTTTCTATTGCTGGGGGTTACGCTCCATCACTCACTGGAGATTAGCCGTCTCGAGGACGAGACACGGATTCTGACGGAAAACATCGCAATCCTCAATCTAATTGTAACCCAGGCGGGTCTGGATTCCCATTTCCCCCGACATCCGCATGCCGGACCCGACACCAAGTAGCGGGCCCTAGAATCAGCATTCATGGGACTCAGCGACCGGCGAGTACTTCACCGACCACCTTGCTGTACTCACGTGCGCGTACCGGCCAAGTCCAGGGATCGATGAGCTCCCGTGATGCGGGAACCGGCGGATTATCCAAGAGTTCCTGGAGAGCCGTCACCAGACAGTCCAGGCTCCGCTCACGACAGATCTTCACCGGCGCCCCCGACTCCCTCAGCAGCTGAGCGCCGGGAACCTCAAACGTCACGACCCGCCCCCTCTCGGCAATTGTCTCCAGTAGGGTGGTCTGAAATCCCTCAGACAGCACCGTAGGGTTGACCAGCGTCGCTCCGCGCAGGGCTGCGCGCGCCTGCTCCTGCGGTACACGACCGCGTATCGCGACCACTCCGTTCAACCCCAGCGTCCTGCACTCCTGACGGGCCTGAGCGAGCTGAGCTCCGTCGCCCAGCAACTCGCCGGTCACGTCCTGCCCTGCCGCTCGCAACGCCGACACCGCCCGCAGGAAGGTGTCCCATCCCTTTCCCGCCACAACTCGGCCTACAAACACCAGGTGGTCAGGCCGGTCCGGAACCGCATCCGTGAAGACTGATGGTGTAATCGCGTTGTAGAACACGTCTGCATGTGGAGCACCTAGACGTCGAGCGAATGCAGCCGCCTCGGGCGAGACACCGAGCACCCGGTCGGCATGGCGCAGAACATATCGGCCCGCAGTAAGGTCAACGGCGCGGGAGCCCACGGTGATAATGGGGGAAGGAGAGGCGACGAAACCACTCCCGTGCTCGGTGTGAATGACGGGAAGCCCCGCCGCCTGTGCAGCCCGCATCCCTACGAGGCTCATGGGGAAGAAGCGTGTGTGTGTAGAAACGACGTCGACGTGCTCACGCCGCAGGTACTGCGCGATTGCCCGGGCCGTTCCCGGCCCCGGGAAGGAGATGACCTCCGCGATCGGCAGGTGGGCACGGCCCGTCAGAACCTTGACGCCGCCGTCGTTGCGCCTGGAGCGCTCAGACGAGATCGTCAGGACGTGCACCCGGTGTCCCAAGTCGTCCAGCCCCTGAGCGAGGTTGGAGACGTGGGACTCGAGCCCGCCGAGACGAGGCGGATAGGAGTTCGTAACGATAGCGAGGTGCACAAGCGGCCTTTTCTGAAGTGATGGGGGTGACCGGCATTCAGCGTACTACCGACGCGTCGTCGCGTGCGTCTGCGCACCGGCCAGCCGCGCTGAATGCAGGGACAGAAGTAAGAACAGCAGGGCGAGCACGAGCATCGCCCCCGCGTATGACAGGGCCGCTCCCATCAGCGCCCAAATCGGCACCAACAGGCGGCTGAGCACCAGGACGACGACGGCGGCGGCGGCGTAGCCTCCAAAGACCAGAACCTGACGACGCATAGTTGTCAGGGCGTAGTACAGGATGACCGCCACAGCGTTGAAGGCACCACCGGCAACCAATATCATGAGCTCGGGCAGATAAGCCGAGACATCCTGATTGAAGACAAGCTGCAGGATCCACGGCCCCGCCACGAGCGAAACCAACGCCACCAGGACGAACGCCCCGGAAGTGGTCACCAGGCCCCGGCGAACAAGCCTGGCGAACCCCTGTCTGTCACCGCCGACCCAACGGGAGGCAATCGGGGTGAGCAATGGCCGGAACACAAACAGGGAAAGCATATTGATGGCTACTGCCGGCATGTAAATGATAGCGAACACGCCTTGCGCCTGAGAGTCCAGGAACTCCTCAATAGCGTACCTCGGCGCATTGGTCAGATACATCGCTAGGAAAGAGCCGAGGAATAGCGGCAGGCATTCTACGAGCAGGGACCAGATCCGGCTGAAGTCCCAGCATGGTCGCACCGAGAACAGGCGCCGTGCCGCGGGCAGGTACAGCAGAACGAAGGCGATGCTGGACATCACCAACGTCAGAATGGTGGCACTCATCAGGTCATGAGTCACCACCAGGGTCACGACGAAAACACCGGTCGTGGTAGTGATTCGCCAGAAGCAGGCACGGCCTCCTATGTCCAGCCGCCCATTGCGCTGGAACTCGGAGTAGAACACATCCTCAACCGCATCGAATATGCGCAGCATAGCCACCAAGAGGCTAACTAGTCCGTCGCGAGGATTAGCCCCCGCCATGGTCGCCGCTACGATCCCCCCAATCATGAGTACGGTCGTCACGATGCGGGTGGCCAGGTAGTTCCCGAATGCGTAGCGCCCGGAGACGTCGGTTACATGATAGGTGCGAACCTCGTACATACCCAGGGTTTGGAATTGCTGGCCGACGGCGATCGCCAGGGAATAGACCCCGGCCGCGGCAATTCCGGCGGTGCGAGTAACCGCCGTGAGCATGATTACCAGGGAAAGCGAGCTCATGAGCGAGGCCGCGGTATTCCACACGTAGTCGCGGCCCAACTGCCGCCTGTCGCCACTGACCACGCCTAGTCCTCCGGTGAAGCATAGGGCCCAAAAGTCACCCAGGCTGCCGCATGGTTCACCCGCTCATCCTCCGCCGGCAGTTCCATATAGCTACCATAACCGCGGGTCAGGACGGCATCATACTGGCGAGGCAGCATGACACGAATCCCCTCAAAGGGCACCCGGCGGGCCGGGAAGAGCTCGTCCAGACGCACTGCCCAGTGGCGCGGGTCTGTGGTCGAGTAGTCACCCAGCATCTCGGTGTGGCTTCCCTCGAAGCGTCTCGCGCTGCGCTCCCACCGGCTCTGCAGCAGGCGCGGACTTACGCCGAGCATACGCATCGTCCAGTGGACAACATGCAGCACGCCGGTAGCGAGATGGGTCAGGGGGGCCGGCAGGTCAACCTGCGCGTGCGGGGTTCCTCTCAGGTACAACAGCCTCCCCCACAGCCAGGTACTTCGCCTTTGGCGGCGGTAGGAGGCGCCATCGTCAGGCAAGGAATCGAGCGGGAACAGATCCACTCCAATGGGCATGCGGTAAGGGCGATCCCGCGCCGCCTGCGAAACGAACTCACTGCCCACCAGTCCTAGAACAGCGAAAGTCTGAGGATAGTCGGGATCGGAACGCGGCGAGTGAATCTTGAAGGCCTCGCCCAGCACAGCGGGAGCCTGGTCAAGGAAGCGCTCGTAATCCGGACGGGGCATGCACACATCGGCGTCGTCATCCCAGGGGATGAACCCCCGGTGACGCACGGCACCAATAGCGGTGCCGCCGTAGACGGTGTAGCGGACTCCAAGGTCAATGCACACGCGGTCAAGCTCCTCTAGGACAAGCGTAGTCGCGCGCTGGACTTGGGCGAGCTGCTCCGATGGTTCGTCGCCGCTCATGACCGTCCTTCCTCGAACTCGTCGGCATACGGCCCGAAGTCGACCAGGTGCATCCGGTGATTACGCTGCTGGTCCGGCGGCGGCAGGGCCATGTAGTCGCCGTAACCGCGGCTCAGCAAGGCGTCATAGTTGTGCGGAAGCATTACGGTGATGTCCTCAAAAGGTACGTCGCGGGTGGGGAACAACTCCTCGCGGGTGACTACCCAATTGTAGGGATCGCGCATGGTGAAGTCGGCCATACGTCCCGTGTCCTCGTGCTCGTAAGCGCGTACTGCCTTCTCCCACCGCAGCTGCAGCGCGGCGGGCGAGACTCGAGTCAGCCTCAGGCCCCAGTGCACCAGAGTTGTGAGCGCATAGATCAGGCGGCGGCGCACTCCGGTGATGCCGATAAGGTAGGGGCGGGGAGTACCTCGCAGAAACAGCAGGCGGCCCCAAAGCCAACTCCGGCGGCTCATAGAACGCATGGCGCCGTCGTCGTCAGGAATATTATCCACCGGAAGGACGTCGACGAAGAAAGGCATGCGATAGCTCGAGTCCTTATCCGCTTCGGGGATTAAAAGCGTTCCCTTGAGCACCATTTTGGTGAACATAAAAGGGAACTCGGGGACGGTACGGGTGTTGTGCAGCTCGAACTCCCCTCCCATGACGGCGGGGGCCTCGCACAGGAACCGCTCGTAGTCTGCACGCGTGAGCATCACGTCAACGTCGTCGTCCCACGGAATAAATCCCCGGTGGCGAACCGCTCCGATGGCGGTGCCACCGTAGACGGCGTACTGGATCCCCAACTCGCGGCACACCCGATCGAACTCGCCTAGCAAACGGGTGAGCAGCACGTGGATGTGGTCAAGCTGCCGCTGGTCAGCCGCGTGAGAAGGCATTGGCATCTCCCGTCTGATCTGGGCCGTCATCAGTTGGCGAGTCAGGGCAGGCCGCATCGCGTCCAGCCCCCGGAAAGGTCACCAGCGTACGCCAGTCCGGCGTAGCCGCCAGTACCGTTCCAACCAGCAGGACGAGGCACCCCGCGATCTGCAGCGGCGTGGGCACGGACCCTTGGAGCAGAAAGGCGAACAGTACCGCCCATGCCGAATACGAGATATTCAGAGCCATGCCTCGCGACGCCCCGATTGTGCCGATGGCCTTGTAGTAGAACAAGTATGAGAACGCACCCGCAATTCCGGCAAGCGCAACGACCGAGGCGGCCCGCGTTGCCACAGACGCCAAGGTGAAACCAAGGATCCCGGACAACGGTGCAACCACTAGCAAATAGACCAGTGAGGACGTGGTCTCGCGAATCTGCAGCGCAGTCTCGTTGTCAACCGTGTCATCACGCATGCCCCAGGCCAACAGCACGGCCTCAGAGCCCCAGCCCAACACGCACGCGAGCGCGGCAAGAACACCGACCGGCGCTGAGCCGGGAACATCGAACTCCGTGGAGGACCATCCGATAAGTACCACTGCCGCCAGTGCCACCACCAGCGCCACCACCTGTCGCGGTCTCATACGCTCGCCGAGCAGAATCGCGGCCAGCAGGGTGCCCACGGCGGGATAGAACGTGGAGATGATCGCGGTGTAGGCAGGACCGATGTTATCAATCGCAATCAGGTAGCCGGTCATTCCGAAGGGACCACCCAGGAGCGCCCCAAGCATGACAATCTTACCGCTACGAGTGCGCAGGGCCGCCGCGGTATCGTGCAGCCGACCCCGCGCTGCCATATATAGCGCAAGCACAATAGCGCACGTGGTGTCGTGCAGAACGGCGCCGGTTAGCGTCGCGTTCCCAACGCCGAGAAACGGCACCAGTACCAGGGCCATACCGAGAACAACGGTGTCGAGGCCCCACAGCGCCCCGCTGATCACCCCGTACCTCATGCCACCGCTCCCGCCGACAGGCGCGGCGCCGGCGCGCTCAACAACGGAGTGTCTGTCTCATAGGAGGCCAACAGCGCATCAACGTAGTCGACGGCATGGCGGTAGTAGATGAACAGCCACTCCCCCACTTCATCCCCCTCCGCTTCCTTCGCCAACGCCCATACATACCAGCACCAGCCGGCGAAAACGACGTGTGCCCAGAAGTGACGTCGCTCAACGGGAGTGGGCTCGCCCTCGAAATAGGCGAATAGCGCTTCCTCAGCCTGCTCACCGCTCAGCTGGGCGCACACGACCATGGTGCCGAAGTCGCTAGCAACATCGGACATACCGGCATACTCCCAGTCGATAAGATCGATGTGCCCGTGCTCATCAACGAGGAAGTTCAGCGGAAAGAAGTCATTGTGGCTGGGCCCGACCGGGAAGCCGTCGGCATCGGCATAGCGGCTAAGCCGAAGGATCTTCTCCCGCAGCTCGCCATATCCGGGCACATCGACGGGACCGTTGGCGGTAAGTAGGCGCTCGTAGCGCAGCCCCTCCTCCACGAAACCGAAGCTGCGCGCGAGCACTCGGTCGCTGTTGTGAAGACTGCGCGCCATGGACATCGCCCGCGCCAACTCACCAGGACGGTTCACGTCTAGATTACGACAGTGGGGGATGAAACGGGATATCTTCCACCCCTTGTCTGGGTCGCCCGCGAGAAATGTCCGGTCAATGCCGAGCTCCCGGGCCAGGAACAGAGCATCAAACTCAGCTTGCCGATCAACGATCTGGTCCGTGCCGACGCCTGGATGACGGTACACGTATTCCTGGCCGCCGGCGCTGAAGTGGCACGAGAGGTTCGTGATGCCCTGCTTGAGCGGATAGAAGTCGACGATCTCTGCCTTTGGCACGCTCAAAGCCGAGGCAATATTGTCGAACACCTCCGAGTCCACATTCTCCATGAACAACGGATCGAAAGAACGGATCTCGTCAACCGAGTCGAACTCATTGATGACGCCAGCCGGGTAGCGGCGCACTCGCATGTCAAGGTCGCTGACGTGGTCGAGGTAAATCGCTTCCCACAGCTTTGCGGCGGTCTCCGGCAGGTGGTACACCTCTTCAAGGATCTGGCGGAACGCTGCCGAGAAGGTCCGGTCGAAGTAGACGTGACCGAGCATCGTCCAGGCGTCGGCACCGCCCATAGTCGCGCCGGTAATGCGATCACCTGCGCCCACGGTTATACACCACTCGTCGGTGCTGCCCTCAGCATACTGGGCCGAGTAGTAGGCGTGATGGACGTGCGACTCGAAGGGGTTAACGGTGAAGTAGTCATCCGAGGAACACACGTAGGTGTTGTCGAGCCGGTCGCGTACGCGCCACAAAGAACCGTTGTTGTTACGCGTGGCGTACTCATCATTGACGACGATTCGGACGCCGTATTTCTCCGCCAGGTAGAAGAAGTACTCCTTCTTGTATCCGACAACGACGGTGATGTCGCTTATTCCGGCTTCAAGTAGCTGTTCAATTTGCCGCTCGATGAGCACCTCCCCACGGACCCGCAGGGTTCCCTTGGGACGCTCGTAGGAAATCGGAGCGAACCGCTCGGAGAGCCCAGCAGCGAGTACGACGGCGTTGGTCACGCGGTACGGTTCCAACGCGGCTGCACCCGCGTCAGTCAGGGAGCGGTCCGCCAGCAGCCCGAGTGCCTCACACTCGCGCACCGCAGCGTTGGCGCTGCCCAACGACATGCCGGTCGCCGCCTGGACCTGCCGCTGAGTCAGCGGCTCTCCGGCGCGCAAGTACGCGTAGAGCACATCGAACTGCGACCGTTTCAAAGAAAGGGTCCCCTTATCTGGAGAAGTCACAGGCAACACCATCCGTTCATCAGCTTTCAATCATGGCTAGCGTTCGAAAGCATACACACGCCACCCAGATTTGAACAAACGCCGCCGGCGTTTCCCCCGGCGATGGCCCACACCGCCCACCTCCAGGTCACGCGGCAGCAGGCGACTCCGCCGTCGGGGCCGCGGAGGCAGCGGGAGTCTCGCGCTCAACCGGCCGTGACCTGCCGCCGCCCACCAACCACACCAGCATCGTGGAGGCCAAGAGGGTACAGGCCGTGACCAATGCCCACAGCTGCATCGGGGAGATAGGAATGTTCCACCACCACTGGACGCCGACATCAAGGTTAAAGGGCACACGATTGATGTCCTCAATGCCTTGCGTATACCGGAGCAGTAGTCGATGAACCGCAGCGGAACTCACCGCAGTGGACACAACGACGACCAGCATCGCCTGCGTACGAGTCATCATCGTACGCGAGTCGTCGGTGAGAAAAAGCACGAGGTAGAACACCGCCAGCAACGGCAGCACATAGCGGGGCTGAACCATGACATAGACATTCGGCAAGCCATTGAGAATCGCATACACAACGGGCATTCCCGCCAGCGCCCCGAGAATAACTCCCGCCGACAACAACTTACGCCAGGTCATCACCCGGACTCCCATGAACAGCGCGATACCGGCGAGGCTCAGCGCGCCAATGGTGATCACGCCGTCCATGGGGACATCCCACCAACCTCCACCCCAGCGGCGCCCATACATACCCGCCAGGAACTGAGGCACACCCTGAACGATCTCGAACAGCCGGGTACGAGTCATTGGCGGAGGCTGAGCCCCCTCACCGGAGGCGTAGCCGCCCTGCCCCGTGCTCCGCATCACCCAAACTCCAGCAAAGCCAACAACAGCCGCGACCAGCGCATGGACACGGATCTGCCGCCGCCAACGCACCCCCAGAAGCAGCGCCAGGGAGACCACGAAGAGGAAGAAGGCCGCGTCGCCACGGGACATGCAGGCGAGCACGCTCCCAACGACGCCCAGCCCCAGCAGCAGCCACTGGCGCTTACCTTCAGCCCTGAGCGACATGAATAAGCCGGAGGCGTAGGCAAGCACCCCAGTCAGCGCCCACGAACTGGGATTATTGGAAGCTACGAAATATACGCCCATTGGAATCCAGGCGAATCCGACCGCGGCAATGTAGCCGGCACGCAGTGCGGGTGGCGACAGCAGCGCAATCGTTCCCAACAGGGCCACTGCGATGAGGACGTTGACAACACGCATTAAGATCACCGAGCGGGTGACGTCGCTACCGACGAGGGCGTGATGGAAACGGTAGTAACCCACCGGATAGTTCCCGTCGTCATAACGAGCCGTATAGGCGGTCGTCTCGTCCGAATAGGACATCCGGCAAGCAGCAGATGTCTCCGGGTGCTTCTTATAGCAGAGCGAATCATCATCGATGGTCTGCGGCACCAGGACCTGCGTAACGTTGTCGATCGTCTTGGTCTGACAAGACTCCGCCACCGGACGCGGACACCATATGCTTCCCAGATGGTAGTCATCGTCGGGAGAGCCGCCCGATGGGGAGCACAGCACCCAGCCGACCCCGACGACGAGCAAAAGCAGCATGGTCAGCGCGGCCCCGAGGCGCCTGCGGCTTCCAAGGGGCCACCGCGATCGTCCCGCCTGGCTCGACCCGGTTGCTGCATCCATTGATTATTCTCCTCGTTGCTCGACGCGATGCCCGCACCCCAAGCCGACCGGAGAGGAGTGGAACGCCGGCGCTGTCGCACCCCGCCATGCAGGAGTTGCGCATGCCGCAGCAGCACGCAGTCTCGTCAACACGACCGAGAAGATCTCGCAAACAGTCGCCGGAAGCTCGCGCCAGGGAATGCTAGCAGGTATTGAGGCGGCTATGGAGACTCTGTTTGTTTCCTGGGTTGCCTGGAGTGAAGCCAACCACCCGGGCTTAGCGGCATTGGCTGGGTGGGCCTATCCAGGTTGCTGCCAGTGAGGTACCCCTGCCATGGCGCGTGAACGTGCGGTTTCCTCGACCGAGAGACGGCATTTGCCCAGCCGGGAGGGACGGGATGCCCTACAGGTCTAGGCTAGGTGGGTCGACGGCTTGCGGCGCTCGCCGTCAGCCCGGCACCGTAGTGCGAACCAGATGGAGAACCATGACTGACACGGCCGACACCCCCGACCGCACCGACGGCATCGAGCTGCTCAAGCCGCTCGGTGTTGAGACCACCCCGATTCCCGGCTTCCTGCGCATCGATCTGACCGTGCACGGCGACAACCGGGGCTGGTTCAAGGAGAACTGGCAGCGGGAGAAGATGACGGCCCTGGGGCTGCCGGACTTCGGCCCGGTGCAGAACAACATCTCCTTCAACGACGAGGTCGGGGTGACCCGCGGCATCCACGCCGAGCCGTGGGACAAGTTCGTGTCGGTGGCCACCGGGCGCGTCTTCGGTGCTTGGGTGGACCTACGTGAGGGGCCGTCCTTCGGCACCGTGTACACCACCGAGATCGACCCGTCGGTGGCCGTGTTCGTGCCCAAGGGTGTGGGCAACGCCTACCAGACGCTGGAGCCGAACACCGCCTACACCTACCTGGTCAACGATCACTGGTCGCCCGACGCCCAGTACACCTTCTTGAACCTGGCCGATGAGACCGTCGCCGTGCCGTGGCCGATTCCGCTGGAGCAGGCGATCCAGTCCGACAAGGACCGCGCCCACCCGCGCCTGGCGGACGTCGTCCCCTTCGCAGCCACCGACGCCACCGCGGATGGCAGGCGCGTGCTGGTCACCGGCTGCAAGGGGCAGCTCGGCCGCGAGCTCATGAAGCAGCTGCCCGCGGCCGGCTTCAGCCCCACCGGCGTGGATCTGCCGGAGGTGGACATCTCCGACGCCGACGCCATGGCCGCCTGGGACTGGTCCGCTTACGACATCATCATCAACGCCGCCGCCTGGACGAACGTCGACGGCGCCGAGACCCCCGAGGGACGGCCCCTGTCCTGGCGCGCCAACGCCACCGGCCCGGCAAACCTGGCCCGGGAGGCGGCCCGCCACGATCTGACCCTGGTGCACATCTCCAGCGAGTACACCTTCGACGGCACGCTTGAGCCGCACACGGAGGATGAGTCCCCCAGCCCGCTGGGTGTGTACGGCCAGTCGAAGGCGGGCGGCGACGCCGCCGTCGAGGCCACTCCCAAGCACTACCTGGTGCGCACCTCCTGGGTGGTGGGTGACGGCAAGAACTTCGCCAAGACCATGGCCTCCCTGGCCGCGCGCGGCATCGCTCCGAAGGTGGTGGACGACCAGACCGGCCGACTCACCTTCACCACCGACCTGGCGGCCGGCATCATCCACCTGCTGTGCACCGGCGCCGAGTACGGCACCTACAACCTGTCCGGTGAGGGGCCCGTGGTCTCCTGGTGCGACGTCGCCAAGCGCGTCTACGAACTGGTGGGCCACAGAGCGGACGAGGTCACTCCCGTGTCCACCGCCGAGTACTACGCCGGGCAGGAGGGCATCGCCCCGCGCCCGCTTCGCAGCGCCCTGGACCTGAGCAAGATCGAGGCGACCGGGTTCACGCCGGGCGACTCCATGGAGCGCCTGGACGCCTACGTGCCCACGATCGAGCTGTGAGTTCGTGAACGCTAGCGGGGTGCGCCTCATGGGGACGTGACCCACCCCCCACCCCTGTGGGCAACGAGTCCGAAAATGTGGCCATCTCTGCGACGCGACACGCGCCAAGTCCTTGCCTAGTCCGTTAGCCTTCCCACATGCGTATTTCGGTAATTGGTTGTGGATACCTGGGCGCTGTGCACGCGGCCTCGATGGCCGAGTTGGGCCATACGGTGGTGGGGGTTGACGTCGACGCCCGCAAGGTCGAGCTGCTGTCCCAGGGCAAGGCCCCCTTCTTCGAGCCCGATTTCGAGGATGTCCTGCGCCGCAACGTGGATGCCGGGCGGCTGACCTTCACCACCGACTACGCGGCAATCGCCGGCGCGCAGGTGCACTTCATCGGCGTGGGCACGCCCCAGTCGGAGACCGGTGCCGCGAACCTCACCTACGTGAACGCAGCCATCGAGGGCATGCTGCCGCACCTGGGCCAGTGCACCGACGGACCGGAGGTCGTCGCCGGCAAGTCCACCGTCCCGGTGGGTACCGCCGCCCGCCTGGCCGAGCAGGTCGCCCCTACCGGCGTGACCCTGGTGTGGAACCCGGAGTTCCTGCGCGAGGGCTTCGCGGTCAAGGACACCCTCGACCCCGACCGCATGGTTTACGGACTGCCCGACGACGAGCGGGCCGCGGCGGACGCACAGGCGGTCCTGGACGAGTTGTACCGGCCGATTATCGAGGCGGGTAAGCCCCGGCTGGTGATGGATTATCAGACCGCGGAGCTGGTGAAGATCTCCGCCAATGCCTTCCTTGCCACCAAGATCTCCTTCATCAACGCCATGGCTCAGATCTGCGACGCCGCCGACGCCGACGTGACCGCGTTGGCCGGCGCCATCGGCCTGGACGACCGCATCGGCAAGCGGTTCCTGCGTGCGGGTATCGGCTTTGGTGGAGGCTGCCTGCCCAAGGACATTCGCGCCTTCCAGGCCCGCGCCAACGAACTGGGCGTCGGCGAGTCGCTTGGCTTCCTGGCCGAAGTGGACAAGGTCAACGACGCCGTACGCCACTCCGTGGTGGACACCGCGCGTCGGCTGCTGGGCGAGGACTTGGCTGGAAAGCGGGTGGCGGTCCTCGGCGCGGCCTTCAAGCCGGACAGTGACGACATGCGCAACTCCCCCGCACTCGACCTGGCGCAGGAGTTCACGGACCTGTCCGCCTCTGTGGTGGTCATGGACCCGGCGGCCAGCCCCATCCTGGCCGACCGCGAGGGCCTGCCCTACGAGATCGCCTCCAGTATTGAGGCGGCGCTGAATGGCGCTGACCTGATCGTGCTGGGAACCGAGTGGAAGCAGTTCACCACCTTCGACCCCGCCAAGGCCGCCGAGCTGGTGGCCCGCCGCATCGTCATCGACGGGCGCAATGCGCTGCCGCGCGAGGATTGGAAGGCCGCCGGCTTCACCTACGCGGGCATCGGCCGGCGCTGAAGCTCGCCCCTGTGTAGGCATCCGGTGCCGCCCCGGATGGCGGGCAGCTTGTAGGCTTGGCCACGTCACACCATCGCGGTGCTCGACGCACCTACCTGCGTTCGCCGGCGCTCCCATCCGAGAAGGAAGTTCATGAAGCTGTTCGTGCAGATCCCCTGTCTCAATGAGGAGGGGACGCTAGGCCTGGTCCTGGACACGATTCCCCGTCAGATCGAGGGGGTCGACGAGATCGAGATCCTCGTCATCGACGATGGCTCTAAGGACCGCACCGTGGAGGTGGCCCGAGAGCACGGGGTCAAGCACTTCGTGCGCCACGCCCGCAACATGGGCCTGGCCCGCTCCTTCCGGGACGGCGTTGACTACGCCCTGGCGCACGGCGCCGACATTGTGGTCAACACCGACGGCGACAACCAGTACAAGCAGGAGTACATCGGCGACCTGGTGGCCCCGGTGGTGCGCGGCGAGGCCGACATCGCCATCGCCGATCGGCAGACCGCCAAGATCGCTCACTTCTCCTGGTTCAAGAAGCGCATGCAGCACTTCGGCTCCCAGGTGGTCAACTACGCGGCCGGCACCCGCCTGCCCGACGCCGCCTCCGGCTTCCGCGCCTACTCCAAGAACGCCCTGCTCAAACTCAATGTGATCACTCAGTTCTCCTACTGCATGGAGACGATCATTCAGGCGGGCAACAAGCGGCTGCGCATTGCGTCGGTGCCGATCACCACCAACCCCAAGACGCGTGAATCGCGCCTGTTCAACAACATCTTCCAGCACATGGCCAAGTCCGGTGGAGCGATCACCCGCTCCTACCTGATGTTCAAACCGCACGTGGTGCTGGGCTGGCTGGCAGCGTTCTTCGCGATCGTCGGGGCCATTCCGTTCGTCCGCTTCTTCATCCTGTGGTGCATGGGCACCGCCGGCGGTCACATCCAGTCGCTGGTCTTCGGCACCACGATGCTGGTGGCGGCCCTGCTGTGTGTGGCCCTGCTGGTGATCGCCGACCTGCAGCGCACCAACCGGGTGCTGATCGAGGAGACTCTGGAACGGGTGAAGAACATCGAGTATGGGCGCGTGGACGACACGCAGATCTCCGGTATCAGAGCCGCCCTCATCCCCGGCCTGTTGCCGGGCGGGGACGATCCCAACAGCCAGGAAGACTGAGACGTGCGCAGGGTTCTGGGCTTCGGCACCTATGACGTCGCCTCGCATCCGCGCGTCGAGGTGCTTCTGGAGGGCTTGCGTCGCACACCCGGCAACAAGGTCCGCGAGCTGGATGAGCCCCTGGGACTGAGCACCGCCGACCGGGTCGCGATCCTCAAACAGCCCTGGCGACTCCCGGTTCTTGCCGGGCGACTGACCTCGCGCTGGTCTCGTCTGGCCGCCGGCAGTCGCCGCTATCGCGGCTCCCACAAGCCCGATGCCCTGCTGGTGGGTTACATGGGTCATTTCGACGTGCTGCTGGCCCGTCTGCTCTACCCCCGCACGACGATCATTCTGGACCACCTGATCTTCGCCTCCGGCACCGCCCGCGACCGCGGCGAGGATGGGGCCAAGGCAAAGCTTCTGTCCGTCCTCGACCGTATGGCAACACACTGCGCCGATGTGGTAGTGCTGGACACCGCCGAGCACGCCGCCAAGCTTGACGCCTCCATCACCGACCGCGGGGTGATCGTCCCGGTCGGGGCCCCCATTTCCTGGTATGAGGCCGGAGAGGGCGCCGCCACGGCACGCGGCGACGACGACGGCGCCCGGAACACAGGACGCCCCCTCACCTTGGTCTTTTTCGGGCTGTTCACTCCGCTGCAAGGCACGCCATACATCGCTCACGCGCTGCGGCAACTTGCTGAGCGAGGTGTGCCGGTGCGAACGTTGCTGATCGGAGCGGGGCAGGATCGCGCCGAATGCGAACAGATCCTGGCCGGCTCCCCGGCCGAGCGGATGGTTCAGTGGCGCGACTGGGTGGACTCCGCCGAGCTGCCCCGTGTGGTGGCCGAGCACGACGTCTGCCTCGGCATCGTCGGCACCACCGACAAAGCGCTCGACGTCGTCCCGAACAAGGTCTACCAAGGGCTGGCGGCCGGATGCGCCGTCGTCACCTCCGACACCGCCCCGCAACGCCGCGCGATCGGCGACGGCGCGATTCTGGTCCCGCCGGGTGATCCCCGCGCCTTGGCGGACGCCCTGGAGCGTCTGGCAACCGATCCGACGGCACTGCGCGACGCACGTGAGCGCGCCAAGGCCGCCGCGGCGGCCTTCGTGCCCGAGCAGGCCGTCCTCCCGCTGGTCGCTGCCCTGGAGCGCGCTCGTACCACGGAGGCGACTCGGTGAGCCTGCTCATCAAGAAGACCGTGGATGCGCTGCGCTCCACGCCGGTCCGGGTTGGCTTTCTCGTGCTGGTGGTCCTGCTGGCCGTGTATGCGGTCGTCTCCCAGTGGGATGACATCGTGGCCGCCATGGCCGGCATGAATCCGCTACTGCTACTCGGTTCACTGCTGGCCGGCGTGATCTACGTGCTGCTGACCATGCTCGCCTGGCGGGTACTGCTGGCGGACATGGGCACAACGCTGCCGCTGAGCGCGGCCTTCCGCGTCTTCTTCGTCTCCCAGCTCGGCAAGTACATGCCCGGAGGGGTGTGGAACATCCTCGCCGCGGCGGAGCTCGGTGCAGACCATGACATTCCGCGCCGCCGCTCGGTGTCGGTCATGGCGGTGACGGTAATCGTCTCCATCGTCACCGGCGCCGCGCTGGCGGTCGTGATGATGCCCTTCGCCTCAGACCAGTTGCGCGACAGCTACGGCTGGGTGAGCTGGACACTCCCCGTCTTCGTCGTCATGCTGCTGCCGCCGGTCCTCAACCGGCTACTCGCGCTGGTCTTCCGGCTCACGGGGCGGCCTCCGCTGGAACATCCGGTCAGCTGGTCCGGGATCGGCGCCTGCACGGCCTGGACACTCGTCGCCTGGGCGGTCGCCGGCATTCAGGTGTGGCTGCTGGGTATCGGCATTGGAATGGCCGGCTCGCCGGCCACACTGGCATTGTGCATCGGCGGGTACGCCATGGCCTGGACCGTCGGCTTCCTGATCGTATTCGTTCCCGCGGGCGCCGGCGTGCGCGAGGGTGTGCTCGGGCTCGTCCTGGCGGGCTCGCTGACCACCGGCGGCGTCGTCGCGGTGGTGCTGCTGTCCCGCGTGGTGCTGACCGTCGCGGATCTCGTCATGGGCGGCGGAAGTCTTCTGACCATGCGTCGTGTGTCAGGCCTGCGCCGCACCAAGTAACTCAATTGATCCGTGGGGCCCTGCGAGTGGTGTCCCGCCGAGGGCCCGACGCTACTTAACCTTCGCCGGTCACCAGTGTCGGTATTCGATATGCGGATCACGCATCATGCTGTGCTGCCATGGCAGCAGGGAGGCGATCTCCTCAGAGGTGATCTGCGGACGACGAGTAGAGGACTCACGATGCCGCATCCGTACCGAGTTCACGCAAATCACGGCTCTGCCGTCAGTACCCGCCTTGAGGCAGAAGTCAATGTCGTTGAAATTGAGAGGCAGGTCTTCGTTGAATCCGCCGACGGCCCGGAAGTCGGCGGCTGTACACATCAAGCAAGCACCCGTCACCGCCAGATACGGAACATCCGCCTGCGCCTGAGGATGACCCGGATCGTCAACCTCGAAGATCCGAGGATGCATGGGTAACTCACCGGGAGGGCAGACCACTCCCATGTGTTGAATGGTGTCGTCTTCAAACAGCAGTCGGGCACCGACAACCACGACCTCTGGCCTGGCGAGCGTACCTAGAAGATTGTTCATCCAACCCGAGGTGATGGGTTCAACATCATCGTTGAGCAGCAGCAGAACATCTCCCGCGGCTTGCCTCGCGCCTTCGTTGACGGCCACGGAGAAGTTGAACGGACCGCTCGTCCGGACCACGCGTAGACGATTCCCAAGGATTTCCCGACAAGGCGTCACCGCTGAATCCGCGGTTGTCTCGTCAACAACAAGCACGACCTCCCAGCGGTCATGTTCGACTGTGCGTACGAGTGCCCGCAATAGACGCTCTACCAGCACCTCTGTGGCTTCGTCGACGCGCCGACTGGCGAAGGCGGTTGGCACGATGATCGACACGTGCTCAGAAGCATCGTCCCTATGCCGCACGAGTGGCATGCCCGCGGAGGACAGAACGACTGATTCCGCGGAACGCCCCTGTGCAGCGCGGAACATGCGTGTCAGCTTCGGGCGATCTGCTTGTGCCGCCATGCTGGTCGTGGTGGCCTGTACCACCGCCGTCACCGGGCAGTGGACGATCCGCTCCGCCTCCGACGTGACTCGCAGCAAGATCTCCCAATCCGACATCGAGTCTTCCAACTGTGGCAGTTTCTTCGCGGCGTACCCGCCTTCGATTAGCACCGCACGCCCACCGTAGGGCAGTTGTTCCAGCAACAGCGGCAGCCAGCGCGGAGAGTGTATGACGCCGAAAGGAGTCCTGGCGTTCATCGTAGTGACCTGGGCCTCAAATGCCTGAGCAAAGCACGACAATGCTTCCAGGGCTCCCGACTCAACCTTGTCGCCAGCCCGCAGCAGCAACACGTGAGACGCTTCTGGACGCACAACGGCTTCGCGCCAAGGGGTGACGCATGCCCGATCCTGCTCCCGGCGCACCAGACCAAACGCTGCGAGGGTACGCTCCTCATCCTCGTCGCTGCCCGGGCTAATGAAGACATCGACCGCTGTCATCGGTTCTTCCCAGCCATTGTCCCGATAATCCGGCGGGTTCCACGGATCGGCATGGCCACCCGCCGCGACAGCCTACCCAGCACGGGATGCCCCTTGCGTGCGGTCGACGCTTCCGACGACGTCGCCGCCTGCAACTCATCTTGGGCCCTGTCCGCTCGAAGCGTCTCCTCCCGCACCCGCGTCGCCTGTTCCTGCAGCAACTGGTCCCGCAAGCGGATACCCGCGCTCAACATTGTCACCAGCGCTCGATACTCCTCAATCTCCTGCTTGAGGCCCTGTACTTCGGCGCTTTCTGCCCGGGCTGCGAGCGCCTGACGAAACATGCGGTCGGCTGTGCGCAGGTCGGTATGGGGGTCGACAGGCGTTGAGTCGGTCATGAACGCCAGCATACGGCGACGCGCCACGACCGTCAGCACAAGACGGTGCCGGTAGCATGAGTCCCATGCGGATCGCCCAGGTGTCAGGACACTATCCTCCGAATTTCGTTTCCGGCGGCACCCTCGTGCCGCAGCGGGTCGCCCTCGCCGCGCATAGAGCCGGACACGAGTCCTACGTTTACGCGGGGTACCTCGATGAGAACCGCCGTCCGCTGGAGACTTGGGACGAGGATGTTGAAGGCGTACACGTCACCTGGCTGGTGACGACCCCATGGACGGCCTGGGACGATGAACGCAACTGGGACAATCCTGAGGCGACTGCCGCTTTCCGAACATGGCTTGACCGAGTTCGTCCCCAAGTGGTCCACTTTCACTCGATTCAGACTCTGGGTGTCGGACTCGTGGAGGCCGCCCACAATGCCGGTGCCCGCGTGGTGCTGACCATGCACGACTTCTGGTGGTTCTGCTCCCACCAGTTCCTGGTTAACGAGGACATGCGCCCGACTTCGCTAGTCGCCGATCTGGGAGCGTGCGACTGTGAGACCGGCGGACCAGCCCTTCGGGAACGCTCTGCACGCATGCGCCGCGCGCTGGACGCCGTCGATGTGGTACTCGCACCGTCCGCCAGCGCTGCCCGCGTTTACGCCGCCAACGGCGTGGACGCTTCCATTCTGCGTGTAGATGAGAACGGGCTACCGGATGAGCAGCTCGCCACACTCACCCGGACGGCGGCGCTCCGCCCACGCGAAGCGGCCGGCCCTCTACGCCTTATGTACGCCGGTGGTGCCCAGGCGATGAAGGGCTTCGATGTTCTGGTGGACGCATGCCGCAGACTCGAAGATGTCTCCGAGCTCGTCCTTGACGCTTATGGCACGCACGACGCACATGTTCGGAGTCTTCCCGCCTGGGTCAGACTCGAGCCCGCCTTTGCCCCGGAGGAGTTGCCGACGGTACTGGCAAAGCACGACTTCCTTGTACTGCCCTCTGTCATGCGTGAGTCCCACTCGATCCTGACTCGCGAGGCTCTCGCCGCGGGCCTGGGTGTGGTGTGTACGGATACGCTCGGCCCTGAGGAGGCGGTGGAGGATGGTTTCAACGGACTGATCATTCCGGCGGGCAACCCCGAGGCCTTAGCCAATGCCCTGAGGGAACTCGCCTCCGATCCCAGCAACGCCAGGTCAATGACGGGCCGGGGGTCATCCTCACCTATCCGCACTTTCTCCGATCAGGCGGCCGGCATTCTCAAGCTTTACGAAGATCTAGTCGACGGCCCGTCGGCGCCCTCGGCACAAGCGGACTCACAGGCCGCAGTGCGCGATGCCCAACGCAGTCTCTTGCACCGGATCCTGTTCATTGTCGGTATCTCTGGCGCCCCGCTGCGGTACCGGGTGCACTTGCCCGCCGAGGCGCTACGAATACGCGGATACAACACTGACGTCCGTCACTACCGTGATCCGGAGCTCACCGAGATCGCCGGCAAGGCGGACGCCGTCGTTCTCTACCGAGTTCCTGCCACCAATCAGATATTGGAGCTCATCAACAGTATCAAGGACTCGGACCGGACCGTGCCGATTCTATTCGACGTCGATGATCTTATTTTCGATCCGTCGCTACGTGGCACGCTAGATAACCTTGATGGACTCTCCGATGCGGAGGCAGATCTGTGGTGGCACGGTGTCGAGCGCTATCGCACCACACTAGAGAACTCTGACGCTTATATTGGATCGACACAAGTTCTGTGCGACCGGGCGAACGAGCTGACAGGACTGCCCGCATACCGCTTCGCCAACGGCGTCGGGAGAATATTGGCCCGCGCCTCCGACGCAGCTGTCGCCTCTCCCCGCACCCCTGGACCCCCGCGTATTGGGTATTTCTCGGGCACCACTACGCACGACGCCGACTGGGCGAGCATTGAGTCCACAGTCACCGCGGTCATGGAACGACACCAAGACGTGGTCCTGGTTCTCGGCGGCCACATTCAGCCCACCACTGCCCTGCAGCGCTTCGGAGACCGCGTGCAGCGTCTCCCCTTCCTTGACTGGCAAGAGTTGCCGCGGGCCCTGCGCGATACCGATATCTGTCTGGCGCCACTGACCGGAGACTCCGTTTTCAACGAGTCCAAATCAGCCATTAAGTGGCTGGAGGCAGCCCTGGTCGAGACTCCCACGATCGCCTCGCCAACTCAACCCTTCCGTGAGGCCATCGACGATGGACGGACCGGTTACCTCGCTAAAACGCCTCAAGAGTGGGAGCGTGCGCTCGAGACTCTGCTCGAAAGTCCCAGAGTACGCGCGCGCGTGGGCGCCCATGCGCGCCGGGAAGCACTGCTTAACTATTCCCCGTACCTCCAAGCCGTGGTCTACGAGAACATCCTCATCGACGTCGCACTTGCCGTACGCGAGCACGGACACCGCGCGCACAGCGGCTGGAAGGACGTCGCCGACGATGAGCCTTTCTCCAGTGTAGACGCGCGGGTCGATGCCTACGTCGCTGTACCGGTCCCTGACGCGCCACCTGTATCACGAACCCACCGCATGCTGCTCAAGACGCAGGATCTGTTCCAGCGTGAAGGTGCTGTGGCCGTCGTCAAGCGTGCCGTGCGCGTCATCAGACGCACGGTCGCTAAGCGTTGAAGCCCCGCCAGCCGTCAAAAGGGAGCCGGGCCGCCCCTGTCGCGCAGCCCGTCCACGATGCCACGACTCATTGCGCGCAGACGCTCACGGCGTCTGTCGGCGATGAGTGCGTTGAAGGCAATGTACTTCAACATCCACACCAAGTAGCCGACCCTCCAGGCAACGGGCATGAGGCCGGACCGTATCAGCGCGATCGTGTTTCGCATCAGGTAGTAACCGCGTATCGGCCCGTGAACATGGACGGGCTGTGCTCGCCCCGGCAGCTGAACCGTCTCATCTCCGAGAGAATGATTCATGACCGTTCCGGTAGCCACTAGCAGGGCATAGCCCGCCTTGCGGGCGCGCAGGCCCCACTCGAGATCCACGTGGTCAATGAACATGGCCTCATTCATTCCCCCGACCTCTGCTAAGACGTCCAGATCAATCAGGCAGCCGGAGGCCAGCAAGAAGGCGGCAGATAGCCGGGGAGATCGCAACTCGTCGACCGTGGCCCGCCGGGGCCCCCAGCGCCGAGCAACGTAGACCAACTGGTCACCGCCCGGCTTGTTCTCTCGAATCAACGGACCCACAGCCGCTACTCGGCCGTGGTCGCCCTGGGCTAGCGCCTCGCGGAGCTTTGCAATCATTCCGTCGGACGGTGCGGAGTCGTCGTCGAACAGCACCACGAAACGTGCGCCCCGCGCACGCACGACCGATATACCGCGATTCTGAGCCGTGGCCACGCCCGTGTTAGCCCCCTGCTCAACCAAGACGGCTCCCACGGCGTGACACAGCGAGCGTATACCTGAGGAACCGGACAGTTCGTCCGCGTCAGAGCCGTTGTCTACTACGACGACGCCCTCACACTGTTCAGTAAGTGACTCAAGCAATCCCCGAAGCTCCTGCCCCGGGTGATAGCTGACAACAACGGCCCAGACGCCGGCGACCGCGCTCATGATACCGACAAGACCCCCATACCCATGGCGTCGAGCACGCTGAGCACCGCAATCAACGTCCCTCCTAACGCGGTGAGCGCCTGAGTCGTACGCGACCTGTTTCGGAGCGCAACGGCCAAACACAGAGCCGTCAGCGCAACAAGCGAGAGTCCATATCGAGGAAAGACAGTAGCGAAATAGGCGTGCTCACGGAGCCATTCTTGGACCTCGACGAACATCACCACCATAAACGGGCCGAGCAACCCTACCCAACCCAATTTACGTTCAGGACCGCTCAGCACCAGCACAGCCATGAACGGCGCAGCGGTCAGCAGCAGCGCAGCGATCCCCTGGGTAAAGCTGCCAAGATAGGTAACCGTTTGTACAGGTTCCCAGAAGCCGGACCACCCGAACACGCTCGTACCGGTTGCCAGCCAGTGCAGGAACGGCAGCTCGCCGCTCTCCAGCACCACTGTGTTGACACCGAGCACCGGATTCTGCCAGCCCGCGGGGGTGTGCGCGGACACGTACGCGTTCCAAGTCAGCGTCCCAATTCCGACACCCACGACGGCCCCGAGCGCGGTAAAGCCACAACGCCATCCGTCAGCACGGTGCCGCAGCAACCGGTAAAGACCAGTAACCCCCAACACAACCGCAACCACTAACACGGCCGCACACGCGATGGTCTTAACCAGAGCTGAGAGCAGACCGACGAGCAGCGCAATATGCCAGCCGTGCTTCTCGTCTCTGGCCTCACGCTTCAGCACCCACGCAGCGCCGACACCGACCAACAGGAATGGCGCGTCCGTGGACACGGTACTAGACGTCAACGCGAAAGCTGACATTCCGAATAGAAGGGCGCAGCAACCGAAAGCAACCGCAGCGGGTACGCCCCAGCGACGCATGATCGCATACAGGCAGACCAAGCCGACGGCGAAAATGACAGCGCACGCCAACCGCATCAGAACGACCGCATCAAAGGAGGTCAGCATCATCCCGACACGGGTCATCGCTCCCACAACAGCGAAGAACAACGGTGGTTGCCAAGCGTTGTAGTTCTCCGTGATGATGTCGAATTCTGCGCGGTCCGTCGTACCGCACGCGGGCAGAGAATCGCCGACATTTTCCTGCCCTCTGCAAGCCCACTGGTTCAAGGCGAAATCTGTGAGCTCATCCCCACGATGTGGAAGCTCGCCGTGCATAACCCGCCAGACGTAATCAATGTGACTGATCTCGTCGATCGGACTGACCTGGGGTGCACGGAAAATAGTGACAGCCGAGGCCACCAACGAAGTAACCAACAGAATGGCGGCAATCAATAAGTCCACCCGACGCCGGCGTATCCATCCGAAGACGCGCCGCATCCCCACGGTTCCCGCTTTCGTAATCACTTCAGCTGCTACCGCCCTCGCCGGCCGCTGCGCGCCAACCGCATCTTGGTCTTCGAAATGACGCCGGACACGCCACTAGTACGCATCACCCGCACCGCGCTACGCAGCGCGATACCCGCCTTCGTCATCACCGGGAGCCCCGACTCGCCGGGGTACCCTCCGCCCGTTGTCAACCGGGCCGCATCGGCCGCACGCCTTGGAGCCGCACAATAGTCTAACAGCGGCGTCAGCGACCGCGACCATGTATACCGCTCAGCCACTCGTGCTACGTTGTCCCGAATCCGCTGCGCACGCCCCGCATCATTCAAAATATCAAGGATTCCCGCGGCGAGGGCCGCATCGTCACACTCGGAGACGACCACTCCCAGATCCTCCGCCGCCACCAAATCGCCGAACGAATCGCCCGCCGTACAGGCTATCGGAAGCCCCGCCCACAAATAATCCAGGATCCGGGTGCGGAAGGAGAACGACGTCTCCACATGGTCGAAGTGGGTGGAAATACCAACATCGGCATCCTTGAGATAATTTACACGATCCTCGTAGACAACCCAATCTTCATGAAAGAACACCGTAGTCCCAGTGAGTGCGAGTTCATCCGCAAGCGCACGCGTGCGCACCGCCATCGTCATCTCAGGGACATCAGGATTCGGATGCTTCATCCCTAGGAAGAATAGCCGCACATTCGGAATCGTGTCACGAACACGCACCACCGCGCGTATCGTCGTGAGCGGGTCGAACCAATTGTAGACGCCGCCTCCCCACAGGATGACCGGGTCGTCCTCACCGATCCCCGGGATCACGCCCTTAATCGCGTGCCGAGACTGGATGGCAGGACTATCAGAAGTACCGAACGGAACGACGCCTAAAAGCGAGCGAAGCGACGGGTCCGCATCATAGGTCTCCGGATTAACACGACCAGCCAAAGCCAAGTGACCGATCCACAGATCGCGCTGTTTTTCTGAGGCACAGATAAAGTAGTCACCGCGCACCGACTGCGCGGAAAGCTCCCGCAACGCGTTGGCCAGTGCGGCGTGGCGCTCGGGCAACGGCTTGTACTTCTCAACCTCCAACGATTCCAGTTGGAACGGATCGTAGAGATCCACGACTAAACATTGAGGCACGTCTTTCAGCCACGGAAACGTCGCGGCGACGAAGCCTTGGATGATCACTACATCAGCGCCTTCGACTTCCGCACGGAAGCTCTCTACGCTGACCTGAGCAGTTCCAAATCGAACGTCGCTTCGTTCACACTTACCGAATGTGACTAAGCGGACGCGGTGACCACGCTCGGCCAAATGAGAGGAGATTTCCCACGCGCGGATAGCAGGGCCCGCCATACGTTGCGTCAATGCATCTAATGTAACAACGAGGACTCGCGGCAAGGACGTGCGCGCGGGCGTGGCGATCGTGTTCATTCATGTACCTCCGCTGGCCAACTCCAGCGCCCGTCCATAATTAGCGGGCCACCCGACTCAAATGGTATGCCGCGCGCAACGTACAGCCGCGCACTGTCCCGTAGATAGTCGTACACGTGCAGCGTGGACGTGTCAACAATTGAGCCGTGAATAATATACTGGCCGGGTTGCAGAGGCAATCGCGGAACAGTCAGGTCCACGCTGCCCCTCCCCTCAAGATACGGGACGTCGAACTCGAGGTCGCGAGTATTATTGCCCCAGAGATAAACTCCGTCACTCGTCTCCATCGCGAATCCGAAATGTGGATGTTCGATCCGGGTCTCGGCATTGTAGTGCAGGCGCATAATGACCTCATCACCTGTGCACACGTGCCCCCCGGTAGGCGTTCCGTGGCGGTCGAGCAGTTCTACTTGTTCGACACGCGCTTCACCGCTTCCCCAGCGAACGCGTCCGTTAGCATCAACACGGACGTTGGCACGTGTCGAGTCTGCGTACTTCTCCAGAACCACCTTCGCCTCCCCCTCATCCCGAATCCGACCATGAGCCAGCCATGCCGCGCGGTCGGCCATTGCACGGATCTGAGGCATCGAATGTGACACCAGAACCACGGTACGCCCGTCACGGCGGAACTCGGCGAACTTCTCCCCACACTTCTCCTGAAATGCGGCATCGCCAACCGCAAGGATCTCGTCTACCAACAGGATTTCCGGTTCCGTGTGGATGGCCACAGAGAATCCGAGGCGCACATACATCCCCGACGAGTAGTTCTTTACCGGTTGATCAATGAACTCCTCAACGCCCGAAAAGTCCACAATCTCATCAAACTTGGCATCCACCTCCTTTTTACTCATCCCCAGGATGGAACCGTTTAAGTAGACATTGTCGCGACCGGAGAGCTCCGGGTGAAATCCAGATCCCACCTCCAACATCGCCGCCATCCGGCCCCGCGTGGTGATGGTGCCGCCATCTGGCACAAGTATCTTGGCCAAACACTTCAATAGGGTTGACTTACCTGAACCGTTGTCCCCCACGAGCGCGTAGGTGGACCCCTGGGGAATCTCCAAGTCAACATCCCGCAGCGCCCAGAAGTCTTCATAAACCGAGCGCCTGCGCCTGAGTATGGCCGCCTTCAGCGTTTGATTCCGTTCCTTGTAGATGCGAAAGCGCTTGGAGACACCATTGACCGAAATAGCCGCATTCGGGCTCAAGATTCAGAGCACCTCCGCAAGTCGTGGCTGGTGCCGATCAAACAGCCTCCAGCCGATGAGGAACACAGAGACCGACAGTACCACCACAATGCCGATGGTGGACGGATCGGGGAGCCTGTTGTCGTACAAGAGGTTCCGAAACGCCATAATGTAGTAGTAGAAGGGATTGAGCTTATAAAGCTCCATTACAGTAACCCCCAGGAACGGGCCGATCTTGTCCGACTGCGCAGCGACCATCGACGCTGGATACACTATCGGGTTCGCATAGAACCACAACTGAAAGAGGATTCCGACCAGATACTGCGTGTCTCGGAAGTACACGTTCGCCATGGACATCATCATGGCCGCACCGGTTGCAAAAAGTGCAAGTAGACCCATTAAGAGCAGCGTCGGCACAATCCATAACCATGGACGCCCGCCCAGTATCGCTATCGCAACCACGAGCACGGCCATCTCCATAGCCCAGTTGTACAGCCATGACAACGAGTTTGATACCAGGAGCGCCGACCTGGGGAAATATACTTTCTTAATTAGGTTCTCGTTACCGACGAGCGCGCCCATGCCACCATTCACCACGTTGGTGAAGAATGACCATGGGAGAATGCCGCACATCAGCCACAAGGCGAATATGTTCAGCCCCGAGGGATCGCCGGCGTCAGGCTGCACACGGATGACGAATTGGAAGACGAATGAGTATATCACCATCTGAGCGAGCGGGTTGGCCAATGACCAGAGTTGTCCGAGTGCTGTGCGCTTGTACTTTCCCTTCACCTCCCTCATCGTGAGGTTATACAAGAGCTCACGCGACTCGCTCAAGTCGGCGAAGATCGCCACGTCGTACCTCCGATCGGTCTCCGGGCCCGTCAAGGACCAACGGTTGGACCGACACTACCGCATCCGACCGCCCACCTCTCCGCCACCAGGGAGTCAGCGGACAACACCGAGTGTGTCGGTTCCGTTGCCGTCCCAGTCTCCCACTATTGCTTCGTCCCCGGTGCGGCCATAGACCACAACCCGGTCGGCGCTGCCGCTGGTGATTGAGTTCTTGATGTGGTAGGTGGCGCCGCGGCGCACCGCCAACGTGTCCTTGCCGTCACCGTTCCAGTCTCCGACCAGCACCTGGTCACCTGCCCGACCATATACGACCACCTTGTCGGCACTGCCGCTGGTGATTGAGTTCTTGATGTGGTAGGTGGCGCCGCGGCGCACCGCCAACGTGTCCTTGCCGTCACCGTTCCAGTCTCCGACCAGCACCTGGTCACCTGCCCGACCATATACGACCACCTTGTCGGCACTGCCCGCATTCATCGAGTTCTTGAAGTAGAAAGTCGAGCCGCGGCGCACCGCCAACGTGTCGGTACCGTTGCCGTCCCAGTCGCCGACCAGTACCTCATCCCCAGCTCGGCCGTACGCAAAGGTGCGCAACGAGTCACCGCTGGTGTTCGAGTTGCGGAAGCCGAACAGCGTGCCGTCACGCCGAGCCGTGGTGTCCACACCATCACCGTTCCAGTCGCCCGCCAGGATCGTCGATGTTGATGCTCCGTAGTAGAAGACCACGCTCGCCGTGCCCGACCACCCGTTGTTGAGGTGGATTTGGCGGGAGTTCGACGCCTTCGTGTTAGAGCTACCGCCCATGGCGTTGATCTGACTCTGCGCGGTCGAGCGGATCTGGCCCAGCTTGGAGTATCCGACGTCGCCGGGGCAGGTGGTGTAGCCGACGTCGCGGTGCCCGGAGATGACGGGCAGGGAGATGGTTTGTCCAGCCTTGTACTTCTCCGTGGACTTGAAGGTGAAGTTGGAGGAGCCGGTGGCGCTGGTGACCCCGGCCCGCTTCAGGAACCAGCCGGCCATCTTGCCGACATTGGTCAACTGGGTGGAGGAGGGGGACACGCTGGTGTAGGTGCCCATCATGGAGATGCCCATGGTGCCGGTGTTGGCGCCGTAGGCGTGACCACCCACCACCATCTTGCCGGCCGCGGCACTGGTGGAGCCGTAGCGGCCCTCGAACACCTGGCCGTACTTGTCCACCAGGAAGTTGTAACCGATGTCGCCCCAGCCGAGGGTGACCGCGTGGTAGTAGTAGATACCGTTCACGATGGAGGCGGACTGGCTTGAGGTGTAGCTGTTGGTACCGGCGGTGTGGTGGACGATGACATGATCGGCCGTCACGTATGACGGCGTCCAGGTCATATAGGAGGAGTTGGCGCCCCACTCCGCGCGCGTGATCACGGGCACCGGCAGGCTGCCCGCGGTGGTGGCTGCCGCCAGCGCAGCGGGCAGGTTCGGGCTAATGGAAGTCCCGCCGCTCGTGCCGGTCGAGGCCGCAGCGGACTCGGTGGTTGCGGTTGCAGCCTCGGTAGGCTCCGGCTCCCCCTCCTGTGGGGCCGCATCATCCGCCGCCTGCGTTACCACGTCGGTGGGTGCAGTCAGGCCGCTCGTCAGGTTGTCCGCCGCCTCCTCGGGCGTGGCCACCGCGGTGGGCTCGGCGTCCACGGAGTCAAGGTTCTCGGGCTCGAGTACCTCCTCGCCAACGGGCTGGCCGGGGATCAGCGCCAGCTGGAGATCTGCGGGTAGGTCGGCCGCATCGCCGATGACGCTGGCCTGCACGGCGTCCGCACCGCCGGTGACGAACTCCTCCGTGCCGGCAACACCGACGGAGTCGTCCCGGCCGGCCCCCGATGCCTCATTCAAGTACCACTCGGACCAGACGCCGTTCTCCCGCACGCGCAGGTAGACGTCCAGGCCGTCGGGCAGCTCGTCGGCGCCGGTCCAGGTAAATCCGGCGACCAGGAAGTCGTCTACCTCAAGCGGTTCGGTAAGCAGGAGGGCGTCCGCCTCCGGGTCCACGCCGCCGACGGAGGCCGCCCGAGCCACCGTTGCCAGGCGCTCGTTGAGTCCGGGGGCGACACCGGTACCGCCGCTCGTGCCGGCCGACGTCGTCTCCTCAAGTCCAGCCTCGGCTACCTCGGTTGCCTCACCGGTGGAGGTGGTCAGTTCAAGCAGTTGCACGGGTGCGGCCGTCTCGGCAGTATCGGCGACCGCCGTCGTGGCGGGCATGAGTCCGGCCGCGAGCAGCGGGACCACTGCGGCCATTCCGAGGAGTCGTGGGGCTCTCATGAGGATCCTTTCGCCATCGCCACCAAACCCATGAGTCACATGTGCACATTGGTGCGTATGTGACTCGCGTGAATCATGAGGCACTTTACCCGTCACATCTTGTCATTCCGCCGCGTTGTGCTTCACGCCATAATGCCACCGATGTAATTACGGGCGCGTGGTTATCGATATACTCGCTGCATCTCGCTGGTTGCACCCTGAAGCACGACTAAGGTTGCAGAACTATTTCACCCCGACGCGTCTCCGAGGGAGATCGCTCATGTTCGGATCCCTTTGCCGGACTGCGCACAACTGTCGACCTGCGGACTTATGGCATGATGGCAACGTTCGAATGCCTTCTAGCAGCGCAGGGGAGCACTCCATGCACGTCCTCATCACCGGCGGCGCCGGGTTCATCGGCGCCAACTTCGTCCACCAGACCCTGGTGCGTCACCCCGACGCGACGGTGACGGTGCTCGACAAGCTCACCTACGCCGGCAACCGTGGCTCCCTGGAGGATCTGGGCGACCGTATCAACCTGGTGGTCGGGGACATCGCCGACGCAGACACGGCGGACCCACTGGTGGCCGACGCCGACGTGGTGGTCCACTTCGCCGCCGAGTCTCACAACGACAACTCGCTGCGTGACCCCTCCCCCTTCATCCGCACCAACCTGGTGGGCACCTTCACCCTGCTGGAAGCGGTGCGCCGCCACGGGGTGCGCTTCCACCACGTGTCCACCGACGAGGTCTACGGCGACCTCGAGCTTGACGACCCGGCCAAGTTCACTCCCGACACCCCCTACAACCCCTCCTCCCCCTATTCCTCCTCCAAGGCCGGCAGTGACCTGCTGGTGCGCGCCTGGGTGCGTTCCTTCGGGGTGGAGGCGACCATCTCCAACTGCTCGAACAACTACGGGCCCTATCAGCACATCGAGAAGTTCATTCCTCGCCAGATCACCAACCTGATCGACGGCGTGCGCCCCAAGCTGTACGGCGCGGGCGAGAACGTGCGCGACTGGATTCACGTGCTGGATCACAACAACGCCGTGTGGGACATCATTGAGAAGGGCCGCATCGGCGAGACCTATCTGATCGGTGCCAACGGGGAGAAGAGCAACAAGGAGGTCGTCGAGCTCATCCTCGAGCTCATGGGACACGATCCCAGCGACTACGAGCACGTGAACGACCGCCCCGGCCACGACATGCGCTATGCGATCGACAACTCCAAGCTCGTCACCGAGCTCGGCTGGGCCCCGCAATACACGGACTTCCGCTCCGGCCTGCAGGCCACCATCGACTGGTACCGGGACAACGAGTCCTGGTGGCGCCCGCTGAAGGCGGAGGTCGAGGCCAAGTACGCCGCCCAGGGACAGTGAGCCACCCCCGCAGCGCCCGACCGGAAAGGTTGGGCGCTGCGGTTCCTATTGGCCGTCGCAGGCGGTGATGCGCCATAGCGTCGCGGTATCCAACTGCGCGACGAGTTCGAACCCATGCGTGACGTCAACGTCTCTGTAGCCGGGGAACTCGTTGCTCGCCTTCTCTTCATCCAGAGTGGTGTCATCGTAGTACATGGGTTCGCCGCCGTTTCGGTTGATGATTTCACAGACGCGGGGATCGCTGTTGATTTCGTTGAAGTGAACGGCCAGATATTCCTGCGCAGAGGGAAGGCTACGGGAAGTATCAATGCGCACAAAGGCACTGCCGGCGGAGAGCACAGGCACCAGTGCAGCACCGGAGGAAGGCACACCGTAGACGACGGCATCATCCAAGGTGCCGGGCGGAAGCGCTTCCAGTGCGGATCTCTCTTCGGAACTGATCCACGAAGGGTGAACCAGGGCCGTCTCGTCGTACCCGCGGCGGGTCCAGAAGTCAAAACGTTCGACACCCGGAATAGCCACGAACATGACAAGGATGCATGCCATGACGGCGCCGAGCATCCGGCGAGTGATTGGCATACGTGCATGCTTGCCTGTCCTACGTGCGCCCGCACACGTTTCAAGGGCGATAGCAGCAAGGCATCCGGATAGCAGCGCCAGCGTTGCCAGATACCGGTTGTTGTCGCCCCACCATCCGCCGGTCAGCGCCCACCACGGTGCTTCCGGCAATGCGGTGATCACGCTGAGAACGACCGTGCTCCCCCACACGGCCGGAAGCATGAGCCTACGGGAGCGCAGTAGTATCACCACGCCGGTTAGGGCAAGCAGGACCAACAACACGTTGTCCCAGATGGAGCCGTCAATGGGATCAAGCCACAGAGTTTGCTTTACCACAGTCTCCAGCGGACGGACGCTATGGTTGTACGCGCCCATAACCCGCAACTGCGGAATGGCCACCATAGCGCTCAGAGGCAACGCCACCATGGCCACCGCCAGGACGCTCCGGCGCAGCGCGGAACCGGACGACAACGGCGAACCGACCAGCCACACAGCACCCGCAAACAGCATGACGATGATCAACCACTGCCCCGCTCCGGCGTGCGCCATCGTCGTCCCTCCAACGGCTACGGCACCAACACCGAGTGCCAGCCGGGTGGAGCGCAGCCGGATGACGACCAGCATCGCCGCCGCAGCACTGAGGGCGATGGCTATCGCCCAGGCCGCAGCAACCTGTGCGTTGAAGGTGACCATGAATCCCGGGAGCCAAATACTGGCACACCCCAGTGCCGGGGCGACTAGAGTTGCAATACCTCCGCCTCCGGCTGCGCGCGTCAGGCACACGAGGGCGAAAGGCACGACCATTGCGCATACCAGAACCAGCATGATGTTGAAAGCGGCCGGGGTTGACACCACCGGGCGCAGCAGCGACGCCAATGTGTGCCACGTATTTGGGTAGTACTGGCCACCGTTAAGTGACTTCGCCGCCGAGAACATCGACGCGTTCCCACTCCGGTAAGTCTCCTCAATGAGGTTGAGATGGAACATTGCGTCGTGGTTTTGGAGCAGAGCATCCGCTGATCTAGACACGCTGGTCAGCACGATCAACTGGAGCGTTGCCGCCATGGCGATCCCACCGACGGCAAACAGCGCCGGGACCCAGCTACTGCGGATGGACGGATCAACGGCCGCGTGCCGTCGTCCCAATAGACGTCTGCGTCCGTACTGGACGAGGCAGCCGGTTACGGCACATCCAATGAGCACAGTCCACCCGCTGATCGGAGTCCAGGGGATCCCCAACGGTTTCATTACCGTGCTCACTGTCCCAACAATGAACACAGTGGCTGCCGGCCCTGCCGGGAGAGCAACCCTGCCAGGCGCTCCGACAGCCCTTAGAAGCAGAGCACCTGGCGCCACCACGGTGATAAACATAAGGGCCGCGAGCAGCACGGCCACTGTCCAGGATGTTCCCACGACGCGTCACGACCTTTTGAACGACGAGACACGAGAGGCCGATGACGTGGCGGTATCACTTCCTGGCGCATCACCTTCACAGCCGGTGATGCGCCAGATCTGCGCCGCGCCCTCCGAGTCCACCAGTTCGAGCCCGGTGTCAGGAACCTGCGCCAGCGGGGCGTCCCAGCGAAGCGGGGCCGCACCGGTCACGGATCCGGAAGCCGTCGCGTCGGTATTGATGAAGAAGAACTCGGCGCCAAGTTCGTCAAGCACCTCGCATGTGTGGTGGTCCAACTCGGGCCAAGCCTCAAGCAATTCCGCTTGGGGCGTGTTCTTCGTGGGGGCCGCCCGCATCGGGTAGGCCACGCGCACACCTCCCAGCGACCACAGGTAGGCGCCGCCCAATGACGGTGCGCCAACCACGACGGCGTCGTCCGGCAGCACCGCTGTCGCCCGTTCAAACAGGGAGATCTCGTCGGGGGTGACCAGGGTGCCGTACTGGATGCGTTTCGGATCGTAGATCGAGGCAACCAGTGCACGCTCCAACGGGATCCGCGTCAACACCGGCACCGTCGCCAGCAGCACCAATGCGGCTGCCCCCGCCCGTCGCCACTGCGCTGTGCGCTGTTGATACAACCGGGCCGCCAGGGCCTGCACCGCGCCACTGGCCAGGACCAGTGCCGGCAGCAGCACCAATGGGGCGATACGTGCCTTCTGCAGGTACCAGGGTGAACCGAGCTGACGACCCGCCCACTGCGGTCCCCCGACCATCACGACGAGTGCCAGCGCCAGTAGCCACGCCGCCAGCCAGGGGCGCAGCCGCCGCTCGTATCGTCCCTTCCAGGCACCCACGATCACGAGCACACCGAAGACCGCGCCCGTGGGAATCAAGGAGCCGGTGTAGGAGCCGTACATGGGCAGGTCTGCCAGCGCCTGCGCCGCCGTGCCCACCGCACCCGCCAGCCCACCGCCCGGACGCCGATAGCCCATGACAGAGGCCAGCGAGCCGCGCAGCAACCAGCCACCAACCACCAGTGCCAAGATGCCGGCCGCTCCACCGCAGAACAACCACGCCCGTGCCTGTCCGTGTAGGTGACGCAGCCTGCCAAGCGCACCCGCTGCGAACGGAAGTCCTAGCACCATCAGATTGAACAATCCGGTGCCGTGTGCGGCCATCACGCCACCGCAGGCGCCTACGAGCAGCAGCCAAGCCACCGCCCGCCGGCGCGGCGACTGGGCGGTATCGATGCGCAGCACCTCCATGACCACCATCACCCCCGGCAGGCCCAGCACGCTGAGTGCATAGGGCCACACCGCCAGCGCGGTCATGGGCAGCAGGGCGAAGGCCACCAGCCCCGCAGACAGGGCCACCGTTACGGCTATGGCAACCGCCCGGAGACAATCCCCGTCGGGCCCGGCCTCGATGTCAGTTGCTGTGCCCGGCCCAGTTAGCTGTGCCAGCATCCCGAAGGCAGCCAGCGGCCAGACTAGAGACAGTACCGCCAGAACAGCAGCGTTGGTTGCGGCCACTGCACCGCCGGGAGCAAGGGCGACGACTCCGTGCCAGACCGTCGGGTAGTAGACCGCCCGGCCGCCATACAGGTCGGCGAGGCCGCCGAGCATGGAGGCATTGCCGCCTTCCCGAATCGTGGCCACGGCACTCAGGTGGAAGACGGCGTCGAAGGCCTGGGCCGGGTAGTCCGCACCAGGCAGGGTAGTGAGAAATACCAGCGCCGGTACGGCCACGGCCACAGCCAGGCCGCTCCCCAGGATCACGCGGTCCGCCCGGGAAGCGCCAAGCCGTCGGCCCACAGCCTCACCGCGGCCGGCGAGCAGGCGCGCCACCACGGCGACCAGCGCAGTCAGGGCGGCGATGAATCCCCACCCCCACGGGCACCAGGGCGCGCCTACAACCTGGGCAAGGATCTCTGCCGTCCCGGCGATCGCACAGCCGAGTGCCGGGGCGAGTGCCAGGGCCGCCGACGCATTCAGCCGGGCGGCCCGGGCCACGACCCAGCCGGGCAGCAGCAGGATGAGCGCGACGACGGCCACCCCGGGCAGAAGGGCCGGGGAACTGGACGCCGCGCTCGCCGTCATGCTCAAGCTCGCATACATCGGCACCATGAAACCAGATGCACCGAGTGCCACGCCGACTTACTGGTCCCAGCCACAGGCACTGATCAACCACAGTGTGTGGTCGCCGTCGGTCGCCACCCGCGTCAACGCCTCGCGCGGCAGCTCGTCGAGCTGGTTGGACCAGCGTGGCGTCTCCGCACCGCCGGGGGCGCCGCCCTCGGTGGGGTCGTCGTCGGTGTAGTAGTAGTGGGCACCCAGCCGGTCCAGGGCGGCGCACACCTGCGGATCGTCAAGGATCTCGTCCGCGTGCCGAGCCACGATGCGGCGGTCTGCCTCGGCGTAGCGCCGCAGGGTCGGATAGACCACGTCGACTCCGGTCAGTGACCAGTAGTAGGCCGAACCATTGGTGGGCTGACCGAGCACCACCGCGTCCTCGGGTAGCAGGTCCGCGGACGCGCGGATGAAGTCGATCTCCTCCTCGGACAGCATCATCGGCCAGCGGCTGATCGTCGGCTGGTAGGAGAAGGCGATTACGTAGTGGTGAAAGCCCGAGCGGGCGACCGCGGCGCCGCCAAGGGCGACCGTACTCACGGCGAGCAGCGCCGCCGCCGCGCGCAATCCCCAGTCGGCACGGTTCGGCTGCGGGGAGGCGAGCAGCGCCGCGCGGCGCCCCCGCGCCGAGTCCCCTAGCCCCTCCAGCGCGGTCACCGCCAGCACCAGGACGGCGATCTCGAACAGCGGCATGATCCGGGCGCGCTGCAAATACCAGGGCGAGGCGAACACGCGCAGTGGACCATCCGTGTACACGGAGGCGACCATCAGCAGCACGGCGAGCACAGCGGTGAGGATCGCCCAGCGATGCCGGCGTCGAACCACGGAGACGACCACTCCGACGGCCGCGACCACGGTCAGGCTGGCCCCGCCCCAGCCGCCGTCGCGGATGGCCCGGGTCATGGCCGAGTCGTGGAAGGCCTCACGCAGCACCGCCATCGCATTCGCACTCGGCCGGTGGTAGGTGAACAGCATCCGCAGCTGGTCCCAGAAGCCAATCACGCCCAGGGCCACCGCCAGCACAACCAGGCCGGCCAGGGCCATGATGATCATCCGCTGGCGGTTTCCGGTGCGCCAGCGCTGCGTGATCGCCACCAGCCCCACCACCAGCAGCGCGGGCACGCCGATAACCGCCAGGTTGAACGCGGAGGCGCCGTGCACCGCCACCAGTCCCAGGCAGGCGAAGCCGGCGGCCAGCCAACCACCGACCCGGGAGGCGGCCGCGCGGCGCTCTCCCCGGCGCGGCCGGGCCACCATCACCAGCGACACCGCCCCGGGCAGCAGGCACACCGCCCACCCGTAGGGCCACAGGGTCGACATGAGCACGAAGGGGCCGGTGGCGATGGTGGAGGCGACGATGCCGGTCAGCAGCGGCAAGGCGTCTCGGATGCGCCGCGAGGGCGCGCTGAACAGGGCAGACAGCAGGGAGGCGCAGCCCAGCGGCCAGACCACGGCGAGCCCGACCAGCACGGTGAGGTTGGCGGACACCGCAACGGGCTCGGGCACGATCGCGGTCAGGGCGTGCCAACCGGTCGGGTAGTAGTGGACCTCCCCCCAGTACATGGGGGCGAGCGCGCCGATCGGGTAGGCATCGGCGAGGTCACGCACGTAGGCGGCCGCATTCAGGTGCCAGACGCCGTCAGAGGCCTGCATGGGCTTGTCCGCCGGCCCGATGCCGGTGATCACGGCACGCCCGGACAGGGCGGCAGCCAGTCCCAGGGCCCCGCCCAGCGGCCACCACGGCCCCGGCCCCACGGCGGGTGGCCGCAGCCGGGCGCGCAGGCGCTCCCAGCCGGAACCCGCCGCCGGCGGATGGCCGTGGCGGCGGCGCGCCCACGCGCGGGCCGCGGCGGCCCCGGCCAGGCAGGGCGCCAGCAGCGCCAGCGTACCGGCGAGGGCGGTGCCCGTACGCCAGGGCACCCCGCCCCAGCGGTACAGGACGGTCAGGGCTCCGACGGCGGCGGCGGCGATGGCCGGGGCCGCCCCGAGGGACTGCAGGCGCGCCAGGCCGAAGGCCCGCCCCACCAGGTAGCCGGGGGCGAGCAGGAAGGCAAGAAGGAAGGCGGCTGCGGGCAGTGCCTGAAGCCAGGTCACTTGCCCCCGCCGATGGTCAGGCGGGGGGTGCCGGCCCACAGGGCGGGGTCGGTGACGCGGCGGCCGTCGAGCAGCAGCCGCACGCCGGGCAGGTCCGCGGGGGCCAGGGTGGCGTACTCGGGGTGGTCGGCCTGGACGATGGCGACGTCGACGGCGTCGCCGAGGTGGTAGGCGTCCCAGCCGAAGCCGGCCAGCTCGGCGTCGGTGTACATGGGGTCGTGGACCAGCACCTGCGCGCCCTGCTTCCGCAGCGCCTCGACCGTGGGAAACACGCCGGAGAAGGCGGTCTCCTTCACCTTGCCGCGGTAGGAGGCACCCAGCACCACCACGCGCATCCCCTCGAGGCTGCCGAGCACCTCCACCGCACGGTCGACCACGTACTGCGGCATGGTGGCGTTGAAGGAGCGGGCGGTGCGCACGATCGAGGCGTCCGGGTCGGTGGACAGGTACAGGCGCGGATAGACGGGGATGCAGTGGCCGCCCACGGCGATGCCGGGCCGGTGGATGTGGGAGTAGGGCTGGGAGTTGCAGGCGTCGATGACGCGCTGGATGTCGAAGCCTGCCTTGTCGGCGTAGACGGCGAACTGGTTGGCCAGACCGATGTTGACGTCCCGGTACGTGGTCTCGGCGAGCTTGGCCATCTCGGCGGCCTCGGCAGTGCCCATGTCCCACACGCCGTTGGGGTGGGGCAGGTCGGTGCGCTCATCGAAGTCGAGAACCTGCTCGTAGAAGCGGATACCGGCCTCGGTGCCGGCCTGGTTCAGGCCGCCCACCAGCTTAGGGTAGCGGCGCAGGTCGGCGAAGACCCGCCCGGTCAGCACGCGCTCGGGGCTGAAGACCAGGTGGAAGTCCTCCCCCTCCTTCAGCCCGCTGATCTCCTCGATCAGCGGCTTCCAACGGCCGCGGGTGGTGCCGACCGGCAGGGTGGTCTCGTAGGAGACCAGGGTGCCGGGGGTCAGGTGCTCGGCCAGGGAGCGGGTGGCGGCGTCCATCCACTCGAAGTCCGGCTCCCAGGTCTCATCGTTGACGAACAGCGGCACCACCAGCACCACGGCGTCGGCGCCCGGGATGGCCTCGGCGTAGTCGGTGGTGGCGCGCAGCGCCCCGGCGGGCACCAGCCGGGCCAGTCGGTCGGCGAGCTCGGCCTCACCGGGGAAGGGCTCGCGGGCGGCGTTTACGGCTTCTACGGTGGCGGGGTTGACGTCCACGCCGATGACCTCGTGGCCCTTTCCGGCGTACTGGACCGCCAGGGGCAGACCGATCTTTCCCAGGGCGACGACGGCGATGCGCATGCAGATTCCTTCCTCAGCGGCTGCAGCAGGCGAAACGAGAATACCCGTTCAGCCCGCCGCAGCGGCTCCAAGGAGAAGAGCATCATAGTGAACCCTGACATGTGACCAGTCGTTGGTACGCAGGATGTGCTCCTGCTGACGACGGCGGTAGTCGGCGTCGTCGGCCAGGGCCAGAATGCGGGCGGCGGCCTCCTGCGGAGTGTTCACCACCCAGTCCTCCGGGAACAGCGCCGCCGGGCCGCCCCAGCGGGCGACGTCGGGCCAATTGCGGCATACGGGCAGGGCGCCGGAGGCGACCCCCTCGATGAAGCCCTCGTGAGTGCCCTCCCGGCGCGAGGCGGAAATGATCACGCCGGCGCGCCGCAGGTACTGCTCCACCACCTCGGTGCGACCGGTAATGGTGACGGCGTCGCCGAGGGCCGCCAGGCGGGCGGTCACGGTGTCGGCGTAGATGCGCTCCTCCGGAGACAGGTGACTCGAAAAACCGGGGCCGATGAGTAGCAAATGCCAGGCCGGGTCGGTCTGGCGCAGCAGGTCGAGGGTGTCCAGGGCCCAGGCGGGGTCCTTGCGCAAGGCGGCCCAGCCCACGAGCGCCAGGGTGCGTGCCGCGCTCGGCTCCTTGGGCAGGGCGAAACGTTGCAGCTGTGCCCGGTTGGGGACGGTAATGACCTCCAGGGTTTCGGGCAGGTGCAGGCTGGCGCGCAGAATCTCCCGGATTGCAGGGGCAACGGTGACCAACTGGTCCACGGCGGCCCAGTCCACTAGCTGCGGCATGACGGTGGAGGCCTCGTAGGAATGGATACGGATCAGGAGACGGGCCTGGGGGGCAAGTACGGGGGCGAGCAGACTCGCCCATACAGCGGCGGCGCTCCCCCACTCCACGAAGATGGTATCCGCCCAGGCCAAGGCGGCGGCGATGTCGTCGGATATGCCGGTCAGCAGGCCGGCACCGGCGAGATCCGCCCCGCGGGCCAGCCGCAGGCGGGCGTGCAAGAGGCTGCGGCGCGATGGCCTGAGGGACAGGTCGAGCAGGTCCAGGGTGCGCACCTCGCAGCGGACATCGGCGCGGTAGTCCTCCACGATGCCGCCCACGAAGTTCCAGTTCCTCAGGGATATGAACAGCAGCCGCCGGGGCCCGCCGCGACCGCGCGGAGTACGGCGGCGGGCGGGCAGCGGCGCGGTGGCGGCGGCCCACGCGGACGAGGCGCGCAGCGGGGACAGAAAGACGGCGGGGTCTGCAGCCAGGGCGGAGGGGGCGGCCGAGAAGTGCAGGCTCGGGTGGAACATGGCCCGCGTCGCCATGTCCAGCAGTTCCTCCGCGGCCGCGTCGGCGCCGGCCTCCCATGCGGCGTCGGCCTGCGCGAGTAGGTCGGTCAGGGCGTTCGGGGGCAGAGCACCAGCGGCGGTTTGCGCGCCCGTGTTCATGGCCAGGATGGCCTCCTCGACGGCGACGACGGCCGCCGCTCGCCGGCCGCCCAGCAGCCCGCGCGCCCGCCCCAGCAGGCGGTGGGCGTGTGTGTGCTCACCCCGGTCGGCCAAGAAGCGGGCGCGCCGGGCCGTCTCGATGGCGCCGCCGATGGCGCCGCCACGGTGTATGGCCAGGCGCAGGCGCGCCAGAGTGAGGGCGGCGAGCGCCGTCCGTCCCGGCGAGGTGGCGGCGGCGCGGGAGGCGATCCCGTTGATCCCGGTGGCGGTACGTGGCATCGGTATTCAGTCCTGGTCGGGGGCCGGAGGAGCACCGGCCGCAACGGGTACGGATACTGCCGGTAGCAGCTTGGTCAGCAGTGAGGCGGACATGAAACGCAGCGGCGCCTCCCGATCCAGGAGCCAGGCAGGATCGCGGGTGAGCAGGGTGGCGGGACGCCCGTGGCGGCGGCGCGCCTGGGCACGGTGGATCAGCGTGGCCGCAGGCACGGCCGGATCCAGACAGGCATCGAGGAGGTCGCGGTCCGCAAGCGACAGGACGCGGTCGAATCCGGGTGCAGCACCGTGCAGGCGCCGACACATTCCCGCCAGCGCGGCCCGCTCGGTGGGCGTCCAGATCTCTTCCCGGTCACGGTAGTAGACGGCGCCGAACACGTGGATGCGCACCATTTTGACCACTACGGCGCGGCGCTGGGCCGCGGTGAGGGAATTGAACCAGGGGGCCGTGACCAGGGCGGGCAGGAAGCCGAGCTGCTCGTCCATGGGACGCACCACATAGGTGACGCGGTCGGAGGCGTCCTCGCCGATCAGGTAGACGGGTCCGGCGGCGTCATAGGCGGTGGGCACGGTGGCGAACAGGCCGGTCGCCATGGCCACGTCCTCGCCTACGGGGACCCCCTCCACCAGGTGGGCGCCGGTGCGCCGGAGCATCGCCACGCTGAGCAGCCCCAGCGGGGCGGAGCGGTAGGCGAGGCGGTCGGCGACCAGGTCGGTGCAGGCCAGGCGACGGATGGCCCGGGCGGCGGGACCACCAGGGCGGTTCGGACCACGACCGGCCGCGCGGGAGCACAAGTACGGGGCGAGCAGCCGAGTGGGGCGTGGTGCGGGCGTGGGCACGATCGTCGTCGGGCTCCCCAGGGCCAGACGAGGAATGATGAACTCGGCGCCGGTGGCGCCGGACAGCGTCAGCCAGGAAGCGACGGCCCCTGCGGCCAGGCGGTCGTCGGAGCCCATGATCGATACCCACGGGGTGCGGGCGGCGCGCATGCCCGCGTTGAAGGGGCCGGAGGCGGAGGGGCGAGGGTCGATGTGCTCCAGGTAGCGCACCAGCTCGCGGTGCTCGGGCCGGATCGCCGAAGCGATCTCCTCGGCGGTGCGGTTGTGGCACACGACGGTGACGGCAGCCTCTGGGTTGCCATCGAGCAGCGAGGCGACGGCCCGGCCGATCGGTCGGGCGGGGGTGTGGCAGGCGACTACTACGTCCACCCGTGTGCCGGGCGGCGGCTCGGGGCGCCCGAGGTCGGTGCGTTCGACGGTGTTGGGGCCGAGTCGACGGCGCCCGCGGGCGGCGGGTTGAGCGAGTGTTTCGTGCACGTGCGTTACCCCCGGGGCTCGTCACCGGGCCAGGTCTCACCCCGCGGGGCGAGTAGGTCGCGGTAGGCGGTGTTGTAGCCGCGGGTGGCCGCGGCGGTGGAGAAGCGGTCGCCGATGGTCGCGGCGATGGCCTGGGCGGGCGTGGCCGCGGTGGCGGCGTCGAGTTCGGCCACCGCGTCGGCCCACTGGGACGCATCGCGGCTGGCGACCAGGCGCGAGTAGGCGGGGTCCAGGTACTCGCTCTGGCCGCCCTTGGCGCCGGTGACCACGGGGCGGCCGGCAATGACCGCCTCCGCCACGGCGATGAAGAAGTTGTCGGAGCGGGTGGGGGCCAGGAACACGTCCGCATCCGCGAGCGCGGCGCGCACGCCCGCGGCATCCAAGGTTCCGGTCAGGGTGATGCGCCCGGCCAGGTCGGGCGCGGCGGCGCGCTCGGTGACGGCGTCGCGCAGGGGCCCCTCCCCCACCCAGGTCAGGTGGGCGTCGACGCCGCGGCGCACGAGTTCGGCCACGACCTCGAGGGCCAGCAGCGGGTCCTTGCGGTCGATGATTCCGCCGACGCTCACCAGCCGCAGCGTTCCGTCGCCGCGGTCCCGCCGCGGGGCGGGCGGATAGGGCTCGACAATGCACGGAACCGGGCGGGTGTCCCGCCCGCCGCGCCCCAACGCCACGCCGTCGGCGAGGAACTGGGAGTCGGTGGTGACGATGTCGGGCAGGCGCAGCAGCCGCCGCAGTGCGGGCAGGGCGGCCCGGGCGGTCGGCGGCAGGGTCTCCGGCGCGGTCAGCGCGGACCAGTGCTCGGTGTGGATCCAGGGCAGCCGCGGCCGCAGCAGGGCGGCGGGTTCCAGCGCGGAGGCGGCCATGGTGTGCAGGATCTGCGGGGTGAAGGCGTCGCTGCGCAGAGCCGCGCCCAGGGCGCGGGCGGCGCGGGCGACGTCGGCGGGGTTTTGTGGGTTCATGGGGATGCGCCGCACGGGCAGGCCGGCATGCATCAGACGGCGGGTGCCGTCGTCGTCCCCGGGCGCGACCAGGTGAAGCACGCGCAGCTCGTGCGCCCGGCCGATGGCGTGGAGGTTGTTGACCACGAAGCTGCCGCGGGAGGGGGCGACGGCCGTGGGGAACCAGGTGGTTACGGCGAGGACCCTCATGCGTTCTCCCCGGTGTCGGTGCCGCGGTCGGCCGGGACGGCGAGCGTCGGATCGACGGCGGCGGCGCGGCGGTCCGCGGCCAGGATGGCGTCCCACCAGCCGGACATCTGCTGCTCGGCGGACAGCTCGCGGGCGGCGGCGTGGGCGGCGGCCTTGCCGGCGGCGACCTGCGCGTCGGTGAGCGAGTCCAGGGTGGCGGCCAGGGAGGCGGCGGTGAAGTCCGCCGTGACGGCACCCAGGTGGTACTGCTCGACCACGCGGGCCATTTCCGGGCTGGGTGAGACGACCGCGGCCAGGCGGGCCTGGATGAAGTCGAACAGCTTGTTGGGCAGGGTGTGCTTGTAGTTGAAGGAGACCGGCGGGATGGAGAAGACGCCGACGTCGTAGCGGGCGAGGGTGTCGATGAGCTCGGCGTAGGGGACGGGGTCCATCACGTGCACGCGGCCGGCGCGGTCGGCGGGCAGGGCGGCGGCCTGGGCGCGCAGAGCGTCGATGACGGCGGGGTCGTTGCGGGTCAGGTACAGGTCCAGGGTGACGTCGCGTTCGGTCAGGCCGACGGCCTCGACCATGATCTCCAGGTGCCGGTCGGGCAGGGCGGCGCCGGAGTGCACCAGCCGCAGGGGGTGTCCGACCGGGGTGGGGTCGGCCTGCCGGTAGGGGGTGGCGTTGGTGACCACCTCGGCGCGGATGCCGTATTCGCGGCGGTAGGCGTCGGCCAGTCCCTGGGCGACGGTGGTGACCGAGTCCGCGCGGGTCACGTAGGTGCGGCACAGCCAGCGCACGTAGGGCGCGACGAAGATGCGCCAGCGGGGCACGCCCTCCTTCTGCCGGGGGGCGTACTCGTGCAGGTCGGCGTGGACGCCGCCGGCCGGGCGCAGCCACAGGGCCAGTGGCACGGTTTCGGCGTCGTCGGCCAGGACCACGTCGAACTCGCCGGGCTCCAGCTGTTCACGCACCCAGGCGACCACCTCCTGGTGCGCCTGGGCGCGGGCGAAGCGGCGGGCGATCAGGTCGGCGCGATCCAGCCGCCAGGAGACCAGCTCATCCGGGATGCGCACGTGCCGGGCCACGCCGTCGGGAGCCTCGCCGTAGCCGCAGGTGGTGACCTCGTGGGTGGGGGTGAACAGGCGCACCTGCTTCAGGACACGGGCGTCGGCGGCGATTGGGGAGAAGGAGATGATCAGCAGGCGGGGCCGCCGAGGCGCGGAGGTGGGGCCGGAGGGGACGCTCATGCGCGTTCCCCCATCAGGGCGCGGCGGTAGGCGCCGATCAGCGCCCCGGTCTCCTGCTCCCAGGTGAGCTGCGGGCAGGCGGCCAGGGCGGCGGCCCGGTAGCGGTCGGGGTCGGCCAGGATGTGGGAGATGGTGGCGGCCAGATCCGCCGGGTCCTCCCCGGAGAAGACCTCCCCCACCCCGTAGCGTTCGACGACGGCGCGGATGTCCGGCAGGTCGGCGGCCGCCACGGGCAGGCCGCCCCGGATGGACTCGAATAGCTTGTTGGGCAGGGCGAAGCGGTAGGACAGACAGGTGGGGCGCACGTGCACCACCGCCACGTCGGCGTCGGACAGGGCGTCGGCCACCTCGTGCGGGGCTACCGGCCCCACCCGGTGTACACGGTCGCTCACGCCGTGGCGGGCGGCTTCGCGGGCGAGGGCGGCGAGGTAGTCCGGTTCGCCGTAGCCGAGCATGACCAGGTGGACGTCGGCGGGCAGGTGCGGCAGAGCGGCGATGGTCTCCTCGATGCCGCGGGAAGTGGTGATGCGCCCGCCGTAGGCGATGACCTTGTCGGTGGGGGCCAGGGCGGCCAGTTCGTGCAGCCGTCCGCGGCCGGGATCGGGCAGGGGGCCGGCCGCGGGAATGTTGCGCACCAGGGCGGGTGGAGTCTCCAACCGGTAGTGCTCGGTCAGCCAGTCGACGATGGAGGGAGAGACGGTGATGACGGCATCGGCGCGGCGGATGCCGCGCTTCTCGACGGCGGCCTCCACCTTGCGGGCCACGGGCCGGTCGGTGCGGACGTTGCGGTGCAGCCACAGCTCGTGGGAGTCGTAGACGAGGCGGGCGTGGCAGCGATCCACGATCCACAGGGCAGGGGCGAGGGTGTTGCCGTCGTTGGCGTGAACCACGTCGGGCATCCAGGCCAGCGCGGCGCGGGCGGCGCGCAGCCAGTAGTCGCCCAGGGAGACGGTCTTGTAGGCGCGCATGGCCGCGTCGGCGGTAAGCGCGCCGGCGCGGTCGGCCGCCGCGTGTGCCGCGGTGGTGATGGTCGGGCGGGGGGCGTGCTCGCGGACCGTCTCAACCTGGGCGGTGTCGGTCGCCGATGCGGGAACCGCCGCAGTCCCGTCCGCGAGCGCCGGTGTGCCCTGGGGCTCGGTGCCGGCGCCGCTGGCGGCCGGCGTCTTGAGTGCCTCGGCGCCCGTGGGCGCGCCGGTCTTGCCGGTGACGCGGTCGCGCAGGGCCGCCAGGCGGGGGGACACATTGGCGAGGGCGAACTCGCGGGCGCGCACGATGTCGACGCCGTCACTCACCGGGACGGTGCCCTCGGGGTAGCCGGAGTTAGCGCGGGCGACGGCGAAGATGCGCACGGTGGCACCGGCGGCGCGCAGGGCGGCCGCCTCCTTCAGGACGCGGGCATCATTGTGAGCGTCGTTGTAGACGAGCATGGCTACGCGCGGGCCCCGCCCGTTGAAGGTCGGTAGCCGCAGCGCCGACCCGCCCGGGACGGGTGCGCCGGAGGGAGCTGTCCGCGTGACGGCGGTGTCGGCGGGCATCGTCTCATTCATGCGGTCTTCTCCTGCCTGTCCGGTTGCATGCGGGAAGCGGCGCCCGCGGCGCCCCGGGCGGCCGACTCATCGTCGTCGTCGAGCAGTCCGGCCAGGGCCGCCTGCTGGGCGAAGTCGGGGGCGGCGGCGACCACCTCGTCGAAGGTGCCGGAGGCGACCAGGTGGGCATCGCGCATGAAGCACACCTGGTCACTGTGGCGGATGGTGGCCAGGCGGTGCGCCACCACAATGACGGTCACCTCGCCGGACAGCTCCGCGACCGCCTCGGTGACGGCGGCCTCCGTGGCGGTGTCCAGGGCGGAGGTGGCCTCATCCATGATCAGTACGAGCGGCTCGGAGTACAGGGCGCGGGCGATGCCCAGGCGCTGGCGCTGCCCGCCGGACAGCTTCATGCCGCCCTCGCCGACCGATGCCCAGATGCCGCCCTCACGCTCCTCGATGACGTCGAGCAGTTGGGCACGGCGCAGCGCCCGGCGCACGCGTTCGACGTCAATGGAGTCGGTGTCCCAGGACAGGGCGACGTTGTGGGCGACGGTCGAGTCGAACAGGGAGACTTCCTGGGGCACGTAGCCGACCCGGGAGCGCCAGGAGTGCAGCACCTCGGTTAGCGGCACGTCGTCGACCCGCAGCTGCCCGTCCGAGGGGGTGAGCAGCCCCAGGATCATGTCCACCAGGGTGGACTTGCCCGAGCCGGAGGCACCGACCAGGGCGAGGGAGGTGCCGAAGGGAAGGGTCAGGGAGACGTTCTCCACCGCCGGATTGTCGGAACCGGTGTAGGTGAAGGAGACGTTGTCGAGCACCAGGGCGCGGGCGTCGTCGGGCAGCTCGGTGCCGGCGACCATCTCGGCATGCTGGGCCCGGTTGACGCGGCCGGCCTCGATCTCCGCGAGCACCCGCTCGGCGTAGGGGATATTGGAGCCGGTCTGCCCCATGATCGTCTGGAAGCGGGTGATGGAGGGGACGATGCGGAAGCCGCACACGCCGAACAGGGCGAGGGAGGACAGCGCCTCGCTCTGCCCACCCTGGGCGTAACCGATGCCGGCGGCGATGGCCAGGCCACCGATTAGGGCGATCTCCAGCATGTAGCGGGGCACCGCGCCGAGGAAGGACTGGTCGGCGCGGGCCTGGGAGGCCTTGCGGCGTTCGGCGAGCACCACGCGCTCGAGTTCGGCGGCCTTGTCCCGCAGGGTGATCTCCTTCAGGGAGTGGACCATTTCGGAGACCAGGCGAACGGCACGCACCGAGTAGGTGCGGTTGTCCTTGCCCGCGGCCACCGCCCGGCGCAGCACCCATAGGTACATGGCCAGGGCGACGATGCCGAAGTAGGCGACGGTTACGGCCGCCATCGCGGGACGGGCGACGAACAGCACCACCATGACGGCCACGAAGGTGCACACCTCACCGGCCAGCTGGGTGAAGGGGATCAGCACGCCGGAGACGGTGGAGGCCACGCCCACGTCCGTGGAGCGGACCAGGTCGGTGGAGTGGCGGCGCAGTCGTTCGGCCCAGGGGGCATAGAAGAAGGAGTCGAGCAGTTGGGCGCCCAGGTCCTGTTCGAAGCTGGCGAAACGCTTGGTGGAGGCGCGTTGAATGGCGATGGCCAACAGGTCCTTGCTGATGATGAGTAGGCACACCACCACCAGCAGCCACACCGTGCCGGTGCCGCCCACGCTCATGCCTATCACCGGGATGGTGAAGGAGGCTCCCGTCATCAGGGGGGTTAGTAGGAGCGCCAGGAGTCCCAGGGCGGCGACGTCAAGCAGGGACAGCGCTGAGAAGAGGCCGGCGAAGGTCAGTATGAAGCGCGCAGCGTCATGAGGCAGGACGCTCAGCAAACTCCTCACGGTGCGCAACAGCAAACTCACCCGGCGAGTATATCCAGGGGATGTCTGCGCGCGGGCTCTTCTTGCCGACGCGTCACCGGTCCCGACGTCGACTGACGGTGGTTTCACGCCACCGGCCGGTAGAGTCCGGGCTATGAAGGTGCTGTCCGTGGTCGGGGCCCGCCCCCAGTTCGTCAAGCTCGCCCCCATCGCCCACGCCTGCGCTGCCGCCGGCGTGGAGCATGTAATCGTGCACACCGGTCAGCATTACGACCCCATGCTCTCGGACGTGTTCTTCCGCGATCTGGGCATTCCCGCGCCAGACGTGCACCTGGGCGTGGGCTCGGGCTCGCACGGGGTGCAGACCGGGGCCATGCTGGCGGCCATGGACGGGGTTCTGGCCGAGCACGCCCCTGACTGGGTGCTGGTCTACGGGGACACGAACTCCACGCTCGCCGGGGCGCTGGCGGCGGTGAAGCTGCACGTGCCGAGCGCCCACCTGGAGGCGGGGCTGCGCTCCTTCAACCGCGCCATGCCCGAGGAGATCAACCGGGTGCTCACCGACCACGCCGCCGACCTGCTGCTTACGCCCACCGCGGTGGGTGCTGCGCACCTGGCCGCCGAGGGGCTGGCAGAGCGCACCGTGGTGGTGGGCGACGTCATGACCGATGTGCTGCTGCAGGTGCGCGATCAGGTGGCGGGCGAGGCGTCGCCGGTGATGAAGGAACTGGGCCTGGCCGAGGGCGGCTACTCGCTGTCCACCATCCACCGGGCGGAGAACACCGACGACGCCGGCCGGCTGCGCGCGGTGCTAGATGCCCTGGCCCGCGTGGACCATCCCGTGGTGCTGCTGGCACATCCGCGGCTGGTGGCCAAGTGCGCCGAGCACGGCATCGACCTGGAGGCCGTCGGCGGGGCCCCGGGCTCGCAGCTGCTGGTGCACCCTCCCCTGTCCTACCCGGAGCTGATCGCCTCCGCCCTGCACGCCCGCGGCGTGGTCACGGACTCCGGCGGCTTGCAGAAGGAGGCCTTCCTGCTGCGGGTGCCGTGTACGACGGTGCGACCGCAGACCGAGTGGGTGGAGACCGTGGAACTGGGCTGGAATGTGTTGGTGGAGCCCGGGGAGGCACTGGTGGCGGCGGCCTCCCGTCCCAGGCCGGCCGAGCCGGACCCGGGCGCGGCCACCCCCTACGGCGACGGTCAGGCCGCCGAGCGGGTGGTGGCCGAGCTGTGCACCCGCGCCGGCACCGTCACCTTCTGACCGTCCGACTCCCGTCCGGGCCGTTCTGACTGGCCCGGCTCGGCCGGCCGCCCACGAGCGCCACCAACCTCTGCGAGCACCAAGTCGTGTGTCAGTCCGCCACCGACGCCTCGGCCAGCAACACCTCGGCGGCGTCGCGCAGGGCGGCCAGCATGGAGCGGTGCCGCATGACCCACTCCCGACGGCGCTGCACCGCCTCGGCCCGCTGCGAGTCACCCGCACGGGCCGCTTCCAGGGCGGCCAGCATGGCGCCGGCGACTTGCTCGACGTCGTAGTCGCTGGCCCAGCCCAGGGCGTTGGCGGGCAGGTCCGTGCGCGCCGGCCCGGGTCCGGCGTAGACCACCGGCGTGCCGCAGGCCAGGGCGGCGAAGATCTTGGTCGGGTAGGCGAAGTCGTAGCCAAGCCCCGGGCGAATGGACACCACCGAGGCCACCGCCCCGCGCTGCCAGGTGGCGGCCTGCGCGGCCGGCACCAGGTCGTGAAACTCCACGCGCGCGTCCCCGCCCGCCAGGTCCTTTAGCACCTGCCAGTCGCTGCCCTGCCCCAGGAACACCAGCCTGGCCTCGGGCTCCTCCCGGTGCACCAGGCGCAAGGCCTCGATGAATACGCCCGCCCCCTGCCACTCCGAGGCGGTGCCGGCGTACAGGAAGTACGGCGCCGCTGGTGCGTCGGCGGCGCGCGGCCCAGCGGGGGTGAACACGTCGGTGTCGATGCCGTTGGGCACCACGGTCACCGCGCGGGCGCCCAGTTCCCGCACCCGCTCGGCCACGCCGTCGTTGACGGCCAGCACGGTGCGGGCGCCACGCAGCACCAGGCCCTCCACGCACCGCAGGGCACCGACCACCCAGCCGGGGGCGCCGGTGGAGGCGGCGGCGTCGGACCACACGTCGGCGGCGTAGTAGGCGTAGGGGGCACCGCGCAGGGCGGCGGCCACGCGCACCACCGCCCCGGTTGTTGGCGGTGGCTCGGCGACGATCAGGTTCGGCGCGGGCCCGGCCAGCAGCCGTGCCGCGAGCGGGATGTCGAAGCTGAGGTACTGGGCGTAGCCGCGGATGTAGCCACTCTTGTCGCGCAGGGCCGGGGCGGAGCGCACCGTCACGCCGGGGTCGGCGGGCGTGTCCATGCCCGGCGGGGTGGAGGTCAGCACGGTCACCTGTGCGCCGGCGGCGGCCAGGGCGCGGGCCAGTCCGCGCAGTCGCAGCGCGGCGGCGGCCGGTTCGGGGGCGTACAGGCGGGTGGCCAGCACCACCCGGGGGTGGCCACCGCGCGGGCGGGCGCGCAGCGCGGCGGCCGCGAGGGCGGTGCCCGCACCCGCGGCGGCCAGGGCGAGCAGGCGGCGGTTCACAGCTGCACGGTGCGGCCCTCGGCCGCGGAGGTGAGCACCGCCTCAACCACCCGCAGCGTGTTGACGCCCTCGGCCATGGTGACGTGTTCACTGCCCACGCCGCGCACGGCGTCGCGGAAGCGCTCCTGTTCCAGGGCCAGCGGCTCACGCTTGGGGATGGCGTAGCGGATGACGTCGCCCTCGGTGACACCGCGGAAGTTGGCGACCTGGTCCCAGTCGGAGGTGACGGTCCCGTTGGCGTAGAAGGTCAGGTCGCCGGTGAGCGTATCCGCCACGAAGGCGCCCTTCTCCCCGGTGACGATGGTGACGCGCTCCTTGAAGGGGGTCAGCCAGTTGACCACGTGGGAGACGATCACGCCGCTGGCCAACCGTCCGGAGGCGACCACCATGTCCTCGTTCTCCCGGCCGGAGCGGTGGGCCACCTGGGCGCTGATGGACACGTACGGCGAGCCCGCCACCCAGGCGGTCAGGTCGACGTCGTGGGTGGCCAGGTCCTTGACCACGCCCACGTCGCTGATGCGCGCCGGGAAGGGGCCCTGGCGGCGGGTGAGCACCTGGTAGACCTGGCCCAGCTCGCCGGCGTCGAGCCGCTCCCGCAGCGCCCGCAGGGCCGGGTTGCAGCGCTCCACATAGCCGACGGCACCCACCAGGCCGCGGGACGCGAAGGCGTCGCGCACCCGCTCGCCGGCCTCGACGGAGTGGGCGATGGGCTTTTCCACCATGGTGGGAACGCCCGCCTCCGCGAGCGCCAGGGCGACCTCCTCGTGGAAGACGGTGGGGACGGCGACCATGGCGGCATCCAGGCCGGCGTCGATGAGGGCGTGCACATCCGGCAGCACTTCCAGGTCCCCGGCGACGCCGAAGCGGTCGCCGCCCGGGTCGGCCACGGCCACCAGATCCACGCCCTCGGTGGCGCGGATGACCCGGGCGTGGTGGCGGCCCATGGAGCCCAGGCCGATCAGGCCCAGGCGCAGCGGAGCGGCGGTGGTGGCGTTCTCGCTCATCTCAGGCACCCGCCTTCACGACGGCGTCCACGGCCTGCACGATGCGATCCAGGTCGGCCTGCGACAGGGAGGGGTGGACCGGCAGGGAGAGGCACTCGCGGGCGACCAGTTCGGTGTTCGGCAGTTCGAGGTCGGGTGCGTAGGGGGCCAGGGAGTCCAGGCGGTGGTTGGGGATCGGGTAGTAGACGCCGGAGCCGACCTGCCACTCCTCGCGCAGGGCGCTCTGGGCGGCGTCGCGCTCGGCGGCGGTGGCCCCCTCCAGGCGGATCGTGTACTGGTGGTAGACGTGCCGGTAGCCGTCGGGAACATGCGGGGTGATCACGCCGGGGACGTCGGCGAGTCCGGCGTCCAGGGCGGCGGCATTGGCACGGCGCGCCTCGGTCCAGCCGTCCAGCTTCTTCAGCTGCACCCGGCCGACGGCGGCGGCCACGTCCGTCATGCGGTTGTTCAGGCCCACCAGCTCGTTGGCGTACTGCTTCTCCATGCCCTGGTTGCGCAGCAGACGCACGCGGCGCGCCAGTTCGGCGTCGGAGGTGGAGACGATGCCACCCTCCAGGGTGGTCATGTTCTTGGTCGGGTAGAAGGAGAAGGACCCCCATGCCCCGAAGGTGCCCACGGGCTTGCCGTTGATGGCGGCGCCGTGCGCCTGGGCGCAGTCCTCGAAGACCGCCAGGTGGTGGCGGGCGGCGAGCTCCATGATGGCGTCCATGTTCGCCGGCAGGCCGTACAGGTGCACCACCTCAATGGCGACCGTGTTGTCGGTGATGGCGGCCTCCACCGAGGCCGGGTCCAGGGTGAAGGTGACCGGGTCAATGTCGGCGAAGACGGGCTTGGCACCGGTGATGGCCACGGAGTTGCCGGTGGCCGCGAAGGTGAAGGAGGGGACGATCACCTCCGGGGCACCGCCCTCGGCCTTGAGGTTGCTGGCCAGGGTGGCCAGGTGCTGGGCGGAGGTACCGGAGTTGACGGCGACGCAGTGGGCGCCGGCGACCACCTGGGTGGAGAACTCCTCCTCGAAGGCGGCGACCTGCGGCCCCTGGACGACCATGCCAGAGGCCAGGACGGCGTCGACGGCGGCGCGCTCCTCGTCCCCGATGATCGGCTTGGCGGCGGGAATGAACTCGCGTGACATCAGTGGGTGACCTCCCGGATCGTGTTTTCGGAACTGTTGGGGGCAAGTGTTTCTTCGTACAGGGTGCCGGTTGCGGGGCAGCGCCACCGGCGCGTGCCTGCGGGGGCCGGCTCGCCGGCGGCATCGGCGGGGGCGGCGTCATTGCGCGCGGTCGCGTTCGCGGCGTCTTCCTGCACGGGGACGAGCGGCTCGCCGGCGCGGCCCACCCAGCCGATGCGGCGGGCGGGAACCCCGGCCACCAGCGCGTGTGCGGGCACGTCCTTGGTGACGACGGCGCCGGCGGCGACGGTGGCCCATGCGCCGATGCGCACGGGGGCGACGCACACGGCGCGCGCCCCGATGGAGGCACCCTCCTCCACGGTTACGCCGACCGGTTCCCAGTCAGAGGCCGACTTCAGGGAGCCGTCGGGGTTGACGGCGCGGGGGAAGTGGTCGTTGGTGAAGGTGACGGCGGGGCCGACGAACACGCCGTCCGCCAGCCGGGCGGGCTCGTAGATCAGGGCGTAGTTCTGCACCTTGCAATTGCGCCCCATGCGCACGCCCTCGCCGATGTAGGCGCCGCGGCCCACGATGCAGCCCTCACCGAGCACCGCGTGCTCGCGAACCTGGGCCAGATGCCAGATGGATGAGCCATCCCCGATGGTCGCGTCGGGTGAGACGTCGGCGGATGGGGCGATCCGGGCTGGACTGGCCGGGCTCATGGCGGCTCCTCACTGGCCTGAAGCTGGGCACTGGGCGTACATCGGAGCACCGACCTCAACCGGGCGGCACTGCGTGGCCATCTTAGGACAATCGTGTGCGAGAATGCGGCGGTGACGTCCACCGATGGCCAGCAGTCGCCGCCACCCGCTCCGGTTGTCCCGCTCACCGACGCCTGGCTGGTGATTCCCCTGTTCAACGAGGCTCAGGTGGTGCGCGGCGTCATTGAGGAGGCGCGGCGCGTCTTCCCGCTGGTCGTCGCCGTCGACGACGGCTCGCGGGACGACTCGGCAGCACAGGCCGCGGCGGGCGGCGCCGTCGTCGTCCGGCATCCGCTCAACCTGGGTCAGGGGGCGGCGCTGCAGACCGGCATCACCTATGTGCTGGAGCGTACCGACGCCAACTTCGTGGTGACCTTCGACGCCGACGGGCAACACTCGGTGGCCGACGCCGCCGCCATGGTGCAGGCTGCCCGGGATGAGGACCTGGCGTTCGTGCTGGGGTCGCGGTTCCTCCAGGGTCCCTCCCCCGTCGGCTGGCTCAAACGACTCGTGCTGAAGACCGCCGCGGTGGCGGCCTCGCACACCACCGGCATGCACCTGACCGACGCGCACAACGGCCTGCGAGTAATCCGCCGCGACGCCGCCGCCCGGCTCGACCTGCGCCAGAACCGGATGGCGCACGCCTCCGAGATCATCCGCCAGCTAGGCGCCACCGGGCTGCCGTGGCGGGAGTTCCCGGTACACATCGCCTACACCGACTACTCCAAGGGCAAGGGGCAGTCATTGTGGAACTCGATCAACATCCTCGTTGACCTGCTGTTCTCGTAACCCACCCCCATACTTGATGTCATGAGCTCACAGATCATCATTCAGGTCTTCCTCATCGCCGCGGTCGCCGCCATGGGGTGGATGATGCTGCGCTCACCGGGCGGGGCGCGCCATCAGGCCGGCCGCCGACTCCTGACCCTGGCCTTCGTCATTTTCGCCATCGCCGCGATCGTGGCGCCATCGCTGCTGACCCGGTTGGCGCACCTGGTGGGGGTCGGCCGCGGCACCGACCTGCTGCTGTATGCGCTGGTCGTGGCCTTCCTGTTCCAGATCCTGTCCTCGTTCCGGCGCAACGCCGCCCGCGAACGGCAGATCACCCGGCTGGCCCGGCGTGTCGCACTCGACGACGCCCCGCCGCCGCCCTCGCTGCCCTAGGTCGTGTTGTGTGAGTCGTTTGTGCTGGTGGGGTGGTGCTGGCGATGTGGATGGTGGTCTGATAGCGGATGGCGAGTTCGTCGTACCTGGTGGCTACGGGCCCCAGCTTGAGTGGGCTGGTGTGCGCCCGTCGAAGGGGGCGAGTGGGTCTTGCACCGCCCCGGTTGGACCGCCCACGCCCCGTTGGACCGCCCACGCCCGGTTGGACCGCCTACGCCCCGTTGGACCGCTGTAACCGGCGGCTACGGCGGTCCAACCGGGGAACAGGAGTCCAACCGGGGAACAGCGGTCCAACCGGGGAACAGCGGTCCAACTGACAGGCTCAACAACCACACACCGCCACCCAAGCACTCACACAACAGGACCTAAGGCCCTAAGACGTGCCGCACGTGATGACGTCCGCCATCGCGAAACCTACTCGTCGGAACTTCCTTCAGCCCCGGGCCAGGCCTGACGAACAGCATCGGCAAACGTGTTGAGTCTTTCACGCTCGAACCGCCTCAGGAGATCGTCCAGGTCCCATCTCGGTCCCTTGCGTCCCGTCCTGCCAAGAACTTCAGCAAGCGCCCGGCACACGCTACTCGGACTTAGACCGAGCAAGTCGAGCAGAAACTCGTCAGGGAAGTCGCATCACCGTTGCCTCTACTTCGTCCTCGACCTGCTTGCTCCACAACAGTCTAAAGGCGTCGGTGCACCCGATCTCTAACAGGACGTCCCGCAGTGTGCTGGGAACAAGCACGCACGCATCAAGAAAAGCAGAGAAGGCCATGGCAAGTCAGTCTCCCGCGCGCACCGCCTTGAGGGCCTCCTGGACCTCGGCGGGGTCGTAGCGATGGGGACGATCGTCCTTCCGGGCAGTCTCAGCCGCGGCGGGCTGCGCGCACGGCGATCTCCTCGCGGGCCTTCAACCCCGCGGACACCGCCCAGCGCACGGGCGCCTGCCAGACGGCCGGGTGACTGGCGTTGATGTAGCGGCGCGCGGAGGCGTGGTGAGCGCGGATCATGCGCTCGGGCCGGCTCTTCCAGCTGGCGCCCTGCGCGTGTACGACGACGGCGTCCGGCACCTGCAGGTTGAGCCAGCCGGCCCTCCCCACGCGCGCGCCCAGGTCGACGTCTTCGAAGAACATGAAGTAGTCCTCGTCGAACCCGCCCAGCCGTTTCCAGGCGGCAGCGGGCAACAGCAGGCAGGCCCCGGACAGCCAGCCGACGGCGTGCGTAGCATCCTCATTCGTGCCGTGATAGGCGGAGGAGAAGGGGTTCCCCGGCCACACCTTCCCCAGGATGGCGTGGCCTGCCCCACCCACCAGGGACGGCAGGGCCCGACCGGACGGGTAGACGCTCCCGTCCGGGTTCAGCAGCCGCGGCCCCAGGCAACCGGCCCGAGGCTCGGCGTGCCCCGCCTCGATCAGCGTGTCCAGGCTGCCCGGGCGCCACTGGATGTCCGGATTGGCGACCACCAGCCAGTCCTCGGTCAGATCGCGGGCCGCGAGGTTGGCTCCCGCCCCGTATCCGCGGTTGGTGCCGTCGCCGACCACGCGCGCCCCGAAGCGCTCGGCGGCACGGTTGACGTACTCATGCTCGGTGCCGTTGTCGGCAATGACCACGTTCGGGGTCCGCCTGGTGGCGGCGCACAGGGTTTCAAGGAAGCGCTCAAGCTCCTCGCCCGGGTTGTAGGCGACCGTGACCACGCGAATCGTCTCCGGCGGCGGCCCGGCCGAGGCGTGGGGCGAGGTAGGCGTTGCGTCAGTCACGCGTGGGAGACTACACGCGCATCCGCCCGCGTGTGCGCACCCGTGAGAAGCCGCATACCTTAGGGTGGAATGAACAGGAAATGACGACAATCGTCTGAGATTCCTCCGCGTAAAGAGCGCGGAATCACAGCTTCTCACAGACGGGTTCCTTATGATCATGGACGTGCCCTCCCACGCCAAGCCCAAACCACACGCGAGGCATTCCGCCAAGGATCTGACGCGACGCACCGCGCGCCGGTTCCTGCTAGCCGGGTTCGCCGTGGTGCTGTTCGTGGTCTCCGGCGTCGGTATCGCCTACCACGACCTCCAGTCGCAGGTGAACACCATCGACATCAACGATCTGCTGGACGACAACCGCGACACGCGGCAGGTGGCGGACAGCTATGAGGGCCAGGCTGTCAACATCCTCATTCTGGGAACCGACTCACGCGCGGGGGCCAATAACGTCGACGGCTCCGAGGGCAGCGAGGAGGTGGCGGTGGCCCGCTCGGACACCGCCATGATCCTCCACCTCCCTGCAGATCGTTCCCGCATCGAGCTCGTCTCCATCCCGCGCGATCTACTGGTGGACATCCCCGCTTGCAAGACCGCCGACGGCGGCTCCACAGAGCCCATGTCCTACACCGCGTTCAACACCGCCTTCGCCAACGGAGCCGGCGCCAGCGCCGATGATGACGCCGTCGCCGCCGGGGTGGCCTGCACCCTCGCTACCGTCGAAGAGCTGACGGGCCTGTACATCGACGAATACCTGGTCGTGGACTTCAACGGCCTGATCACCACGGTCGACGCGCTCGGCGGCGTCAACCTGTACGTGGACGAGGACATCAACGACACCGAATACACCAAGCTGGTCCTGGAAAGCGGCTGCCAGCACCTGGACGGCGCCACCGCCCTGCAATACGCGCGCGTGCGCCACGGCGTCGGCGACGGCTCGGACCGCCAACGCATGCCCCGCCAGCAGAACCTGGTGGCAGCGATGCTGCGAACCGCCAAGTCCAAGAACTACCTCACCGACGCCGACGCCCTGTACAGCTTCGCCCGCGCCGCCCTGGGCTCGCTGACGGCCTCGCCGGGCTTCGGCTCCCTGACCAACCTGGCCGGGCTGGCCCTGTCCATCGGCGACGTCGGCATGGACCAGGTGACCCTGATCACCATGCCCAATGAGGAGGCGCCCTGGGATCGCAACCGCGCACTGCCCACGGATGAGGCCGACGCCGTATGGGCGGCGATGAAGGCCGACACCCCCATCTCCGAGGCCCTGAGTGATACGGCTGCTCAGGAGCCCACGGATTCCTCGGCTGACGCCACCTCCCCCGACGCGGCGCAGGATGACCAGGCGACGCAGCCAAGCTCCAGTTCCGACCAGTCCGGCACCACCGCGAATGAGACGACCCCCACCGCCGACGCCACCCCGGAGGACCCCGCCGCCCAGTGCTACTGAAACAGGCCCACGACACCGCAACCGAGCCCAAGGGACAGGAGGCCAGGCACCGGTGAGTTCCACCGACGACGGCGATCTTCCCCCGTCATTCACCCCCGGAAACGGCAAGCCCAGCCGCCGGACCAGCAACCCTGCCCGTCCGGCCCGGCCCTCCGGCCAGCAGGCCCGCCGCCCGGCCACGACACCCGCCAGTTTCGAGCCACGGCCCAACGGACGCAGTGCCGACGGCGACGCCGCCGCTCACAGCGGTGCCGCCCCCCGCCGCCCGCTCCCGCGACGAGCCTCGACGTCGTCGTCTGGCGGCGCTCCCGTCCGGGCGAGTGAAACCGGGCGCAGCGGCGCCGCCCCCAGGAGTCGGGCGCGAGCCGGATCGTCGGCGGTACCTCTGAGTTCCACAAGCTCCCGCTCGGCGCGTGCCCCCGAGGGCACCCGGGTGCTGCCGGCCGGTGCCGCCCCCTCGGAACGCAGTCGCAATGTGCCCCGCCCACCCGCCGCGGCACGCCCGGGCACGCTGGCGCCCACGTCCGCACTGAACGATCACACTCAGCCCGAACCGCCGTCACCCCCCACCCGCAAGAGGCGACACCACCCGCTGCGGTGGGTCGCCGCGGTGTTGGTGCTCCTGCTGGCGCTGGTCGGTGCGCGCGTCGCCTGGCTGGCCCACGACGTGAACTCCAAGCTGCAGCGCGTCGAAGCGCTGTCCGGCGCGGACGACACCCCCGGGGAGACCTGGCTGATCGTCGGCTCCGACTCCCGTGCCGACGGCGCCGTCGTCGACAACACCGAGGGCGCCCGCTCCGACTCGATCATGCTGCTGCACAAGGCGCCCGGAGGACAGGCCTCACTGACCTCGCTGCCCCGCGACACCTTTGTGGAGATCCCCGGTTACGGCGGCAACAAGATCAACGCCGCCTACTCCTACGGCGGCCCCACCCTGCTGGTAGCCACCGTCGAACAGCTGACCGGACTGACCGTTGACCACTACGTCGAGGTCAGCATGGGCGGAGTGTCCTCCATGGTGGACGCCGTCGGCGGCATCAACGTCTGCCTGGACTACGACGTCAACGACGCCGACTCCGGCCTGGTTTGGGACACTTCCCAGGGCGAGTGTCAGGACGTCGACGGGGAGAAGGCGCTGGCCTATTCCCGTATGCGCAAGTCCGACCCGACCGGTGACATCGGGCGCGGCCTGCGGCAGCGTGCGGTCATCTCCGCAGTGGTCTCCAAGGCGGTCTCCACCTCCACCCTGACGAGCTTCTCGCAGCAGGACACGCTGGTGAACGCCGGCACTCAGGCGCTTGTGGTCGATCAAGACGCCTCCATGGTCGACCTGGGACAAATGCTGCTGGCCTTCCGCTCCGCCTCCAACGCCGGCCTGACCGGGGCACCGCCGATCGCCAGCCTGGACTACGAGCCGGGAGGAATCGGCGCCGCCGTCCTGCTGGAGGACACCACTGCCCCTGGCTTCTTCGGCAAGCTGCGCGAGGGCACGCTGCAGACCAGCGATTTCAACCAGTCCTGAGCACCTGGTGCGCAGGCCAATCGGGGGCTGCGGCAAACCGTCAACTCCCAGGCCGACACGAGCGCCCCGCGCGCTCCCCGAAAGGGGAACCGCGCGGGGCGAATGCCAGGTTGGAGGTAGTGGGGGCAGACCTCAGCCGAAGTGGGGCCGGTCGGGGTCGGCCTGCCAGGCGGAGAAGGACGAGGAGACGATGTCGTCCAGATCGTGCTCGGCCTCCCAGCCGAGCACCTCACGGATGCGGGTCGCGTCGCCGATCAGCTGCGGCGGGTCGCCGGCACGACGGCCCAGCTCCTCCGGCTCCACCCGCTGGCCGGTGGCGGCGGCGACGGCGTCGATCACCTTGGAGACCACCTCACGAACCGACGCGCCCTTCCCGGTGCCCACGTTGAAGACGTGCTGGTCCAGCTCCTCGTTGCCGGCCAGGCGGTCCAGCGCGGCGATGTGGGCGCTGGCCAGGTCGCGCACGTGGATGTAGTCGCGGATGCAGGTGCCGTCCGGGGTGGGGTAGTCGGTGCCGAAGATCTTCGGGGACTCACCGCGGGCCAGGCGATCCAGCACCATGGGGATGAGGTTGAGGGTCGCCATGTCGCCCAGGTCGTCCCAGCCGGCGCCGGCGACGTTGAAGTAGCGCAGTCCCGCCCAGCGCAGCCCCCAGGCGCGCTCGCAGTCGGCCATCATCCACTCGCCGATCAGCTTGGTCTCCCCATAGGGGTTGATCGGGTGGCAGTCGATGTCCTCGGGCACGACCTCCACCGGCGGCATGCCGTAGACCGCGGCGGAGGAGGAGAAGATCATCTGCTCCACACGGGCCTGCTCCATGGCGGCCAGCATGTTGGCCAGACCGCCCACGTTCTGCTGGTAGTACCAGGCGGGGCGGGCCACGGACTCCCCCACCTGCTTGCGGGCGGCGAAGTGGATGACCGCCGTGACGTTCTTACGCTCCATCAGGTCGGTCAGGACCTCGGTGGCGTTGCCGGCGGCGACGTCGAGCTCAACCAACTCGGCGCCCTCCACGCGCCCGGGGGTTCCGTAGGACAGGTCGTCTACGACGACGACCTCATCCCCACGTTCCAGCAGCAGACGAACAACATGGGCGCCGATGTAGCCGGCACCTCCCGCGACGAGGATGCTCATGGGCAAATCGTACCGGGCGCGCCGTGACCCCGCGTGCATCTAAAGTCCGGTTCGGCGGACCGGACCGCAGTGTCGAGTCAGGAGCGGGCGGCGACTTCCCGGCGCAGCGCCTCCCCCTTGGCGTGCGCGGTCTCGGCCAGCTCCGCCTGGAAGGCTCGCATGGCCGCACGCAGCCGCTCGGCCTCGGGCCCCTGTCCCGCGCCCAGAATGCGGGCGGCGAGCAGGCCCGCGTTGCGGGCGCCGCCGATGGACACGGTGGCGACCGGCACCCCGGCGGGCATCTGCACGATCGACAGCAGTGAGTCCATGCCGTCCAGGTACTTCAGCGGCACGGGCACGCCGATCACGGGCAGTTCGGTGACGGCGGCGAGCATCCCCGGCAGGTGGGCGGCACCGCCCGCACCGGCGATGATCACGCGCAGCCCGCGCCCGGCGGCCTCGCGCCCGTAGGCGAGCATCTCGTCGGGCATGCGATGGGCGGAGACCACGTCGGCCTCGTAGGGGACGCCGAGGGCGTCGAGGGCGTCGGCGGCGGCCCGCATGGTGGGCCAGTCGGAGTCCGACCCCATGACGATGCCGACGACTGGCTGCTGGTCCTGCTGGTTGCTCACGGGGCGCTCCTACGCTGAATTCACCGAATCTGCCGTTTGCCGCGCATCACCCGCACCGACCGCGGCGCGGCATCGGAACAGCGCCGCCAAGGCACGAGCATGCTCAGCAAGCCTATGCCCAACCGGCGCCGGGCGGGCCTCGGCGGCCCGCTCAGGCCTCGCCGCGCAGGATCGCGACGACGGCGCGCGCACGCTCGCGTACGGCGCCGATCCCCGCCGGGTCGGTGGCCGAGGTGGTCAGGTTGACGTGTCCGAGCTTGCGGCCGGGGCGCCACTGCTTGCCGTACAGGTGGATGTGCGCCCGAGGCTCGCACTCCAGGGCGCGGGCCAGGACGTCGGCGGGCGGGAGGCTGTCCCCGCCCAGGTAGTTGACCATGACGGTGGTGGGGGCGGTCGGCGTCGTCGCCCCCAGGGGGAGGTCGAGGACGGCGCGCAGGTGCTGGGCGAACTGGCTGGTGAGGGCCCCGTCCTGGGTCCAGTGCCCGGAGTTGTGCGGGCGCATGGCCAACTCGTTGATGTACAGGCGAGTGTCCTCCGGGGCTTCGACGGCGAACAGTTCCACGGCCAGCACGCCGGTGACGTCGGCCCGCTCGGCGATGGTGCGACCAATGTGCTCGGCCTGGCGGGCGGCGGCCGGATCGAGCCCGGGGGCCGGCGCCACCGTCTCCACACAAATGCCGTCGGACTGTACGGACTCAATCACCGGCCAGACCGCGATCTGCCCGGAGGGGCGACGGGCGAGCAGCACCGCCAGTTCGCGGGTGAAGGGGACGGCCGCCTCCACCAGCAGGCTGGTGACGGCGCCGCCGCCCAGGGAGCCGCCCCCGCCCGTGCCGTTGGTGGCATGCCCGGCGCGGGCGGCCGCGGTGGCCTCCAGCCAGGTGGCGGCCTCGCCGTCGTCGAGGGCGGTGGCGGAGTCGACCATGAGCACGCCATGCCCGTCGTAACCGCCGCGCGGGGTCTTGAGCACCACCGGCCAGCCGTGGTCGGCGGCGAAGGCGCCGATCTGGGCGCGCATCTCCTGCGCGTTCCCGGCGATCTCCGCCCAGGCCGGCTGTGGTAGTCCGGCGGCGTCGACGGCGCGGCGCATGGCGAGCTTGTCGCGCGCCAGCAGCAGCGCCTCGGGGGCCGGGCGCACCGGCACACCCTCCGCCTGCAACTGGGTCAGCAGGGCCGAGTCCTGGTGCTCGTGCTCGAAGGTGAGCGCGGCGGCGCCGGTCACCAGGGCGCGCACGGCGTCGGCGTCGTCGGCTCCGCCCACCGGGGCGTCGACGGTCACCTGAGCGGCCGAGCCGTCCGGCGTCTCCACGAGCGTGCGCAGGTGGATGCCGAGGGCGGAGGCCTCCTCCTGCATCATGCGGGCCAACTGACCGCCGCCGATCACGGCGAGAATGGGTGCGCTCACGGCGTCAGCCTAGCGCCGGCGCCCCGTACGCTGGCGCCGTGCCTGATTCCACGCCCCCGGACTCCCCCAAGCCCAACTCACCCGCGCACGTCGGCAACGAACCGCTTGCGTCGGCCGCCTTCACCGCGCGCGCCGACAACGGCTCCCCCGCCGGCGGCGCACCCGGCGCCCGACCGGCCCCGGAGTCTTTCCCAACCTCCCGGCCTTCCCTGGCTTCACTGCCGCACTGGGCGGCGGTGCTGGGGGTGTGGGCGGCAACGAGCGCGCTCTCACTGCTGATCCTGCGGCTGGGCGCACAGGACACCGGGCCCACCGTGTGGGCCCCGGCGAGCCCGTCGTGGATGCAGCACGCCTCCTTCTGGGACTCCGGCTGGTACGAGCGCATCGTGCGCGAGGGCTATCCGACGCAGCTGCCGACCGACGCGAACGGCACGGTGCAGCAGAACGCGTGGGCCTTCATGCCCCTGCTGCCCCTGCTGGCCCGGGCCCTGGCCTGGACGGGCTGGTCCTTCTACGCCTGCGCCACCATCGTGTCGCTGGTGGCGTCGGCGCTGGCGGCGCAGGTGATGGACCGCTGGCTGGCGCCCCGCGTGGGGGCAGCCGCCTCCCTGTGGGCGGTGGCGCTGGTGTGGAGTTCTCCCTGCGCCGTGGTACTGCAACTGCCGTACGCGGAGTCGCTCGGCCTGCTGGCAGTGGCGCTGGCACTGCTCCTGGCCGAGCGGGGTCGCTTCCTAGCGGCGGCGCCGGCCGTGGTCGCGGCGGCCTTCGCGCGGCCGCTCGGGGTGCCACTGACGGCGGCGTTGGGACTGTGGTGGCTGTGGGAGACGGCGTGTGCGCGACGGTCCACCACGACGCCGTCGGCCGGGGGCGCCCTGGAGCTCAGCGGAGCCGGGAACGCGCCGCTGGGACCCAGCGCGCGCCGAGGACTGCTGGCCCTGAGCGGCGTGGCGGCCGCGAGCGCCCTGGCCTGGCCGCTGCTCGCCTGGGCGGTCACCGGCCGCGCCGACGCCTACACCGCCACGGAGACGTCCTGGCGTGGCGGCGAGCTGACGCCCCTGCTGCCCTGGCTGACGCGAAGTGGCTGGTGGGTGGGCGACCATCTGGGTCCGCTGCTGCTGGCCGGGTTCGTGATGGTCGGCGCCCTGGCGTTGTCGGCGCCATCGCTGCGGCGGCTGGGCAGGCCGGCGTGGCTGTGGTGCGTGGGCTACTGCCTGTACCTGCTGGTCTTCTTCGACCCGACCACGTCGGTGCTGCGCCTGCTGCTGCCGCTCGCTCCGGCCGGGTGGGCGCTGGCCGCCCGGACGACGCCGCGCGTGCGGGCGACTCTGCTCGCCCTCGGGATGGTGGGACAGGTGTTCTGGGTCAGTTGGGTGTGGGACGGCTTCGGCGCCATCACCTGGGTGCCGTAGCACGTCACCCCATGGGTGACGCCGAACACGTTCTCAGCGCGCGCACATCGCACGCTCCTATGATCGTGTCCGTGACGAAAGCGAGACCCGAGGCGTTGGCCAGAACCACCGCTGCCGACCCGGTGCCCCCTCGCGTCAATGCCGCGAGCACCGCACCCGATAGCCCCGCGGCATTCTCCGACGACGCCGTGGCCGCAACTGCCGAGCCCCCCACGGCCCTGGGGGCACGACTGCTGGCCTGGCTGCAAGAGTTGACCCAGTTCGGGCTGGTCGGCGCGCTCGCCTTCGTCATCGACTCCGGCCTGTTCAACCTGCTCCAGCACGGTCCGCTGGGCGTGCTCGCCGGGCACCCGAACACCGCCAACGTGATCTCCGCCTGCGTAGCCACCTGTTTCTCCTGGGTGGCCAACCGCTCCTGGACCTACCGCGGTCGCACCCAGGAGAACACCGCCCGGGAGGCGTTCCTGTTCGCCTTCGCCAACGCCGGCGGGATCCTGATCACCCAGTTCTGTCTGCTGTTCACCCACCACATCCTGGGCCTGAGCGGCCCCCTGGCGGACAACATCGCCGCCTACTTCGTGGGCTTCGCCCTGGGGACCGCCTTCCGTTTCCTCTTCTACCACTACGTGGTGTTCACCGGCGACGCCGCCTCCCGCGACCGCTGAGCCGGCCGCCCGTCGGGACCGCAAGCCGCACGGCTCACACCGGCGTGCCCAATTCCACAGGCCAGATGCGATGCCCGTCTCGGCGACCATCCAGGGTTTATTCCTACCCTGTAAACGTGACTGCATTGATCCCGGTAACCGCATTGTCCTCCGGGGCGCTGTCGGCCCTGCCCGCCATGCCCGCACCCGCGCTCGGCCCGGAATGGCTCGACGCCGCCAACATCATCACCAAGATCGTCGAGTGGTTCGGCCCCTGGGCGATCGTGGGCGTCATGCTCGTCATCTTCGCCGAGACCGGGCTGCTGGTCGGCTTCTTCCTGCCCGGCGACTCGCTGCTGTTCACCCTGGGAATGTTCGTGGCCACCGGTGCCGTGGGCGTGCCCATCTGGGTGGCCGCACCCCTGCTATGGGTCGCCGCAATCGTCGGCAACCAGACCGGCTACCTCATCGGACGCAAGGCGGGCCCGGCGATCTTCAACCGGGAGGACTCGCGCCTGTTCAAGCAGGAGTACGTCGAGCGCACCTCCGCCTTCTTCGAGAAGCACGGCGGCAAGGCGATCACGCTGGCCCAGTTCGTGCCGATCGTGCGCACCTTCACCCCGGTTATGGCCGGCGTCGGCCGGATGCGCTACACCCACTTCCTCGGCTTCAACATGCTCGGTGCCACCTTCTGGGCCTTCGCCATCACCTGGCTCGGGTACTTCCTGGGGTCCATCACCTGGATCCAGAAGAACATCGACGTGATGATCCTGGCCATCGTGTTCGTATCGGTGCTGCCGATGCTGATCAGCGCCGTGCGCAGCAAGCTGGGCTCCTCCAAGGCCACCTCCGAGCAGCCCGCCGTCGTCGAGGTCGAGGTCGCCGAGTAGCGCAGACGGGAGCGGGGCGGCCCCTTGCGTTGACGAACCGCCACCGGAACACGCGAACCGTCAACCTCGCCCAGACACCGGTGCCCCTGCGCCGGGAACACGAGTTTGCGTCAGGAACACGAGTTTTAGAGCTTTGCACGTACCCTGCGCCCGCAAACCTCTAAAACGCGTGTCTTTGCGGGGAACTCGTGTACGAGACGACGGTCAGCGGCCGAGCGCAGGCTGCCCCGCGGTGAGCGTCAATTCACGGTCGCGGGCAGCAACTCGATGGCGTCGGGATTGTCCTCCAGGTAGTCCCCCACGGCGTCGTTCTGGAAGGCCTCGAACAGCGGCGCATCCGCATCGCCGTCCAGCAGGACGATCGACTGTCCATCGGCCCTGGTGCCGGTACCGGTCGTCGGCACGGTCATGAAGTTGATGTCCGTGGAGTGGATGCCGCGCAGAGCGGTCGCCAGGGACTGCATCTCCCCGATGGTGAAGTCGTCGTCAACCGCCAGGGTCTCGGTGAGCGTGGTGAGGAAGGAGTACAGCTTCGTCGGGCTGGTCAGGATGCCGTTATTCAGCACGGCTCCGACCATGGCCCGCATCCAGGCCTGCTGGCGGTTGACCCGGTCGAAGTCGCCGCCCGGCAGGCTCTTGCGCTCGCGCGCGTAGGCGAGGGCCTGCTCGCCGTTGAGCAACTGCGCGCCGGCGTTGAAGTCGGTGCCGGCGAGTGTCTGGTCACTCTTGAGGTTGATGGTGACCCCACCGATCGCGTCGGTGATCTTGCTGAAGGACTCGAAATCCGCCACCACGAAGTGGTCGATGCGCACGCCCGTGAGCTGCTCGACGGTCTGGATCGTCAGGCTCGGCCCACCGTAGGAGAAGGCGGCGTTGATCTTGTTCTGCCCGTAGCCGGGAATGTCCACCCAGGAGTCGCGCGGGATGGACATGACGGAGACGTCCTCGCGGTCACCACTGATCTGCACCACCATGATCGCGTCGGTGCGCTGCGCGCCGGCCTCCCACTGGTTGGGGTCACCGGCACTGATACGCGAGTCGGAGCCGAGCACGAGGATGTTCGTCGCCGGATCCTCGGCGTCCTGCTCGGGGGCACGGTCGGCGGAGTCGATCGCGGCGAAGGGGTCGCCGATGGTCTCGATATTGCCCGACAGGTGGTTGCGCAGCCACAGTCCGCCGACCGCCGTGCCGGCCACAATCACCAGCACGACGGCGAGCACGGACACCAGTGCTATGCGCCAGCGCCTCCCACTGCGTTGCCTGCGCCGCCGCCTGCGCCCGGTTTCGGGCCGACCGACACCGCCCAGCACATCGTCGCTGAAGTTGCCGGAGGCGCCATCGCACGCGCGCTGCTCGTCATCGCTCATGGTTCAATCTGATCACACCGCGCCGACGCGAGAAACCGCGCCGACGCAGGGTTCCGATCACAAGCCGATTGCGACGTCACGCCAGGCGGTACATCCAGTTGTAGGGGTCCTCCAAGCGCCCGTACTGGATGCCGGTGAGCCGCTCGTAGATCTCGTGGGTGACCTCACTGCCCTCGATGGACACGTCGAAGCCCTCGCCCTTCAGCCGCCCCAGCGGTACGACGACGGCGGCGGTACCGCAGGCGAACACCTCGCGGACCTTGCCGGAGGAGATGTCCTCCAGCAGGCCCTCCAGTGGAATGGTCTCCTCCACGACGCGCCGGCCGGAGTCCTGCAGCAGGCGAATGATGGCGCTGCGCGTGTTGCCCTCCAGGATAGTGCCGGTCAGCCGCGGGGTGCGCACGGTGCCGTCGGCGTCCACCACCATCACGTTCATGCCGCCGAGCTCCTCGAGGTTCTTCTCGGTGACGTCGTCGAGGAAGCACACCTGGTCGCAGCCCCGAGCGTCGGCCTCCTCCTGCGGCAGCAGGGACGAGGCGTAGTTGCCGCCGGTCTTGGCGAAGCCGGTGCCGCCGCGGCCGGCCCGGTGGTAGTCCTGGGCGACCCAGATGGAGATGGGCTGCAGGCCGTGGGTGAAGTAGGCGCCCGACGGGGAGGCGATCACGTAGTAGTCGATGGTGCTGGCGGCGTGCACGCCCAGGAAAGCCTCGGATGCGAAGGCGAAGGGGCGCAGGTACAGGGACTCCCCCTCACCGGAGGGCACCCAGTCGGCGTCGGTGCGCACCAGGTCCACCAGGGAGGCGATGAAGTCGTCCTCCGGCAGTTCGGGGATGGCCATACGCCGAGCGGACAGGTTGAGCCGGGCCGCGTTGTAGCGGGGCCGGAAGGTCCAGATCGAGCCGTCGTCGTGCCGATAGGCCTTGATGCCCTCGAAGATCTCCTGCGCGTAGTGCAGGACGGCAGCGGCGGGCGACAGCGTCAGGTCGTCGAAGGGGACGATGCCGTAGTCGCCCCAGCCGTCCGCGCGCGTCCAGCGGGCGTGAGCCATGTGGTCGGTGAACACCCGGCCGAAGTGCAGGTCCGTCAGCGCCTGGGCGCGCTCGGCGTCGGTGGCCGGGTGCGGATTGGCGGACAGGGGGAAGCGCCCGGCGAGCGCGTCGGCGGGAGGGACCGGGACGGCGGCGGCGCGGGCCAGGGGCGTGTCGAGTGAATCGGGTGTGGGTGCGACGGCTGGGGCAGACATACCGGCACTGTACCGCCGCTTCACGCAGCGGACGGGCGTCTCTCACATACTGACTCCATCCGCGCCGTCGGCCTCGCCCGGGCGCGCATGCCCTGGCGAAGCGAGCCGACGGCGTCGCCCACGTGGACCCTCCAGCGCCCGCCTCCGGGCCGGGGTCCGCGTCGGTGTCAGCCGCGCACGGCGGCAGCGATGGCATCCCCGATCTCGCTGGTGGTGCGCACCAGCGGAGCGCCGACAGCCTCGGCCGCGGCCCGGGCCGCCATGTCGGCGTCGACGGCGGCCTGGACGCGGGCGGCGGCGGTGCCCAGACCCAGGTGGCTGAGCATCATGGCGACGGCGGAGATGGTGGCCACCGGGTCGGCCTTGCCCTGGCCTGCGATGTCCGGGGCGGAGCCGTGGACCGGCTCGAACATGGAGGGGAACTCGCCGACCGGGTTGAGGTTGCCCGAGGCCGACAGGCCGATGCCGCCGGTGATGGCGCCGGCCTCGTCGGTGAGGATGTCGCCGAAGAGGTTGTCGGTGACGATCACGTCGAAGCGGCCCGGGTCGGTGACCAGGTAGATGGTGGCGGCGTCCACGTGGGAGTAGTCCACCTTCACCTCCGGGTACTCGGTGCCGACCTCCTCGACCACGCGGCGCCACAGGTGGCCGGCGTTTACGAGCACATTGTGCTTGTGCACCAGGGTGAGGTGGTGGGCGGGGCGGGCCTGGGCGGTCTCGAAGGCGTAGCGCACCACGCGCTCGACCCCGTAGGCGGTGTTGACGCTGACCTCGGTGGCGATCTCCTGCGGGGTGCCAGTGCGCACGATGCCGCCGTTGCCGCAGTACAGGCCCTCGGTGCCCTCGCGCACCACCACGAAGTCGATGTCCCCGGGGTCGGCCAGGGGCGTGGCCACGCCCGGGTAGTACTTGGAGGGGCGCAGGTTGACGTAGTGGTCCAGGGCGAAGCGCAGGCGCAGCAGCAGGCCGCGTTCGAGCACGCCGGAGGGGACCGACGGGTCGCCGACGGCGCCCAGCAGGATGGCGTCGTGGGTCTTGATGTCCTCCAGCTCGGCGTCCGTGATGGTCTCGCCGGTGCGGTGCCAGCGCTCGGCGCCCAGGTCGAAGTCGGTGGTCTCCAGGGTGACGCCGCTGCCTTCAAGGGCCGCCTCAAGTACCTTCAGGCCCTCGGGCACCACCTCCTTGCCGATGCCGTCGCCGGGGATCACTGCAAGCTTGATGGTCTGCGTCATGCGGCGACCCTAAGCGGATCGGCCGTCGCTCCGGGCGGGCATCTCAGATACCGGCGGGCGGTTGGCGGACCCGGGACCCGCCAGCAGGCACTGCGCCGCTCCTGCCCACCACCTGCCGACTTCCCGGCACCGCCCAGACATTGCGCGCCGTCACCACGGCGTAGTTGCACGACCCCGGGCGATGTTCCACGACCTTGGTGCGCGTTCCACGACCACGGGGTAGTCGTGGAACGCGCACCAAGGTCGTGCAACGCGAAGACGCAGCCACCGCGAACCGGGGCACCCGCGTTACTCATAGCCCAGGTGCTGCCGATTCCTGACCAGGGCGGACTCGAGCTCCTTCTCTAGCCTTTTCCAGGCCTCCAGATGCTTGACGTCGCCGTCAATCCGGATCTGTTCGACGAGTTGCGAGCGCTTTCGAGCAAACGCGGTCGCCTTCATGAAGCTAGAACGATCCCGGTTGAGGTACTCCTCCAGCGTTCGCTTGGGGTCGGCCAGCCCCTCGATCACTTTACGACTGAGCCCCTTCCCCGCCGCCCAGGCTCGGAAGGTCTCCTTCTCCTTCTCGTTAGACCACAGGTCCGCCAGCACCCAGGCCTCGGTCATCGTCACCGGGATCACCGGCACGACGCGGTCGTCGCCCGGCTTGCGGCACTCCTTGATCCGAGCCTCTATGCCGGCGTTGTCGGCGTCGCGGTGCACGAAGATCAGGTCATACGGCTCTTCTGCCAGCGCCTTGATCTTCTCCTCAACGTTGTTCGGACGCTTCCCATTCCACTCGTGCGGTTCGGGTTCGAGGTTCACGTCGGCACCGGGACGCATGCTCATGAGCAGCCGCTCGAGTACCTTAGCGAGCCTGTTGTCGGAGGTTCCCTCACCGATGAAGGCGCACCGCCAGTACTCACTCATCGGTCTCCTCCGGCTCCGAGGGGTTGTACAGGAATGCGAAGAGCTTAGAGCGCGACACCGGCGCCGAACTCCGCGGGCGGTCATCCGAGCGCTCCCACTGCTCCGACCGCCAAGTGCCCGGCAACGGATTGAAGGTCACGGACTCCGTGATGCGGCCGTCGGCGTCCCGGCGTCGCCATGGCACCGCGCACAGCACGTCGTCGGCGTGGTCTTGCATGGCGTCCTGGACCAAGTAGGGCGAGTGCGTGTTGACGAGGACCTGCCCGGCGTGGCCGTCACGGGCTTCGGTCATGGAGCGCAGCAGTTCAAGTATGTCAGCGATCTTGGCGGGGTGGAGGCCGTTCTCCGGCTCCTCGATTGCGACGAGGCTCGGGCCGGAATCCAGTACCGCGAGAGCGGCGAGTGCGATGAGACGCAGGGTGCCGTCGGAGAGGCTGCGCGCGGACAGCTCGGGCCCGTCCCCGATCCTGGCGCGCAGCTCCAGGTAGTCGCCGTTGGGGACCACTCGCAGCGTGCGCATCTCAAGGAACGGGGCCAGGGCATCGATGATGTCCTGGTAGACCCGGCTGTCGTCCCGAGCGGCACGTCGGTAGAGAGTCGAGGCTAAGTGCTCTCCCGACGCCGTGATGTCCGCCTCCTCGTCACGGTCATCCGCGCGCCGCAGTGCGGAGGGCTCAAGGGACAGGAAGCGCCACGAGCGCATCTGCGCAGCGACGGCGGCGACGGCTCGTGAGGAGCCCGCACCGGCCGGATGGCCGAGCAGGGTACTTACACTGTCTTCGACCGAAAGCAGCGGCAGAGCTTGCTGGCCATATCCTGGTGGAGGCTCAACATCATCGCGGCCAACAAAGACAACGTCAAAAGAGTCGTCATTTGACGCATCATCGCTATCCAATGACTCTTCGCTCGTCCAGATGTGCGTCCCGCGAGTGTCGGAGACGAGGTGCTCCCGAACCAACGTGAGGTCGGTGTCGCCATCGCGTTCATTGACGCGGAACTCGACCTCGTAGCGAAACCTCTCCGTACGCGTGGGGGCCGCTGGCAGCCCCGGCCGAGGATCGCGCAGCGCCATCTGCCAGGGCGGCGTCACGTCGACGTCGGCCGTGACCTCCGCGGCGAGCCGGACCGTGTGTCCGTCGGCGAGCGACTCGGGCGGGAAGAGCACGCGCAGCGGCGTCTTCTGGCCGCCATCGGAACGCAGTCGCCGGAATGCCTCGCGGTACGGGTACTGCACGAGGAGGCTGAGCAGCTCGATCGCGTCGAACAGGTTCGACTTCCCAACGCCATTCGGCCCGGCGATCACCGTCATCGGGCCGAAGTCAACGGCGACGTCCCGGAGGTTCTTGAACCCCGAGATCTCGATCCTGGTCAGCACGGCCTCGACTCCTTCCCGCAGCGTTTGCACAAGTCCCCGACCAGGCTAACAGCCGTGCCGCTCCAACACTGGCAAGAGCCGGGCACCTCCGCGCCGGCTCAGTCCGCGGCCGCTGCGGAGCCGCCCAGATAGGCCTGCACGGTGCTGCGGGGAACCGGCCGCATGCCCTGGCCGCCCCAGCCCCGGGCACGCCAGGTGCCGGCCAGCGGGTGGAAGTCCACCGCCTCGCCGCGCGTGCCGTCCCCACTGCGCGTCTTGCGCCCGACGGCGCACAGCACTTCGGCGTCCTCGGCGCACTGGAACAGGTTGGGCGAGTGCGTGTTGACGACGACCTGTCGCAGGTGCTGGGAGGCCGGCGCCGACAGGCCGTGCAGCAGCCGGTACAGCTCCGGGAGCTTGGCCGGGTGAATCCCGTTCTCGGGCTCCTCCAGGCACAGCATCCCCGAGTAGTCCTCCGCCACCCCGATCGCGGCCAGCGTGAGCAGGCGCAGCGTCCCGTCCGACAGCGCCCGCGCCGGCAGCTCCGGGGCGTCCCCGACCTGGGCCCGCAACTCCAGGGCCTGACGCACCGGGTCCTCCGTGATCGTCAGACTGCGCACGTCGACCAACGGGGCGACGGCGTCGCACACGCGGTGCAGCACCGCGCCGTCACGCCCGGCGGCCAGGTTCTGCCGGTAAAGCGCCGCCGGCACATGCGCCCCGGAAGCGGAAATGGTGCTCCGCTCCATTAAATCATCGGGGGCACGCATGGCGCAGGGCTCCAGGGCCAAGAATCTCCACGACGACATTTCTGTGCGCGCCGCCAGAATAGTCGGGTATTCGGCACTGGCGACGGCGGAAAGCACGGTGCGCTGGGCACCATCGGCGAGCACCCGCCGCGGCCTGCCGTTGGCTTCCCGGTGAACAATCACCGCACCTTGACCGTGAGAAGCCTGATAGTCGAGGAAACGGCCCTCCGAATCTGAGGGCCCGCAGGCGATGAACCGCCGACACGCCTCCGCCTCCGGGAAACGCAGGCCGCCGGCGGCATCGTCCAGTGCGCGCAGTTGCTCCCGCGCCAACCGCAGGCGCAGACCTCCCGGGACGGTCGGATCCTGCTGCACGGCAATCTCCACCTCGTAGCGCACGTAACCGCACGACGGCGCCACCGTCTGCCCGAATTCATCCTCCGCACGCGGTGGCAGGATCATCTCCGCGGCGAATCCCAAGTTGGCAGCGCCGTCCAGCACGCCGGCGGACAGCAGGGAGGCGACGTCGAGATGCTGCTGAGCGGTCGGGCGCACCTGGAGGCAGGCGTCGTGGAATGAGTTGGAGCTGAGCAGGGATAGGAACTCGATGGCATTGAACAGGTTGGATTTTCCCACCGCGTTGGGGCCGGCGATGCAGGTGAATGGCCCGAAGTCCACCCTCACGTCAACGAGGTTCTTGAATCCCGTTACCTCGAAACGAGTAAGCACGCCTCTGCCCCCCTCGCCTCCCGTCGATACGCCTCTCAGTTTATCCTCAGGTAAGTACCAATACGCGAGAATGCGCCAGCGTGCTCAAAACGCGACATTGACCGCGTTCTGTAACGATTAAATCCGGAAAATGCGTGGGGGCGACGGACCGAAGCCCGCCACCCCCACCGGGATGTATTAGCACCGCAAAATCCGTTATAAACGGTCGAGCACTATGCCCGCACATTCTCTTCCGGAAGGATGCGGCCTACCACCGGGTCAGCGCGCGGCCGAGCCCTCGGTGTAGTCCTTGTCGCGATCGGCGCGCCAGGCGAACATGGAGCGCACCTCGCGGCCAACGGCCTCGATCGGATGGGCCTCGCCCTCGGCGCGCAGCCGCTTGAACTCCGGGGCGCCGGCCGCCTGGTCGTCCATGAAGCGCTTGGCGAAGGAACCGTCCTGGATGTCCGCGAGGACCTCCTTCATGTGCTCCTTGACGTCGGGGGTGATCACACGCGGACCGGAGACGTAGTCGCCGTACTCGGCGGTGTCGGAGCAGGACCAGCGCTGCTTGGAGATGCCACCCTCGTTGATCAGGTCGACGATGAGCTTGAGCTCGTGGCAGACCTCGAAGTAGGCCATCTCGGGCTGGTAGCCGGCCTCGACCAGCGTCTCGAAGCCGTACTCGATCAGCTTGGAGACGCCACCGCACAGGACGGTCTGCTCACCGAACAGGTCCGTCTCGGTCTCCTCGCGGAAGGTGGTCTTGATGGCGCCGGCGCGGGTGCCGCCGATCGCCTTGGCGTAGGAGAGCACCAGCGGCCAGGCCTGGCCGGAGGCGTCCTGCTCCACGCAGACCAGCACGGGCACGCCCCGGCCGGCCTCGAACTCGCGGCGCACGGTGTGGCCGGGCCCCTTGGGGGCGACCATCACCACGTCGATGTCCTTGGCGGGGGTGATGTAGCCGAAGTGGATGTTGAAGCCGTGGGAGAACAGCAGGGCGGAGCCGGACTTGAGGTTGGGCTCGATCTCCTGCTTGTACAGCTCGGCCTGCACCTGGTCGGGGGCCAGCACGACGGTGACGTCGGCCCAGGCCACGGCCTCGGCGATCGGCTTGACGGTCAGCCCGGCCTCCTGCGCCTTGGCGACGGAGCTGGACCCCTCGCGCAGGCCGACGACGACCTCCACGCCGGAGTCGCGCAGGTTCAGCGCGTGGGCGTGGCCCTGCGAGCCGTAGCCGATGACGGCCACCTTCTTGGACTGGATGACCGACAGGTCGGCGTCGTCGTCGTAGAACTTCTCAGCTGCCATGGTGAGTTCTCACTTCTCCTTGAGTTGATCGGTGATGGAACGGGGACCGCGCGAAATCGCGACCGCACCGGATTGGACGATCTCCTTGACCCCGTGGGGGGCCAGGGCGTCCAGAAGGGCCTTGACCTTGGACTCCGAGCCTACGGACTCGATGACGACCGAGGTCGGGGACACGTCCACGACGTGCGCCCGGAACAGGTCGACGATCTGGAGTACGGCGGTCCGGTTGGAGTCATCGGCACGCACCTTAATGAGGTACAGCTCGCGGCCCACCGAGGTGTCCGGATCCAGTTCGACGATCTTGATGACGTTGACCAGCTTGTTCAGCTGCTTGGTCACCTGCTCCATGGCCGGGCCCTCGGCGTCGGCGATCACCGTGATGCGCGAGATGTCCTCGTGCTCGGTGGGGCCGACCGCCAGGGAATGGATGTTGAAGCCGCGGCGGGTGAACAGCGCGGACACGCGCGTGAGCACGCCGGGCTTGTTCTCCACCAGAACCGAAAGCGTGTGCTTCTCGCTCATGGTCTCACTCCTCCTCCCACACGGGGCTCATCCCGCGCGCGTGCTGGATTTCGTCGTTGGACACGCCCGCCGCGACCATGGGCCACACCTGGGCGTCGGCTGACACGATGAAGTCGATGACGACCGGGCGGTCGTTGATGGCGTTGGCCTGGGCGATCACGTCATCGACGTCCTCGAGCCGTTCACAGCGCAGACCGACGGCGCCGTAGGCCTCGGCGAGCTTGGCGAAGTCGGGGATGTGCTCGGTGCCGGCGCCGGTGTGCAGGTCGGTATTGGAGTAGCGCTCCCCGTAGAACAGGTTCTGCCACTGGCGCACCATGCCCAGAGACGAGTTGTTGATGATCGCGACCTTGATGGGGATGTTGTTGAGCGTGCAGGTGGCCAGTTCCTGGTTGGTCATCTGGAAGCAGCCGTCGCCGTCGATCAACCAGACCGGGCGGTCCGGGCAGGCCTCCTTCGCGCCCATGGCGGCGGGCACGCCGTAGCCCATGGTGCCGGCGCCGGCGGAGGTGAGCCAGGAGCGGGGCTGGTTGAAGTGCAGATAGTGGGCCGCCCACATCTGGTGCTGGCCGACGCCGGTCACCCAGATGGTGTCCTTGTCTGCCGCCTTGTCCAGGTGGGTGATGACCTCCTGGGGCTGGAGCAGGCCGTCGTCGGTGTCGGTCCAGTCGGTGGGGTAGGTGACGCGGATGTGCGCGACCTCGGTGAGCCACTGGTCGATCTCGGCGCGCGGCTCGACGGCGAACTGCTCGCGGCAGGCCGCGGTCAGGGCCGGCACCACGTCCTTCAGGTCGCCCACGATGGGGATGTCGGCGGTGCGGATCTTGGAGATCTCGGCGGGGTCGATGTCCACGTGGATGACGGCGGCGTGGCGGGCGAAGGTGTCCGGCTTGCCGGTGACGCGGTCGTCGAAGCGGGCCCCCAGCGTGATGATCAGGTCGGCGCGCTGCAGGGCGCCGACGGCGGCGACGGTGCCGTGCATACCGGGCATGCCCAGGTTAAGCGGGTGGTCGGTGGGCAGCACGTCCAGGGCGGTCAGCGTCGTCGTGAAGGGGGCGCCGACCAGCTGGACCAGCTCGTTCAGCTGCTCGACCGGCACGCCGGCGCGGCTCAGGCCGCCGCCGAGGTAGAAGACGGGGCGCTCGGCGGAGGCGATGGCCTCGGCGGCCTGGGCGATGCGCCGCTGGTTGGGCTTGCCGGGCAGGCTGTAACCGGGCAGGTCCATGCGCGGCGGCCAGTGGAACTCGGTCTCGCCGACCTGGGCGTCCTTGGTGAAGTCGATGAGCACCGGGCCGGGGCGGCCGGTGGAGGCCAGGTGGAAGGCCTCGGCGACACGGCTGGGGACCTCGTCGGGGGAGGTGACCAGGAAGGAGTGCTTGACGAACGGCATGGTGGAGCCGACGATGTCCGCCTCCTGGAATGCGTCGGTACCGATCGCGGTGGAGCCGACCTGGCCGGTGATGGCGACCATGGGCACGGAGTCCATGTGGGCGTCGCCGATGGCGGTGACCAGGTTGGTGGCGCCGGGGCCGGAGGTGGCCACGCATACGCCGACCCTCCCGGTGGCCATGGCGTAGCCCTCGGCGGCGTGACCGGCGCCCTGCTCGTGTCGTACCAGCACGTGGCGGATCTTCTCGCTGGCCAGCAGCGGATCATAGAAGGGCAGGATCGCGCCGCCGGGCATGCCGAAGATGTCGGTAACGCCGATCTCCTCCAGGGAACGCACGAGCGCCTGGGCACCTGTCATCTGTTGGTTCTGGTCCGGGGAACCACTGTCACGAACCATCGTCCGCCCTCCTATCCGTGAGCTCAGCGTGCTTGAGTTACTTTCCTGGTCGGCCGGGGCCGACTCAGGTGGAACCGTATGATGCCGCGCGCCGCAACGTCGATTTCACTGTCCGTTGTCTCACATATTGGAATCACGGACCGCGGATGTGGGCTCGCAGAGTGCCCGGAGGCTAAGGGCGGGCGGGCAGCCGGCGGTGGGGCAGCTGCCGCATATTGCTGCATTCAGCCACATATGTCAGACGTCTCGCGTCGGCGCGGTCTTTGGTCCGCCCGATGAGCTAAAGCGGGATGCCAGAATACTGCCGTTAAACACGCAGCTATGCGGCCACGGTGTGGGCAACGCCGTCGGCCCGTGCAAGAGGAAGGCGGCATCAGCACGTGGTCACCGGACTACTCAATGCCTTGGCCGAGAACCCGGTTCTGGTCCTATTCCTGCTTATCGGCATCGGCATGCTGGTCGGGCGCATCAGGGTCGGCGGCGTCAGCCTGGGGGCGGCGGCCGTCCTCTTCGCCGGGATCGTCCTGGCCGCCTGGGGCACCGCCGAGGGCATCACCATTGAGGTGCCCGCCCAGATCGGCACGCTTGGGCTGGCGATCTTCACCTTCGCGATCGGCATCCAGTCCGGGCCGAACTTCTTCCACGTGCTGCGCACGGCCGCCGGGCCGCTGGCCATCATGCTGGTGGTGCTGGTGGTCGGCGCCGGGGCCGGCCTGGCCGTGGGCCGAGCCCTGGGAATGAACTCCGCCATGATCGCCGGCGCCTTCGCCGGTGCGCTGACCAACACGCCCGCCCTGGCCGCCGCCGGCGGGGCCGCCACCGCGGCCGGCAACGCCGACGGCATGGCGATCGCCACGGTCGGCTACGCCGTCGCCTACCTGTACGGCGTCATCGGCATGCTGTTCTTCTGCCTGCTCGCGCTGCGCTACCGCCGCTCCGACAAGGACGCCCCCTCCCCCCTGATCAACCGCACGGTGCGCGTGGAGCGCGACGACGCCCCACAGCTGGGTGACATTGCCGAACGCGTGAGCGGGGAGATGAAGTTCTCCCGCCTGCGCCGCGGCGAGACCGGCCCCATCACCCGGCCGACCCCCACCGACCGGATCTACAAGGACGACCTGATCACCGTCGTCGGCACACAGGACGCCGTCAACCAGGTCATCGCGGAGATCGGCCACTCCTCCTCCCACTCCCTGATCGAGGACCGCCGCTACCTCGACTTCCGCCGTATTACCGTCTCCGACCCGAAGCTTGCCGGGCACGCCCTGAGCGACCTCGACATCGACCACAAGTTCGGCGCCACCATCTCCCGCGTGCGCCGCGGCGACGTGGACATGGTGGGCACCCCCGACCTGGTGCTCCAGCAGGGCGACCGCGTGCGTGTCGTAGCGCCGACCGGCCGCATGGCCGAGCTGTCCAAGTTCTTCGGCGACTCCGCCCACGGCCTTTCCTCCATCAACCCGGTGGCGATGGGGCTGGGCATGGCCGTCGGCATCATCATCGGTGAGTGGGCGATCCCGCTACCGGGCGGCTCCACCTTCTCCATCGGCTCCGCCGCGGGCACGCTCATCATCGGCCTGATCTTCGGCCGCATCGGCCGCATCAAGAGCTTCGTCACGGCCATGCCGTTCACGGCGACGGCGGTGCTCTCCGAGCTGGGCCTGTTGATCTTCCTGGCGCAGGCCGGTACGCGCGCAGGCGGCCAGATCGCCAATGCCTTCACCGGCGGCGACTGGTGGAAGATCCTGATCACCGGCTTCGTGATCACCACGATCGTGGGCTTCGGAATGTACGCGTCCATGCGCTGGATCGTGAAGATGGGCGGTACGCGCCTGTCCGGCCTGCTCGGCGGCCTGCAGACGCAGCCCGCGGTGCTGGCCTTCGCCAACGAGCGCACCGGCTCCGACCCGCGCGTGGCGCTCGGCTACGCGATGGTCTATCCGGTGGCCATGATCGTGAAGATCTTCATCGCCCAGTTCCTGGGCGGGCTGTGAGCCGAAGGCGGCCTGTGAGCCGACGCTGCGCCTACCGCGGTTCAACGCCGCGGCGCAGCAGGCCCACGATGTGCCCGTCGGTCAACGCCTCCCAAGAGGCCTCGACCACGTCCGTGCCCACGCCGACGGTTGACCAGGTCTCCTCCCCATCGGTGATGTCGATGAGCACGCGCACCACCGAGCGGGTACCGCGCTCGGTGTCCAGGATGCGCACCTTGTAGTCGGTCAGTTCGAAGTCGGCGGTCTCGGGGTAGACCTGCTCCAGTGCCGCGCACAGCGCGTGGTCCAGGGCGTTGACGGGCCCGTTGCCCTCCCCCAGGACCGCGAAGCGCCGCCCGCCGGCCCACAGGCGCACGGTGGCCTCGGTCTCGGTGACCGTGTCGCCCTCGGTGGACAGCAGCCGCTGCCCGGGCAGGGGGCGGGCCTGGATGGAGGCGCGCCAGGACTCCACCCGGAAGTACTCCGGCAGGTCGCCGCGGGCGGTGCGCAGCAGCAGCTCGAAGGAGCCGTCGGCGGCGTCATAGGTGTAGCCGGCGGCCTCGCGCGCCTTGACGGTCTCGGTCACCCGGGTGAGCAACTCCCGGTCGCCGGCGGTGTCGATGCCGAACTCGCGGGCCTTGAGTTCGATCGAGGCGCGCCCGGCCATCTCCGAGACCAGCATGGTCATGGTGTTGCCCACGCGCTCGGGATCAATGTGCTGGTACAGGTTCGGATCCACCCGGATCGCGGAGGCGTGCAGCCCGGCTTTGTGGGCGAAGGCCTTCGTGCCCACATACGGCAGGCGGCTCGACGGCGGCCGGTTGACGATCTCACCGACGTGCCGGGAGACGGCGGACAGTTCGGCCAGGCGGCGGGCGCGCTCGGCGGGGTCGCCGGGCAGTACCGCAAAGTCGGTCTTCAGCTCCAGATCGGCGATGAGAGTGAGCAGGTTGGCGTTGCCGGTGCGCTCGCCCAGCCCGTTCACGCAGCCCTGCACCTGGCGGGCGCCGGCCTCGACGGCGGCCAGCGCTCCGGCGACGGCCACGCCGGCGTCGTCGTGGGTGTGGATACCGATGGTGCAGTCGGCGTACCCGGCCCGGCGCAGTGCCGCCCGCAGGCGGGTCACCCGCTCGCCGACGCGATTGGGCAGGGTGCCACCGTTGGTGTCGCAGGGGATGACGGCGGTGGCGCCGGAGCGCGCCGCGGCGAGGGCGACGGCGATCGGGTAGGGCAGTTCCGGGTCGCCGACGACGCCCGTGGCCTCGCCGCCCACGGCACCTTCCGCCGGACCGGTCGCGGAGGACGCGGCGGTGGAACCGGCCGCGCCCGCCTCGGCGTGGTCGATGCCGTCGAAGAAGTGCTCCAGATCGACCATGACCTCGCGGCCGGCCGCGGCCAGGACCGTGACCGTGTCCCGCACCATGCGCAGGTTCTCCCCCAGGCTGGTGCGCAGGGCCCGCTCGACGTGCACCGGATCGGACTTGGCGACCACCGTGACCACGGGCGCGCCGGAGTCCAACAGGGCCTGCACCTGCGGGTCGTCGGCCGCGTACACGCCCGCCTTGCAGGTGGAGCCGAAGGCGACCAGCCGGGCGTTCTGCAACTCCAGTTCGGTGCGGGCGCGGGCGAAGAACTCGGTGTCCTTGGGGATGGCGCCGGGCCAGCCAGCTTCGATGTATGCCACCCCGAGGTTGTCCAGCAGCCGGGCGACGGCCAGCTTGTCGGCGACGGTGAAGGCGATGGACTGCTGCTGGGCTCCGTCGCGCAGGGTGGTGTCATAGGCGGCGACGTTGAGCGTGCCTGCGGGCATATGCGGTCCCCTTCCGCGGTGGCTGTTCACCGGAGAGTCTGTCACATTCCGACACGTTGTCTGCTCCCGCGACCGCCGCGCTCTGAGAGGGTGCTCACCCGCGGGCGTCAATCCGTGGCATGCCCGGTGCGAGCCCGGTAGCGTCTACGCGTTGCACGTTCAACACCGGGAAGTTGTTCTCGTCCGCACGTACACGAGACCGTTTACCGGCACGTGCTTGTGCTGCTACACGCTGGCGGCGCCGGGAACTCCTTGACCCCGGTGATTCCGCCGTGGCGGGCGTGCCACAGCGTCTTGCGGGCCGTACTAACCAAGTCGCTCATGCGCGTCCTTCGCATCCACGAGTGCCGCGGCCGGCGGGGCACTGGCCTGCGGGTTGCGTACAGCCTAGACGATTAGCCGTCGGCCGCCCCACGCCTGCCGCAACCCGCACCTCACCGGGCCTTCGGCCGCGGAGCAGGCCGCGGGTCACAGAGCACGCAAGGGCACCTTAGAAAACTCTCATCGTTGTCTCACCGTCGCCTTCTGGGCGGGCGGGAGTCTTCTTTATGAAGTCGCCACCGGGCGACCGGAAGGAATACTCCCATGATCCGCCCACAGCATCTGACCCCGACCCTGACGGTGCCGCCACCACGGCCGGCCCCGGAGCCGCCGAGCCCGGCCATCCCCACTTCTACACGGGCCCTGGCCCGCCGGTCGGTGCCCCGCAACATCCGCGTCGTGCTCTACAGCCACGACGCCCAAGGCCTGGGTCACCTTCGCCGCAACCTCGCACTCGCCCACCAACTCGCCAACGAGCTGCCCGCGCTCACCGGCGCGTCGGTCACCGGCCTGCTGGTGGCCGGAGTGTCTCCCTCCCCCGGCTTCCCCCTGCCCGCCGGCTTCGACTGGCTGGTGCTGCCGGGCTTCACCAAGGGTGACAACGGATACCGCCCCCGCGGCCTGCGCGGCACCCCCGATTCCCTGGCCACGCTCCGCTCCGGGCTCGTCGCCAGCACACTCCAGCGCTTCGCCCCGCACCTGGTGATCGTCGACCGCCACATCTACGGGGTGCGCAAGGAGTTGCGCGCACCACTGAAGCACCTGCGCGCCACCTCACCCCAGACCCGGATCGTGCTGGGCCTGCGCGAGGTGCTGGACGCCCCCGAGGTCGCCGCAGCCGAATGGCGCAACCTGGACACCCCCGCCAACCTGCGGCGCCTGATCGACGAGGTCTGGGTGTACGGCGACCCCACCGTGCACAACCCCGTCACCACCGGCGAGGTCCCCATGTGCCTGCGCGACCGCGCCGTGTTCACCGGCTACCTGGCCAAGGGCCGCAGCCTGCTGGAGCGGGGCGTCCGGGCGCCTGAGGACCCGTTCGTCCTGACCACGGTCGGCGGCGGCTCCGACGGCCTCGAGCTGCTGCGCAGCGCCGTCCGCATGACCCCGCCCACCGGCCACCGGCACGTACTGGTCACCGGCCCACAGTTGGATGACGCCGGTTTCGACGCCGTGCAGGCGGCCGCCGGCCCGACCACCGAGGTGCACCGCTCCCTACCCGGGCTGAGCCGGTGGATCGAACGGGCCGCGGCGGTGATCGCCATGGGCGGCTACAACACCGCCTGCGAGATCCTGGCCACCTCCACCCCGGCCCTGATCGTCCCGCGTGAGCAACCGCGCCTGGAGCAGCTCATCCGCGCCCGCGCCCTCCAGGCGGTCGACGCCGTGGACGTCATGCGTACCACCGAGCTCACCCCCGAGGGACTCACCGCCTGGGCCGCCGGGGCCGTCACCCGGCGCATGCCCCGCACCGACTTGAACACCGACGGGCTGCCCGCCACCGCCCGCCGCGCCGCCGCCCTGCTGCGCGCACAACTGGCCACCACCCACGCACTACAGGAGATAGCCTCATGACTCGCATCGGATACGTGCTCAAGGTCTACCCCCGCTTCTCGGAGACCTTCGTGGTCACCGAAATGCTCGCCCGCGAGGCGCTGGGCGACGACCTGACCATCTACGCCCTGCGCCCCTCCACCGACTCCCGCTTCCACCCGGAGATCGCCCGCATCCGCGCCCAAGTCAACTGGGTGCCGCGCCCACGTCGAGCCATCGACATGTGGGAGCTGCTCGCGAACTCGGTGAACGAGCCGGACATGCGCACGCACCTGGCGGAGATCCTGCCGGCCGTGGCCGACCTGCCGGGCGACGAGGTCGCGCAGGGGGCGGCCCTGGCCCGCGCCGCCCGCGACGCCGGCATCACCCACCTGCACGCCCACTTCGCCTCCCTGGCGGGCCGCACCGCCTGGATCGCCTCCCAGCTGAGCGGCATCCCCTACACGGTCACCACCCACGCCAAGGACATCTACCACGAGTCGGTGGACCCGCTGTGGCTGCGCCGCATCTGCGCCGACGCCGACCGGGTGATCGCCATCAGCCGCTACAACGAGCGCTACCTGCACTCGGTGCTCGCCGGCACCGGGGCGCGCATCGAGTTGCGCTACAACGCCCTCGAACTAGATCGCTTCCCATTCCGCCCGCCCGCCCCCGCCGACGGCCCGCTGCACGTCGTAGCGGTCGGCCGGCTGGTGGCCAAGAAGGGCTTCGACGACCTCATCGACGCCGTCGGCATCCTCACCAAGGCCGGCATTCCGGTCGTGGCTGACATCGCCGGCGAGGGCGAGGAACGCGACTGCCTGGCCGGGCAAATCACCGCTCTGGGACTGGGAGACCGAGTCAACCTGCTCGGGCCGCTCACCCAGGCGGAGGTGCGCGCCCTGCTGGGCCGCGCCCAGGTGTTTGCCGCGCCGAGCAAGCCCGCCGAGGACGGCAACATCGACGGCCTGCCCACGGTGGTGCTGGAGGCGATGGCCTGCGGCACGCCCGTGATCGCCACCGACGTCACCGGCCTACCAGAGGTCATCCGCGACGGCGACACCGGAATCCTGCTGCCGCACAGCGACCCGCAAGCACTCGCCCGGGCTCTGCGCGAGTTGGCCGAGGGCACCGTCGACGCCGCCCCGCTGGCCCGCAATGCCCGCGCCCTGATCGAGCGGGACTTCGACTCCCGCGCCCAGGCGGCCGTGCTGTCCGCCTGGGAGTCCACCCCCGAACTTCAGGAGGTTCACTGATGCGTATCGCCTACATCTGCACCGACCCGGGCGTGCCGATCTTCGGCGCCAAGGGCGCCTCCGTCCACATTCAGGAGGTGGTGCGCGCCCTGCGCCGCGCCGGCCACGAGGTGACCGTCTACGCGGTGCGCCGCGGCAACCTGGTGCCCGCTGAGCTGGCCGACCTGCCCGTGCGCATCGTCCGGATCGATGCGGCCGACGCCGCCGCCCGCGAGCGCGCCCAGGCCGAGGCCGCCGCCCTGCTCGCCCAGCAGGTGCGCGAGGACGGCGCGGACCTGGTCTACGAGCGCTACTCCCTGTTCTCCACCGCCCTGGCCGACCTGGCTGGCGCCGGCATTCCCGGAGTCCTGGAGGTCAACTCACCACTGATCGACGAACAGCGCCACCACCGCACCCTGGTGGATGAGGCGCGGGCCCGGTCCGCCCTGCGCGCCCAGGTGCGTGCCGCCCGCACCACCGTATGCGTCTCGGAACCGGTGCGCCGCTGGGTGTGCGGGCTCGTGGACGCCCCGCGCGCCGTCACCATTCCCAACGGCGTCAACCTGAACCGGCTGCGCCCCTCCCCGGAGGACCCGGACGCCGTGATCGTCACCTTCGTGGGCACGCTCAAACCGTGGCACGGCGTGGCGGACCTGCTGCGGGCCGCCGCCCTGGCCCGGGAGGACTGGCGTCTGCGCATCATCGGGGACGGCCCCGAGCGCGAGGCCCTGCACGCCCAGGCGGAGGAACTCGGCCTGGAGGTTGACTTCCGGGGGGCGCTGGCGCCGGACGACGTACCCGCGGCACTGGCGGGCAGCGCCATCGGCGTGGCCCCCTACCCGGACCTGGGCGGGGAGGATGAGCAGTACTTCTCCCCACTGAAGGTGCTGGAGTACCTGGCGGCCGGACTGCCGGTGGTCGCCTCCGCCGTCGGCCAGCTGCCGCGGCTGCTCGACGGCATCGGCGTCCTGGTGCCGCCGTCGGACCCGGCCGCCCTGGCCGCCGCCCTGGACGGGCTCGCGATCACCCCGCAGCTGCGTGCCCGCCGCGGCGAGCTGGGACGGCGCCGGGCGGAGAAGCACCACGGCTGGGACGCCGTCGTCGCCCAGATCCTCAACCAGGCGGAGGTGCAGCATGTCTGAACCCCAGATCTCCCGCTCCGCGCTGAGCCGCACCCTGCGCCTGGTCGCCCCGGACCTGCGCCCGCAGGTCCGGCTGGTGGCCGGCGGCACGGTGGCGCTGCTGGCCGAGGTGGTCTTCCGGGTGGCCGAGCCGTGGCCCATGAAGATCGTCATCGACTCGGTGCTGTCCTCGCTGGGTGCCGAAACCGGCTATGCGCCCGCCAACCTCGCCCGCCTGCTCGGGCTGGGGGCGGCGCTCATCGCGATCGTCGCCATGCGGGCGCTGTGCAACTACCTGGCCACCGTCTCCTTCGCGCTGGCCGGCTCCCGCACCGCGATCGCGCTGCGACGCCGCGCCTTCCACCACGTGCAGACCCTCTCCCAGCAGTTCCACTCCCGCAATCGCTCCGCGGACACGGTGCAGCGCCTCGTCTCGGACGTGGCCCGCATGCAGGACGTGGCGGTGACTGCGGGGCTGCCGCTGGCCGCCAACGTGCTCACCCTGACGGTCATGCTGGGGGTGATGGTGTGGCTGGACCCGCTGCTGTCGCTGGTGGTGGTGGGCGCGATCGTCCTGTTCTTCCTGACCTCCTCGGGCAGTTCGAAGAAGATCACCTCCGCGGCCCGCCGCACCCGCAAGTCCGAGGGGCACCTGGCCAACACCGCCCAGGAGGCGCTGAGCACCATCAAGGTGGTGCAGGCATATGGCCTGGAGCCGATCGTGGAGGACCGCTTCGTCAACGCCAACCAGACCTCCCTGCACGCCGGTGTGCGCTCACTGCGCCTGGCGGCGCGCCTGGAGCGGACCACCGACGTGATCGTGGGCCTGGCCTCCGCGGTGGTGCTGGTGGGCGGTGGTCTGCGGGTGCTGGCCGGGGCAATGACCCCCGGCGACCTGGTCCTGTTCAACACCTACCTGCGCACCACCATGAAGCCACTGCGCGACATGGCCAAGTACACCGGCCGCATCGCCCGCGCCGCTGCCTCCGGGGAGCGGGTGGCCAACCTCATGGACGTGAGCCCGGACATCGTCTCCCCGATTGACCCGGTGCCGCTCGGGCACGTGCGCGGCTCCTTGACCTTTGAGGACGTGGTCACCGAGTACGACGGCCACGAGATCCTGCACGGCATCAACCTGCAGATCAAGGCGGGCGAACATGTGGCCATCATCGGTCCGTCCGGCTCCGGCAAGTCCACCCTGACCTCCCTGGTTGTACGAGCGATCGACCCGGTGAACGGCAGAGTGCGCCTGGACGGACACAACCTGACCAGTCTGGACCTGACCGAGCTGCGCTCGCATATATCGGTGCTGCATCAGGAGGCGGTCCTGTTCGCCGACACCATCCGGGAGAACATCCGCATGGGCCGTCCCGAGGCCACCGACGCCGAGGTGGAGGCCGCCGCGGTGGCGGCCGGGGCGCACGAGTTCATCACCTCCCTGCCCGACGGCTACGACACCATCGTCGGCGAACGCGGCGGCACGCTATCCGGCGGCCAGCGCCAACGCGTCGCCATCGTGCGGGCGCTGCTGCGCGACGCGCCCGTCGTGATCCTGGACGAGGCGACCACCGGCCTGGACCCGACGTCATCGGCGGCCGTACTGGACGCCGTCGACCGGCTCTCCCGCGGCCGCACCCTGCTGGCGGTCACCCACGAGACCGAGGTGGCCATGCGCTCCGACCGGGTCATTTGGATCGAGGACGGCCGGGTCCGGCTCGACGGCACCCCGCAGCAGCTGCTCGACGAGTCGCCGCTATTCAAGGCGTGGGCCGCCGCCGGCGCCGCCCAGCAGGAACTGCTCACCAGCGTCAAACGGGAACCAGCCCGGGACAACAACCGGGCCGACGACCTGAACGGGAGGACTCATGTACGTCAGTAGCACGCGCAGCGCCGTCGACATGGTGCTCGCCCCTGACCGGCTCAGCGAGCTCGTCGGAGCACCGGTACGGGCCGCACGAATGCGCATTAAACCGGGAGTATCGGTGACGGTGTCCCTGCTTCGGGCCGACACCGGGCGCAGCGCGGGCTGGGCCCGACTGCTGTGGCCGGGCAGCCGGGTGAAGGCGGCCAAGGCCGCCCGCCGCGCCGACCGGCTGGGAATGCGCACAACGCAGCGGGACACCGGCGACGGCCTGCTGTTCCAAAGCGGAGAAGTGGCCGCCGACCCGGCACTGGTGAAGCACACCGCCGCGGCCCGCGACGCCGATCTCCTGGGAGCCCTGGAGGGGAATCTGCTGCGTTACAACCCGCTGCGCCGCCTGGTGGTCCGCACACCCGGTGGGGTGGTGCGGGTCACCGCGGCCTCCCAGCGACGGGTCAACGCCCTGCAGGACTTCGCGTCCCGGCATGTGCCGGTCCCCCCGCAGTTGCCCGTCCCGGATCCACCGGGCACCGGGCACGTGAGTATTCAACGCTTCGTCGGCGATACCGACCTGAGCCGCCACCACGATCAGACGGCCACCGCCCGCGCCGGCGCCGCCCTAGCCGCCTTGCACGCGGCCACCACCGCGCTACCCGAGGCACTGCGGCGGAACCTGGAGAGTCTGGTCCCGGACGCCGAGAACCCGGCGCTGGTGCATACCCGCATACTGAACCACCTGGACCCGACGCTCGCCGCCCGGGTACACCGCCTGGGCGAGGTCATGCCCCGGCAGCCGTGGGAAGAACCGGTGTTCATCCATGGGGATGCCTCTCCCGATCAGGTGCTCCTGGACCGGAGCACCGGCCGGATCTGGCTCACCGACTTCGACCGGGCCCGGCTGGCGCCGGCCGTCGTCGACCTGGGCTCCTACCTGGCCATGGCCGACTCCTCCACCGCCCTCGCCCTGCTTGAGGGCTACGCCGACGCCGGCGGCCGGGTCCCTGGCGACGACCAGCTGCGGCAGGCCGTCGCCCGAGCCCGGTTGGAGCGCCTCCAGGATCCGCTGCGCCATGGCGACCCCCACTGGCGCCGCCGAATCGCCGCAGAAATCGACCGTATCGAGGCTCTGCTCGACGCGTCGCCCGGTCGCGCCGGGTGGGGGTTCGGGAAGAACCTGCACTGCCGGCAATCGCAGGAGGCATCATGAGCACCGGTGGGGAAACCCGTACCACACCCGCCCAGGAGAACCCGCAGCCCGTCATTGCCGCGCTCCGGGGGCTCGCCGGGTGGGAGCGCGCCTGGCCGGACAAGGACCGGGGCCTGGTTTTCGAGTGCCGGGACTCCTCGGGGCGTTTGCGGGCTGGAAGGATCCATGTGACCGGAGAAGTGGAGACACTCGCCTACGCCCAGGATCCGGCCCTGCCAAGCCTGTCCCCACTGCTGGTGGCCCCGCACGCCGAAGGGCGCCTGGTGGTCCACCGTGCGGGGCGCCGCGCCGTCGTCATGGGCGCTGACCGGGTGCACAAACTGGTGCGCGCCGGGAAGGCCGCGAGACTGGCCGACCCGCGTTCCGCGCGTCCGTTCCTGCGGGCCGGCCTGCGCACCGCCGAAGTTCTGGACCGCTCCGCCTCCAGCGTGGACCTGGAACTGCTGCCTGGCCGTTCCCTCCATGACTTGGCAGACGCCGGGCTGCCCGGGTGGGAGCGGCTGGCACAGCTGTGGCCCGGGGTCATCCGTCCCGAGACGCTGCCGGAGCACACCGGAACCGATGAGGCGGCGGTGCTGCAACGCTGGCACCGCCACGCGCGCAACCTGGGCGTGATCGACGTCATCGGAGCCCCGGATGGAGTCGGCGCGGCTGTCGACCGGGTCTCCGCCCTGCTGCGGCAGCCGGGAGACCCGCCGGCCGCCTCCCACCGGGACTTGCACGACGGTCAGCTGCTGTGGGACGGCACCACCCTGTCACTGCTCGACCTGGACACCGCCGCTCTGGCGGAACCCGCCCTCGACCTGGGAAACCTGGCCGCGCACGTGGACCTCGCCCGCACCCAGGGGCGCCTCGGCACGGCAGCGCACACGCACATCCGTCGGCTCCTGGAACACCTGGGGCGAGACCTCGCATCTGCATCCAGGCTGTCGGTCTACTACCTGGCTTCGCGACTGCGGTTGAGCTTCGTACACGCCTTCCGCCCCGGCGCACAGTCGTGGCTGCCCGCCTGGACGCGCGAGTCCCTGTGCCTGGCCGCCGCACCCGACCGGGCCTGGGCGGCCCGCACCCCGGGAGGATGAATGCATGCCCCGTTCGCCGACGGCAGGCGCGGCCACACCGGCGGCGCAGAGCATGGGCGGGAGCCGAACGAGGAGCGCGAACAGGGCCGCGGCGGGCACAATGGACGCGTGAAGGTCACCGCCCCGTTCTCCCGGGCGACCATACGCACCCGGATCATCTGGACGATCATCCTGGTCGCCTCGGTCGCTCTGGCGACCTCCGGCGCCGCCGTGTGGATGCTGGATCTGCGCTCCACCCATGCGGACATCGACGACCGGCTCGTGCTCACCCGCCAGGAACTGCGACGCCTGGCGGATGATGGCATCGACCCGACCAGCGGGGAGCCGCTGACCGACCCGGCCCAGACGCTGCGCGTCTACATGGAGCGCTCCGTCCTGGGCTCCGGGGAGGGGCAGCTCGGCATTGTCGACGGCGCCGTGCAGTGGGTGTCGGCCGAGGGCGTCCGGCTGCGCCCGGAGGACGATCCCGAACTGGTGGATCGGCTACTGGCCGGAGCGGACGCGGACGTCTCCTCAATCTTCACCATCGAGACCGCCGACGGACGCTACCAGGTGCTCACCGTGCCGGTGACGGACGGAAACACAACGGCCGTCCTGGCACGCGTCGTCGACCTGAACGCCGCCGAGGCCGGCCTGTGGCGCACCATGCGCATGTACGCCTCCGCGGCGGCCGTGACCATGATGCTGGTGGCGGCGCTGGCTTGGTTGGGCATCGGACGGCTGCTGCGTCCCATCTGGGAACTGCGCAACGCCACCGAGTCGATCGACGAACGCGATCTGACCACCCGGGTGCGGGTGCGCGGTCATGACGACCTGTCGGCGCTGGCGGCCGCGGTCAACCGCATGCTGGACCGGGTGCAGCGCGCGGTGGAAGCCCAGCGGGAGCTGCTCGACGACGTCGGCCATGAACTGCGCACCCCGATAACGGTGGTGCGCGGTCACCTTGAACTCATCGACCCCGACGATCCGGATGACGTGCGGCAGACCTCCGAGCTGGCCCTGGACGAGCTGGACCGGATGGGCACGCTGATCGACGATCTACTGGATCTGGCACGCAGTACGCAGAGCGACTTCGTCACCCCCGAGCCCACCGACATCGAGGCGCTGACGCTGCAAGTATTCGACAAGGCCTGCGCTCTGGGAGACCGGGATTGGCAGCTGGGAGGGTGTGCCTCCGGGACGGCCGTGCTCGACCCGGCGCGCATCACCCAGGCCTGGTTGCAGCTCGCGGCGAATGCGGTGAAGTACTCCGAGGAGGATTCGCGGGTCGCCATCGGCTCGGAGATCAATGGGAGTGAGCTGTTCCTTTGGGTCGAGGACGAGGGCATCGGGATAGCCCCGGAGGATGTGGAGCGCATCCGGCTCAGGTTCGCCCGGACCGCTGAGGCCACGCGCCACGCCTCCGGGGCCGGCCTCGGCCTGAGCATCGTGGAGAGCATCGTTGACGCGCACGACGGCCGACTCGCAATCTCCTCCGAGGTTGGGAGAGGATCTGTGTTTACGCTGCGCATTCCCCTGACAACCGTTGGCGAGACACGGTCGGCGCAGCAGAAGGAGTCGGATTAAGACATGGCCACTGTACTGATTGTGGAGGACGAGGAGCGCATCACCTCGTTCCTGACCAAGGGGCTCAAGGCCGCCGGCTTCGTCCCCAAAGCCGTCAACAACGGTGCGGACGCCGTCGAGATGGCTCTGCTGGGCGACGTGGACATAATCCTGTTGGATGTGGGTCTTCCGGACATCGACGGCTTCGAGGTGCTCGAGCAGCTGCGCGGCCAGGGAGTGACCACTCCGGTCATCATGCTCACCGCCCGCTCCTCCGTGGCCGACCGGGTGGCCGGGCTCGAGGGCGGCGCCGACGACTACCTGCCCAAGCCCTTCTCCTTCGACGAGCTCGTCGCCCGGATCCGGCTGCGGCTGCGCCCCCGCGAGGCGGCACCGACCGAGCGGGGGGTGCTGGAGCACAAGGACCTGGCACTGGACATTCACACGCGCCGGGTGCGGGTGGACGGGGAGTGGGTGGACCTGTCGGCCCGGGAGTTCGCGCTCGCCGAGATGTTCATGCGGCACCCCGGGCAGGTGCTCAGCCGGGAGCAACTGCTGGCGAATGTGTGGGGATTGGATTTCGATCCGGGCTCCAACGTGGTGGACGTGTACGTCTCCTACCTGCGCGGCAAGCTCGGTAAGGGCCGGCTGGAGACGGTGCGCGGCGTCGGCTACCGGCTCACCTGAAGCCCGCGGCCCTGCGTCGGGCCGCCACCTCGCCCCGGCAGTAGGCGCGATCGGAGGCCGACCGGTCAGTCGTCGTCCTCGTCGCCGTCATCGTCGTCTCTGTCATCGTCGTCGGAGTCGGTGTCAGAGCTGCTGTTCGAGCTGCCGCTGTTGCTCGTGGTGCCAGTGCCGTAGCCAGATCCGGAGCCTCCCTGGGGCGAGACGTTCTGGGGCGGCGCCTGCTGCACCACCTCGGGGGTGCCATCGTCAACGCCGTCCGAGCCGCTGTCATTGGCGTCGTCGTCGGAGTCCGGAGGCGGCGTCATCAGGGGTCCGGCGCTGCGGCCGACCTGGGCGGTCGTGGTGGCTGCCGGGGTCATGGCGATGCCGGGTTCGTCGTCGAGGCCGGCGGGACGACGCAGAATCAGGATGGCCACACATACGAGCAGAACGGTGGCCGCGGCGGCGACGAGCACCGCCAGCGGTCTGCCTCGGTCGGGGTTCATGGCTATTGCCTCCTGGTGCTTGCCCCCCGGCGCCGGGAAGCGGCGGGGTGAATATCGGGTCAGGGGCGCACGTGCCCCGCCCCCTCGACGACCCACTTGGTGGTGGTCAGCGCCGCCAGGCCCATGGGGCCGCGGGCGTGGAGCTTCTGGGTGGAGATGCCGAGTTCAGCGCCCAGTCCCAGTTGCCCGCCGTCGGTGAAGCGGGTGGAGGCGTTAACCATGATGGCCGCCGAGTCGACCTGGCTGACGAACTGGTTCATGGCGGCCACGTCCTGCGTCAGGATCGCCTCGGTGTGTCCGGTCGAGTATGCGGTGATGTGGGCGATCGCGTCGTCGATGGTGTCGACCACTCGCACCGCCAGGTCCAGGCTACCGTATTCGGTCTCCCAGTCCGCCTCGGTGGCGTCCACCAGCAGCTCCGCACGGCCCTGGGCGGAGGCCTGCTCCTCCACGCAGGCGCGGGCGGCGGCGTCGGCGTGGAGGGTGACGCCGCGCTCCCACAGGGCGTCCGCGGCGGCCGGCAGGTAGGCGGAGGCGGCGGAGCGGTGCACGAGCAGCGTCTCGGCGGCGTTGCACACCCCGACCCGCTGGGTCTTGGCGTTGACGATGATGTCGACGGCGGCGGCCAGGTCGGCGGCGGCATCCACGTACACGTGGCAGTTGCCCGAGCCGGTCTCGATCACGGGCACGCTCGACTCCTCCACCACGGTGCGGATCAATCCCGCCCCGCCGCGCGGCACGAGCACGTCGATCAGGCCGCGCGCATGCATGAGGGCGGTGGCTCCGGCGCGGCCGGCCGGGTCGATGGTGGTGACCAGGTCGGCGGGCAGGCCCGCCGCCGTCAGGGCGTCGCGCAGCACGGTGATGATGGCGGCGTTGGTGTCCGCGGCCGCGCTGCCGCCACGCAGTACGACGGCGTTACCGGATTTCAGGGTCAGGGCGGCCACGTCCACGGTGACGTTGGGGCGGGCCTCGTAGATCATGCCGACCACGCCGAGCGGCACGCGCACGCGCCGCACCCGCAGCCCGTTGGGCAGGGTCTGCCCGTCGACGATCTGACCCACCGGGTCGGGCAGGGCGGCGATCTCGCGCAGGGAGTCGGCAATGGCGGCGATGCGGTCGCCGTCCAGGGCGAGGCGGTCGATAAGTCCCGGCTTCATGCCGGCGGCGCGGGCGCGTTCGAGGTCCCGGGCATTGGCGGCGAGGATGAACTCGGCGCGGGCGGTCAGGGCGTCGGCCAGGGCGTGCAGGGCGGCGTCCTTGCGCTCCCGGTTGACGCCGGCCAGGGCGCGCTGGGCCTGGCGGGCGGCTCCGGCGGTGGTGGCGACCAGGGCTTCGGCATCGTTGACGGAATCGTTGGCGGCATCTACGGGTGAAGTCGTCATGACACCAGACTGTAGTCCCCGCCGCGCCGTGCGGGTAGGCGTGATGCGGTACTCGGCGTCACTCCCACGCGGGTGCTGGTCTCCCCTCGGTCTCGTTAAGCGGAGCGCGAGGAGGGGTAGGCGTCAGTCGCCGGCGGTGCGGGGCAGCTCGGCCAGGTCGTCGCGGTGCACCACCGGGGCCACGTGGTCTCCGGGGGCGGGGGCGCCGCGGCCGCGGGCCTCCAGCACCTCCTCGATCTCGGCGGCCGCATAGCGGCAGATGCCGCGGGCCAGCACCCGCTGCGGCCCCACGATCTCCACCACGGAGCCGGACTCGAAGTCCCCGTCCACGCCGACCACGCCGGGCAGCAGCAGCGACTTCTTGCCCTCGGTGACCGCCCGGGCCGCCCCGGCGTCGACCAGTACCCGGCCCTCCGGCATGGAGGCGTGCGCCATCCACAGCCGCCGGCTGGAGCGGTGCGGCCCGGTGGGGGCGAACCAGGTGCCCAGGTCGGCGGGAATCGTGCGCCCGCCCAGCAGCCGGGGGGCATCGTCGGCGTCGGCGATGATGGTGGCCGTGCCGGACGCGCAGGCGATCGTGGCGGCCTGCACCTTGGTGGCCATGCCACCGGTGCCCAAGGCGCCGGCGTCGCCGTCGACCCGGACCCCGGCCAGCTCGCCGGTGCCGCCGACGTAGCGCACCGGGCGGGCGCCGGGCGTGCCCGGGCGGGCCGTCCACATGCCGTCCACGTCGGTGAACAAGATGAGCACATCGGCGGTGACCAGGTGGGACACCAGGGCGGCCAGGTGGTCGTTGTCGCCCAGGTTGAACTCGGTGGTGGCCACGGCGTCGTTCTCGTTGACCACCGGCACCGCCCCCATGGACAGCAGCGTGTCGAAGGTGGCGCGCACGGTCCGGTAGTGGCTGCGCACGGCCACGTCCTGGGCGGTCAGCAGCACCTGCGCGGTGACCGCCCCGTAGGCGCTCAGCGCGGTCTGCCAGCGGGAGACCAGGCGCCCCTGCCCCACGGAGGCGGCGGCCTGCAGCAGGCGCAGCTCGCCGGGACGCGACTCCAGGCCCAGCGGGACCAGGCCGGCGGCCACCGCGCCGGAGGAGACCAGCACGACGTCGTGGCCGCGGCGGCGCATGCCTGCCAGCAGCCCGGAGATGATGTCGATGCGGTTCAGGTCCAGTCCGCCGTCGGGGCGGGTCAGCGAGGAGGAGCCGACCTTGAGCACGACGCGCGCCCCCTCCGGCAGGGCGTCGGGGCGCAGGCCCACGGCATCTGCGGCGCTCATGCGTCCTCCCAGTCGGCGGCGTCGGTCCACAGTCCCTCGGCGGCCTCGTCGCGCAGCTGCTGGCGGGCCGCCTCCTTGGCGTCCATCCAGTCGTGGTACTGCGCGCGCCGCTCGGCGTTGGTGCGGCGGTGGTGGTCCTCCAGGCGGGCGTCGGTGCCGCGGGCGCCCAGCAGCTCCGCACCGGTGGTCATGGCCGGCTCCCAGGTGAAGATGACGCCGCCCTTGACATCGCCGATCAGCACGGTGTCTCCCGCGTGGGCGCCGGCCTTGGCCAGCTCGTCCTCGACGCCGCCGGCGGCCAGGCGGTCGGCCAGGTAGCCGACCGCCTCGTCGTTGGAGAAGTCGGTCTGACGCACCCAGCGCTCCGGCTTGTCCCCGCGCACCTGGTAGACGGTGCCCTCGGCGGGGTGCTGGATGACGGCCACGGTGGCGGTCGCCTGCCCGCCGCGGCGGCCCACGGCGGCGGGGCGGATGATGGGCCGCGCGGGCTCGGCGAGGGCCGGGGCCTGGGCGCGGGCCTGCTGCACCAGCTCCGCCAGGGCGAAGGCCAGCCGGGACAGTCCCGCATGGGAGACGGCGGAGACGGTGAAGGTGGGCAGGCCGCGGGCCTTCAGGTCCGCCTCCACCAGTTCGGCCAGGTCGGCCGCCTCGGGGACGTCGACCTTGTTGAGTACCACCACGCGCGGGCGCTCCATCAGCGGCGCCAGCCCGGTCAGCGCCGGGTCGGCCTCGTCGGCGCCCAGCCGGTCGGCGTAGGCGGCCAGCTCGGCCTCAATGGTGTCGAAGTCGCTGAGCGGGTCGCGGCCCGGCTCCAGGGTGGCGCAGTCCAGCACGTGCACCACCACGGCGCAGCGCTCGATGTGGCGCAGGAACTCCAGGCCCAGGCCCTTGCCCTCGCTCGCCCCCGGGATCAGCCCGGGCACGTCCGCCATGGTGAAGCGCGTCTCCCCGGCCTCCACCACGCCCAGGTTGGGGGTGAGTGTGGTGAAGGGGTAGTCGGCGATCTTGGGGCGGGCGGCGCTCATGGCGGCGATCAGGGAGGACTTGCCGGCGCTGGGGTAGCCGACCAGGGCGACGTCGGCGACAGTCTTCAGTTCCAGGGTGACGTCACGGGCTTCGCCGGGCTCGCCCAGCAGGTGGAAGCCCGGGGCCTTGCGCTTGGGGGACGCCAGGGAGAAGTTGCCGCGGCCGCCGCTTCCGCCCTCGGCGACGACGACGCGCTCACCGGCTGCGGTCAGGTCCGCCAGCACGCCGCCGTCGGAGTCCTTTACCACGGTGCCCAGCGGCACCGGCAGCACCATGTCCTCACCGTCGGCGCCACGGCGCCAGCCACCCTCACCGGGGGCGCCGGAGCCGGCGGTGCGGTGCGGGGAGCGGTGGTAGGTCAGCAGGGTAGTCACGCGCGGGTCGGCGGTCAGGATGACGCTGCCGCCGTGGCCGCCGTCGCCGCCGTCGGGGCCGGCCAGCGGCTTGTACTTCTCACGGTGGATCGACGTGCAGCCGTGGCCGCCGTCGCCGCCGGCGACGTGCAGGACCACCCGGTCGATGAAGCTGGGCATGGGCGTCTCCTCGGGCGCTGCGGGGCGGTGGCCCCGGGGGCCGGCATGCGCGAGGGCGGACGGCCGAAGCCGCCCGCCCTCGCGGATACCGTCATGGTGATGGAGGCTGTGTCAGCCTTCGGATGCGACGACGTTGACGACCTTGCGGTCGCGGAAGGTGCCGAAGTCGACGTTGCCGGCGGTCAGGGCGAACAGTGTGTCGTCCTTGCCGCGGCCAACGTTGTTGCCGGGGTGGAAGTGGGTGCCGCGCTGGCGGACGATGATCTCGCCGGCCTTGACGAACTGGCCGCCGAAGCGCTTCACGCCGAGGCGCTGGGCGTTGGAGTCGCGGCCGTTGCGGGAGGAACCAAGACCCTTCTTGTGTGCCATGTCGGGGCTTCTTTCTGTTTCGCTGTTGCCTGAAAGGATACTGCGGCGGGGCGGCCCGCTCAGCCGATCGCGGTGACCTTGATGGCGGTGAGCTTGGCGCGGTGACCCTGGCGCTTGCGGTAGCCCGTCTTGTTCTTGAACTTGAGGATGTTGATCTTGGGGCCCTTCTCGTCGCCGACGATCTCGGCCTTGACGGAGGACTTGGCCAGGTCCGCGGCGGAAGCGGTCACCTTGTCTCCATCCACCAGCATGACGGGGGCGAGAGTTACCTCGTCGCCGACCTCGCCGGCAAGCTTGTCGACAACCACGACGTCACCGACGGAGACCTTCTCCTGACGGCCGCCGGCCTTGACGATCGCGTAGACCACTTGACTGCTCATCTCTGTCGTATCTTCTAGTCGCTCGTTCCCGGGAGCGCTGCTCCACCGCTGGCGGGCGACTACTTGGGCAATGGTGCGGAAGGCACCGCCGGATTACTTTATGCGATCCGGCGGGCGACACCAACCTGTGAACGCCCGCCGGACCTGTGTTCTTCCGCACCCCACCGCTCGGAGGAGATGCTCCGGGGCGACGGCGGACGCCCGCTTCGGGGCGGTGGCGCCCGCCGGGGCCGCTTACTCCTCGGTGACGGCGCCCGCCGGGGCGGCCGTGCTGCTCTCCTCGGCCTGGGCGTGCTCGTGAGCGTGCTCGGCGGCCGCCGCAATCTGTGCCAGGGCTCCGCGCACGGCCGAGCGGGCGGCGTCGTCCCGGTCCTCGTCCCCCTGGGCGGACTTGCCGCGCCCGCCGGAGCGACCGGACCTGCCGGAGGACTTGCCCGACCTGCCCGAACCCTTGGCGGACTTCCCCTCGGCCTTGGCGCCGTCGTCGTCGCGACCGCGGCGACCCCGGCCGGAGCCGGCGCTGCGCGCGGCGGAGGCGGACATGTCCACCGCCTGGTTCTCCACCGGGTGCTCGTGAACGATGAAGCCGCGCCCGCCACAGCACTCGCAGGGCGTGGAGAAGGCCTCCACCAGCCCCTGACCGACGCGCTTGCGGGTCATCTGCACCAGGCCCAGCGAGGTGACCTCCGTGACCTGGTGGCGGGTGCGGTCGCGGCCCAGGCACTCCACCAGACGGCGCAGCACGAGGTCGCGGTTGGATTCCAGCACCATGTCCACGAAGTCGATCACCACCATGCCGCCGATGTCGCGCAGCCGCAGCTGGCGGACGATCTCCTCGGCGGCCTCGAGGTTGTTGCGGGTGATGGTCTCCTCCAGGGTGCCGTCCGCGCCGCCGGTGAAGCGCCCGGTGTTGACGTCGATGACGGTCATGGCCTCGGTGCGGTCGATGATGAGCGTGCCGCCGCTGGGCAGCCAGACCTTGCGGTCGAAGCCCTTGGCGAGTTGCTCGTCGATGCGGTGGGCGGTGAACACGTCCTCGGGGCTGACCCAGTGCTCCAGCCGGTCGGTCAGCTCGGGGCTGAGGTCGGACACGTAGGTGGAGATGGTCTTCCAGGCGTCGGGGCCCTGCACGATGAGCTTGCGGAAGTCCTCGTTGAACACGTCGCGCACCACGCGCACGGCCAGCTCGGGCTCCTCCTTCAGCAGCACGGGCGCCTTCCCGGAGCCCTTGAGCACCTGGGAGGACTTCTTCTCGATGGACTCCCACTGCGCCACCAGCCGCTTGATGTCGTCGGCGAGCTGCTCCTCGCCGGCGCCCTCCGCGGCCGTGCGCACGATCACGCCGGCGTCGTCGGGGACGATCCGCTTGAGGATCTTCTTCAGCCGGTTGCGCTCGGTGTCCGGGAGCTTGCGGGAGATGCCGGTCATGGTGCCGCCGGGCACCAGCACCAGGTAGCGGCCCGCCAGGGTGATCTGGCTGGTCAGGCGGGCGCCCTTGTGACCGATGGGGTCCTTGGTGACCTGCACCAGCACGGTGTCGCCGCTGGCCAGGGCGTCCTCGATGCGGCGCGGCTTGCCCTCCATGCCGGCGGCGTCCCAGTTGACCTCGCCGGCGTACAGGACGGCGTTGCGTCCCTTGCCGATGTCCACGAAGGCCGCCTCCATGGATGGCAGCACGTTCTGCACACGGCCGACGTACACGTTGCCGACCAGTGAGGTCTGGGTGTGCCGGGCGACGTAGTGCTCCACCAGCAGCCCGTCCTCCAGGACGGCGATCTGGTTCAGGCCGTCCTGCTCGCGCACCACCATCTGCCGGTCGACGCTCTCGCGGCGGGCCAGGAACTCGGCCTCGGTGATGATGGGCCGGCGTCGACCCGCGGCGCGCCCCTCGCGGCGGCGCTGGCGCTTGGCCTCCAGGCGGGTGGAGCCCTTGAGCGCGGTGATCTCGTCCCGGGAGGCGTCGGAGCGGCTGCGAGAACGACGACGGCGACGACGAGAACTGCCGGCGCTCTCCTCCGGCGTCTCGGCGGAGGTCCGGTCCGTCTGCACACTGTCCGCGGCGTCGGCGGGCGTCTCGTTGGCCTCGTCGGCGTCGTCGGCGCTCTCGACCGTGGCGCCACGGCCCTCGGCGCGGGAGCGGGCACGCCGCCCGCGTCCGCCGCGGCGGCGCTTGCGGCGGCCGGTGGCGGCCTCCTTGTTGGTCTCAGTGCCCTCGGCGTCTTCTGCTCCCTCAGCGTCCTCCGTCGGGGCCGACTGGGCGGAGGCGGCCTCGTCGGCGTCCCGGGCCGGGCCGGCGTTGCGGCCGCGGCGCTTGGCGGGGGCGGCCTCCTCCACGTGCTCGGGCGCGGTGGAGGCGGCGGTCGCGCGACGACGGCGCCGGCGACCACCGCGGGTGCCGGTAGCGGCCTCGTCGGAGTCGGTGGAGGCGTCGGTACCGCCGGAGCCGGTGCCAGCGGACACAGCCGCATCGGGCTTGGCGGCCGGGGCATCCCGGTCCCGGCGTGAGGCGGACTCGGGGCTCGACTCGGCCGGCTGGGCCTGGGCGGGGGTGGTGGCGGCGACCTTCACCTTGCGGCGCCGCCGCCGGGCCAACGCCGGATCGGGGGCCTGGAACAGGAGCGACGCGGCGGGCAGCTGCGGCTCCTCCGGCTCCGGCAGGTCCTCCTCCAGCTCCGGCGTGGATGGGTCGGCGTCGGAGTCGGCGCCTGACTCGGGCTCGGGTTCAGCGTCTGCCGTGGCGTCGCCATCTTCAGCCTCGGCAGCCTCCGGCTCACCTGCCTCAGACTCGCCGGCCTCGGCGTCGGCGGCTTCGGCGGCTTCTGCGTCCTCGACGTCCTCGGCCTCCAAGGTCTCCGCATCAGCTGCGTCCTCGGCGTCTTCGTTCTCCGCAGCATCGGAGGCTTCCGCCTGCGCAGCGTCGTCGGCGGCGTCGACCGCCGCGGCGTCAGTTTCCTCGGGCGTTTCCGCGGAAGCGGCACTGTCAGGCGCGGCGATGCCCTCGGCCTGGGCCGCAGCCTCTTGTGCCTCGGCGTCTGCGGCGTCGGGAACCTTGCTCGGCGCGTCGGGAGCGGACTCGGGCGTAGTTACAGCGGCGGTGACTCGGCGGTGCCGACGGGCAGGCCGCTTGGGGGCGTCTGTCTCCTCGGAGCCCTGAGCGTGGGAGTCGTGTGAGCGCGATGACGAGGGGGACATGGGTCTATCTGCACTTTCGGACGCTATAGCTCCGCCGTACCCGCGGCGCCATGGCGCGGTCGCGCTCCCCTGGCGGGGAGCTAAAAGCCTACGTGTGCGCCTTGCGGCGCCGGCCTGCGGCGGAACTCGCACGTTGCGGAAGTGCGGCGGCGCTCTGGGCGGCGCAATTCTTCCGGGCGGTCTCGGCCGAGGGTCGGACACCGACTGCCGGTACGGGACCGCCGGTGCCAGGGGCAGTATCCCACAGGTGTAGCCCCACCGGGTGGCAGTCGGGCTGGTGGCGCCGTCGTCTCGCCAACGGCGGACAGGCCGACCGGCGGCCCGCCGACCAGTACTGTCACAAATGGTGACAAACGCGCCCGCGACACCAACCTGCCATCACCAAAACGTTGAAATCACGCGATTTCAGAATCGAGCCGGGACGTCGGGAGGCGCGTTTGTTACCAATTCTGACAACCAACCGCCCCCACAGCGCAGAAAGTTCACTCCCGGGCCGACACCGGCGGGCCGCCGACGCCACAGACACCCGCCGGCACCCGCCGCCCCCACAGCCCCACACAGCCGCATAACGAGTCACACCTTTTCACGACACACCGTCACCCGCCGCCTATACTTGGCCTATCTCCCGGGGAGCCCCTATAAGGTTCCTCTTATATTTCCCGTGGCCCTCGCGAAAGGCGGCGCAGATGAGCCTCGCACCCATGGCGCTCGACTCCCTCGACGTGGCTCGATGGCAGTTCGGCATCACCACGGTCTACCACTTCATCCTGGTACCGCTCACGATCGGCCTGTCCCCACTGGTCGCACTGATGGAGACCCTCCACCTGCGCACCGGCAACGAGCAGTGGCGGACGGCCACCCGGTTCTTCGGCAACCTTCTGCTGATCAACTTCGCGCTCGGCGTCGCCACCGGCATCGTGCAGGAGTTCCAGTTCGGCATGAACTGGTCGGAGTACTCCCGGTTCGTCGGCAACATCTTCGGGGCGCCACTGGCCTTCGAGGCCCTGCTGGCCTTCTTCATGGAGTCCACCTTCCTGGGCCTGTGGATTTTCGGGCGCGACCGCCTGTCCCCCAAGTTGCACAACCTGTGCATCTGGATGGTCGCCCTGGGCACCAACCTCTCCGCCTTCTTCATCCTCGCCGCCAACTCCTGGATGCAGCACCCGGTCGGCGCCGTCGTCAACCCGGACACCGGCCGGGCGGAGCTGGACGGGGTCGGCGGATTCTTCGAGGTGCTCGGCAACAAGATCCTGTGGGTCACCGTGGCCCACGTGATCGCCTCCGCCTTCCTGGTGGCGGGCACGCTCATCCTGGGGGTGTCCGCGTGGTGGATGATCAAGGCCGCCCGCGCCGGGCAGGACTTCGAGGCGCGCCGACTGTGGCGCCGCATGACTCGCTTCGGCGCGGTCACGATGATCATCGCCGGTATCTTCACCGCCGGCTCCGGCCACATCCAGGGGCAGCTGGTCGCCGAGGAGCAGCCCGCCAAGATGGCGGCCGCCGAGATGCTGTGCGAGACCGAGTCGGGCGCGGGCTTCACCGTGGCCGCCTTCGGCTCCTGCGCCGACGGCACCGCCAAGCACCTGATCACCGTCCCCTACGTGTATTCCTTCATGGCCACCAACGATCCCACCGCCGAGATCATGGGCCTGAATGACGCACAAGAGCTCTACGCGGAGCGCTACGGCGACGGCGTGGACTACACCCCCAACGAGATGGTCACCTTCTGGTCCTTCCGCCTGATGATCGGCCTGGGCATGCTCGCCATAGGCATCGGCGTTGTCGCCCTGTGGCTGACGCGCCGCGGCCGCTTGGTCGACTCCCCGTTGCTGGGCAAGATCGCCCTGTGGAGCATGTGGCTGCCCTTCGTGGCCTGCTCCTTCGGCTGGATCATGACCGAGATCGGCCGCCAGCCCTGGGTGGTGGTGCCCAACCTCGCCGACCCCGTCTCCCAGGTCTACATGCTCACCGCCGACGGCGTCTCCCCCACCGTCGCCTCCGGCACCGTACTGGCGTCGCTGATCGGCTTCACGCTGCTGTACGCCGCCCTCGGCGTCGTGTGGTTCCTGCTGCTGCGCCGCTACGTCCGCGAGGGCGTGCGCGCCCAGGTGCCCGACGTCGTCGACGCTGCCCGGCGCCCGAGTGACGACGCCGAGGCGCCGCTGTCCTTCCAGTACTAGCCGCACCCGATGCCCACCGAAGCAGCCGCCGAGGCCCACACCGGCCGACGCCGTCGCCCGCCGACACTGCCGCCAACCACCGCCCAACTCGACTAGCCCGTGGAGCCCGCCGTGACACTCTCCGTCCTCTGGTTCATCCTCATTGCGATCCTCTGGGTCGGTTATCTGACCCTGGAGGGCTTCGACTTCGGCGTGGGCATGCTGCTGAAGATCCTCGGCCGGGACGAGCGGGAACGGCGCGCCATGGTGCGCACCATCGGCCCCCACTGGGACGGCAACGAGGTGTGGCTGCTGACCGCCGGCGGCGCCACCTTCGCCGCCTTCCCCGAGTGGTACGGCACCCTGTTCTCCGGCGCCTACCTGGTGCTGTTCCTCATCCTGCTGTGCCTGATCGTGCGCGTATGCGCCATCGAGTGGCGTGGCCGGATCAACGACCAGGCCTGGCGCGACCGGTGGGACTGGGCACACGCCATCGCCGCCTGGGTGCCCTCGATCCTGTGGGGGGCGGCCTTCGCGAACATGGTGCAGGGCATGGAGATCGAGGTGGTAGACACCGCCAGCGGCGCGCCCGTGCCGGCCGCCGAAGTACCCGCAGACGCGCTTGTCGTAGGTGCTTCCCACCTGCTCACCGGAGGGTTCTTCAGTCTGCTTACGCCCTTCACGCTGCTGGGCGGCGCGGCCACCTGCCTGCTGTTCCTCACGCACGGGGCCCTGTTCACCGCGTTGAAGACGGCCGGCGATCTGTCCGTGCGGGCGGGAACCTTCGCCCGTCGCTGCGGGGTCGCCTCGACGGCGATTGCCGCCGTCTGGGGCTTGTGGGCGACCAGTTTCTCGGCCACCGCCTGGGTCTGGTTGCCACTGGTGGTGGCGGCGTTGGCGCTCGTCGGTTCCCTGGTGGCCTCGTTCCGCGGCCGGCAGGGGCTCGCCTTCGGCCTGCACTTCGCCGGTATCGCCGGAGTCGGGGCGCTCATCTTCACGGCCATGACGCCCGACGTCATGCGTTCCTCGATCGATCCCGCGTATTCCCTGACCATCGCGCAGGCCACCTCCGCCGACGCCACCCTGGCGATCATGACGGTTGCCGCCGTCGTCTTCCTGCCGGTCGTGCTCTTCTACACGATCTGGGGTTACCGGACCTTCTCCGCGCGCATCAGCGCCGAGCGGATCGACCCCGCCGCCGGTGGGCTGCACCCCACGCGAGTGCGCGACAACGCCCAGCCCGCGCCCGTCGATCACTGAAGGCGCGCTCACCCCTCCGACGTTGGCGGGCCCGCAGCCCTGTGGGCCTTCTCCTGGGCCTCCATGAGTTCGTCGTACATGTCGAAGTCGAGAGTGTCTGCACGCAGCTAGAACGCGTTGTTTTAGGCCGCACTATCGGCGCGAACGTGTGTTTTGGCCCGGCGGCGTGCGGGGGCGGTGTTGCTGCACGACCTTGGGCGACACTGCACGACCTTGGTGCACATTCCACGACCCCGGGGTGGTCGTGCAACGCACACCAGCGTCGTGGAACGCGGCCCGGGGTCGTGCAGTACATACACGGGGGTGGGGTGAGCATCACCGCCACCCCACGCGTAACGGGTTACCGACACGAACGTGATGCACTAGACCAGCGCGTCGCGGGGAGGCGCGCTGAACCATGCCCACCCCCGATGACCCCTGACTTTCCCCACTATCTCAACGAAAAATCCCGATGACGCACACGCATTCACGCCGATAACCCTCTAAGGGCCGACATGCCAAAGTCCGCAAGGGCAAGGGAATGGCCCGGCAGGTGAGCAAAGTGATTGAGTCGACCGCTCATCTGATCCGGCCCATTGGTGTCCTTGTGGATGCCTGCCACCCCGCCGAGAGCCCGCTCCCGGGACTACGGTCCCAATCCGGCACTATGCTGTTTGGGTGAAGCCGTTGGACCCCCGACTCATGCGCTACGCAGCCGCGGCCCGGCGCTACATCGCCACGACGGCGGTCACGGGCGCGCTCACCGCGCTGCTCGTCGTCGCCCAGGCCTGGCTGATCTCCCGGGCCATCTCCCCGGTCATCACCGGGGGCGCCGCCCCCAGCACCGTGCGGCCCGCGATCGCGGCGTTGGCCGGAGTGGTGACGGCCCGGGCGCTGGTGCTGTACGTGCAGGAGTCGCGCGCCCACCGGGCCGCCACCGACGTCACCATCGACCTGCGCCGCCAAGTACTGCAGCGCGCCGCCGCCCTGGGGCCACGCTGGCGGGCCGTCCACGGCGCCGACACCGCCACCCTGCTCACCCGCGGCCTGGACGACCTCGAGCCCTACTTCACCCGCTACCTGCCGCAGCTGCTGCTGGCCGCCACCGTCACCCCCGCCACCGGTCTGGTTCTGCTCACCCAGGACCTGCCGTCCGCGATCGCGGTGGCCTGCACGATCCCGCTGATCCCGATCTTCATGATCCTGATTGGCCGCCTCACCGAGGCCCACTCCGAGGCCCGACTGCGCACCATGGAACGCCTGGGCAGTCAACTGCTGGACCTGCTGGCGGGCCTGCCCACCCTCAAGGCGCTGGGACGCCAGGCCGGCCCCGCCCGGCGGGTGCGCGAGCTCGACCGCGCCTACAACGCCACGACCATGTCCACGCTGCGAGTGGCCTTCCTGTCCGGGGCGGTGCTGGAGTTCATCACCACCCTGTCGGTGGCGATCGTCGCCGTCGAGGTGGGCTTCCGGCTGCTGTACGGCCGCATGGACCTGGCCACCGGCCTGCTGGTCATCATGATCACCCCGGAGGTCTACCAGCCGCTGCGCCAGGTCGGCCTCCAGTTCCACGCCTCCGCCAACGGGGTGGCCGCCGCCGAGGCCGTCTTCGCGGTGCTTCAGGAGCCCACGCCGACGCCGGGTACCGCCCCCGCCCCAGACCTGCGCACGGCCCGCATCGAGCTCGCGCAGGTGTCCGTGTCCGCCCGTGGCGCCTGGGCGCCCGCCGACCTTACGGCCACGATCCGCCCGGGCCGGGTGGTGGCACTGACCGGCGCGTCCGGCACCGGCAAGACCACCGCCGCGCAGCTGCTGCTCGGCCTGCTACCCCCCGACCGGGGTCGGGTGCGGGTCATCGCCGCCGACGGGCCGCCAATGGACCTGGCCGACGTCGACCCCGCCTCCTGGTGGGAGCAGATCGCCTGGGTGCCGCAGCGCCCCGTGATCGTGCCCGGCACGCTGCTGGAGAACACCATCGGCCAGACCCCTACCGACGCCACCGCCCAGGTCCCGCCCGCCCTGGCGGATGCCGCCGCGGCCACCGGCTTCGACGCCGTGGTCGCCGCCCTGCCGGACGGTTGGCGCACCCGCGTGGGTCAGGGCGGCGTGGGCCTGTCGGTCGGGCAGCGTCAGCGCCTGGCCCTGACCCGCGCCCTGGTCACCGACGCGCCCCTGGTGCTGTTGGACGAGCCCACCGCCCACCTGGACGCGGCCAGCCAGGCGCGGGTGCTGAACGCCGTGAACGCCCTGCGCGCGGCCGGCCGCACGGTCGTGGTAATCGCTCACCGGGCGGCACTGGTGGCCCTGGCGGACGACGTCGTCGAGGTGGCCTCGCGCCCCACCCCCGCGGCGGACTCGAGCGGCGCCACCCCCGCTGCGAGCCCCGCCGACGCCATGGACGCGCTCGTATTCTCCGAGGACAACCGATGAGCGCCGCGCTTACCACCGCCGAACGCCGCGCCCTGCGCCGCGCCGTGACCCTGCTCGACCTGGACGGCACCCGCTTCGCCGCCTCCGTGATCGTCGGCTCCCTGGGACTGGCCAGCGCGGTCGGCCTGTCCGCCGTGGCCGCCTGGATGATCGCCCGCGCCGCCCAGGCCTCGGAGGTGGCCGCGCTCGGCGTGGCCCCCGTCGCGGTGCGCCTATTCGGCATCTCCCGCTCCGTGATGCGTTACTGCGAGCGTCTGCTGTCCCACGACACGGCGCTGCGCGGCATGACTTCCCTGCGCACCCGCCTGTACGAAATCCTGGCCGCCGCACGCACCGACACGGTCGCCGGACTGCGGCGCGGCGACGTCCTGGCGCGGGTGGGGGCCGACGTGGATGCGGTCGGCGACCTGGTGGTGCGCTCACTGCTGCCGATCGCGGTGGCGGCCGTGCTGGGGCTGTCCACCAGCCTGGGGGTGGCCCTCGTGTTTCCCCCGGCCGGCGCGATCCTGGCGGTCTGCCTGCTGCTCTCGGGCGTGGCCGGCCCGCTGGTGACGATCCGCTCGGCCCGTGCCGCCGAGCTGGCCCGTCAGGAGCAGGCCACCGACCTGTCGGCCGCCGTCATGAACCTGCTCGACGGCGCCGACGAGCTGCGCGTGTCCGGCCGCATGCCGCGCGCCATGAGCGACCTGGCGGGCTTGGAGGCGCACCTGGCCGCCACCCGCGACCGGGCGGCCCGGCCCGCCGCACTGGCCGCCGTCATCGACACCACCGCCATGGGACTGGCCGTACTCGGCAACATACTCGTGGGTGCCCCGGCCGTGGCGGACGGGCGCCTGGCGCCGGTGTGGCTGGCGGTGATCGTGTTGGTGCCGCTGAGCGCCTTCGAGGCCTCCGCCGCCCTGGGGCCGGCCTCCGTCCAGCTGGTCACGTCGGCCGGCGCGGCCGTGCGCATCGTGGACCTGCTCGACGACGCCGCCGCCTCCGCCGCCCGCGTGCCCACGCCGCGTCCGCTGCCGGCCGCGAGCGCCTCCGGGCCGCGGTTGCGCGCCCGGGGGCTGGCGGTGGGCTGGCCGGGCGGACCGGTCCTGGTCGACGGCGTGGACCTGGACCTGGCGCCGGGGCGGCGTCTGGCCGTGGTGGGTCCCTCCGGCATCGGCAAGACCACGCTGCTGCTGACCCTGGCCGGACTGTTGGAGCCGCGCGCCGGTGAACTCACCCTGGATGGGGCGCCGCCATGGGGGGCCGAACGGGCGGAGGCCGCCGCGCGGGTGAGCCTGACCGCGGAGGACGCCCACGTCTTCGACACCACCGTGTTGGAGAACCTGCGCGTGGCCGACGGCGCGCTCACCCGCGAGCGGGCCGCCGCCCTGCTGGCACGTGCCGGCCTGGGCGACTGGCTGGCCCGACTGCCCGACGGACTGGACACGCGCCTGGGGGCGGGTGCGACGGCCGTGTCCGGCGGGGAGCGGCGCCGCCTGCTGCTGGCCCGCGCCCTGGCCGCGCCCGCGCCGCTGATGCTGCTGGACGAGCCCGGAGAGCACTTGGACGCCGCTACCGCCGATCGCCTGGTCGGGGACCTGTTGCACGCCGGCACCGCGCCCGCACCCGCCGCCGGTCCGGAAGCCTCGAACGCTGACGCGACCGGCCCGGCCGCCGAGGCCCGCGGCGTACTGCTGGTGACTCACCGCCTGTCGGCCCTGGCCGACGCCGACGAAGTACTCATCCTGGGCCGCCCGCACGCCGCCGCGCGCCCAGACGAAACGGGCGGCTTCGACGGCACCGACGATTCCCCGGCCGGCACCACCGCCGTCGTGACCCGGCGCGGCACCCACGCGCACCTGACCGCCGTCGACCCCGATTACCGCTGGTCCCTTCAGCAGGAGCAGGAGACTCATGTCTAACACGCCGTCCTACCCCGGCAGCCCCGGCCAGAGTGCCGTCTCCGCGCCGACGGGAAGCACCGTCGGGCTGTTCCGCGCCGCCCTGCGGCTGACGAGCTCGCTGAAGGTCCCGGAGGCACTGAACCGGTTGGTCGACTCCGCCTGCGCCCTGACCGGGGCGGCCTGGGGGACGATCGCCGCCCCCGGGGCCGCCGACCCCGCCACCGCCGCCGCGCTGACCACCGGCACCGCCACCGTCTCCACCGACGAGCTGGCCACCATGGTCGCCGGCGCGCCGGAGGCCGGACCGGAGGACTGCGGCGTCGTCGTCCGCAACACGCCCGCCGGCGATGGGCAGCGCTGCGGCTCGATCCTGTCCGCCCCGCTGCGGGTGCACGGGCAGGTCTACGGCCGGCTGTTCCTGTGCGACAAGCAGGGCGGGTTCACCGACGCGGACGTCACCGCCGTGCTCACGCTCGCGGAGGCCGCCGCCGTCGCGCTGGAGAATGCCCGCCTGTACCGGGAGGCCCGCGACCGTGAGCAGTGGATGGCGGTGTCCCAGGAGTTGACCACCATGCTGCTGTCCGGGGCCGACGAGGGCGACGCGCTGACTCTGATCGCCCGCCGCGTGCGCGAGGTCGCCCACGCGGACACCTCCGCCCTGGTGCTGCCCAGCGTGGGCGACACCTGGATCTGCGAGATTGCGGACGGGGAGCACGCCGACGAGCTGATCGGCACGTTCTTCCCGCCCGAGGGCCGCGCCCTGAAGACGCTGGCGCGCCGCACCGGGCTGATTGAGGACTCGCTGGCCGACGCCTGGGGTGCCTCCGACCTGCTGGTTGAGGAGCTGTCCCAGTTCGGCCCGGCCCTGTACGCCCCCATGATTCACCGCGGCCGTGGCGTCGGCGTGATGCTGCTGCTGCGTGAACAGGGGGCGGAGCGCTTCACCCAGCAGGATCTGGAGATCGCGGAGCTGGTGGCCGGGCAGGCGACCATGGCCTTCGAGCTGGCCGACGCCCAGCACGCCGAGGAGATGGCCACGCTCCTGGATGAGCGGGCCCGCATCGGCCGCGACCTGCACGACCTGGCGATCCAGCAGCTGTTCGCCACCGGGATGCAGCTGTCCGCCGCCCGCGACCGGCTGCAGGCCGAGGGCACCGCCTCCGGTACCGACATGTCCGTGGCCTGCCAGGCGCTGGACGCCTCCCTGGCGGCGGTGGACGACTCGGTGCGGCAGATCCGCTCGATCGTGCGTTCGCTGCGCGACCGGGATGAGGACGTCAGCCTGGTGGAGCGGCTGCGGCGGGAGGCCTCTCTGGCCCGCACCTCGCTCGGCTTCGCGCCGTCCCTGATCCTCACCGTCGACGGCCACGGCCTGGCGCAGGCGGAACGGGACCGGGAGGACGAGCTGATCGGCGTCATCGACGCGGCGGTGGAGCCGGACCTGGCCGACGACATCGTGGCCGTGGTGCGGGAGGGCCTGTCGAATGTGGCCCGCCACGCCAAGGCCTCCTCGGTGACGGTGGACGTGAAGGTGGAGGGGCTGCTCACCTCCCAGCCGCCCGCCGGGCAGGACGGGGCGGCGTCCGGGGATGCCGAGCCCTTCCGGGGCGCGCCGGTGGTGGAGGTGGTGTGCCGGGACGACGGCGTGGGTGTGGACCCGCGGGTGACACGCCGCTCGGGGACCGCGAACATGGCCGAGCGGGCCCGCCGCCACGCCGGCAGCTTCGTGATCGGCCCGCGGGCCCGTTCCGACGGCGAGCGGCGGGGCACCTGCTTCACCTGGCGGGTGCCGCTCCATCGGGATAGCCGAAGCGGACTGCCTGATTACATGCTCAGTGGCGTGACCGGGCAGCCTTCTGCGCCGCCCTCCTGATACGCCACCACTGCTGCATCTGGAACGGGTGGTCGTCAGGAAGACCTTCATACCTATCAACTTGTTCCGGGTCCGCCACCAACAGCACGCCCAGATCCCCCATGCGCTCTCTGGTCGCAATCAGCATCTTGGCAGCGGCCACGGCCCCAGAACTAATCCATTCGCTTTCGATGCGATAGGCTCCAACCAGCAACTCGGACCTGCCCTGGCCGATATCCCGCGCCATCGCCACCATCTTCACCACGCCGAGGCTCCGCCTGACCCATGGGAACAGCAGAGCCAGTGGAGCCACCATATACACGACGGGGGTGAGCAGAATGAGCTTGATCGCATGCCCCCGCCGCAGCGCGGCCCCGGTCCAGGGACCGTACTCGCGCAAGAAGGGATCAACATCCCACGACTCCAGGGAGAAGCCCTCCCGCCGCAGCACATCAACCACCACCCGCACCGCCTCTCGAGCAGGCAGTGCCACAACAAACCGGCGAGCCGGATACGTGCTACCAATCGAACTCACAGCCCACACCTCCCCAACCGTTGACCGCGCAGCCGTTCCGTATCACAGGCAGCAAGCCCACTAACTCCCGCTGCTTCTCACAGCGACCACATGCTGGCAACCTGCCGCTCCGCCGCCGCATAGAGATCATCGGCATAACGGGCTCTTCCGGTGTGTGGGTGTGGTGGGCGTTGTCGGCCTGGTGGGCGGGCCTGGAAGGTCGGGTGCTGGCGGGTGGGCGGGCGCCCCGCCATGGGACGGAATGTCCAAATCCGGCACAAAGGCCGTCGACGACCGCAGGGGCCGATTTGAAAACCGCATGATTCCAACATTCTGCCCGCGGCCGCGGGCGACGTCGGAGTCGTTTATGCCGATCCTGGACACTTCGAGCCGCCGCAGATGGGACTCGGCGCCAACGGCGGGCCACCGTGGGCGGACAGGCCGCGGTGACGTCGGCCGGGCCCGGCGCCCGCACCTGCCCCGCCCCCCACTTGGACCCCGAATCTCCAGGTTGTGACAGCCACGCCTCAGGAGCGTCGCCAGCCGGAGGCGCGCTGCCCGGCCACCCAGGCGGCCACCTGCGTGCGCCGCTGCAGGCCCATCTTCGCCAGCAGGGAGGTGATGTGGTTCTTGACGGTCTTCTCCGCCACTCCGAGCCGCTCGCCGATCTCCCGGTTGGACAGACCATCGCCGATGAGTTCAAGCACCTTGCGCTCGGCATTGGTCAGGTCTGCGGTGGGATCGTCGTGGTCCGCGCGACGGCGTGTGACGGTGCGCTCATCGAGCAGGACCCGCCCGGAGGCGACCGCCCGCACCACGTCACTGATCTCGGCGCCGTGGACGGTCTTGAGCAGGTATGCCCTGGCGCCGGCGTCGAGGGACTCGGCCAGTGCCTCGTCGTCATCGAATGACGTCAGCACGATCGGCAGGGCCTCGGGCACGGACTCGCGCAGTGCCTGCATGAGCTCGATGCCGGTGCCGTCGGGCAGCTGCAGGTCCACCAGTACCACATCCGGGCGCATGAGTTCGGCGCGGCGGATGGCCTCCGCCTTGGAACCGGCCTCGGCGACCACGTCGAGCCCGTCGGCACGCTCAATGATCTCGGCGATGCCGCGGCGGACGATCTCGTGGTCGTCCACGATCATGACGCGGACCGTTTCGGGCGCGGGGGCACTCTGCATATACCGGAGACTAGCAGCAGCGGGGACCTACGTCACAGTCAGGTGCCGGCCGTTCGGGAACACCTAACTTACCGAGCGTGGACGAACTCAACGGTCCTGGCGACGCCTCCACGATCGTCATAGGACTCGGCCAGCTGTGTGGCCCGGGCGCGATACGCGTCGGCAGACTCCCCCGCTGTGAGCCGGCGTAGCACGCAGGCCAGGCGCTGCGGCGTCAGGTCACGCGTGCTGAGATCCTCCGGCCCCAGGCCGAGCGCGGCCACGCGGCGCGCGAAGTAGGGCTGATCGAGGGTGTAGGGGATGATGCCCTGCGGCACGCCCGCCGCCAGGGCCGCCTGGGTGGTGCCGGCTCCGCCGTGATGGACCGCCGCGGCCATGCGGGGCAGCAGCCAGTCGAAGGGGGTGTCCCGTATGAGGTGTACGTGCGGACCGAAGTCGCGGTCCCATTCCTGGAAGCTCGCAGCCGGGTGCAGGACTGCACGTACCTTGGCGCGCCGCGCCGCCTCCGCCTGTATGGCGACCGCGCCGACGGGATCTCGCAAGGGGACCGAGCCGAAGCCGATGTACACCGGCGGCGCGCCGGCGTCCAGGAAGCGTTGCAGGTGGGCGGGAGGCTTCCACTGCGGCGACGCCGCCGCCAAATGCCCGGTACAGGCAACGGTTTCCGGCCAGTCGGGGGCCTGTGGGACCAGAAGCGATGAGCAAGCCAGAATGACGTGTTCCGACGTGGACGGCGCGACGGTGGCGGAGGAGGCCGCGTTCAGGCGGTGCACCGCCCGGCCGATAGGGCGTCCCATGGACACCGAGCCCCGGCGCACCAGGGTCGATGCCCACAGGTTGAGTGCGGAGCGGTCGGGCCGCACGGCACCGACCAGGCACTGCCCGTAGGCGGTGGGCAGCGTGGGCGCCAGCATGAGTTCGAAGGTCTTGCAGCCGTACTGCGCCGCCAGGAGTCGGCTTGCGGCCAGCCCGAGCACGCCGGTCACGATCCGGTCCCCCGGCCGGACGACGTCAAGGAGGGTGCGTGCGATCGGTTCGGCGGATCGGGCCATCCACCGGCGTATGAGCAGCGCTCCGGCCGTCTGGCTGCCCGCCACCAGGCGTCCCAGCGGCGCCGGCCTTATTGGTCCGATGATGTGGGCACCCAGGCCGCGGAAGGGAACATCCGCCTCGGCGGCGGTGTCCGCGTACTCCTCCAGTCCCACCACGAGCACGTCGTCGCCCCGCTCCTTCAGGGCGGCGGCGAGTATCAGCTGAGGCCGCAGATCCCCCATGGATCCGATGGCGATATGCACGAATCTCATTGGTCGCACCCGCTCGGGGCGTTCACGGCGTTATCCGCCATGGCGCCGTCGATCATGCCGTGCAGAAGCTCGACCGCATCATCCGCCCGTAGTTGTCCCGCGGCGACGGCGTAAACGCAGCCGATTAGGCTCATGTAGAAGCTTCCGGCGCACAGGACCACCCGGGAATGCTCGTCCGGCAGACCGAGCAACTCCGCCCAGCGTGAGGTGATGAGCGCTAGGACACGTCCCAGGCGCTCCTCATTGCCGGGCTCTGAGCCAATTGCGATGAGGGCGCGCAGATAGTCGCGCGATAGCTCCGTACCCTCGGCGGTCAGGCCGGGGGTGGCGACGACGAAAGCGCGCAGCGCCGCGCGAGGATCCTGTTCAGCGGCGAGCGCGCTCAGCGCCGCCTCGGTCGCCACCTCCTCCATGCAGGTAACGAACAACTGATCCTTAGTCCCCACTGAGACGACGGTGCCCGCGGAGACTCGTGCGGCGGCGGCGATCTGCCGCACCGAGGTGTCGGCATACCCCTGTTTGAGGAACAGACGCCGCGCATGGCGGCGGACTGCGGCTTCAGTGGCGATACGTCGTTGCATCCCTCGGATCCTCCAACCCACTTCTGAACACGTTCACTTCTGAACACGTTCAGAATATGTGAATGTCTCGCGCCTGGCAAGGGTCGGGGGTTCGGTCGAGTGGCGCCGACCCCATCGACTCGCAACGGAAATCGCGCTCTACGAGTGGACGGCGAGGTCGGGACTTCAGGCGCGCGCCGACCGCGGCCGGGTCTGGCAGCGGGGGCAGAACACGTGGCTGCGGCCCCCGATCGTCTCGGCGCGCAGGAGCGCGCCGCAGCGTCGGCACTCCTGTCCGGCCCGCCCGTAGACCGCCAGGGAGCGGGCGAAGAAGCCGGCGGCGCCGTCGGCGTCCACGTACAGGGCGTCGAAGCTGGTGCCGCCCGCGGCCAGGGCCCGCTCCATGACCTCCCCGGTGGCATCCAGCAGGCGGGCGGTCACCCGCGGTCCCAGCGCACTGCCGCGGCGCAGGCCGTGGACGCGGGCGGCCCACAGTCCCTCGTCGGCGTAGATGTTGCCGATGCCGGAGACGATGCCCTGGTCCAGGAGCAGGGTCTTGACCGCCCGGTTGGAGTGGCGCATTTTGGCGACGACGGCTGGACGGTCCAGGTGCGGGTCGAGCAGGTCGCGGGCGATGTGCGTGACGTCGGCCGGTATCAGTGGCGCGAGGCTGCCGGCGCCCCCGGGGGCGCCGTCGGCGGTGGGCACCATGTCGGTCACCCGCAGGCCGCCGAACATGCGCTGGTCCACCAGGTCCAGGACCGCGCCTCCGGGCGCGTCACCGGCGATGGGACTCAGGTGCAGGCGCACGCGCAGGTGCCGTGGGCGGGCGTCGGGGTCCTCCGCCGGGAGCGGGGCGCGCGTGGCGGTCAGGTCCACGCGGGGCGCGTCGGGGTCGCCCAGAAAGGCGTGGGCGTCGTCGCCGGACTCACGCGCGGCGAGCGCGCCGGGGGTGCCGTGCACCAGCAGCTGCCCACTCATGCCCAGGTGGGCAACCAGGGCGGCCCCGTCGTCGAGCGGCAGCCACAAGAACTTGCCGCGGCGCACCGCGGCGGTGAAGGTGCGGCCGGTCAGCCGCTGCACGAAGGCGTCCGCGCCGCCCTCCTGCCGACGCAGCGGCCGCGGATCGAAGATCTCCACACGCTCCACCATGCGGCCGGTCAGGTGGCGGGCCAGGCCGGCGCGGACGGTCTCGACCTCGGGCAGTTCCGGCAAGGTTTCAGGCCCTCGTCGCGGCGTCGGCGGAACCGGTCGCCGCGGAGTCCGCGGTGTCCCCGGCGGCCTCCGCTCCGGGGACACCGGCGGCGGCGCCGAGGTCGGCGCGCAGGGCGTCGTTGACCCCGGGCAGGCTCAGTCCGCCGTCGCCGCGCTCGGCCAGGATGGCGGCGTAGGCGGCCTCGGCCGCGGCGTGTTCGGCGATCTTCTTGGAGGAGCCGGAGCCCTCCCCGTACACGCGGCCGTCCACGTGGGCGCGCGCGGAGAACACGCGCTGGTGGTCGGGGCCCGTGCCCTCCACCTCGTAGCCGGGGTTGCCCAGGCCGTGCACGGCGGTCAGCTCCTGCAGGCTGGTCTTCCAGTCCAGGCCCGCCCCGCGCATGGAGGCGTCGTTGAGGAACCGGGACACCAGGCGCTCCACCACCACGCGCACCGGTTCCAGGCCCGTGGTCAGGTAGGTGGCGCCGATGAGGGCCTCAACGGTGTCAGACAGGATGGAGTCCTTGTCGCGGCCGCCGTACAGCGACTCGCCGCGACCGAGTTTGATGAATTCGCCCAGCCCCAAGTCGCGGGCGACGGCGGCCAGGGCCGGCTCGGAGACGGTGGCGGCACGCATCTTGGCCAGCTGCCCCTCGGGCAGGTCCGGGTGGGTGCGGTACAGGTTCTCGGTGACGATGATGCCGAGCACCGAGTCCCCCAGGAACTCCAGGCGCTCATTGGTGGGCAGGCCGCCGTGCTCGTGCGCCCAGGAGCGGTGGGTCAGCGCCAGATCGAGCAGGTCGGCGTCGATGCGTTCGCCCCAGCGGAAGACGAGCGTGTCCACGTCCTCACGCGCCGCGGATACGGCACGCTTCTGCTTGTGCTTGCGCCGCGAGCTCATCAGCGCTGCGCCTCCTCGTCGTCGACGGCGGATCCGGCGGCCTCGGAGTCGGCCGCATCGGTGTCCGCGCCGTCGGGCAGCAGGCTCGCCAGAGCGGACCAGCGCGGGTCGAGCTGCTCGTGGTGGTGGTCGGCGGGCAGATCATCCAGGCGCTCGCCGCACTGCGGGCACAGCCCCGCGCAGTCCTCGCGGCACAGCGGCTGGAACGGCAGGGCGAGCACGAGGGCGTCGCGCAGGGCGGGCTCGAGGTCGAGGGTGGACTCGCCGAGGATGAACAGTTCGTCGGCCTCTTCATCGCCCTCGGCGGCCTGGGCGCGGGCGGCCTCGGGGGTGAAGTAGAGCTCGTCGAAGGAGATGGTGGTGTCATCCTCGAGGTCGCGCAGGCAGCGCACGCACTGGCCGGTCAGGTGGACGTCGGCGTGTCCGCGCACCAGGACGCCGTTGTCCAGACTGGTCAGCTCGGCGTCCAGCACCAGCGGGCTGCCCTCGCGGGCGCCGATCATTTCGGCGCCGAGGTCGGCGGGGGCGGGGATCTCCAGATGGATGTTCTTGATCGACCCGACCTGCTGGGGCAGGTCGATGATGTCGACGACGAGTCCGGCCGTGGGAGCCATGGCATTCCTCCTGGATGGTCTGAAGTCGCAGAGCCGCGCACTCGAAGCGGCGCAGCGCAGGCGAATCTACTCGCGGGCGGGCACTTCAGCCTAGCGGCGGCCCCGGCGACCGGCCCACCGGCCGCTATGAGAAGGGCCCACCACCCACTCATGGGGAGTGTACGGAGCTCAACCGTCGGCCCTACCGGCCGCCCTTGGACCAGTTGCGCGTGGCGGCCGGGTCCACGGACCAGCCGGCGAAGTGGCGGTTGGCCTCCTGCTGCTCCCGCTCCGCGGCCGCGGCATCGTTGGCAGCGGTCTCCAGACGGGCGGCCAGCGCGTCGCGGCCGGCCTGCACCTGCTCGGCGAGCTTGTCGATCTCGGCCTGCAGGGCGGCCAGGGAGCGGTCGGAGTAGTCGTCGGCCCCGTGGCGCAGCCGGGCGGCGCGCTCCTCGGCGGTGGAGATGATGGCGTCGGCGCGATCGTTGGCCATGCGCACGATGTTCTCCCCGGCGACGAGCCGCTCGGCCTCCTCCTGCGCATGGTTGAGGATGCGCCGGGACTCCTCCCGGCCCTGAGCGAGGACGGCGTCGGCGTCGGCGACGATCTCCTCGGCCCGGTGCACGGCGGTGGGGACGGCCTCGCGGGCGCGGTCGATCAGGTCGAGGGCCTCCTGACGGCCCACGATCGCGGAGGAGCTCATGGGCAGGGAACGGGCGGTGGAGACGAGTTCGTCCAGCTCATCGAGGATGCGTAGCAGGTCGTCTCCGGCGTCGGCGCGGGTGGTCACGGGTTCGTCCTTCGGTTCTGCGGGTAAGGGGTTGCGGTGCTGGGGTCGGCCGCCGGCGCGGTGGTCGCCGCGGGGACCGGGGCGCTCGCCGTGCCGGGTGCCGGGGTGGCGAAGACGCGGGCGAGCGCGGCCGCGACGCTCGCGGGCACGAGCGCGGAGACGTCCCCGCCGTGGCGGGCGACGTCCTTGACCAGCGAGGAGGATACGTGTGCGTGCGTGGGGGCGGCGGCCAGGAAGAAGGTCTCGGGGGCGCCCAACTCCCGGTTGAGCAGCGCCATGGGGACCTCGGCGTCAAAGTCGGTGCCGTTGCGCAGGCCCTTGACGATGGCGTCGGCGCCCCGCTGAGCGCAGAAGTCGGCGAGCAGACCGGGGACGACGGCGACCTCCGCCCCCGGGATGTGCGCCAGTGCGGCGCGGGCCAGCGCGACCCGCTCGTCAATGGTGAACAGGCGGGAGGAGTCCTTGGCGGCGTTGTGGGCGACGCCGAGGATGACGCGGTCGAACAGGGTGGCGGCGCGGCGCACGACGTCGACGTGCCCGAGGGTGATCGGGTCGAAGGTTCCGGGGTATACGGCGAGCGTCACGCTGTGAGGCTAGCGGAACGACCCCGGCGGGTGGGGACGCGCGCCGCGGCCGGGACGCCGCAGCGCTCGGCCGGCGACCGGGAACCGACATCAGGCGGGCTGCACGCCCAGCCAGGCCTCCACGACGACCGGCCGGGGTGCGGCGGCGGCCTCCGGGCGCACGTCCGGGCCGCAGGAGCGCGTGCCGATGCCGTGGTGCAGGGCGTCCAGGTGCAGCCACAGGCGGGTGTCCGGGCGCAGTTCCTCCACGTGCTCGGCGGCGGTGAGATTCTCCAGGCTCCATGGGCTCAGTGAGAAGGCCGCCGGGACCGCGGGCGGGATCACGACGCTCAGACGGCCGGCGTCGCCGTCGAGGTGCAGCCGGCGCAGGCCGGGGCGGGTACCGCCCTCCTGGGGCCGGACCGGCTGCTGCCACAGCGCGGGCACGTCGCCGGTGAAGACGCCGTGACGCATGGCCCCGGACAGGTCCGCGTAGGCGGGGGCGGGGCCGGTGCCGGCCCAGACCGCACGGGTCAACCCCGCGGGCAGTCCCAGCCGTACACCCAGCCGGGGCAGGACGGCGGGCAGGTCCCCGGTGGGGATGATCTCGGTGCGCAGCCGCAGTCCACCGGCTTCGGCGGTCAGCGTGGTGGTGGTCTCCAGCGCCCAGGCCATCTCCGGCGCGCCGCAGTGGGTGCGCACCACGACGGCATCACCCGTGACGGCGGTGGCCACATGGCGCTCGCTCATCAGGTGCAGGCGGGCCTCGCGCCAGCGGTCGGCCGCGGAGGGGCCGGGACGTCCGGCACCCGCACCGAGGTTGGCGCGGCTCGGGGGCACGTGCCAGTAGTCGATGGGCCCGTGCCCCTCGTCGTTGTCGGTGGGGGCACGCCAGATCGTGGTCAGCGGGCCGACGACGCCGATCCCGCCCAGGTCGACGATCCGGCCCCGCTCGTCCAGCCGGGCGGGACCCAGTTGGATGCCGCCGCGCACGCGCACCGGTGCCTCGCCGTGAGTGGCCGTTTCCCGGCCCGGGGCGCTCGCGGCCTCGGCGTGGCCGCCCGCAGGCGCATTCCCGAGTGCCGGCCCGGTCGGAGTGGGCATAACCCATGGGGCCGCAGCCGCCACCTCCCGGGTGGACATGACCCGGCGCCCGGAGGCGTCGGCGCAGGCGACCTGGGGCAGCAGCGGGGCGCCGTCGGCCGGGTTGATCTGGCGGGGGCCGGCGTCGGCCAGTCCGGGGATGAGCGGGTCCAGCACGGCGGTGAGCACGTGGACGGCGCGGCCGGCGGCGCGGGCGCGGGCGACGGCGTCGGCCAGTCCAGGCACGTCGAGCAGGCTCTCCTCCCCCGCGGCGAGCTCGGGCAGCGGGTACTCGCCGGAGTCGGCGGCACCCAGGCGCGTGATCCCAGGCGAGGTAGCGGCGCCAGCGGCTGCGGCGGGGTCGGTCCCGGCGGTGGCCGTATCGCCGTCGGCGGTGGAGGCTTCCAGAGTCACCTGCCAGGCGAGCGTGAGTCCGGCGGTGGTGCGCGTGTGGAAGCGGTTGCGCACCCGCACCGTGCCGTTGCCCCGGCAGGGGCTCGCGGCGTCGCCGACCCAGGTGGCCAGGACCGGGGCGACCGCGTTGGCCCAGGCGGTGGTGCCGGCGCTGGGGGTGGTGTCGGCGGAGACGAGCCCGTCGCACACGAAGTTGCCGTCGTGAACGCTCTCGCCGAAGTCGCCGCCGTAGCGCAGGGCGCCGGCCGCCTCGGGGCGGGGGTCGACCAGGGCATGGTCGCGCCACTCCCAGACGAATCCGCCCAGGTGGCGGGGATCGGGCTCGACCTGCGCGGTGTAGTCCTCGATGCCGCCGGGGCCGGTGCCCATGGCGTGCAGGTACTCGCACATGATGAACGGCAGGGTGCGCACATGCGCGTTCTGGGCGGGGGTGAGCCGGGCGGCGGCGTGCCCGGCCACCGCCACCGGCGTGCTGACGGGAGTGGTAGCGGCAGCGCCGTCGACGGCGGTGGCTTCCGCGCCGCGCCCGACGACGGCCTCGACCTCCTCCAGGGTCGGGTACATGCGTGAGTGGACGTCGGTGTAGGCGCCGGCGAAGTCGGCCTCATAGTGGATCAGGCGGCCGGGGTCGCGGTGCTTGATCCACTGGCTCATGGCGGCCAGGTTGCGGCCGGTGCCGGACTCGTTGCCCAGGGACCAGAAGAGGATCGCCGGGTGGTTCTTGTCGCGCTCGACCATGCGGCGGGCACGATCCACCAGGGCGTCGCGCCAGGCGGGGTCCTCGGTGGGGTTGCCCCGCCAGCCGTGGGCCTCGAAGCCGTGGGTCTCCAGGTCGCACTCGTCCATGACCCACAGGCCGATCTCGTCGGCCAGGTCCAACAGGCGCGGGTGGGGTGGGTAGTGGGAGGTGCGGATGGCATTGACGTTGTGGGCCTTCATGGCGGCCAGGTCGGCGCGGGCCCAGTCCGCGTCGAATACGCGGCCGCGGTGGGCGTTGACCTCGTGACGGTTGACGCCGGCGATGATCAGGCGGGTGCCGTTGACGCGCACCTGACCGTCGACGACCTCCAGGCGGCGGAAGCCGGTGCGCAGGCGCACGGTCTCCTCCCTGGCGGTGACCACGAGTTCGTACAAGCGCGGCACCTCGGCACTCCAGGGCTCGACCGCGGGCGCGGCCAGGCGGGCCGTGCCGGGGCCGGCCAGCTCGGCGCTCAGGCCCAGTTCGGGCAGTTCGACCCGCACTGGGAAGGCGGCGGCCGGCGCGTCCAGGTCGACCTCGAGGGCGCCCGCGCCGGTGGCGGGGTCGTAGTCGGTGCGGGCGAACACGTCGTCGATCCGGCCGGCGGGCCGCTGCAGCAGGGTGATGTCACGGAAGATGCCGGGCAGCCACCACTGGTCCTGGTCCTCCACGTAGGTGCCGGGCGACCACTGGGACACGCGCACGGCCACGGTGTTCTCCCCCACTCGCAGCAGGCCGGTCACGTCCAACTCGGAGGGCAGGCGCGAGCCCTGGGTGGTGCCGATCCAGGTGCCGTTGACCCACACGGAGGCGAAGGACTCCACCCCGTCCAGGCGCAGCACCTGGCGGGCGCCGGCCTGGTCCAGCGGCCAGTCGGTCGGGAGGGTGAAGGTGCGCACGTGGTCCGCGGTGGGGTTCTCGTCGGGCACGTACGGCGGGTCTACGGGGATCGGGTACTGGACGTTGGTGTACCAGGGCAGGCCGCGCCGGCCGTCGCCGGTGAGCACCCAGTGGGCGGGCAGGTCGATCTCGCCCCAGGGGCCGAGGGAGGCGTCGGCGGTGTCGAAGACCGGGGCAATGGGTTCGCCGCACTCATCAAGCCCTTCTGGGTGCGCCTGCGGATGCAGGCGGAAGGCCCAGGTGCCGTTCAGGCTCAGGCTGGGGGCGCTGGTGTTTTCGGGGGCGACCCAGGCGCGCGGTGGCAGGTGGCGCCCACGGCCGGGTCCGGGCGCGGTGGGGAGCAGCCACTCGTAGGAGGGTTCGCGCGTACTGCTTGACTGCCGACTCTGCGCGGGGTTGGGGCCGGGCAGTGGGCCGCGAGGCGCTCCATCCGGCCGTGAGTCCGACACAGCATCTGATTGCGCTCCTGACGCCCCGGCAGTGGTCGCTGACGTATTCGGCATGTGTGTGTCCCTCCCGACCTCGGCTGGCGGCCGCGGTGCCGCGCCGCCGGTCACTCGTTGCTCCCTGGCGTAGCGCCAAGCCTACTGGCAGCGTCATGCAGTGGCGTAGCTGCCCGCCGCCCCTCGTCGAGGCGGGCACCAGTAACGCTTCGAGGTCGGTCGTCACCATTCAGACAGGGCCGATTCGACGCATGTCCGGAATCGGCACAAACGCCGGAGTCGGCGCTCCGGCCCGACAGCACAACCGCGTGATTCCAACGACTGTCGGGACTTGTCTTGGCACGGCAGGTCTGTTGGTGCTGATTCTGGATGCGGAGTCCCGCAACCTCAACCACATCAGATCGACGGAGTACCGATGGCCGCCAAGCCGGCTTCTACGCACTAACGCACGGACTGGAATCAGAAGAGTACCTGCCACTGCTGGAGGCAACATGCCACGACGTCCTTCAGGCCACCTACCGGCCGCCAACGAGGTCCAGTGCGGCCGGGGCACCCACCACTCACCTGAGGCCGCCCAGCAGTCCAGTTCCTCGGCCCAGGAGTGGAAGACCGTGTTCGCCAGCCAAATTTCAGCGGAGAAGTGTCCATCGGTGACCACTTTGACCTTCACCCGCGTATTGTCCGAATCGACGTTGGCGTAGTTGCAAGGGTTTGAGGAAGTTTCTTCTAGATACTAACCACTCCTTTCCGCCAAAGTGGTCACCGATGGACATTCCTCGCCCCTGTAGGCTCGTCCCATGACCAGGATCGTGGCCGGGAGCGCCGGCGGGCGCCGGATCGACGTGCCCGCGGCCGGCACCCGCCCCACCTCCGAGCGGGTGCGTGAAGCCCTGTTCGGCCGGCTCGAGCACTACGGCGTCATCGCCGACGCGCGCGTGCTGGACCTGTGCGCGGGCTCGGGCGCACTCGGTCTGGAGGCGGCCAGCCGCGGCGCCACCGACGTGACCCTGGTGGACGCCTCCCGCCGCGCCACCCGCGTGTGCGATGCCAACATTCGCGCCCTCGGTCTGCGCGGGGTGCGCAGCGCCACCGCGAAGGTGGAAGCCTTCCTGGCCGGGCCGGCGGGTGCGCCCGTGGACCTGGTCATGCTCGATCCGCCCTACGACGTCGACGAGACCACACTGGCGGCCATGCTGGCCCCGCTCCCCCGCCGCCAAGACCCGTGGATGGCGCCGGGCGCGGTGGTCGTGGTCGAGCGCTCTTCGCGCTCCCCCGAGCCGTCCTGGCCCGCGGGCCTGCGCCGGTTCTCCACGCGCAAGTACGGGGAGACCACGCTCTGGTTCGCCGAGCCCGACGACGGCGCGCCCTCCAACGACGGCGCTGCGGCCGACGCAGAACCCGCCGCGCACTGAATCGGCCCTCCCGAGCCGTGGGCCTGGCGGATCCGGCCCGCCCGACCCGCATCGGTGCGCGCCCGACGCGTCATGACCGCTCCAGGTAGGCGCCGGCCTCCTCATCCAGACGGTCGGCGATGGCGGCGGCCAGGTCCCGGTGCTCGGCCAGGGTCGGGTCGGCGGCAATGACCGTCTCCGCCTGCTTCCGCGCCCGGGCGATGAGCGCGCCGTCACGGCTCACGCGCAGCAGATCCAGGTCGCTGCGCCGACCCGACTGGGCGGCGCCGAGCACATTGCCCTCGCTGCGCAGTTCCAGGTCGGCCTCCGCCAGTTTAAAGCCGTCGCTGATATCCCCGAAGGCCTTGAGCCGGTGGTAGGCGGGCGACCCGACCTCCACGCCGGTCACCGCCACGCACACCGACTCCCGCTCACCGCGCCCGACGCGTCCGCGCAGCTGATGCAGCTGGGACAGGCCGAAGCGGTCGGCGTCCAGGATCACCATCATGGAGGCGGACGGCACGTCCACGCCCACCTCCACCACGGTGGTGCACACCAGCACGGGGGTGCGCCCGGAGATGAAGTCCACCATGGCGGCGTCCTTCTCCGCGGCGCTCATCCGGCCGGTCAGGGTGCCGACCCCCACGCCCGCGAGCGCCGGCTCGGCGGCCAGCTGCTGCGCCCAGTCGACGACGGCGGCCGGCGGCCGGGTCGGGGCCGCCTCCTGGGGCAGTTCCCCGCCCTCGTCGAGGAGCGCGCCCGGCAGCTCCGGCTCCTCCTGATCGGCTCCGGCGGCGTCATCGGCGTCAATGCGCGGGCATACCACGTACACGCGTCCGCCGGCGGCCACCTCCTCGGCGGCGCGCTTCCAGATGCGCTCCACCCAGGGCTCGCGCGCCCAGGGCACCAGGCTGGTGGCGACCGGGCGGCGACCGCCGGGCAGCTCGTCGAGCACGGCCGTGTCCAGGTCCCCGAAGATGGTCATGGCAATGGTGCGCGGGATGGGGGTGGCGGTCATGACCAGCAGGTGTGGGGTGCGCTGGGCGCCGGTGGCCGGGTCGGTGACGCCACCGCGCTCGCGCAGAGCGTCGCGCTGGGCGACGCCGAAGCGGTGTTGCTCGTCCACCACGACCAGCCCGAGGAAGGGGATCTGCACGGTCTGGGACAGCAGGGCGTGGGTGCCCACCACGATGGTCGGCTCCCCGGCGGCCAGGTCGGCCAGCAGTTGGCGGCGCTGCGCGGGCGGGGTGGAGCCGGTCAGCAGCCGCACGCGGGTGGCGCGCTGGGCGCCGCCGAGCATGCCCGCGTGCGCGAGCGGACCCAGCAGGGCCTCCAGTGAGGCGCGGTGCTGGGCCGCCAGGATCTCGGTGGGCGCGAGCAGGGCGGCCTGTCCACCGGCATCGACCACCTGCAGCATGGCGCGCAGGGCGACCAGGGTCTTGCCGGAGCCGACGTCGCCTTGGAGCAGCAGCTGCATGGGGACGGTGGAGTTCAGCGCGTCGGCGATCTGGCCGCCCACGCGCACCTGCCCGGCGGTGAGGGGGTACGGCAGGGCGGCGTCCAGGTCCGCCAGGAGGGACTCCTCGCCGGGGATGGGCCAGGCGACGGCGGTGTGCTCGGCGGCGTGCTGGACACGCCGCTGCACCAGGGCGGCCTGCAGCACGAAGGCCTCCTCGTGACGCAGGCGACGGCGGGCCTCACGCCACTGGGTGGCGTCCTCGGGGGTGTGTACCCACCGGTAGGCGGTGTAGGCGTCCACCAGGTGCTCGGTGGTGCGCACCGGCTCTGGCAGCGGCTCGGGGACGTCCGCGGGGCCGATCTGGTCCAGGATGGTGCGCACGGCTCGCCCCACCAGCCAGGAGGGCAGGGACTCGGTGCCCGGATAAATGGGCATGGGGCGGGCCAGCAGCGCCTCGCGCTCGGCGTCGTCGAGTTCGTCGAGGACCTGGAAGCGGGTGCTGGCCAGCTGCAGGCGGCCGTGGCGCAGCCCGACCTTGCCGTACAGCAGCACGGTGGTGCCGGGGGCAAGCTGTTCGGCGTGGTGGTGCATCTGGCCGGGATTGCCGAACATCACCAGGCCCATGGTGGTCACCCCGTCGGTGACGGTCGCCTCCATCAGGGCCGGTGGCCGGCCGGAGCGGGTACGGCGGGCGGCGGCGCGCACCACCTGCGCCTGGATGGTGGCCTGCTCACGATCCTTGAGGGTGCGCAGGTCGGTCAGGTCCCCCCAGGTGTCGTAGCGGCGCGGGAACAGGCGTAGCAGCCCGCGTGGGGTGGTGATGCCCTGCTTGGCGAGCTGGGTGGCGGTCGTCTTGCCGATCAGCCGGTCCAGGGGCCGGTCGAGTAGGGGCACGGCTCCGCGCGGGCGGCGGGCACTACTGGGGGTGGTCATGGGGGCTCACCCGATGGCGAGCAGGACGTCGGGGGTCGGCTGGGCGCCCGCGTGAATGACGACCTCGATGGCGTCGGGGCTGTCGAGTTGCTGCTCGGCGTAGCGGGCGACGGTGGCGGCCGCGACGGCGCCGACGTCGGGCAGGGCGTCGCGGCCGAGGATGACGGTGACGAGTTCGTCGTCGGGGCGCAGCGCGGCGGTCAGGGCGGCGGCGACGGCGTCGGTTTCGGCGTCCGGGCCGGTCAGCGCGGTGGTGCGCACGGCCGCGGCGACACTGCCCGCCCGGGTGGCCAGCTCGCCGAGTTCGGCGTGCTCGCCCTGCCCGGCCACGGCGACGGCGGCCGCCAGGACGCCGGCCTCGTCATCGGTGTCGCATACGAGCAGGCGTACCCCCTCGGGGATGGTGCGCGCGGCCTCGCCGGTCCCGGCGCCGCGCACGGAGGAGACGGCGGAACGGGCGGCGAGGAAGCGGGCGGCCGCGTGGGCGCTGGCGGCGGCCTGTGGGTCACAGGGCAGGACGACGGCCTGGGCGGCGCCGAGGTCGCCGGCGGCGCGGACGATGCCGTCGCGTTCGGGGTCCAGCACCACGACGGCGCCGGTGCGGGCGAACTGCTCGATCAGGCCGGGAGCGCGGGTGCAGGCGATGACGCCGACGCGGCGGGGGGCGGAGTTCGCGGCGGCGTGCGAGCCGTTGCCGGCGGCCGCGGGGGCGGCCTGCGAGTCGTGCTGGGCGCGGCGGGCGGCGAGGCGTTCAAAGGAGACGACGCGGCCGTCGGCGGGGGCGGAGGTGGGCAGCGGCGGCTCGTCGGCCTCCCATGCGGGGGCGAGCGCGAGCGCCGTCGGGTGCAGATGGTGGATGCATACCTGGCGGGCGCGGCCGCTGCGGGGCAGGGCGGCGCGCGGGGTGTCGGTGTGGACGTGGACCTGGAACATGCCCACGCCGAGCGCGTCGGGGGTGCCGACCACACCCACGGAGTCGCCGATCGCCTCCAGATCGCGGCGCAGGGCGGCGGCCTGGGCGGCGGTGGCCTCCAGCAGGTACATGACCTCGAACTCACCGGTGGAGAAGGGGCCGGCGTTCTCGCGCGCGCCGGCGCCGTGGGTGGCGGCGGCGACCAGATCGTCGAGCATCTGCCGCGCGACGTCCGTGCAGGGCAGGGTGGACGGCATCGACGTGGCGGTCACGCTCGGGGAGGCGGGCAGTGCCCCCGGGGCGGCGTCTGCATGACCGGCGTCGATGGTGTCGGACAGGCTGGTGTACATGAGCATGAGGGCGGCCCCGCCGGCGTCGACGGCGCCATGGCCCAGCCCCGCGGTCTCCACCACGGACTCCTGGGCGCCGAAGGCGGCGGAGGCGGCGACGGTGGAGACACTCGGCGGTGCGGAGGCGGTGGATTCCTCGAAGGCGGTGCGCGCGCCGGTGGCGGCGTCCTGGGCGACGGTGAGCAGGGTGCCCGCAACCGGCCGGGAGACGGCGGCCCAGGTGGTGGTGGCGATCCGCTCGTAGGCGTGGACCAGTTCGACCGGCCGCAGCGCCGTGGGGTCGGGAGCCTCGGCGCACACGTCCGCCAGGGCGGCCAACACCTGGGAGATGAGCAGTCCGGAGTTGCCGCGGGCGCCGCGGACGGCCCCGTCGGCGGCGGCACGGGCGGTCTGGGCGAGGTCCGCGCCGGGAGGGAGGAGAGCCAGGGCGTCGCAGGCGGAGCGGACGGTAAGCAGGACGTTGGTGCCGGTGTCGGCGTCGGGGACCGGGAAGACGTTGAGGAAGTTGACCAGCTCGCGGGTGGACTCGGCGACCGCCCGGGCCGCATTCAGCCAGGCGTGCAGCAGCGGGGCGGTGATGACGGGGACGCCGGGGGCGTCTGTGCGATCTGCCACGCCGCTCCCTTCCTGTGCTCGTTGCCTGTGCTCACGCGATGCCGAATCGCGTCGGCGGGCCGCCCGCCGGGGCTGGCGCACCGGCGACTGCGAACTTAACCTCAGACTAGTGGTTTACGGGGTTTTGTGCTGTCGCGGACGGTGCGGCGTGTGCGCGAGCCCATACCCGCTCCACTTGGGGTGGCGGGCCGTTTCCGATAAGGTGCTGGGGTTGCCCGCGACCCGTGTCGCCGGGCGGTAGACCCGGCGCCGGGCAAAAGGCCCGCGCGCTTACACCAAGAAGATTCAGGAGTGGAACCGTGGCTGCTGTGTGCGACGTCTGCGGCAAGGGCCCCGTCTTCGGCAAGAGCGTCTCGCACTCCCATGTGCGGACCAGCCGCCGGTGGAACCCGAACATTCAGCGTGTACGTGCTCTCGTGAACGGCACCCCCAAGCGCCTCAACGTGTGCACGTCCTGCCTCAAGGCCGGCAAGGTGACGCGCAACATCTGAGCGCGTCACGCCCGCCTGCAGGGCACTCAAGGCCGCCGTCCCGCACCCGCGGACGGCGGCCTTTCTCTTTCCCCGCCCTCCCCTCGCCGAGACCAGTCGTCTAGGCGTGGAAGTGGTCCCAGCCGAGACGCTCGGGTACGCGCCCGCCGATCAGTACGGCCGCCGGCTCGCCCACGCGCCTGGCGCGCACGGCTCCGATCACGCGGGACCCCTCCGGCAGCCGTTCGACCGCCGACGGCGGCAGCGTGGCCAGCAGGCCGTGGTCCTCTCCCCCGGTCAACACCCAGGCCCGCGCCAGGTCACGCGCGGCCACGGCGTCGGGGCGAAGCAAGCCGGCGACCGGCGCCAACGCGGCGAGGTCATGCGTCAGCCCGGCCTCCGGGTCGCCGTCCGGGTCGGCGATCTCGACGACGACGCCGCTGGCCCGGGCGATCCGGTCCGCGTCGCGCAGCAGCCCGTCGGAGACGTCCATCATGGCGGTGGCTCCGGCGTCGGCGAGCGCGGGTCCAGCCGCCAGGGGAGGCTCCGGCGCCCGGTAGATGCGCAGGCATTGCGCGGCGGCCGCGGCACCGTCGTTGTTGATCGTCACACCGTCTCCGCCCGCGTCGCCCCGCGCACCGGCGTGGGCGCCAGCGACGGCGTCATCCCACCCGTCCGAGCGGCCATCCAGACCGGCCTGCAGCAGTGCGAGCCCGGCCGCCGAGCGTCCCAGCGTGCCGCAGTGGACGACGATGTCGCCGGGACGCGCGCCCGAGCGCCGCACCGGGCGGCGGCCATCCAGGTCGCCGTGGACGGTGACGGCGATGACCACCCGGTCCCCGACACTCAGATCACCGCCGACCACGCCCGCGTCCGTGCCCGCACATGCGTCGGCGAAGCCGCGAGCCAGGTCCTGCACCCAGGCGACCGAGGTGGTGCGCGGCAGCACCAGGCTGACCACCAGCGCCGTCGGGCGCGCCCCCATGGCGGCGATGTCGGCGAGGTTCTGGGCGGCGGCGCGGGCCCCGACGTCGCGGGCGGTGGACCAGTCGGTGCGGAAGTGCTCGCCCTGGACGAGCACGTCGGTACTCACGCAGTAGCGCCCGTCCGGGGCGGCGACCACGGCGCTGTCGTCCCCACTGGGCACCAGCACGCGGGCCGCCTGCGGCAGCAGCGGGGTGAAGGCGGCCAGCAGCGCCTCCTCCCCCAGGTCGGCGACGGTGGTTGCGGGACCACCACCGGCAACGGAGTCGACGGCGGCAGCACCATAGGAATCGACGGTTTCGGCGCCGCGGCCCGCCGGGGGCGCCCCGGCGTCGTCGGCCTCAGCGGTTGACATCTCTGGGGCGCTCGAGCGCCAGCTCGATCAGCTCGGTGACCAGGTCGCGGTAGGCCAGCCCGGATACCTGCCACATGTAGGGGTACATGGAGAAGGGCGTGAAGCCGGGCATGGTGTTGACCTCGTTGACGATCGCCTCGCCGTCCGGGGTGAGGAAGAAGTCGACGCGGGTCAGGCCCTCCCCGCCGATGGCGATGAAGGCCTCTGCGGCCCGGCGCATGAGCAGTTCGCGTTCGGCCGGGGCGATGTGGGCGGGGCAGACCATGGCGACGGCGTCGTGGGCCAGGTACTTGGTCTCGTAGTCGTAGAACTCGCCGGCGCCGTTTGCGGCGTCCATGACGATCTCGCCGGGCTCGGCCACGCGGGGGGCGGCGTCGCCGTGTCCGGCGAGCACCGCCACCTCGATCTCGCGGCCGACGACGCCGGACTCGACCAGCACCTTCGGATCCACCTCGCGGGCAGCCTCAATGGCCGCGTCCAGGTCGGAAAGATCCTCGACCCGGCTGATGCCCAGGGAGGAGCCGGCGCGGGCGGGCTTGACGAACAGGGGGCGGGCCAGGTCGGCGCACTGGGCGAGGATGGCGGCCTTGTCACGGCGCCAACGGTGCGGCTCGACGAGCACATGCGGGGCGGTGGGAATGCCGGCGGCCTGCAGCAGCACCTTGGTGACCTGCTTGTCCATGCCGGCGGCGGAGGCGAGCACGCCGCAGCCTACGTAGGGCAGGCCCAGCATCTCCAGCATCCCTTGGATGGTGCCGTCCTCGCCGTAGGGCCCGTGCAGCAGCGGCAGAACCACGTCGACGGTGCCGAGAACCTCGGGGCCGGCGGGGGTGATCGCGGTCAGATTCCCGCCCCCCAACCGCATGGCCAGTTCGCCGCGACCGAGCCCGTCGGTGGTGATTTCCACCGGCGGGCGGGCGTCGTCCAGGCGCAGGGCGTCGGGATCGTCGTCCACGAGTACCCACTGGCCCTGGCGGGTGATGCCGATGGGCACGACGTCGTAGCGGTCCCGGTCAATGGCGTCCAACACGCCGGCGGCGGTGGCACAGGAAATGGTGTGCTCGCCGCTGCGGCCCCCGAAGACGACAGCGACCCTGGGCTTGTGCGGCCGCGTGGCGGCCGGGGCCTGCGTTGATGCGGCCGGGGCCGACGAGGCGAAGAGGCTGGAATCCGTGCTTGCGCCGGTGCTTACTGCGTTTGAGGCATGAGGGGCCGACATGGTGGCAACGCTACCGCTACCCGGGCGGATCGAGTATCAAGTCACCGCTCGGCGTCGGGCGCGCCGTCGGCCAGTACCGAAGTATCTGTTCCTATGCACCACCAGCCCCTCCCCCGTATGATTGACGTCACACGCGTGGTTCACTCAAGGTCAGGAGCCGTCATGACACGCCCAAGCCCACTCCCCCGCACACTCGTCCCCGCCCTGGCCCTGCTGCTGACCGGCACGCTCACACTGGGCGCCTGCGGCTCGGGCTCCGGCGGCGGCGCCGCATCCGAGGAGGCGTCTGCGCCGGCCACATCCGCCGAGTCGGCCGACAGCACTGCCTCCGCCGCGTCCACCGATGACGCCTCGGCACCGGAGTCTTCCGATGCCTCGCAGGCACCCACCAGTACCGGCTCGCTCACCCAGGAGGAGACCAACCCGTCCGGGGCGCCCGCCTGGGGCACCGGCGCCGACGGCCAGGCGGCGTCCGACGACTCGGCACTGGTCATCTCCGACGTGCGCATCGGCTCCCACGACGATGAGGACTACTCCCGCTTCGTGGTCGAGTTCTCCGGTGAAGGCACGCCGGGCTGGTCGGCACAGTGGACCGACCAGGCCCACACCCAGGGCAAGGGCGACCCCATCACCGTGGATGGCGACTTCACCCTGGTAGTCATCGGCACCGGCGTGACCATGCCGATCAGCGAGGAGCAGCAGGCCGTGGCCTACACCGAGCCAGTGCGCTTCGACTTCGATGCCGTCGGGCGCGACGACGACGGGGGCATTGAGGAGGCCTACCTGGATCTCGCCTTCGAGGCCCAGTTCCAGGTGGTGCTCGGCACTGACTCTCAGAAGTTCCGGATCTTCACGCTGACCAACCCCACCCGTCTGGTGATCGACGTCGCCGACGATGACGCCAACGACGACTGACGGCGGCTCCGTCGCGTCGCCGAGGTGCCGCAACAGCGAGGCCCGATCGGCCGGCTCGTGGTCGGCAATGAGGGCATATCGCACGAGCGTGTTCAGACGCCACTCCCCCGGTTCGCGGCGAACGACGGTTCGTGCGTTACGACGACGGTTCGTACCTTCGCATCAGGGTTCGTATGTTCTGGTCAGCGATTCGTACCTTCTTGTGACGGTTCGTACCCGTAGGTGCCGAACCGTCGTAAGGAGGTACGAACCGCCGACCGGAAAGTACGAACCGTCGGCGTTGGTGCCGAACCGTCAGGCATCGCATGCCACCTCAGGAGCCACAACCTCCCCTCAGGCACGTTGCTGACAAGGCTGCGCGGCACCTACCGGCCTGAGTGCGTCACTGGCGCCGGTCTCGGCGGAGGGGAGGGTGCGGGCGGCTCAGGTCAACGGCGCGGCGTTAACGCCCTCGGCCTTGCGGGGCCGGGACAGCAGGGCGTCGTTGATCTCCTCCACGGTGGCGGTCCCCTCGACGACGGCGACCACCCCCGCGGTGATGGGCATGTCCACTCCGTGCGCGGCGGCCAGGTCGAGCACGGCGCGCGCGGACTTGGCGCCCTCGGCGACACCACGCGAGGCGGCGGCGGCCTCCGCCACGCTCATGCCCTCACCCAGGCGCCGTCCGAAGGTCTGGTTGCGGGACAGTGGCGAGGAGCAGGTGGCCACCAGGTCACCCATGCCGGCCAGCCCGGCGAAGGTCTCGGGGTTCGCCCCAAGCGCCAGCCCCAGCCGGGTGATCTCCACCAGTCCGCGGGTGATGATGGTGGCCTTGGAGTTGTCCCCGAAGCCGCGTCCGGCGGTGATGCCGACCGCCAGGGCGATCACGTTCTTGACCGCGCCGCACAGCTCCACACCGAGCACATCGGTGTTGGTGTAGGGACGGAAGGTGCCGGTCGCGCACAGGGCGGCCACGCGCGCGGCCACCGCCTCGTCCTGCGCCGCCACTACGGTGGCGGTGGGCTGGCCGGCGGCGATCTCATCGGCCAGGTTCGGGCCGGAGACCACGGCGATGCGCCGGGCGGGCAGGTCGAGCGCCTCGGCGATGACCTGACTCATGCGCAAGCCCGTGCCGGCCTCCACCCCCTTCATCAGGGAGACGACGATGGCGTCGTCGTCGAGGGCGCCGCGCAGCGGGGCGAGCACGCCGCGTGCGGTCTGGGCGGGCACCACCACGACGACGAGCCCCGCCCCGGCGACGGCCTCCCGGATGTCCGTGGTGGCGGTGACGGTCTCGGGCAGGGTGATGCCGGGCAGGTAGCGGTTGTTGGTGCCGGCGTTGATCTCGGCGGCGATCTCCGGGCGGCGCGCCCAGATGACGGCGGGGGTGCCGGCCTGGGCGAGCAGGCGAGCGAAGGTGGTGCCCCAGGCACCGGCGCCGATGACGGCGGCCTTGCCGACGACTGCCGGGCTCATGACTGCTGCTCCGGGGCGGTTTCGGGCTCGTCGTCACCCGGGTTGTCGGGCGGCGTGCCCGGCCCGGAGGGGTGCTCGTACTCCGACGGCGCCGGCGGGTCGGGCCGACGCACGCCGATGTTGCCCTTGCCCGGATCGCCGTCGTACTTCATGTCGAAGGGGCGGGGCGCCTTCTCGCCGCGCAGTTGCTCCACCAGCTCCGTGATGTGCCGCATGATCTCGGCGGTGGCGGCGCGCACGACAGCGTGATCGGAGGTGTCCGTGCCGAATTCGGCCAGGTCGAAGGGCTTCCCGATCAGGACGTCCACGTCCTTGCGGGGGAAGGGGCGGAAACCGCTGCCGTAGGCGCCCAGCACGTTCTGGGCGCCCCACTGGCCGATGGGCAGCAGGGGCGCGCCGGTGCGCATGGCCAGGCGGGCGGCGCCGGTCTTGCCGGTCATGGGCCACTGCAGCGGGTCGCGGGACAGCGTGCCCTCGGGGAAGATCATGATCGGGTCGCCCGCGCGCAGACGCCGCTCGGCCTCCACCAGGGAATCGCCGGCGTGGGTGGAGCCGCGGTAGACGGGGATCTGACCACCGGCGCTGAAGACGTGGCCGAGGATGGGGATTTCGAACAGCTGGGACTTTGCCAGCGAGTAGATGGGCACGTCCGCATCCACGAGCGCGCGCATGGCGGTGAGCGGGTCCAGGTTGGACAGGTGGTTGGCGACGGCGATGAAGCCGCCCTCGCGGGGAATGTTCTCCACGCCGGTCACATGCTGCTTGGAGACCGCCTTGAGGAACGGAATGATCGCCCCCCTGGCCGCGAACCGGTAGAACGGGGTCATGCGTCGTGTGGTCGCCACATCGGCACTCTACCCACTGGCGTGCGCCGCGGGCGCGAAATGACCGCGGGCCGACCCGGGCGCGGGTCCGCGGGCGGCCCGCCGGGACGCTCCGGCGCCGCGGGGCGACCGGCGCCGCGGGGCGACCGGCGCCGGACCGGGTCAGGCCAGGCGGGTGACGTTGGCGTCGAGCGCGGTGAGCTTGCTCATGAAGTGCTCGTACCCGCGGTCGATGAGATTCACGCCCTCCACGCGGCTGGTGCCCTCCGCGGCGAGTGCGGCGATCAGGTGGGAGAAACCACCGCGCAGGTCGGGCACCACGATGTCGGCCCCGTGCAGGGGGGTGGGCCCGGAGATGACGGCGGAGTGGTAGAAGTTGCGCTGTCCGAAGCGGCAGGCGGTGCCGCCCAGGCACTCGCGGTACACCTGGATGGTGGCGCCCATCTTGCGCAGGGCGCCGGTGAAGCCGAAGCGGTTCTCGTACACGGTCTCGTGCACGATGGACAGCCCCTCCGCCTGGGTCAGGGCGACGACGAGCGGCTGCTGCCAGTCGGTCATGAAGCCGGGGTGAACGTTGGTCTCCACCACGATGCTCTTCAGGTCGCCGCCCGGGTGGTAGAAGCGGATGCCGTCGTCGCGCACGTCGAAGGCGCCACCGACCTTGCGGAAGATGTTCAGGAAGGTGGTCATGTCGCTCTGGCGGGCGCCGTGGACGAACACGTCGCCGTGGGTGGCCAGGGCGGCCGCAGCCCAGGAGGCGGTCTCGATGCGGTCGGGCAGGGCGCGGTGGTTGTAACCGACCAGCTCGTCCACGCCCTCGACGTGGATCGTGCGGTCGGTGTCCACGGAGATGATGGCGCCCATCTTCTGCAGCACGTCCACCAAGTCCATGATCTCCGGCTCGACGGCGGCGCCACGCAGCTCCGTCAGGCCCTCGGCGCGCACGGCCGTGAGCAGCGTCTGCTCGGTGGCGCCAACGGAGGGGTAGGGCAGCTCGATGACGGTGCCGTGCAGCCCATCGGGGGCGGTCAGACGGATGCCCTGGGGCTGCTTGTCCACGATCGCGCCGAAGCCGCGCAGGATGTCCAGGTGGAAGTCGATGGGGCGGTCACCGATGCGGCAGCCGCCCAGGTCGGGGATGAAGGCCTCACCGAGTCGGTGCAGCAGCGGCCCGCAGAACAGGATCGGGATGCGGGAGGAGCCGGCGTGGGCGTCGATGTCGGCCATGTGGGCGCTCTCGACGCTGGAGGGGTCCAGGCGCAGGATGCCCTCGGCCTGGTCGTAGTCGACGCTCACCCCGTGCAGGGACAGCAGCCCGGAGACGACGTCGACGTCGCGGATGAGCGGCACGTTGTGCAGCACCGACGGCGTGGTGCCCAGGAGGGCGGCGACCATCGCCTTGGGGACGAGGTTCTTGGCGCCCCGGACGGTGATTTCACCGCTGAGCGGGCGCCCGCCCTCGACCTGAAGCAGACCGTCGACCATGCGTACCTCCGAGTGTTCGCGTGAAGATCGGGCGCCGCGGGGATACGGCGTCACCCGCGCCGGACGCGGGTGACCTCAGCATAGGCGGACCCGGCAGGAACGGAAGATGCCGCGGCCCGCTCACAGCGAACGGTGACGTGTCCTTCAACTCACCGGTGTGGCGGACCGTATGCGGCCCGACGACGACGGGCGCGAGCCCGGCCGACGGCCCGGTTCCCAGCGGGCCGGGGCGGCGACGACGGGGCCGCTCCGCCGCGGGAGGCGGCAGGCGGGCCCAGCGTCGTCCGAGAAGTCAGGGGCGGGGCATGTCCGCGGAGTGGGCGGGCACGACCGTGGCGGGCGGCTCGTGGCGGGCGGGCAGGGTCCGCGGCTTGTAGGCGGGCCGGGCGTCCTCATAGGCGCTGATGGCGTCCTCGTGGGTGAGGGTCAGCGAGATGTCGTCCAGGCCTTCCATGAGAGTCCAGCGCACGTAGTCGTCGATCTGGAAGACGGTGCGGAAGGAGCCCGCCTCGACGGTGCGCTGCTCCAGGTCCACGGTGATCTCGGTGCCGGGCTCGGTCTCCAGGATCTTCCACAGCTGCTCGGCATCCTCCTGGCTGATGACACCGGCCACCAGCCCCTGCTTGCCGGCGTTGCCGCGGAAGATGTCGGCGAAGCGGGGGGCGAGCACCACCTTGAAGCCGTAGTCCTTCAGCGCCCACACCGCGTGCTCGCGGGAGGAGCCGGTGCCGAAGTCGGGGCCGGCCACCAGCACGCTGGCGTGCTTGTAGGCGTCCTGGTTGAGGATGAAGTCGGCCTCATTCGCCCGCCAGGAGGCGAACAGGGCGTCCTCGAAGCCGGTGCGGGTGATGCGCTTGAGGTAGACGGCGGGGATGATCTGGTCGGTGTCGACGGCGCTGCGGCGCAGCGGGGCGCCGATGCCGGTGTGGCGGATGAACTTCTCCATGGGTGGCTTCCTTCTCGGACTGGCGGCGGACGGCGCGGGCGACTCAGGCGGCGAGCACCGGCAGGTCCGCGGGGGTGGACAGGGTGCCGCGCACGGCGGTGGCGGCGGCGACGACGGGCGAGACCAGGTGGGTGCGCCCGCCCTTGCCCTGGCGGCCCTCGAAGTTGCGGTTGGAGGTGGAGGCGGAGCGCTCCCCGGGCGAGAGCTGGTCGGGGTTCATGCCCAGGCACATGGAGCAGCCGGCGTTGCGCCACTCGGCGCCGAAGTCCTTGAACACCTGATCCAGGCCCTCGGCCTCGGCCTGCAACCGAATACGGGCGGAGGCCGGCACCACCAGCATGCGCAGGCCGGGCGCCTTGGTGCGGCCCTTGATGACGGCGGCGGCGGCGCGCAGGTCCTCGATGCGACCGTTGGTGCACGAACCCAGGAAGACGGTGTCGACCTTGATGTCGCGCAGCGGGGTGCCGGGCTTGAGATCCATGTACTCCAGGGCGCGCTCGGCGGCGCGGCGGCCGGTCTCGTCCGCGATGTCCTCGGGGTTGGGGACGGCGCCGGAGATGGGCAGGCCCTGTCCCGGGTTGGTGCCCCAGGTGACGTAGGGCTCGATGTCGGCGGCCTGCAGGACGACCTCGGTGTCGAAGACGGCGTCGTCGTCGGTGCGCAGCGAGCGCCAGTAGGCGACGGCGTCATCCCAGTCCTCGCCCTGGGGGGCGTGCGGGCGACCCTCCAGGTAGGCGAAGGTGGTCTCGTCGGGGGCGATCATGCCGGCGCGGGCGCCGGCCTCGATGCTCATGTTGCAGATGGTCATGCGGGCCTCCATCGACAGCTGCTCGATGGCGCGGCCGCGGTACTCGATGACGTGCCCCTGGGCGCCATTGGTGCCGATCTTGGCGATGATGGCCAGGATGATGTCCTTGGCGCCGCTGCCTGCGGGCAGGTCGCCGTCGATGAGCACGCTCATGGTCTTGAAGGGGGCCACGGGCAGGGTCTGGGTGGCCAGCACGTGCTCGACCTGGCTGGTGCCGATGCCGAAGGCGAGCGCCCCGAAGGCGCCGTGGGTGGAGGTGTGGGAGTCGCCGCATACGACGGTCATGCCCGGCTGGGTCAGGCCCAGCTGCGGGCCGACGGCGTGGACGATGCCCTGGTCGGCATCGCCGAGGGAGTGCAGGCGCACCCCGAACTCGGCGCAGTTGGCGCGCAGGGTCTCGATCTGGGTGCGGGAGGTGACGTCCGCGATGGGCAGGTCGATGTCGAGGGTGGGGGTGTTGTGGTCCTCGGTGGCCAGGGTCAGGTCGGGGCGGCGGACCTTGCGGCCGGCCAGGCGCAGTCCCTCGAAGGCCTGCGGGCTGGTGACCTCGTGGACGAGGTGCAGGTCAATGTAGAGCAGATCCGGGGCTCCGTCGGTGCCGGGGGCGACGACGTGGTCGCGCCACACCTTCTGTGCCAGGGTCATTCCCATCGCTGCACTTCCTTTCCTAAAGGGGCCGTTCGGCCCGGAGCCGCCCGCATTTGCGGAACCGGCAAACTCCGGGCCGTTTTTCTGACTCCACGCTACTTGAAGTCTCACCACTCGGAATGGCAGTATCAGATTATGGACACTCTGGGTGACATCGAAAGCGGCAGCGGGGTTGGCGTCATCGACAAGGCCGCGCTGGTCATGAGCGCCCTCGAGGCGGGCCCGGCCACGCTGGCGCAGCTGGTCACCACCACCCACCTCGCCCGCCCGACGGCGCATCGCATCGCCGTGGCACTGGAGTTCCACCGCCTGCTGGCTCGCGACGCCCAGGGCCGGTTCATTCTGGGGCCGCGCCTGAACGAGCTCGCCTCCGCCGCCGGGGAGGACCACCTGCTGGCCGCCGCCGGCCCGGTGCTGGCGGCCCTGCGGGACAAGACGCACGAGTCCGCACAGCTGTACCGGCGCCAGGGGGACGTGCGCGTGTGCGTGGCCAACGCCGAGCGTCCCATCGGGCTGCGCGACTCGATTCCGGTGGGGGCAACCATGTCCATGCAGGGCGGCTCCGGCGCGCAGGTGCTGCTGGCCTGGGAGGAGCCCGACCGGCTGCACCGCGGCCTGGTGGGCGCCCGCTTCAACGCCACCATGCTGTCCGCGGTTAGGCGGCGCGGATGGGCCCAGTCCGTCGGCGAGCGCGAGCCGGGGGTGGCCAGTGTGTCGGCGCCGGTGCGCGGTGCCAGCGGCAAGGTGGTAGCGGCCGTATCCATCTCGGGGCCGATCGAACGCATGGGCCGTCAGCCCGGGCGCGTGCACGGCCCGGTGGTGGCCGCCGCCGCGCGCCGCCTGTCGGAGGTTCTGCGCAACAACGACGAGGGCTGAACCTCTCCCCCGCTCACCCGTACACTCGCCCCATGCGTCGGACCCTGCTCGTCACCAATGACTTCCCGCCCGTCGTCGGCGGCATCCAGTCCTACCTGGACGACTACACCCGGCGCCTGCCCGCCGCGGACCTGACCGTTCTGGCTTCCACCCCGCCCGAAGGCCCCGACGCCGCCGCGGCCTTCGACCACGAAGCCGCCTTCGACGTCGTGCGCATGCCCACCCACGTGCTGCTGCCGACTCCGGACGTGCGCCGGCGCATGCAACAGCTCATCCGTGAGCGCGACATCGAGACCGTCTGGTTCGGAGCCGCCGCCCCGCTCGGCCTGCTGGGCCGCGCCGCCAAGGAGGCCGGTGCCACCCGGGTCATCGCCACCACCCACGGGCACGAGGTCGGCTGGGGCATGGTGCTCGGGGCCCGCCAGGCCCTGCGCCGCATCTTCCGCGACGCCGACGTCATCACCTACATATCCGACTACACGCTCGGCGAGCTGCGACCGCATATGCCCGCGGATCAGGAGGTGCTGCGCCTGCCCAGCGGCATCGACGTCGACCGCTTCCACCCGGACCCCGAGGCGCGCGCCGCGCTGCGCGCCCGGTACCGGTTGGGCGAGGCACCCACCGCCGTGTGCGTTTCCCGACTGGTCGCCCGCAAGGGGCAGGACGCGTTGATCTCCGCCTGGCCGCGGGTGGTGGAGCAGGTTCCGGACGCCCGGCTCGTCGTCGTCGGTTGGGGGCCTTATGCGAAGAAACTGGCCCTGTTGCGTCGCTCCTCCTCCGTGCGCGAGTCGATCATCCTGACCGGCAAGGTCCCCTATGAGGAGCTGCCCGGACATGTGGCCATGGGCGATGTCTTTGCCATGCCCTGCCGCACACGCGGGGGCGGACTCGATGTCGAGGGGCTCGGAATCGTCTTTCTTGAGGCCTCGGCCGCCGGCCGGCCGGTGATCGCCGGGACCAGCGGCGGGGCGCCCGAGACGGTTGCGGAGGGCGTGACCGGCAACGTCGTCGACGGCCGGGATGAGGATGCGCTTGTGTCCGCCCTGGTGCGCCAGTTGACCGACCCCGAACTGCGCGCGCGCATGGGGGAAGCCGGACGCGCCCTCATGGTCGAGAAATGGACCTGGCCCGGATTGGTCGAGAGCCTCGTGCAGGCGATCGACGCCCGGTAGGGCGTTCGGCCTCAGTGGTTGTCAGGGCCGACCTCGGCGGCCGGGGCGGGAGTGGAGGCGTGGGAGGCGCGCAGGTCGGCGATCGCGGCCTCGAAGTCGTCTAGGGAGTTGAAGTCGGAGTAGACGGAGGCGAAGCGCAGGTAGGCGACCTCGTCGAGTTCACGCAGCGGCTCGAGGATCGCCAGCCCCACCTCGTGGGAGTCGACGATGGCGTGTCCCTTGCCGCGCACCGTCTCCTCAACCCTGTGGGCCAGCAACGCCAGCTGGTCGTCGGAAACCGGACGGCCCTGGCAGGCGCGGCGCACACCGTTGATCACCTTGTCACGCGAGAACGGCTCGGTGGCGCCGGAGCGCTTGCGCACCGACAGGCTGGCCGCCTCGATCGTGGTGAAGCGCCGCCCGCATTTGGTGCACTGGCGGCGACGGCGGATTGAAGTGCCGTCATCCGACGTGCGTGAGTCGACTACGCGCGACCCACTGTGCTGGCAGAAAGGACAGCGCACGCCGACCACCTCCGGTTCTCCGCAATGTGCGTACGGTTCGGAGGTTATGCTTCCGGCGCGCGGATCCGCAAGCGTTTTACCGGGCGCGAGCCCGTCGAACGTGCAGGAGCGGCTCAGCCGGCCGGGACGATGAGCGTCTGTCCGGGCTGCAGGGTGGAACTGGTCAGCCCGTTGAGATCGACGATCTGCGCCATGACCTCGTTGACGTCACCGGCGCCGGTGGCCACGGCGACATCCCACAGGGACTGGCCGGACTGGACGGTGGCGGTGGTGGTCTGCGCCGGGGCGGTGCTGAAGCCGGAGACGACGATGCCGCCGGCCACCACCAGGACCGCCGCCAGCACCAGGGCGCCGACGACGAGCAGGCGACGTACAGCCACGGGCAGGGCCGCGCGCTCGGCCGACCGCTTAGCGGCCACCTGCTGCGCGGGCCGGCGTTCCTCCCCGCGCTGTACCGCCGCAGTCGGCACTGCACGACGCCCGGCCGGAGCCGGTACCACCCGGGTCCGAGCCGGCACCTGCGCCGACGTCGCGCGAGACCGCGCAGCCGGTGCCGGAGCCTGCGACTGTAGGGCATCCGCCTGCGGAGCCGACGCCGCGCGCCCGAGCCGCGCACGGCTGCGCGAGCGCACGGCCGGGTGAGTGGGAGCCAGCTCCTCCAGGGACTGCCGCCGACGCCGCGGAGCAACCGGACGCCGCATCACCTCCGGCGGCGCAGCGACGCGAGGCGACCCCGACGTCGCCTCGGGGTCGGCCTCGACGCCGCCGGTGACCAGACGCAGCCGCGGACGGGGCGCGGGGACGCCTTCGGGTTCGGTGGAACGTGCGGCACTGTCGGTGGCAGCGCCGACCGCAAACAGCCTCGAGCCGTGGTGATCCTCGGCAGAAACCAGCCGGAGACGCGGCGGCACTGGGGCGGCGAGAGCACTCATGGAAGCCTCCTAGAACACACGTTCGACGAACGTCTGTTCGATAGATTACCGGTTCACGTCCGACACGTCCAGAGCGTTTTCGAACACATGTTTGATCGCCCGGACGATCGGCCGTAGTCTTGACGAGACAAGGCCATCACGGGCCACCGACATGAATTCGGGCTCCTTAACCGGCACCCGGCCCCGGGCCGCCGGCAGCCCGGGGAGTGAGGGACAGGCGATGAGCGCAACCACCCGCCGGACGGGCCGCCGCGGCACAGACACGGCCCCCGCCGCGGCGCCACCCGTTTGCGACGCCGATTCCGCGCTCTCCACCGCCGAGGCCCTGGAGTCCCTGGACGCGCGCGCCCGCGCCGTCTACGAGTCGGTATGCGAGGCGGTCGCCGCCCACGGCTACCCGCCCTCCATGCGAGAGATCGGCGCCCGAGTCGGCCTGACCAGTCCCTCCTCGGTCAAGCACCAGCTCGACAAGCTCGAGCGCCTCGGCCTGGTGCGGCGCGACCCCAACCGGCCGCGCGCTCTGGAGGTCGTGGCTCCCGCCGTCGAGCCGGGCTCCGACTCCGGCGCCTCCGCGCCTGCGCACGCCACCCCGGCCCTGGAGCCGTCACTGCCGGTGCTGCCCGGCGTAGCCGATGGGGAGGCCGTGGCCGTGCCGCTAGTGGGACGCATCGCGGCCGGCGCGCCGATCCTGGCCGAGCAGGAGGTCGAGGACGTGCTGGCCCTGCCCCGCCGCCTGACCGGCGACGGCGACCTGTTCATGCTGGAGGTCCACGGCGACTCCATGATCGACGCGGCCATCTGCGACGGCGACTGGGTGGTCGTGCGCGCCCAGCCGGATGCCGACAACGGCGACGTGGTGGCAGCGATGGTCGAGGACGTCGACGGCGCCTCCGCCACCGTGAAGGTGCTCTCCCGCAAGGACGGACACCAGTGGCTGCTTCCCCGCAACTCCGATTACGCCCCCATTCCGGGCGACGAGGCCACGATCATGGGCAAGGTCGTCACCGTCCTGCGGGCCCTCTGAGCGGAAACCCAGGCGGAAACGTGCGCGTGCACGTCGTTCTGATTTGATCCGCGTAAAGCCATGCAGAAGGGGCCGACCCCCGTGGGGCCGGCCCCTTCATGCTTGCAGACGACGCTACGGCCGCCGCGACGGGGACTCAGTAACCGAGCCCGCGAGCCACCTCGCGCAGGCGCTCGGCGGAGGCGGTCAGCCGATCGCGCTCGTCGAGGGTGAGCGGCAGCTCCAGGCGGCGCCCGGCACCCTCACGGCCGACGATGGTCGGCACCGCCATGCACACGTCGGAGATGCCGTGCCAGTTGTTCAGCAGCGGAGAGATGGTGAGCACGCGCTGCTCATCGTTGAGGATGGCCCCGATGATGCGGGAAACCGCCAGGCCGACGGCGTAGTTGGTCGCGCCCTTCCCCTCGATGATGCGGTAGGCGGAACGGACCACGTCGTGGGCGATGCGGTCGCGCTTCTCCTGATCGAACACCCCGCCGTCCAGGGTCTTGCCCCACTGGGTGATCGGCACGCCACCGATCTCGGTGGAGGACCACAGCGCCACCTCGGAGTCGCCGTGCTCGCCGGCGATGTAACCGTGGATGTTCTGGGTGGCGGTGCCGGTCTCAAGGGAGACCAGGTAGCGCATGCGCGCCGTGTCCAGCACGGTGCCGGAGCCGAAGATCTGGTTCTCGGGCAGCCCGGTGATCTTCTTGGAGCAGTAGGTGACAACGTCGACCGGGTTGGCCACCAGCAGGAAGATGGCATTGGGGGCAACCTCGACCAGCTTGGGCAGGATCTTCTCCATGATGCCGACGGTCGCGCCGGCGAGCTCGAGGCGGGACTGGCCGGGCTTCTGCTTAGCACCGGCGGTGATGGCCACGACGTCCGCGTCACGGCAGATCTCCGGGTCGTCCGAACCGGAGACGGCGCCGGCGGAGGTGAACTGAATGCCCTGGGCGATGTCGAGAGCCTCCGCCTCGACCTTCTCCTTGACGATGTCCTGCAGGACGATCTCGCGGGCGACGCCCTTGGTGACACAGGCGTAGGCGAGCGTGGAACCAACCGCGCCGGCACCAATGATGGCGACCTTGGAGGGACGACCGGAGCGGGCCGTCGGGTACGAACCTTGAGCGCTGTTGGTGATGGTGGTGTCTGACACTGTGTTCCTCCGAATCTGGACGGTTGTCAGGTTGGTGAGCTGGCCCACCCACGGCCTAGGGTACGCGGTCGATCTCGGCGCCGCACGGGTACCGGAAAAATCCCCCGGATTCACTTGCCGGCCGCCAGCCGCCCCAGCGCCCCCAGGACGACGTCGCGGTCCCGGGTGGGCCACAGCGGCGGCATGGAGCGGGCCAGGAACGCCCCGTAGCGGGCGGTGCGCAGCCGCGGGTCCAGCACGGCGACGACGCCACGGTCGTCGGCCCGGCGCACCAGCCGCCCCGCCCCCTGCGCCAGCAGCAGGGCGGCGTGGGTGGCCGAGACGGTCATGAAGCCATTGCCGCCGGCGGCGGTAACGGCCTCACTGCGCGCCTGGGCGACCGGGTCGTCGGGCCGGGGGAAGGGAATGCGGTCGATCACCACCAGCCGGCAGGTGCGCCCGGGCACATCCACGCCCTGCCACAGCGAGAGGGTCCCCACCAGGCAGGCGTCCTCATCGGCGGCGAAGGCCTCCACCAGGGTGGGCAGCCGGTCCTCCCCCTGCGCGTACACCGTCAGGTCGGTGCGCTCGCGCAGCAGCGCAGCGGCGTCGTCGGCGGCCCGCCGGGAGGAGAACAGGCCGAGCATGCCGCCGCGACTGGCCTCGGCGAGCGCCACCACCTCCTCCAGGGCCTCCGCGGAGATGCCCGTCCCGGGGCGCGGCAGGTGGGTGGGGGTGTACAGGATGCCCTGGCGCGCGTAGTCGAAGGGGGTGCCGACGTCGAGTCCCTCCCAGTCTGCGTCGGCGAGCGTGAGCCCGAGGGCCGCCGCCATGGGGTTGAAGCTGCCGCCCAGGGCCAGGGTGGCGGAGGTCAGCACGGCGGCGCGGTCGGCCAGCAGCGTGTCGGCCACCGATCCGGCCACGTCGATGGGTGCGAGGGTCAGGCGCGGCGGATCGGCGCCCATGCGCGGGCGTTCCACCCAGGCGACGTCGCGCCGCTGCGCCACCGAGTCGGAGGTCATGCGCTCGACCACCTCCGTCATGTCGGCAACCGCGGTGCGGGCCAGGGCCACTCCCCCGGCCTCGGCGCCCGCCTGCCCGCCGCCCTGGTTCGCCGCGCGGGCGGCCTCGCGCACGTCGGTGAGCACCTGCCGGCAGGCGGCCTCCAACAGGGTGAGGGCGTCCGCGAGCGCCGGCGGCAGCCCATCGGCCAGGCGCCCGTCGGGCAGTTCGGCCAGGGCCAGCTGCAGGGTCTGCCCGGCCTCCTCCAGTTCGTTGACCAGCACGCCGGCGTGGCGGCGGGCGGTCGCGGCCACGCGTGCCACCGCCGCCGCGGACAGGCTGGCGGTGCCCTGGGAGCGCACCCGGTCTGCCAGTTCATGGGCCTCATCGACCACCAGCACCTCGTGCTCGGGCAGCACACCGGGGTTGCCGGCCACGGCGATGCCGAGCATGGCGTGGTTGGTGACCACCACGTCCGCCTCCGCGGCTGCGGCGCGGGCGAGCACGGGGAAGCACTCGTCATGCAGGGGGCAGCTGCTGCCCAGGCACTCTGCGGCAGTCACGGACGCCTGCGCCCAGGCGCGGTCGGAGACGCCGGGCACCAGGTCGTCGCGGTCCCCGGTGTCGGTCTGTTCGGCCCAAAGGCGCAGGCGCACCACCTGCTCACCCAGGCTCTGCTCGGCGCCCTCGCCGATGCGGGCGCGGGGTGCGGCCGCGGCGGCGGAGAAGAGGGTGTCGGCGTCGTCGTCGGGGTAGCCACCGGCCAGGCGGTGGCGGCACAGGTAGTTCTGCCAGCCCTTTAGCAGGGCGACGCTGGGGCGGACGCCGGTGGTGCGCTCGACGGCGTCGGCGGCCAGCGGGGCGTCCTTGGTGAGCACCTGGCGCTGCAGGGCGAGGGTGGCGGTGGACACGACGGTGCGTTCGCCGGCGTCGACGGCGTGCACCATGGCGGGCACCAGGTAGGCCAGCGACTTGCCGGTGCCGGTGCCGGCCTGCACCAGCAGGTGACCGCCGGAGGTGATGGCCCGGGTCACGCGGCGGGCCATCTCGATCTGTCCCTCCCGCGGGCTGCCTCCGAGTGCGTTCACGGCGGCGTCCAGTGCGGCCCGGGTGCGCGCCTGCTCCGTCGTACCCGACGCGCCCGGGTCGGCCGGGGACGTGCCGGCCGGGGCGGCGGCGTCCTTTTCCGCCCGGTCCGCCGGGGCGGGCGCACTCATCTCGCGCACGGCTCTCACCCGGCGTCGACGGCGGTCAGTTCGGCCGCCAGGGCGGCGTCCACGCGAGCGACCACGTGTGTGCCGGCCTCCACGTATTCGACGGCGGTGATGTCGCCGTCGGCGTGTACGCGGGAGACCAGGTCGCCGCGCGAGTAGGGGACAACGACGTCCACGGCCACGTCCGGGCGCGGCAGCATGGCCTCGATGCGGCTGCGCAACTCCTCAAGCCCCTGGCCGGTGCGTGCGGAGACGACCACGGCGCCGGGCAGGCGGGTGCGCAGAGCGGCCAGGGTGACCGGGTCGGCGAGGTCGGCCTTGTTCAAGGCGATCAGTTCGGGCACGTCCAGGGCGCCGGGGATGTCGGCCAGGACGGCGTGGACGGCGGCGATCTGGCCGAGCGGGTCGGGGTGGGCGGCGTCAACGACGTGCAACAGGACGTCCGCCTCGGCGACCTCCTCCAGGGTGGAGCGGAAGGCCTCGATCAGTTCGTGCGGCAGGTTGCGCACGAAGCCGACCGTGTCGGTGAGGGTGTAGATGCGCCCATCGGCGGCCTCCGCCTTGCGGACGGTGGGGTCCAGGGTGGCGAACAGGGCGTTCTGCACCATGATGTCGGCGCCGGTGAGGCGGTTCATGAGGGAGGACTTGCCGGCGTTGGTGTAACCGGCGATGGCGACCGAGGGGATGGGGCCGCGGCGCCGGGAGCCGCGCTTGACCTCGCGGGAGGGGGCCATGGCGCGGATCTCGCGGCGCAGCTTGGCCATGCGCTGGCGAATGCGGCGGCGGTCCAGTTCGATCTTGGTCTCACCGGGGCCGCGCGAGCCGATGCCCTGACCGCCGGCGACGCGTCCGCCGGCCTGCCTGGACATGGACTCGCCCCAGCCGCGCAGGCGCGGCAGCAGGTACTCCAGCTGCGCCAGCTCCACCTGGGCCTTGCCCTCCCGGGACTTGGCGTGCTGGGCGAAGATGTCCAGGATCAGGGCGGTGCGGTCCACGACCTTGGCGTCCACCACGTCCTCCAGCGCGCGCCGCTGGGAGGGGGCGAGCTCACCGTCGATGATGACCGTGTCCGCGCCGGAGTCGGCGACCATCTGGGCCAACTCCTTGGCCTTGCCGGACCCGAGGTAGGTGGCCGGGTCGGGGTGGTCGCGGCGCTGAATGAGGGCGTCGAGCACCTCGCTTCCGGCGGTCTCGGCCAGGGCGGCGAGTTCACGCAGGGAGGTCTCGGCGTCCTGGGCGGCGGTGGTGTACGCGGCGCCGTTGGGGTGCGGGCCGGCCGGATGCGCGTTCGCCCCGGCGCGGCCGCCCGCCGCGCCGGGCTGGGGCAGTTCGAGGCCGACGAGGATGACGCGCTCGAGGCGAACCTGCCGGTACTCGACCTCGCTGATGTCCTCCTGATCGGTGGACAGTCCCACTACGCGGCGGGTGCCGGCGCGGGCCTCGCGTTCTAGGGCGCCGGCGTCGGGCTCGTGGTACTGCGGGCGGCCGGAGGTGGAGGCCAGGGCGGTGCCGGCGCGGGAGCGGACCCGGGAGGCGAGCGCCGCGGCGGGGTCGGTGTCGTTGGGAAGACCGGCATCGTTGTCGGCGGTGACGGCGCCGTCGGCGCTGTCGTTGACGGCAGGGTTGGCGTGGTCGGCGGAGTGGCTGTGGTGCTGCGTGTTTTCCATGCGGACTCAAATGCTACTGCCTGGCCACTTCCCTGCCGAGTGTCCGCGGGACCCCGTTCGCCGTAGGCGGTCGCGCCGACCGCAGCCGCGTCGATACGCTCGGGCGGTGAGTTCCCGCGAGTCCGACGTCCCGGAGACCGGTGGCCCCGCCGCAGCCGACGGCCTCGCCTCAGCCGACGGCCCCGCCGCGGCCGGCCCCAATCCGGGCGCCGCCGGCGCCGCTGTCCCGGGCGTGCCGTCGTCGTCCCCGCAGCCGTCGCTGCGTGCCCTGGTGACCACGCCGGTGGGACACCTGGCCACGGCGATGCTGGTGGTCGAACTGCTTGCGGGCATGCAGACCTACATCAACCAGACGGTGCTGCCGCTGGTGGCCACTGATCTGGGCGCCCGCGCCCACTACGGGCTGGTGACGGCCGCCGCCATGGTGCCGACCTTCCTGACCATGCCGCTGGGCGGCAGCATGCTGGCCCGTTGGCGGGCCGACCGGCTGATGACCGTGCTCACCGGCGTTCTCGTGGCCGGGGCCGTCACCGGGGCGCTGGCCCCAAGCGTGGGCGTGTACGTGGCCGGCGAGGTGCTGCGGGGGCTGGCCGCCGGGGCGTTGGCAACGGTGAGCATGGGCGTGCTGGTGGTGGGGCTGCCGGAGACGTGGCGGCGACTGTATCTGGCGGCGGGCTCGGCAACCTGGATCGTGTCCTCCATCCTCGGCCCGGGCTATGCGGCCGCGGTCTCGCAGACGTGGGGCTGGCGCTGGGCGCTGGTCGCCTACGTGCCGCTGCTGGTGGCGGCACGGCTGGTGATGGCCCGTGAGATCCGCGGGCTGCACGTCGAGGACGACGAGGCCCGCCCCCCGCTGGTGCCGGCGCTGGCGATGGCGGCCGGGGTGGCGGGCATCGGGGCGGTGCCGGCGGCGTCGGCCTGGTTCGCACCCGTCGGGGCGGCCGGGTTGGCGGCGGTGGTGTGGGCCTGCGCCCGGGTGTTCCCCACCGGGACCATGCGCCTGGCGCCGGGACGGCGGGCGGCCCTGGCCACGCTCGCCTGGCTGTGCGCCACCTACTTCACGCTCGACTACCTGGTCTCGCCCGCCGCCCACGACGTGCTGGGCCTGGGCCCGGCGGCGGTCGGCTGGGCGCTGACCTGCGCCGGGCTTACCTGGTCCTCGATCGCCATCTGGACGGCGGCGCATCCCGCCCGCGAGCCGCGCCGCTTCCAGGCACGCGTGGACGCGGGCGGGGCCTGCTTCGCCGTCGGCGGCGCACTCATGACGCTCACCTTCGCCGGAGTGACACCCTGGTGGTGCCTGCACATCGGCTTCGCCACGGCCGGAACCGGGATGGGCCTGACGCACCAGGACACGATGATTCGCTGCGTGACCGCTCCGGAGGACCTGGGCGGGACGCCCGACGATATCTCCCAGGCGCGTATCGCCACCTCCGTGACGGTGGCGAACGCAGCCGGCGCCGCCACCCTGGGAACGCTGACCACAACCTTCGTTGCCCCAACCGCGGCCGGCGTGCAGGCGGACCTGCTTGTTCCGACGACGGCGGTGCTCACCCTGGCACTTGCCCTCACCCCGCTGCTGGCCCGCCGAGCTGCCTGAGCGGGCCGATCATGACCGGCCGAGCGCGCGCCCGGTAGGGTCGGGCGCGTGAGCGAGCAGCACTACTTCACCGCCTCCCCCGACGCCCCCGCCGAGGAGCGGCGCCACCACTTCGTCATCCGCGGCACCGAGCACGACGTGACCACCGCGTCCGGCGTGTTCTCCGCCGACCGGCTGGACCTGGGCACGCGCGTGCTGCTGCGGCAAGCGCCCGAGCCGCCGCAGACGGGCACCTTCCTGGACCTGGGCTGCGGCTGGGGGCCGCTGACGCTGGCCCTGGCGGACGCCGCCCCACAGGCCACCGTGCTGGCGACGGACGTCAACGAACGCGCCGTCGAGCTGACCGGCCGTAACGCCGTCGAGGCCGGGCACACCCGCGTGCGCGCCGTGCTCGCCGACGCGCTGCTGGAGGAGCTGCGGGGCTCGGGCACCCAGCTGGACCTGATCTGGTCGAACCCGCCCATGCGGATCGGCAAGCCGGCGCTGCACGCGCTGCTGACGGATTGGCTGGGACTGCTCGCCGACGACGGCGAGGCCTGGCTCGTAGTGCAGAAGAACCTCGGCGCGGACTCGCTGGCCAAGTGGCTGGGCGCACAGGGCTGGTCGGCCGAGCGGGAGGCCTCTTCCAAGGGCTACCGCCTCCTGCGCGTCACCCACTGAAGTCCCCACCGAGATCGGTCGAAATGGCTCGCCGCGACCGGCGGTCACATGACGCCCCACCGCTCCCCCACTCCCACATTGCGCCAGCAAGAGCCGTGTTCGTGATCGGGGGACAGGGCTTACCGCACATCGTCTCGGGGGTATAGTAACTTCCGGTTTTGAACACTCATCGGAGAGGCTGAGGCGCGGACATGACCGAGTCATTCCCATTGCAACCGTCGCCCGGAGTGGTCCTCACGGGACAGGCGGCCGCACAACAGCTAACGGCCATGGGGCTCGATGCAGACCTCCTGGCCGAGGCGTGTCACGAGGGGCTTCAGGCCGCCATCAACCAACACACGCCATTCGATCCGGTTATTGCCTTCGGCTTTGAGCACTGGGCGAAGACCGTCAGCGCTGTACGTAAGTATCTGGACAGCCTCGGCTGGCGGGCCCACGACCGCGCCAATGCGCCCCGCTCGGTTAGCCCTAACGAGGAGCTGACCGCCATTGCCGCTATGGGAGGGAACGCCAACACCGGAAACCCGGACAAGCGGCCCGCCAACGCGAGAAGCAAGGGCCCTGTCTTCCGCGACGAAGTTGACGACAATGCCGACCTCTCGCGCATTCAGCTTGCCCACCAGACCGCCCTCGACTTATCCGAAGGCGCAACAACCGCTGATGCCGCCGTGGCCCGGGGTATTCCACTACACACCTGGATACTGTTGTATTTCTGGGATCGCATTGAGAACGTGCTTCGCTGCGAACTCTCGCTTCCCATCGCATGCGACGACGGCATCATCACGCAATGGCATACCCGCATCATTCTGCCGGAAGCACCACTGGAGCCCACTGGTCTCGAAGCCATCCCACAGCGAGGGCCCACCGACGACGTCGACTTCGACGTGGTGGCGCTATAACGCCCATCCCAGCGGCATCGACTCAATCACGACATGTCCATCCACCCCACACGTGTCACGATCGCCCGCGAACGCGGCGGATTGTCCCGGCTAGACCTGGCCACCGCCGTCGGCGTGACCACTCGTACTCTCACAAACTGGGAAGACAGCGGCGCACCCGACAACAGGGCCGAGGCGCTCTCCACCGCCACCGCACAACCCGTGGCATTCTTCCAAACTAATCCCGCCGCCACGTTGACCGATGAGCGGATATTCTTCAGAACGCGCCGCCGTACGAGCGCGGCTCTCCTACACCAGGCCACCGCCCTCGGGTCTCTGGGAATGGAGATGTTCAACGAAATGAGCCGGCGACTTGGCCTGCCTGCGCTCACACTGCCGGAGCTCGATCCGAGCCTGTCCCCCCAAGCGGCCGCTGAGGCGGTGCGCCTGCAATGGGGCTTAGGCGACTTCCCACTGCCGAACCTCGTACAGCTGGTTGAATCCCATGGCATTCGGGTGCTGGGGATCCCGGCAGCCGAACAGGACGTTGACGCCTTCAGTTTCTGGGGTCAGGACGCGCGCCCGTACGTGTTCCTCGCCCGCCGGAAGACGCCGGAGCGGTCCCGCTTTGATCTCGCCCACGAGCTCGGTCATCTCCTGATGCACTCCAGCACTAAGACTGACGACGACGCCACGGACCGGGAGTTGGAACGGGAGGCCAACGTCTTCGCAGCGGCGCTCTTGCTTCCGCCCGATTCCGTGCGCGCGGCGATGCCCTCCGCCCCACCGCTGGATGCAGTCATTGCGCTCGCCCGTCGTTTCGGCACCTCCGCCGTCGCTGCGGCACACTCTGTCCACGACGTCGGAAGGGCTTCTGACTGGGGACACCGCCAACTCATGGCCGAACTCACCCGCCGCGGCTTTGAAACCGGCGAGCCGGGCAGCTCACTCCCCTATGAGCGCTCGCGGATCCATGACGCCCTGGTGAAATACCTGCGCCAGTCTCGGATAACGACGACTGCCTGGGCACGCGCCATTGGCCAGCGCCCCGATGATGTGGCGGCCTTTACCCTCGGACAAGCGCTGTCGGTCGCGCCATAGGCCCTGATCTGCCCGCGCCTAGACGCCGAGCCCATCTACAGCCCCACGATCTCTCCGCGCAGGAAGGTGACCGCCGCGCCCGCCAACGCGCACCGCTCGCCGTCGACCGTGCAGCGCAACTCACCACCGCGCGCGGAGGCCTGCCAGGCGCGGATACGCGACTTGCCCAACTGCTCTGCCCAGTACGGGGCGATGTGGCAGTGCCCGGAGCCGCAGACCGGATCCTCCGCGATCCCTAGCGACGGGGCGAAACTGCGCGATACGCAGTCGAACTCGAGCCCCTGCGCGGTCGCGTGGCACAGCGGCCCCGGCAGCAACTCGACCCGCCCCAGGTCCGGCGTCAGGCCACGGACGGTCGCCTCGTCGTCGAACACGCACAACAGGTCGCGTCCCATCCACGCCTCAGAGGGACGCGCGCCGAGTGCCGTCTCCATCTGATCGGTGACTTCGATGCGGCGCAGCCGGTAGGCGGGGAAATCCATCTCGTACCGGCTCTCGCTTCGACGCACGGTCAGGCGGCCGCCGAGCGTTTCGAAGGAGACGACGTCGTCCCCGGCCCCGAGCTCGCCCAGCAGCACGTGCGCGGTCGCCAAGGTGGCGTGACCGCACAGGTCGATCTCGCCGCCCGGAGTGAACCAGCGCAGGCGCCACGCCGCCCTCTCACGCACGCAGAATGCGGTCTCAGAAAGATTGTTCTCCCGCGCAATCGCAAGCATGAGCTCGTCGGTGGGCCAGGCCTCGGGCAGACAGACGGCGGCAGGGTTGCCCGCGAAGGGACGGTCAGTGAAGGCGTCGACGACGAACTGGCGCATGCGCCAAATCCTAGCGTCGGCTACCGGCGGCGTTCCCGGGCGACTCCCGCGGTTACGACGGCGATCCCGCGACGGCGCAGTGCGGCTGCCAGTACGCCGCAGCCCTGCTTGAGTTTGCCGCTGTGAGTGCCGTCGTAGATGGTGCGCACGCCGCAGGACGGACTGCGCTCCTGCAGCACCGCGGCGGGACAGCCCATCTGCGCCGCCACAACGGCGGCCGCATTGGCGCCGCGAACAAAGGCATCGGTGACATCCTCGCCGTCACGAGTGATCACGCGCGCATGCCCGTCGAGCACGTCTTCGCCGTCGCCACCCACAATCTCGGCAGGCGGCCGCGGGACGGGCAGACCACCCATCAACTCGGCGCACAGGGGCAGGGCCAGCCCCTCGGCAGCCAGGCCGGCGACGTCGCGATCCGGCTTCGCACCGCCGTCGTACCGGCACTTGAAGCCCGCCAAGCATGCGCTGACAACCAGTGGACCGCCCTGGGAGGAAGAATTCACGCTGAACAGCCTAATAGGTCGGCCCGGGTCGGCATCCGATGCGACCATCCGGTCCACGACGGCCGGACAGTCGGAGCATCGTTGGCACCGACCTCGGCGAGAAAGAGGCGGGGCGACGGAACGGGGCGGCACCGGAGAACCGGCACCGCCCCGTCCTGTGGAATTCCGCCCGAGCCCGTGGGCCCGGGGCACGCGCTTACGCCGAGTGCGGCGAGGCGGGCGCCTTGCGGGATGTCAGCACCTGGTCGACGATGCCGTACTCCTTGGCGGCGGCGGCAGTCAGGATCGTGTCGCGCTCGAGGTCGACGTGCACCTTCTCCACCGGCTGACCGGTGTGGGAGGCCAGGGTCTCCTCCAGCCAGGTGCGCATGCGGTCGATCTCATTGGCGATGATCTCGATGTCACTGGCCTGGCCCTGCACGCCCTCCATGGCGGGCTGGTGGATAAGCACGCGAGCGTTCGGAAGCGCCAGGCGCTTGCCGGGCGATCCCGCCGCCAGCAGCACGGCGGCCGCGGATGCGGCCTGCCCCAGGCAGACGGTCTGCAGCTGCGGCTTGATGTACTGCATGGTGTCGTAGATGGCCGTCAGCGCCGTGAAGGAACCGCCGGGGCTGTTGATGTACATGGTGATCAGGCCGTCGGGGTCCTGAGACTCCAGCACCAGCAACTGAGCCATGATGTCGTCGGCGGAGGCGTCGTCGACCTGCACGCCCATGAAGACGATGCGGTCCTCGAACAGCTTGGCGTAGGGGTCCTGCCGCTTGAAGCCGTAAGCGGTGCGCTCCTCGAACTGGGGCAGCACGTAGCGGGCCTGCGGCAGCGACTGCGGGTTGATACCCGCGGCCTCGACCTGCCGGGCGACGGCGTCGAAGTAGGGGCGAGAGCTCGTCATGTCAGTTCTCTCCGTTCTGGGTGCCGATCTCGCGGCTGGAGCTCACGATGTGGTCGACGAATCCGTAATCCAGGGCCTCCTGCGCGGAGAACCAGTGGTCGCGGTCGGAGTCGCGGATGATCTCCTCGACCGTGTGTCCGGTGTTCTCGGCGATGATCTCGGACAGTTCCTGCTTCATCTTGATGATCAGGTCGGCGTTGATGCGGATGTCCGTGGCCGACCCGCCCGCACCGCCGGAGGGCTGGTGCATGAGCACGCGGGTGTGCGGCGTGATGTAGCGCTTGCCGCGGGCGCCGGAGGACAGCAGGAACTGTCCCATGGAGGCGGCCAGGCCGGTGGCTACGGTGACCACGTCGGGCTGGACGTACTGCATGGTGTCGTAGATCGCCATGCCGGCGGTCACGGAGCCGCCCGGGGAGTTGATGTAAAGGTAGATGTCCCGCTCGGGATCCTCGGCGGCCAGCAGCAGCATCTGCGCGCAGATCGCGTTGGCGTTGTCGTCGCGCACCTCGGAGCCGAGCCAGATGATGCGTTCCTTGAGCAGGCGGTTGTAGATGGAGTCGGTCAGGCCCAGGCCCGTCCCAGATCCGTCGGCGGCGGCCGGGGTCATGGCCGCCGGGGGCGTGTGGAGCTCGCTCACGTCAGTCCTTCCGTGTTCGGTGATGCCAACGCTAACCCGCCGGTCGCCCAGCCCATGCCCAGGAACGGGGGCTTTTCGCTCACGGCCCACACGATGGCGCAATCCGACCGAGGTGTGCCGGAGCCCACCGGCTCACCACCCCGCGACGCGGGTAACCTCGACACAGGATTTGAAACGGCTCGAGCGGGAACAAATGCTGCGACGTGCGCCGCACCCCGGCGCTCGCCCAGGGCCGTCTTCTAACGCCTAAACACCAGCACCCGTCGCGAGAGGAATCCGACCATGCCCACCACGCCCGTTTCCGAGTCCCTATTCCGCCTCGGCCTGAATGAGGCCCTGCCGGTCAGCGAGGAGGCCACCACCTCCCGCGTCGTGGTCAACAACGCCGTCCTGCGCACCGTCATCTTCACCTTCGACGCCGGCCAACTGCTCACCGAGCACGCCTCCACCAAGGCGGTGGTCGTCACCCTGCTGGAGGGCGAGATGGATTTCACCGTCTCCGGGCGCACCGAGCGCATGCGTGCGGGCGACGTCATCTACCTCGCCCCGAACGACCGCCACGCCCTGACCGCCGTGACCCCGTGCCGCATGCAGCTGGTCATGGTGGAGGTCGATGACCGGAACAGCAGGAACTGACTGTCTAAAATCCGTTCCTTCCCCGAATGCCTCGTTATTTCGGCACCCGCACGGCTCTGCACACGGAGTGCCACGACAAGCCAATCCGGGACGCACCTCGGGAACCGCTTCGAATCGAATGATCAACCGAGCGGCGCAGTGATTAGCGTCAGCACGAGCCAGACGCCAAATGAGACCACGGGCGCCGCGACCGAAACGATGATCGCGGCAATACCCCTGGAGCGATCCTGGCCACGCGCCACAGCAGTAATCCCCACGCCGAGACCAGCTACCCCAATGACTGTCCAGAGCAGGTTGGACAGTAGAAGCGCAAGATAGACGGTTTCCATCGTTGCGTCCCCGGGGAGTTCTTCCCCGACCGCGGCCCGAGCCTGAAGCGGCCCTAAGTTCAACCCGACAAGCACCGAACACAAGAGCGTCGCCGTAGCGGCAACTGTCGCCAATACAAGCGCGGCCAGGGCCAGTCGACTCTGCGGCACGAGCCCGACAGGGGGTGAGCCCGAGCGACTCTGTTTCTGCGCAATGAACCGCCCCTGGTAAACCATGAACCAACCATACTTACTCCTGCCTGCACTGTTAAGGGCCCCGACAAGACTCCTTAACCAGCGTCCGCGCACGCGGTGCGGCACAGGCAGGCCGCCGCTAGGGCGGCGCTGATCGCTACCGCTCCTGCCGCCCATGGCTGCCATATCTGCCCATCGAGTATCGCGGCGTGTGCCCGCAGCGGCCACCACGAGGGCACCACAGCCGTCAGGAGGCTCCACGGCCCACCTCGCCCCATTACGAAGGCCGGCAACACCAGCAGCACGAATCCCAGTTTGATCGCCGTCACCGCCTGGATCGTCGAATCCGTGAAGACAGCGATGGCCATAGCGGTTGCGCCTGCCAGGGGCGCCCCGGCCAGGGCCAGGCCTGCGCCCGCGCCCCAGCCCAGATCGTTCAATCCGCCTACACGTAGCCCCAGGAGCGCGAGCGGACCGGCGAGCCCCACAGCCAGACCGGCGCGCCAGACCAGATAGCCGCGCAATGACACCGGGGTCACCGCCACGGCCCGCCAGGTGCCGTCCTCCTTGTCCGCCAAAAGCATGAAACCGACTACGGTTCCAATCAGCACGGGAGTGATCACGGCGAATGCCACCGCACCCAACGGCTCCAGCCAGGAGCCCGCGTCCAGGCCAAGATGCGAGAGCGCGCCGACCAGCCCCGGAGCGGCCAGACGCAGCACCGGGGCGACAGCGAGCGGCAGCACCGCCATCCACGACAGCAGCTCATCGCGCGCCAGGCGGCGCAGGTCCAGTGGCGCCATGCGGGCCAGCGCCCGAATCGTCGCCGCGGTGCGGATGTTATTCGGAGCTCCCGACTCGGTGCCGGCCATACCCCTGCGCCTCATGGCTTGCCCCCAACCTTGATGCTGATCGCGTGCAGACGCCGTCGAGCCAATGCCATCCCCACCGCCGCCCAGAGTGCCCCGACGACGACGGCAGGCGCCGCCAGCGCGGTCGGAGCGCGGTCGAAGGCGACCTGTACGAGGACCACTGCGGGCTGTAGGGGATGGAGCCACAACCACCAGCCGCCACCCAGACCCACAAGGGGCAGCACCGGCACGATGAACACCACGGTCCACAATCCCGAGGGCAACAGGAAGGCCGCCACCGTGTCGTATCCGGACACGGCGATCACTCCATAGAGCACCTCGCAGGCGGCCAGCACCAACACGCCCGCGATCAGCGCGGGCCAGTGCCGCGGAAGGTCACCAGCCACCGCCACCAACACCGCCGACTCCACCACCGCCAACGCCCCAAGGGAGACAATCAGAGCGGTCAAGTACTCCTCCTCCCGCGCCGGCGTGAGCGCCCGAGCCGTCAGCACTCCCTCTCCGCGCTCGGCTAGGACCTGCACGGCAGCGAAGTAGAAGCACGTCACCGTCAACTCGCCAAGGAGAAGAATCGGCCACCAGCGGGTTGGCTCTATCCCCGACCCTCGTACCATGCCCGCCACCACCGCCCCGACCAGCACCGCCACCAACCAGTAACCGCCGACCGCTTGGCGCCGCAGATCCAGCAGGAGGGTCGCCGCCGTGCGCTCCACCGCATACCTCATGACAGCTCTCGCCCCGTCACCGCTCGGAACACCTGGGCCAGGTCCGCCTCCTGGCTGTGGAGGGTGTGCACCCGGCGCTCGCGCAGATCGCGGTGGAAGCCCGGGTCATCCGCCAGGCCGTCGAGGGGAAACACGGACCGGCCCCCGTCCCAGGTCAACACCACCTCACGCCTGCCGTGGCGCCGCCGCAACTCGTCAGGCGCCCCCATTTCGACGATGCTGCCGTCAACGACGAAGCCGACGCGGTCACACACCTCCTGGGCGAGGACCATGTCGTGGGTGGTGACGACCACGGTGCAGCCGCGCTCACGTTCACGAGTGATGAGATCAGCCATCTGGGAGGCGGTTACGGGATCCAGGCCCGAGCTCGGTTCGTCGAGGAAGAGCAGTTCAGGACGATGCAGCAGCGCCCGCGCGACGTTCAGGCGTATCCCCATGCCCTTGCTCATCGCCGAGGCGCGCAGGCCTGCGTCCTCGGCCAGGCCGAGTAGCTCCAGCAGTTCGTCCGGCGCGCGCGTGTCTGCCGGATACATGCGTGCGAAGTAGGCCAGATTCTCTCGCAGAGTGAGGCAGCCGACGGCCACCGGATGCTCGAAGCCGACCCCTATGCGCTCGTACAGTTCGCGCCCCCATGAGGACAGCTCCCGCCCGAGCACCCGGGCGTCCCCCGTCGCGCCGCGCAGCAGCCCGGTCAAGACCCGTTGCAGGGTGGACTTACCCGCGCCACTCGGCCCGAGCAGACCGATCACCTCTCCGACGTCGACCGTCAGATCGATGCCGTGCAGTGTGGGACCGGCAGCACCTCGGTAGGTGAAGCCGAGGGAGCGAGTGGCGATCGCCTCAGCCATGAGCCCGCCCGCCTGTGCGGTTCTGCGGCCGAGGCATCAACGCGGCTACGAGCATGACGACGACGTCGTCGGCCACCGCCGCGATCTCGGGGCGGTCGAAGGCACTGCCGTCCTTCGCAGCCTGCCGCGGGCTCACCCCGAACCGGGCGACAACGTACTCCGGAACACTCAGCAGTACCTTCTCCATCATCCAGGCGGCGGTTTCGGGGTCCACGTCCGCGCACAGCTCGCCGCTCTCCTGTCCGGCAGTGATCGCGGCAACCGCCCACCGATGTACGCCCGCATTGACGGTCTCGTCCGAGCCGAGCACGACGGGGGCGTCGGCCGATAGTGCACGCGCAAGCACCGCCCAGCCACGGGGATCGCGCCGGAAGAAGTCCCGGCTGCCCAGGACCATCGCGCGAAGGACCTCATCGAAGGGCACCTCGGGCACCGGCGCGTCCTGGACGTCGATACGCGCGTCCATGAGTTCGCGCACCAGGTGGGTGTAGGCATCGAGCTTGTCGTTGAAGTACTGGTAGAAGCTGCCCTTCGAGATGCCGGCGGAGGCCGTGACGCGGTCGACCGAGGCCTGCGTGTAGGGGTGTTCCGCGAACTCCGCCTTGAGCGCCTCCACGACGCGGGCACGCTTGTCCTGCGTGAGGTTGAAGAACGTGTCCTTGGGCATGAAAACTCCATTCAAACAATATGACTATCCAGTCATATGACTGCCGAGTCATACGGTACGCCGCAGACCCTCGGGCCGCAATGTGTACGCCGCCCATCGGCCGCAATGCGGCTCTTCGTGTTTGGGGTGTGCTCGGTGGGTAGGGCGGGTTCGGTGGGCGTGTATGGGTGAATGTTGGCGTTGGGCGGGGATGGTCGGCGGGTGGTTAGGGGCCGGTCGGGTGAGTGCTGCCGGGGGTGGCGCACGCTCGATCACCTTGCTGCTCCGGCCGGTCGGCGGGTTTTGCCTGGTATTTCAATGTTCTTGGTTTTGGGCCGGCGGAGGCCCATCGGCTCCCATGTGCGCCGCGGGGGTCGCCGCACATGGGAGCCGGCTGCACTGTTCACCGGTTGATGTGTTATCCGCGTAATTACGCCAAATCTCTAGAAACGCACCGCGAATGAGCGTGCCGCGCGTGCCCGCGCCGGGCCGCCCGGCGCACACACCCGGCACTCCAGACACGCGCACCAACCACCCCACCACACCCGTAAACACGGAGAAGCCGTAATGCGTGAGGGGCCCGCGCCTTCCGGCGCGGGCCCCTCACTGAGCGTTACGGGTGGACGTCACTCGGCGTCGTCGGCGCTGTCCGCGGAGGCGGAGGACGCCGAGGAACCGGAGTCGGCCGCCTCGTCGGCGTCGGCCGGGGAGACGACGACCTCGTCCTCAGCGGCCTGGGCCGCGGCGGCGGCACCGGCCTCGGCGGCCGCCTCGGCGTCGAGCTCGTCGGAGCCGATGAACTCGGTCAGGTCCACGGCCTCGCCGTTGGAGTCCTTGACCGTCACGTGGCGCAGGGCCATGGCCAGGGACTTGTTGCGGGCGATCTCGGAGACGAAGGCCGGAATCTGGCCGGCCTGCTGCGCGCCCTGCATGAACTGGGCGGGCTCCATGCCGTACTGCTGGGCGGTCTGCATGAGGAACTCCAGGAGCTCGTCCTGGGTGACGGACACATCCAGGGACTCGGCCAGCACGTCCAGGAGGATCTGGTCGCGCACGCCGGAGGTGACGTCGTCGCGGATCTCGTCGGCGTGCGGGTCGCCCTCGGGCTTGCCCTCGGCCTGCAGGTGCTGCTTGATCTCGTCCTCGACCACGGACTCGGGCACGTCGAAGGAGACCGCGTCGCGCAGCTGCTCCAGCAGGGCGTCGCGGGCGGCGATCGCCTGGTCTCCGGTCTTGCGCTCGGCGGCCTGTGCGCGCAGGTCCTCGCGCAACTCCTCGACCGTGTCGAACTCGGAGGCCATCTGGGCGAACTCGTCGTCCACCTCGGGCAGCTCACGCTCCTTGATGGCGGTGGCGGTGACGGTGACCTCGGCCTCCTCGCCCGCGTGCTCGCCGCCGGCAAGCTTGGTGGTGAAGGTGGTGGATCCGTCGGCCTTGAGACCGACCAGGGCGTCGTCCAGGCCCTCGAGCATGTTGCCCTTGCCGATCTCGTAAGACACGCCGGACACGGAGTCGACCTCCTCGCCGTCGATGACGGCCTTGAGGTCGATGGTCACGAAGTCGCCGGTCTTTGCGGCGCGCTTGACGGACTTCAGCGAGCCGAAGCGGGCGCGCAGGTTGTCCAGCTCGGTGTCGACGTCGGCGTCGGTGATCTCGACGGCGTCCACGGTCACGTCGATGCCGCCCAGCTCGGGCAGCTCGAACTCGGGGCGCACGGTGACCTCGGCGGTGAAGGCGAGCTGGCCGCCCTGCGGGCCGGTGACGTTAACCAGCTCGGTGACCTCGATGTCCGGCTGGCCCAGCGGCACGCGGCCGGAGTCGTTGAGGGCGTCGCGGTAGAAGTCGGGCAGCTTGTTGTTGACGGCCTCCTGGATGACGGAGGCACGGCCGACGCGCTGGTCGATGACACGGGGCGGGACGTGTCCGCGACGGAACCCGGGGATCTGAACCTGCGAGCCGATCTCCTTGTAGGCGGCGTCGAGGCTCGGCTCCAGCTCCTCGTAGGGGACCTCCACGGTCAGCTTGATACGCGCGGGGTCAAGGTTCTCGACGGTGCTCTTCACGGGGTTCTACTCCGAATGTGTAAATCGACTGGAAGGTGCGGGACCGGCAGGCCTCGCAGGCGCCCTGGTGTGGCGTCAATTCCGGGCCATCCTAGGGCACGGTCGCGGCCCGGTGACAAATGAGCCCGCCCATAGGCGGCGGGAACTGCTCACATTCCGCTCCCGGCCGACGCCGGCGGGCGCCCCGAATGCGGCGATGTCGACGCGCGCCCCCGAGAGGAGCGCCATCGCCTCCCCGAGCGGCCGGCCCTGCCATGCTGCCGCACGAGCGGCCGGCTCCGCCGCGCCGTCGGCCACACTCACGCCTCCAGGGCGATGGGCACGCTGCGCCCGCCCACCACCTTGGCAAGCACCTGCGCGGGCACGACCGCCGCCCGCCGCACCCCGGCCACGGTGCGGTGGTGGACGGCGCGAGCATCGGCGTCGTCGGCCCCGGTGAATCGGATCGTGACGCGCGGCTGGCCGCGCACGACGTCGACCTGGAAGGCCTCCAACGTCGTCGAGGCGGTCACGGCGGCACGGGCCGCAGCCTCCACGTCCTGCGGACCGTGGCCGGGCAGCAGGTTGGTGACCGTGAGAATGGTGCGATATGAGGGCATGAGGTCAGCCTAGGGCGCGGGCCGCCGCCGTCGCACGCGCCCGCGTCAGGCCTTCACCCAGCCGCGGCGCAGGGCCAGGGCGTGTCCGGCGTAGCACAGGGCCACGAAGGGCACGGTCCAGTACAGGGCGGAGCGCTGACCGGGATCGAAGACGATCAGGATGCAGGAGGCGGCCGAGCCGATGAAGGCCGCCAGCGGCACCCACGGGTAGCCGGGGGTGCGGTAGCCGAGTTCGGCGGGGATGTACCCGGCGTCGAGCCAGCGGCGGCGGAAGACGAACTGGCAGGCGGCGATCGCCATCCACACGATCACCACCGCCAGTCCGGAAATGGACACCAGCGCCAGGTAGACGGTGTCGGCGGCCACCACGGAGCTGAGCAGAGCCAGCAGTCCGCCCAACATGGACAGAGCCAGCGCCACCACGGGCACGCCCCGCATGGTGGTGTGGGCGACGATCTCCGGCACGGTCCCCTCGTTGGCCAGCGACCACAGCATGCGGGTGGAGGCGAACAGGCCGGAGTTGGCGGCCGAGAGGATGGCCGTCACGACCACGATGTTCATGAGGTCGCCCGCGTGGGGCACGCCGATCATGTCCAGCACGGTGACGAACGGGGAGGCGCTCACGCCGGCCTCCTGCCAGGGGATGAGCGCGGCCATGACCACGATCGAGCCGATGAAGAACACGGTCAGCCGTACCAGGGTGGTGCGGATGGCGCGCGGGATGTTGCGGCCGGGGTCGGAGGTCTCCCCCGCGGCCACGCCGATCAACTCGGTGCCGGAGAAGGCGAAATTCACGGTAAGCATGGTGGTCAAGACGGCCCCGAAGCCGTTGGGGAAGACGCCGTCGCGGATCAGGCCACCCAGGCCCGGCGCGGGCGAGCCGTCGGCCATGGGGATCACCCCGACGATCGCCAGGGTGCCGAGCACGATGAAGGCGATGATGGCGAAGACCTTCACTCCCGCCAGCCAGGACTCCGCCTCGGCAAACACCCGCACCGAGAACACGTTGGAGGCGAAGACCACCACGATGAAGATGGCGGCCCACATCCACACCGGCGTGGTGGGGAACCAGTGGCGCATGATGGCGCCGGCGGCGGTGAACTCCGAGCCGAGCGCGATGGTCCAGGTCAGCCAGTACAGCACCGCCACCACGAACCCGGTGCCGGGGCCGATCAGCTCCTTGGCGTAGACGTGGAAGGCGCCGGTCCAGGGCATGGCCACGCTCAGCTCCCCCAGGCACAGCATCACCAGGTAAACGAGCAGCGCGCCGATGGAGTAGGCGAGCACGGTGCCCAGTGGGCCGGCCTGGCTGATGGTGTAGCCCGAGGAGAGGAACAGGCCGGTGCCGATGACTCCGCCGAAGGAGATCATGGTCAGGTGGCGCGAGCTCATCTTGCGCTGCAGGCGGTCGTGTTTGCTGGCGGCGTCGGGTGTGGTGGCCATGGCGTTCCTGGGGTGAGCGATTCCGGGACGTTCCCGGCTAGGGTAGGTGGGCCGCCGAATGTAGGCGGGCGAGGAGTCGACAACAGGGTCGGGAGGCGACTCGGTTTGAGTGATGTGCTTACGAGGTTACTGGCACAGCGGGGGACGATCGTCCTCGACGGCGCAATGGCCACCGAATTGGAGAAGCGGGGCGTGGACACCTCCGGCCCGCTGTGGTCCGCGCTGGCCATGCGCGACGCGCCCGACGCGATCCTGGACGTGCACCGCGCCTACTTCGCCGCCGGCGCGGACGTGGCCACGACCAACACCTATCAGGCGAATCTGGACGCCTACCGGCGCGCGGGCCTGAGTCAGGCCGAGGCCGAGGACATGGTGCGGCAGGCGGTGCGGCTGGCACGCCGGGCCCGCGACGAACATGCGGCGACCACCGGGCGCCACGGCCTGGTGGCGGGTTCGGTCGGGCCCTACGGCGCCTACCTGGCCGACGGCAGCGAGTACACCGGCGCCTACACGCACACGGATGAGGAGTTCCGCGCCTTCCACCGCCCGCGGCTGCGGCTGTTGACCGAGGCGGGCGTGGACGTGCTGGCCCTGGAGACGATGCCGCAGGGACCGGAGATCCACGCGCTACTGGGGCTGCTGCCCGAAGTGGCGCCGGAGGTGCCCGCGTGGCTGTCGCTGTCGGTGCGCGACGACGCCACGGCGCTGCGCGATGGGACGCTGCTCGACGACGTCGTCGCCTGGGCGGAGGCCTGCCCGCAGGTGCGCCTGCTGGGAGTCAACTGCACCCGGGTGGAGTCGGCGACGACGGCGCTGAGCCTGCTCGCCGACCTCACCAGCCTGCCGCTGGTCGTCTACCCGAACTCGGGTGAGGAGTATGACGCCGAGGCCAAGACCTGGTCCACGGGCGGCAGCACGACCGGCGGTGGTGTCGGCACTGGTACGGGCAGCGCCGACAGCGATGCCGACGATGTCGGCTCTGGCAGCGGCACCGCCCCCGGCAGCGGCGGCGCAGGACCCGGAGACGATCTCCTGGCCGGCGCGCTGCCCGCCTGGGAGGCACTGGGAGCCCGCGCCGTCGGCGGCTGCTGCCGCACCACGCCGGCACAGATCCAGGCGCTGACGGCCGCGGTAGGCGAGCCGGCGGCGTAGGAGCCAGGTAACGGCGGAGGATCGCGCCCCGAGCCTTCACCCTGTTGCGACACTTTGCGCCCTGCTACGACGTTTTGCACCCTGGTGTGCGGCAAATACCCGTGCACCAGGGTGCAAAAGCTCGTACCAGGGAGCGAAAGCTCGTAGCAGACAGCCGAGGCGCCGCAACGCGAAGACCCGGGTTCCCGCTACCGAGTGAGCTGCCGCCAGACGATCACGTACACCGCGCACAGCACGATGATGCCGAGGTAGCCCAGGAAGGCCAGCACGTGCGCCTTGCGCAGATGGTGAATGTTGGACGTGGTCTGCCCTGGGGGCGGGAGCAGCCCGACCAGGAGCGTAAACATGGCGTAGGCAGCTCCAATGAAAAGTCCCACGGGAGGCAGCAGGGGGTCGAGTCCCATGGGCAGGACGAGCATGCAGCCAAGCGGGAGCAGGAGTGCACTCCACCCGATGCAGACGCGAGTATGCCCTTTGTCAAAGGCGTCGGCTGACAACAGCATGCAGGCAAACATCAGTGCGAGTGCCACGAGGCTGGCCGGCTTCGCGATGATGAACAGCGGCTCGCCCCGTTCGTCCCGCAATGCGTCGGCCGACGTTGCATAGGTCGTCACCACGATCGCGACGTAGATCAGCGCGACCCCAACGTAAATCAGCGCGACCCCGGCACTCGCCCGGCGAAGCCGGTACAGGCCCGTGCCGTGGCGGTTGTCGCCGCGCAGCACCCCCACTGCGAGTGCGTCGAAGCTGCTCAGGCTTCCGACTAGCAGGCCGATCGGCAGCGCGGCGGGGTTGTGCCGGTTCAGCAGCCCACAGATGAAGCCGGCAACCAGCGGCACGCCGGACAGCGCCACGCCCGCTGCGCGTCGTTTCCCCGGCAGCAGTGCTATGCATCCGATGGCAGCCGCGACGCCGGCAACAATCAATAGGCCCGACAACACAGTGACGACTGTAGGCGATCACCCGGCAGAGCAGAGCCCGGAGAACCCGCCTTAGTGTTGAGCAGCGAGCCCGCGCCCGCGGTGCCTGTTGCGACACTTTGCGCCCTGCTACGACGTTTTGCACCCTGGTGTGCGGCAAATACCCGTACACCAGGGTGCAAAAGCTCGTACCAGGGAGCGAAAGCTCGTATGGATGCGGAACTGCTTCGTCATGGCTGGGTGCTAAAGCTCGTACCAGGAGGCGAAAGTTCGCAGTAGACGCGAGGACACCTCACGAGCGAGCTCGTGGGTGTCCTCGTCGTCGGGGTATTCGACCTGACGGCCTTGTTACCCCTTCCTCCTCGGACACCTCACGAGCGAGCTCGTGGGTGTCCTCGTCGTCGGGGTGGCGGGATTTGAACCCACGATCTCCTGCACCCAAAGCAGGCGCGCTACCAAGCTGCGCCACACCCCGTGTAAACGCCCGCGACCGCCACCGGAGTCCGGGGCGGCCGCGCGTTCACCGAGCGGGTGACGGGAATCGAACCCGCGCCATCTGCTTGGAAGGCAGAGGCTCTACCATTGAGCTACACCCGCATTGGACGGGCCTGGGCCCGCCGTATTGCCGGTTCGTCGCCGGCGATGCCAGGACGGCGGCGATATCAGTACTCGATGAGGCCGGTCCGGTAGGCCTTGGACAGCCGACCGGGCACCGCCACCTTGCGCCCCGCAACGGTGACCGTCTGCAGCTCGGGCAGCTTGGCCTTCCACTGCGAACGGCGATTGCGGGTGTTGCTGCGGGACATCTTCCGCTTCGGCACTGCCATGAGCCCGCTCCTCTCAAAGTCGAAGGGCCGTCCGGTCACGGACAACCCGAAGGATAGTTGACCAGGGGTCACCCTAGCGGTTCGCCCGGATTCCGTTCCAGCCCGGGCGCCCTGCCGGACGTGTGAGATCAGTCCCGTCCCGCCCACAAGTACCGTCGCACCCACGCCGCCGCGCCCGAGCGGCTATACATGACGCCATGACCGCCGTGCCCGCTTCCAACGCCGACTACGCGACCGCCAACGCCGTGGTCACGCTGTCACGCGGCGAGCAGCCGGAGACCGACCTGGAGGTCAAGCGCTCCCACTTCCTGGGACGGGCCGCGCGCACCGACGACGAGGCAGCCGCCCGCGCCTTCATCGCCTCCGTCCGCTCCCGCTACCCCGACGCCCGCCACCACTGCAGCGCCTTCACCGTGTCGGTCCCCGGCGCCCAGCCCATCGAGCGTTCCAGTGACGATGGCGAACCCTCGGGCACCGCCGGCGGCCCCATGCTGGACGTCCTGCGCGGCACGGGTCTGGTCAACACCACGGTTGTGGTCACCCGCTACTTCGGCGGGACTCTGCTGGGCACCGGCGGCCTGGCCCGCGCCTACTCGCAGGCGGCCGCCGACGCGCTGAACGCCGCCTCCCGGGTGCGCCTGGCCACTCGCCACCTGTGGCAGGTGCGGGTGCCCGTCGCCGACGCCGGCCGTCTGGAGGCCCAACTGCGCGGGCAGGGCGGCCCGCAGGACATAGGGGTGGAGGACACGCAGTGGCAGGCCACCCACGCCGTCCTCACCCTGTCCACGCCCACCGCCGACGCCGAAGCGCTCGCCGAGCAGCTGGCCGCGCTGACCGGCGGAGCCGCCCATGCCGAGCCGGCCGGCAGCCGGGTGGTTGAGACTCCTCTACCCGCCGCCTGACCGGGGTCACGCAGCGACTCCAGCACCCGCCGCTGAGACGTCCTGTCCGCAGCGTGACTCCTACCGGCTCCGTCCGCCTCTGTACTGGCAGGGCGGGCCTACGGAGCGCGCTTTGATCAACGGGACCAACGGGTACGCGCTGTGTACACGGGCAGGCGCGATGAAGCGAAGTTCACCATGCGGATGATTTGACAGCCGCGCCGGCGCAGGCACTACTGTGGTTTCAGCGGATCACGGCGCCCGCTCGGCGCCGGTGAAGCTCCGCAGGTTTTGGCAGCACCAGGTAAGAGGAGGACCCCATGACGGTCGGTAACGTCATGTGCGCGATGTCCTTCTGCTGCTGCCAGTGTCGATAGAGCGCCTGGCCATGACACTGTGCGCGCGTTGCTGCGCGCATGCCCGGCGCTCGGGCGCGTGAAGCGCCCCTCCCCCACAAACGTTCAAACGCCCTCCAGGCTCTGGGTGTACCCGTATTCGCTAATCGCCCCTGCCGGAGCGGCGCCCCGCACTTTCAAGACTTAAGGAACAGCCATGACATACGCCAACAACATCACCGAGCTGGTCGGCTCCACTCCCCTGGTCCGCATCAACCGCGTCACCGACGGCGCCCCCGCAACCGTCCTGGCCAAGGTCGAGGCCTTTGAGCCCGCCAGCAGCGTCAAGGACCGCATCGCCCTGGCGATCGTCCGAGCTGCCGAGGCCTCCGGCGACCTCAAGCCCGGCGGCACCATCATCGAGGCCACCTCCGGCAACACCGGCGTCGGCCTGGCCATGGTCGGCGCCGCGCTCGGCTACCGGGTGATCATCACCATGCCGGAGACCATGTCCAAGGAGCGTCGCGCCATCATGCGCGCCTTCGGCGCCGAGCTGGTACTCACCACCGAGGGCGGTGTCGCCGGGGCCGTCAAGCGCGCCGAGGAGCTCCAGGCCGCCACCCCCAACTCCGTGCTCGCCTCCCAGTTCACCAACCCCGCCAACCCGCGCATTCACCGGGAGACCACCGCACAGGAGATTCTGGCGGCCACCGACTCCAAGGTCGACGCCTTCGTGGCCGGCATCGGCACCGGTGGCACCCTGACCGGCGTGGGTCAGGTCCTGCGGGAGCAGATCCCGGGTGTGAAGATCTTCGGTGTGGAGCCCGCCGAGTCCCCGCTGCTGAGCGAGGGCAAGGCCGCGCCGCACAAGATCCAGGGCATCGGCCCCAACGTGGTCCCCGAGGTGCTCGACCAGTCCATCTGGGATGAGCTGCTGCACATCGAGTCCGACACCGCGCTGGACTACGCCCGCCGTGCCGCCGCCGAGGAGGGACTGCTGGTGGGTATCTCCTCCGGTGCGGCCCTGGCCGCCGCCTCGCAGATCGCGCAGCGCCCGGAGTTCGAGGGCAAGACGATCGTCACCGTCCTGCCGGACACCGGTGAGCGTTACCTGTCGACGCCGTTGTACGCCGAGTACCTGAACTGAGTACCTGAGCCTGCAAGTCGGCGGGCGGCCACGACGTCAACGGCCGCCCGCCGACCCGCCTTCGGTCATGTCCGGCAGCGGATTCGGATACGGTCCGGCGTCGGTGGCGGTGCCCGGGAACAGGGATGCCGCCACCGACGTTGTCCGGACGGATCATCGCAGGTGAGACGTCCTTCGTGGCGCTGCCGAGGTCCTCCAGCCCCGATGTCCCTCTCTGTTGTCCAGCCTCATCAGGCCGTTGTCCAAGGAGCACCATGCAGAAGCCCAGCCGGTCGTTCATCGAGATCGCCAAGGAGGATCTGGCGACCGCACGACGCCGTGACCCCGCGGCACGCTCGAACCTCGAAGTGGCCCTGCTGTACCCGGGCGTGCACGCGCTGTGGGCACACCGCGCCGCCCACCGCCTGTGGCAGGGCGGCCACTACTTCGCGGCGCGTGCGCTGTCCCAGGCGGCCCGCGCCGCCACCGGAATCGAGATTCACCCGGCCGCCAAGATCGGTGAACGCTTCTTCATCGACCACGGCATGGGCGTGGTGATCGGAGAGACCGCTGAGGTCGGCGACGACGTGCTCATGTTCCACGGCGTCACGCTCGGTGGAGTATCCATGAACCCGGGTAAGCGCCACCCCACCATCGGTAACAACGTGCAGATCGGGGCGGGCGCCAAGGTGCTGGGGCCGGTGACCGTGGAGGACGGCGCGAAGATCGGCGCCAATGCCGTGCTGGTCAAGAACCTGCCCGCCGATCACGTCGGCGTGGGAGTGCCGGCGCGGGCCCGCGACCCGCGCACCGACCCCGAGCTGATGCTCGACCCGACCATCTACATCTGACCGCCGGACGACGGCCTGCCCGACGACGGCGGGGCGCCGGTCCGCTTTGATGCCACCCCGCGGCCGGCTGGCTTATGCCCGTCGGTTGCGGGGCGGAGTCGTCGTCAGTGCTGGTAGACGATGCCGCGCTTGACCGCCTCGACGGCGTCGTCGCCCAGGAAGTGGCGCACGATCTCCAGGCCGAGCTCGATGGCGGTGCCCATGCCGCGGCTGGTGATCAGTTCGCCGTCGACAACGACCGCGGCCTCGCTGGTGCGGGCGCCGTGCTCCGCCAGAACCTTCATGAAGTTCGGGTTGGAGGTGGCGTCACGCCCCTGAAGCAGCCCCAGTTCGGCCAGGATCGACGGGGCGGCGCAGATGGCGGCCACGGGCCCGCCGGAGCGCATACGGGCGGTGACCTCGGCGGTGACGGTCGGGTCGGCCTTGAGGTTGGGCGTGCCGGGGATGCCGCCGGGCAGGAACACCAGGTCGTAGTCCGCCAGGTCCACCTCCGCCAGCAGTGCGTCGCAGGTGAGCACCACCTGGTGGGAGGAGGTGACGGTGAGCGAGTCGCCGACGGCCACCAGGTCGGCGCGGATGCCCGCGCGGAACAGCACATCGACCACCGCGAGCGCCTCCACCTCCTCCAGGCCCGCGGCGATCAGGACGGCGACCTTCTTGTCGGTGGCAAGCTTGCCGGGTGTGGGCATGGTTCCTCCTTGAGTGCGGTTGAGCGCGATGCGGCGGCGTCGGGCCGCGTCTTCAGCGTACGCGGACCAGCCGGGTCATGCCGCGGTCGATGATCGGGCGGGCGGAGGCGGGCACGTACACCGACAGCCCCGTCTCACTGACGGAGAACTCGGCGCTGCCGTCGCCGCCGATGGTGACCGCCCCGTGGCCGCCGATCGCGCAGATCCACCGCTCCCCCGCGTGTCGGGCGCCGACGTACAGGCGCTTGCTGGCGGCCACACCGGTGGACAGGACGACGGCGAGCCCGGAGCCGGGGTGGGCGTCGTCGCCCTCGCGGGCGAAGCCGACCAGGTCGGCGGCGTTGAAGACGTCGTGCTGCGGGCCATAGGCGAGGCTGCGGCGCAGCCGCATGAGCAGGGGCAGTTCAAGGCAGGCGGACAGATCACCGGTTTCGGGGGTGCCGAACAGGTCGCCCCAGAACACGCAGGGGGTGCCGGCCTCCCGCAGCAGGATCAGCGCGTAGGCGGCGGGCTTGAAGCCGGGTTCGACGAATGACTGCAGGGACTGGCCGGGCTGGGTGTCGTGGTTCTCTACGAAGGTGATGGCGTGATCGGGGTCGGCCTCCACCAGGGTGCGTTCGAAGATCTTCGACAGGTCGAAGCGGTCCTTGAAGGAGGCGTGGTACAGCCGGTAGTGCAGCGGGGTGTCGAACATGCTCATGATCGGCTCCTCGCCCAGGTAGGCGCACAGCTCCTCGGCATCGCGGGACCAGAACTCGCCGACGGCGGGGACCTCCCGCCCGGTGGCCTCGCGCAGCGCGGGCAGCCAGCGGCGGTAGAACTCGCGGCTCATGTGCTTGAGCGCATCCAGCCGCACGCCGTCGACGCCGGTGGTCTCCAGGTACCAGCGCCCCCAGCTGATCAGTTCGTCGGATACGCGCGGGTTGTTGAGGTCGACGTCCGCACCCATGAGGTAGTCGAAGTTCCCCCGCTCATCGGTGACGTCCTCGTTCCACTCCTTGCCCTCGAACAGCCACACACTGTTGCGGCGGGTGCGCTCGTCCCAGTCGGTGCCCAGGAAGCAGGTGTGGTCCCAGGTGAAGTCGGAGTAGGTGCCGTGGCGACCGGGGAAGGTGAAGCGGGTCCAGGTGGTGATGGTGGTCGGGTCGGCGATGGGCTTGCGGCGGTCGGCGCCGTCGACCTCGGTGGCGCGAACCTCCTCGGTGCCGTCGGCGCCCATCCGGTGGTTCAGGACGATGTCCGCCAGCACGGTCATGCCGGCGGCCCGCAGGGCGGCGACGGCGGCGACGTACTCGTCCTTGGTGCCGTACTTGGTGGGGATGGTGCCCTTCTGGTCGAACTCGCCCAGGTCGTAGGTGTCGTAGACGCCATAACCGACGTCGTTGACGCCCTCCTGGCCCTTATAGGCGGGCGGCAGCCAGATGGCGGTGACGCCGGAGTCGGCGATGAGGGAGGCATTGTCCGCGAGGAAGCGCCAGTGGCTGGAGTCGGCGGCCATGTCCCAGGCGAATCCCTGCAGCATGATCGGGTTCTCGCGCCCGCCGAAGCCGATGGTCGTGCTGTCACTCACAGGGGCAGCCTACCGGAGGGCTGTACCGGTCATCGTCGGCGCTACGCGCAATGGACTTCACTCAGAGCGCAGCGCCTCCACCGGGTCCTCCCGGGCCGCCTTACCCGACGGGATCAGGCCGGCCAGCACCGTGAGCCCCACGGAGATGAGCACCAGGATGATGCCGGCGCGCACCGGCAGTTGGGCGATGGACTCCACCCCGAAGCGCCCGTATATGAAGGCGTTCAGCGGCAGGCTCACCAGCAGGGTGATGCCCACCCCCATGAGGCCGGCCATGAGCCCCTCGATGACGGTTTCGGCGTTGAACACGTGGCGGATGTCGGAGCGGGAGGCGCCCACGGCGCGCAGGATGCCGATCTCCTTGCGGCGCTCCAGCACGGAGATGTAGGTGATGATGGCGATCATGATGGAGGAGACCACCAGGGAGATGGCCACGAAGGCGATCAGCATCCAGGAGATGATGTTGACGATCCGGGTCACCGAGCTCATCAGCACGCCGACCACGTCGGTGTAGGTGATGACCTTGTCGTCATCGCCGGCGGCCACCTGCGTGGCGTTGTAGTCGTCCAGGATCTGCTTGACCGCATCCTTGGACTCGAAGTCCTTGGGGTAGATGTCGATCTCGCTGGGGTTTTCCAGGTCCGCCCAGCCCAGCGCGGTCAAGTTGGTCTCGTAGGTGGCGGGCTCGGTGGTCACCAGCGTGCTGAGCAGCTGGCTGAGCTCCTCCGGAGTCATGTCCAACTGGAACGCCTGGGCGAAGGCGTCCGGGTCCACGCTGACGGCGTCGGCCAGGTTGGTGGCCAACTGTGTGGTGGCGGCCTCGATCTGGGCGGTTATCTGCGTCTGGATGGCGGTCATCATCTGGCTCATGGCGGTGGCCATGGCCTGCTGCACGGCGCTGGACAGGGCACTGGTGATGGAGCTGGTGACGGCCCCGGCCACCTGGGAACCGATCTCCGCCACCAGCTGGTCGCGCACGGCGTCGGAGATATCGGCGACGGCGGGGTCGGATCCCAGGGCGGTGGTGAGGTTCTCGGTGAGCTTGGTCGAGTCGATGACGTCATCGGAGCCGAGGGTCTGCGCGATGGTGCGCTGCACGTCCTCCTGGGAGAGGTAGTCGGTCACGAGCGTGCCCAGGTCGGGGTCGTCGTCGGGGTCGTCGGGGTTCTCACCGGCCGCGTGTTCGCCGTAGTAGTCGGTGAATCCGGCGATCAGCCCGTTCATCATGGTGGCGACCTGCTCGTCCGCCCCCTCCTTGATGACGCCGTCGGACAGGGCCTGGGTAATCAGGGTCACGTAGTCGACGTCGGCGAGCTGGGGGAACTGCTGCTCCAGGTCGGTCAGGCTCAGTGACGACAGGTCCAGGGCCGACAGGTCCACGTCGGGCTGGGCATTGGCCAGACCGGACAGGTCCAGGCCGGAGAAGTCCATCTGAGTGGTGTCCAGGCCGGACAGGTCGATGCCCGACAGGTCCATGCCGGAGAGGTCCAGGGCACTGGAGTCGATCTGGAAGGCGGCCCGCAGCTGGGACTCGTCGATATCGAACAGGTTGGTGAAGTCGAATTCGGTGTCCCCGGTGGCGTCGGCCTCCTCGGCGAAGGTCTTGCCGGTGAACACGTCCACCTCCGGGTCGGCGAGCTGGGCCTTGACGATTTCGGAGTCGGCGGCCTGCTCCACCAGGTGCTCGGTCAGCGCGGGGGTGTAGTAGACCCCGGGGACGAGCGAAGCCTGGGTGCCTTCCGCGCGCGCAATCCCGACCACGGTCATCGTTTCGCCGTCGGCAACCAGATCGGACATGAAGGCGGCGTCGGTGGACTTGTCGGTCCACACCTGGTACTCGGCGTCGTAGGCGTAGTGCTCGTATGCGGGCACGAGGCTCAGGGTGCGGCCGATGAGGTCGTTGTACGCGTAGGTGCGCTCCGCATCGGGGTCGGCGGAGTCGCCTGCCCCCGCGGTAGCGGTGGAAGTCGCGCCGGCGGTGGCGGTCGGCCCCGCTGTCGCGTCTGCTGCCGCGCTCGCGGTGGAGTCGGCGGCGGTATCCGCGGCCATTGCGCCGCCGGTCGTGGTGGCGCCGGGCAGGCTGCCCGCCATCCCCGACACGTAGGTCTGCACCAGCTGCTCCAGCTCATTGTGCTCGCGCAGGCCGAGCGCGTACTCGGTCAGGTCGCTCATGCGGCCGTCCTCGGGCAGGACGATGACCAGTTCGTTGTACGCGGTGGGCCAGCGGCCGGCGGCGACCTCGTACTGGTCGGCGTACAGATCCGTGTCGGTGGCCAGCTGCTGGAAGGCGGTCATTTGCATGGTGGCCGTCATGGCTCCGAAGCTGGAGAAGGCCGTATCCGGGTTGACCTGGGTGGGCATCTGTCCGGCGGAGTCGGCGTCGACCGGCAGGTACAGCTGCGGGGTGACGTCGTAGAGGTACTCGATGGCGTTGGTGTAGGTGGAGACGTTGCCGCCGTCGGCGTCGAAGTAGGACTTGAGAGAGGCAAGGTCGTTGGTGTTGGCCGAACCGAGCATGTTGCTCAGGGCACGCCGCTCCCCCACCACGCCGTCGGGCAGGTCGTCCTGTGTGGTGGTCTCGGTGGCCTGGGCGATCAGGGAGGTGTAATCCATGCCCAGTCGCTCGATCTGCAGCGGGTAGGAAGAGAGGGTCTCCTCCTCAGTGCGGGCGATGTAGGCGTTCACCCCGTTGGCGAGCGCCAGGATCAGGGCAATACCGATGATGCCGATGGACCCCGCGAAGGAGGTCATCAGGGTGCGGCCCTTCTTGGTCATCAGGTTGCTGAAGGACAGCGACAGGGCGGTGAGCGGCCCCATGCGAGTGCGCCGCGGCGGCCGGGCCTCGCGGGCGTCGTCGGCCGCAGGCGTGTAGGGCGCGGTGTCTGAGGTGATGCGCCCGTCGGCGAGCTCGACGATGCGAGTGGCGTAGTCGTGGGCGAGCTCGGGGTTGTGAGTGACCATGATGACCAGCCGGTCGGAGGCGACCTCGCGCAGCAGGTCCATCACCTGGATGGAGGTGGTTGAGTCCAGGGCGCCGGTGGGCTCGTCGGCCAGCAGGATCTCCGGGTCGTTGATCAGGGCGCGGGCGATGGCGACGCGCTGCATCTGGCCGCCCGAGAGCTGGCTCGGTCGCTTGTGCACGTGCTCGGACAGCCCCACCTGATCCAGGGCCTCCAGGGCCCGACGGCGCCGCTCCCCGCGAGAGACGCCGGTCAGGGTCAGGGCTAGCTCCACGTTGGCCAGCACGCTCTGGTGCGGGATGAGGTTGTAGGACTGGAAGACGAAGCCGATGCGGTTGTTGCGGTAGGCGTCCCAGTCGCGACTGCGGTAGTCCTTGGTGGATACGCCGTCGATGACCAAATCCCCGGAGTCGAAGTGGTCCAGGCCGCCGATGATGTTGAGCATGGTGGTCTTGCCACTGCCGGACTGGCCGAGCACCGCGACGAACTCATTGTCCCGGAAGGACACGGTCACGCCGTCGAGGGCGGTCTGGTCGAGTGAGGCGGTGCGATAGGACTTGGTTATCTCGTGCAGCTCAAGCATGGGCACTCCGGAGCGGGGGTCGAGTCCCGAACCCTATGCCGTTTTCCTGAAAGAACCAACAAAGCCCGCCACCCCTCGCCGAGATCGGTAGAACTTACGTACCGAGATCGGTAGATATGACGTGCAGCCCCGGATTCAGCCCAGTCGCTCACGCAAGGCGGACAGGGCGGCACCGAGGTCGGCGTCGATGAGGATGGAGCGGTCGGCGATCTCGCGGGGCGTGCCCGGCTCCAGTGACAGCGCCGCATAGGTGGCCTCGGGGTTGGCGTGCACGCGTCGCCAGAAGGGGTACTTGATGATGCCGGGCGTGTTCATACCCACCCCGAGCTCGAGGTGGAGCACGCGCCCGGCCTGATGGGTGTCGGCCCAGGCGACGTAGCGCTCGGCGGCGGCATACCAGCCGGCGTCCTGAACGAAGGTGTCGTCCGAGCGCAGGTTGGTGGTCAAGGGTTCACCGCAGCGCGGGCAGGTGGGCAGCAGACGCGTGGGCACGCGCATCGGGGTACCGGCGGCGGCTCCGGCCCGCTCAGCGGCGTCCATGGCGACGACGGCGTCGTGGTTGTCATAGGTGTCCTGGCTGCAGGGCACGGAGCACTGGAACAGGCCGTAGTCGCCCTGGGTGTAGAACAGGCGGTCCTTGGGGAAGCCGGAGTTCTGAAAGCGGTGGTCGACGTTGGTGGTCAGCACGAAGAAGTCGCGCCCGTCCAGCAGGGCGTACAGGTCGCGGTAGACGGCGCCGGGCCCGGACTCGTAGCGCTGGAGGAGGATATTGCGCGCCCAGAAGGCCCACTTCTCCTCCGGCGTGGGGAAGGGGTAGAAGCCGCCGGAGTAGGCGTCGGTGATGCCGCGGGCGGCGTGGAAGTCGGCGAAGCGCGCCTCGAATGCGGGGCCGGCGTGCGCGTCGCCGTCGGCGACCGACAGCCCGGCGCCGGCACCGACTAGTACGGCGTCCGCGCCGGCCAGCGCCTCGGCGAGGCGGTCAATACGGGCCAGGTTGGCGGCGTCGAGCGGCGGAGTCGGCGGGGTGGTAGTCACCCGGGCGATTATGGCGATTCGAGGTATTTGGGGCAAGGGCACACCCCACAGCCGTGCATCGCCCTGGCCCACACCGCCCGGCCCGCACCGGCTGGCGACCGCGGCCTCAGTCGTCCAGGATGCCCGCCCAGGCCAGGAAGTCCACGGTCCACCCCACCGCCATCTCGTAGTTCGCGTCCCCGAAGCCGTGGCCCGCGCCCGGGATGCGCTCCAGGCGGGCGTCGGGAAGGGTGCGGGCGGCCGCCTGCGAGACGGCGAGCGGCACGTCGGCGTCCGCATCGCCGTGCACCAGCAGCACCGGGGAGCGGTAGCCGCGCATGGCCGCCTCCACGTCCCGGTCCCACAGGTCGTGGGCGAAGTCGCGCCCGAGGATGATGTCGCGACCGTCGACCCGGGAGGTGAAGGTCTCCGGCACCGCGGCGAGTCTCCCGAAGCGGCGCCGCACCGCACCCGGGGCCGCGAGCGCCGGGTACCACAGAGCCAGCGCGGCGATCTGCGCCGGATGGTTGGCGGCCGCGAGCATCGCCACCAGCCCGCCCTGGCTGCGGCCGAACAGGGCGGTGCGGGCGGCGTCGATGAAGGGCCAGGTGCGGGCCATGCCCAACACCGCCTCCAAGTCGGCGTGCTCGGTGCCGATGGTCATGGCGGTGGTGGGCCCCGCCGTCGGGGCCCCGCCCCCACGGAAGTGCGGGGCGATGGTGACGGCGCCCGCGGCGGCCAGGCGCTGGGCGACGGGCGCCACGCGCAGCCCGGACTCCCCCAGGCCGTGGCAGCACACCACCAGCGGGGCGCGCACCCGCCCGGCTGCGGCGGCGCGGGGCACGTATGCCAGGGCGTGGACGAGCCCGCCCGGGTCGGCGCCCGCGGCGGGCACACGTGCGGTCAGCTCGCGGGCGAGGTAGTCGTTCGTCTGGTCTTCCACCTCGGCTCCCGGCCGGCCGCCGGCCTCACGCACGGGCGTCGCCCACGAGGCCGGCGGTGCGCAGGTGGGCTGTGGTGGCGTCCAGCGCCTTCGTCAGGTCGGCGCCGTGGAAGCCGTGGTCCGCCCCGTCGATGGGCAGGAAGCGGGCGTCGGTGTAGGTCTCGGCGGCACGTGCGCCGTAGGCGACGGGGACGAGGGAGTCGTCGGTGCCGTGGATGATGAGCGTCGGTCCGGGATAGCTACCGATCTGCGCGTAGACGTCGAGGTCCCACACGTCTTCGGCGTAGCGGCGCCCCAGGCGCTGCCCCATCCAGGCGAAGGTCTCGCCCACCCCGTCCAGCGAGCCGAGGCCCCGGTGGAGGTCGTCGGCGATGCACAGGGCCGGGTACCAGGCGACCAGTGCCGCCACCTGCGCTGGCCGGCGGGCGGCGGTGAGCATGGCGACGGCGCCGCCCTGTGACTTGCCCAGCAGGGCGATGCGCTCCGGGTCGATGCCCGCCCAGGGGCCGGAGTCGGCCCCGGCGCCCGCGCGTGCGGCATCGAGCACGGCCTCGAGGTCTGTTACCTCCGTGAGCACGCTCATGCCGGTCATGTCGGCGCCGGCCCAGCCGCCGTTGAAGGTGAAGCGGTAGGTCGCCAGGCCGAGGGCGGCCAGGTGGTCGGCCACGTCGGCGGTGCCGTGCAGCGAGTCCGTGAAGCCGTGGCAGCAGATCACCAGCGGGAGGCGTCGTTCGGGAGTGGCGCCGACGCCGTCGCCCGCCGCGTCCGGGAGGGTGAGCACGCCCTCCATGGGAGCGCCCTGGGAGACGACGTCGAGGCGCTCGCGCCGTAGGCGGGGGCTATGCCGGGGAGGGAAACGGGTCATGCAATCATCACTCCTTCCAGCCGCAGCAGGGCGGCCTTGCGTTCGGGCCCGCCCGCGTAGCCGGTGAGGGACCCGTCGGCGCCCAGCACGCGGTGGCAGGGCACGAGGATGCTGACCGGGTTGCGGCCGACGGCGGAGCCGACGGCGCGGGCGGAGGTGGGGCGGCCGGTCGCGGCGGCGAGGTCGGCGGCGATGTGCCCGTAGGTGGTGGTCTGCCCGCGCGGGATGGTGCGCAGCCGGTCCCAGACGCGCCGTTGGAAGTCGGTGCCGCCGGGCGCCAGGTCGGGGGTCGGGCCGGGGTCATCGCCGGTGAAGTAGTGCTCCAGCCAGGCCCGTGCGGCCGCCAGTGCGGCGGGCTCGTCCGGGTCGCCCGCGGCCACGGGCCGGGCGTCGTCGGCGAGTCCGGCGCGGTCGTGGCGCTGCCCGTCGAACCAGACGCCGACGACGGCCCCGCCGTCGGGCAGCCCCTCCCCCGCGGCGATGGCGAGCGTCATGGGGCCCAGCGGGGAGTCGAAAGCGCAGAGGTAATTCGTGGCCGGTGGCACAGCCTCTGACTGTACTCGCGTCCCCACGCCCGCCGGTAGCGGCCCGTGGACATCATCGACGACGCCATCGGCGGGCGGATCGGCGACGGCGCGAGTGATCGGCCCGACTGCTGCGCCGCGATCTGCGCGAGTTGTTAGGAGGCCGGGTGCTGGACGGTCGGTCGAGGGAGGCTCCATGCCGCGCCGCTCTCTGGCGCGATCGGCTGCCATCCCTGCTCCCAGTTCTGCGGGTCGGGCAATCCGCGGTGGTACAGGACGGTGCATTCGTCGTTCGGTTCACCGGCGTGGGCGGCGATGAGGAGGACGGTGTCCTGGTAAGGCGCCGTGGCGCCCGCGCCTCCGCGGGGATCGATAACGCGGATACTGTCCATCTGCGCGATGAGGCGGTGCCGGAGTCCGGTGTATTCCGGTTCCTCAATCAGGGCGGCGTCGATGACGAGGGCAATAACGCCGTAGTCGGGGATGTGCTCGCACGCCCAGGTCAGTATGCGCGTGTCCATATTGGCCGGTGTCGGAGCTCCGGCGGCGTCGTATGCGGCGGCGAGCCTGGCGTCCAGGGCGGCGTACCGTGATTCCCGTACCTCGGCGGCCGCTTGCCCGCGGGGCGGGTTGCAGACGATTACGCGGGGTGGGTAGTGGCAGATGGTGGCCTTGTCGAACTCGTCCTGCTCGAACCATGTGGGCTGGAGGGGGTAGGTGGTGGTGTACAGGCGTTGCGGCGCCGGGCCGAGTGCCGGCAGGTCCAGGAGCAGGGGATCGGCGAGGACCCGCAGTGGCAGCTGGAGCTCGGCGTCGGCGAAGGGGCTCCAGCCCGGTTGGGTCGGCCAGCCCTGCGCCTCCTGAGCGATCTCGATTCGTGTGTTGGTGAGGTACCTGGACATGACGCCGGGGCTGATCGTGTGCGCATCGCCGCGAGGCCACATGGTCTTCGCCGTCTGCTGGCTGACGGCTCCGGGGATGTAGAAGCGTGAGAGAAGTTCGCCCGCTCCGGTCATCGGGTCGAGGACGTGGGCGTGCTGGGGGTTGCGCAGCCCGAAGGGGCGCAGGTAGCGCAGAGCCATCTCGTCGGCGGCCCATGTGAGGGCGTCGGCGAGCGCATCCGGCAGAGGGGCGTTGATCCTGCTCATGGCCTCGGGGAAGACGGGATTGAGGAAGTTCGCGACGAACTCGTCGAACAGCGCCGTGCGGAAATGGCGGTCGGAGTCGATCCAGCTGCGACGTTGGACCAGGGAGCGCAGTTCCTCCAGTGGTGCGAGCAGCTCGCGAATCGACTCGCTGGGCATCGGTGCCTCAATGAGGTCAAGCAGCGAGCGCATGCTCTCGACGTTCCGCGGCCCGCTGGTGCGGTATTCCGCCGCGGTGAGGCCGGAGGGCTCACGCAGGAGATTGCCAGTGAGGACGGCATGGACGGTGAGTTCCTCCGCCACTCGCCGCTCCCCCACGATGCCGGTGTCGCGCTCAAGCACGGAGAGGAGACCGCGGATCCACGGGTCACTCCGGCGCAGGCGCAGCTGGTCGGCGAAGAAGGCTTCCAGGTCCGTGCGCGCCTTGCGCCCCACGGCGGCCCAGCGTTCCCAGTCGATGGGGCCGACGATGTCATCGGCGACCCGGACCAGTGCCCGGTCGCGCTCGGGGCCGGACGCGGTCTCGGCGTGAATGATCGTCGTCTTCTCGGGCAGGGTGTAGCCCTGCCCGCCGCGTCCAGCTGCAAGGTTGTCCGAGTCGCGCGCAGGATGCCTGGACAGCACCTGCCACACTCGGGTGAGCAGCGAGGCCGTCGGCGCCGGGGCATCGGCCGGGCATGGTGCCTGGGTTCCGGCGATGACGGGTACGACGACGTTCAGGCGGCTTGAGCGCACGGGAACGCACAGGGCGTTGACGACCATGGTGGCCAGCTCCGCATCGCTCAGGTCCGGCGGCACTACGAGCGTGGCGCCGCGCAGGTCACTGTCGGCCACGGCGTCGCGGGCATGTGCGAGCGGCGACTGCGCAGAGACGATCGCTACCACCACGCTCGCCTGGTTGATCACCACCGGTTCGGTGACAGGGTCCATGAGCTGTGCCGGAACCAGGCTGCACTGGGCGCCGAGCAGACCCATCCGTCCCGAAAGCCGCGCCTTCTCGCGAGCACGCCGCACTCGGTCCTGATCTGGGTCCATCGCTGATCTGGGCGCGAAGCCCTCCATACCGGTCATGGAGAGAGGGTATGACGCAGCTCTGACACGAATTCGGGGCCGTTAGCCCATGGGCAGCGCCGGTTCCTTACGCTGCCCAACACCGGGCCGAACTAGCACCTCAGCGCCGATCCGGGCCACCCCAGGTCAGTCGCCCGGCCACCCGCGTCGCGCAAAACGACCGGAACAGTCCCGGCGAAAGAGCACCATCCCCAAGACGCACCGTTTGACAACGTTTCTGACAACGACAACAGCCAGCAGGACTACCAGAGTTGACGACTGCTACCCTGCCATCCAGGCATCACGCCCTAGGTACCTCCACCAAGACCAACCAGGCGATCGACCGTCAATACTCGCCAACACCCATCTGACACCGGCGTCCAAGTACCAGAAGGAACCGATATGACCTCAGCGCACACCAAGATTGATCCGGCCGTCCAATCCCAAGTTGCGGACGAGCTTGGCCGCTACGTCTATATGCTCGTCGACCCGCGAGACGGAATCCCCTTTTATGTCGGCAAGGGAAGAGGTGAACGGTTTGGCGCACACGGTCGGGAAGCGATGCTCACAAAGCCAAGGGAGGACGAGGACGACACTCAAAACACACTAAGCGCTAAAGTCCAAAAGATCCATGACATCCGCTCCAGCGGCCGCCAGCCCCAGATATGGATTCTGCGTTATGGGATGACGGAAGCCGAATACACGGCGGCTGAGGCGGTCTGCATAGACCTGCTCCGATCCATGCCGGTGACACCGATCACCGACGGATCATCGCGCCACCCCGATGGTTTAAAGGAGCAGTTGACGAATGCCCGGCGCGAGCTTAACCGCGGCCATGGGGCAGTGCTTCTCGATGACCTGATCGCCGAGAAGGGAGCACCCGAGCTCACCTACCCCGGCCCGCTGTTGACAATCAAACTCGGAGGTTGGACAGAGACTCCCGATGGGGAGGATATGCCCGGAGGCTACAAGCGTTATGGTCATGGATTTCGATCAGAATGGCTGACTCGCGAGGAACGCGAGAAGAACTACCAGGAGATCGGAAAGTCCGCCTGCGGGTGGTGGCATCTTAGCATCCCTAGGCTAAATAATAGCGGGATCGAATACGCCGTTGCCGTGCATCGCGGCGTCACCCGCGCTCTCCTGAGGATCATTCCGGAAACTTGGGTGTCGCAACAATACGGCCCTAGAGACACAAGGAGCGCCTTCCAGTTTGAAATCGTTGACAGCGGACCACTGTTCGACGAGCTTGTCGGCCCGTACGGCCACTGGATTCCATCCGAGAAACGCAAACAGGGCGCCTTCTACTGGCCGAGGTGAGCCAGCCCGGTTTCTCTGGAGCGTCCGCCCAAGGCGCTCCAGAGAAAACCGTGCCGACTACGGAACTACCTACCGGCGACCCTGCGGCGAGCCGCACAGCCCACACAGCCATCCACGCCTCGGCAGTCATATCGACCGATCTCGACAGTTATATCGACCGACTTCGACGGTTATATCAACCGATCTCGGTGAGGGGAGGGCAGCCAGCCAGCCAAGGGGCGGTCACCTCACCGGTAGGCCTCCGAGGAGGCGTTGGGGTCGTAGTTCGCCACCAGTACCAGGCCAGTCAGGGCGTAGGGGCCGCCAATGTAGGGCATGGCCTGCACCAGGGCGGCGGCGACCTTCTGCCGGGTGTTACCGGCCTTGATCGCGCCGGCCACGTGCGGCGTCAGCTGGGTGGCGGCGCCGATGGCGGCGATGGCCACCAGGCTGACGATCTCACGCTCGGCCAGGCTCAGCACCCCGCGGGACTCGACCTCGCCGAAGCCGATGCCGGTCAGCAGGTGCGGCACCTGCGTGTCGAAGGGCTCGGGCAACTTGGCGAAGACGGCCTTGACCTCGTCCCCGTACAGCGGGATCTGGATGGCGGCGCCGGCCACGTCCCGGTCGGCATAGTCGACGGTGGCGGCGCTGGGCAGGGGCAGCTCGACGCCGCGCTCGGTGAGTACCTCGTTAAGCACACCGATGGCGTTGAGGGTCTTGGGGTAGCCGATGTAGGGCTGGCACTGGTAGATGACCTCGCGCAGCTGCTCGGGGGTGGCGCCGACGTTGAGGGCGGCGGCCGCGTGCGCACGCAGCTGCGGCAGGGTCTGCATGGAGGCCATGCAGGTCACGGTGATCAGCTCGCGCTCGACGTCGGTGAGGATGCCGACGGAGAAGACCTCGCCGAAGATGTGGTTCTGCAGGGTCTCCATGAGCTCGGGGTCGGTGGGGCTGGGCTCGGGGGCAGAGCCGAACAGGCGGGTGAAGGTCTCGATCGCCTCGGGTGTCAGTGCCATGGTGTCTCCTTGTGCTTGGTTGTTGGTGGTTGGTGCTGGCGATTGTCGGGTTGTGCCTCTGGGGCTGGTTGCGGGCGGCCGGGCCGCCCGGGGCGGTCGGTGACGTCGGTGGCGGGCGACTACGGCGTCGTCGGGCCCGGGCATGATCCTGCCACGGACGGGGCCCCGTCCGGCGCCGGTACGCGGCGTCAGACGGGGCCCATTGGTGCCTGGTTGATCCAAGCCCGAGCATGCAGAGCGAAGGGGCTCAGACCTCCGGGGCGGGGGCGACGTCGCCCAGCAGGTGGGCCATGCGCACCACCCGGGCGGCCTGCTTCTCGAGCTCGGCGCGGGTCAGCGTTACGGCCGCCGTCCCCTCGCCGCGCAGGGCCGCCAGGATGTCCTGCCGGTCGGCCTCGCAGCCGGGCATGAACAGTTCGTTGCCGGCCTTGATGGTCGCCGAGGCGGTGGCGCGCGGGTTCTTCAGGTCCGTGCGGGCCATGGAGTCGACCACCCAGTCGGTCATGACCAGGCCCTCAAAGCCCCACTCCTCGCGCAGAATGGTCTCCAACAGGTCGGCGGACTCGGAGGTGTGCACGCCGTTGATCAGGTTGTAGGAGGTCATGAGCGCGTGGGGCTGGGCCTCACGTACGACGATCTCGAAGCTGCGCAGGTACAGGTCGCGAGCGGCCCGCTGGGAGACGTGACTGTTGGAGTTCAGGCGGTTCGTCTCCTGGTTGTTGAAGGCGAAGTGCTTGACGGTGACAGCCCGCCCCGGGTGCGCCTGGACGCCGCGGGTGATGCCGGCGGCCATGCGCCCGGCCAGCAGCGGGTCCTCGGACATGTACTCGAAGTTGCGTCCGCACAGGATGGTGCGGTGCAGGTTGAAGGCCGGAGCCAGCCACAGGTGGGCACCGAAGTGATCCATCTCCGCCCCGACCAGGTCGCCGTAGGCGGCGGCTAGCTCGGGGTTCCAGGACTGGGCGATGGCGGTGCCGATCGGGATGGCGGTGGCGTACTGCTCGTAGGTGCGCTCCGGGGTGCGCGGCGCGGCAGCGGCGCCACCGAGCGCGGCGGTGGACTCGTCGTCCATGAGCTCGGCGAACAGGCCGCCCAAGGCCTCACCGAGTGCGAAGGGCCCATCGGCGTCCACACCCACCTGCGGGGACAGGCGCAGGCCGGCAGGGCCGTCGGGCATGATCAGCGAGGGCAGTCCCTCGAAGCGGGTGGTGGTCTGGCCGGCGGCGCCGACGAGTGCCTGCGAGGCCTGGCCGATGATCGACTGCTTCTCGGCGTCGTCGCTGTAGTCGCCCAGGACGATGTAGGACAGGTCGTCGTCGGACAGGTCCTTGACGAAGTCGAGGGCGTCGGTGAGGTCCACGGGGGCGTGGATGTCCTCGCGACGCAGGTCGGCGGCGGCCACGGTCAGCCGCGGGAGGTCGGCCGGTACCTCGACGGCGACCGGTGCGGCCGGCTTGAAGTCGGTGAAGCCGGGGTCCCCCAGGGCGTTATGGAGCTGGCGGACGATGGCGGTCTCCGGCAGCTCGACGACGGCGGCGGGCACCGTGTTGCGGCTGGAGGCGCCCACGCGCACCACGTAGTTGCCGGCCTCCAGGACGGTGGCGGACTTGGCGGCGTCGAAGGAGGCGACGTCGGTCAGGTCGAAGGTGGCGGCGACCTCCTCGGCGGCGCCGGCGGCGAGCTCGCCGGTCTTGGCGAAGGCGGCCAGGGCCTGGTAGGGCTGGTCGAGGTCGCCGGCGGGCACGGACACGTAGACCTGGACGACCTCCTTGCCCGGGCGGGTGCCGGTGTTGGTGACGGTGGTCTTGACGGTGATCTCGGAGCCGACGGCGCTGACCACGGGCGCACCGATGGTGAAGGTGGTGTAGCCCAGACCGAAGCCGAAGGGGAAGATCGGGGCGGTGCCGACAGAGTCGAAGTAGCGGTAGCCGACGTAAACGCCCTCGCGGTAGTGGGTGTCGTCCGGGTCGCCGAAGTCGCCCTCGGTGGAGTAGTCCTCCCAGGCGGCCCAGGTGGTGGAGAGCTTGCCGGAGGGGTAGCTCTTGCCGAGCAGGACGTCGGCGAAGGCGTCACCGATCGCGGCGCCCAGCTGGGACAGCAGCAGGATGTTCTTCACGTCCTTGACCGGGCTCAGGTCTACGACGCCGCCGACGTTGAGCACCAGCAGGAACTTCTCGAACTTCGCTGCGAGCGCGGTGATGTCGCGGACCTCGGAGTCGGTTAGCTTGACGTCGCCGGCATCGGGGTGGCGGTCGTTGCCCTCGCCGGAGTCGCGGGCCACGACGTAGACGGCGGCCTCGCCGTCGCCGTCGAGCGGCAGGTCGAAGGCGGGTGCGGGCTCGACGGCGCCCATGCCGAAGTAGATGGCCGGCTGGCCCGCGGCCTTGGCCTGCGCCTTGAGGTCGGCGACGAAGGTCTTGTGGTTCTCCTCGGCGACGCCGTCGTAGGCGTCGAGCCAGGGCTTGGTGGTGATAGTGAAGCCGGCGTTCTCAAGGCCTTCCTCAAGGGTGACCACGTGGCGGGAGTTGACGTCGCCGCTGCCGGTGCCGCCCTTGATGGTGCGCCGCGCGCCGGCCCCGTACAGGGCGATGCGGCCGGGTGCGGCGAGGGGGAAGGATCCGTCGGCCTTGAGGAGGACCATCGATTCGGGTGCTCCCGCGCGCACCGTTGCCAGGTGGTCGACCTCGTACTGGTTCATGTTCTGCTCCACTGTGAGCTCCTTCTGTCAGGCCAGGTTGTACGTGCGCTCACCGGAGAGCACCCGCTGATCACAATCCTACCGCTCGGTCCATTGTTTGTGAAGAGGTTTAGCACGAGCAATCCACATCCATCCTCGCGCCGGGGTGCAGTTTTCGATGGGCCACCCCAAGACCTGACGCACCCCGGCCGAACACCCCGGAGCCGACCACGACGCCGCATCCCGTATACTATGTCCGAATTCGGACTTGGGTGCTGACGGGAGCCATATGACCACCGCTCTGATGGAGCTGCAACAGACGATCAACGCCATGATCAAACGCGCCGACGACGCCTACCACCGGGCCGCCCGAACGGCGGGGCTGTCAGACGCCGCCTTCGACATCCTCTACGCGCTACATGTCGCGGGCGAGGGCTGCTCGCAGAGTCTATTGTGCGAGCTTTGCTTCTCGCGGAAGCAGACGATCAACTCCGCCATCAAGCGGCTTCAGGAGGACGGCACAGTGCGCCTCGAGTCCGGACCGGGGCGAAGCACGCACGTGTATCTGACCGCGCGGGGGCGCGATCTCGTCACCGAGCGCATCAACCCGATCATCAAAGCCGAGCTCACCGCTCTGGACTCCGTTCCAGCCACTCAGCGCGCCGCGCTCGCAGCCGCCCTGACCACATATACGAGCGCTCTGGTGAGGAGCCTGAACGCAATCGGAGACGACTGACTCCATGGACATGTCCCAGCACCTGGGGGCGCGCGCACTGCTACGCTTCACGGCCCCTTCCATCGCGATGATGCTCTTCACCTCGATCTACGGGGTGGTCGACGGCCTGTTCGTCGCCAACTTCGCCGGCAAGACGGCGCTGGCCGCCATCACCCTGATCATGCCGTTCATCATGATTCTGGGCACCCTCGGCTTCATGATGGGCTCGGGCGGCAGCGAACTCATCTCCCACACCCGCGGCCGGGGCCACGGCGGGTTGGCGAACCGCTACTTCTCCATGATCGTCTACGTCACGCTCGGGACGGGCATCGTGCTGGCGGCCGTCGGCGCCCTGACCATGCGGCCCGTCGCCCAGCTGCTGGGCGCATCCGGCCAGATGCTGGAGCTGTGCGTGTTGTACGGCAGGATTCTGATGGTCTCACTGCCTGCATTCATGCTGCAGTACGCCTTCCAGACCTTCGCCTCCACCGCGGGCAGGCCCCGACTCGGCCTGTATGTGACGGTTGCGGCGGGCATGACCAATATGGCCCTGGATCTGCTGTTCGTCGGCGTCTTCGGGTGGGGCGTGGCCGGAGCCGCGTGGGCCACCGTAGCCTCGGAGTTGATCGGCGGCCTAGTGCCGTTGGCCTGGTTTGCTCGCCCGAACAGCAGCTTCCTGCGTCTGGGCCGCCCGGTAGGGGACCTGGCCGCGCTGGGTCGAGTCTGCGTGAACGGATCATCGGAGATGATGGCGGTGGTGGCCATCTCGGTGGTCAGCATCATCTACAACCTGCAGTTGCTTAGGTTCATGGGCCCGGACGGGGTGGCCGCCTACGGGGTGGTCATGTACGTCAGCATGATCTTCACCGCGGTCTTCGAGGGCTTCTGCATGGGAGCGGCCCCGCTGATGAGCTACCAGCACGGCGCCGCGAACGATACGGAGAAACGCAGCCTGATGCGCACCTCGCTGGCCATACTCGCCATCACCGGAGCGATGATGCTGCTCGCCTCGCAACTGCTCGCACACCCTCTGGCACTCATCTTCGCCGCGAACGATCGCGGTCTCATGGAGCTGACCGAGACGGCATTGCGCATCTTCTCAGTCGCCTTCCTGCCCATGGGCGTGAGCATGTACGGCTCGTCCCTGTTCACGGCACTGGGCAACGGGCTCGTCTCGGCGGCGCTGGCGGCAGCCCGCACCCTCGGCCTGGAGGTGGGCTCGGTCCTGCTACTGCCGCTGCTGATCGGACCGGCGGGCATCTGGGCCGCGATCATAGTGGCCGAGACCACGGCAGCGCTGGCCGTGGGCGTGCTCATCAGGTGGCTGGGGCCCCGGTATGGGCTCCGTGACCGCCGGCCCTTCCCCGCGGGGCAGATGAAGAAGTCCACATCAAACGCTCTGGTGCCCTGATCCCCACAACCGCGAGAGACGACAAGAACAGCGCCCGTCGAGTCACCGACTCAACCAGTGGTTGAGTCGGTGACTCGACGGCTCAACCCTCGGATTCCGTGATCAACATATGCGTGCTACCGTCCGGCGCACCGCTGCGGACATGATCGGTCACGCGCCGTCGGTCCCGGCAGACTGCGGGACCTTCGGCGGGTCAGGGACACCCTGATGAGCGCCCTGATAAGCAACCGATCAAGAACTATGGAGACACCGATGAAGAACTCTGTCGGACGCAACATCGCCAGGCTGCGGCTGTCACGCGGCATGACCCAGGAGCAGCTCGCCCAACGGATGGGAGTCACCCCGCAGGCGGTCAGCAAGTGGGAGAACGATTTGAACTACCCGGACGTGGCGACACTGCCCGCTCTGGCGGCACTGCTCGGCACCAGCGTCGACGCGCTGTTGACGGTGCCGGACAGAGACGCCGCAACCGCCGACCGTCCCACGCCGTCACCGGCCGCTCCTTCATCGGCGCCGTCGCCCCTCTCCGCCCCTTCGGCACCGTCCCCCGCGGCGCCTGCCTTCACCAACTTCGAACTGATTCGTCCCGAGCCCGCGCCGGAGCAGCCGCGGGCCCGACGCGCGGCCGGACGCAGCCTCCACATCGAGGTTCGGGGGCCGCAGGACAATGTCGACCTGGCCTTCCCCATGCAGGCGGTCTCCGCGCTCACCGGTCTCATCGCGACGGTTCCGCAGGTGCGCAGCGCCGTCGGCGCCCGCGGCATCGACCTCGACGCAATGCTGAAGACCTCGTTCAATGCCCTCGACTCCAACGGCCCCGCCACCCTCATCGACGTCACCGACGACGAGGATCACGTACGCATCTGGGTCGACTAGCCCGACACCCTGAACCTATCTTCAGCCCCTGATTCGTCGGCGCCATTGGATGGGTTCAAAAATGATGCTCCAAAACCGGCATAAACGAGCCCGCTCCACCGAGAGAGCCACTGGAATCATGCGGTTGCGGAGCCGACTCGTAGCGCCGAATCCGGCGTTCGTGCCGGTTTTGGACATTCTGCGGCCTCATCAGTCAGGCGGCTGTGACGTCGCGCTCGCGAGTTCGCCGCACACCTCGGAAGGCCGCCGGGACGGCGAAGACAATGCCCGCGAGTAGTACAGCGATCATCATCGCCGGCGGGTACCACAACGCCGCCACCACCATGCCGGCCACCTTGATCAGCACATCCCCGGCCATCCACCGCTCCCGGGTACGCAACTGCAGCGCCAGTGCGGGGTTGGCGGGATCTGCGGCCACTAGCGTGCGATACATGACGAGGTTGCTGGCGGTCACCGCAAGTACGACAACGCCGTAGAACACCTGCGCGGTGGCCGACATCACGTGATCGGAGACGAAGGCCGTGGTCCACGGGAAGAAGGAGGCGAAGAACAGCATGATCAGACTCGCCCACGACGTGGCCGGAGAGATTTTCTCGACGGCGTCCCACTCGTGGTGAATGTTGATCCACATCGTGCCCAACCACATGAAGGACAATGCATAGGCAAGGAAGTCGACGCGCAACTCCCACAGACCGGCAAGAGTCGCCGCCTGGGGTTGTGGCAGCTCGAGCACGAGCACCGTCATGACGATCGCCAGCACCGCGTCGGTGAATGCCGCCAGCCGCTCCTTGCCCATTACTCCTCCTCATCCGGGCCGCAGGCCCGCGGTAGTACCTGAATGCGCGCTCGGACCTTACCCGATTGCGCAACTCGCCCCTGACACGCCAAGTTTGCGACTCAGCCAACCCGGCTGCGCACCCAGTCGAAGACATCCGTGGCCTCGCTGCGCCCACCGGGCCGCAGCAGCAGGAAGAAGGTGGCATGGGCCATGGCGTCCCGAATCGGCACGACGACGCGGTCCGAGGCGAGCGCCGACAGGGCGGGAGCGTCGGAGACGAAGTGGGGCAGCGGAGAACTCTTGACCAGTTGTTCGAAAACGCCACGGTCCTCCTGCACCACGAACTGGGAGTGGGGCAGGTAGCGGTCACAGCGCTCGCGCCAGAAGCCGATGTCGGCCAGGAGCAGGAAGGTCTCGCCGTCCAGCTCCGCGGCCGTCACCTGCTCGCGGTTCGCGAGCGCGTGCTCAGCGGGCAGGGCGACGGCGAGATTCTCCACCATGAGCCAGGCCGAGCGCACGCTCGGCAGCGGATGGGGACGCAGCGAGATGCCCAGGTCCAGCTCGCCGCTCACCACTCCCTCCTCGACCTCCTCCCTGCCGAGGCTCTGCGAGGTGAGCACCAGGCCGGGGAAGCGTTCGATGATCAGTGAAGTCAGCCGCCACAGCGGCGCCGGGGCGACCGCACCCACGCGCAGCGCCCGGGTGCGGCGGGCGACGTCGTCGAGGGCGGTGCGCATGGCCTGCTCCTCGCGCAGGATCCGCCCGGCATGCTCCAGAGCCACACGGCCCGCCTCGTTGAGCACCAGGCGGCGCCCCGGGCGGTCGAAGAGCGACTGGCCGAGCTCTGCCTCCAGACGCTGCAGCGAGCGGCTGAGGGCCGGCTGGGACAGGTGCAGGGTGCGCGCGGCGGCGCTGAGGGTGCCCTCGCGCGCGATCGCCTCCAGCTGGCGCAGCTGCTCGAAATCCACCAGTCCCCTCCCTCTGCTTATGCACGTAGCGCATCAAGAGTTCCGATATTGGCATTTTACATCCGCGCCCCTGGGGCGAAGACTTATGCACAGCGGGACGGCATTGAGCTGGTCCCGAAGCAAGTCCCAGGAGCGCATCAATGACCACCATCCCGTCCTTCACCATGAACAACGGCATCGACATCCCGGCGCTGGGTTACGGCGTCTTCCAGATGACCTCCGACCAGGTGCTCGAGCACCTGCCGCAGGCCCTCGAGCTGGGCTACCGGCACATCGACACGGCCAACGCCTACTTCAACGAGGTCGCCGTCGGCGAGGTGGTGCGCGATGCGATCGCCACCGGCACCGTGAAGCGTGAGGACCTGTTCATCACCACCAAGCTGTTCCCGCAGTCCTACCCCTACGCGCAGGCCGTCAAGGACATCGACGCCACCCTGGAGCGCCTGGGTCTGGACTACGTTGACCTGCTGCTGTTCCACCAGCCCTACGGCGAGTACACCTCCGGCTGGAAGGCCATGGAGGAGGCCGTGGCCGCGGGCAAGGTCCGCTCCATCGGCCTGTCCAACTTCCCCATCGCCAAGTTCCAGGAGATTCTGGACGTCGCCGACATCAAGCCGGTCGTCAACCAGGTTGAGGCCCACCCGCGCTGGAACCAGCACGAGCTGAAGGCGCAGATGGACCAGGCCGCCGACACCGAGGTCCTGGTGGAGGCCTGGTACCCGCTCGGCCACGGCGACAAGACCCTGCTTGAAGAGCCCGCGATCACCGCGGCCGCGCAGCGCACGGGCGCCACTGCCGCCCAGGTGATCCTGGCCTGGCACCTGGCGGAGAAGAACATCACCTTCCCCAAGACCCTCAACCCCGCCCACATGGCCGACAACCTCGCCGCGCTCGACGTGAAGTTGACGGAGGCGGAGATCGCTGCGATCAACGAGATCCCGCAGGCCCCCTACTACGTGGTCCCGGACGAGCCGCCCACCTTCACGACGACGGTCATGGACTACTCCCAGCAGGCCTGACCCGTCCTCGCCTGGCCGGTCGCCACGGCGTCGGCCAACTGCCGAGATCGGCCCCCGACCACTCAAGACCCGCATCAGGAGAGAAACCCATGACCACCACCGTCCCCGCCAAGACCCTCAACAACGGCGTCGAGATGCCCGTGCTCGGCTACGGCGTCTTCCAGACCCCGCCCGATGAGACCGAGCGCTGCGTGAGCGAGGCCCTCGAGGTCGGCTACCGGCTCATCGACACCGCCCAGGCCTACGGCAACGAGGAGGGCGTAGGCGCCGCCGTCGCGAAGAGCGGCCTGCCGCGCGAGGAGGTGTTCATCACCTCCAAGATCTGGGTGTCCAACATGAACTACGAGCGCGCCACCGCCTCCATCGACGAGTCGCTGGAAAAGCTCGGCACCGACCACATTGACCTGATGCTGCTGCACCAGGCGATGGGCGACTACCCGGGCGCCTACCGGGCCATGGAGGACGCCTACAAGGCCGGCAAGCTGCGCGCCATCGGCGTGTCCAACTTCTACCCCGAGCGCCTGGTGGATGTGGCCGCACTGGCCGAGATAACGCCGGCCGTCAACCAGATCGAGACGCACCCCTTCCGCCAGGCCGACGCCGCGCACGCGGTCATGGCCGAACTCGGCGTGGTGCACGAGGCCTGGGCGCCCTTCGCCGAGGGGCAGAACAACATCTTCGCCAACCCGGTCCTCGCCGAGATCGGCGCCAAGTACGGCAAGAAGCCCGGCCAGGTGATCCTGCGGGCCCTGATCCAGAAGGACGTCGTGGTCATCCCGAAGTCCACGCACCGCAACCGCATGGAGGAGAACTTCGACGTCTTCGACTTCGAACTGACCGAGGAGGACCTGGCCACCTTCTCCGCCCTGGACGACGGCACGCTGCCGCGCATCTTCGACCACTACGACCCGAAGGTCGTGGGCTGGCTGCTGCGCGACATGGTCAAGCAGCAGATCGGCGGCGGCTCGCTGTACTGAGGCCTTACGCAGCACGCCGGGGTGTAGGACGACGGGCGCCGACGAGCTCGGCGCGAATCCGGAGGGCTACTCGCTTTTGGGCGGCTCCGCGGGTGCGCGCCTGGCCGCCTACCTGGGGTCCTACGGCCCCGCCCGATTCGGGGGCGACGACGTGCCCGGCCCCGGCGCCGTCGTCATACAGTACACGGGGCAATCGGACCTCTCCGGCGCGGAGCCCGCGACCGCTGAGCCTCACCCGGGTGAGGCGGCCCGAGCCAACAGAAGGCATGGGGAAAAGCCGCCTACGAGCGCGGTGAGGGCGAGCTGGAGCACCTGAACTTCATGCCGCACGCCTTCGATGAGGGCGCCGCCTGCCACTACCCCGCCCGCGGCACGCACCCGCGCTGGAGCAACGACGTCGTCGCCTGGAGCCAGCACGGCGGCGGGCTGGAGCTCTTCCCGCACGACGCCGAGGTCATGGGCTGGTTGTTCCGGTAGCCCACGTAGGGCGCGCCACCTATAGGGTTGTGCCGACGGCCGCCGTCGAGCAGCGGCGTCTTGAAAACGGAGGGGACGAGAATGCGTACGCGGCACCTGGGAACTCTGGAGGTATCCGAGATCGGCATGGGTTGCATGGGCCTGTCCCACGGCTACGGGCACATCCCGCCGGAGGCGGAGTCGGTCGCGGCGATCCGCGCCGCCCATGAGGCCGGCTGCACCTTCTTCGACACCGCCGAGGCCTACGGACCGAACCTCGACCCGGCCAACCGGGGCCACAATGAGCGCATCGTCGGCAAGGCGGTCGCCCCCTTCCGGGACGACGTCGTCCTGGCCACCAAGCTGCATCTGCCGACCGAGGAAGTGCGGGCCGACGGCGTGGTGGACACGCTGCGCCACCACCTGGTGGCCTCCCTGGCGCGCCTGGGTACCGACTGCGTCGACCTGTACTACCTGCACCGTGTCAACCCCGAGGTGCCGGTTGAGGAGGTGGCCGACGGCATGGGCCGCCTCATCCAGGAGGGGCTGATTCGCGGCTGGGGCCTGTCCCAGGTGGACGTGCCGGTCATCCGCGCCGCCCACGAGGTGACGCCCGTGTCCGCCGTGCAGAACATCTACTCCATGGTTGAGCGCGGCATCGAGGCAGAGGTCCTGCCGTACTGCGCCGAGCAGGGCATCGGCGTCGTCCCCTTCTCCCCCATCGCCTCGGGGCTGTTGTCCGGGAAGGTCACCACGGCCACACAGTTCGAGACCCACGACGACGTGCGCAACCTGGTGCCGCAGCTGCGGCCCGAGAACCTGGCCGCCAACCAACCGATCGTGGATCTGCTGGCCCGCTTCGCCGCCGAGAAGGGCGTCGCCAGCGCCCAGATCAGCCTGGCGTGGATGCTCGCGAAGTGGCCGCATGTGGTGCCGATTCCGGGTTCGAAGCGCAAGGAGCGGATCCTGGAGAACCTCGGCGCTGCGGATGTCTCGCTCACAGGCGCGGAGCTGGACCGGCTGGAGGCGGCGCTGGACGCCGTCGAGGTTCACGGGCACCGCGGCTTCGACGAGTCCGAGGGACGCAGTTTTCTACGCGGCTCTCGCTGAGGCCGACGGCGCCCTACTACACCGAGGAGAATCCGTGCACTACCTGATCGACGAGTCACTGACTCCGTGCGCACCGAAGGAGCTGCGCAACACGGACAGACAGTTCGTCGCCGTGCTGACTCCCGATCAGTGGACCCAGCGCCGCAGCACCTTCGAGCTGGGCATCGACATCGACCCCGACCCCGACGTCGCCCTGGGCACTCAGGCCGAGGTCAACTACGACGCGATCACCGGCACGATCTTCATCCCGGACCACACGTCGCCCGATGCTCCGGATAAGCGCTTCGCCTTCGCATTGGATGAGAAGGGCGTGGTCCTCATCGACGCCCAGGAGACGGCCGCGGGACTCGTGGCGGCCATCGCCGCCGCACGTCGCTGGCGTCGACCGGGGCTGGAGCGTTTCCTGGCCGACTTCCTCATGCAGATCATCAAGGACGACGCGGCCCTCCTGCGCGGCTACGAGCGCGAACTCGACCGCATGGAGGACGCGATTCTGGCAGACACGGCCGCGGGCGCGTCGGAACGCATCAACGATATGCGCTCCGAACTACGCGACCTCGACACCCACTACAACGACCTCATGGACCTGACCCAGGTCCTAGAGGAGAACGAGAACGGCTTCTTCCGCGAGGAGGACCTGCGGTACTTCCGCACGGTCTACGGCCGACTCGACAAACTGCGCGATCAGGCATCCTCCCTGCGCGACCAGGCCCTCCAGATGCGTGACCTGTACAAGATGCACCTGGACGTGCGGCAGAACCACATTATGGCGGCGCTCACGATCGTCACCGCGATTTTCGCGCCGCTGACGCTCATCGTCGGCTGGTACGGGATGAACTTCGAGCACATGCCCGAGCTCGCGTGGCCGTGGAGCTATCCGGCCGTCGCGGTCCTGAGCGTTCTGGTGGTCATCGGCTGTATCGTCTTCTTCAAGCACCGCAAATGGCTGTGACAGCCATAAACGGCGCTTCCGGGAGGCACTGGCAGGGACTCCCGAAATCGGAAAGACCGGCATAACCTGCCGAAGGCAGCGCAGTGCGGCGCCGGCGGCCGCGACGCGTTACCCGTGCCGGTCAGGGCACGCCACTCTCGCCGGTCTCGGTGCAAAGCCACCAGGACAGAACGCCGAATAAACATCAAGCAAAGCCGGAAACCGGAGGAAATCACCATGACCACCATCGCCATCATCGGCGGCGGCCCGGGACTGGGCCGCGCCGTCGCCCGCCGCTTCGGGCGGGAGGGCTTCGACGTCGCCCTGATCTCCCGCAGCCGTCAGCACCTGGACGAGCGGGTTGCCGCCCTGAGTGCCGACGGCGTCAACGCTCGCGGCTACGTCGCCGACGGCCGCGACGGCGAGGCGCTGGCCCGGGCCCTGGCCGACGCCGCCGGTGAGCTCGGCCCCATCGAGGTGCTCCAGTGGAGTCCCGTGCCGGCCCGCGAGTTCATGAAGCCCGTGCTGGAGACGAGCGCCGAGGACCTGGTCGGCCCCATCGAGATGTCCGTCTACGGCCCCGTCAACGCGGTGCGCCAGGTGCTGCCGGGCATGCGTGAGCTCGGCCGCGGCACGATCCTGCTTATCAACGGAGGCTCCGCCGTCCGCCCGGGCCCGAACGTCACCGGCACCTCGGTCGCCTTCGCCGGGGAGAGCGCCTACGGGCAGCTCCTCCACGACGCGCTCGCCCCGGAGGGGATTCACGTCGCCCAGCTGATCATTCCGCGCGGCATCGGCGGAGGCGAGCCCTCCCACGAGCCGGAGGCCCTGGCCGACCGCATCTGGGAACTGCACGCACAGCACGACGGCGACTTCCGCACCTTCGTGGAGCCCATGGACGCCTGACCCTGGCCGCCTGAACCCGCCCAATCCACTCCACCTGGCCGGGCGCATCGCGGCGTCAGCCCTGCCGGAGCGCTTGCCCGCCGGGAAAACCGGGCGGCATAATTTTGGGGAGCCACCCGGCGGCAACCGGATGACTCCCCGAGGCAGACGGCTCAGTTGAACCACCTGCCGAGGGCATCCACAAGGACACCAATGGCCCGGATCAGATGAGCGAGAGACTCGAACACTTCGCTCACCTGCCGGGCCATTCCCTTGCCCTTGCGGACTTTGGCATGCCGGCCTTTCGGCTTGGACATGGCCCCCCACCTCCCTCCTGGCTCCTACCTCCTCGGCCAAGGACATGGATTGTTCCGAGAGGAGGTGCCGAAGAAGGCGCTTCTGACGCGGAATCACCTTCAAGAACACGCCCCGTTGGACCGCCCACGCCCCGTTGGACCGCTCACGCCCCGTTGGACCGCTGTAACCGGCGGCTACGGCGGTCCAACGGGGGAACAGGGGTCCAACGGGGGAACAGGGGTCCAACGGGGGAACAGGGGTCCAACCGGGAGACGGGGGTCCAACGGGCGGGTCGGCGGCCGCGCACGCCAACACCCAAGACACCCAACCGCACGCAGACACCCAACCACTCACACAACCAGCCCTTGCACGCTCCGAGACGACGCAATGCCCGAGGGCTCCTAGGGTTATCGGCACCTACCGTCAGCCTTTCAACGCCATCATTACCGCCAGTGACGGTAAACTTTGGCGGTGATCGGCGTCTCATACGATCGGACGCCGTCGGACCGACAGGAAGCAGATGGCTTATACGCCCCCCTTCACCCGCACGCCCGCAATCGACAACTTATGCATGGAGATCGCGGAACTCGTTGGGACGCTCGGCCCCGCTTCCCCACTGAGCACGAGCCCGCAGCTGCACCGCGAGCTGCGCATTCGCACGATCCACTCCTCGCTCATGATCGAGGGCAATGTCCTCTCAGAAGACGCCGTCACGGCGATCATCGACGGCAAACGCGTGCTCGGGCCATCCCGGGAGATTCGTGAGGTCGAGAATGCCCACCGCGCCTACGAAATCATGGACCAGTTGGATCCATACTCGATCACCGATCTCCTGCGGGCCCATGGCGTGATGATGGACGGGATCATTGAAGACGCCGGTCGGCTGCGCAATGCAAATGCCGGTGTCTTCGACGGCGATCGGCTCATCCATGCGGGCACGCCCGCCGCCTACGTGCCCGAGGTCATGGCCGAGCTGTTCGACTGGATGCGGCACACCGACCTCCACCCGCTGCTCGTTTCCTGTGTCTTCCACTACAAGTTCGAGTTCATTCATCCCTTCACCGATGGCAATGGCCGGACCGGGCGGTTGTGGCACGCATTGCTGCTGGCCCGTTGGCGCCCAGTCCTGAGGTGGCTGCCGATTGAGACGGTGATCCGCGACCGGCAGCGGGAGTATTACGCGACGCTCGCCCATTCGAACGCCGTGGGCACCTGCGAGGACTTTGTCGCCTTTATGCTCACCGTGATCCGCCAGGCGCTGATGCCGTATGCGAAGCCCTCTGCGCAAACTGTCGCGGACAGCCGCGAGGAGCAGGCGCTGAGCCTCTTTTCGGGGAGCCCGACGGCGACCGTCGCCGACCTGGCCGACCTCCTCGGCTGCTCCCGCCGGACCGCCGAACGTGTCGTCGCCGACCTGCGCGCCTCGGGCCGCCTGCGGCGCGAGGGCAGCGCCCGGGCGGGCCGCTGGCGGGTCACGGACGCGGACTAGGCGCAAGACGTTGGCCGCGTGGCCCTCATGAGCGCAGGCGGCCCCACCTGTGCGAAGTCGCGTAGGTCCAAAACGCGGGCCCCTCACACGCGCGGGACGCGGTCCAGGGTGGGCTCGCCGATGCGGGTGTCGGGGTAGTCGCGCACGCGCTTGCGCCGGTGCATGGCCACGTAGTGGCGCTCCACCTCGCCGGTGTACACCTGGCGGGGGCGGCCGATGCGCTTGGCCGGATCGCTCATCATCTCCCGGTACTGGGCGATCCAGCCGGGCAGGCGCCCGAGCGCGAACAGCGGGGTGAACATCTTCGTGGGGAACCCCATGGCCTGGTAGATCAGGCCCGTGTAGAAGTCCACATTCGGGTACAGGCTGCGGGAGATGAAGTAGTCGTCGGACAGGGCCACCTCCTCCAACTCCATGGCGATCTCCAGCTTGCGGTCTCCGTCCTTGGAGCCCAGGCGGGCCAGCACCTCGTGGGCGGTCTCCTTGACCAGGGCGGCGCGCGGGTCGTAGTTCTTGTAGACGCGGTGCCCGAAGCCCATCAAGCGCACCCCGTCCTCCTTGTTCTTGACCTTGCGGACGAACTCGGTGGTGCTCATGCCCTCGGACTGGATCCGATCCAGCATGCGCAGCACGGCCTCGTTGGCGCCGCCGTGCAGCGGCCCGGACAGGGCCCCCACACCCGCGGCCACTGAGGCGTACAGGTTGGCGTCGGATGAGCCGACCAGGCGCACGGTGGAGGTGGAGCAGTTCTGCTCGTGGTCGGCGTGCAGGATCAGCAGCATGTCCAGGGCGCGGACGACGGTGGGGTCGATGTCGCTGGCCTGGTAGGGCATGCCGAAGGTCATGTTGAGGAAGTCCTCGACGTAACCGCGCTTGGGGTCGGGGTACAGCAGCGGCAGCCCGATGGCACGGCGGGCGATGTAGCTGATCATCGTGGGCATCTTGCTCAGCAGCAGCACGGTGGCCAGCTCGGTCTCGTAGGGGTCGTGCGGGTTGAGGGTGTCCTCGTAGTAGGTGGCCAGGCCCGCAATGCCCGCCTGGAGGATCGCCATGGGGTGCCCCGAGGAGGGGAAGGAGGTGAAGAAGCTGCGGAAGTCTTCGTGCAGGAGGCGGTGCCGGCCGATGCGCCGCTCGAAGCGCTCGAAGGTGTCCGGGTCGGGCAGCTCCCCGTTGATCAACAGGTAGGCGACCTCCAGGAAGGTGGAGGACTTGGCCAGCTCCTCGATCGGGTAGCCGCGGTAGCGCAGGATGCCGGCAGCGCCGTCGATGTAGGTGATCTCGGAGGTGCAGGCGGCCGTGTTGGTGAAGCCGGGGTCGAGCGTGACCAGGCCCGTGGTCCCCAGCAGTTTGCCAATGGCCAGTCCGTCGGAGCCGTCGGTGGCCAGGGCACGAGGCAGTTCCAGGCTGGTCTCGCCGACGGTGAGCATCCCGGGGGCGTCCTGGGCGCTGAGGTCAGTGGGCGTTTCGGTCATGAGTGTCTCCTTGTTGGCGACGGCGGGCCGCGGGAGCGGCCCCGGACCTGTCTGCCCGGAACCATACCGGCAGGCGACCGCCGCCGTCGCGCCGGGTCCGAAGGCGCGCGGGACGACGGCGCGGCACCCGCCATCCCGGACGGGGCGCCGGCCGGCCGCCTCAGCCGGCGAACAGGGCGACCGCGTCGGGGGCGTGCAGGCGCCGCACCGCGGCGGCCACCCGCTCGTCGGTGTCGGTCAGGGACATGCGCACATGCCCGGCGCCGGCCGCGCCGTAGAAGTCCCCGGGGGCGACGACGATCCCCAGTTCGGCGAAGGCGCCCACCAGATCCCAGGCGCTCATGGACGCCGACCCGCTCAGCCACAGGTATAGACCGGCGACCGAGTCGGGGTCACCCACCAGGCCGACGGCGGCCGTCGCCTCCAGCAGCGCCTCACGCCGGGCCCGGTAGACGGCCTGCTGCGCCACCACGTGCGCGTCGTCGGCGAGGGTGGCGGCCAGGGCGGCCTGCACGGGCGCCGGCGGAAGCATGCCGGTGTGGCGGCGCACCTCGGTGACGGCGGCCACCAGCGTCGGGTCGCCGGCGAGGAAGGCGGCCCGGTAGCCGGCGAGGTTGGACTGCTTGGACAGGGAGTACAGGGCGAGCAGGCCGGTGAGGTCGGGGGTGCCGTCGGGGCCGGTGCCGGTCACGCGGGCGTCGAGCAGGCTGGGGACGCCGTCTGTGGCCCAGGGCTGTTCCCAGGCGAGTTCGGCGTAGCACTCGTCGGACAGGACGACGACACCGCGCGGCCGCGCCCAGGCGACGATGCGGGCGAGCTGGTCGACGCCGAGAACATGCCCGTCGGGGTTGCCGGGACTGTTGAGCCAGATGGCGACGAGCCGACCGTCGGGCAGCTCCCAGGAGTCGGGGTCGGCGGCGGTGTCGACCGGGACGGGGGTGGCGCCCGCCAGGCGGGCACCGACGTCGTAGGTGGGGTAGGCGGCGCGCGGATGGGCGATGAGGTCACCGGGGCGGGCGCCGAGCTGGAGCGGCAGCTGGGCCACGGACTCCTTGGAGCCGATGGTGGGGATCACGGCGGCGTCGCTCAGGCCCGTGACGCCGCGACGGCGCCGCATCCAGTCGATGATGGCGGCGCGCACCTGCGGGGTGCCGTCGGCGGGCGGGTAGCCGGGGGCGTTCGCGGCGGCCGCAAGGGCCTCGCGGGCGATCGCCGGACTGGGGTCCACGGGCGTGCCGATGGACAGGTCGACGACGCCGCCCGGGTGCTGGGCGGCCCGCTGCCGGTAGGGGCGCAGGGAGTGCCAGGGGAAGTCGGGCAGGGCGAGCGGACGAGGCAGGGCGGCCGGAGCGGTGGCGGGGTCGGGGCAGGCGGGCGTGGAGGCATTCACGCCGCCATTGTGTCGCGTTCTCGCGTCAACAGCAGCGCCCTCGCAGGCGGCGGCGTGATGCGTCTCATCTTCCGATACCTTTCAAACACTTGCTACACCTGATGCATCTGCTACATTTATCGCAGACGAGGCAGCACCTGCTGCTCGTCCAAGGAGACCCCGATGGCCACCAAGATCAGCACCGTAACAACCGTTAACGCCTCCTCCATTGATGCGCAGAGCATGGATGTCCTGCTTGATGCCGCTCACCGCCTCCCCCAGGGATCGCCGCTGGCGATCCTGCTGGAGAACATGTTGTCAGCCCTGCGCAACGGCGTCGACGTCGCATCACTCAGCCTCGATCGTCCAGTCACCCCTAATCAGGCGGCGACAGCTCTAGGTATGAGCCGTCCGAGCGTATACAAGCTCATGGACTCTGGCCTCCTGAAGTTCCACTACGTCGGCAAGGACCGCCGCATTCCGGCGACTGCCCTGGTCGACTACCTCGACCGTCGCGAGCGTGCCAGCGCGCAGATGGCGGAGGACCTGGCCAACCGCGACCGCACCATCGCCCAGGCGGTGGACGCAATTGCGCCGCTGTCCGCCGAGGATCTGCTGGTGTCAGGGGGTGGGGCTCAGTAGCCGTTGGCGGCCTTCCAGTCCTCGTTCTGGGGCTCCAGGGCGGCGATCATGGGATCGTCGTAGTCCTGCGGGCCGACGTTCTGCGCGCCGCCCGGGGAGCCCAGGCCCTTCAGGGAGAAGAAGTCGATGTTCGCCCGGGTGTAGTCCTCCCACTCGTCGGGCACGTCATCCTCGTAGAAGATCGCCTCGGTGGGGCACACCGGCTCGCAGGCGCCGCAGTCGACGCACTCGTCGGCGTTGATGTACAGGCTGCGTTCGCCCTCATAGATGCAGTCGACCGGACACTCGTCCACGCACGCACGATCCTTGACGTCCACGCAGGGCTGAGCGATCACGTAGGTCATTGACTGCTTCCTCTCTGTATCCGGGCATACCGCGCGGGGCCGCGGCCGGGTGCATCTGCGCCCCCAAGTATCTCCCCGCCGCGGTGCCGGACCCAATAGCCGCGCAAGATGTCAGCAAATACGCCGATTCCAGCCCGCCGGGCGCCCCTCTTTGCGTCACGCACCAAGTGCGAATTGCGCCCGCCGACCGCGGACCGCCGGCCCCCGACGCGCCTTCCCCGGCCCCGCACAGCCCGACGCCGCCTGGCTCAGCTGCACACCACGGGGTTGTCGGAGTCGTAGGCGGTGGTGAGGACGTCGTCGGGCAGGCGCTCGCCGTCGTGGCTGCGGGTGCGGGTGACGGTGACGTCGAATCCCTGGGTGCCGCCGCCGTAGGGCTCACAGCCCGGCCCGGAGCCGTGCACGGTGGCGTAGGGCCGGTAGTTGGTGTGCTCCCCCTCGGTGATGGTGACCTCGTAGTAGGGGGTGGACCACAGCCGTACGTGCACCTCCCCGTCGCCGGCCCAGGCCTGTACCAACACCGTGTAAGGCGTCGAGTTGCGCCATTTGACGTCCTTGACGCCGGTCCAGATGGTGGCCTCCCGGCCGGCCGGGTAGCGGGTGAACCAGTAGGTGTGGGGCCAGTGCTCCACGTCGTCCATGCCGGCCTCGAAGCCGGCGTTGAACACGGTGGTGCCCACCTGGGACAGGCCGCCGCCCATGGCGTCGGTGTGCTGCCCGTCGGTGACCACGCCCGCGTAGGTGTAGCCGTGTTCCAGGTCGACCGGACCGAGGGCGTCGGTGGTGGAGAAGGTCTCCCCCGGGGCGACGAGGGTGCCGTTGATCATCTCGGTGCCGCGCTGGAGGTTCTGGTCGCGCCCGTACTGGGAGAAGTAGGGGGTGGAGAACTCGCCGACGATCTCGGCCACCCCCCACTCCTCCTCCGGTGTGGTGACCTCCGGCTGTAGGACGGCGACGGTAGCGGCGGCGGTGCGTTCCCCGCCGACCTCGGTGCCGGCGGCCAGGACGGCGTCGGCCAGGTCGCCCGCGTCGATGCCCGTGCCGGTGGCGGCGGCATGGTAGACGGGGGTGGCGTCCGCGGCGGTGGCGGGATCGCCGTCGATGGTCCAGGTGGCGTCGGTGGCCGGAGTCTCGATGCCCTCCCCCAGGGCGGCGACGACGGCGTCATGCAGCGCATCGGCGTCCAGGACGGCGGTCAGGGTGCCGTCGCTGGAGTCGATGGTGGTCATCGCGGCTAGCGTCGCAGGTGTCAGCACGGCCTCGCCGGTGGCGGCCGCGGCGCCGGTACCTGCGGCGGTGACGGTGATGTCGGCGCTCAACAGGGGGCTCAGGACGGTGTCGATGAAGTCCTGGGCGTCGGCGTCGGTGATGGCCGGGGTGGCGGTGCCGGAGGCCAGGGCGATGCTGTCCGCACCCAGCGGCCAGGCGTCGTCCAGGGCGCTCACGCTCGCCGCCACATCCAGCCCGGTGCCGACCGAGCCGGGGGTGAGCACCGGGGTGGTGCCGTCCAGGGTGACGACGGCGTCTGCGGTGCCGGTGGCGAGCGTGTCCAGGCGGGTGTTGAGGGCGCGGGTGAGCGCGTCGGCGTCCACGGCTACGACTGCGTCGACGCGGGTGCCGGACAGCCGCCGCACCAGGGTTACGGGGTTGAGGGTGGGGCCGGTCAGGCGGTCGATGCTGGCGGCGGCGTCCACGCTCACGCCGGAGCGCGCGGGAACGAGGGTGTCGGAGGCGTCGTCGACGATCAGGGTGACCGGCTGCTCGAGTTGGGCGCCGATGCCGGCTTCCACGGCGGCGACCGCCTCGGCACGGGTCATGCCGGAGACGTCTACGCCGGAGACGGCGGAACCGGGCGCCAGGGTGCGAGTGGTCGCCCAAGCCAGCCCCAGCCAGGCGATGAGCAGGGTGGCGCCGAGCGCGGCCAGCAGCGGGCGCAGCACCGTGTGGCCGGCGCGGGCACCGGACGCGGCTGAGGCCGCCGAGGCTTCGGGGGCCGCGGCGGGCGAGCCGACGGCGTCGTCGAGCGGGACCTGGTTCATGGGCACACTCCCGGGTTGGGACGGCGACAGTCCGGCGCCTCAGGCGCCGGCGCGACGACGGCGGGCGGCGGCCTTGAAGCGCTCCTGCGAGTCGAGGATGACCTTGCGGATGCGCACGGCGTCCGGAGTCACCTCCACGCACTCGTCGTCGGAGGCGAATTCGAGGGCCTCCTCCAAGGTGAGCCGGCGCGGCGGTGTGAGTGCCTCGTAGACGTCGGCGGTGGAGGAGCGCATGTTGGTCTGCTGCTTCTCGCGCACCACGTTCACGTCCATGTCCTCGTCGCGGGGGTTCTCCCCAACGACCTGCCCCTCATAGGTCTCCTGACCGGGCTCGACGAAGAAGGTGCCGCGGTCCTGCAGCCGGATCAGGGCGTAGGCGGTGACGGCGCCGGCGCGGTCGGAGACCAGGGAGCCGGTGGTGCGGGCGGTGATCGGGCCCGCCCAGGGCTCGTAGCCCTCGGCGATGGAGGAGGCGATGCCGGTGCCGCGGGTCTCGGTGAGGAACTGGGTGCGCCAGCCGATCAGGCCGCGGGCGGGCACCAGGAACTCCATGCGGATCCAGCCGGTGCCGTGGTTGGTCATCGTCTCCATGCGGCCCTTGCGGGCGGCCATGAGCTGGGTGACGGCACCCAGGTGCTCCTCGGGCACGTCGATGGTCATGCGCTCGACCGGCTCGTGGCGCTTGCCGTCGACCATCTTGGTGACCACCTGCGGCTTGCCGACCGTCAACTCGAAGCCCTCCCGGCGCATCTGCTCCACCAGGATGGCCAGCGCCAGTTCGCCGCGGCCCTGCACCTCCCAGGCGTCGGGGCGGGATGTGGGCAGCACGCGCAGGGAGACGTTGCCGATCAGTTCGCGATCCAGGCGGTCCTTGACCTGGCGGGCGGTGACCTTGGCGCCCTTGGTGCGGCCGGCCATCGGGGAGGTGTTGATGCCAATGGTCATGGAGATGGCGGGGTCGTCCACCTTGATCAGCGGCAGGGGCCGCGGGTCCTCGGGGTCGACCAGGGACTCGCCGATGGTGATGTCCTCGATGCCGGCGACGGCGACGATGTCACCGGCGTGGGCCTCCTCGGCGGGCTTGCGCTCCAGACCCTCGGTGACCAGCAGTTCGGAAACGCGGGCGGAGGCGATGGAGCCGTCGTGGCGGGCCCAGCCGACGGTCTGCCCCTTGCGCAGGGTGCCGGCATGGATGCGCAGCAGGGCGAGGCGCCCCAGGAACGGGGAGGCGTCCAGGTTGGTCACGTGCGCCTGCAGGGGCGCGGACTCGTCGTAGGAGGGGCCGGGGATCCGCTCGATGATGGTGCGGAACAGGGGCTCGAGGTTCTTCGAGGCGGGCAGCTCGCCGTCGGCGGGTTTGACGGTGTCGGCGCGGCGGGCCTTGGCGGAGGCGTACACGACGGGCACGTCCAGCACGGCGTCCAGGTCGATGTCCGGGTGCTCGTCGGCCAGGTCGGAGGCGAGCGAGAGCAGCAGGTCGGTGGTCTCGGAGACGACCTCGTCCAGGCGGGAGTCGGGGCGGTCCACCTTGTTGACCACCAGGATCACCGGCAGGCTCGCCTCCAGGGCCTTGCGCAGCACGAAGCGCGTCTGCGGCAGGGGGCCCTCGGAGGCGTCCACGAGCAGCAGCACACCGTCCACCATGGACAGTCCGCGCTCGACCTCGCCGCCGAAGTCGGCGTGTCCGGGGGTGTCGATGACGTTGATGGTGATGCCGGCGGGCAGTCCCGCGTCGATGGCGGCCGGGCCGGCGTAGTGGACGGCGGTGTTCTTGGCGAGGATGGTGATGCCCTTCTCGCGCTCCAGCTCGCCGGTGTCCATGACGCGCTCGCCGGTGTTGTCCTGGTTGGCGTGGTTGCCGAGGGCACCGGCCTCCCAGAGCATCGCGTCGACGAGAGTGGTCTTGCCGTGGTCGACGTGGGCGACGATGGCGACGTTGCGCAGATCCTGGCGCACGGTCATATGGGCTGATTCCTCCCCTAGGCAAGCGCCCGCGGGCGCACAAACTCAGCAAGGGTACCGCCGCGCGCGCCGGCGGGCCATGACAGGCGCGACATGCCGCCTGTGCGGCCGCTCACCTCTGCTTCCCCGTGATCCGACGGGGACCGGGACGGCGTCTGTTCCCCTCCTCGACGTCGGCCGGGTGGGGGCCGGGAAGCGGCCGCGACACCGCCGGAAGCCGTGCGGTCGGCTGCGGGGCGTCAGAGGGCAATGAGCGCGACCGCGAGCAGGAGCACGACGACGGCGGTGGCGGCAGTGGGGGCCCAGTCCCAGCGGGTGGTGGGAACCGGCGAAAATCCAGCCGAAGACGGACGGTCCTGACCGGCGGAGTCAGCAGGTAGCTTGCCGAGCCGCTGGGCGCGTCGCCGCAGCCGGCGGGTCAGTGCCAGGTGCTCGGTGCGGGCGGCGCGGTAGAGCTCGATCAGGTGGGCGGCGTCGCCGGCGTCCATATGGGTGCGGTAAGTGGGACGCTCGGCGTTAGCCGCATCCTCGGACGGGTCGGTGACCGTGGCGGTCACGTAGGCCTCGTCCACGCGAACGGCACGGCGCTCGTGCCGCACAGCGGTGAATACCCCGCCGCGCTGACAGGCGGACACGGTCACGTTGCTGGCAGAGTCATCCGATCCGAGTTCCAAGACGAGTCCCCAGCGGGCACGGGTGCCGTGCAGCGACTCCCAGGGGATGCGGTGGCTGCGGAAGGCGTTGCGCACGCCGATGGCGTCTTCGGCGACCACGGCCCGCGGGCGCCACCACAGCAGCCAGACCGCGACGACGACGGCGACGGCCACCGCCAGCGCCTTCAGGCCGTGGCCGTAGCCATCGGCGAGCCAGATGACCATAACCGGGTAGAGGCAGGCGAGCGCAACCAGGACGGTCCCGATCCGGCCCGTCAGTGAACGCAGAACAATCGTGGGCACTCCCCCATCCTGCCTCATCCACGTAGGCGAATGCCGCTGTGCAAACGGCGGCGCCCACCTCAAGCAGTTGGTTGAGGTGGGCACCGCCGTCAACAATGCCGGCTCGGTTGTCAGCGGGGAACCGTGCGTGGTGTCCCGTGATCTAACCCCGACCGGCGCCGGATCACGAACCGAAGGTCGCTTACTCCGCCATGTAGCCGACGTCCTCCGGACGTGCGGTGGACAGGCCGAAGGCGCCGTAGTTGGCGAGGGTCTTCGGCACCGCACGGTAGTCCACGCGGGAGTAGATCGGGGTGACGGTGGCCAGTTCCCAGATCTTGGCGTCGGCCTGGTTGGCCAGCTCGATGCGCTTGTCCGGGTCCGCCTCGGTGGCCACCTGGCCAATGAGTTCCTGCAGCTCCGGGTCGGAGACACCGGAGTAGTTGGAGGCAGAGCCCTCGCCGTAGATCTGGCCGATATTGGCCATGGGGTATTGAGTACCCACCCAGGCAAAGGCCGTGATTTCGAACTGGCCGTCATGAAGACGAACGTTGAAGTCCTCAGGATTGGTGTCATCCATAACGATCTCCACGCCGATCTCCGCCATATTGGCCTGCAGGATACGGCCCTCGGTGGCGGAGGTGGAGATGTCGGGCATGCGCAGGTACTTGATGGAGAGCTTCTGCCCGTCCTTCTCACGGAACTCGGCGCCCTCGGCCAGGGTCCAGCCGGCGGCCTCGAGATCGGCCGCCGCGGCCTCCGGGTCGTAGGCGTAGTCCCCGGTGTTGTCCGCGTAGCCCTCGTTATGAGGCATGAACAGATGGTTGCCGAGCTGCAGCTGGGAGGCCGGCACCGGCAGACCCTGCAAGTCGCCCTCGGTGATGGTGAGGCGGTCCATGCCCTTGACCAGGGCCTGGCGCACGGCCTGGTCGGCCAGGATGCCGGAGGAGCCGTTCATGGTGAAGTGGCGCCACTGCACGCCGTAGGCCTGGCGAATCTCACCGTCGGCGCGCTGGCTGCACTGGTCGTAGATGGCGGCGTCGATAATCGGATAGACATAGTCGATCTCGTTGTTGCCGAAGGCGGTACCGAGCTGGGAGGAGTCCATGGCCCGAAGGGTGATCTTGTCCAGCAGCGGGGCGTCGCCCCACCAGTTCGGATTGGGCTCCAGGGTGAGAACCTGCTTGGCGGAATCGGCATCCGTGACGAGGTAGGGGCCGGTCCAATAGTCGGTGACGGAGGCATCGGTCCAGGAGGAGAAGGTCTCCGCATCGGTGGTGAGCGACGCCGGAACGAGGGAGGCGTCCGAGAAAACACTCGACCAGTCAGGGAAAACGGCATCGAAGGTGACGATCATCTCGAACTCATCGGCACCGGCCTCAATGGACTCGATGTGATCCCAGCCGTCGGTGGACGCGACCACGGCGTTGAAGTCCTCGTTCTCACCGTTGCAGGCCTGCCAGCAGCCCTGATAGTCGGCCACCTGGATCGACTCGCCGCTGTTCCACTTGGCCTCGGGGTTGAGGTGCATGGTGATGACGGTCTTGCCGTCCACCTCCTCCTCGGTGTAGTCGAGGCAGAAGTTTTCGTTCACCTCGAAGGTGCCGTCTTCGTTGTAGATCCAGTTGCGCACGCCGGTGAAGCCCTGCAGGGTGGTGCCGTTGTCCCCGACGTTGCCGTCGATGTGCAGCGGGTTGTAGTTCGGGATCATGGCCTCGATCGGAATGCGGAACTCGCCGCCCTGCTGCAGGGCGGAGCGGTCCTGCGGGTTGATGTCCGCGGCAGCCAACTCCACCGCGCCGGCAGAGGCACTGGCGGATGAGGAGGACGAGCCCCCGCCACAGGCGGCCAGGGCCGCCAGGGCGGCCGCCGAGGCGGTGCCCGAGAGGAAGAGACGACGGTTGATTTGCATTGGTGGTACTCCGTTTCTGGATCGGCTGAGCGGTTGTTGGCAAGCGGGACGCGTGAGGTGCCCGGCAGCTGTGAAAACCATACGAGTGTTTCTGACACCTGTCTGATACTCGGATTGGCGTTGGCCGCCAAACCACACCGATCCGAGCACACCCGAAGGCTCAGAACACGCTGGCGTGCTCCGAGTAGTGGCAGGAGACCCGGTGGTCCTCCCCCATCGTGAAGAAGTCCGGAAGCCGGGTCAGGCAGGCCTCTCGCTGCTCATCGTCGAGCTCATTTGCGAACTTGGGGCAGCGAGTGCGGAAGGGACAGCCCGAGGGCGGGTTGGCCGGCGAGGGCAGATCGCCCTGCAGGATGATGCGGCTGCGGGTGCGTTCCTTAACCGGATCCGGAATCGGGATGGCGGAGAGCAGCGCCTGCGTGTAGGGGTGAGCCGGCGCGGAGAAGACCGCGTCAACGTCGCCGATCTCCACAATCCGCCCCAGGTACATGACCGCGACCCGGTCGGCGATGTGCCGCACCACGGACAGGTCGTGAGCCACGAAGAGATAGCTCAGCCCCAGGGTGGCGCGCAGCTCGTCGAGCAGGTTGATCACCCCGGCCTGGATGGAGACGTCCAGGGCGGAAACCGGCTCATCCAGCACCAACAGGCTCGGCTCCAGGGCCAGCGCCCGGGCAATGCCGATGCGCTGGCGCTGCCCGCCGGAGAAGTTGCGCGGGTAGCGGTTGGCGTGGCTGGGTTCCAGGCCGACCAGCTGCATCAGTTCGGCCACCCGGTCGGCGATCTCCTGCTTGGGGCGTTTGAAGGCGCGCAGCGGCTCGGCGATCAGGTCGAACACCGGCAGGCGCGGGTCGAGCGAGGCCATCGGGTCCTGGAAGACGATCTGCACGTCCTGACGCATCCGGCGACGCTCACCGCGTGACAGCTTGTCCGTCTGCTTGCCGAGCACCACGATCGTGCCGTGCTGGGGAGACTTGAGGTCCATGACCTCCAGCAGAGTGGTGCTCTTGCCGCAGCCGGACTCCCCCACCAGCGCCAGGGTCTCACCCTTGCGCACGTCGAAGGACACGTCCGCCACGGCATGGACGGTGCCCACGCGGCGCTTGAAGACCGCACCCTTCATCAGCGGGAAGTCCTTTACCAGCTCGGTGACCCGCAGCACCTCCTCGCGCTGCTCATGGGGCAGGTCGAGGGCCTCCGGCGTCTTGAGCTTGGGCACCGGGTAGATGTCCCGGTAGTTGAGGTTGTTCTTCTCGATCTCCGGGAAACGACGGCAGGCGGACAGCTGCGGGCGCGCGGGGGCGTCGTCTACGGCGTCGAGGCTGCCATCGGGGCGCACCGGTGCCAGGGCGGGCTCGCCGTCCAGGCAGGCGTCCTGCACCATGGGGCAGCGCGGGGCGAAGGGACAGCCGGTGGGCTCGGCCAGCAGCGACGGCGGGTTTCCCTCCAGGGTGGCCAGGGCGGAGTCCTTCTTGGCGTCCAGGCGGGGCAGCGCGCCGAGCAGACCGATCGTGTAGGGCATGCGGGGGCGGTAGAACACGTCGTCGACGTCGCCGGTCTCCACGATCCGGCCGGCGTACATGACGCTGACCCGGTCGGCCATGCCGGCCACCACTCCCAGGTCGTGAGTGATCATGATGACGCCTGCGCCCGTCTCCTGCTTCGCGGTACGCAGCACGTCCAGGATCTGCGCCTGAATAGTCACGTCCAGCGCGGTGGTGGGCTCGTCGGCGATGATCAGGTCGGGATCGTTGGCGATCGCGATGGCGATCACGGCGCGCTGACGCATACCGCCGGAGAACTCGTGCGGATAGGCGTTCACGCGCACGGTGGGGTTGGGAATACCCACCAGGTCCAGCAACTCGATGGCGCGTCGTTTCGCATCCTTGTCCGACATGCCGCGGTTGTGGATCTTCAGGGCCTCCACGATCTGCTGACCCACCGTGTACACCGGGGTGAGGGCGGATAGCGGGTCTTGGAAGACCATGGCGATCTGGGTGCCGCGAAGCTTCGACATGTATGCGTCTGAACGGCCCAGAAGCTCGGTGCCGTGCAGCTTGACCGAACCGGACACGGCAGCCGACTCGTCCAGCAGTCCCATGACGGCAGTGGAGGTCACCGACTTGCCCGAGCCCGACTCACCGACCAGGGCGAGCACCTCGCCGCGAGCCAGGTCCAGGTTGACGCCGCGCACGGCGTGCACCTGACCGTCCTCCGAGGGGAAGGTGACGCACAGGTCGCGGACCTCCAGCAGTGGGGCGGCGGCGGCCGGGTCGGGCAGAGCGTCGGATTCGAATGCGGGGGCCTGCTTGTGGGAGCGGCTCATGCCTGGCCTCCAGACTTAGACGAGGAATCGAGGGCGTCACGCACGCCGTCGCCAATGAGGTTTACGCACACCAGCATGACCATCAGCACCACGGCGGGGGCGATGAAGGCCCAGGGGTAGACGGCGACGTCACCCTGCGACTGCTGAATGAGCGTACCCAGGGAGGTGTTCGGGGGCTTCACGCCGAAGCCGAAGTAGGACAGCGTGGTCTCGCTCAGCACCGCGCTGGCAATGCCGAGCGTGGCGTCGATGATGATGTAGGAGGAGACGTTGGGCAGGATGTGGCGGGCGATGATCCGCGGGGCGCTGACCCCCATGTAGCGGGCCGCCGTCACGTACTCCATGTTCCGCACGGACAGCGTCATGGAACGGATGACGCGGGCGGTCAGCATCCAGCCGAATGCGGCCAGCAGAATAATGAACAGCGGAATCGAGCCCTTGGACTGGCCGGAGACCGACTGGGACACGATGGCGATGATCAGGAAGGAGGGCACCACCAGCAGCAGGTCGATGACCCACAGGGCGACCTTGTCGAACCAGCCGCCGAAGTAGGCGGCCGCACTGCCGACGATGGCAGCCACGCCGGTCTGGATCGCGGCCACACTCAGGCCAATGATCAGAGACTTGCGCAGGCCCTCGATCACCATGGCGAACACGTCCGAGCCGTCCTTGGTGGTTCCCAGCCAGTGATCGGCGTTCGGGGGGACGTGGAAGGCGAGGAAATCGGGCTCGGTGTAGTGGTAGCGGGCGATGTGCGGGCCGACGACGGCCAGCAGCACGATCAGGCCGAAGCCCACCAGGCCGCCCACGGCGCTCTTATTGCGGAAGAAGCGGCGGCGCAGGATCTGACCGCGGGTCAGGCGCGCGGTCTGCGCGGCGGAGTCGGCCATCTCCGGCGCATTGCCGGGAATGGCGGTCTCCAGGGAGGCGCCAGGCGCCGAGTCGGGGCCGATGACCGAATCCGAGCGGCTGCTGCCGCCGGAGGTGCTGTCATTGCGGGACGCGTCTGCCATTTCAGCTCACCCTCACGCGGGGGTCGATGACGGCCACGAGGACGTCTGACAAGAGGGCGCCTATCAGCGTCATCATTCCGGAGAAGGCGACCACGGCTACGGTGCCGTTGATGTCGAAGGTGGAGATCGAGGTGACGGCGTACTCGCCCATACCGTGCCAGGTGAAAACGGTCTCCGTGATGGAGGCGCCTACGAACATGGTGGCCAGAGCGAAGGCGAAGTAGGTGCCCATGGGGATCAGCGAGGTGCGCAACGCGTGACGGGTGATGGCCTGGCGCTTGCGCAGTCCCTTGGCGCGTGCGGTGCGCACATAGTCGGCGCCGAGGGTGTCGAGCATGAGGTTGCGCTGGTAGCGCGAGTAGGTAGCGATGCCCGTAAGCGACATGGAAATGGTCGGCAGCAGCAGGTGTTGGGCGCGACCGACGAAGCCGGAGCCCTCGCCGACGAACTCGAAGACCTGCCCGCCCAGGGCGGCATTGGCCTTGATGGCCCCGAGTTTGAGGAACAGGGCGATGACCATGACCGGCGTGGAGAAGACGATCAGGCACAGCACCGTGATGATGCGGTCCGCGGCGGAGTACTGCTTGGTGGCGGTCCAGGCGCCCAGCGCCGTGCCGACGCCCATACCGATGAGGGAGCCGAGGAAGACCAGCCGCACCGATACCCACATGCGGCGGGCAACGATGGCATTGACGGATTCACCCTTGGGGGTCTTGCCCCAGTCCCACTCGGTGAGCACGCCCGTGGCCCAAATCTTGAACCGATCCAGGACCGGATCATTGGGGTTGATGTTATAGGACGTGAGTGTGGCGTAAATGCCGTCCCAGTTGAGCTTGGTATTGCTCAGGTCATACAACCCGAGTGGGTTGAGCTGCGTCGCGGCGAGGAAATACGCCAAGACGGTCGCTATGACCAACAGGATCGCGTAGTTCGCAAGCCTGCGCATTAGGTACGGAAACATGCGGTCTTCTCTTTGGCGGGCCGCCGGAGGGCCGGGCCCCGCGTGGGAGCCGATTCCGGTGCGGCTACGGACATTGCCGCCCAGACACAGCCACCCGCGGGCGACCTTGGGACCGAACGGACCGTCTCACGATACCCGCATTTGGAAACACGCCTTACACCCCGGACGTCAAGGCCGGGGCTATGTCCAACGATGGGCGGCGCAGAACCGGCCACTACCGGCCGCGCAAGTAACCTCCGCCACATTCCTGCCGCTGGGCAGGCAGTAGGCCCCGGACTCGAACACTCGCAGGTGAGTCCGCCCGCCCGCTCCGGGGATCCGCGAGCGCCAGCCGCCGTGAAACACCGCCTGGGCGCGAGGCCGCGGCGTATGCCCACCACCACGGGCAGGCACACGCCGTCGTCGGGCGAAACCTCAGTTGGCGGCGCGGGCATCCCGGCGGCGGAACAGGGCCGCGACCACGGCGCCGGAGAGGTTGTGCCAGATGGAGAAGACCGCTCCGGGCAGGGCGGCCTCCGCGCTGAAGTACTGGGCGGCGAGCCCGGCGGCCAGGCCGGAGTTCTGCATGCCGACCTCAATGGCGGTGGTGCGCGAGGCCTTCTCGTCGTGGCTGGTCACCCGGCCGATCAGGTAGCCGAGCAGGTAACCCAGGCAGTTGTGCAGGGCGACCACCAGCAGCACCAGCGCTCCGGCGGAGGCGATCTTGTCGGCAGAACCGGAGACCACGGCGATCACCACGTAGCAGATGCCGAGCACGGAGATCCAGGGCATCGCGGGCAGCAGCGGCTCCACGAAGCGGCCCAGGAAGGCACGAATCAGCAGGCCGCCGATGACGGGCACCAGCACGATCTTCACGATCGACATGGCCATGGAGCCGGCGTCGACGGGCATGTACTGGCCCGCGAGCCACTGGGTGAGCAGGGGCGTGAGCAGCGGGGCCAGCAGCGTAGAGATCGAGGTCATGGTCACCGAAAGCGCCACATCACCGCGGGAGAGGTAGGAGATGACGTTGGAGGAGGTGCCGCCGGGGGCGCAGCCGACCAGGATGACGCCGGCGGCCAGGGCCGGGTCCAGTTGGAAGATGCGGGTCAGGGTCCAGGCGATGAGGGGCATGACCACGAACTGGGCGGCCACTCCCACCAGCACCGGCAGGGGGCGGCGCACCACCAGGGCGAAGTCGGGGACCGTCAGAGTCAGGCCCATGCCGAACATGATGATGCCCAGGGCGTAGTTGGTGCCGGCGGACAGCGGACTGAGCGCCTCGGGGGCAAGCATCGCGGCGGCGAAGGCCAGCAGGATCAGCAAGGGGAAGACCGTGACGGCGATGTAGGCCGAGCGGTCCTCGTCGTTGCGGCGGGGAGCCGGCGTCGGGTCGGCGGGTTGGGAGGAACTAGGGGTTTGCGCTGGGGAGGTCATGGTTCAGTCCTATCGCTGCCGACCGGATTGCGAATGGCCGGTCTCAGGATCCGGGAGTGGGGCGAGTCAGCGCAGGGCCGCCGGGCGGACCACGAGGGCGGCCGCGAAGGACTTCAGCAGGTCACCCACCACGAACGGCGCCAGCCCCATGACGAACACCGCGTTCCACGGCGCGCCGGTTGCGGCCTTGAGCCACAGCAGGCCGGGCACGTACACCAGCGCGGAGGCGGCGAGCATGAGTCCCACGCGCACCGCCGCCGCCCGCAGGACCGCCGGCGTACCGCGGCCCACGGCGACCGTTCCGGCGCGGCCGGCGAGCAGCGCGGCGAGCCCGTAGCCGAGCACGTACCCGAAGGAGGCGGTGATACCGCCGCTCCAGCCCGCGAGCACCGGGGCTCCGAGGGCGGCCGCCGCGGCGAGCAGGGCCACGGCCGCCAGGCCGCGCCGGGAGCCGAGCACGCCGCCCACGCCGAGGGCGGCCAGTGTGCCGAGGGTGACCGGCACCGGGGTGAAGGGCAGTGGCAGGGCGATCTGACCGATCAGGGCGATGGCGGCGGCGCCACCGATGATGAGCGCCGCCTCGCGGGCGACGCGGCGGGCCAGGGGCACCGCGGCGGGAGCGGTGTTGGAGCGGACGGCAGGGCGCATGTTTGTGCTCATGCCACCACCGTAGAGGTGCGAGGGCCCGCAACGCACCGCCGTTTGCCGCCCGGATCCGCGAGCGCAACTTGTGGGATTCCTCCAATTCCCTATTAATGGCTAGCCCACGCGTCAAAGGCCTTCCCCACTCGCCCGTGCAACCGCCGCTTACACGCCCACGCCGGTACCCGCGGCACACCGCGGCCGCTAGACGAGGTACGCCTGTCACGGAATGCACCACTTTCAACCGCAACCGCCCCTGGCGCGCCGCATCGAGTCGCATGATTCTGCGGTGAGCGCGGAGCCCCCCTCAGGAAGCAGACGCAGAAAGAGGTGCATTCCATGACAAGTGCCGGCCTCAAGCGCGCCGCACACGCCGCAAGGGGCCCTGCGAACCGTGGCCTCAGGAGACGGTGACGTCGCCGGAGGTGGTGCCGGTGGCGGCGCCCCCGTTGATGGTGTTGACGGTGATGGCGGAGGTGCTCCCGGCGGTGATGGCGCCATCGAAGCTGGTTGCGTCCAGGGTGAGGGTCAGGGTGCCGCCGTTGGAGCCGGAGTTGCCCCAGCGGTCCTCGTCGGCGGTTGCCAGGCCGCCGGCGGTCTCCAGCGTGCAGCCGGTGAGTGTGGCCTCGGCGGTGGTGTTGGTGACGTAGAGGATGGGCACGTCCCGGCTGCAGGTCAGCCTGACGTCGGTGAGCGCGAGGGTGGAGGTCTCGGTGGCGGCGTCGGAGTCGGCGGCGTCCCCGGACATGGACTGGTACAGCATGACGCCGGCGGTCTCCGAGTCGGTGGTGAACGTCGAGTCGGAGACGGTGGCGTGGTTCTTGCCCTCGACCACGATCGCCTGCCCCTGGCCGGAGGTGCCGGTCAGGCCGGAGACGGTGATCTCACCGGTGGAGTAGATGCAGGGCGAGCCGTCGCCGGCGGTGGTGAAGGTGTTCGTGCCGTCCACCGTCACGGTGCCGGAGCCGCGATCGGTGGCAACGGCGGCGCAGTGGGCGCCCTCGGTGGTGATGGTCAGGTTGGCGGCGGTGATGGTGCCCGCGTAGGTGGCGTGCAGGCCGCGGGAGGACTCGCCGGTGGTGTTGATGGCGCTGGCGGTGACCTCGGCCGTGGCGCCGCCGGTGGCGACGACGGCGTTGGCGCCGGAGGCGTCGGTGGTCAGCGTGGTCTGGTCGATACTGGCGCTGCTGCCCTCACCGACCACCACGATCGCGGAGTTGAGCCCGTAGAAGCTGTAGGAGTCATCCACGCCGTGCTCGCCGTCGGTGGAGGCGTCGCCCGACTTGTTGACGCGGGCGTTGGTGACGGTGAGGCTGCCGCCGTTGACGACCAGGAAGACGGTCTCGTCGCCGCTGGCGGATTCGAAGGTGCCGCCGTCGATGGTGGCCGCGATGCCGTCGACGAGGTAGGCGCCGCTCAGGGTGATCTCCTTGTCGCCGATCGAGCCGGTCCAGGAACCGCTCGACAGGGCGGTGTTGGACTCGGAGGCCTCGTGGTACTCCGGGCCGACGGAGGCCTCCACGTCGGCGGCGGTGGCGGCGGTGTCCGCATCGGCGGCCGTCTCGGTGGTGGCTGTGGCGGTGGAGGCGGAGTCGTTGGAGGGGCCGCAGGCCGTCAGCACACCGACCGTGGCCAGGCCGAGTCCGCCCAGCAGCACGGAGCGGCGCCGCATGTAGAAGCGGTCGTCGTCGAGGTCGGTGGTGTATTCGGTGGTACGGCTGAAACGCATGGGGATCTCCTTCAGGTGTGCTGCCGTTACCCGACGACGGTGCGCATGTTCCACCGCCGCCGCGGCATCGGCTTGCTGGTCGCCGACCAGTCTGGTGACCCCGTTTATGTGCCACCTGTGTACCCCGTAGGGCTCCGGCGTGAATGCCACGAGGCTGCAGCGCTGCGCTAGCGTGCGGGCATGCCCGCTCTCCCCCGCACTGCCGGCCCCGACGACGCCGCGCCCTTCGCGCTCGTGCCCGCCGCCTACGTGTTGTTGCTGCGTCCCCGAAAGGACGCCTCCACAGTCATGGCCACGGAGGCACTCGGCACCGGCCATCCCGTCGGCGTCGACCGCGCACCCCGCTCCCCTGCCGGCTGGCCTCACGGCGCCGCCGCTACCGAGGTGCTGCTGCAGCTGCGCCGCAACACCGGCTTCATGGACGGGCACTGGGCAGCCGGGATCGCGGGGCACGTCGAGCCCGGCGAGTCGGTGACCGCGGCGGCCGTGCGGGAAGGCGCCGAGGAGATGGGCGTCGTCGTCGACCCCGGCGATCTGGTGCCGCTCACCGCCATGCACCGCAGCAACGCCGTCGGCGGGCCGGCCCTCGAGCAGCGGGCGGACTTCTTCTTCACCCTGACTCGCTGGCGCGGCACACCCACCATCCAGGAGCCGCACAAGTCCGGCGCCCTGAGGTGGTTTGCGCTGGACGCACTGCCCGAGCCGGTCCCGCCGCACGAACTGAAGGTCCTGCGGCTGCTGGCCGCGGCGCTCGACGGCGGCCGGGCCGTGCCCGCGATCACCACCTTCGGCTTCGCGGGCGCGCCCGGCGCGCCTCAGCCCTGACGGGCGGCGATGGAGGCGACGACGGCGTCGAGGGTCTCGGCCAACTGGACGTCGCGCCGGTCCACGGGGGTGAAGGTGGCCATGTCCGCCGTGGTGTCCGTGACGAGGATCAGCTGCACCGGCGGGTAGACCACGTGCATGCTCCAACTGCCCAGGACCGTGCGCCACTGCTCGACCGCCCGGATGGCGCCGTCGCCGGAGTAGCCGACGAAGCCGACGGTCTTGTTCTGGAACTCGGAGAACAGGTGATCGGTGGCGTTCTTGAAGGCGCCGGGGATGCCGTGGTCGTACTCGGAGGTGACGAACACGAAGCCGTCCTGGGAGTCGATGGCGTCTGACCAGGCCTGCACCCGCGGGTCGTCATACTGCTTGTTCGCCATCATTGGCGGAACCTGCGAGGTGAACAGGGGCAGGTCGAAGGACTTGACGTCGATGATGGTGTAGTCGGCGTCGCCGCGGGCGCGCGCGTGCTCAAGCACCCACTGGGCGATCTGCTCGCCGAGGCGAACCTCCCGCACCGAGCCGAGCACGATCCCGATCTTGGGCTTATTGGTCATAGATGTCTCCGTTCAGGCCATGTCCCGCCCGGGTTCGGGCGGTACGAGCCCCAAGAACAGCATGACCCCATTCGTGACGCCAACGAAATCAGACGTTGACATTGTCACAGCGTCGTCGTCCACCGCCCGGCGGCGGTCGCCGTCGGGCTCAGAACCCGAGGAATTCCAGGATGTCGGGCAGCTCCCGGCGGGCCTGCGCCAGGCCGGCCTCGTAGGCGGTCACCACGCGGTCGTAGCGCAGCTCACCGTTCTCGATCGCCATGCGGTCGGGCTGGAACAGGTAGACGCGCCCCTCGCGGCGCCCCTGCTCCAGCTCCTCAATGGTGCGGTTGTAGCCGTCGGGCCGGTTGATGATGGCCTCGGCGACCTCCGGCTGCTTGCGGAACATGCGCCGGTAGGCGGCGGCGCGCTTCTCGGCGGGCTTGCGGTAGCCTGCCGGCCGGGTGGAGGCCACGAGCATGCGCTCGTAGCCGTCGGCCACGGCGGCGTCGGTGGGGAAACCGCCGGTGGGGCCGAGCGCCCCGTCGAGGTAGGGCACGCCGTCGATGTGGACGGTGGGCATGAGCACCGGCATGGATGAGGAGGCCTGGCAGCGCACCAGCAGGTCCTCCATGACGTCCATGTCCTCCAGGCCCCAGTAGACCTCCTCGCCGGTGTCGCAGCGGAAGGCGCCCAGGCGCACTGTGGCCGCGGAGGACTTGAAGGTGTCCCAGTCGAAGGGGAACAGCTCGTCCGGCAGGGAGGTGTGCTGGTAGATGTGCTCGGAGTTGAAGTAGCCCTGGCCGCGGGCGAAGCTGCCCCACCCGCCGGCGTCGGGGTCGGTGGTCAGCCCGACGAAGGCCTCACGGGTGCGCCACAGGTCGCGGGAGACCATGTTGACGGTGTTGGTCGTGCCGGCGGAGATGCCGCCCACCCAGGGGAAGAACAACCCCTCCTCCAGCAGCACCTGCACCAGCGCCGCGGTGTAGGTGCCGCGCATGCCACCGCCTTCGAATACGAGGGCGACGTCGTCGACGCGCCGGGTGATCGGGGCGGGCGTGTGCGCGGGGTCGCCGTACGGGACGGGGTGGGAGGGGGCGAGGGCGGAAGTGGTCATGATGTGCCAAGGCTATCGAGCCCACGTGGGTGGGCGGCAGTGATCCCGACCGCACCCCTGGCCGTCGACGGTCGGCACGCGTAGCGTGACGCCATGGCGAATCCACAGCTCCTTCAGCCCCTTTCTCTGCGCGGGCTCACGGCCCGCAACCGCCTCTGGCTCCCACCCATGTGCATGTACTCGGTCGAGAACCAGGACGGCATCGCCACCGACTGGCACGTGGTGCACTACGGCTCGCGCGCCCAGGGCGGCTTCGGCACCGTGATCGTCGAGGCCACCGGCGTCACTCCCGCGGGGCGCCTGTCCCCCTACGACCTCGGCCTGTGGGACGACGCCCAGGTGGACGGCCACCGCCGCATCGTCGAGGCGATCCACGCCGGCGGCGCGCTGGCGGGCGTGCAGCTGGGCCACGGCGGCCGCAAGGCGGGCACGCCCCCGTGGCGGCCCGACGTCGAGGGGGCCCGCTCCGGAACCCTGCCCGACTGGGATCTGGTGGCGCCGAGTGCGGTGGCCTACCCCGGCCACGCGGTGCCGCGCGCGCTGACCACCGCGGAGATCGCCGACACCGTGCAGGCCTTCGCCGACGCCGCCCGCCGCGCCGTGGCCGCCGGCTACGACGTGGTGGAACTGCACGGCGCCCACGGCTACCTGATCCACCAGTTCCTCTCGCCGCTGTCCAACACCCGCACCGACGCCTACGGCGGCTCCGCCGAGGGGCGGCGCCGCTTCGCCCTGGAGGTGGTTCGGGCGGTGCGCGCGGCCATCGGGGAGGACAAGGTCCTCGACATCCGCCTGTCTGCCACCGACTGGACCGAGGGCGGGATCACCGGGGATGACACCGCCGAGTTGGCGCGGCAGCTGGTGGCGGCGGGCGTGGACGTGCTGCACGTGTCCACCGGCGGGAACGCGCCCGCCCAGGTGCCGGCGGGCCCCGGCTACCAGGTGCCCTTCGCCGCCCAGGTCAAGCAGGCCGTGGACGGCATGACGACGCCGGGCGGAGGGCAGCCGCAGGTGGTCGCCGTCGGCATCATCGACTCCGGCATGCAGGCGGAGCAGATCCTGGTGGCCGGCCTGGCCGACGCCGTCGCCGCCGGGCGGGCGGCCCTGCGCGACCCGTACCTGCCGGTGCGCTGGGCTCACGAGCTGGGCGTCAGCGACTGGCAGGCCGCACATCTGCCGATCCAGTATTGGCGCGGCGCCTGGCGCTGAGCACCGGCTCGCACTTGAAGGCAGGCGGTGCCGGGCGGCTGCATTGAGCGGCTGCCCGGCACCGTCGTCTTGTGGCGGGGCCGGCGGCCGGCGCGGCTAAGCGGGCGGGGCCGGGCGGCGCACCGCCCTCTGGGGTTCAGGCGCCCTGCCAGTAGGCGTGCATGGCCCGGGCGAGGCGGACGCCGTCGGAAACCGCGCACATCTCCCGCTGGGAGTGCATGGACAGCAGCCCCTGGCCGACGTCGACGGTGGGGATGCCCAGGCGCGTGGCGGTGAGCGGGCCGATCGTGGTGCCGCAGGGCACGGCGTTGTTGGACACGAAGTCCTGGCTGGGAACCGCGGCGGCGCGGCAGGCGCGTGCCCATGCGGCCACGGCGGTGGCGTCGGTGGCGTAGCGCTGCTGGGCGTTGATCTTCAGCAGCGGCCCGCCGCCGAGGACGGGGCGCACGGCGGGATCGTGCAACTGTGGATAGTTCGGGTGGACGGCGTGGCCGGCGTCGGCGGAGACGCACACCGAGCGGGCCAGCAGCGCCGCGTAGGCGTCGCCCGTGACCCCCATGGTGCCGGCGAGGCGGGACAGCACGGTCTGCAGGAACGGGCCGGCGGCACCGGTGCGGGTGCCGCTGCCGACCTCCTCATGGTCATTGGCGATGAAGACGATCGGGCCGGCGATCCCGGCGTCTGCACCCTCGTGCGCCAACGCCTCCAGCGCCACCAGGGCGGCGTGCACGGAGGAGAGGTTGTCCAGGCGGGAGGAGGCGAGGAACTCGCCATTGCGGCCGAAGCGGGCCGGCGCCTCGGTGGGGTAGGTGAGGATGTCGCAGAAGGCCAGGTCGGCGGGGTCGATGCCGGCCAGCTCGCACAGGTAATGCTCGGGCGCGTCGGGGCCGGGCAGGGCGGACGCGGCGTCATTCCCGGGTCCGGCCGCGTCGGTTGCGGCGCCCGCCGGGGCCGTGCCGGCGGCCGCCGCCGCATCGCTCGCTTTGCCGCTCGTCAGGGTCCACAGCGGCAACAGATGGGCCTGCTTGTCCAGGTGCAGGGACTCGTTCACGCTGCGGTCCAGGTGCGGGGCGACCTGGGCGACGCGGGCGATGGGGCCGGTGCGCACCAGGTGGGTGGTGCCGTCGAAGGTGGTCAGGCGGCCGGCCAGGCCGAGTTCGCGGTCCAGGAAGGCGTTCAGCAGCGGCCCGCCGTAGACCTCGACGTTCAGCACCTGCACGCCGTCGCGCACCATGGCGGCGCGGGGCTTGAGCCGCAGCGCCGGGGAGTCCGTGTGGGCGCCGACGATCCGCAATCCGGCGGCCGCGTCCAGTTGCTCGGGCAGCAGCCAGGCGATGATGGCGCCGTCGCGGCGGGTGTAACCGCGGCGGGGCAGGTCGGTTCCCCAGGGCTCGCGCTCGTCTACGGCGGTCAGGCCCACGGCGTCCAGGCGGCGGGCGACCTCCGCGGCTGCGTGGTAGGAGGTGGGTGAGGCGGTGACGAAGTCGATGATGGAGTCGGCGTAGGCGTCGTCGTCGCGCAGCGCGGGCGCGGTTTCGGGGTCTGTCATGGGCCCAGTATGGGCCCGCCGGGAGAGGCCGCCGCCGAAGAATGTCCAAATCCGGCAGGAACGTCGGGCGCGCGCTCTCTGGCCGCCCATAAAACGGCTTGATATCAGCGATCTGTCAGCCACAGTTCGGTCGCGCACACGCGTTTGTCCCGTATTCGGAGCATCATTCTGCGCGCGTACCGGGAGGCCGCACAGCCACCATCTGGGCCTTCCGACCTATGGACACGGCGAGCCTCCTCACCTACTCTTGCAAACGTTCCCGGGAACGTTTGCAAGAGGCGCTCCCGGCGGCATGATCCGCTCTTGATCCCAAGGAAGTGAACCAATATGAGCGTCCCAGTACCCAACCTCCGCGGCCTCAACCCCGCCCCCGTCACCCCCTTCACCCCCGACGGCGAGATCGACTTCCCCGCCATCAAGCGCCTGGGCTCCTGGCTGGGCTCCTTCCCCGAAGTCACCTCACTGGTCGTCCTGGGCCACGCCGGTGAGGGCACCTTCCTCACCCAGTCCGAGCAGGTGGCCGTCATCGAGGCGTTCGTCGCCTCCACCGACGGCCGCGTCCCCGTCGTCGCCGGCATCACCGGCGAGGGCACCAGGGTCGCCTGCGAGGAGGCACAGCGTGCCGTCGACGCCGGGGCGACCGTCGGCCTGATCTACCCCTCCCACGGCTGGCTGCGGTTCGGGTTCCAGCCCGGCGCCCCGCAGGACCGCTACAAGGCGATCTATGAGGAGACCGGCCTGAACGAAATCCTCTTCCAGTACCCGGACAACACCAAGTGCAGCTACGACCTGGACACCCAGTTGGAGATCGCGGCGCTGCCCGGCGTGCACTACACCAAGAACGGCGTGCGCAACATGAAGCGGTGGGACACCGAGATCCCGGTACTGCGTGAGGCCTTCCCGGACCTGACGATCATGAGTTGCCACGACGAGTACCTGCTGCACACCATGTTCGACGTCGACGGCCTCCTGGTCGGCTACGGCAACATCGCCCCCGAGCTGCTGATCAAGCTGCTCAAGGCCGGCCAGGCGCACGACTACGACGCCGCCCGCGCCGTGCATGACCAGCTCCTGCCGGTGACCAAGGCGGTCTACCACCGCGGAAGTCACATGGAGGGCACCGTCGCCCTGAAGGAGGCGCTGGTGGAGCGCGGCGTGCTGGAGACCGCCACCGTGCGCTCTCCGCTACGCCCCCTGGCAGAGGGCGCCCACGAGGAGATCGCCGCGGCCCTGGCTGCCGCCGGAATCGGCAAGGCGCAGATCCCGGCCTGACCACTACACGTGGCGGTCGCGGCCTTATTCCCGCGACCGCCACGCCCCGCGGCCGCCCCACACCAAGTGTGTCCCATCACGATCGGTGCCGATGGTGATCACGCCCCGTGCCGCGTTCCTCCCCCCACCCACCGCCCACAATGGAGTAGGCCGTGATCCTTCTGCAGTTCCTCGTCTTCGTTGCCTTCATCATCATCGGCGCCAGAATCGGCGGCATCGGCATTGCCTTCGCCGGCGGAGCCGGCGTGGTGGTCCTCGGCCTGCTCGGTGCCACCCCCGGCGACCTGCCCATGCAGGTGATCGTGTTCATCATGGTGGTGATCTATGCGGCCTCGGCCATGCAGGTGGCCGGCGGGCTCGACTACCTGGTCAATCTCACCGACCGGCTGTTGCGTGCCCACCCCAAGTACCTCGCCCTGCTGGCGCCCCTGGTTACCTACCTGCTCACCTTCGCCGCCTCCACCGGACAGGTGTCCTTCGCGACCATGCCGGTGATCGTGGAGGTCGCCAAGGAGAACAACATCCGCCCCACCCGCCCGCTGGCGGTCGGCGTGGCCGGATCGCTGCTTGGCATCACCGCCTCCCCGATCTCCGCCGCCGTGGTGTTCCTCTCTGGCCAACTTGAGGAGACGAATTCCGGGTGGACCTTCATCGACCTGATTCTGGTGTCGATCCCCGCCACCTTCCTAGGCACGATGACTACCGCACTGGTATTCATGTTCTGGGACAAGGCGCGCGGGACGGACCGACTCGATGTCGTGCCGGAGTATCGGCGCCGCCTCGCCGCTGGCGAGATCACCCCGCCTAAGCACGAGGTCCGCGAACTGCGCCCGGGCGCCAAGCTGTCGGTGCTGATCTTCCTGATCGCCCTGGTTGTGGTGCTCGCCTACTCCATTGCCATCTCCGAGAAGGTGGGCCTGATCTCCGAGCCCGTTATGGACGCCGGACAGTGCCGTATCTCCGTCATGCTTGCAGCCGCCGGGGCGATCATCGTGGCCTGCCGCGCAGATCCGAAGGCGATACCGGGCTCGTCAATCTTCCGCACCGGTATGAACGCCTGCGCCTGTATCCTCGGTGTCGCTTGGCTGGGTACCACCTTTATGACCGCCAACCAGGAGTGGATCCAAGCCCACCTGGGTGACGCGCTCGCCGGCAAGCCCTGGCTGTTCGCCATCTTGGTGGTAGTTGCCTCCTCATTGCTGTACTCGCAGGCCGCCTCCACGCGGGCGCTGTTCCCCACCGCGCTGGCGATCGGTGTGGCTCCGGCGACCGTGGTCGCCTGCTTCCCGGCGACCTCATCCCTGTTCATCCTGCCCACCTATCCGACGCTGTTGGCGGCGGTGGACCTCGATGACACCGGCTCGACGCGGCTCGGCACACACTTCTTCGACCACCCCTTCCTAGTCCCGGGCCTCATGGCGACGGGGCTGAGCGTGCTCTACGGTTTCGCACTGGCCGCCGTCGTCGTTTGATCACGAGTAGCCCTGTCCGAGACGGACCCGCGACGTCCTTGGGTGCCGCGGGTCCGTCTCCTCGTCTGCGAGTCGCGCAGCTACGATGCGATCAGCCGACCAGGAGGCACACCGTGAAGACCGTCACCCTTAAGGACGTCGCCGCAGCAGCTGGCGTGTCCATCTCTACGGCCTCCCGCATCCTGGACGAACGACTTCCGACCTCACGCTCCGCCTCCGCCAAGCGAGTGAGGGAGGCGGCCGAACGGCTCGGATACCGGCGCGACGCCGCAGCCTCCGCACTGCGACGCGGCGACACCGGCACCGTCGGGGTGCTGGTGCCGCGGCTGTCCGACACCGTGATGGCGCTGCTGTTCGAGGCGATCTTCTCAGCGGCGGCCGCTCGGGGATTGTTCGCACTCGTATCCGTGTGCGGCGACGACTCCGCCGCCGAGGCCCACGCCGTGGACTCGCTACTGGCCCGGCGCGTCGACGGCCTCGTACTCGCCACCGCTCGGCTTGATGATCCTCTGCCCAGTTCCCTGCGTGAACGCGGTGTGCCGCATGTGCTCGCACTGCGCACCGACGACATTTCACCCTCCTCCGTATGCGACGACGAGCTCGGCGGGTATCTCGCAACCCGCCACCTGCTCGACCTCGGGCACACCAAAGTCGCAGTGCTTCCCGGGCCCGACTTCGCCTCCACCGCCAGGCAGCGCTTGGCCGGCTACCGCCGCGCCATGGCGGAGGCAGATGTGCCGGTCCCTGAGGCGTACGTCCGCCACTGCGGCTTCGGCTTCACAGACGGCAGCGCGGCGGCGACAGCCGTGCTCAGCGAGGCGCCGGGAATCACCGCCGTCTTCGCCGCCAATGACTCCCTTGCCATGGGGACGCTGTCCGCGGCCAAGACGTTGGGACGCTCCGTCCCGAAGGACTTGAGCGTCGTCGGCTATAACGACACCCCGCTGGCCGGCCAACTGACCGTGCCACTGACGACGGTGCGTGTGCCTTTCGACCTGATCGCCGCCGGGGCACTCGATCTGCTCGCCGCGCAGACCAGTGGCGATTCACAAGTGGTTAACCGCGTCGCCACCCCGACCCTGATCCCCCGTAGCTCCTCCACCTCTCTCGCCCACCGAAGAATGTCCAAATCCGGCGGGAACGTCGGGCGCGCACTCTCTGCTCGCCCATAAAACGGCTTGATTCCAACGATCCGGAAACGGCTCTTGGCCGCTTCGGACCCGTTTATGCCGAATCCGGAAATTCGGCCCCGCGCCTTCACATGTTGGTGGTGGCCCGGGCGGTGCCGGTGGCGGTGATCGTGAAGCCCGCTGCGGGGATTACGCCCCAGGGCAGGAAGGGCGGCTGGGAATGCGCGGTCAGGGTGACGACGGCGGTGGCACCGTCGGGACTGGCGGCCTCCGTGATCTGCACCCCGGTCAGCTCGACCGGTTGTCCGGCCAGGTCGGCGGCGGCCGCGGCCCGCACGCCCACGGCCGACAGCGTGCCGGGGCCGGCCGTGGTGGAGTCTCCGGCGAAGTAGGAGGCGTCGTCGATCGCATCCGCAGCGGCGGCCGCGGCCGAGTCCGCCAGCGAGGTGAGGGTCTTCAGGTCCAGGTAGACGGCGCTGGCGGAGGCGAGCGCCAGAATCAGTGCGGCGACGACGGCGACCAGCCCGACGCCCAGCAGCAGGGTCTGCCCGTCCTCCGCGGCGGCCGTCCGGCGCACCCGGGCGGCGGCGGCCCGGCAGCGCTCCCGCGAGATCATGGTGCGCCTCCCTTGCTGACGGCAAGGGTGACGGCGCGCTCGGCATCCACGACGACGACGTCCCGCCCCACCCCGGCCGACGCGAGCACCGGCAGGTCCACGCCCGCCTGTACGCGTACCACCGCCCCGGTGCAGGCGGCGTCCGCGCAGCCCACGCTCAGGGCGGTGGCGGGGTCGGCGTCAACGCCCTGGTCGGACAGGGCCAGGCTCACGGCCACACGCGCGTGAGCCACGGCGGTCTCCCCCGGCTCGACCTCCAGGATGCGGCTGGCGGCGTCGGCGGCGGAGGCCACGGCGAAGGAAGCGGCCTGCACTTGGGCGAGGGCGACGAGCAGATACACCACGGGCACCACCAGCACCACCGTCCACCCGATGAACTCCACCGCGGCGTTGCCGGCCTCCGGCTCGCCCCGCCGTCCGGCCCGGCGGAGACGCAGACCGGGGGCCCGGCGACCAGACCAACGCCTCCCCGACGGCTCGACCGGCGTGTGCGGCCGGCTTTGCGCGCGCCGGTTCATGGTTCGTCTCCGTCCACGCCCACGAGGACGGCCTCGTCGACGGCGTGCCCGGTGACGTGCAGCGCCCCGCCGGGGCCGAGCAGGCCCAACACCGGCAGTGGGGCGGTCACGTCCACGCGTACCACCGTCACGCCGTCGACCCGGGTGCGGGTGACGTTCACGGCGTCGACGTAGCCGTCGGCGAGTGCCGCGTCGGCCAGGGCGCGCACGCGCGCATCCGCCTCGGCGGTGGTGCCGCCGACCAGCGCGGCGCGGCGGGCGCCCTCCCCGGCGGCGTCGGTGAGCAGGTTGCGCACGTGCAGGCCGAGGGCGAGCTGGAGCAGCGCCACCGACACGGCGACGACGAGCACGCCGACGAGCACGAAGTCGACTACGGCCGAGCCGCGCTCGGTGGCCATGCGGCGGGCATCCGGCCGGTGCCGGCCGCCGGGCCCGTCCGCGTCACCGCGCCCGACGTGCCCGCGGGCGCACCGGCCCGGCCGTTCAGATGGCACCGGAGACCTTGGCGATGGCGTCGTTGAACACCTGGATCAGGGCCGGGCCGGCCACCGCCCACAGGGCGACGACCAGCCCCGCGGTCATGAGGGTGACCAGCACCCAGCCGGGGACGTCACCGCGCTCGTCGTCCAAGTGGTGGAGCCGGGTTTGCAGGCGAATACTGAGGCGCTTGAGAGTTTGCATGGGATTCTCCGTTTCCGTGGAGGGGTGGTGGATGAGGGTCTGGCGGTGGGGAGGTTTCGGGCGGCCCGGAATCCGCGGGCGCGCGGCGCGACCGGCGCGGGGAGTCAGCTCATAGGCCGATCCGCAGCACAAACAGGCCCGGGAAGAGGGCGAAGACGACGGTGATGGGCAGGATCAGGAAGACGACGGGCACCATCTGGGCGATCTCGCGGCGCCCGCCCTCCTCCATCAGGGCGCGTCGGGAGGCCTCGCGGGCGTCGGCGGCCTGGGCGCGCAGCACGTCCGCCAGCGGGGTGCCGCGCTCAAGGGCGACGGCGATCACCTCCGACAGGCGGGTGACCTGCAGGGAACCGACCCGCTGCTCCAGGTGGGCCAGGGCGCTGGACAGTACGGTGCCCGAACGAACGTCGGCGAGGGTGACTTCCAGTTCCTCCACGAGTTCGCCGTGGCCCACGCGCGCGACCCGCTCGATGGCCGCGACAGGTCCCTGCCCGGCCCCGACCACGAGCGCAAGCAGTTCGACGACGTCGGGCAGTTGCGCCTCAATGCGCTCACAGCGCCGAGTCACGGTGCGGGTGAGCCACCAGTCGCGGGCGGCCGCCCCGCCGACGCCGGCCAGCAGCGCCAGCACGATCAGCAGCGGCACGTTGACCCGCCAGAGGAGCGACAGCGCCAGTCCGCTCCCGGCGGCGACGGCGAGCCCGGCCACCGCCCACAACAGTTGTTGGGTGCGCAGTTCCTCATAGGTCAGGCCGGTCCCGGAGCGGGCCAGGCGCCGACGCACCGAGTCGGCCGAGGAGCCGATCGCCTCCAGCAGGCCGCCCAGGCGGGTGACCGTACCCAGCAGCACGGCGCTGACGGTCTGCCCGTCCGCGGCCGGCGCGCCGACCAGTAGCCGCGAGGCGGCCGAGCGTGGGTGCACATATGGCTCCAGGCGGGAGGCGAGGGTGGGGCGGTGGCGCCGCACGGCCTCGATGACGGCGAGGATGCCGCAGGCGGCGAGCAGCCCGGCCAGGGCGCCGGCGAAGCCGGGACTCATCGCAGCACCCGATCTTCCTCGGGCAGGCGCCCGAGCCGCAGCATGAGCCGGTAGGCGATCACGGTCACCACCCCGCCGACGGCGAGCATGAGGGCGCCGGTGGCGGTGGCGTAGGCGGCGGCCGCCTGGGGGCGGGTGGACAGCAGTGCCAGCACGATCCACGGCGCGGCCACCGCCACCCGCGCCCCATTGACGGTCCAGGACTGGCGGGCCTCCAACTCGCCGCGGGTGCGCAGGTCCTCCCGCAGCATCCGCGACAGCGAACGCAACAGGGTGGTCAGGTCGTTGCCGCCGACCTCGTGCGCCAGCCGCAGGGCCTCCGCGATGCGGTCGGCCACCGGGTCGGCGAAGCGGGCCTTGAGCCGGTCCAGGGACTGGTCGAAGCGGGCGGTGGTGGCGTAGTCGACGCCGAAGGCGCGCAGCTCCTCCCGGATCGGTTCGGGTCCGCGCTCACCGAGGTTGGCCAGTGCCTCGGGCAGGCTCATGCCGGCGCGCACGCCCGACACCAGCGTGTCGACGGCCTCCGGCCAGACCTCGCGCAGGTTGGTGCGGCGGGTGCGGGCTCGGGAGGAGACCACCAGCAACGGTGCGCCGGCGGCGATGGCGCCGAAGGCGGCCGCGATCGGCCAGGCACGGGAGACCCCCAGGAAGATCAGGGCGACCACGAGTCCGAGCCCGAGACTGCCGGTGACGAACAGGGCGGGACTGGTGCGGCCGACGCCGGCCTGCACGAGCAGGTCCGCCAGGTGCCGTTGGCGGGCCGAACGCCACTGGGGCGGCTCGCTGGTCAGGGCGAGCCAGATCAGGATGATGCCGCTGCCGCCCAGCAGCCCGGCTACGGCGCCCATCAGGACCACTCCCCCGCGGCCCCCGCCGTCCCGGTACGCCCGCCGGCCCCGGCGCGCAGGCCCGGATGGGACCCCACTGCGTTACCGGTGAGCAGGGCGGCCAGGTCGTGGCCGGCGCGGGCATAGCGTTCGGCGGCGCGCGGCAGCCCCGGGCCACGCACCAGCCGGCCGGCGTCGTCGCGGTGGAAGACGTCGGACATCTCGATGGTGCCGTTCTCCACCCGCCCGGACAGGGCGGCGATCTCCCGCACCTGGCGGTGGCCGTCGGCGCCCAGGTCCAGGTGGACCACCAGGTCGACGGCGCCGGCCACCGTGGGGACGACGAACCCTGCGGAGACATTCTCTCCCGCCAGCAGCGGCAGCGTGCAGATCTTGACGATCGCCTCCCGGGCGGAGTTGGCATGCAATGTCGACATAGACGGCATGCCGGAGTTCATGGCGATCAGCAGGTCCAGGGCCTCCGCCTCGCGCACCTCGCCGATCAGCAGCCGGTCCGGACGCATGCGCAGCGCCTCCTTGACCAGGCGCCGCAGGTTGATCTCGCCGGTCCCCTCCAGGTTGGCGGCGCGGGTCTGCATGGCCACGCAGTCCCGATTGCGCAGCGCCAGCTCGAAGACCTCCTCGCACGTGATCACCCGCTGCCCGGCGGGGATGGCGCCGGCCAGGGCCCGCACCATGGTGGTCTTGCCGGCCTGGGTGGCGCCGGAGACGAGGATGTTCAACCCGGCCTGCACGGAGGCGTCCAGGAAGGCGGCGGCGTGCGCGGTCAGTGACCCCATCCGCACCAGGTCGCTGGTGCGCGCGGCCCGAGAGGTGTGCTTGCGGATGTTGACCGCCCAGTGGTGGGAGGTGATGGGTGGGATGACCACGTGCAGGCGTTCGCCGCCGGGCAGTTGGGCATCCACGAAGGGGCTGGCCAGGTCCAGACGGCGCCCGGAGGCGCGCAGCATCCGCTCCACCAGGACGCGCAACTCCTCATCCTCCAGCAGGGTGGTGGTCAGTTCGGGACGGCCGGCGCGGGCGATGAACACGCGGCCGGGGGCGTTGCACCAGATCTCCTCCACCGTGTCGTCGTCCAGGTAGCGCTGCAGTGGGCCTAGGCCGGCCAACGCGTCGACGGCGCGAGCGCCGGCGTCGTCGGGGTCGGGCAGGGGCGGGACCAGGCCGGCGTCGGCGCGGGCGAGGTAGTCGGCGCTGGCCTCGGCGACGAGGGCCTCCAGGCCGGGGGCGTCCGTGAGCGGGTCGACGCCGCGGCGGCGGACGAGTTCGCGGATTTCGGAGTGCAGCAGGGCTGCGGCATCCATGGCGGGCCTAACGGTTGATGGTTGCTTGGGCGCTGGCGAGGCGCTCGCCAGCGGGTGTCTTGCGTGGCGCTGACTCGGCGTTGAGCAGTGCCACGCCGCGACCATAGGTCACAACTGCGCATCGACGCCACTCCGTCTCAGCGGCCTGTGGAAAACTCCGGCCGCCGGCGCGGGGGCATCAACGGTGACAGCCGTCTGGCAATCGCCTGAATGGTGGGCGGCCGCCGGGGCGCGGCGCCACCCCGTCCGGCGGGTTCCTCGCTTACGGTGGAGTCATGTCACAGCCGCCCGCCGGACCGTCCACCCCCGCTTCCGCCTCCGAGTCGCCTCGCACCGCCACGTCGGGTGGGTCCGCGCCCGACGCGGAGTCCGCCCGCGAGCGCTCGCCACTGGCCCTGGCGGCCCTGGCCGCGGTAGCCGTGCCCGGACTGGACCCCGCACGCCTGGCCCTGCCTCAGGAGCGCTCCGCCGACCTGCGGGTGGTCGGCGTCGTCGACACCCGGGGCCGCCACTGGGAGGTGCTGGAGACCCACGCGGACGCAACCGGCGCGACCCTGGAGGCGGAGGCCGAGGTACTGCGACGCATCGGGAGGATCGTCGACGACGGCCGACTGTCCTTCGACGTGCCCCGCCCCGCCGGCACGCTGCGGCTGGAAGGCAGTTACATTCAGGTGCGCTCCCACCTGGAGGGGCGGCCCATTGACATCGATTCGCTGCGCCCGGGGCCGGGGCTGTCCGCGGGGCTGGGCAAGGCGCTGGGCGAGTTGCACGACCTGCCCACCACGGTGGTATCCGAGGCGGGCCTGCCCGTCTACGACGCCGACGACGTGCGCACCCGTTGGCTGAACCTGCTCGACGACGCCGCCGGGACCGGCAAGGTGCCGCCGTCGCTGCTGGCCCGGTGGGAGGTGGCGCTGGAGGACACGGCCCTGTGGCGCTTCCGGCCGGTGGTGGTGCATGGGGACCTGGCGCCGGAGAACGTACTGACGGCGGGCGGCGCGGTGGTGGCCGTGCGCGGGCTGGGCCAGGCGCATGTGGGCGACCCGGCCGAGGACATGGCGTGGGTGTACGCCTCCGTGCCCGTGGACTGCCTGGACTCGATCGAGTCCGCCTACGACTTGGCGCGCACCGAGGGCGTCGACCGGCACCTGCGCGACCGGGCGGAGCTGGTCAGTGAACTGAGCCTGGCCGAGTGGCTCAGGCACGGGGTGCGCACCGGCAGCGACTCGATCATTGACGATGCCGTGGCAATGCTGACGGACCTGGCCGACCAGGTCGGGGATGAGCCGCTGGTGGAGCAGACCGGCCCGCGCCTGGCGCCCGTGCCCGGGGTCAAGGAGCCGGCCGAGCCGGAGGCCACCACCAGCGAGGTCAAGATGGTGCTGGTCGAGGAGGACGCCGACGAAGACGCCGACTACGAGGGCGTCGACGACGGTACCGACGCAGAAGCCGATGGGGACGGCTCAGACGCTCATTGAGCCTGCAGGTCCACGCTGCGCCGAATCTCCTCCAGCGAGAGGAAGGCCTCCTCGCCCAGTTCGTCGACTTCTCCGCCGTCCGCGACGTAGACGTAGGCGGCGCGGATCTGGTCGGTGGGGATCTGCTTCTTCGCGGCCCAGGCGTGCACGTACACGCTGAGCTGGTCCACCGGCACGCGTTGGTGGCCGGTCTTCCAGTCGACCACCAGGAAATGTTCGCTGCCGGGGCGCTGGAAGATGGCGTCGATGCGGCAGCGCAGCGTGGTGTCGCCGAGGGTGAGTTCAAGGGAATCCTCAGTGGTCACCAGCTCGTAGCCGTCTAGCAGCGGATGCTCGGCGGCGACCTTGAGCCAGCGCTCCACACGCTTGCGGTCGGAGTCGGCGAGCGTGTCCGGGACGCCGGCGTCTTGCAGGCTGAACAAAGTGCCGCGGCTGCTCAGGCGCTGGGCGATGGCGTCGTGGAAGACGGTGCCCAGGCGCCCGGCGGATTGAGGCTGGGACGGCAGGGGGCGGCGCAGGTCGAGTGCGAAGCCGTCTCGATCGTCGCGCAGGTCGGCCAGCCGGGTGGCGGCCAGGTGGGCGGGCCGGCGGACCGTGGGGGCTTCGGCCGCGGCGGCGTCGCGCTCGGCCAGCAGTAGCCGGGCGTCCTCCCACCAGCGGGCCACGCGCCCGTCGGTGGCGCCATCCCCCGTGGGATGCCCGCCGCGGAGGGCCTCGCCCGCGGAGGCTGCGGTGGGGGCCGCCATGGCGCGGCCGACGGCCTCGGCGACGGCGATGCGCGCGGCCCGCTCCGAACCAGGGGCGGCCGGGTGCGTAACCGGCCAGGACGCCTGCGCGACCCCGACGGGGTTGACGGCGTCCTTAGGCGCGTCGATGAAGCCGGGGCCGAACTCGGCAAGCAGCCCCGCCTGCTGCAGCTCGGTCAGGAACCGGGAGGCAGGTTTGAGCGTGTCGCCGGTCTTGACCAGGTGCGAACCGGTCAGCAGCACGTCATGCCGGGCCCGCGTGACGGCCACGTAGGCGAGACGACGCTCCTCGGCAACCAGGTGACGCCCAAGCGCGAGCCGGTACTGCTCCCTGAGTTCCTTGATCTCGCTCTTCTCATCGTTGCTGAGATTCACGCCCTCACCCAGGGGAACACCAATGTCACCAAGTTCGAAGGGCGGTAGCTGGTCGGCGTCGGAGCGCAGCGGGTAGGGGAACTCCCGCTTGGAGGTCATCCACCCATTCGCACGCACTCTCTTGTCCGCGGGAACATGCTTGGCCCGGTATGAGGGGAACGAGGTCTCGGCCAGTCCGATAACGGCCACATGGTCCCACTCCAGTCCCTTGGCGCCGTGGACGGTCATGATCTGCACGGCGCCGGGTTCGGGCTCGACCTCGGGCGCTTCCAGTCCCCGCTCTTCCGACTCCGCGTAATCGAGCAGCTCCAGGAACCCGGAGACGGTGGGAACTTCGACGTCGGCGGCGTATTGCTCGGCGGCGGCCCGGAAGGCGTCCAGGCCGCGCCGCCCCATGCGGTTGCCGACGCGGGCCGCCAGTTCAACGTCCAGCCCCAGGGCCTGCTCGGCCACGGCCACCAGGTCCGGCAGTGACAGCGCGAGCGCGCCCCGTACGCGACGCAGCGCCCGGGCGATCCGCACGGCCGCCTGGCGTCCCGTCTCGCTGAGGCCCGCGACCGCCGGGCTCACCGTCGGCCTGCCCGGCCCCCCGGCACGCCGGGCACCGGAGGCGCGGGCGGCGTCGTCGCGGCGGGCGAGTTCCTCGAGCGCCTCGGACAGGGCCGCCTCCTCTAGCTCCGTTGAGCCGCCTCCACCGCTTGCAGATTCAGCGCCCTCGGCACGTATGTCCCCGGCTCGTGCCACGCCGCCGCCTGACCGCGCGTCCGCACCGGCACCGTCGGCCCAGTCGCGCTGGCGCGCGAGTTCGCGAGCGAAGCCCTGCAGGGCCCGCAGGTCGGCGGCGCCGATGTCGGCTCCCGTAAGCAGGCGCATGAGTCGGTCGCCGCGTTCGGGATCGGCGGCCACGGCCAGCAGGGCCCGCATGTCCGCCACTTCGGGGATGGAGAGCATGCCGCCCGACACCGCCACCTCGTAGGGCACTCCACGGGCTTCAAGCGCCTCGGCCACCGGCACCATCTGGCTGCGGGCGCGGCACAGGACGGCCAACTCGGCGTCGGGGCGCCAGCGCTCCTGCATGAAGTCGGCGACGGCGTTGGCCTCCTGCAGTGGGTCCGTGAGAAAAGCGGCGAGCACCTGCCCGGCGCCCAGGCCATCGGCGGCCGAACGCTCCTGCAATTCGCGGACCGGGACGTGGCTGACCAGGGCATCACCGGGCTGATACTCGGGGTTGCGCAGCGGCTTGGAGACAACGTTAGCGGCGGCGAGGACAGCGGAGTCGTTACGCCAGGCGGTGGACAGCTGCAGCACCGGCGTCTCGACTTCCGGGTTGCCGCCGCCGGCGACGGCCTGCACGCCGGAGGGGTTGAAGCGGTCGTGGAAGGTGTCCAGCGCGCCGGCGCTGGCACCGCGCCAACCGTAGATCGCCTGATTCGGGTCGCCGACGGCGGTGACGCCCTGGTCCGCGAACAGGGCGGCCAGCAGCCGCACCTGGGCGACGGAGGTGTCCTGGAACTCGTCCAGCAGCACCGCCGGGTACTGCGCGCGCATGGCCGCCACGGCGTCGGGTACCTCTTCGGCGATGCGGCAGGCCAGCGCCAGCCGGTCGCCGAAGTCGACCAGCCCGTGCCGGCGCTTGTAGTCGCGGAAGTCCTGTACGGCGTCGAGCGCGCCCAGCCAGGCCTCCGTGGCGTCGGTCGTGCCTTTGAATGCCGTCTTCAGCCCTTTCGTGCCAATTAGGCCGGAAAACAACTCGTGCAGATCTGTCAGCTGCTCGCGGGCGTCCTCAATGCTGAGCAGATTCGTGGACAGGGCGTTGTCCGCGTCAAGCACGGTCTTGACAGCCGTGGAGAGCTTGTCGATGGGCAGCGGGTCAGTGCGCCGCTCGAGAATGTCGGTGACGATCTGCCACTTGCGCGCCTCGGTGATCAGGGTGGCGTCCGGGTCGGCGCCGACGTACAGGCCGTATTCGCGCACGAGCGAACCGGCGAAGGAGTCGTAGGTGGCCACCGTCGGCTCGGGCGAGTCGTCGACGCCGGTGATGACGCCGCTCTCGGCCAGCTGGGCGAGGCGGACGGAGACGCGCTCGGCCAGCTCGGCGGTGGCCTTGCGGGTGAAGGTCAGTCCTAGCACCTGGTCGGTGCGGACGACACCGGTGGCGACCAGGTGGACGACGCGCTGGCTCATGGTGGCGGTCTTGCCGCTGCCGGCGCCGGCAACCACCAGCAGGGGCCGCAGCTCGTAGCCCATGATCTCCGACTGCTCCGCGGTGGGGCGGGGCAGGTCGAGCTTCTCGGCGAGGACTTCGGGGGTGAGGTTGGCGGCGCTCATGCCACGGTCCTCCTTCCTTCGGGGTTGACGGGGCAGGAGGTCCTGAAGGCGCACAGTTCGCAGGCATCCCCGCTACGCGCGGGCAGAGTCGGGCCCGAGATATCCAGTGCGGCGCGGGCGAGCAGTTCCAAGTCCCACTCCTGCCCGGTGTCAGGGTCAGGGCTGGGGTCAAGCACAACGCCGCTGGGCACCAGGTACGGAGTGGCCGTTGTCTTCCGGGGTTCTTCCGCCAGGAATGCCAAAGCCGAACCGTCTACCCGGTAACCGAGAGCGGCCAGCGCCATGCGGTAGGTGGCTAGCTGCGCGTTGCGGGCCGAACTCTTCTGTGTAGGCGCGGTTCTGCCGGTCTTGAAGTCGATGACGCGCACGCGCTGCCCCTGCCCGGCGGGGAGCACACCGTCCGCGGACGGGTCGGGCGGGGTGCCGTCGAGGAACTCCAGGCGGTCGATGCGCCCGCGTATGCGCACCGGTATCCGCTCGCCCGCGGCCACGGGCCCACCGCCCGTGGGCTCACCGCCGTCGGCCGGGAACCCGGCACCGGCCGCGCGCCCGCCGTCGGCGCGCGCCACGGGCTCGCCATCCCCAGCAGCGATGCCTTCCTCATCGCCGTCCTCGGGCACGGGCAGATCCAGGTGGACGTCCACCGTCTGCTCCACCAGGGCGGGGGCGGGGGCCGAGCCGAGGTAGGCGTTGAGCCGGTCGATCATGTCGCGCACGCGCTGCCGCGCGAGGTTACCGAGCCAGGTGTCCGGGTAGCCCAACTCCGGCAGCGCGTCCTCCAAGGCCTGGCGCAGCACCTCTCCGCGCAGTCCCTCCCGTTCGGCGCGCTCAGCCAGGCCGTGCACGAGCATGCCGATCCTCTGGGCATCGCTGGTGCCGGTACCGCCGCCGTTGCGCTGGAGGAACCATTTCAGCGGGCATTGGCTGATGGCGTCCACGTCGGAGGGGCTGATGCGGACCTCTTGACCCGCGCCGACCAGGGGGGCGGTGGAGGTCGGCTGCCCCAGGCCGGCCCAGTTGGCGGGGTCGGCGGCGCTGACGCCGTCGCGGGCGAGCGCGGCCAGCAGCTGTTCGGCCTGTCGGCCGCGGGCGCGAGCACCGGCGTCTGCCCGCTCCAGGCGGCCGGCTACGGCTGCGGCGCGCAGTTCCCCCACGAGGCCCGGCAGGGTCAGGTCGGCAACATCCGGCCGGGGCTCGAGCTCGCCGTCGTCGTCGAAGAGCGTCTGCCCGGTCGCCTCGGCGACCTCGAGCAGGAAGGAGGAGGGTGCGCAGTCTCCGTCCAGCGCCGCGGTGACGATCAGGCGGCGGCCGGCGCGGGAGATGGCGGACAGGAACATGCGCCGCTCGTCACCGCGGACCTGGCTGCGGGCCTCGGTCGGGTCCTGGTCGGCCGACCGTCTACCATCAGCCTCCGGCAGGCGGCCGGTGACGGCGTCGACCAGCAGGCCGGAGCGGGTCAATCCGTCGCGCAGCCGCAGGTCGGGCCACGCGTCCCGCTCCAGCCCGGCGACGACGACCACCTCCCACTGGGCTCCGGCCGCGGCGGCGGGGGTCAGGACGGCGACGCCGGGCGGGCGGATGCCCTGCGGGGCCACCGTGTCCGAGGGCAGTACCTCCGCCGCGAGCTCGTTCAAGAAGTCGCCTGCCGCAGCACCGGGGTGGCGCTCGGCCCACACCTCGGCCCGTTTGAACAGCACGGTAACCACGTCCAGGTCATGTTCGGCCGCCTCGGCCGTGAGCGCGGCGGCGCGCGTGGCATGCGGCGCCAGCGCCATGGCGCGCCACGCCTCCGCACAGTCCGAGGCCTGCCAGGCCGTCCACATGAGCGCCTCGGCGTCGATCAGGCGTTGCTCTACCCGGGCGGCCTCGACCACGTCCCGCAGGGCCGCGACGACGCGCGCCGCACGTTCCAGCCGCATAGCCTGCTCGGCGAGGGGCTCGTCGGCAAGCTCGCGGACCAGGGCGGTGGCGGCCGCGGGGGTGGCCAGGACGCCGAGCAGGTTCTCATCCCGGCCGGCCTCGGCGGGGCGGTCGGCGCGCAGGCGACGACGCAGCCGGCGCAGGTCCAGGTTGGTCAGCCCGATCAGGGGGCTGGTGAGCAGGTCGAAAGCAGTGGCCCACTCGGGCGGGGTGTCGGCGTCTCCGAGGGTTCCGGCCAGTGCGGCACGACAGGCGTTGATGATGGCGGCCGCGGCCGGCTCGGCGCGCAGCAGCACGGCCGGGGTGGTGGAGGCCAGAGGTACGCCGTGATGACGTAGTTCGCGGCTGACCGCGCGGGCGGTGCCCGCGGAGCGGACGATCACGGCCATCTGGTCCCAAGCGGTGTTGTGGTGGACGTGCTCGCTGCGCAGGATGCGGGCGATCTGGGCGGTCTGCTGGAGCGGGCCGGAGGCGATGAGGGTCTCAACGCCACTGGGAGGAGCCGGCTGACGCTCGGTGCCGACCGCACTCCCCCCATCCGGTGCGCCTCCGCATCCCGCTTCGTCACCTTCGTCTCCCCCACGGTTCGCCTGTGAGGCAGCGGGAGCAGCGGCGGAACGGTCGGCGAATGCGCCGGCAGCAGCCGTACCGTTCGCGTACTCGGGGTGTCGGTGAGTGGCGGTGCCGGTGATGGGGATGCGGTCGGCCTGCGCGGCCCAGACCCGGGCCAGCTCGGGTGTACCGCGGTGGACCGTACGCAGCATGAGGCGCTCGGCGGCGAGCCCGGAGCGGTCCTCGGCGGCATTGAGCAGGCTGGGGTTGCCGCCGCGGAAGACCTCGACGGCGGCGTCGGGATCCCCCAGGGCGACGATCTGGGTGCGGTGGCCATCGGCGTCGGGCTCGGAGAGCGCTACCAGGAGGCGGGCAGTGGCGGCGGTGCAGTCCTGGTAGTCGTCGACGATGACTACGTCCGGGACCGGACGCGGGACGCGCACGCCGTCGGCGTCCCAGGTGTCCAGGACCTCGCGGGCGCGGTCCTGCAAGCGGGCCGAGTCCATCTTGCGGACGGTGGAGCGGTTGGCGGCGCTGGGGCGGCCCTGCGCGTCCCAGGTGCGCAGCAGTGGGGCGGCGTGCCGCCAGATGGGGACGTTGAGCTCGGCACCGAGGTCGGCGAGTTGCTCGGCGGTGACGCCGAGTTCACCGGCACGGGCCAGCAGGTTGCGCAGCTCGGTGCGGAAGGCACGCGACTCGACGGCCTCGGCGGGCAGGTCCCCCCAGTCGGCGCCCGGCACCAGCCCGGCCAGCGCGGCGTCCTCCTCCGCCCCGGCAAGCAGGACCGGGGCGGGCAGCGGGTCGGGACGCTGGGTGAACGAGGTCGTCAGGATCGTCAGGGTCAGGCCGACGGGTGTGCGTACCCGGACCGTGCCGGAGGAGGCGCCGGCGAGGCTGAGCAGGTGGGAGGCGCGCTCACGCAGGCGGTCGGCGCGGGCGCGCGTGGGGGCTAGCAGGAGGGCCTCCTTGTGGCGGTCGGTCACTGCCTCGACCAGCAGGCGCAGGGCAGTGGTGGTCTTGCCGGTGCCCGGGGCGCCCAGGACGACGAGGTTCGCGCCGTCTGTGGCACGGGCGAGCACCCGGGCGGCGGAGGCGTCCGGCTCGGGCAGCGGGGGCTGCGCGAGCGGGGGTAGGAGGCGGGGGGCGCCGGTGGGGCTGGTCATGTGCCCATCTCACCACGGGGGTCCGACATGAATGGAACGCCCTTAACGTCGTCTGGGTATCGGTCTTCGCGCGACGGTCTTGGACGTGTCGCGGCGGTCCATTAGCCCGGTCCCGGTCGTGGGCTCACACCCGCGACGTCGGCGTGCTGTCCGCGCGGCGCGAAACGGCCCGGATTGTGGTGGACCGGGCAAGCCTTTGCGGCAGCAAGGCCCATAGGATCGGGCCAGACACCCCACCGCGGGCCGTTGCCTTTACGGGTTTTGCGACCCAAGTCCTGGACACAAGGAGTACCCATGCAGGTCACCATCGGAATCAAGCACTCGACTCGCGAACTCCAGCTGGAGACCTCTGCCTCCCAAGAGGAGGTCCTCGCGGCCGTGGCTGACGCCGCCACCTCCGCGGTCACCCTGACCGATGACAAGGGTCGCAAGGTGTTCATCCCGGCGGGTTCGCTCGCCTACATCGAGATCGGCGAGGCCTCTCCCCGCCGCGTCGGCTTCGGGATCTGACTCAAGCCTTAAGTAAGTGCGGCGCCGCGTCGGCTTCGGCGCCTGATTCAAGCCTCCGTGTCGGCGTCCGTCCGTGGAGACGGGCGCCGGCCTTTGTGTACGGGCAGGCGGGCGGCGGTCGGGCGCGCCGCCCGCGCCGACTGGCGGGAGGCATGTCCCGGGGGCTCCAGTCGGCGTTTTTCGACCTTGGGGTGCGTTTTACGACCCCGGGGTGGTCGTGGAATGTACCCCAAGGTCGTGGAACGTCACTAGGGCCGGTCGGCACAGCCAGGCGGCCCACGGGCTCCGCCGACCGCCCCGGCCCTGGGGTTATCCACAGGGGCCACGGGCCGGGTGGCGACAACGGTGAGGGTCACGGTACGGTTGCGGAGCATCGGCACACCGCCGACACCCCACCCGGGCCCTCAACGAGGAGGCCACCCCCAACATGCCCACACACCCCAACACTCCGCGACGTCACCAGGCTCAGCCCAACCCAAGTCACCCCCAGGCCCGTGCCGCCGCACACCCCTATACCCCGACACCAGCGCACCGAGCAGCTCACGTGCGCCGAGCCGCCGCATTGGCCACCTGCCTCGCCCTACTGGGTGCAGGCTGCGCAAACGCCGCCAACCGCACCACCTACACCCCCACCTGGACCCCACCCGCCACCGCCAGCGCTAGCGCCACGCCCACACTCTCGCCCGAGGACGCCGCCGCCCGGGCCACCGCCCTGGCCATGGAACCACCCGCCCCCTACACCCCGGAGTTCACCCCCGAAGGCGCAGCCACCGCAGCCACATACTTCCTCAACCTCTACCCCTACGTCTATGCCACCGGCGACCTGGACGCCTGGCAGAACATGAGCGACGACAACTGCGAATTCTGCAACAGCGTAATCAACAACGTCACCGAGCTACACGACGCAGGCGGCTGGACCGACCCGTGGGGGCAGGAGATCACACCCCTGGAGTGGTGGGATGACGACGCGGACCCCAACCGTAACGTCGTTCGGATTCAAACTAGCTTTACTGGGCATGCGTCGCATTCAGGCGACGGAATAGAGTCCGCGCAGACCAACGCAGCAGACGAAATCCTTCTGATCCAGATGTATTGGACAGGTTCAACATGGAGCGTAGAAATCGTTGACATCGAGGATGCAGATGATTGAATTGCGATTCCACACTCCCACGTTCCGCACCATTACGGCAATCGCCCTCACACTAAGTTCTGCGACAGCGGCAAGCGCTGCCGCCGCTACACCACCATCCAGTGATTACCGCGCTGAATCGCGCGGTAGTTCTGTGGTGGTGACTGGCAGCACGTCTCGTCAGGTTCTCTCGTTTGCGCCGGGTGGGCCGGCCGCAGCGAACACCGCTGTCGGCGGCGTATTCAATGAGCATGCCGCCCAAGTTGCCCAACTACGCTACCTAGCCTGCATTGGCATGAGAACCAGCGTGAATACCGGTGTGGGGTCCTTCCTCCTCAACCCCGCCGACTGCGACACAGACGCCGCCCCCACAACCACCGCCCAAGCAGCGGACGGCACCATGGTGGCAATTACCGTCACCGCCACCGACGTGTCCACCCTCCTAGCCGACGGGTCCGGTATCACCCGCCAACCCCCAGGCCCGGAAGTACTACTGACCAAAGACTTCATCGTCTACACCAACCCCGACACCCAAACCCTCACAACCACCATCGCCGGCACCGAGGTCACCATC
>NZ_FQTT01000001.1:467289-751861 GCF_900098745.1 Actinomyces glycerinitolerans
CGGCGGCGTATTCAATGAGCATGCCGCCCAAGTTGCCCAACTACGCTACCTAGCCTGCATTGGCATGAGAACCAGCGTGAATACCGGTGTGGGGTCCTTCCTCCTCAACCCCGCCGACTGCGACACAGACGCCGCCCCCACAACCACCGCCCAAGCAGCGGACGGCACCATGGTGGCAATTACCGTCACCGCCACCGACGTGTCCACCCTCCTAGCCGACGGGTCCGGTATCACCCGCCAACCCCCAGGCCCGGAAGTACTACTGACCAAAGACTTCATCGTCTACACCAACCCCGACACCCAAACCCTCACAACCACCATCGCCGGCACCGAGGTCACCATCCACGCCACCCCCACCACCTACACCTGGAACTGGGGCGACAACACCACCACAACCACCACCGACCCCGGAGCCCCCTGGCCAAACCAAACCGTCACCCACCAATACACCACCACCGCCCAAGGCGTAACCACCACCCTGACCACCACCTGGCAAGCCACCTACACCCCCACCGGCGGCACCACCACCCCCGTAGTCGGCACCATCACCACCACCAACACCACCACCGCCTACAACATCGTCCGCACCACCACCTACCTCACCGACCAAGCCGAAACCCAACAAGGACACTAAACAGGCTCTTCTCGTTTGTGGGCGTGGCGGTTCGGGCACTGGTTACAACGCCGGAGGTCGTTCTCGGGTGCGGGAGGTCGTCTTCGGGTCGGCGAGGTCGTACTCGGTGGGTGCCGGCCTGCCGAACACGACCTCTTCGTCCCCAAACCCTCCACATTCGGGAGGGTTTCGGGCCGACGAGGACGTCTTGGCCGAACCCAGGATGTCCTCGGGCCGATGGGGACGTTCTCGGGCGAACCAGGACGTTCTCGGGCACACCGGGTCGTCCTCGGGCCAAGGAGGACGTCTTCAGGCCAAGAAGGTCGTCTCTGGGGGCGGGGACGTTCTCGGGTTGGCGGTGTTGGCGACCGCGGACGAATCGTTGGAGTCGTCGGAATCATGCGGATCCCGCAGGCGCGGGGCCCAGATGGATGGCTCCCCGCGCATCTGGGCGGGCGGGCCCCGCAGGCGCAGGGGTGTGCCTACTTGGACCGCTGTTCCCCGGTTGGACACCTGTTCCCCCGTTGGACCGCCGTAGCCGCCGGTTACAGCGGTCCAACGGGGCGTGGGCGGTCCAACGGGGCGTGGGCGGTCCAACGGGGCGTGGGCGGTCCAACGGGGCGTGGGCGGTCCAACGGGGCGTGGGCGGTCCAACGCGCGAACCGTCGCACCCGATCCACCGCGCACATCCCAGCCAAGGCGCATTCCCACCCACCGCGTCACCCACCGCGCCGCCGTGCCCCGCACACCAACCACAACCCGGACAGTCGCCGCCCGTCAGCCCGCCACACACCCAAACACGAAGAACCGCTAAACACACCGCCGGCGATCGCATTCGGCAGCCGCAGTCGGCGCACCACAGCCACCAGATCAGCACAGCCCTGGCGGCGCGCCGCGCCCCTCATACCCACCGATGCCGACTGCCTACCCCATCATCGCCGTGGGCGGCCCACTCGTGCCGCACTACAGCCGGTCGTGCTTCTCGCAGAAGACATGGTTCCCCATGATCTTGAAGCCGTCGCGTTCGGCCGCGCGCAACGCGTCGTGCTCGGTGTAGCTCAAGGCGAGCACACGCTCAATCGCCGTGCCATCCGGGTCGTGGACCGTGTCGACCACCCGATGCGCGACCATGCGGTCGCACCCCTCGTGGTCACAACGGACGGCGATTGCCTCGCGACGAACGAACATGTGGTCCCCTTTCAGCGTCAGGACTGCTGATTGTCGAATCTGTTTTGCCTGTGCGAATCTGCTTCGCCAGCGTGCCCACCGCGGAGCATCGGCGCCCCGATGTGAGCCACGCACGTATCATGCCTCACACTTCCGCGCCCGGTGGGGGCCCCGCCGCGCACGTGGCCCCCACCGCGCGCACGCGCCGCGCCCGCCCCGACGGGGCGCAACGCGTTACGGCTACTGTTAGCGGCGATGTCGCCCGTGATCACCTACGCCCTCCTGTTTCTCGCCGGAGTGGTTGCCGCCATCGTCGGCTACCTAGTGGGAATGGCCTCGCTCGTCTCCTACCCGGCGATGCTCACCCTGGGCGTGCCGCCGGTGGTCGCCAACGCCTCCAACACCGTCAGCCTGATTCCCGGCGGCATCGGCTCACTGATTACCTCCTGGGACCGGCTCAAGCAGATCCGCTACTACCCGCTGCTTCCCCAGGCACTCATCGCCGTCGTCGGCGGGCTCGTGGGCGGCGCGCTGCTGCTGGTGGCCCCGCCCGGCGTATTCGAGGCGATCGTGCCCTGGCTGGTGCTGCTCGCAACCGCCCTGGTGGCGCTGAGCCCGCGGTTGCGGCGCGGCGCCACCAACTACCGACTGCCCGCGCCCGCGTTCCTGGCCCTGATGGCCGCCATCATGGTCTACAGCGGTTACTTCGGCGCCGGCGCGGGGGTGCTCTTCTTCGCCCTGTGCACCCTGGGCACGCCCATGAACACCCACGCGGCCGTGGTGATGAAGACGCCCATGACCACCCTGTCCAACTTCGCCGCCGCCGTGCTGTTCATCGTGCAGGGGCAGGTCGACTGGGGCGCCGCGATCACGGTAGGCCTGGGCTCCTTCGCCGGCGGCTACGTGGCCCCGCTGATTCAGCGGCTGATTCCCGAGCGGGTCATTCACGCCGCCGTGGTGGTCGGCGGTCTGGTCCTGACCGTCTGGCTGCTGCTCGGCTTCTGATCCCGGCCCGACGACGGCGCCCGGACTAGACGCGCAGGCCCAGCCCCCGCATGCGGGTGGTCGCCCCCTGGGAGAGGGCCTCGTGCAGCGCCTCGCCGTCGGCACCCGACGCGGCCAGGTCCGGGGCGGTGGCCAACAGGCGCTTCATGGTGCCGATCTCCTCGCCCACCACGCGGCGTCCCCACAGCCCCAGGCGCGCCGCCAGCTGGGTGTCCTCGCCGATTGCCGGCACCAGTTGGGAGGAGGCGAAGGCCGCCAGTCGGTCGGCGTCGGTGTCCTCCGTCAGCTGATCGCGCAGGGGCGTCTCCACCGTCTCCGCCAACGCGACGACGAAGTCGCGCAACAGCCCGAAAGTCAGGTAGGTCTTGGTCAGTCGCTCATACCAGTCCAGGGGACGCAGCCGCTCATCGAAGTCGCCCAGCGCCCCGACGAAGGGCTCGGCCGCCGCGAGCACGTCGACGCCAGCGTCTGCCGCCGAGACCCGCAGCCGTTCGAAAGAAGCGACCGCCTCCCCGCTCATGCGCAGCAGCTCGGCGCGCAGTCCCATATCCGGGGCCTTGTCGGCGTCCTTGGCGTAGCGCGTACAGGCGATGGTCCGGGCGTAGGCGGCCAGGCCGACCACGGCAACCGTGTGCGGCGACGGCGACGCGGTCACGGTCCGGCTGGCAGGAAGGGCTGAGCTCGTCATGGTGTCAGGGTAGGCCCTGACGCCGTGCCAACCCCCGTGTTCGTCACAAGTGCTCGACGGCCAACGCGATCCATCTCTCTTATCGGTCACTCACGCATCCACGCCCGGTTGACTAGGCTGGACGCAGGTTGCCCGGTCGCCATGCCCATCGTCATGCCTCTCAGCCCCACCTGCCGTTACGGCAGCGTGCGTGGCGTCATTCGCGATCGGCTGCCGTATATGACCGCAGGCGCGGACTCCGCCGCACGCCGGCGCCTCGTCCGCGCCGCCTGAGCCCGGGGCCCACCCGGATTACATACAACCGAAAGCACATACCGCATCGTGACCGAGCAGACCGCAACAACTGAATCGACCACCACTCCCGCCGCATCGACCGAGTCGCAGTCGCCCACCGCGACGACCCAGGCGCCCACCGCGCCGGCCGACACCGCCTCCGGGATCATCTCCACCGCGCAGGCCCACGCCCCGGTGCTGGACGACGCCAAGCCCGACATCACCGATGCCGACTCCGAAACCGACCTGACCACACGTACCTTCGCCGACTTCGGCGTTGAGGACGAGATCTGCCAGGCCCTGGCGGACAAGGGCATCACCCACCCCTTCCCCATCCAGGCACTCACCCTGCCGATCGCGCTGCGCGGCCAGGACATCATCGGCCAGGCCAAGACCGGCACCGGCAAGACCCTCGGCTTCGGCATCCCGCTGCTCATGGACACGCTCGGCCCCGGCGAGGAGGGCTGGGATGAGGACCCCGCCTCGGGTTCCCCGCAGGCACTGGTCATTCTGCCGACCCGCGAGCTGGCCAAGCAGGTGGCCGAGGAGCTGGCGGGCGCCGCCGCCAAGCGCACCGTGCGCATCGTCCAGGTGTACGGCGGGCGCGCCTACGAGCCGCAGATCGAGGCGATCGAGCAGGGAGCCGAGATCGTCGTCGGCACCCCCGGTCGCATCATCGACCTGATGGATCGTCGGGTCCTGGACCTGACCCACGTAACCACCGTGGTACTGGATGAGGCCGATGAGATGCTCGACCTGGGCTTCCTGCCGGACGTGGAGAAGATCCTCTCGCGCACCCGCTCCGACCGCCACACCATGCTTTTCAGCGCCACCATGCCGGGCGCCGTCGTCGCCCTGGCCCGCCGCTACATGACCAAGCCGACCCACATTCGCGCCCAGGACCCGGGCGACGACTCCATGACGGTCAAGACCGTGCAGCAGGTCGTCTACCGCACCCACGCGCTGAACAAGGTCGAGGTGCTCTCCCGCATCCTGCAGGCCACCGGCCGCGGCCGCACCATCATCTTCGCGCGCACCAAGCGCACCGCCGCCCGCGTGGCCGAGGACCTGTCTGCCCGCGGCTTCGCCACCGCGGCCCTGCACGGCGACCTGGGGCAGGGGGCCCGCGAGCAGGCGCTGCGCGCCTTCCGCAAGGGCAAGGTGGACGTGCTGGTGGCCACCGACGTGGCGGCACGCGGCATCGACGTCGACGACGTCACCCACGTCATCAACTACCAGTGCCCCGAGGACGAGAAGATCTACGTCCACCGCATCGGCCGCACCGGCCGGGCGGGCGGCTCGGGCACCGCGATCACCTTCGTCGACTGGGACGACGTCTCCCGCTGGCGTCTGATCGCCAAGGCGCTCGGCCTGCCGATCGAGGAGCCGGTGGAGACGTACCACACCTCCGACCACCTCTACACGGACCTGAACATTCCCCGAGATGTCACCGGCAAGCTGCCGCGCAGCAAGCGGGTCCTGGCGGGGCTCGACGCCGAGCAGATCGAGGACCTGGGCGAGACCGGCCGGCACGCCCACGCCCGCGAGGAGCGCGGCGGTCGGGGGCGGGGCCGCGGCCGCGGACGGCGCAGCTCAAGCACCGGGCGCGACGGCGGTTCGCGGCGCAACGACTCGAGCACGGGTTCCCGCACGGGCCGCTCCGCATCCGCGCAGGACGACCGGCCGCGCCGCAAGCGCAACCGCCGCCGCACCCACGGCGGTCGCGCCGACGCCTGAGGCCCATCGCGGCTTGGCGCTAATCGGCCGCCGGAGCCGGTCCGCACGACGCCGCGCCGCGCACCCACCGCACTACCGCACCCTGGCGCGCCGCGCACCTACCCGCGCGCGGCGCCCGGGTGCGCTCAGGCACCGGTGACCGCGCCGATGTAGGCAATCACGCCGTCGGCCATCATCTGCACCGCGATCGCGGCCAACAACAACCCGAAGATGCGGGTGAGCACCTGAATCGCGGACTCCCCCAGCAACCGGTGCAGGCCCACGGAGAACCGCAGGACCACCCAGATGACCAGGTGCGTGACCACGATCGCGGCGGTCACGCTCACCCAGCCGACCACCGGCCCGGACGCCGACTCCACCGCCACCATGGTGGCCACGATCGCGCCCGGCCCGGCCAGCAGGGGCGTGCCCAGGGGGACGAGTGCGGCGTTGGTGGCCACCGAGTCCGGGTCGGGGTGCTCATCGGTCTTGTCGGTGAGCAGCTCGAGCGCCACCAGCAGCAGCAACAGCCCGCCGGAGATCTGCAGCGCCGGCACGGTGATGCCCAAGAACCGCAGAATGTAGCGGCCGAAAATCGCGAACACGAGAATCACCGCGAAGGACACCAGGGTGGCCTGGCGGGCCGAGCGGGTGCGCTCGGCGTCGGTCTGCCGGCTGGTCAGCGACAGAAAGATGGGAATGGCGCCCAACGGGTCCTGAATGACCAGGATCGTGGTGAGCGCGGTGGCGAAGAGCGTGAGGTCGAAGATGTTTGCGAGCATGACTGGGGCGGAGGGAGCGGAACGTTTTGATTGGGCTTGACGATTGGGCGTCCGGACATCCGGGCGGCCCGGCGGATCTTTGGCTGGACGGCTTCCCTGCCGGGCGGCCTGCCGCCCGGGGCGACGGCGACCGGCACCCGGTCAGGGCGTGATCAGCGGGAGCGCACCCTCGGCGACGATCTGCTCCAACAGTGCCGGCGGCATGAGGTTCTCCCCGAGCCGGTTCGGCTTGCCGTCGCCGTGGTAGTCGGAGGCGCCGGATGTGCCGACCCCAAGCTCCCGTGCCAGCGCACGGGCCTGCTCCCGCTGGGCGGGATCGTGGTCGCGGTGGTCGACCTCAAGCGCGGCCAGGCCGGCCTCGGCCATCCGCGCAAAGGTCGCATCCGGCACCAGGCGCCGCTGGCGGTTGGCGGCGCGCGGGTGCGCCGCCACCGGCACTCCCCCGGCCGCGCGCACGAGCCGGCAGGCCTCAACCGGGTCCAGGGCCCAGTAGTGCACGTAGTACGGGCTGGAGGTCGCCAAGGGCCCGGCGAAGGCGGCGGACCGGTTGGGGAAGACCCCGGCGGCCACGAGCGCGTCGGCAATGTGCGGACGGCCGATCGTGACGGCGTCGGAGGACTGGGCGAGCACGTCCTCCCAGGTGATGGGGTAGTCCACCGCCAGGCGCTCGACCATGTACCGGGTCCGGTTGGAGCGCGACTGGCGGGCGGCGGTCAGCGCATCCGCGAGCGGGCCGTAGTCGGGGTCGAACAGGTAGGCCAGCAGGTGCAGGGTCACGCCGTCGACGGAGCAGGAGATCTCCGTGCCACGCAGCAGGGTCACGCCCGTGCGAGGCACCGCCGCGGCCGCCTCGGCCCACCCCTCGGTCGTGTCGTGGTCGGTCAGGCCGACGACGTCGAGACCCTCACGGGCGGCGGCGGCCATGAGCGCGGCGGGAGTGTCCGTGCCGTCCGAGTAGGAGGAGTGAGTGTGGGGGTCGATGCGCACCCGCCAAGTGTACGAATACGGGCTGGGCCCCTGCCGCTCGGATCCTCGGACGCAGCGGGCCGGGCCGCGGTCATGCCGCGTACCGCCGGTGGCCGGGGCCGCACCGCGCGAAACCACCCCCTGACTGTGACGCCGGTTACTTGCTAGCGTGAAGCCATGAGCACCGCCGCCGCATCCGACTCGCCCGCCCAATCCGGCCCCGCCTCCGCACCGACCGCCCCGATCCGCTTCGGCATGATCGGTGCCGGCTTCATCGCCCGCTGGTTCGTGGAGGCGGCCCGCACGGTTCCCGACGCCGAGGTCGTCGCCGTCACCTCCGCGCACCCGGAGCGGGCGGCCGCCTTCGCCGCCGAGCACGCCATACCCGCCGCCTTCGCATCGCTGGAGGAGATGCTCGCCGCCCGCGACGCCGACGGCGACCCCCTGGTGGACGTCGTCTACGTCGGGTCCCCCAACCTGCTGCATCCCGAGCACGCGCTCGCTGCCCTCGAGGCCGGCCGGCACGTGCTGGTGGAGAAGCCCTTCGCCCCCACGCCCGCCCAGGCGCGGGCCATGGTGGCGGCCGCCCGGCGCAATGATCGGCTGCTCATGGAGGGGTGGTTGCCCGCCTTCGAGCCGGGCACGGCGGTGCTGCGTGAGAACCTGCGGCGGCTGGGTCCGATCCGGCGCGCGCTGCTGGTCAAGGAGCAGTACTCCTCCCGCATGGACGCCTACCGGGACGGGGCTTTGCCGCCGGCCTTCAACCCGGCCATGGCGGGCGGTTCTCTCATGGACCTGGGCGTGTACCCGATCAGCTTGGCGATCCACCTGTTCGGGGCGCCCACGCGGGTGACCGCCGCCGGGGTGCTGCTGGACTCGGGCGCGGACGCCCTGGGCACGGTCGTGCTCGACTACGCCGGCACCGACACCGCCCGCCAGGTCCAGCCCGCCGGCTTCGAGGTGGTGTGCCTGCACTCCAAGACCTCCCCCGCCGGCACCGGCTCCGCGATCGCCGGCGACCACGCGGTGCTGACCCTGGACGACTGCCAGTGGCCCCAGCAAATCGCCCTACGCGGCCCCGCGGTGGGCACAGCCGGCGCCGGCAGCGCGGCCGGCGCGGACCGGATCAAAGCGGCCGCCGGCGCCGACGCCGTCCAGGACCTGTCGGTTCAGCGCAGCGGGCCGGTACTCGCCTACGAACTGGAGACCTTCTGCCGCCTGGTGCGCTCCGGGGCACGCGAGTCGGAACTGCACCCGCTGGCCAACTCGGTGGCCGCCGTCGAGGTGCTCTACGAGGCGCGCCGACAGGTGGGAGTGCGGTTCCCGGGCGACCCCGACTGACGCCACCCGGCGGCTTCGGCCGGTGCACTCCCCGATCGGCGAGCGTGCCACTATGGGGCCATGACCGATTCCGTATCCGACTCCCCCGCACCCTCCGCAGCGGACGCCGAGGCGCCCCAGACGCTCGCAGAGCGCGGCAACAACCGCTCCCACCGGCCCACCAACCAGGCCTTCCGCGACTTCATCGGCTCCGGCTGGGGCCCGCGCCCCGATGCGCTGCCCGACCGCTCCGCCGCCGCCCCCTGGGCCGCCGCCCGACGCGAGACCCTGGGCGCCCTGTTCCCCGGCGACCGGCTGGTCATCCCCGCCGGGGGGCTGGTGACCCGCAACAACGACTGCGACTACCGCTTCCGCCCGCACTCGGCCTTCGCCCACCTGGCCGGCACCGGCACCGACTTCGAGCCCGACGCCGTACTCGTGCTGGAGCCGCTGGCCGCCGGTAGCGCGGGTGCCGGGACGAGCAGTGCCGCGGGCAGGAGCGCCGGTTCCGCCGTCGCCGGGGATGCCGACAACCCGGGCGAGGCCACGACCGCGCCCACCCACGAGGCGGTGCTGTACTTCCGCCCCCGCGCCTCCCGGTCGTCCGAGGAGTTCTACGCCGACCCCCGCTACGGGGAACTGTGGGTGGGCCAGCGCCCCTCGATCGAGGAGGTGGAGGCGGCCACCGGAATCCGCTGCGCCCACATCGACTCGCTGCCCGATGCACTCGCCAAGGACGCCGGTCCGGACGGCGTGCAGTTGCGCGTGGTGGCACAGGCCGACGCCGCGGTCACCGCCCTGGTGGACCGCGTGCGCACCGCGGCCGGACTCGCCGCCGGGCAGGACGCCCAGCAGGTCGACGACGCCCTGGCGGAGGCCACCAGCGAACTGCGCCTGACCAAGGACTCCTGGGAGGTCGAGCAGCTGCAGCGGGCCGTGGACGCCACCCGCGCCGGCTTCGACGACCTGATCCGCTCCATTCCGCGCGCCACCGGGCACTGGCGCGGAGAACGGGTGCTGGAGGGCGCCTTCGGGGCCAAGGCCCGCGAGGAGGGCAACGGGCTCGGCTACGAGACCATCGCCGCCGCCGGGAACCACGCCAACACGCTGCACTGGATCAACAACGACGGCGCCGTGCGTCCCGGCGAACTGGTGCTGGTGGACGCCGGCGTGGAGGTCGACTCCCTTTACACCGCCGACGTCACCCGCACCATCCCGGTGGACGGTCGCTTCACCGCCCCGCAGCGCCGGGTCTACCAGGCCGTGCTTGACGCCGCCGACGCCGCCTTCGCCCGCGCCAACACTCTCGGCTGCCGCTTCCGGGACGTGCACGCCGCCGCCATGGAGGTGATCGCCGCCCGCCTGGAGGAGTGGGGCATGCTGCCCGACGGCGTCACCGCCGCCGACTCCCTGGGGCCGGACGGCCAGTTCCACCGCCGCTGGATGGTGCACGGCACCAGCCACCACCTGGGACTGGACGTGCACGACTGCGCCCAGGCGCGCCGCGAGATGAGCATGGACGCGGTGCTGCGCCCGGGCATGGTCTTCACCATTGAGCCGGGCCTGTACTTCCGCGCCGACGACCAGCTGGTTCCCGAGGAGCTGCGCGGCATCGGCGTGCGCATCGAGGACGACGTCGTCGTGGACGCCGACGGGAGCGTGCGGCGCCTGACGCAGGCGATTCCCCGTACCGTCGCGGAGGTGGAGGCCTGGGTGACCGGCCTCATCGCCTGATCCCCAAATGACGGGGCGGCGCGCTCCGTCGGCCCGGGCCGCGGGTTTGCTGACGGTCCTTGAGTCCGCTCCGGTGCACGTCGCTACCATTGAGGCCGTGTCACCGGTTCGCGGCCCCCGTCGGCGCCCGAGTTCAGCCCCCGGGGAGCAGGCATGACCTCCCCCGGGAGCCGCGATCCCGATCGCACACGCCCCAGCGGGCACGTACACGGCCATAACCACGGCTCGACTGCCTCCCGGGGCCGGCTCGCCGCCGTCCTGGCCCTGACGACGGGCGTGCTGGTGGCCGAGGTGGTCAGCGCCGCGCTCACCGGGTCCTTGGCACTGCTTGCCGACGCCGGGCACATGCTCACCGACGTCGTCGGCCTGGTGATGGCGCTGGTGGCCGCGCACCTGTCCACCCGGCCCGTAACCGACCGCTCCACGTGGGGGCTGCGGCGCGCCGAGATCCTGGGTGCCGCGCTGCAGGCGACGCTGTTGGGCGTAGTGGGAGTCATCGTTGGCGTGCGAGCGGTGATCACGCTGGTGGGCGGCGCCGAGGTAGAGGCACATGGCATGCTGGTCATGGGCGTGACCGGCCTGGTGGCAAACGTGGTGGGGCTGCTGGTGCTTTCCGGCGGACGTGACCACAACCTGAACATGCGGGCCGCCTTCCTGGAAGTCGCCAACGACGCACTGGGCAGTGTGGGCGTGATCGTGGCGGCGGCCGTGGTGGCACTCACCGGCTGGGCGCGCGCCGATGCCGTTGCCTCCCTGGTGATCGTCGCGCTGATCGTGCCGCGGGCCTTCTCCCTACTGCGCACCGCACTCGGCGTGCTCATGGAGCGCACCCCGGAGGCGCTGGACCTGGCGGAGGTGCGTCGTCACCTGCTGGCGGTGGACGGCGTGGAGGAGGTCCACGACCTGCACGCCTGGACGGTGGCCTCCGGCCTGCCGGTGCTCACCGCGCACGTCGTCGTCTCAGACACCTGCTTCGCGCAGGGGCGCACGGGCGGGGTCCTGGACGCGTTGCAGGAGTGCGTCGCCGAGCATTTCCCGGTGCACATCGAGCACGCGACTTTCCAGCTTGAGCCCGCCGCGCACCGCGCCCACGAGCACGTCCCCTGCGTCTGACTCCGGCGGCAAGCAACCAAGTCGGCCTGGCCGCTCCTCCCGTGCCCCTCTCAGACACGAGTTTGTGCTCGTTGTAGACGCGGGCAGGGCGTAGAGCGTCGGTAGGCCGTATACGTCGTAGGCCGTATATGTCGTAGGGCGTAGACAGGACTCAGGCGTCGTCGGGACGACGGCGGTAGGGGTCGTCCTCGGGGTCGGCCTGCCCCTGGCCGCGCTCCCCCGCCGGCGTTTCGGCTCGGCCGTCCGCCACCGAAGGCACCGGTCCGCTATCCGTCCCCTGTGGCTGGTTCTCCTCAGGCCGCGGCGCGATCGGCGTCCGGGGTACGGCGCCGTTCGGCATGGTGGCACCCGGCATCTGACCGGTCTCCGAGCCCGCCTCCGGGGCTGTACTGCCGCCTTGCGAGTAGGTCTGCGGGTCCACTCCCTCGGGCAGGCGCACGCCGAAGCGGGGCTGCTCGTCCGGACGAGAGCCGAAGGTGCTGCGGCCCTGACCGCGGGCCTGCTGCCGGGCAGCGCGGCGCTCCTCGGCTCGGCGCGCCGACTGCCCGCCGCGGGTGAGATTCCCCGGCAGGTCCGCGAGCGCGCGGGCCGCCTCCGCGGACAGCTCGGAGGCGATGATGGAGTAGCGCGAGGCGACCACCTGGCTGATGGAGGTGAAGTCGCGCTTGCCGCGAGTGACCGCGTAGGCGGCGACCTGGAAGATCATCCCCCAGATCACGCCCATGATGATCGCGGCGATCAGCACGGTGCTGGTCCCCTCGCTGGGGCCAAGCAGCAGCATCATGGCGGCGAAGAACAGCCCGATCCACAGCCCGGACATGGCGCCGTTGGCCAGCGCCCGCCCCCAGCTCATGCGTCCGGTAATGCGCTCGACCTGGCGCAGGTCGGTACCGATGATCGCCAAGTGCTGTACGGGGAAGCCGGCGTCGGACAGGGAGTCGACCGCGTGCTGCGCCTCCGCGTAGGTCGCGAAGGAGGCGACCTCGTCGCCGCGCGGAATGCTTCCCCGCGTCATGCCGAACGGCGCGGCCTGCGTGGAGAATTCAGTCTGGCTCATGGGTACATCGTCCCACGTAGTCCCGGCACGGGGCCAGCTTCATCGAGCGGCGAAACCGTGAGGCGGCATCAACCCCGCCACGCCGATAGGCTGGCCGCTGTGGAAAACACCAAGACGCGCGCCACCCTCAGAGTCTTCGTCGCCCGACTCGTGGGCACGACCGTCTTCGATCCTCTAGGCGACGCCGTCGGCAAGGTGCACGACGTCGTCGTGCTCATCCGCCTGCGTGGTCAGCCGCGCGCCGTCGGCCTGGTGATCGAGGTGGCGGGCCGCCGCCGCGTGTTTCTGCCACTGTCACGGGTGACCGCGATCGAGCCGGGCGCCGTCATCACCACCGGGCTGGTCAACATCCGCCGATTCGAGAAGCGCCGCGTGGAGACCTTGGTGGTCGGCGAGCTGCTGGACCGAGTCGTCACCCTGCGCGATGGCTCCGGGCAGGTGACCATCCGCGACGTCGCCATCGAGCGCGACCGCGGCATGGATTGGAAGGTGACCCGCCTGTTCGTTCAGCGCGGCTCCTCGGGTCCGCTGGGGCTGCGCCGCGGCGAGACCTTCACCGTGCGCCCCGACGAGGTCACGGGCCTGGCCGGCTCCGCCGATCAGCAGGGGGCGACCGCGCTGCTGGCCACCATGGAGGGGCTCAAGCCCGCCGACCTGGCCGATGTACTGTCCGACCTGCCGCTGTCGCGGCAGCTGGAGGTGGCGGCCGAGCTGTCCGACGAGCGTTTGGCCGATGCGGCCGAAGAGCTGTCCGACGACGACGCCGTGGCCCTGCTCTCCGGTCTGGACGCCGCCCGCGCCGCCGACGTTCTGGACGCCATGCAGCCCGACGACGCCGCGGACCTGGTTTCCGCACTGCCCGCCTCCATCGCCGCCCAGTTGCTGGACTTGATGGAGCCGGAGGAGGCGGAGGACGTGCGCCGCCTGATGACCTATGACGAGTACACGGCCGGCGGTCTGATGACCACCGAGCCGATCATCCTGCCGCCGGAGGCCACCGTGGCCACCTTCCTGGCACAGGCCCGCAAGGCCGAGGTGCCGCCGGCGCTGGCCGCCGTCGCCTTCGTGTGCCGCCCCCCGTTGGAGTCGCCCACCGGCCGGTTCCTGGGCATGGTGCACCTCCAGCGCGCCCTGCGGGAGCGTCCCCAGCAGCTGCTCGGCTCCGTGCTGGACAAGGACCTGGAGGAGGTGCACGCCGACGACTCGATCGGCACCGTCACCCGCCTGCTGGCGACTTACAATCTCACGGCCCTACCCGTGCTCGACGATGCCGGCCGCCTGCTCGGCGCCGTGTCCGTCGACGACGTCCTGGACCACCTCATGCCCGACGACTGGCGGGAGGCGGACGACGCCGTCACCGACGAGATGATTGAGAGGAGCGCCAATGCCTGATCAGCTCGACCAGCCCCTGTCGAAGAACCGCTCCCGGTGGATGCGTTGGACGCATCCCTCCCGCAGCCGCTCGGATACCTCGGGCCGGGTGGCGGAGGCCATTGCACGCTTCTCCGGCACGCCGACGTTCCTCATCTGGCTGACCGTCTTCGTGGCCCTGTGGATGATCTGGAACTCGTGGGGGCCCGAGAATCTGCGCTTCGACCGCGCCAGCCTGGGCTTCACCGCCCTGACGCTCATGCTCTCGCTGCAGGCCTCCTACTCGGCACCACTGATCCTGCTGGCCCAGAACCGGCAGGACGACCGCGACCGGGTGACCGCCGAGCAGGACCGTCAGCGCGCCGAGCGCAACCTGGAGGACACCGAGTACCTCACCCGGGAGATCGCCTCCCTGCGCCTGGCCATGAACGACGTCGCCACCCGCGACTTCGTGCGCTCCGAGCTGCGCGTCGTACTGGAGGAACTGCTCCAGGAGGAGAGGCGCACCCGCGAAGAACTACATGACGACATTGTCGATGAGGGCGGGGAGACCCCGGATGCCCCGGAGACTCCCGATGGTTCGAACACCGCGCGGCCGCAGCAGGAGGACGCGGGCTGAACGCAGGCCCCCGGCGGCATCACTCCAGGCGGCCCCATTCATCCGGTGGGCCGGGTGGACGGCGCCCGCCCGGCCCGCCGCATTCCCGCCGTCGGCGTGCTCCTCACCACCATGGTGGCCCCCGGCGGAGCGGGCAACCGGCCATAGGATTGAGCCATGAGCCTGCCCACTGAAGACGCGGTCCGCGAGGCACTCGCCCGCGTGATTGACCCCGAGCTGCGCCGCCCGATCACCGACCTCGGGATGGTCGATTCCATCGAGATCGCCGCCGACGGCGTCGTCACCGTCGGGGTGCTGCTGACCGTCGCCGGCTGCCCGCTGCGGGACACCATCACCGCGGATGCACGCAAGGAGGTCGGCGCCCTGGACGGCGTGTCAGACGTGCGCGTGAACATGGGCGTGATGAACGACGAGCAGCGGGCCGAGCTGCGCACCCGCCTGCGCGGCGGCGCCGCCGAGCCGGTCATCCCCTTCACCAAGCCCGACAACCTCACGCGCGTCTACGCGGTCACCTCGGGCAAGGGCGGCGTCGGCAAGTCCTCCGTCACCGCCAACCTGGCCGCCGCGATGGCCTCCCAGGGGCTGAACGTCGGGGTGGTCGACGCCGACATCTACGGCTTCTCCATCCCCCGCATGCTGGGTGTGGATCAGGTTCCCACCCAGTTGGACGGCATGATCATCCCGCCCATCGCGCACGGGGTGAAGGTCATCTCCATCGGCATGTTCGTGGAGGAGAAGCAGCCGGTCGTCTGGCGCGGCCCCATGCTGCACCGAGCCGTGCAGCAGTTCCTGTCCGACGTGTTCTGGGGCGACGTGGACGTGCTGCTGCTGGACCTGCCGCCGGGGACCGGCGACGTGACCATCTCGGTGGCGCAGCTGCTGCCGGACGCCGAGATCCTGGTGGTCACCACCCCGCAGACGGCGGCCGCCGAGGTGGCCGAGCGCACCGGACTGATCGCATCGCAGACCCACCAGAAGGTCGCCGGGGTCATCGAGAACATGTCCTACCTGCCGCAGCCCGACGGGTCGCGCCTGGAGATCTTCGGCTCCGGCGGCGGCCAGGCCGTCTCCGAGTCGCTGACGACCGCGCTGGGATACGAGGTGCCGCTGCTGGCGCAGTTGCCGCTGGACATCAAGCTGCGCGAGGGCGCGGACGTGGGCATCCCGGCGACCATCGCCGTCGGTGACGGACCCGCCACCGACTCCCCCGCGGCCCTGCAATTGGCGGGTGTGGCCCGCCGGCTCGGGCACCGCGCGCGCGGCCTGTCCGGCAAGTCGCTGGGGATCAGCCCGGTCGGCGCTGTCGGCTAGTCCGCACGCGCCTCAGCGGCGTGAGCCTGAGCGCGCCGCCGCCGCGAAAGCGTTTCAGGCGACGGCGGCCGTTGCCGCCTCGGCGCGGGTGCGGGCGGCCTCGTTGGCGGCGCGCACGATGTCGCGCGGAGAGACCGGGCGCAGGGCCTGCACGGTCTCGTCCTGCTGGGGTTCCTCCGCGAGGGTGGAGGGGATGTCGGCGGCGACCTCTTCCGCGTCGGCGGTCGGCTGCACCTCGGGGATCTCGGCGGTGGCCGTTTCCCCCGCCTCCAGCGCAATCTGGGCCGCGTCGGTGGAGGCGTCGCCCATCTCCTCAGTGCCCTCCGCGCTGGCGTCACCCGCGTCGGCGGCGGACTGCGCGGCGGTGAGCTCTGTGGCTGAGGGCTCGTCGACGACCTCCTGCTCAGCGGCGGAGTTCTCGTCCTCGGCAACGGCGGCTACCGGCTCGACCTGAGGCAGCTCGGCCGTCACCGCCGCGGCCTCCTGAGCCGCCTGCTCCGGGTCCTTCTTCGCCTGCTTGTCCGCCTGCGTTGAACCATCCGCGCCCTGCTGGTCGCCGGGCGCCGCCGCGGCCGCAACCGTGGCCGCCGCGGCCGCACCGGTGGACGCGGTCCGAGCGGAGCGCGTCTCCTGGGCCTTGTCCTCGATCATCTTCGACAGGGACTTGGACTTCTTCTGACCCTTGCCGCTCACCGCGGCCGCGGCCTCATCGCTGGCCTCCTTGGCGGTTTCCATCACCGACTGGAAGGGGTTGGTCAGATCCTTGCGGATGGCGTCGAGGTCCTCCCCCAGCGCGTCGCGCACGATCTTGCGGGGGTCGTAGTTGCGCGGGTCCAGATCGGACAGGTCCAGCTCTCCCAGCTCGGGGCCGACCTCCTCGGCGATCTGGGTCTTGGTGTCATCCAAGAACACGCGCAGACGACGCACCGCCTGGGTCAGCTTGCGGGTGTACTCGGGCAGGCGCTGCGGCCCCACCACGATGGCGATCACCAGCAGGATGACGAAGAACTCAGCTCCTGAGATACCCAACACGGGGTCAGTATAAGGAGGAATGCACGCGACCGGGCGAGCGCGTGGACGCGCAACCGCCCCGGACCTGAAACAATGGGCGCAGCCCCGCGCCGGCATCCCGGCGCCGCGGGGTTGAAACGACGGCTAGGCGGCCCGGTGCCGCGGAAGGGGCATATGGTGGCTGCTGACAAGACACTGAGCTGGTCCTACACGGAGGAGTTCCCGGTCGAGAGCGAGCCGACCGCGCAGGCGCGTTTGCGCGGCATCGAGCTGGGCACCGACCCGGTTTCCCCGGCCACCGGCGCGGCACTGCGCATGCTGGCAGCCGCCGGCGGCGCCAAGTCCGTCGCCGAGGTAGGCACGGGCACCGGTGTTTCCGGCCTGTGGCTGCTGGCCGGCATGGGGGCCGACGGCGTGCTGACCACCATCGATGTCGAGCCGGAGTTCCAGCGCGAGGCCCGCCGCGCCTTCGACGAGGCCGGCTACCCGGGCTCCCACACACGCATCATTCAGGGACGCGCCTCCGACGTCATGCCCCGCATGGCCGCCCAGTCCTACGACATGGTGGTACTCGACGTTTCCCCTCAGGAGGCCGCGGAGCTGGTGGTGCAGGCGGTCCGCATGCTGCGCACGGGCGGGGTCCTGGCGATCACGCATGCGCTATGGAACGACCACGTCGCCGACCCGGCACGTCGCGACGCCACTACGGTTGCGGCGCGCGAGCTGGGCAAGACGCTGCGGGATGAAGAGGGCCTGCTGACGTCACTGCTGCCGGTCGGCGACGGTCTGCTGGTTGCCGTCCGCCGGGCCTGACGACCCGGCCGGGCGGACCCGCCGGTTTCGGGGTGGCCTGCCGGCGACTGTTGCCGTGCCGCCCAGAATCCGGTTCAGTACTTGACGGAGGCCAGCGCCTCCTGGAGCTCCTTGATCTCGTCGGGCGTGATCTCTACGACCAGGCGACCGCCGCCCTCGAGCGGCATCCGCATGATGATGGAGCGGCCCTCCTTGACGACCTCGAGCGGCCCGTCTCCGGTCCTGGGCTTCATGGCAGCCATATGCTCCCCTTTCACTGATGATTCGCGGACTTTTACCGCTTCTCCCAGCCGTATTCTACGGCATAATGCCGCCAGTTTGCGCCGAAACGTGGCTGAATCCACGCCTGCGGACCCGTCCACGGCAGGCCCACAGCGAGCCTTCACGACGCCCTCGTGGCCTCCCCGCGGCCGCCGCTTATCGCCCGCCGTTGGCCCGCCGTCGGTCTTACTCGGCGGTCCACTCGGACCGGTCGGGAGTGCGGGTGAGCCCGTTGGCGCGCATGGTGCGGGCGGCGTCGACGACGAAGTCGACCGCGGCCTCGGCGGTGTCGACCACCCGCAGCAGGGCGACGTCGTCGGCGTCGATCGTGGCGGCCTTCACCAGCGTGCCGCGCAGCCAGTCCACCAGGCCGCCCCAGAACTCCGAGCCCACCAGGGCGATCGGGAAGGAGGGCACCTTCTGGGTCTGCACCAGCGTGACCGCCTCGAACAGTTCGTCGAGGGTGCCCATGCCGCCGGGCATGATCACGAAGCCGTCGGAGTACTTCAGGAACATGGTCTTGCGGGCGAAGAAGTAGCGGAAGTTCACCCCCAGGTCCACATAGTCGTTCATCCCCTGCTCGTGGGGCAGTTCAATGCCCAGTCCCACCGAGATTCCACCGGCCTCGCGGGCGCCCTTGTTGGCCGCCTCCATGATGCCGGGACCGCCGCCGGTGATGACGGCGTAGCCGGAGTCGGCCAGTCCCGCCCCGATCTGCTCGGCCAGGGCGTAGTTCGGGTCGTCGGCGCCGGTGCGGGCGGAGCCGAACAGGCTGATCGCCGGGCCGACCTCCGCCAGCGCGCCGAAGCCCTCCACGAACTCCGACTGGATGCGCAGCACACGCCACGGATCAGCGTGCAGCCAATCGGTGTCGCCGCGGCGGTCGAGCAGCCGGGCATCGGTGGTGCGCGTGGGGATCTGGGCGCCGCGAAGCATCACCGGGCCCTTGCGGTAGATCTCGCGTGAGCCGTTCGTTGGGCGCGGCTTGCGCCCGTCCTTGGTGTCCTTAGCCATACGGGGCATGATCCCGCACGCACCCCCGCCGCCCGCGGCAGCGCACGGGGCGAGTCTGCTTCCTGTGCGTCCGATGTGCTCACCACCACCCATGACAGCGGTCACTGGCGGGGCGTGCGCCGACGCCGACACGGTACGGTCGGCCCATGACATATGCGCACGAGCGCGCGGCCACCAATGAACTCGATGCCGCCGTGAACGCCTGGATCACCGAGGATCCGGACCCAGACACCCGCAGGGAACTGACGGACCTGCTCTCCGCTCATCGTGATGGCGACGCCGCCGCTACCGCCGCACTGGCCGATACCTTCTCCGGCACCCTCCAGTTCGGCACCGCCGGGCTGCGCGGCCGCCTGGGCGGCGGCCCCAACCGCATGAATCGCGTGGTCGTGATTCGCGCCGCCGCGGGGCTGTCCGCCTACCTGCACGAAATGCTGGGTGACGACTTCCGCGTGGTCATCGGCTACGACGCCCGCCACGGCTCGGCCCGCTTCGCCCGCGACACCGCCGCCGTCGTGACCGGTGCGGGCGGCCACGCCATCCTGTTCGACTCCCACTGCCCCACGCCCGTGCTCGCCTTCGCGCTGCGCCGTCTGGGTGCCGACGCCGGCGTCATGGTCACCGCCTCCCACAACCCGCCGCAGGACAACGGCTACAAGGTCTACCTGGGTGGGCGCGCGGTGACCGGCTCCGGTCAGGGCGCGCAGATCGTCCCGCCCCACGACGCCGGAATCGCGGAGAAGATCGCCGCCGTCGGCCCGCTCGCCTCCGTGCCCATGCCCGAGGACGGCTGGGAGACGATCGGGGCGGACATGGTCGAGGCGTACGTGCAGCGTGCGGTCAAGGCGGCCCGCACCCAGGCGGTCGCCCCGCTGAAGATCGTGCTGACCGCCATGCACGGCGTGGGCGGCCAGATCTGCCGGGAGGTGCTGGCCCGGGCGGGCTTCGACGACGTCGTGGTGGTGCCCGAGCAGTTCGACCCGGACCCGGACTTCCCGACCGTCGCCTTCCCCAACCCGGAGGAGCCCGGCGCCCTGGACCTGGCCTTCGCACGCGCCCGCGAGGTCGGTGCGGACCTGATCATCGCCAACGACCCGGATGCCGACCGCTGCTCGGCCGCCGTCCCCGATGAGCACGTTCGCGGCGGCTGGCGGCAGCTGACCGGCGACGAGGTCGGCTCGCTGCTGGGCGAGCAGGCCGCCGAGCTGGCGGCCTTCAACGGCACCGGCGTGCTGGCCAACTCCATTGTCTCCTCCCGTCTGCTGCGCAAGATCGCGCAGGCCCACGGACTCGCGCACCGCAACACGCTGACCGGCTTCAAGTGGATCAGCCGCGTACCCAACCTGGTGTTCGGCTACGAGGAGGCGCTGGGCTACTGCGTGGACCCGGCCGCCGTGCGGGACAAGGACGGCATCTCCGCCTCCGTGCGACTGGCGGTGCTGGCCTCCACGCTCAAGCAGCAGGGGCGCACGCTCGACGATCTGTTGGACCGGCTGGCGCGTGAGCACGGCCTGTACGCCACCAGCCCGCTGAGTGTGCGGGTGGAGGACCGCAGCTTCATCACCAACGCCATGGAACGGCTGCGCGCCGGCGGGGCCCCCGCGTCGCTGGCGGGCTCGCCGGTGGTGGACGTCTTCGATCTGATGGACGGCGCCTCCGACGGAAACGGCAAGCGCCTGCCCGCCACGGACGGCCTGATCTTTAAGACCGCCGACGACGACCGCGTGGTGGTGCGCCCCTCCGGTACCGAGCCGAAGCTCAAGTGCTACTGCGAGGTGGTCATGCCCGTCGCCGTCGACGAACCGGTCGAGGTGGCGCGCCGCGCCGCCGCCAAGCGCCTGGAGGCCATCAAGGCCGACCTGCGCGGCGTGCTCGGCATCTGAGGGAGAATCCCGCTGAAACCGTGTAGGCAAGCGCACAGACCACGGCGATCGTCCCACCGACCGACAATTCGAGGGCCAGCGCCACGCAGAACCCGAGCAAGCAGCACCCCGCCCCCATAGCACCGGCGCCCAGGAGCAGCCCGTTGACGGTGCGCACCCATGGGCACGCCGCGGCGGCGGGCGCGGCGATCAGCGCGATGGGAAGGATGGTGCCCACCGCAGGCACCAGTACGCCAATGGCCAGGCATATGAGGATCAGTACCGTCCACTCCGCCATCCGTGCGCTCAGCCCCGCGGCCCGGTAACCGACCGAGTCGAAGCAGTACATGGCCAGTCGTCGCCCACCGACGGCGACTGTCAGCAGCGTGATCACGAGCACTGCGACCGTCAGACCCACATCCGTGCGATTCACGTTCAGGATCGAGCCGGTCAGGAATCCATCCACTTTCAACGGCAGCGGGGCAAACCAAGTACTGAGCAGGGAGCCCAGGGCGAAGCCGACGGCCAAGATAACTCCGGCCGCGGCCTGCGAGGATATGCCCGGCAACCTTCCCAGCCGGCGCATCAGCCAGATCATCGGCAGACACATGACGATTGCGCCCACGGGAACCGCCAGCGACAACGTCCCGTAGCCGACCTCGCCGCCGGTCAGCACACCTCCGAGGCCCGAGGCCGCCACGACCCCGGCCACCGCCCCGGGAAACGTTGCGTGGGTGACGGACTCGGTAAAGAAAACACGCCGGTCGAGGACCGCCAGGGCGCCGATGACACCCGCCAGGACCCCGACGACGACGGTCTCCACCAGGGGCAGTACCAGCAGCTGGGGGGTGAGGCTCACAGCGACCGCCCCGCCCGCATACCCGTGTACGTCGCCGCGCCCGCCAATACCAGCGCCATCACGACGATGACACACGCCTGTGGGGACACTGGGCGCGGCAGCGGGGCGGTTGCCAGCAACAGGCCGACGTAACCGCCTCCCACGCCCGTCACGATTGCGATCCACACCATCGCACGCAGGCTCGGGGCCAGCAGCCTGGCCGTGACGGCGGGAATGATGAGGAAGCCGATGACGAGCAGAGTGCCCACCGCGATTGAGGCGGAGACGACCACGGCGGCGATCGCCGTGTTCGCAATCAGATCGAGCACCGCGATGCGCTGCCCGCCGGAGCGCGCGCCCACCGCGTCGAAGGCGCGAGCGATCTGTTCCTTCCAGGTCGCCATCACCAGTACAAGCGCAAGGCCGCATACTGCCAGGGCCTGAACCAGACGTAGGTCGGTCACTTCCAGTAGACGCCCGAACATGAGTGCCTCCAGTTGCCCGGATCGGTCGCCGACAGCCAGAAGCACGATCATTCCCAGGGAGAAGAAGCCTGTGAGCACAACCGCCGTTCCAGCCTCCGTGGCCTCACGGCGGGCGTGATGCCCCAGCAGAGTCAGCGCGGCGGCCGCCGCTGTCCCGGCCACGGCGGCGGCCGGGATAATGGCGTCCAGCCCGGAGGTCACCGCGCCGATCACTACTCCAGGGAAGACGGCATGCACCAGCGCCTCGGCGTGAAACTCCGCGCAGCGCAGATTGATTAGCACACCGACTACGGCGCCGACAATTCCCAGCACAACCAACATAACCAGGGGCCGAAACAGGTAGGGCGCTCCCGCCAGTGGCGCCAGTCCAGGGACTTCGGCGAGCAGCAGCCGCAGCGCCTCCAGCGCCCGTGAGAAGTCGTTCATGCCATTGTCCCGGACGGGTGCGCAGCGGGGGAACGGTTCGAGTCCCGTTGAAGACCGCGTGAATCGGAGGTGAGCAATTGTGGTACCGACACCGCCCCGAAGGCCTGCTCGATGTACTCAGGCACGAGTACCTGTTCACGGGGCCCGAAGGCGATCTGCCTACCAGCCAATAACGCCACCTGTTCGCAGACGTCGTAGGCCAGTACCAGGTCGTGCGTGGACACCACCACCGCTGTACCGCCTTCCTTCAGGTCCGTCAGGATTCTCAGCAGCGCCTCACGGTTGGGCTGGTCGAGCCCGTTGAAGGGCTCGTCAAGCAGTACCAGTTTCGGCGCGGAGGCGATGGCGCGTGCAAGCAGCACGCGCTGCTGCTGCCCGCCGGAGAGCGATCCGAAACGTTTGCTAGTCATCGAGTCGAGGCCGACGGCGTTCAGCGCCTCCCGGCAACGGGCGCGTTCCGTGCGCCCGGGGCGGCGCCCGAGGCCGAGTCGGGGGTATGTGCCCATGAGGACGACGTCGAGTGCCGTTACGGGGAATGTCGGGTCCAGATCGCTGTTCTGGGGAACGTAGGCGATGGAACCGCGAGGCGCATGTCCCGGCTGGGCGCCCACGACGCGCACGGAGCCGGAGACGATGTTGACCATGCCGACCAGGGCGCGCAGCAGTGTGGTCTTCCCCGAGCCGTTGGGGCCCACGAGCGCCAGCGCCTCGCAGGTCCCGACGGCGCCGCTCACCCCAGTGATCACCGGGGTGCCGCCGTACCCGAGGGCCGCGTCGTCAAACTCCACGACATGCTCCGCCTGCTGCGGCGAGCATGCGCGACGGTGTCGGGCGGTCATTGCCGCACCGTCTGCTTTGGCGCCCACTTTGCGAGCTCATCGGGTATGGGCGCGACGGTACCGCCCCACGCATTCGTCATATTGGTGACATTGTGCAGCAGCGAGCCGACGTAGGTCTCACCGTCCGTTCCGGGGCCGCCCAGAGAGTCCCCGTACAGGGCCTCGTCACCGATGACGGCGGTGACGCCGGCGAGTTGAGCCACTTTCTCCACGGATTTCGGATTATTTGAGTTCTCGGCGAAGATCGCCACGGCACCGGTGCTCTTAACGGCGTCCGCGGTCTCCTGGATCTTCTGCGCGGTGGCGTCCTGCTGGGCGTTGAAGTCGCTAAGCGCCGCCCCTTCGAAGCGGATGGAGTACGCCGCCGCCAGGTACCCGAAGGCGTCGTGACTGGTGAACAACACACGGCGATTCTCCGGAACGGACTCCAATGAGGCAGCCGCCCAGCGATCCAGCGCATCCAGGCGAGCGACATAGGCGCGCACGCGTTTGTTTATCACCTCCTTCGAGTCAGGTGCCGCCGCAGCCAATGCACGCCCGATATTGGATACCTGAACGACGGCGTTCCGAGGCGAGGTCCACACGTGCGGGTCGTAGCGGAATTCAGCCTCCTCGCCGCCTTCCGGGGCGAAGGGCCAGGGGGCGACGTCCACGGCCTCCGCCCCGCGGTCGATGGTGTAGGCGCGCTCGTCGTCCCGCTTCTGCCGGCTCGCGGGCCTTCCCGATCCGGCGTCTGCCTCATCGGCCGAGAGCACACCCGAGGTGACCACCATGGTGCCCTTGAACCCCGTGGCGTCAACCGCATCGTTCAGGAAGCGCTCCAGATCCACACCATTGACTAGGAGGAGGTCGGCTTCACTCAACGCACGTGACTGGGCTGCGGTCATCTCATGCTCATGGGCGGAGGCGTTAGGCGCCAGCAAACAGGTGAGGGATACGTGCACCGAGGCCTTGGCGGGGTCGGCGCCGACTTCGGCGGTCGCGCCATCAGCGCCGACGCGGGTCAAGGCGAGATCATCGGCGCCGGAGGCCAGCTGGGTGACGTAATCGCAGATCTGCGTGGTGGAGGAGACAACCTTGATGGCGCCCGTAGCGGCAGCATCGGTCGGGGTGCACGCGACGACGAGAGGAACAGTGAGCGCGAGGGAGGCAAGCGCCGCAGCTGCCCGAGCCGGCGTGTTGATAATAGTTCTCATGTGCCACATGCTAATTTCGGGTACCCGAAACTTTCAAGTCGGGATCCGCTCGTGGCAGGGCCGCATGCCGCAATCAGACGGGCAGGCCCTCCTCGTCCGCCGGGCGTCCGGCGGCGGAAAGTGGACCCCTGTCCCCCCGTTGGACCGCTGTTCCCCCGTTGGACCCCTGTTCCCCCGTTGGACCGCCGTAGCCGCCGGTTACAGCGGTCCAACCGGGCGTGGGCGGTCCAACGGGGCGTGAGCGGTCCAACCGGCCGGTGCAAGACCCACTCGCCCCCTCGACTGCCGACAACCAGACCCCCGACACCGCGGGAACAGCCCTGCACGCCTGACAGCGCAAACGGTCCTCGCTGAGCACACAACCGGCCCGCCCACAGGCACCCGCGTCGACAACCCGGCTCCGGGACGACGCCCCCAACAGCGCGAGCGTGCTCACGAAGGTCACTCCGCGTCCTCGACGAGCGGAGGCAGCCCACTCAAACTAGGGCCCCGTGGCCACCAGACACGACCAACTCACCATCCACCACCCACCCACCACCACGACGAATTACACAACACGACCACTAGACGATCTGCTCGACCGGGTGGTGGTGCGCCCCTCGGGCACCGAGCCGAAGCTCAAGTGCTACTGCGAGGTGGTCATGCCGGTAGCGGTCGACGAGCCGGTGGAGGTGGCGCGCCGTGCCGCCGCCAAGCGCCTAGAAAACATTAAAACCGACCTGCGCGGCGTGCTCGGCATCTGATCCCGGGCGTCATTCCGGACTCAGGCGGTCGACCTGCGGCCCACAACGACCGAAACCGGCACAAGCAACACACCGAAACCGACTTATGTGACGCGCTGCGGAGACCGGCACGTCAGTAGTGCCGGTCTCCGCCCGTCAGACGGGCAAACCCTCCAGGATCGCGACGGTGGCGGACACGCCCAGCCGGGAGGCGCCCGCCTCGATCATGGCCAGCGCATCCGCCGCGGTGCGGATGCCGCCGGACGCCTTCACGCCCAGGCGGTCCCCCACGGTGGCACGCATGAGCTCCACGGCGTGCACCGAGGCGCCGCCGGCGGGGTGGAAGCCGGTGGAGGTCTTCACATAGTCGGCGCCGGCGGCCTCGGCGGCCCGGCAGACCGCGACAATCTCATCGTCGGTCAGTGCCGCGGACTCAATGATGACCTTCAGCAGCTTCTCCCCCACGGCCTCCTTGACCGCGCGGATGTCAGCCTCCACGGCGGTGTAGTCGTGCTCCTTGACCAGCTTGAGGTTGACCACCATGTCCACCTCGTCCGCACCCTTGGCGACGGAGTCGGCGGCTTCGGCAGCCTTGACAGAGCTGGCGTGCGCCCCGGAGGGGAAGCCGCACACGGTGGCCACGTGCAGCCCGGCGGGCGCCTGGACGGGCAGCTGGTTGGGGGATACGCACACCGAGTAGGTGCCGAGCTCGGCGCCCTGGGCTACCAGGTCGGCGATCTGCGCGCCGGTGGCCTCCGGCTTGAGCAGGGTGTGGTCGATAATGGCGGCGACTTCCGCACGTGTGGGCATGAGCTTCCTTTCGCTAGATCCGCTCGGTCAAGGGTAATGGTGGGGCAATCACGGCGAGTACACGGGGCCAGCCGCCCAGCTCGCGCGGCCCGTTCCCAAGCGCCGGCCGGGGCGCCAGCAGGTCCAGTGCGCGCACCGTGCCGGAGGACGGCTCGTACAGGTGAACGCGACCCGGGCCCGGGTCGGCGCGGCCGATCACTCCCCAGGGCACGGCCAGCACGTAGTGCCGCGGGATGAGGACGCCCACGGCGGCGCGCAGGACGCGACCTGCCCGGCCGGCGGCCGCACGCCCGAGCAGGGGACCACCGGTGAGCAGGATGGCGGGCACGCCGTCGGCCAGTCCGGTGCGCAGCCCCGCGACGACGCCGCCCCAGCCGGTGCCGCGGTCGTCCACCCAGGTCACGGTGCTCTCCCCTACGCCGGGGCGCACCCGCCGCAGGGTGCGAGTCAGCTCCGCGGCCACCGCCCACGGGGTCGAGCCCAGGCGCCGCGTCCACGGCAGCGGACCGAGGGGGCCGCGCGCGTGTCGGTTCATGGCCCGCTGCAGACCGCGCTGGCGGACCGCCAGGGAGTCCCGCAGCGCCCGGCCGGGCCGGGCCGCGCCGGTGCCCGACGGCGAAGAGGCGTCATCGAGCGGCAGGCCCAGCAGGAGCCGGGCAGCCAGCACGGCGGTGGCGCCGCAGGTGGTGGCGTCGCATTGGGTCAGGGTGATGGCGTCGCCGGCGGTGGTGAATCCCCCCACGCGCAGCCGCGAGTTCGCCACACGCACCCGGGGTGCGGACGCGCCGGTGCGGGTGTCCACGGCGTGCCTTCAGACGATCCGGTCCAGCACGACGCCGGCACGGCGGCGGGCCACGGCGGCGCGCGCCTCGGGCGAGTCCGCGGGACACACGGCGATCGCGTCCTCGAGCGCGGCGCGGGCGCGCTCAAAGCGCTCCGGGGTGGCGGTGTGCAGGGTGAGCAGCGGCTGCCCGGCGCGCACACTGTCGCCCGGCTTGGCGTGCATCTCCACGCCGGCGACGGCCTGCACCGGGTCCTCCTTGCGGGCGCGGCCGGCCCCCAGGCGCCAGGCGGCCACGCCCACGCCCAGGGCGTCCAGGCGGGTGAGCACGCCGTCGTCTACGGCGCTGATGGTCTCGGTCTCCGGGGCCACGGGCAGGGGGGCGTCCGGGTCCCCGTCCTGGCGGCGGATCATCTCCCGCCACACGTCCATGGCACGTCCATCCGCCAGGGCGGCGCGCAGCTCCGGCTCATCCACCGGCCGCCCGGCGGCGGAGAGCATCTCACCGGCCAGCGCCACGGTCAGGTCGACGACGTCTTGGGGGCCTCCGCCAGAAAGCACCTCGACGGCCTCACGCACCTCCAGGGCGTTGCCCGCGGTGAGCCCCAGTGGGGTGGACATGTCGGTGAGCAGGGCGCGCGTGGTCACCCCGGCGTCGGTGCCGAGCGCCACCATCGTCTGCGCGAGCTCGCGCGCCTGGTCAAGCTCCTTCATGAAGGCGCCGGAGCCGACCTTCACGTCCAGGACCAGCGCGCCGGTGCCCTCGGCGATCTTCTTGCTCATGATGGAGGAGGCGATCAGCGGCACGCAGGAGACGGTGGCGGTGGTGTCGCGCAGTGCGTACAGCTTCTTGTCGGCCGGGGCGAGCCCGCTGCCGGCGGCGCAGATGACGGCGCCGGGGCCGGAGGCGGACAGCATGTCCAGGATCTCGGCGTTGGTCAGGGCGGCCCGCCAGCCGGGAATGGACTCGAGCTTGTCCAGCGTGCCGCCGGTGTGCCCCAGGCCACGGCCGGACAGCTGCGGAACGCTGACGCCGAAGACCGCAACCAGCGGCGCCAGCGGCAGGGTGATCTTGTCGCCCACGCCGCCGGTGGAGTGCTTGTCCGCGGTGGGGCGTCCCAGACCGGAGAAGTCCATGCGCTCCCCCGAGCGGATCATGGCGTCGGTCCAGCGGGCGATCTCACCCCGGTCCATGCCGTTCAGGTAGATCGCCATGGCCAGAGCGCTCATCTGCTCGTCGGCGACCACCCCACGGGTGTAGGCGTCCACCACCCAGTCGATCTGGGCGTCGCTGAGCCGCTGGCGGTCCCGCTTGGCGGCGATCACGTCGACGGCGTCGAAGGGCTCCACGCCGGGGGCGGGGTTGGGGGCTGTGGTCACGGCCGATCTCCTTCTGGTGCGGGTGCGGATGTGCCGGTGACCCGGTCGATGTCGGCTTTGCTGAAGCGGTCGGGGAGCACCTGGTCGATGGTCATCAGCCCCGACGGCATGTCCAGCAGCATGTGCGGGTCGGCGTGCTCGGACAGCACCTGGCGGCAGCGCCCGCACGGGGAGCAGACCCGCCCGTCGCCGTCGACGCACACGAAGGCGATCAGGCGGCCGCCGCCGGTGCGTACGAGTTCGGACACCAGCCCGCACTCGGCGCACAGGGCGACCCCGTAGCCCGCATTCTCCACGTTGCAGCCGGACACGAGGCGGCCGTCGTCGACCAGGGCGGCGGCCCCCACCCGGAAGTGGGAGTAGGGCGCGTAGGCGCACCGCATGGCTTCGGTGGCCAGCGCCCGCAGCCGCGCCCACATATCCGCGTCGACGGCGGGCGCGGCGTCGGAGAGGCCCCGGGCCGGCCCGGCCGGGTGGTTGTCGTTGCCGATCACGGGTACGGGACCCCCTCGGCGGCGGGGGCGCGCACACGCCCCACGAAGCCGGCGACGGCGAAGACGGTCACGATGTAGGGGATCATCAAGATGATGTTCGCCGGGATCGGGGAGCCGATGACGGACAGCGTCTGCCCCACCGCAGTGGCGAAGCCGAACAGGAGCGCGGCGTACAGGGTGCCCACCGGGTTCCAGGCGCCCAGGATCATGGCGGCCAGGGCGATGTAGCCGTTGCCGGATGACATGTCCTTGGTGAAGGCCAGTCCGGAGCCGATGGTGAAGAAGGCGCCGCCCAGGCCCGCCAGCGCACCGCCCAGCATCAGGTTGTTCACGCGGGTACGCATGACGTTGATGCCAACGGTGTCCGCGGCCCGCGGGTGCTCGCCGCAGGCGCGCATGCGCAGACCCCAGCGGGAGCGGAACAGCATGAAGGACAGCACCGCGACGGCCGCATACATCAGGTACACCAGGATCGTCTGTCGGAACAGCACCGGGCCGATGACCGGGATCTGGGAGAGCACCGGGATCGGCAGGGTGGGCAGGCGCATGGAGGCGTTCAGCCGCGTCGGGTTGTCGCTGAGCACGGTGGAGAACAGGAAGCTGGTCAGGCCGGAGACGAACACGTTCAGCACCACGCCGACGACGATCTGGTTGACCCGGTACTTCAGGCCGAACAGCGCCAGCAGCAGGGCCACCAGGATGCCGGCGAAGGGGGCGGCGATCATGCCGGCCCAGGCGGAGCCGGTGATCGAGGCGACCACCACGCCGAGGAAGGCCCCGCCCAGCAGTTGCCCCTCGATGGCGATGTTGATGGTGCCCGAACGCTCTCCCACCACGCCGGCGAGCCCGCCGAACACCAGCGGCACGGACAGGGCGAGGGTGGAGGACAGGATCGTCACCAGCGGGATGACGGTGGAGCGTCCGGCGCCGGCCCAGGTGAGGAACGCGACGATGAAACTGGCTCCCAGCACCAGCCCCGCCCAGGTGGGGATCGGCGCGCGGCCCACGGCGCGAACCCACATGTAGACGGTGACCGCAACGGCCAGCAGCACCATCACCACGATCACGGGTCGGGCACCCAGGGTGAGCATGGGAATCTTCAAGAAGTCGGCCTTGGTGGCCAGCTGGAAGCGGGTGTCGCCGTGGCTGGCCAGACCCATCAGCAGTTCCAGGATGACCACGACGGTGCCGGTGATCGGCAGCTTGTAGGCGATCGGCTCGACGACGACGGCCGGCCCCGCTTCCGGGCGGGCGTCACGGGTCGGCGTGGCGGTAGGTGAGGCGGTCATGGCTCAGGCCTCCTTCTTCTCAGCGGCCGGGGCGACGGCGGCTGCGGCGTCAATGGCCTCGCGGCGGCGGCGCCGCCAGGAGCCGGGTGCGGGCAGGTGGTAGATGGCGCGCACCAGCGGCGGGGCCGCGATGAACAGGACGATCATGGACTGCAGCACCAGCACGATGTCGATCGGGGTGCCGGTGGCGGCCTGCATGGTGGTGCCGCCGGCGGTCAGGGCCCCGAACAGGAGCCCCGCCAGCACGGTGCCCTGCGGGGTGGAGCGGCCCAGCAGGGCCACGGTCATGGCGTCGAAGCCGATGCTTCCGGCCACCGAGCCGGTCAGGTAGTGCTGGGTGCCGAGCACCGGGGCGGTCGCCGCCAGCCCGCACAGCGCGCCGGAGACGATCATGACCAGGGCGGTGATCCGGGGCACGTTGATGCCTGCCGTCAGCGCCGCCTGCGGGTTCAGGCCCGTGGCGCGGAACTGGAAACCGATCTCGCTGCGTTCCAGCAGCCACCACACGAACAAGGCGGCCAGCAGGGCCACGATGAAGCCCAGGTGCAGGCGGAACGGCCCACCGATCAGCTTCGGGTATTGGGCGCTGGCCGCCACCGGCAGTGACTTCGGGTTGGCGTTGCCCGCGCCGATGAAGGTGGCGGTGGTCAGCATGTGGGCCATCAGGTAGCTGGCCACGGAGTTGAGCATGATGGTGGTGATGACCTCGCTCGCACCGGTGGTGGCGCGCAGCACGCCGGGGATGGCGCCCCACAGGGCACCGCCGACGATCGCGCCGAGCACCGCCACCAGCATGTGCAGTCCGCTGGGCAGGTTCCAGGCGAAGCCGACGTAGCCGCCGACGATGGCACCGAGGATGATCTGCCCCTGCCCACCGACGTTGAACAGGCCGGCGCGGAAGGCCACCGCCATGCCCAGGCCCGCCAGAATCAGCGGCGTGGCCACGGTCAGCGTTTCGGTGATCGGGCGCCACATGCGCGCGACCGAGGAGGCCTGCCAGTCGAAGATACCGCCGCGGAGCATGGCCGCGTAGGCATCCACCAGGCACGAGCCGACCGCACCGAAGAAGTCACTGGGGCGGGCGAACAGGTAACCGGCGGTGGTGCGCACGTTGTCGTCGGCGAGCAGGATCAGCAGCGAGCCGACGATCATGGCGGAGATGACCGCAAGCACTCCCATAAGAATGTTGGACTCGGCGATCTGCCGCAGTAGGCCCGGCCGCTCCGGCTGCTTGTCCGTGCGCTGGGCGGGCGGGACGACGGACGGCCGACCCGTCCGTGATTCCGCCTGCGCGGTGCCGTTCGGGGTAGCTTCGCTCATCAGTTCTCCTCCTGGGCGCGGGCCTGGTCGAGGGGGACGCCGGCCATCATGAGGCCCAGCACATCGCGGGGCGTATCCGGCGGCACAATGCCGACGATCCGGCCGCGGTACATGACGGCGATGCGGTCTGACAGGGAGTAGATCTCATCCAGCTCGGAGGAGATGATCAGCACGGCGGTGTCGTTGTCGCGCTCGGCCACGATGCGCTTGTGGACGAATTCGATGGAGCCGACGTCTAGTCCGCGGGTGGGCTGCGAGGCCACCAGGACCTTCAGTTGGCGGGACAGCTCCCGGGCGAGGATCGCCTTCTGCTGGTTGCCGCCGGACAGTGTGGAGATGGGGTCGGCGACGTCGGTGACACGTACGTCGAACTCGTCGCGCAACTGCTCGGCGTGGTTACGGACCTTGGTGGGACTGATGGACGGTCCCGAGCCGAAGGCCGGGTCGTCGAAGCGGTCCAGGATCAGGTTCTCGGCCACGGAGAACGCGGCCACCATGCCGTCGGTGGAGCGGTCCTCGGGGACGAAGCCGAGGCCCGCGTCGATGCGCCGGTGCACGCCCAGGGCGGTGACGTCCTGGCCGCCGAAGTGCACGGAACCGGCGGTGGGGGCGCGCAGCCCCAACAGTACGTCCGCAAGTTCGGTCTGTCCGTTGCCCTGCACGCCGGCCACACCGACGATCTCGCCGGAGCGGACCTGCAGGCTGACGTCGTCGAGCAGGGTGTTGCCCTCATCAACCAGGCTGATGCCCTTCAGCTCCAGGCCGACGTCGCCCAGCCTGGGGGCGTCCTTGGCCACCGTGAGGGAGACGGAGTGGCCGACCATGAGACCGGCTAGCTCCGACTCGGAGGCGGTGGGCTCGGCGGTGCCGACGACCTTGCCGCGGCGGATGACGGTGATCGTGTCCGCCACCTCGCGCACCTCGCGCAGCTTGTGGGTGATGAACACGATGGAGGTGCCGGCGGCCTTGAGATCGCGCATGATGGCGATCAGCTCGTCGGTCTCCTGCGGGGTGAGCACGGCGGTGGGCTCGTCCAGGATGAGGACCTTGGCGTCGCGGGAGAGGGCCTTGATGATCTCGACGCGCTGTTGTACGCCCACGGGCAGGTCTTCGATGTAGGCGTTCGGGTCCACGTCGAAGCCGAAGCGCTCGGAGATCTCACGCACCTTCGCGGCGGCGGCCTTGGCATCGATGACGCCGGCCTTGCCGACCGGCTCGTAGCCCAGGGCGACGGACTCGGCCACGGTGAACACGGGCACGAGCATGAAGTGCTGGTGGACCATGCCGATGCCGGCGGCGACGGCGTCGCCGGGGCCCTTGAAGGTGACCGGCCGGCCGTCGATGAGGATCTCGCCGTCGTCGGGGTCGTACAGGCCGTACAAGACATTCATCAGCGTTGACTTGCCGGCACCGTTCTCGCCCAGGAGGGCGTGGATCTGGCCGGGTTCGACGGTGACGTCGATGTGGTCGTTGGCCACGAGGGATCCGAAGACCTTGGTAATTCCGCGGAGCTCGAGCAACACGAGAGGCTCGCTTCCTGTGGGTTCAGGCAGTACTGGTGGGGTTGGTGAACTGGGAGTGAGTGTTCGGGTGGCGCCGGTGCCACCCGAGCGACAGTGACGCCGCCGCCCCGTCAAGGACGACGGCGTCACCGAGTTGAATTGGCACGGGGCCGATCAGGACGGGTCGTACGGCGTGGAGACGTCGAGCGTGCCGTCGATGATCTGCTGCTTGAGTACCTCGACCTGCTCCTTCACCTCGTCGGGGACCCGGTCGGACCAGTCGTGGTAGTCGGCGATGGAGACACCGTCGTTGGCGAGCGTGCCGATGAAGGGCTCGGAGGTGAAGTTGCCCTCCGAGGCCTCCTTGACGGCGTCGTACACGGCGGTGTTGATGCCCTTCATGACGGAGGTGACCATGTACTGGCTGCCGCCGATGGACTCGGTGGTGAGATAGCCGTCGGCGTCCACCCAGACGATCGCGTTGTTGTCGTCACCGGCCGCCTTGAGCGCCGCGATGGTGCCGGAGCCGACCGGTCCGGCCACCGGCATCACAATGTCGGCGCCCTGGGACAGGAACAGCTCGGTCAGCTGCTGGCCCATGGGAGTGTCGGTGAAGTTGCCCACGAAGGAGCCGGAGCCCGGGTTGTCGGGGTCCCAGCCGAGGACCTCCACGTCGGCACCGTTGTCCTCGTTGTACTTCTCCACGCCCTTGGCAAAGCCCTCCATGAAGATCTGCACGGTGGGGATTGCCTGACCGCCGTAGGTGGCGACCTTGCCGCTCTCGGTGGTACCGGCAGCGGCGTAGCCGGCGAGGTAGGCGGCCTCCGCGGTGTTGAAGACCAGCGGCTTGGCGTTGTCCAGCTCTACGATCTCGCCGTCTGCATCCCTGAACCTTTCGTCGATGAGGGCGAAGTTGATGTCCGGGTTCTCCTGGGCTGCGGTGGCCAGGTCCGCGGAGAGGTTGAAGCCGACGCCGATGATCAGGTCGCAGTTCTGCTGGATCAGGGAGTCGACGTTGGTGGGGTAGTCGGATACCGACTGGGACTCGACGGCCTTGGTCTGCACGCCGAGTTCGCTGCCGGCGCGGTCCAGACCCTCCTTGCCGGACTGGTTGAAGGACTGGTCGTCGAACCCACCCTCGTCGGACACCATGCAGGCGAGGAAGTCGCCGGCGTCTCCGCCGGAGGAGTCGGGGGCCGAGCCGCAGGCGGCAAGCGACAACGCTGCGACCAGGCCGAGCGTAATGGCGGGATACTTCTTCTTCACGGTCGTGTCTCCAGATGAGGTACGGGCTTGCGCCCTTGCAAGGAGCTGGCCGGGACGGCGCTGGCTCGGATATCTAGGATAGACGCTTCCCCGCGGCCTGCTTCACAATTGGCGTTACAGCGCCATATTGCGACCATGACGTGACCCACGCCCCAGCGAACCTTTCAGCTCGCTGATGATGCCGCTACCCGGTTTCTGCCGACCTCCGCCTTGCAGAGTCTTGCAGAGCTTGCAGGCGGGGGCCGAGCCCGCGGCGTGAACCAGACACGAGGCCCGCGGGTCGGATCGACGCACCCGGCCCGGTCACAGCAGCGCGTCCCGCCCGGCCGCCTTGAGCCGGTCGACGACGCCCTTGACGTCCTGGGCGCGCTCCGGGGTGGTCACCAGCAGCGCGTCGGGGGTGTCAACCACGACGACGCCGGGTACTCCCAGCAGCACCACCTTCCGGCCGGTGCTGGAGGCGACCAGGGCGCCGTCGGCACCCACCGCCTCCACGTCGGCCTCCCCCAGCACTTCGACTCCGGCCGCCGGCCCGGAGGTGGCCGCGGGAATCAGCTCGGCCAGGGTGTCGAAGCCCCCGACGTCGTCCCAACCCATGTTCCCGGGGACGGTGGCCACGCCGCCGGCGGCGGCCACGGGCTCGGCGATGGCGTGGTCGATGGCAATCGCCTCCAGGCCGGGCCATACCCGCGCCATGACGGCGTCGCGCGCGGGGGTGTCCCAGGCGGCGGCGATCTCATCGAGGCCGGCCGCCAGCGCCGGCCGGCCCACCGCCAGGTGGTCCAGCAGCACGCCGGCACGCACCACGAACATGCCGGCGTTCCACCGGTAGTCGCCGGTGGCCAGGTAGCGGGCGGCGGTGGCGGCATCGGGCTTCTCGGCGAAGTCGAGCACGCGGTGCCCGTCCGGCGCCCCGGGCACGTCCAGGGCCTCACCGGCGTGAATGTAGCCGAAGGCGGTGGACGGTCCGGTGGCCTGGATGCCGATGGTGACCAGCCAGCCGGCCTCGGCGAGGGCGGCCGCCTGGCGCACGGCCTCCTGGAAGGCGGCGACATCGGCCACCAGGTGGTCGGCGGCGAAGGAGCCGACGATCGCCTCACGCCCGTGTCGGCGGGCGATCAGGGCGGTGGCCAGGCCGATGGCGGCCATGGAGTCGCGCGGAGCCGGCTCGGCCAGCAGGTTCTCCTCGGGCAGGTCCGGGAGCTGCCGGGCGACGGCGGGGACGTGGGCGACGCCGGTGACGACCGTCGTCGTCGCCGCCAGCGGGGCCAGGCGGGCAACGGTGCCCTGCAACAGGCTGCGCCCGGTGCCGGTCAGGTCCAGCAGGAACTTGGGGCGGGCCTTGCGGCTCAGCGGCCACAGCCGGGTGCCGGCGCCGCCGGCGGGAATGATCGCGTGGATGGCGGGGGCCGTGGATGCGGTCGCGGGGGCGGGCTGGTCGGGGCGGGGCTCGGCGTTCACGCGTTCAGGCTAACGGGTGGTCCGCCCCGTCCGGGTGCGCCCGCACTCCCAGCGCCGGGCTCGCCAGGGAGGCCCAGCTGCCGTCCGGGGCGAGTCGCTGAAGGTGGATACGGTCCACCACGAAGGTCGCCGCGATGTCTTGGCCGGCATGGGCGGCCCGGTCCAGGGCGGCGTCGTCGACCTCATGGGCGAGGGTGATGTGCGGGTGGAAGGGGAAGCGCAGGCCGCGGCTGAGCGGCCCGTCGGCGGCGCGCAGATCCTGCTGGAGCGCGTCGATGGCGGGGCCGCCCTCGGCCACGCCCAGGAACACCACCGGGCTGACCGGGCGGAAGGTGCCCACACCGGCGACGCGCAGGGTGAAGGGAGCGGAGGCGGCCGCCACCCGGGACACGTGCGCGGTCACGGCGTCCAACTCCGTCTTCTCCACGGCGGTGGGCGGCAGCAGGGTCACGTGCGGCGGGATCGCATTGCCATGGGGGTCACCGACCGCCAGACGCACGCCGCGCACACGCGTGGCCCACGGCTCGGGCAGCACGATGGTGACGCCGAGGACGCACTGGGTGGGCGTGGGCGCGGGGACGTCCATGAGGCGCGCACTCCTCCTCTTGACGGCACGGGCTGACAGCAGCTGCACCTTACCCCCGCGGCAGGGGTGGAAACATCCCGGAGGCGGTCACTCGGCGACTCCGGAGAAGGAGCTTGCCAGGGGCTCACAGGTGGGGGTTCGTCTGGCAGAATGGGCCCATGCCGCGCACCGAGACCCCGCCCGCCGCCGTCGCCGGATCCGAGCCCGTCTTCTCCCCCGCACTGAGCCCGCAGGAGGGTGTGGAAGCCGCCACCGACCTGTTCCGTGAAGCCTTCGGCGCCGAGCCCGACGGCGTGTGGTACGCGCCCGGCCGCGTCAACGTCATCGGGGAGCACACCGACTACAACGGCGGTCTGGCACTGCCGATCGCCCTGCCCCACCGCGCCCACCTGGCGCTGCGTCGCCGCGACGACCGCACGATCCGGCTGGTGTCCCCGCAGACGCGCGAGGCCATCGATGTGCTGGACCTGGACGCGATCGGCCCGACGGGTACGCCCGGCGAGGTGCGCCACTGGAACGCCTACGTGGCGGGCGTCGCCTGGGCGCTGGAGCGCGACGGGCTCGGGCCGCTGCGCGGCTTCGACGCCGCCCTGTACTCCTGCGTGCCGCTGGGCGGCGGCCTGTCATCCTCGGCCGCGCTGGAGTGCGCCACCGCCGTCGCCCTCGACGACGTGTGCACACTGGGCCTGGCCGGGACGGTGGACACCCCCGACGACGCCGGCCGCGCCCGCCTGGTGGAGGCCTGCATCCGTGCCGAGAACGAGATGGCGGGCGCCCCCACCGGCGGCATGGACCAGTCCGCCTCCATGCGCTGCCGCGCCGGCCACGCCCTCGAACTGGACTGCCGGGACGGCTCGGTGGTGCATGTGCCCTTCGACCTGGCGGCCGCCGACCTGACGCTGCTGGTGATCGACACCAAGGCCAAGCACTCCCTGGTGGACGGGCAGTACGGGGCCCGCCGGGATGCCTGCGAGCGGGCCGCCGAGATTCTGGGCGTGCCACTGCTGGCGGATATCGAGCCCGGCTCGCTCGAGGCCGCCCTGGCTACGCTGCGCGCCTCGAAGGCCACAGACGCCGAGGTGCTGGTGGCGCGCACCCGCCACGTGGTCACCGAGATCGACCGCACCCGCCGCCTGGTGGCACTGTTGCAGGACGGGACGCCCCTGACCGGGGAGAAACTGGCCCAGGTGGGGGCGCTCATGGACGCCAGCCACGAGTCGCTGCGGGTGGACTACGAGGTCACCTGCCCCGAGCTCGACGTCGCCGTGCAGGCCGCTCGCGCTGCCGGCGCGCACGGCGCGCGCATGACCGGAGGCGGCTTCGGCGGCAGCGCCATCGCACTCGTGGATACCGCCGCCGTGGATGCGGTGGCCCGCGCCGTCGTCGACGCCTATGCCGACCACGGCTTCGCCGCACCGGCATTCCTGAACGCGGTCCCCTCCGCCCCGGCGGGCCGCTTGGTCTGAACCGCGGGGCGTCTGTGCGACGCCGGCCGCGAGCGTCACACAGCTGCCGCCCGGCGGCCGGCGCGGAGTCCTCTCAGAACCGCCTCATGGCCGCCCGGGCCACGCGGTTCACCTCGACGCCCGGGCCGCATCCTCCTAGCGGAGGAGATCCCCGACCTCTGAATCCGGGACCAACCAGGGTGTTCTCCTACCTGCGGATGAGCGCAAGGGCGTGTGCCGCGACGTAGCCTCGGGGTGTCACCCGGGCTGCGGCAATCGCCGCCGTGGCCCATCCCACCACCCGGCGGCCTCCAGCCGCCGCTTCCGGCCATGTCGGCCGACCGGAGGTGCGCCGTGAAGCGCTATGTCCTGCCCACCATCAAGCTGCTGATCGGCGTCGCAATCGCGGTGGCCCTGGTGAAGATCGCCTTCTTCCCCGACTCCGACTCGGGCACCACCGCGAACATCTCCCCCGGCATAAACGTCACCACGCAAACCACGGTCGTGACCACGGGGGACATCGCCAACACCGTGGACGTCAGTGGGCAGATCGTGGAGGACGCGGCCGTGGAGGCGCAGGCGACCCTGAACGGCGTTGTCGACTCCTTCGCCGTCAGCAAGGGAGCCACCGTCACCCAGGGGGAGCCGCTGGTCTACCTCAAGCAGGTTGAGCCGCAGCAGCCGATCATCGGCACCGACGAGGACGGCAACCCGGTGGAGACGCCCGTGGAGGACAAGGTCACCTGGTCGACCGTGTACGCGCCGGCCGCCGGCGTGGTCTCCTTCAACGTGATCAAGGACCAGGAGACGAGCGTCGGCATGGTGGTGGCCACCGTCTCCCCCGGTACCTACTCCGCCAAGGGGACTATCACCGCCGATCAGCAGTACCGGCTGACCAATGCGCCGTCGTCGGCCACCCTGACCGTGGACGGCGGGCCGGCGCCCTTCGACTGCACGGGGCTGACGATCGGCACCCGGGAGACCACTTCCACCACCACCTCAGAGACCGGCGAGGTCACCACCACCACCGGCGACGGCACCACCGTGGAGGTGCGCTGCGCGGTGCCCTCCGACCAGCAGGTCTTCCCGGGGCTGTCGGTAACCATCGGCGTGGATGCCGGCTCCGCCACCGATACGCTGATCGTGCCCGTCACCGCCGTCGAAGGGTCTGTCACCAAGGGGAATGTCTGGGTGGTCACCGATCCGGAGGACCCGGACGCCGCCGAGGAACGGGAGGTCGCGCTGGGCATCACCGACGGCGAGAACATCCAGGTCACCGACGGGTTGGCCGAGGGGGACGAGATCCTACTGTTCGTGCCGAACAAGGACACGGTGCGCACCGGCGAGCCGAACACCTGTGAGCCGGACGGATCGGTGTGCTACGACGAGAACGGCGAGGAGCTCCTGTGAGTCCGCTGCTGAGCATGCGGGGCATCGCCCGCACCTTCGAGGTGCCGGACTCCCCGCCTCTGAATATTCTCACCAACGTCGACCTGGACATTTCCGCCGGCGAGCATGTGGCCGTGGTCGGCCGCTCCGGCACGGGCAAGTCCACGTTGCTGAACCTGATCGGCCTGATCGACCAGCCGACCGAGGGCACCTACACCGTGGACGGGCGGGACACGCGCCGTCTGAGCGAGGCCAGGCGCGCCCACCTGCGGGGTCAGACCTTCAGCTTCGTGTTCCAGTCCTTCAACCTGATCGAGGGACTGTCCACCACGGAGAATGTGGCCGCGCCGCTCCTGTACGACACCGGCGCCGCCTTCTGGACCCGCACCCGCCGCGCCGAGGAGCTGCTGGCCTCCGTCGGCCTGGAGGACAAGCTCGGCTCCCCCATCGGTCGTCTGTCCGGCGGCGAGCAGCAGCGCGTGGCCATCGCCCGCGCCCTGGCCCGCCGCCCGCGGGTCATCCTGGCCGACGAGCCCACCGGCGCCCTCGACGTGGACACCGGCGCCCTGGTCATGGGGCTGCTGGAACGCCAGTGCCACGAGACCGGGGCGGCCCTGATCGTCATCACCCACGATCTGGCGGTGGCCGGCCGCGCCCAGAAGCAGTACCGGCTCGACCACGGGGTGCTCACCCCGATCATCGTGCGGCACGAGCGCACCGGCGGTCTGGACGAGTTCACCGAGGAGATCACCGACCCGTCGGCGGCCGAGAGCGACGGCCCGGCGGAGCCGCAGGGACGCCACACCGTGCAGCAGGAGGCAGCGTCATGACGGGCATCTTCACTGGATTCTTCGGGGCCCTGGTGGAGGCGTGGGCGCAGCTGCGCATCGGCAAGCTGCGGGTCATGCTCTCCCTGGTGGGCGTGGGCGCAGCCGTGGCCGCCATGACCTTCGTGATCGCCCTGGGCCAGGTGACCAGCGCGATCATCGACCAGGAGATCGCCACCTATGCGGGCCGCCCCGGCACCGTGCGCATCGAAGTCACCCCCACCGGCCGCGGCGTATCCGGCGGCGACAGCGGCACGAGCCCGACCGAGGCCCCGGGCGCGGAGGGCGCGGGCGGTGACACCACGGCCACCGAGCGCATCACCAAGGCGGAGATGAACCTGGTCGACCGCTACAGCGCCAACAGCTGGGCCACCAACTACCTGCAGAACCTGCGCATCGCCTTCCCAGGCGGATCCCGCAGCGTGGAGACGACCGTCGTCAGCCTCGGCTACGGCACCCTCCACCACACGGCGGTGGCGCAGGGCCGCTGGTTCTCGGCCGAGGACGAAGACGACCTCTCGCCGTCGCTGGTGGTCTCGCAGGGCTTCCTGGAAGAGCTGGGCTACACCACCCTGGACGGTCCGCTGACCGTGCGCGCCTACTCCCCCGCCCAGACGACCTTCACCATCGTCGGGGTGCTCAAGCCAGACGACCTGGCCTGGTGCGAGAACGACGTCGATGCCGCCAACTACTGCTACCAGACGATCAGCGCCTTCGCACTGACCGGACCGTACGAGCAGTGGCTGGGTGGCGAGGCGCAGGCCTCCCTGCCCGCGCCGACGTTGGAGATCTGGGCCGGCCCGGAACAGGAACAGGAGCTGATCAGCCTGGCCACCCAAGACCTGGACTCCCAGTTCGGGGCGGGATCCACGAACGCCTGGTCGAACACCGACGGCATGCAGGGCCTGGACACCGGCGGGTTCACCACCACGGTGACCATTGCGGGCGTGTTCGTCATGATCCTCGGCGCGCTCAGCCTGATCAACATCTCCATGGTGACGGTGCGCCAGCGCATTCACGAGATCGGCGTGCGCCGCGCCTTCGGGGCGACCAGTCGGCGCATCTTCTTCTCCATCATGCTGGAGTCGGTGGTGGCGACCGTGGTCGCCGGGATCATCGGCATCGGTATCGCGATCGTGGGGATGCGGGTAGCGCCGCTCGGCACGCTGCTGGGGGTGGGGGTGGAGACCCGGCCGCCGTTCCCCATGTCCGCCGCCCTGATCGGGTTGATCGCCGCGACCGGGGTGGGTGCCCTGTCCGGCATTATCCCGGCGGTGGTGGCCGTGCGCATCAAGCCCATTGACGCGATCCGCTACTGACCGCGGCGCGGCAGGGGTTTACCGGGCGCGCCGGGCGTAACCGAGCGGTGCGTTCCACCGGTTGCCCTCGCGATCCACGACCTCGGGGCGTGTTCCACGACCGCCCCGGGATCGTGCGACATGCACCAAGGTCGTGGAACGTCAGTTACCCATGACGAAGGCGCGATGGCGCAGGCTGCCGGGACGCAGGTCGGTGACGTGCACGGAGGCGACATTCGCCCAGCGGGGGCCGTGGTACAGCCAGGCGATCATGCGGGCGACGTCGTCGGCCGGCCCCTGGGCGAAGACCTCCACGTCGCCGTCGTCCAGGTTGCGTACCTCGCCGACCAGCCCGAGCCGCTCCCCCTCCTCCATGCAGGACCAGCGGAAGCCGACTCCTTGCACGCGGCCGGAGACGATGGCGTGAATCGTGCGCCGGCGTTCGGTGTCGGCGCTGGCGGAGTCGTCCCCGGAGTGGGCGGCGGCCCGGTCCGCAGCACTCTTGTCCGTGGCGTCGGCGGCGGGTTGGTTCGCCGGACGGCGGAAGACGTCGAAGAAGCTGCGCGGCATATGCCCATTGTCGCAGGAAACCGGCCCGCCTTACAGGGCCGACGGCGCACAGGGCTGACGGCACACACGTACACTCGGGCGTTATGCGCGTAGCCACCATCAACGTCAACGGCATCCGGGCCGCAGCCCGCAAGCACATGGACTCCTGGCTGGAGTCCAGCGCCCCGGATGTACTGCTGGTGCAGGAGGTGCGAGCCGACGAGACCACCGCGGCCGCGCTGTTGCCCGGGTACGAGTCGGTGATCTGGCCTTGCCGGGTGAAGGGAAGGGCCGGCGTCGCCGTCGCGGTGCGCCAAGGGGCGCCGGTGACCGTGGGCGCGGTGCGTCGCGGTGTCAGCACACCGGAGAGCGAGGAGCCGGATGTGGACTCCGGCCGCTGGCTGGAAATGGACCTGACGGCCACCAACGGCACCGGGGCACGAACCCCGCTGACGGTTGTGTCCGCCTACTTCCACTCCGGCCAGGTCGGGACGATCAAGATGGATCAGAAATACGCCCACCTGAACCTGGTGGACGCGCGCATGACATCGCTGCTGGCAAGCGCGGCGGCCGGCGGTCCACAGGTGCTCATGGCCGGTGACCTGAACATCGTGCGCTCCGAGCGGGACATCAAGAACTGGCGGCCCAACCACAACAAGTCCGCAGGCGTGCTGGATGAGGAGATCGCCTACCTCGAGCGCTGGTTCGGGGCCGGCTGGGTAGACGTGGCCCGCAGTCTCGCGCCCGACGCACAGGGCCCGTACACCTGGTGGTCGCAGCGCGGCAAGGCCTTCGATAACGACGCCGGCTGGCGCATCGACTACCAGGTGGCCACTCCGCAGTTGGCCGGGCGGGCCCGCGCCTTCACCGTGGACCGGGCGCCCAGCTACGCCGAGCGCTGGTCGGACCACGCCCCGCTGGTGGTCGACTACGACCTCTGAGGCGGTTCGTCGCTTGTCGCCCAGGCGACGGTTCGTCACAAACGCCGGCGGTTCGTACTTTCCGGTCGGCGGTTCGTACTTTCCGGTCGGCGGTTCGTACTTTCCGGTCGGCGGTTCGTACCTCCTTACGACGGTTCGGCACCTACGGGTACGAACTGCCAGGCCGAAGTACGAAGCGTCGAAGCAAAGGTACGAACCGTCAGACTCGCGCGGATGTTGACCGTCGACTTACGGCACAGCCAACACCTCAAAACAGGCACCGACAAGAACCCGGGCCCGCCGATCGCCTTGCTGACGTCATGCAAAGCAATCTCGCCGAGGCATACCACCCTCGCCGCACAGGTGCGATTCAGGGCAACGGGCTCATCGTGTTCATCCAGGCCCGCGGCTGCAACACCCACATTCTTCCCTGCGGAGAGGCATCAAGCACCTGGCGGACAACGCTGTCTGGTTCGCGCAGTGCCGGTGTCTTGAAACGCACTACATGCCAACCGGCCCGCTTGAGCCGGTCCTGGCGGATTCCCTCCTGGAATACCACATCATCTCCCGCATACTTCAGGGCGCCATCAAACTCAACGTCGAGCATGATGTCCGGCCAGGACAGATCCAGGAAGTACTCGTTGTTCTCAGCGACTACCCGGTGCTGAAGTTCCGGCAGCGGAAAGCCTGCCGCCAGGAGAATCCTGCGCAGCTCACTCTCGCCCGGCGACTCCGCCCAGGGAGACAACAGCTTGAGCAGGCTCTGTGCGCGTACCCGCCCGTTGCGGTGGCGGTAAGAACTGAGCCGCTCTTCAACGTCGGCAACCAGCTCTTGCCACAGCGCGTTGGTGTCTCGACTCCGCCAACGGTCCGGGCGGCAGTGGACTCTCAGCAGCGAGTCACCTGCCACCAACGCGTCTGCGGGCGGTAGGTCAAGCAGACAATCGGTCAACGTACGGGCGAGCGAAGTCACCGGCACACCGTTGATGGTGACAATGTCGTGCTCGCTGAGGTCTTCGCGGTAGTGACGGCGCAGTTGCACCTGTCGTCCCAACCGTTCCGCACGTTCTAACGGGACACGCTCGCACCTGGGGACCCGCCTCGCAAGTGTTCCACCATAAATCACCCGCGGAAGAGCGGTGGTGGTCAGACGCGGTCTATACGACAGCACGACATCAATATCGGGCTCGAATCTGCGCAGCGATCCCCCATGAATGAGTACCGCGGCCTCGTATGCAATGGCGATCGTACCTGTGCCAGCATGCAGCGCGGCAACGGCCCTGGCCAGGGTCACTTCACGTTTTTGGGCCCAGTGCCCGGCAGAGACCTGCGGCAGGAGAACCTGTCCACGCATGATCGGTACCGCAGTTTCAGGAACGGCGCCAAGGCATCCGGTGGTGGATACGACAGCTGGGAGCACAGCGGAAACGTGAACGGTCATAACTACAGCATGGAGGATGTCAGCGCCGTGCCACATCTGACCGTTCACAAGTTTTTGAATGAGTGGCGCACCAACCACACCTGTGGACGTCGGTGGGCCGGCACACCGTGCGCAGCCAACACTCCCGGACCACGCAGCCGTACGACGGTTCGGCACCAACGCCGACGGTTCGTACTTTCCGGTCGGCGGTTCGTACCTCCTTACGACGGTTCGGCACCTACGGGTACGAACCGTCACGCCGAAGTACGAAGCGTCGAAGCAAAGGTACGAACCGTCAGCCAGATTAGCCCCGTGAACCGCGTTGCAGTCCATTCGAGACGTATCACAGCGGGAGCAACAGCCAGGTGACGCGGCCACGAACCGCTGATCCCGGGCGCAGCGCGTATCAGCCGACGGCGTTGCGCTCGGCGATCTCGACGACGTTGGCCAGCAGCAGGGCGCGCGTCATCGGGCCGACTCCCCCGGGGTTCGGGGACAGCCAGGCGGCGACCTGGTCGACGCCGTCGGCGACGTCGCCCATGATCCGTCCCTTGCCGGTCTCGGGGTTGACGACACGGGAGACGCCCACATCCAGGACTACCGCCCCGGGGGCGACCATGTCGGCCGTGACGATGCCGGCCGAGCCGGCGGCGGCGATGACGACGTCGGCGCGGCGCGCATGCGCGGCCAGGTCGCGGGTGCCGGTGTGGCAGACGTCGACGGTGGCGTTGACGTCCTTGCGCATCAGCAGCAGGCCGATGGAGCGGCCCACGGTGACGCCGCGGCCGATGACGCACACGTTCTTGCCGGCCAGGTCGATGCCGTGGCGGGTGATCAGCTCGATGCAGGCGCGCGGCGTGCACGGCAGCGGCGAGGTGATCGGACCGGTGCCGCGCAGCACCAGGCGGCCGAGGTTGGTGGGGTGTAGGCCGTCGGCGTCCTTGTCGGGGTCGACGCGCTCCAGGATGGCGTTGGTGTCGATGCCGGCGGGCAGCGGCAGCTGGACAATGTAACCGGTGCAGGCGGGGTCGGCGTTGAGGCGGTCAACGGCCGCCTCGATCTCCGCCTGCGTGGCGGTGGCCGGCAGGTCCACGCGGATGGACTCGATGCCGACCTCGGCGCAGTCGGCGTGCTTGCCGGCCACGTACTTGACACTGCCGGGATCCTCACCGACCAGCACCGTGCCCAGACCCGGGGTGATGCCGCGCTCACGCAGGGCGGCCACGCGCTCGGCCAGCTCGGCCTTGAGCGCCGCGGCGGTGGCCTTGCCGTCCAGGACGCGGGCGGCGCCCGTCCACGGGGCCCTCACTGGGCCAGCCCCGGGTAGAGCGGGAAGGCGTCGGTGAGCGTGCGCACGCGTCCGCGCAGGGAGGCGAGCAGCTCGTCGTCGGCCTTGCCGGCCGCACCCGCCACCAGGGCGGTGGCGATGATGTCGGCGACCTCGGTGAACTCGGTGGGGCCGAAGCCGCGGGTGGCCAGGGCCGGCGTGCCGATGCGCAGGCCGGAGGTGACGCGCGGCGGGCGCGGGTCGAAGGGGACGGCGTTGCGGTTGACGGTGATGCCGGCGTCGTGCAGCAGGTCCTCCGCCTGCTGGCCGTCCAGGGCGGAGTCACGCAGGTCCACCAGCACCAGGTGGACGTCGGTGCCGCCGGTGACCAGCTTGATGCCGGCGGCGGCGACGTCGTCGGCGAGCAGCCGCTGGGCGAGGATCGAGGCACCCTCAAGGGTGCGGGCTTGACGGTCCTTGAACTCGTCGGTGCCGGCGATCTTCATGGCGACGGCCTTGGCGGCGATCACGTGCATGAGCGGGCCGCCCTGCTGACCGGGGAAGACGGCGGAGTTGAGCTTCTTGCCCCACTGCTCGGCGCGGTTGGTCAGCAGCATGCCGGAGCGAGGGCCGCCGAGGGTCTTGTGGACGGTGGTGGACACGACGTCGGACCACGGCAGCGGGGAGGGGTGCAGGCCGGCGGCGACCAGCCCGGCGAAATGGGCCATGTCGGTCCACAGGGCGGCACCGACCTCATCGGCGATGGAGCGGAAGGCCTCGAAGTCGAGGTGGCGGGGGTAGGCGGACCAGCCGGCGATGATCACGCGGGGGCGCTCGCGCAGGGCGGCCTCGCGCACCTGCTCCATCTCGATGCGGTGCGTGGTCTCGTCCACGCCGTAGGCGGTGGCGTGGTAGTTCTTGCCGGAGAAGTTGATCTTCATGCCGTGCGTGAGGTGACCGCCGTGGGCGAGCGACAGGCCGAGGATGGTGTCGCCGCCGTTGGCCAGGGCGTGCAGGACGGCGGCGTTGGCCTGGGCGCCGGAGTGCGGCTGGACGTTGGCCCACTCGGCGTTGAAGACGGCCTTGGCGCGCTCGATGGCCAGGGATTCGGCGACGTCGACCACCTCGCAGCCGCCGTAGTAGCGGCGCCCGGGGTAGCCCTCGGCGTACTTGTTGGTCAGCACGCTCCCCTGTGCCTGGAGGACGGCGCGGGGCACGAAGTTCTCCGAGGCGATCATCTCCAGGGTGCCGCGCTGGCGGGCGAGCTCGTCGTCGAGGACCTTGGCGATCTCCGGGTCGAGGTCGGCCAGGGGTTGGTTGTTGAGGGCGGTGCGGGCGGTGGCCGCGGAGTCGGTCATGGTTCTCCTGATGTGTGCGCGGCGCAGGCCGCGCGTGGGCGTCGACCTCGGCCCAGGCGGGCGACCAGGTTCTCCGTTGCTGCGTCCCGGAGCCACCGCAGGGTGCGGGCGGACCCGTGACGTGCCGCCGCTCCCCGGTGGTGACCACCTTTTCGCCAGTCGCGACGACGGCCCCATGCTAGCGCCGACGACGCGGCGGGGCCAGGTGGGGCAGGGCGCTTCGGGCCGGCGCCCCGGCATCCCCGCCGCGGCCGCCAGTGACCGCGCAGGTTCACTCCCGCCCGAACCAGTCCTCCAGGCCGTCGGGGGAACCGGCCCAGGCCAGCGCCTCACCCATTTCGTCAGGCCGCAATAGAATCCGATGAAAGGCGTCAGCCACGCTTGCGCACTGCGCATCATCGGCGACTCCGGTGACCACCAGGTGACAACGCGGGGCATCGGGGGCGTGTTCGCTCAGCCCGGAGGCGGCAAGTTCATCCACATGCATCTGCGGCACGGCGTTCCAGAGCCCGGCCTCTCCCACGCTCACGACCCCACCGGCCACCTCCCAGGTGCACACGCGCCCGGGGCGGCTGGGCAGCCAGAAGCAGCCGCGGGCGAGCAGACCGTGACCGGCCAGGTCGGCGACGAACTCGCGTAGCCGCCCGGGGTGGAAGGGCAGCTCGGAGGACAGGTCCAGCGTGCGCACGCCGTGCTCGTCGGGTCCGCCCCACGCCCTGGTGGTGGCGGGGTGCACGCGCGCGAGCGCCGAATCAACATCGTGCCGAACGTTCAGCAGCTCCGGAAGCAGCGGTGCGTCCAAGCCCGGCAGGAGCAGTGTGTCGTGAGGGCGCAGATGCTCCACCAGGTCCCGACCAACCGGGTCCTCGCCGAGGGCGACAACCACATCCGCGTAGCCGATGGCAACCATGTGGATCTCGCCACTACAACGCCCGTCGGCGGCGTAGGACTCACCGGCGAATGCCGACAACGGCCGATGCTCCAATAGGTCCTCCGCGGCAGAGTCTGCATCAATGACGTGCGCGACTCCGGCCAGCACGACCCCCGGCAAGAGTTCCAGCTCGTCGACCAGAGTCGGGACCAGATGAACCAGTTCCACTCCGACGGGAAGCATGATGACCGTCGTGCCATCCGGCTCAATCCGAGCGCGATCCTCGCCGACGGCGACCAGCACCTCCCGCAGCGAGCAGGTCCAGCAGTCCTTCGAGCGCGGTATGTCGATCACGGAGGTGGTACTGGAGGCAGCATCAGACATGGAAGCGGTTGTCAGCCGAACGACTCCGTGTTCCCCTTGCTCAGGAAGGAGCCTCGCCCGTATGACGAGTGCGCCTTCTCCGTGAAGTGCGAGAGCGGTCAGATCCAGTAGTGCGGGGTCGACGGCGCTGATGATGGTGAGGCAGTGCACGGCACCTCCAGTTGACGACAATGAGAATCGTTCGCATATAGTGCCTCTCATGAGCCGCTACTGCCAAGTCACCGGTGCCCGTCCGGCCACCGGGTACTCAATCTCACACTCCCACCGTCGTTCCAAGCGGCGGTGGCTGCCCAACTTGCAGACCAAGCGCTACTGGGTACCGTCTCTGGGACGCACGGTCAAGCTCAGGGTCAGCGCCAAGGGCATCAAGATCATCGACCGAGTGGGCATCGATGTTGTCGTCGCCAAGATGCGCGCCCGAGGGGAGCGAGTCTGATGGCAGCACCCAAAGGCAGGGATCTGCGTCCGGTCATCAAACTGGTTTCCACCGCCGGCACCGGATACACCTACGTCACCCGGAAGAACCGCCGCAACACCCCCGACCGCCTGGTCCTGCGCAAGTACGACCCGATTGCTCGCTGTCACGTCGAGTTCAAGGAGTCCCGCTGATGGCCAAGAAGTCCAAGCTCGCCGCCGATGCGCGTCGCCGGCGGATCGTGGCCCGCTACGCCGAGCGACGCGCCGAACTGAAGCGCGACAGCATCAACCCGACGCTCTCCGTCGAGGAACGCCAAGCCGCCATGTCCGCCCTGCATGCGCTGCCCCGCGATGCCTCCCCCACCCGGGTACGCAATCGCGACGCGGTGGACGGACGTCCCCGCGGGTTCGTCCGCAAGGCGGGCGTCTCACGCGTCCGCTTCCGGGAGATGGCCCTGCGGGGCGAGCTACCCGGCATTACCAAGGCCTCTTGGTAGCTCCCTCATCGACAATCTCTAGACTTCAGGAGTCGCTCCATGCGTCCAGGAATCCACCCCGACTACCATCCCGTTGTCTTTCGCGATAAGGCCGCAGACTTCGCCTTCCTCACGCGTTCCACCATCACGTCGCCCCACACCATCCAATGGGAGGACGGCAACACCTACCCGCTGGTCGACGTCGACATCTCCAGCGCCTCACACCCGTTTTGGACGGGGAAGGGACGCATTCTGGATACAGCCGGACGGGTAGAGAAGTTTGAGCGCCGCTACGGCAAGCGCTCCCGCTGATATCCCCCTACACCGTTGAAAGGAGACTCCATGAAGGTCCGCGCCTCTATCCGCTCACTCGCCAGGCAGCCAGGCAGCAAGGTCGTGCGCCGTCGCGGCCACACCTACGTCATCAATAAGAAGAACCCGCGTTTCAAGGCCCGTCAGGGCTGAGCCCAAGCCGCGGGACGGACCGCGACGAACGGACCGCGACAAACGGATCGCGACAAACGGATCGCGACAAACGGACCGCGACAATAGGCTCCCGGCCCCGTCTTCGCGGCATCGGCGACCTTGGCGCCCCGGGCGTACGCTCGGGGCATGTCGCCTTCCCGTCCCGTTCTGGTAGTCCTCGGCGGGTTGCCCGCCACCGGGAAGTCCACCGTGGCTCGCGAACTCAATCGCGACGGCGCCCTGTCCTACATTCGAATCGACTCCATCGAGCAGGCGTTAAGAGCCTCCGGTGAGATGGGCAGCGGCGGCGTCCAGGGCTCCGGGTACGCCGGCGGTTACGCCGTTGCGGGTGACCTGCTGGACGGCGGTAACGACGTTCTCGCCGAGTGCGTCAACCCGCTGCCGCTCACCCGCGACGCGTGGCGGAATACCGCCCGGACCCACAATGCGGTTCTGATCGAGGTCGAGCTGGTCTATTCCGATCCCGCTGTTCACCGCGAGCGCGCCGAGAGCCGCGACGTCGACATCCCCGGCCTGGAGGTGCCCGGCTGGCGGGCGATACAGGCACGCGAATACCACCCGTGGGACGACGCCGCCGTGCTGCGCATAGACACTGCCACGACCAGCCCGCAGGACGCCGCCGCTGCCATCCGCGCCGCCGCGCGTGCCGCCGTGGGCTCCTGATACCCGCGCTCCGTTCCCGACGCCGTCGCGACGCGCCTCCAGTCCGCCCTTCGTCTCTAATTCCCCGCTCCCACCGCACCCGGCTACCCTCCTGCCATGACCACGCCCGCCCCCACCGCACCCGCCGACGCCCGCCACCTTGTGCTGACCCTGTCCTGCCCCGACCGCCCTGGGATCGTCAACGCCGTCTCCGGCGCGCTGGCCCGACGCGGCGGCAACATCACCGAGTCCAAGCAGTTCGGCGACGAGGCGTCTGGGCTGTTCTTCATGCGCGTGCAGGTGATGACCACCGTGGCCCGTGAGGAGTTGGAGAAGGACCTGGCCGAGCTGGCCCGCACCTATTCCATGACCTGGTCGCTGGACGAGGTCGGCCGCCCCATGCGTACCCTGATCATGGTGTCCAAGGAGGGCCACTGCCTGACCGACCTGCTCTTCCGCGCCCGCAGTCAGGGCCTGCCGATCGACGTCGTCGGCGTGGTCGGCAACCATGAGGACCTGCGGCCCGTGGCCGACTTCTACGGCGTCCCCTTCCACCACATCCCGGTGACCAAGGAGACCAAGGCCGACGCCGAGGCTCAGCTACTGGAACTGGTGGACTCCCTGAACGTCGAACTGGTGGTGCTGGCCCGCTACATGCAGATCCTCTCCCCCACCCTGTGCGAGCGGCTCCACGGCGGGGTCATCAACATCCACCACTCCTTCCTGCCCAGCTTCAAGGGCGCCAACCCCTACCGGCAGGCGCACGAGCGCGGCGTGAAGCTGATCGGCGCCACCGCCCACTACGTCACCCCCGATCTGGATGAGGGCCCCATCATCGAGCAGGACGTCACTCGCGCCAACCACGAGGACTCCGTGGAGACGCTGCGCGCCAAGGGGCAGGACGTCGAACGCCGCGTGCTCGCGCAGGCGGTGCGCTGGCACGCCGAGCACCGGGTGCTGCTCAACGGCCTGCGCACCGTCGTCTTCGCCTGACGCCGGCCCCACCCCGGCGCGGGTTTTCCTGACGCCTCTTGAGCCTGCCCGGCGACGGCGAAACACTGACGCCGTGTCCATCGCCCTCGCCCTGCACCTGCTCGCCGCGCTAGCCACCGCCATGGTCGCCGGCTTCCTCGTCATGTACTGCCTGACGATCGGCGGCTTCTTCAGCCATATGGTGCGCACCGGTCAGATCGAGGCTCTACAGCGCCATTACGCGCCCTTCCGACGCCGCACGCATCTGAAGACCACCTACGCAGCGGCCATGCTCCTCCAGTTCTTCGCGTCCGTGGCGGCGCTCGCCGCAAGCTGGCACACGCCCCTGATCGGCCGCGTCCTCGCCGTCGCCGCCCTGCCCCTGTTGCTCACCGTCCACCGGGTCACCGGCTTCACCGAACCGGAGGAGACGCTGGTCTCCGGTCGGCCGATCGCCTACGACGCCGCCGCCCGCTACCTGCGGCTCAACCTGCCGCTGCACGCGCTATACGCCTGCTTCTACACGCTCGCCGCGACCTGGCTGCTCGTCGAGCTCGCGCGCACTTGAGCGGTACGTGCCCATCCACCAGGTCCGCTTCCAGGGTCGCGCCGAACTCGCGCGCGCGTGAGCGGTACTCACCCCCCGACGGCGCCGCCGGCGTCGCCCCGTCGAACTCTCGCGCGTGAATGGTCGGTCGTTCCGGTCGGGCCCGGGCACGCCGGCAAGCCGTCTACCGCGGCTTCGCCACCTCAGACCGGCCGCGCGGCAGCCGGTTGAGCCGCTCCGTCATGACCAGGCCCAACAGGGCCAGCGCCAGGAGGTAGAAGGGGAGCAGCCACAGGCCGACCCGGCCGGAGATGAGCCCGAACAGCGGCGGCATGATGGTGGTCCCCGTGTAGGCCGCCGCCATCTGGATGCCGATGATCGCCTGCGAGTTGGCGCGTCCGAAGTTGGCGGGCGTGGAGTGAATGACCGCCGGATACACCGGGGCCGCGCCTATGCCGGCCAGGGCGAAACCGACGAATGACACCTGTCCCAGTGGCAGCGCCACGATCGTCGCGCCGACGGCCCCCAGTAGGAAACCGCCCCTAATGAGCTGCCGGTCCCCGACCCGGTCGGCGAAGAAGCCGCACAGGAAGCGGCCAGCGGTCAGCCCCAGGATGAACAGGGCCCCGAAGGACGCCGCCGTGGATGCGTCAAAGCCCCGGTCGGAGACGAAGAAGGTCGCGCCCCACAGCATGGCCGTCTGTTCGAAGGCGCAGTATGCGAAGAATGCGAGCAGGACGGAGGGGACCCCGGGGATGCGCAGCGCCGTCCGGAGCGAGACGTGCCCGCGGGCACTGCCTGCAGCGCCGTCGGCCGCGGTGGCCTCGGAGGACGCAGCCTCCCCTGTGGACTCTCCGGGACTGGCCGCCGCAACACGCTGCCACAGCGGGAGGCTGGCGAGCAGCACCGCCGCCAGCCCGACCTGCAGCAGGCCGATCGTCCGGTATGCGGCCGGCCAATTACCGTCGGCGGACAGGGCCAGACTCATGACGAAGGGACTGATGGACGCGCCCACGCCCCAGAAACTGTGCAGCCAGTTCATGTGCCGCGCCGTGTAGTGGAGGGCCACGTAGTTGTTGAGCGCCGCGTCGACCGCCCCCGCGCCCAGGCCGTAGGGGACGGCCCACAGGCACAGCATCCAGAACTGGCTGGCGGTCGAGAAGCCCAGCAGCGCCACGGCCGTGAGCACCACGCTCACAGTGGTGACCAGCCCCGCGCCGAAACGCCGGGTCAGCCGCTCGGAGGCGAGGGAGGAGACGATGGTGCCGACGGCGATGATGAAGGTGACTCCCCCGGCAAAGGACACCGGTACACCCAGGTCCTCGTGCATGACGGGCCAGCCCGCGCCCACGAGCGAGTCCGGCAGACCGAGACTGATGAAGGCCAGGTAGATGATGGCGAGTAGCAGCAGATACACGAGGAGCCTCTCCGAGCAACGGCAGGCGGCGCTGAGCGCCGGGGAGTCGATCAGCACCAATCACGAAATTAACCGACGACGCTATTTTAATAGTCCCTTCCCGGGTTACAAGGGCCGTTCGTCCACATCGCGCCCCACCCTCGCCCACACGGCGGGCCTACGCGGAGTCCTGAGCGAGTGCACCGGCTTCATCGGCCAGCCGCGCGACCGCCAGCCGGTCGACTTTGCCCGGCCCGCGCAGCGGCAGCGCATCGACGACGACGATCCGCTTTGGAGCATGCGCCCCGTCCAGTCGCTGCCGCGCGGCCGCCCGCAACTGCTTCGCCCAGACCCGCCGGTCGCCAGGCTTCGCCGTTGACTCCGGCACGACGGCGGCCGCCACGGCACTGCCCCACTGGGCGTCGGGCACCCCGACGACGCAGGCCTCCGCCACCCCGCCCAGCGCGGTGAGCGCCTGTTCGACTTCGCGCGGAACGACCTTGATGCCGCCGGTGATGATGACGTCATCCACGCGTCCGAGCACGGCCAGGCGCCGTACCCCGTCCGTGCCGTCGATCAGTTTCCCGATATCACTGGTGAGCAGATCGCGGCGGGCAGCCGGGTCGCTCCGCTCGCGAAAGACCGCCGCGCCCGCCGACGGCGCCAGCCCCGCTCCCCTCTCGGCGTACCCGTGGGCGAGGACCGGCCCGGCGAGCACGACTCGGCCCACCCCGTCGCCGTCCGGGTTCTCGATGCGCACCTCCACCCCATCCAGCGGCACGCCGTCGTAGATGCAGCCGCCGCCGGTCTCGCTCATGCCGTAGGTCGTCACCACCCGTACCCCGGCGGCGCGGGCGCGCTCCAGCAGGGCCGGGTCCGCGGCGGCGCCGCCCAGCAGGACGGCGTCGACGCGGGCCAAGGCTGCGCGTGCCCGTTCCTGCCCCGGGGCGAGGGCCCGCACCAGCTGGGTGGGTACCAACGAGACGCGCACCGGGTCGCCCGGCCGGGTGGCGAGCGCCCGCGTGATCGCGTCCGCGAGCGCGTCGGGGCTGAAACCGCGCGAGGTGTCCGCGACCACCGGTGCGCGCCCGGCGAGCAGGGAGCGCATCACTACCTGCAGCCCGGCGACATGCTGCGCGGGCAGGGCCAGCACCCAGCTGCCGGGCCCGCCCAGGCGTGCGTGCGTGGCACGCGCGGAGGCGGTTAACGCCCTCATGCTCATGGCCACCAGGGCGCCGGTTCCGGTGGTGGAGCCGGAGGTGCGCAGCAGTAGGTCCACCTCGGGATCGATGGCGGGACTGTGCGGATCCAGGCGCCGGGCCAGGTCGGATTTGACGGCCTCGGCGTCCTCGCCCGGACCGATGGGGACCAGCAGGGGGCGGGCTTTCCCGCTTTCCCCGGCGCCTGCCTCGAACCGGTCGCGCAGCGCCGTGATGAAGGCGACGGCATCGTCGGGGCGATTGCCCCCGCGCAGGAGGAACAACGGGCGGGGAAAGGTAGTTGTCGAAGACACAACTACCAGGGTGGCACGCCGACCGGCCGCCGCCATAGCTCTACGAACGGTTAGGCTAGATACGTGCGTGCCGTCCCCTACATCCTCGCGCTGGCGCTGGCCCTCTACGCCCTGCTCGACTGCATACGCACCCCGTCTGAGAACATGCCGGCGCGCCTGCCCAAGCCCATGTGGATCCTGCTCATCCTGGTCATGGCGGTGGTCGGACCGATCGCCTGGATCATCACCTCGCGGGTGCGTGCCGCCGAGGAACGCGGCGGCGAGATCGAGCGCACCGTGTGGTCCTCCAAGGAGCGCGTCGACCTGCACCTGGCGGAGCGCCCTCGCCCGGTTGCACCCGACGACGACCCGGAGTTCCTCGCCCACCTCGAGCAGGACATCCGCCGTCGTCGCCGCGACAAGGACGCGGGCACGAACGACGCCCCCGGCAACCGGAATGAAGACTCCGACAAGAACTCCGACGATCACGGTGCGGATGGCCCGGGCGTTCCCTCAGACGGTTCTCCGACGTCGTGATCCTCCGGCCGACGTCCCGGACAGCATCCGGCAGCACTCAGGCATCGCCCATAGGCGCCGACAGACCCGGGCACTCACCGGAAGCTCCAGCACCTGGTTCTCGGGTAGGTGCGCTCGTAGCCTCCTCCCGCGCCGTCAGCTCGGCTCGTAGGGGGCGACGACGATCTCGACGCGCTGGAGCTCCTTGACGTCGGCGTAGCCGGTGGTGGCGAGCGTGCGGCGCAGGGCGCCCATGATGTTCAGGGTGCCGTCGGCGCGGTCCGAGGGGCCGGAGAGGATCTGCTCCATGGTGCCGACGGTGCCGACATGGCTGCGGTAGCCGCGGGGCAGCCGCTCATGGCGGGCCTCGGCGCCCCAGTGGTAGCCGCCGCCGGGAGCCTCCTCGGCGCGCGCCAGTGCAGCACCCAGCATGACGGCGTCGGCGCCGCAGGCGATGGCCTTGACGACGTCGCCAGAGTTGCCGACCGAGCCGTCGGCGATGACGTGCACGTAGCGGCCGCCGGACTCGTCCATGTAGTCGCGGCGGGCGGCAGCCACGTCGGCGACGGCGGTGGCCATGGGCATGTGCAGGCCCAGGACCTGGCGCACGGAGGAGGAGGCCCCGCCGCCCTGGCCGACGAGCACGCCCGCCGCACCGGTGCGCATCAGGTGCAGGGCCGCGGTGTAGGTGGTGACCCCGCCGACCACCACGGGCACATCCAGCTCATAGATGAAGCGCTTGAGGTTCAGTGGCTCGACCGAGCCGGACACGTGCTCGGCGGAGACGACCGAGCCGCGGATGACCAGCAGGTCGACGCCCGCTTCGACGACCGTGCGCCAGTGCCGCTGCGTCTGAGAAGGGCTGAGGCGTCCGGCGACGACGACGCCGGCCTCGCGAATCTGCGCCAGCCGGGCGGTGATGAGTTCGGGCTGCACCGGCGGGCGGTAGACCTCCTGCAACACCGCGGTGGCCTGCTCCGGGTCCGCGTTGCGGATGCGCTCCAGGGCGGGGGTCGGGTCCTCGTAGCGGGTCCACAGGCCCTCCAGGTCGAGCACGCCGATGCCGCCGAGTTTCCCCACCAGGATCGCGGTCTCGGGACTCATCACCGAGTCCTGGGGCGAGGCCATTACCGGTAGGTCCACGTGGTAGGCGTCCAGCTGCCAGCCCACGCGCACGTCGCGCACATCGCGGGTGCGGCGCGCCGGGACCAGCGCAATGTCGTCGAAGGAGTAGGCCTGTCGGGCGCGCTTGTCCCGCCCGATCTCAATCTCACCGCTCATGAAGAGCATCGTAGCGAGCATCGCCCCGGACACCTGCGTCTCCGGTCGCGCTATTCGTGTCGGAGGGCGGTGGCACACTCGGCACATGAGCGAGCAACCAGTACCCATGCCGACCACGGCGCCCAGTTCCTGGGCCTTCGGCCCGCTGCTCGGATTCGACACCGAAACCACCGGGGTCTTCCCCACCGCTGACCGCCTGGTGACGGCGGCTCTCGTCGCCCGCGGCCCGCGCGGCGCCGACGGCTCGCGCACGCAGCAAATCACCACCTGGCTGGCGGACCCGGGCGTGGTGATCCCCGCGTCGGCCACGGCCGTGCACGGCATCAGCACCGAGCGCGCCCGCGCCGAGGGGCGCCCGGTCGGCGAGGTGCTTGAGGAGGTGGCGGCGACGCTGGCGGCGGCGATGGCCGCGGGCACGCCCGTGGTCGCCTACAACGCCGCCTACGACCTGACCCTGTTGGAGGCCGAACTGACTCGCCATCACCTGCCCACCCTGCGCGCCCGGCTGGGCCGCGAGTTGGGGCCGGTGGTGGACCCGCTGGTGATCGATCGGCGGGTGGACCGCTACCGGAGGGGCAAGCGGCGCCTGACGGACCTGTGCGCCTTCTACGGGATCGACCCGGAGGCGGCCGGCCTGCACACCGCGGAGGTGGACGTGGTGGCCACCCTGGATGTGCTCGACGCCATGGCCTACGCCCACCCGGAGATCGCCCGCATCCCGCGCGCGGAACTGATGGCCTGGCAGGCGGCCGCGCACCGCGACTGGGCGGTCTCCTTCAACGACTTCCTGCGCCGCCGTGGCCGCACGCCCGACGTCGACACCGCCTGGCCGCTGCCCGACGGCGTGTGACGGCGCCGACGGCAGGCCGGCCCGCCCAGTCTCGCGGCGCGCCCGGTTGCAGCGCGCCCGCGGTCAGGATGCGCGGCCGGTGTAGTTGGGGGCCTCGACGGTCATCTTCACATCGTGCGGGTGGGACTCCTTGAGGCCGGCCGCGGTGATGCGCACGAACTGGCCGTTGGCCTTCAACTCGGGGATGGTGCGCGCGCCCACGTAGAACATCGACTGGTGCAGACCGCCGACCAGCTGGTAGACGACGTCGGCCAGCGCCCCGGAGAAGGGCACCTGCCCCTCGATGCCCTCGGGAATGATCTTGTCGTCCCCGGAGACGTCGGCCTGGAAGTAGCGGTCCTTGGAGTAGGACTTGCGGCCGCGCGAGCTCATGGCGCCAAGCGACCCCATGCCCCGGTAGCGCTTCCACTGCTTGCCGTTGACGAACACCAGGTCGCCGGGGGACTCGGTGCAGCCGGCCAGCAGGGAGCCGAGCATGACGGTGTCGGCGCCGGCCACCAGGGCCTTGGCGATGTCACCGGAGTACTGCAGGCCGCCGTCGGCAATGAGCGGCACGTCGGCGGGAGTGCAGGCGCGGGCGGCCTCATACACGGCGGTCACCTGGGGCACGCCCACGCCGGCGACCACCCGGGTGGTGCAGATGGAGCCGGGACCGACCCCCACCTTGACGGCGTCCACGCCGGCGTCGATGAGCGCCTGGGCGCCCTCGCGGGTGGCGACATTGCCGCCGATGACCTCGATGCCGGAGAAGGCCGGGTCGTGCTTGAGCCGGGAGATCATCTCCAGGGCCAGCTTGGCGCCGCCGTTGGCCGTGTCCACCACGATCACGTCGACGCCGGCCTCGGCCAGCGCCCCGGCCCGCTCCCAGGTGTCGCCCCAGTAGCCGACGGCGGCGCCGACCACCAGCCGGCCCGCCTCGTCCTTGGTGGCATTGGGGTACTGCTCGGTCTTGACGAAGTCCTTGACGGTGATCAGGCCGGACAGGCGGCCGTCGGAGTCGACGATCGGCAGCTTCTCAATGCGGTTCTCGGCCAGCAGCGCCTTGGCGTCCTCCCGGGAGATGCCGGTGGGACCGGTGATCAGTCGCTCGCGCGGGGTCATGCACTCGCGCACGGTCAGGGTGTCCCAGCGCTCGGGCGGCACGAAGCGCAGGTCGCGGTTGGTGATGATGCCCAGCAGGTTGCCGGCGTCGTCCACGACCGGCAGGCCGGAGACCTTGTAGTGGCCGCACAGCTCGTCCAGCTGGGAGATGGTGGCGTCCGGGCCGACCGTGACCGGGTCGGAGACCATGCCGGACTCCGAGCGCTTGACGCGGCGCACGTGCTGGGCCTGCTCCTCGATCGAGAGGTTGCGGTGCAGGATGCCGATGCCGCCCTGCCGGGCCATGGCGATGGCCATGTCGGATTCGGTGACGGTGTCCATGGCGGCGCTCAGCAGCGGGGTGGCCAGGGAGATCTTGCGGGTCAGGCGGGAGGTGGTATCGACTTCGGAGGGGATGACGTCGGTCAGCCTGGGCAGCAGGAGGACGTCGTCGTAGGTGAGTCCGGTGGGGGCGAAGATGTCGGGGCTGGTGATCGAGTCGCTCACAGCAGCATCGTAGAGCCCCGGCGGCACCCACCGCACACGGGGATGCGCCACAGCCCCGGAACAGCCCTGTGGGGCGGCAGGCATGCGCCTACCGCCCCACAGGCAACGTCAAAAACCTCGGCAGGTGCCGGGTCAGCGGGTGACAACCGCCAGCACGTCGCGCGCGGACAGGATCAGGTAGTCCTCGCCGTCGTACTTGACCTCGGTGCCGCCGTACTTGGAGTAGATGACGACGTCGCCTTCGGCGACGTCAACCGGGATGCGCTTGCCGGAGTCGTCGACGCGGCCCGGGCCCACGGCCAGAACCTTGCCCTCCTGCGGCTTCTCCTTGGCGGTGTCCGGAATGACCAGCCCGGACGCGGTGGTCTGCTCGGCCTCGACCGTCTGCACGACGATGCGGTCCTCGAGCGGCTTGATGGAGATCGACATGCGTTCTCCCCTTCTCGCTTCTTGAGTATGGAATGACTGGATGCCGCATCCCGGGAGTGCCGAGCCGCCGTCGCGGGGGTCGGTCCGACACGCGTGAGCTGCGGGTCGCGCGAGAAGCCGAAGCACCTCGCGCGCCGAAAGAGAATCTACGCGCACCGTTAGCACTCAGTCAACGCGAGTGCTAAGACGCGCATCCCGGTTCGCCGAGGGCGTGCCCCCACGGCGCAGCGCGCCCGAGTCTCGGCCACCGGACCGACGGCGCGCACAGTCCGTCGCTCACGCCGCCCGGTTGGCGCGGGTGAAGGCAATGGCCTCCTCCACACTGGTCTCCCGGTCCCCCAGCAGCGGGGTGCGGTTGGTGGCCACATCCCAGGCGGCCTTGACCGCGGCCCCGCGCTCACGCAACCAGCTGTAGGTCCAGGTGGAGCGGTTGGCACGGGCACGCGCGTCCCCGACACCGCTGGCGTCCACGCCGACGGCGCGGCACACGGCCACCGCTCGCGCCTCATGGAAGTCCTGAGTGACAAGGATCGCGTCCGACACGCCGAAGACCCGGCGAGCCCGTACGCAGGTGGCGTAGGTGTCAAAACCGGCGTAGTCGATCGCGATCGCCTCGCTGGGGATGCCGGCCGAGACCAGGTAGTCGTACATGGCGATGGGCTCGTTGTAACTGGCCTGTCCGTTGTCGCCCGACACCAGGATCGCGTCCACCCGCCCCGACTCGTACAGGTCGGCGGCCACGTCCAGCCGGTAGCGCAGCCACGGGGAGGGCTCGCCGGATGAGTAGACGGAGGCACCCAGGACGATGGCCACCGGCGCGGTCGCCTCGTCGTCGGAGGCCCCATAGTCGGTCACATGCCCGGAGGCGGACGCCCACACCCAGGCGTTGGGCAGCGCCACCGCGGCCACCGCGAGCGCCACGATCCCGCCCACGACCCACCGCCAGCGGCGGCGCTTGTCGCGTCGTGCCACGCGTGTCCTCCTTCTCCCGGCCGACGGCCCGGACGTTTCGACTGCGGGCCGAGCGGCCCATACGGACGTGCCAGCGTAGCCCCTGCCGGACGGCGGCGCGGGGATAGTGAGACGGGTCTCCCCGGCGTCGCGCGGGCGGGTCGGCGTGTCATGATTTCGTGCGATGGACGGCTCCGACCTCGCCCCGCTGCTGACCCCCGAGGGTTGGCGGCTGCTCGAATCATTGCCACCCTACGACCCCGACCAGGCCCTCGTACTGTCCGAATCACTGCGCCGCGAGGGCCACTCCCCCGCGCTGGTTTCGGCCGCCCTGACGCAGCAGCGGCTGCGCCGGCGCGCGGCCACCAAGTTCGGCCCCTTCGCAGACCGCATGTTGTTCACGCCCGACGGACTGGAGCAGGCCACGCGACTGGCCGTGTCCGCCCACCACGCCGCCCGCTACGCCCGCGCCGGCAGCCGGTTGGTGGCCGATCTGGGCTGCGGAATCGGCGGGGACGCGCTGGCACTCGCCTCGCTGTGCCCGGGCGTGCTGGCGGTGGAGCGCGACGAGGCGACGGCGGCACTGGCCACCGTCAACCTCACCCCCTTCCCCAACGCCGAGGTGCGGTGCGCCGACGCGCTGGAGGTGGACCTGGCCGCCGCGGGTGTGGACGCCGTCTTCGCCGACCCGGCGCGCCGCTCCGGTGGGCGGCGCATCGCCGACCCCGAGCGCTGGTCGCCGCCACTGCACAGCGTGCTGGCCCTGCGCGAGCAGGTGGCGGCCCTTGGCGTCAAGGTTGCTCCCGGCATCGACCACGCGTCGCTGCCCGCCGACGCCCACGCCCAGTGGGTGAGCGTGGACGGCGAGGTGGTCGAGGCCGGCATCTGGTGCGGCCCGCTCGCCCCGGAGGGCCCCGGCCGCTCCGCCCTGGTGCTGCGCACGGGCGCCGACGGCGAGTCCTCCGCCCATGTGCTGGCCGACCCCGACTGCGCCGACCCCACCCGCCCGCCGGTCCAGCTGGACCCGATCGCCGGACCAGAGGCATTGGGAGACTTCATTCACGAGCCCGACGGCGCCGCCATCCGCGCCGGGTTGGTCGCCCACCTGGCGGGGCGGCTGGGCGCCCACCCGGTCGGCCACCGAATCGCCTACCTGACCGGCGCAGCACCTGTCGGGCCGGAGCTGGCCCCCTTCCTGCGCTCCTGGCGGCTGGTTGAGGTGTTACCACTCCACCTGAAGGCGCTGCGCTCGCGCGTGCGCACCCGCGGGATTGGCCGCCTGGAGATCCACGCCCGCGGCGTCGACGTCGCCCCCGACGCGTTGCGCGCCTCACTGCATCTGCGCGGGCAAGCCGGGGAGACCTGGCTGCTGACCCGTATCGGCGAGCGCGGCGAGCACGGCCGCTCCCCCCGGGGCGTGGTGCTCGTCGTCGCGCCCGTCGAGGCCGCGGTGCCCGCGCCCGGCCCCGCCCCAACGGGTTCGGACCCCGCCGCGCCGTCCCCGCTCCCACGCCCGGACCGTTCAGCACCTTAAGCATCCGCGAAACGCCTCCCCCGAAGGAGCTCCGTCATGACACCGACCACGCCCGCATTCACCCGGACGCACCGCGCCCCCCTGATCCACCGCGCGGACCTGCCCTTCGCCCGCTCCGAACGCTCCACACTCGGCATCGAGTGGGAGCTGCAGTTGGTGGATCGCGACAGCCTGGACCTGCGCCAGTGCGCCGCTGACATCCTGCGCCTGGTGGGCCAGGACCCCAATATCCACGGGGAGATGATGCTCAACACCGTGGAGCTGGTCTCCGGGGCGCGCCACACGGTCGCCGAGTGCATCGAGGACATCGCGTTGGCCTACGGGCGGCTGCTGCCGGTGGTGGACCCGCTGCGGGTTCAGCTGGCCAGTGCCGGCACCCACCCCTTCGCCGACCCGCTGGTGCAGAAGGTCACCGACGCCGAGCGATACGCCCGCCTGGTCGACCGCACTCGCCTGTGGGGCCACCAGATGCTCATCTTCGGCACGCACGTGCACGTGGGCATTGAGGATCGCAGCAAGGTGCTGCCGATCCTGTCCGCCCTGCTCACCCGCACCGCGCACCTGCAGTGCCTGAGCGCCTCCTCCCCGTTCTGGGCGGGGGATTCCACCGGTTACGCGGACAACCGGGCGATGATGTTCCAGCAGCTGCCGACCGCCGGCGCCCCGCACCAGCTCGGCTCCTGGGAGGAGCTGGAGGGCTTCGTCGGGGACATGGTCCACACCGGTGTGATCGAGGACTTCACCGAGGTCCGCTGGGACGTGCGCCCCTCGCCGCGCCTGGGCACGATCGAGGTGCGCTCCTGCGACGCCGCCACCAACCTGACCGAGTTGGCCGGCATCGCTGCCCTGACTCAGTGCCTGGTGGAGGACTTCTCCCGCCGCCTGGACCGCGGGGAGGAGCTGGACGCACTGCCGCCGTGGTACGTGAATGAGAACAAGTGGCGCTCGGCCCGCTACGGGATGGACGCCATCCTGATCACCGACTCATCCGGCACCGAGGAGCTGGTTACCGACACGGTGGAGCGGATGCTCACCGAGTTGGCGCCGGTGGCCGCGGACCTGGGTTGCGAGACGGAGTTGGAGAGCGTGCGCGCCACCCTGGAGGCCGGCGCCTCCTACCAGCGCCAGCTCGCCGCGGCCACCGCGGCGAGCAGCAACGAGGCGGCCATGCGACTGCTGCTGGAGGAGGTGCGCGCCGGCCGTCCGCTGACCCCCGCGGAGGTTACGGCCCTGGTCGCCGACGGCATCAGTCCCGCCCCCGCGACCCCGGCCCGCCCCTCCCGCAACCGGCGCCGTTAACCCGCCGAGGTCGGTTGATATCCATCGAGGCCGGCACTAATCACGTGCCGAGCTCGGCGAAACAGGAGGCGAGCGGGCGGGAGGCCGATGGGCTCAGTGCGCCACGGGGAGGTCCAGGGGCATGCCGGAGTCGGGGGCGAAGTCCATGGGGCTCGGCTCCACGCCCGCACGCACCGCCTCCGCCCCCAGGGCCGCGATCTGGGCGCCGTTGTCCGTGCAGTATTTCAGCGGCGGCAGCCGCAGGGTGATGCCGGCGGCCTCGCAGCGCTGCGCCGCGAGCGCCCGCAGCCGGGAGTTGGCGGAGAAGCCGCCGCCGATCACCAGGGTGTCGCAGCCGGTGTCCCGGCAGGCCTGCACCGCCTTCGCGGTGAGCGAGTCGTTGACCGCCTCGGAGAAGGCGGCGCACACGTCGGCGGCCGGCACCTCCTGGCCGGCGTCCGCCAGCGACTCCACATAGCGGGCGACCGCCGTCTTCAGGCCGGAGAAGGAGAAGTCGTAGCGGTGGCGCTCGCGGTCCTTGGCGGCGGCCAGCCCGCGTGGGAAGCGAATCGCCTCGACGTCTCCCTCCTGCGAGAGCCGGTCGACGTGCGGGCCGCCCGGGTAGGGCAGCCCGAGCAGGCGGCCGACCTTGTCGAAGGCCTCCCCGGCGGCGTCGTCGAGGGTACTGCCCAGCTCGACGACGTCGGTGGCCAGGCCGTGGATGTCCAGCAGACTGGAGTGGCCGCCGGAGACGATCAGGCCGATGAAGTGCTCGGGGGCGGGGCCGTCAATGAGCTCGTCGACGGCGATGTGTCCGATGACGTGGTTGACACCGTAGATGGGCTTGCCGAGCGACGCGGCCAGAGCCTTGGCGGCGCTGACCCCGACGGTGAGGGAGCCGATCAGCCCGGGGCCGGCGCTCACGGCGATCGCGTCGACGTCGGCCAGGCCGACCCCGGCCCGCTCCAGCGCGGCGTCCAGGGTGGGCAGGAAGGACTCCAGGTGGGCGCGGGAGGCGATCTCGGGGATGATGCCGCCGAAGCGGGCGTACTCGTCCATGGAGGTGGCCACGACGTCGCCGAGCAGTTCACGGCCGCGTACCAGGGCGACGCCGGTCTCGTCGCAGGTGGACTCGATGCCGAGGATCAGTGGTTCACTCACGGCGCCCAAGCGTAGCCGCCCGGCCGGCCCGGTGGATTGCCGGGCCGGGGCACTCCGCTACGGCTCCACGCTCACACGAGCCGCCAACCGGCGGCGCGGCTGCGGTAGTTCCAGAAGTCCTGGTAGGGGCCGGGGGCGTCCACCAGATCGGCGTGGGTGCCGTGCTGAGCCACGCGCCCGTCGGCACCGAGGACGACGACCTGGTCGGCGGCGGCGATGGTTTCCAGCTTGTGGGCGATCACAATCAGCGTGGAGTTGCGGCGCAGCTCCTGCATGGCGGACACGATATGGGCCTCGTTCTCCGCATCCAGGGCACTGGTGGCCTCGTCCAGCAGCACGATGGGTGCTTGTTTGAGCAGGGCACGGGCGATGGACACCCGCTGGCGCTCCCCGCCGGACAGGGCCTGTCCGCCCTCGCCGACGCGCGTGTCCCAGCCGTCGGGCAGCCGGTCCACGATCTCGGTGACCCCGGCCAGGTCGGCCGCCCAGCGCACCCGGGCCGCATCCGCGCCGAGGTTCCCGATGCGGATATTGGCCTCCAGGGTGTCGTCGAAGAGGTAGACGTCCTGGAAAACCATGGAGATCTGCCCCATGAGCTGAGAGACCGGCATGTCACGCACGTCGGTGCCGCCCACCCGCACGGTGCCGGCGTCCACGTCCCAGAAGCGGGCGACCAGGCGGGCGATGGTGGTCTTGCCGCTGCCGGAGGGGCCCACAATGGCGCACATGGAGTGTGCGGGCACGTGCATGTTCACTCCGCGCAGCACCGGTGTTCCGGCCCGGTAGGCGAAGTGGACGTCGTCGAGCTCGACGGCACCGGGTTCGGACTCCCCGGCGGCGGCGTCCGGCTCCGGCAGCGGGGGCACGTCCATGACGGCGTCAAGATGGTTCATCATCTGGCGGCGCTCCTCGATGCCGGCGGTGGTGGTGCCGATGGCGTCGAGCATGGTGGTGAAGCGCAGGCAGATGCCGATGGTGACGACCGCTTGCAACGGCTCCAAGGCCCCGGAGACGGCCAGGGCCGCCGACAGGGTGATCATGGCGACGATGATGATCTGGACCAGGACTCCGTTGACCAGGTTGCCGGCGGTCTCCCACCACAGGCCGCGGCGGGAGGTGCGGGCCACGACGTCGAAGGCGTCGGCCAGCTGGCGGTAGTCGGTGCCCGCGTGGCAGGAGCGCAACGCCCCCTGGCAGCGGGCGAATTCCACGATGCGGGCGGCGAGCTCGCGTTCGGCGGGCTCGGAAACGGCCTTGCCGCGGTCGATCAGACGGCGGGAGACCCGCAGGAACACCGCCAGCAACGGCGCCGAGCAGGTCAGCAGCAGCCCCAGCCGCCAGTCCCAGACCCAGGAGCCCAGCCAGATGACCACACATCCGGCCACCGTGGTGCTCAGCGAATTCAGGAAGTGTGCCGCCGACTCGGACAGTGACATCATCTCCCGGGAGACGGCCCGAGACATGACACCGGCAGAGTCGGCGGTGAACCAACTCAGCGGCACACGGGCCACCTGATCACCTATGGCGTAGTGGACGTCGTGTTGGAAGCCGAGTGCGCCCGTCATACCGATGCGCTGGCTGAAGTAGTCGCCGACGGCGGCCGCGACGGCGAGGACGGCGAGCACGATCAGCCAGCCACCGAAGCCGAGTCCCCAACTGTTTCGGCCGGTCGCCAGCGCCACTGAGGCCGGCAGGAGGAACAGCAGCGCCAGGCCCGAGAAGATGCCGCTGAGGACTCCGATTCCTATGCCGCCGATAACCTGCCGCCAGGCGACGGGGCCCATGAGGCGGTGGTACCGGGCCATCAGGGAGCGGGAGACGTCCGGATGTTCTCCGGCCCGGGCGCCGACTGCGGTCGGGTTCACGGTGGTAGGCGTGGCCGAGTTCATGGTTTCAGTCATGGCTGTTCTCCTGGGGGTCGTCGACGTCGATGCCGCCCTGACGCAGCAGCGCCCGGTAGTGGGGTTCGGCCAGCAGCTCGTCATGGGTGCCGGTAGCCACGATGCGGCCGCGGTCCATGACCACGATGCGGTGGGCACCGCGGACGGCTGCGGGCCGGTGGGCGATCATCAGCACCGTGCGCCCCTTGACCAGCTCCGCCAGGGCCTGCTGAATCTCCGCCTCGGACTCGGGGTCGGCCATGGCGGTGGCCTCGTCGAGCAGGATCACCGGGGTGTCGCACAGGACGGCCCGGGCGATGGCGATGCGTTGGGCCTGCCCGCCGGACAGGGCCGTTTCCCGTCCGACGACGGTGTCATAGCCGCTGGGAAGCGTCATGATGAAGTCGTCTATCTGGGCGACGCGGGCGGCGGCACGCACCTGCTCCAGGTCCGCGCCTGGGCGGCCGAGGGCGATGTTGTCGCGAATAGGGGCGTCGAGCAGCTGGGGATCCTGGAGGACGAAGGAGACCGTGTCGTACAGGGTCTGCTCATCCATGTCGCGCAGGTCCACCCCGCCGATGCGCACGGTGCCGGCGTCGGGGTCGGCGAAGCGGGCGATCAGGGTCGCCAGCGTCGATTTGCCGGAGCCGGAGGGGCCCAGCAGGGCGGTGACCGTGCCGGCCTCCAGGGCCAGGGAGGCGTCGTCGACGGCGAGGGTCCGCCCATAGGAGTAGGACACGTGCTCGATCTCCACGCGGGCGCCGTCGGGGCGGCGCGGGTGGACGGCGGCGGGCAGGGTGGGGGCGTCGAGAATGTCGCACAGGCGCAGCGCGGCCGCCCCGGCCTGCTGGTAGGACCAGGAGACGCTGGCGATGGTGACCATGGCTCCGGGCAGCACGAGGGCGATCAGTGTGGTGGTGAGCATCTGCGGCAGCGTGACCAGACCGGCGCGCAGCAGCAGGCTCCCGCCACCCAGGTTGACCAGTAGCAGCACCGGGATGGACACCCAGGTGATGGACAAGCAGCTGATATTCATCATCGACATGGCCCAGGCGCGGTAGAACGTGGAGAACTCGTCGCCGGCGCGCAGGTAGGCGGCGTGGGCGCGGCCGACCTGCCCGAAGGCCTTGACCACCCCGATGCCGGCGACGAACTCCACCATGGCGGAGGAGATGTTCTCCAGGCGGCGGTCCATCTCCACGGTCTTCTCATTCATGCCGCGCATGGACAGGGAGTATGTGGCGAAGAACAGCGGGATGGTGCCGATGCTCAACAGTCCCAGCCGCCAGTCGATCCAGAAGGCGCAGGCCAACAGCGCTACCGGGGAGACCACCGCGTTGAGGCGCTCCACCGGCCCGTGTGCAATGACGGTGTGCACGGTGGTGGTGTCGTCCTGCACCGCCTTGCGCAGCCGTCCGGAGGTGGAGGCGGTGAACCAGCTCAGGGGCGTGCGGGTCAGTCGGGCCACGATGTCGCGGCGCAGCCGGTCACGCAGAGCGAGGTCGGCGAAGTGGGTGATGAGCAGGGCCAGGGAGTACAGCAGCAGGCGGGTGGAGTAGGCGCCGATCAGCACCATCACCGTGGCGCGCACGCGCTCCGGGTCGGGGGCAGAGCCCGCCTCGTGCGCCGCCAGCAGGATGTCGCCCAGCTGTACGAGCGCCACATACGGGGCGATGGAAAGCAGCCCGGCAATCACTACGAGCACCTGCCCGAGGCGCAGCCGGGAACGCACCGGCGCACCGAGGCGCTTAACGGCCGCCTGCCCGGCGACGGCGCGGGCCCGGTCGTCGCCGGGTTCGGCGTTGCGACCGCCCCGGCCGGTGCCCTGGTCACGGGGATCGGTATCGGTCGGCGGCCTAGAGACGGGCGGAGAGGACGCCTCCGACGACCGGGCCGGTGATGCGCTCATCGTCGTGGTATGTGCAGCGGACATGTCTCACACTCCAATCAAGAATGCTTTTCTCTATTTACTGAGCGCGACCTTAGTTGGCGCCGGAGCGGTGGGCAAGGGCCGTACGCAAAACGGTTCGCGGCGCTCACTACGCCTCCCCTCACCGCCGAATCGACGGACCGCGTAAGGTCGGACACATGACTCGTCTTGGCAATCCCACCGGGCCGAAGCCCGGATTCGCCCGCCGGGACGTGGTGGAGGCGGCACTTGAGATCGGCATCGACCGGTTCACGCTCTCCGACGTGGCCCAGCGGCTGGGGGTGGCGACCTCGGCGCTGTACCGCACGATCAGCTCACGCGAGGATCTGTTGCGGGCCTGCCTGGATCGGGTGGCCGCCGACACCGACTTCTCCGATCTGGGCGGTCCCTGGCGGCAGGTGGCGCGCGACTACGCCGAGCGCCTGTGGGTCTTGTTTGAGGCGCGGCCGGGATTGGCGGGCGTGCTTGTGTCGACCTCCTGGGCCTACCAGTTCTTCGCCCGCCCCATTACGCAGGCGCGGCAGGCCTTCACGCAGGGCGGCCTGTCCCCCGACGACGCCGTCCTGGCGCTGGACTTCATCGCCGACACGGTGATCAGCGTGCACCTCCAGACGGAGGTCGCCCGCGCCCCCGTGGGCGGGGCGCCGACGACCTCGCCGGAGGGGACGAGCGCCGACGGCCGAGGCGGCGCCCCGGACGGGCCGAGCGGTCTGGAGGAGGCCCGCAGGCGCTACGAGGCGGACGGGCGGGCGGAGCAGTTGCCCGCCGCACTGGCCCCCTCCAGCGCCTGGATCGACCGCGGCTGGCTGGACCGCAAGCTCGAGGTCATCATCCGCGGTATCGCGGCCGCCGAGTAGCCGTGACTCAGTAGTGGCTGACGACGGTGGTGCCGATGTCCGCCCAGTTGTAGAACCAATGAGCCTCATCCTCCGGCAGGTTGATGCAGCCGTGGGAGCCCGCGTCGGAGCCGACCCCGAAGTGCTCGGCCCAGGGGGCGGAGTGGATGGCGTAGTTGCCGTGCCAGTAGGTCACCCAGTGCACGTCCTTTTGGCAGTAGGACCAGCCGGGGCTGCAGCCCAGGTCCTGCTCGGCGTAGGTCAGGTACACCTCGTAGGTGCCCGTGATGGTCTCGTTGCCGGGGCCGCCATGGTTCATGAGGACCGGGCCGTGGACCTGCTGGTAGCCCTCGTAGGCGGTAATCGTGGAGTCGGTGAGGTTGATGTCGATCCACTTCTCGCCGTCGTCGGCGCTGTAGGCGAAGCGATCGGTGCCGGCGGAGACCACCCGCTGCTCGGTGTCGGCGGACACCGCCTGGGTGGTCAGTTCGCCACTGTAGGACTCGCCGGAGTCGAGGGCGGCGATGATGTCGTCGGTAACCGCGGTGCGGTTGGTGACCTCCAGACCGTCCTGGGCGGGGCGGGCGGGTTCGAGCAGGTTGCCCTCGGCGTCGACATTGTCGATGCCCGTGATGGGGTCCAGTTCAATTGCCGCGGCCGCATCGTCGACCCAGACGGCGACGCTCTCCTCCAGCAGCGTCGGCACGAGTTCGCCGTTGACGGCGGTGGTGCCCACCCAGGATGCGCGGGTGGCGGCGTCGGCCGTCATGGTCTTTCCCTCGGCGGTGAGCGTCACGGCGGGGGCGATGAGCGTGTTGGCGGCCGCGGCGGACTGTTCGGCGGCGGCATCCGATACGGCGGGGGCGACGTCCACTAGCGTCAGTTCGACGCTCTGGGAGGTAAGGGTCTCGGTAGCGGACGCGACGACGGCGGTCAGTGCATCGACGTCCACGCCCTGGCCGTTGGCCCCGGGGACGACCTCGAAGGCGTCCCCGGAGGCGGCGGGCCGGATGGAGGCGTTCACGGCGGCGCTGCCCGCCTGAGCGTCAATGCGAGCGGCGAGGGCGGCCACGGCGTCGGGGTCCACGGTGGCGGCAGGCTCACCCCCGGGGGTGGCCGGGGACGCCGGGTCCTCACCGGACACGACGGCGAGGGCCATGGCGTCGGCGTCGACGCGCCCGCCGGCCTGCGCCAAAGGCGTGGTGATGGTCTGTCCGGCGACCGTAATGGTGACCGTGGTCTCGGCGGCCTGATTCGCGACGACGGCGGCAACCTCGGCCCGGGTCATGCCGGCCATGTTCTGCCCACCGACGGTGGCACCGGCGGGCGCGAGGCCCACGGCATAAGCGGCGCGGCCGGAAATGCCGGCCAGTGGCGCCGCCAGGACCAGCGCGAGCAGCACGGCGATCACCCGCCCGCGAACGTCGAGTCCGCCGGCGGCGTGTCTGGGTGTATGCGCGGCCAGTGCGCGCCGCAGTTCGAGAAGTCTGTTCACCGTCCCTCCGGTTAAGGCAGTGTAACGACATCTTGTGAGAAGGTGGCAACCATACAGCGGTCGACTGTGATTGCTAACCGGTGGCCGCCGTCACATGCGCCGAGGTCGGTCGATATGATTGAGGACTCCGGTGTGAGCCCACCGCTCTGCCCGGCCAAGTGACGTCTGCGCGAGCCGCGATGGGGAACGCTGCCCCTGGTGCGCATCGGCGAAGTCATCCACCATCCCTGTATGAGCACTCCTGTCGCCAACGCCGCCGACACTCGAAATGCCGCAGCCCCGCCGGCCAAGCGGCGAAAACGCGTCAGAGCGGCGATCGTGTTCGCCCTGGCACTCATGATCCTGGTCCCGTTCGTGAGCTGCGTCGATCAGGGGCAGATACCAATGAGCCGGTGGCTCAAGCAGCAGGACGCCGTCGCGCGCGCCAGGGTTTACTGCCGCCCTTATATGGAGACGGGGTGCGGCCTCGAAGCCGAAGTCACTCTGGTTCCGGATACGAACGCCACAGACGCCGCCGCCGTGATCGACGGCGCGCTCGAGAAGGCGATGGAGGACCGCCACGTCACTGCGGACTACTTCAGCATCGAGCTGGAGTGGCAGTATCGCTCCGCCTCCCTGAACCACTACGGCGTCAGCGTGTACCCGCGCACAACGAGCGACGACAAGCTCACCGAGCCGGTGCGTGCCCGGCGCGTCGAGCTGATCGGCACCGCAATCGGCCTCGCCGAGGGCGGAGCCGAGTCCGTGACCATCGGATCGAACTCACTCGACGTCAAGCGCGGCGAGGTGGACGCGGTCCCCACCGATCTGCTCGCCACAACATCTTTCAGCGACAACGCCGCCACAGTCGGCCTGAAGGACCGGTTCACGCTGGACGGGTGGGAGGTCCAGATCGAGTCGACCGCGGATAACCAGCCACTGCTCGATGCTATTGACAGGGTCACCGCGATACCTCCGGCGTCCGGCACTGAGCCGAGGCTGACGCTCGACGCCACCAATACCTATCCGGGCAACGAGCTTCAACCCACTATTGACGTACGCGGTCTGCCCCTAGGCGATGAGGACACTCCTGCGCTTGACCACGCCGCCCCGATCCTCGCAGCCATTGACGGAACACAGGGGTTCACCGACGTCACGCTGTGCACCGCGGCCGGGGCCGCCAACGGCGTCTCCGGCTACTCCTGCGTGTTCTATGACATGCACGACGGCAAAGTTGGCCGAGACAGCGGCTACCCGCGTGAACAGGCCCGGGAGATATACGACGCCGCGCAGCAGCTCTGAGCAGAGCTACTGCGCGGCGCGAAAGCGGAGCCTCGGGCCGGGATCCGAAACCCTCAGGCGGTGGTCTTCTGGCCCTTCCACAGGGCGTGGCCGAGGTCGCGGTTCAGCCGGGTGATGACCTCCAGCGGCACCGACTTGGGGCACACGGCCGCGCACTCGCCGATGTTGGTGCAGCCGCCGAAGCCTTCGGCGTCGTGCTGGTTGAGCATGTTGACCACGCGGGCGAGCCGCTCCGGCTGGCCCTGCGGGAGCAGGCCCAGGTGGGAGATCTTCGCGCCGGTGAACAGCATGGCGGAGGCGTTCGGGCAGGCGGCCACGCAGGCGCCGCAGCCGATGCAGGCGGCGGCCTCGAAGGCGGCGTCGGCCTTGTCCTTCTGCACGGGCACGGAGTGTGCCTCCGGGGCGGCGCCGGTGTTGACGGAGATGTACCCGCCGGCCTGGACGATGCGGTCCAGGGCGGAGCGGTCCACGATCAGGTCCTTGAGCACCGGGAAGCCGGTGGAGCGCCACGGTTCGATGGTGATGGTGGAGCCGTCCTTGAAGGAGGGGTCCTCTGCCAGGTGCCGCATGTGCAGCTGGCAGGTGGTGGAGCGGATCGGGCCGTGGGCCTGCCCGTTGATGACCACGCCGCACTGCCCGCAGATGCCCTCGCGGCAATCCGAGTCGAAGGCGACGGGCTCCTTGCCCTCGGCGAAGAGCTGCTCGTTGAGCAGGTCGAGGACCTCGAGGAAGCTCATGTGCTCCTCGATGCCGGTCATCGAGTACTCCTCGAAGTGCCCCTCCGAGTCCTGGTTCTTCTGGCGCCAGATCTTCAGCTTGATGTTCACTTGTAACTCCGCTGCTTGAGCTCGATGTCCTTGTAGATGAGGTCCTCCTTGTGGAGGATCGGGGGCTGGTTCTCGCCGCCCCACTCCCAGGCCGCCACGTAGAGGAACTCGTCGTCGTGACGCAGCGCCTCACCCTCGGGGGTCTGGGACTCGGCGCGGAAGTGGCCGCCGCAGGACTCGCGGCGGTGGAGGGCGTCGATGCACATCAGCTCGGCCAGTTCGAAGAAGTCGAGCAGGCGGCCCGCCTTCTCCAGCGCCTGGTTGAGCTCCATGGCCTCGCCGGTGATGCGGGCGTCCCGCCAGAACTCCTCCTTGAGGGCGCGGATCTGGCCGATGGCCTCCCGCAGTCCCTCCTCGCGGCGCTCCATGCCGCAGTACTCCCACATGATGCGGCCAAGGGCCATGTGGAAGTCGTCCACGGAGCGGGTGCCGCGCAGCGCCATGAGCCGCTCGACGCGTTCCTCAACGTTTCTGCGGGCCTCGGCGATCTCCGGGGCGTCCGGGTCGACCTTACCGATCCGCAGCATGTCCGCCAGGTAGTCGTTGAGCGTGTCCGGCAGCACGAAGTAGCCGTCGGCCAGGCCCTGCATCAGGGCGGAGGCCCCCAGGCGGTTGGCGCCGTGGTCGGAGAAGTTGGCCTCGCCGGCCACGTACAGGCCCGGGATGTTGGACTCCAGGTCGTAGTCGACCCACAGTCCACCCATGGTGTAGTGCACGGCCGGGTAGATGCGCATGGGGACCTCGTAGGGGTCGTCGCCCGTGATGCGCTGGTACATCTCGAACAGGTTCCCGTAGCGGGCCGAGACGGCGTCACGGCCGAGCCGCCCGATGGCCTCGGAGAAGTCCAGGTAGACGCCGCGGCGCATCATGCGCTCATTGCCCTGCGCGTCGCGCTCCTTGATGGCGGGGCCGACGCCGCGGCCCTCGTCGCACATGTTCTTCGCCTGCCGGGAGGCGATGTCACGCGGGACCAGGTTGCCGAAGGCGGGGTAGATCCGCTCCAGGTAGTAGTCGCGGTCCTCCTCGGGAATCTCGCGCGGGTCCTTCTCGCAGTCCTCGGCCTTCTTGGGCACCCAGATGCGGCCGTCGTTGCGCAGCGACTCACTCATCAGGGTCAGCTTGGACTGGAAGTCGCCGGACTGCGGGATGCAGGTCGGGTGGATCTGCGTGTAGCAGGGGTTGGCGAAGTAGGCGCCCTTGCGGTGCGCCCGCCAGATGGCGGTGGCGTTGCAACCCATGGCGTTGGTGGACAGGAAGAACACGTTGCCGTAGCCGCCGGTGCACAGCACGACGGCGTCGGCCAGGTGGGTCTCGATCTCGCCGGTGACCATGTCGCGGGTGACGATGCCGCGGGCACGACCGTCGATCACGATCAGCTCGAGCATCTCGTGGCGGCGGTACTCCTTAACGGTGCCGGCGTGGACCTGCCGCTCCAGCGCCTGGTAGGCGCCGATCAGCAGCTGCTGTCCGGTCTGGCCGCGGGCGTAGAAGGTGCGGGAGACCTGCACGCCGCCGAAGGAGCGGTTGTCCAGCAAGCCGCCGTACTCGCGGGCGAAGGGAACGCCCTGGGCGACGCACTGGTCGATGATGTTGGCGCTGACCTCGGCCAGCCGGTAGACGTTGTCCTCCCGGGCGCGGTAGTCGCCGCCCTTGACGGTGTCGTAGAACAGCCGGTATACGGAGTCGCCGTCGTTGCGGTAGTTCTTCGCGGCGTTGATACCGCCCTGCGCGGCGATGGAGTGGGCCCGCCGGGCGGAGTCCTGATAGAAGAAGCACTTGACGTTGTAGCCCTGCTCCCCCAGCGACGCCGCGGCGGCACCGCCGGCCAGGCCGGAGCCGACCACGATGATGTCGAGCTTGCGCCGGTTGGCGGGGTTGACCAGCTGGGCGTTGAACTTGCGCTGCTCCCAGCGCTGGGCGATCGGGACGTCGTGCGGCGCCTTGGTGTCGGCGATCTTCTCGCCCTCGCGGTACAGGCCGTCGATGAGTTCAGTCATCATTCACTCACTTCTCGATCAGTAGGCAGCGCAGTGGGCGAACTGCTCGGAGGCCGAACCGATCGCGTCGCAGAACTGGGGGTAGTAGTCGGCCGCGGCCATCGGGGCGTCGACCCAGCCGAAGAGGATCGCCGTCGGCACCGACATGAACACGAGGAACAGGCCGAAGGCGACGATGAAGGCGATCAGGCGGATGAGGGGGATGGTGTTGCCGCGGGTGGCGCCGAGGGTCTGCAGCGCCGACCAGACGCCGTGCCACACGTGCAGGCACAGGGCCGTCAGAGCCACCAGGTAGATCAGGTACACCCACCACAGCTGGAAGCCGTAGTACATGTTGGCGTAGGCGCGCCCGTGGACGTACTCGCCACCGGGGGTCAGCGTCAGGGTGGTGAACTGCAGGATGTGCCAGATGATGAACAGCAGCAGGATGACGCCGCCCCAGCGCATGGTGCGCATGGCGTAGCGGGAGGCGAAGTAGTCGGCACCCGGCTTCTTGACCTCGTACTTGTCAGTCCCACGGGCCTTGCGGTTGCGGAACCACAGGTGGAAGGCACTGATCACGTGGGCCAGCAGCAGCGCCACCAGGACAACCCGCAGGATCCACAGCATGCCGCCGTAGGGAAGCAGTGGCTCAAGCAGGGTGCGCAGCCAGACCGCGTAGTGGTCATAGGCGATCTCACCCTGGAAGTAGTGGGTGTTGCCGTAGGCGTGAAGCAGCAGATAGACGATGAAGATGATGCCCGACCAGGCCATCAGACGCTTCATGAAGACCGTCGTCGTGTAGGCGGCCTTCTTCTTGGGGGGAGCAGACGTTTTCACCACGGGTGCAGTTTACGAACGCGCCCTGGCCGATGGTCCCAAACCGCCGTCCGCGTCCCCGCGGGCACTCGCTCACCCCCGTTGCGCCGCGGAAAACCGGGGATAGCCAGCGGGAACACGGTTCGAGTCGACTCGTCATATCGCGCCCGCCGACGCCAATAAGCGCCACCATTTCGTCACACCATTGTCAGACAAATATCAGAGTGGTCGGCGCATGACGATGGCGTCCTCCACCGGCGCCAGGTAGTAGCGGCGGCGTCGGCCGATCGCCTTGAACCCGTGCGTGGCGTACAGGCGCTGGGCGCCCTCGTTGGAGGCGCGCACCTCCAGCAGGACGGCGCGGCAACCGGCGTCGGCGGCCGCAGTCAGCAGGGCATTCAGCAGGGCGGTGGCCACACCGCGGCGCCGCGCGGCGGGGATGGTGGCGATGGTGAGCAGGTCGGCATCGCCGCGACCATCCCCGTACCACAGGCCGGCGTAGCCGACGATCGGTTCGGCGTCGGCAGCGCCCGGGCCCGGCGCACCGGCCGCCTCCTGCGGGTCGGCCGCACCGGCGGGCGCGGCATCCTCCAGGTGGGCGACCAGGTAGGCGCGGTCGGCGCCCGGGCCGGTGGTGCGGTCCAGTTCGGCGGCGAGCGTCGCCGGACTCCAGGCCTCCGCACCGAACAACTCCGGCTCCAGGCGGGAGACCACCTCCAGGTCGTGCGGCGTCATGGTGCGCAGCCGCACCCCGACCGCTGCAGCCTCCTGGCCGGGCGGGTTCACCGTGCGCGTCCCGCAGACATCTGCACGTCGGGGCGGCGCAGGTACAGGGGCGCCGTCCCAAGTCCGGCCTGCTGCACGGCCTCCTCCCCCGCGCCGTCCAGTGCACGCAGGCGGGCCAGGGCGATGCGCACCTGGGCGGCCGCCTCCCCGGAGACGGGGGCCAGCACCTCGCGGCCGGCGGCCAGCTCGGGGTACAGGGCGACGCCGGAGCCGGCCACGACGTCGGCAGGCGGCTGCGCGCCGCTCTCCTCGCGCTGACGCAGGGCGGCGGGGGCCAGCACCTCGTACTCACCCAGGCGTTCGACGTCGTCGGCGCCACGAGCCCGGTAGCGGGCGGTGTAGACCTCCTTGCGGCGCGCGTCGGTGGCGACCAGGACCGTGGCAGATTGCGCGGCCTGCTGGTCCCGCCGGGCCAGCTGATCGAGGGCGGCGCGGGCCACGGCGTCGAGGCTGGGCACGCCGTACACGGGGATGTCACGGGCACGGCCGACGGCGCGGGCGGTCACCAGGCCGGCGCGCAGCCCGGTGAAGGGGGCCGGGCCGGTGGCGGCGACGACGGCGTCCAGCGGGGCCGCGGCCACCGCCGGGTCCGCGAGCGCGGCGGACAGCATGGGGCCCAGTGATTCGGCGTGGCGGCGGGGACTGTCCTGCCCGGCGGTGGTCAGGATGTTCAGGGAGGCGGGGGCCGCGTCGGCGTCCGGGCGGTCGGGGGCGTCGGCGACCAGCAGCTGGGTTCCCAGGGAGGAGTCGATGGAGAGGATGCGCACGGGCACAGCCTAGATGAGCGCCGGGCGCCGGGGCGTCAGCCGGCGAGTGGGCGGAGGTCGACGCCGGCCCAGCGGGGGCCGACGGCGGCGATGGTGACGGTGCGTCGGCCGTCGTCTACTCGGGCCAGGTCGGTAACCGCCCGGGTTTCCCCGGAGCCGGTGGGCGCGGCGGCGGCGAGGCCGCCGTGGGGGCGGGCGACGGTGATCTCCAGCCGGTCGGGAGAGAGGGCTTCCGCCTTGCCCTCGCCCCACTCCATGAGGGTGACCGAGTCGGCGACGGCGGAGTCCAGGTCGAGGGCGTCGAGCTCCTCCAGGGAGGAGATTCGGTAGGCGTCCACGTGGATGAGGTCGGGGCCGGCGCCGGCGGCGGGGTGGACGCGCGCGATGACGAAGGTGGGTGAGGAGACGCGTCCGCGCACCCCCATGGCGGAGCCGATGCCCTGGGCGAGGGTGGTTTTGCCGGCGCCGAGCCCGCCGGTGAGTACGACGACGTCGCCGGCCCGCAGCAGCTTGGCCAGGCGGGCGCCCAGCGCACGGGTGGCGTCGGCGGAGTCGGTGTCCACGACCACCGCCGGCGCGGGGCTGTTCTGAACGGCGGGGTGGGCGGTGCTCATGCCTGGGCCCCTCCTGCGTGCACCGCCGGGATGGCGGCGGCGTCGCGGCCCACGAAGACACGGGGCACACGCGCACCCAGGCGGGTGACGATCTCATAGTTGATGGTGGAGCACAGCTGGGCCCACTCGTCGGCGGTGGGGGTGACGGCGTCGGCGGGGGCGCCCCACAGCACGGCGGTGTCTCCGGCAGCGGCGGGCGGGAGCACCGGGGCGCCCTCGGGGGTGGCGGCCGGGCCGAGGTCGATAACCACCTGATCCATGCACACGCGGCCGACTATGGCGGCGCGCAGGCCGTTCACCGCGACCGGGCCGCCGTTGGAGGCGGCACGGGGGATGCCGTCGCCGTAGCCGAGTGGGACCAGCCCCAGCCAGCGGTCGGTGGGGACGCGCCAGGTACCGCCGTAGGAGACGGCCTGGCCGGCGGGAATGCGCTTGACCTGGGTCAGGGGCGCCTCCAGGCGCATGGCCGGCGTCAGGTCCAGGGCGGCGGAGGTGGCGACGGCGGGGTCCGGGGACAGGCCGTACAGGCCGATGCCGATGCGTACCAGATCCAGCCGCGTATCGGGGTGCCACAGCAGGCCGGCGGTGGCCGCCAGGTGGCGCAGGCGCGGGTTCAGGCCCGCCTCCGCGACGACCCGTTCGGCGGCCAGGAAGCGGGACAGGTGCTTCTCGGTGGAGCCGCAGGCGGGCTCGTCGGCGCGGGACAGGTGGCTCCACAGGGCGACCACGGCGATCGTGCCCTCCTCCTCCGCGGCCTTCGCGGCGGCGGCCAGGGCGGGCAGGTCGGTGGGGGTGGCGCCGCCGCGGGACATGCCGGTGTCGACCTTGAGGTGGATGCGGGCCGGGCCCGGTGCCGACTGGCCGTCGGCGGGGTCGTCCAGTTCGGCGCGGGCGGCCGCCGCAATGGCGTCGAGTTGCGCGCGGGTGGACACGGACAGGTCGATGCCGGCCGCAAGCGCGGCGCGCAGCGGGGAGCCGGGGGTGGCCGCCTGGTCGGGTGTGAGCACGGGCAGAAGCCAGCTGAGCAGGCGCGGGCGCTCGGGGGTGGGAACGGAGTCGGGATTGTGGGAGGGGCGGGCGACGCCGGCTGCGTCGAGCAGGGCACGCAGGTGAAGGGCCTCTGCGAGCTGGGCGACGCCGAGCCAGGTGGCGCCGGCCCGCAGGCAGGTGGTGGCCACCGGGGCGATGCCGTGGCCGTAGGCGTCGGCCTTGACCACCGCCATCCAGGGCACGCCGCCGACCGCGGCGAGCACGTGGGCGTTGTGGGCGATGGCGTCGAGGTCGACGACGGCGCGGGAGGTCGTCGCTGGAAGCGGGGTGCCGGTTGACGCGTTCACGGTGGCGATTGTTCCACTCCGCGGCGCTCAGCGCCTGGTCATCGCCACCGACTCGGTGAAGAAGAACGTCACCCGCATCCTGGCCAAGCTGGACCTGCGCGACCGGGTGCAGCTCGTCATCCTCATGCGTGACATTGAGTTCCAGTGAGAAGCCGTACGGCATAAGTGTCCATCGGTGACCACTTTCAGGAGCAAGTCCCTTGGTGAGCCGCAGACAAACGGCTCCAGAACGGGGAAATCTCGGATTGCCTCGGAGGCCGAGCAGCCGCAACAACGGCAAACTGGTCACGGATGGACATTTTTCCCGCGGCAGGCGTGCCCAGGTGCGGTACCGGCGCGCGGCGAGTTCAAGGCTCGGTGCGGGCCGATGCTCCAGAGGTGATTCCAGGCGGCCGGGATCGCCTCGGTCAGGTCCAGTGCGGCAAGCGGATGTCCCGAGCACGCAAACAGCCGGCCGGCTCCAGCCGTGACTGCGGGGCTGGCGTCAACCAGGCCCGCCGCCCGGGCTGCCGCGACCGCATGCAGCCGCACCCCCAGGGCCGCGCAGCGGGCCGGGGCTTCGGCCTGCACATCTTCGCCGCCGACGGCTTTGCCGTTCTCGGCATCGGCCCGGCGGGCCGCCAGTAGAGCACCGATGATTCCGGCCAGTACGTCCCCACTGCCGGCGGTGGCCAACCAGCCCGGGCCGGAGTCGACCGACAGCAGTGTCCCGCCCGGGGAGGCGATCAGTGTCGGCGTGGTCTTCAGCAGCACGGTGGCGCCGGTCAGCTCCGCCAGGCGCCGCGCCGCGGCGGCCGGGGCGGCCTCGACCGCTTCCCGCGGGGTCTGCTCCCCCAGCGCGCCGAGCAGGGCGGCGGCCTCCCCGGCGTGTGGGGTGAGCACCTGCCGCGGCATGCAGCGACCACCGGTGGCAATGCGGGCGGCGAGCAGGGGCAGCGCCCCGGCATCAATCACCGCATCAACCGGCTCGCCGGCCTCACCCAGCACCCGTCCCAACGCTGCGTCGAGTTCGGCGGCGCGTGGGGCGTCGGCGGGGTCGGTGCCGGGGCCGAGCACCAGCGCCTGACAGCGTCCGTCGGCGGGCACGACCTCGGGGCGGCGGGCGAGCACCAGGTCGACCACCCGCGCCGGCGCCGCCAACCGCACCATGCCGGCGCCCGTGCGCACCGCCGCCGACGCGGCCAGCACCGCGGCCCCCGGATAGGTCTGGCTGCCGGCCCACAGCCCGACCACGCCCCGGGTGTACTTGTGGTCGCGGTCCCCGGGCACGCGCAGCAGGCGACCCAGTTCTGCATCCGCGGGCCGGCACGCCAACACCGCCGCATCCGGCACCGGCAGTCCCAGGTCGACCACGTCCACGCGCCCGCACCGGGGCGCCGCCGGCGGCGCCAGGTGGGCTGCCTTGAAGCAGGTGAAGGTGACGGTACGGTCGGCGGCCAGCGCGGGGCCGGGCAGGGTGCCGTCGTCCACGCCGACGCCGGAGGGAAGGTCGACGGCCAGCACCCGGAAGGGCCGCTCCCCCGGATCCCCGGCGGCGCACAGCGGAGCGATGAGCGCGGCCGCGGCCGGACGCAACGGCCCCGTGGCGCCGATGCCGGTGAGCCCGTCGACCACCAGGTCGGCTCCGGCCGCTCCCCCCGCGGCTGCGCGGGCCGCGGCCATTGGATCAGCGGCGAGACGCACGCCGGCGGCGCAGGCGTCCGCCAGAGCCGTGGCGTGCAGCCGGGATATCTCGGCAGCGGGGGCGGCGGTGACGGCGCAGCCGCGGCGCGCCAGCAGGGCGCCGGCCAGCAGGGCGTCGCCGCCGTTGTGACCGCCACCCACAAGCAGCAGCACGCGCGCTCCGGGCACGGCACCGCGCATACCGCGGAGCTCCTCCACCGCCGCCCGAGCCAGGGCGTGGGCGGCGGCATGCATGTAGCGGTCGGTGCCCGCGGTCAGCGGCGCCTCCGCGTCGGCGACGGCACGGGCCGGGTAGGCGTTTTCAGTTGGGAGAAGCTGACTCACGGCTTAATTCTTGTACATTTGCCAGTCCCTGGTCCGCATATGCCGCCACGCCACGTAGGCGAGCCATGTCGGATCCGCCCGGAACAGTGATTGGAGCACGCCCACCGTCTGGAAGACACCGTGTCACTAACGCCGCTCGAGAACGGCCCCGTTGTCGGAATGGGCTTCGGTCTCCGCTGAGACGACACCTGTCAACGCCCAGGCGAGCAGCGCCAGGCTGGCAACGAACAACGAGGCCCCGGCGACGGCTATGTGCCCCACATCCTCGAGCCAGCCGATGAACGGCGGAATGAGCAGGGCCGCACCGGCTTGGACCGCCAGCAGTGGCCGCACTCGTTGCAACAGCATCTCGGGCCTGCGGGTTTCGCCATGCATTGCTCTCCACGCGTATCCCGCGACGAGCAGGCATGCGACCAACCAGGGCAGAGGTATTGCGGTGACCAGCACGGATGCGAGAAGCGGGAATCTGAGCGAGGGCTCGGTGGCGTAGACCTCACCGACCAGCAGATACAGATACACCATGGCGCCGGCGACAAGCAGGGCATGCAGGAGCGCGGCGACGAAGACAAGCCGCATCCGCCGTGGCTCTGCGATAGAAGATGAAACAGACATAGCAATCCTCAGGGGGTCACGCCCGGCGCAATTCCGTAGTAATCATAAGCCCATTCCGTCTTCACCCCATTGATCGTGAGGTTGTCACGCGCGAGCGCCACCTTGACGTACCCAGCCGCCCAACGGCCCGATACCACACGCGCATTCGACGTTGCAGAAGCAAGCTCCTTTCCAGACCTTCTGTATTTAATCACGGTACAAATAATACGCTTACCGGCATATACGTTGGCCGCCGCATACGTCGAGCCACGATAGGATAGAAGCGCAATCTGCTCGTTGCGCACATAAGACGCGCCCCACGAAATCTTCTTGCTCTCATAAGGAGCATACCCTGCCGGAGAAGCCGTAGAGGCATTCAATTGGTTCTGACCCCCGGAGACAAACTCACCCTCAAATGAGTATAGCCGCAGCCCCTCCTCAGCCCCTAGAAGCACGCCGTCAACCTCGATAGGCTCAGTCGGAACAATGACCTTGGAACTTGTCTCAACCGGTTGGAGCAAATCCGATCGGCCTGCCGCCACCGCATCAGGTGACAGCGAAGCGGCAACAACGATGCCAGCAGACAAAACCAAGGACCTACGGGGAATGCGGCCGACAACACGCATGACGACTCCTACCTATCCGGGGACTGGGCGCATCCAATTCGATTCACCGCTTGAACGTGAGTTCAACCACAGGCGATAGTCTTGGCAAGTCGCTATGCGAATCGTTACATCAACCCAGCCCTCTGCATTTGCTTCTTGGCAGACGCTGGAGCCCCATTCATGAGCGCTACTCCACGGTGACGGACTTGGCCAGGTTGCGGGGCTGGTCGACGTCCAGTCCCTTGGCCTTGGCCAGCGCGGAGGCGAAGATCTGCAGCGGCACCACCGTCAGCAGCGGCCACATCAGGGTCGGCGTGGCCGGGATGCGGATGACGGTGTCGGCGAAGGGGGTGACCGCCTCGTCGCCCTCCTCGGCGATGACGATGGTGCGGGCGCCGCGGGCGCGCACCTCCTGAATATTGGAGATGACCTTGTCATGCAGGACGGGGCGCCGCGGGGTGGGGACGATGACGAACACCGGCAGCCCGTCCTCCACCAGGGCGATGGGACCGTGCTTGAGCTCGCCGGCGGCGAAGCCCTCGGCGTGCACGTAGGCGACCTCCTTCAGCTTCAGCGCCCCCTCCAACGCCACCGGGTAGCCGACGTGCCGTCCCAGGAACAGGAAGGAGGTCTGGTCGGCCAGCTGCGCCCCGAGCTCGCGGATACTGTCCTCCTGCTCGGCGAGCAGGCGCTCGAGCTTGGCGGGCATCTTGCCGAGATTCTCCAGGTAGTCGGCGACCTCGTCGGGCCACTTGTTGCCGCGCAGCTGCGCCAGGTACAGGCCCAGCAGGTAGCAGGCGGTGATCTGGGCGAGGAAGGCCTTGGTGGAGGCCACCGCCACCTCCGGGCCGGCGTGGGTGTACAGGACGGCGTCGGCCTCGCGGGCGATCGTGGAGCCGTAGGTGTTGACGATCGCCAGCGCCCGGCTGCCCTGTTCGCGGGCGTGGCGGACCGCCTGGATGGTGTCCATGGTCTCCCCCGACTGGGAGATGGCCACGGTCAGGGTCTTCTCCGACACGATCGGGTCGCGGTAGCGGAACTCGTGGGCGAGTTCGATCTCCACCGGGATGCGGCACCAGTGCTCGATGGCGTACTTGGCGACGTGCCCGGCGTAGGCGGCGGTGCCGCAGGCGACGACGATGATCTTGTCGATGCTGCGCAGCACGGCCGGGTCGATGCGCATCTCGTCCAGGACCAGTTCACCGCGGTCGTCGACGCGCCCGAGCAGGGTCTCGGCGACGGCGGTGGGCTCGTCGTGGATCTCCTTGTCCATGAAGGTGTCGTACCCGCCCTTGACGGCGGCGGACGCATCCCAGGAGACCTCCCACTGGCGCGGGGTGACGACGTCACCGGCGGCGTCCCACACGGTGACGGAGTCGGCGGTCAGCAACAGCACCTGGTCGTCGTCGACCTCGGCGGCGTGGGTGGTGAAGGCGACGAAGGCGGCCACGTCCGAGCCGAGGAAGTTCTCCCCCTCGCCCAGGCCGATCACCAGCGGGCTGGAGCGGCGGGCGGCGACGATCGCACCGGGGGCGAGCTCGGTGACGGCCAGCAGCGCGAAGGTGCCCTCCAGGCGGGCGGTGACGGCGCGCATGGACTCCACCAACAACGCGGCGGCCGCGTCCGGGTCCACGGTGCCGGCCTCGCCCGCGGCGGCGAGCCGGTCGGTGAAGTCGAGGTCGAGCAGGTGGGCGACCACCTCGGTGTCGGTGGCGGACAGCAGGGTGCGGCCGGCGGCCTCCACCTCGGCGCGCAGGGACCGGAAGTTCTCAATGATGCCGTTATGCACCACGGCCAAGGAGCCCGCCCGGTGCGGGTGGGCGTTTTCGGTGGTGGGGCCGCCGTGCGTGGCCCAGCGGGTGTGCCCGATGCCGGCGGTGGCCGGCGCAGGCGCGGCCGCGTCCAAGGCGGCGCGCAGGTTGTCGAGCTTGCCGGCGGCCTTGACGGTCGTGAGGCGCTCGACGCCGTCGGGCCGCACCAGGGCGACGCCCGCAGAGTCGTAGCCGCGGTATTCCAGGCGCGAGAGTCCGTCCAGCAGCACTTCCAGGGAGCGGCCGGAGCCGGGGGCGGACGAGGCGGTTGACGGGGTCAGGGGGCCGACGTGGCCGACGATTCCACACATGTGCCCGATAGAACCACCAATCCCCCTCCCGATTCAACGCCCGCGCCGTGAACGCGCGCAGAAATCGACCGGCGGCCCGGTGAGAGATGCGGCATCACAGCCTCCTGGCGGCACCCACACGTGCCTATGAGGTAACAATGCGTCACACTGGTGCGGTGAACATCCCCGCATCCTCTGCGGCATTGACGTCCCGGCCCGGGACGCCCCCCTCGCCGTACATCGAGTTGCACCGCGACCAGTGGCGCGCGCTCGCCTCCGCCGCGCCGCTGCCGCTGACCCAGGCGGACCTGGAGAAGCTGCGCGGCCTGGGTGATCCGATCGACCTGCCGGAGGTGGATGTGGTCTACCGGCCGCTGACGGCACTGCTGGAGCACTTCATCACCACCGCCCGCGAGCGCGCCCGCCGCACCGCCGACTTCCTGGGGGTGGATGAACGCCCCACGCCGTTCGTGGTGGCCGTGGCCGGCTCGGTTGCGGTTGGCAAGTCGACGACGGCGCGGCTGCTCGCCCACCTGCTGGCCCGCTTCCCGGACACCCCACGGGTGGACCTGGTCACCACCGACGGCTTCCTGCTGCCCAACGCCGTCCTGGAGGCGCGTGGACTGACCGCCCGCAAGGGTTTCCCGGAGTCCTACGACCAGAAGGCGCTGCTGGAGTTCGTCACCGCGGTGAAGTCCGGGGCGCCGCGGGTGGAGGCGCCGGTGTACTCGCACACCGTCTACGACATCGTGCCGGGCAGGAAACTCGTGATTGAGCGGCCGGACGTGGTGGTGCTGGAGGGGTTGAATGTGCTCCAGCCCGCCCCGCGGGTGCGCCACTCCCCCGGCAACGATGAGCGCACGGTGGCGTCGGCGCTGGCGGTGAGCGACTTCATCGACTTCTCCATCTATGTGGACGCCGACCCGGAGGACATCCGCCGCTGGTACCTGGACCGCTTCCTGACGCTCAAGCACACGGCCTTCAAGGACCCCGACTCCTACTTCCGGCGCTACCAGGCCATCCCGGACGACATCGCGCTGGCGGCGGCGAACGAGGTGTGGGAGAGCGTCAACCTGGTGAATCTGCGGGAGAACATCGCCCCCACCCGGGGACGGGCCACCCTCGTGCTGCACAAGGACGCCGACCATCACATGAGCCGGGTGCTGCTGCGCAAGGCCTGAACGCCCATGGTCGGTTGGCTGGGGCGGGTCGGGGCGGACTCGGGCGGAGCATCCCGCAACCGGCAACCGCCCGCACCCACCCGCGACGGACCGATGTCAGCGTGGGCCGAAGGTATCCGATTTCCTACATGATGCCGCGGGACGTGAGGTAGGCGATCCGCCGATCGTTGGCGCGGCGCAGCGTCCCGTCCTCCCGGAATACGCCGGCAAAGGCCTGCGGCATCCGCTCCGGGCCGAGCACCGCCGGCAGCGCCACGATGCATAGCAACACCAGGATGACGGTGTTGGGGATTAGTCCACACCAGTCCAGCCAGCTCGGCTGGTCCTTGAGGACCAGGGGCTCGCGGGCAAGCAGTGTCCGGTCGACCGGCAGGGCGCGCGGTGCCGTTACCAGTGGCGGTGCGGCCTGCGCGAGATGGGGATCTGCGCCTTGCAGGGCGGGCATCGTCTCGCGGGCGTAGCCGCGGGCCAGCGCCCAGACCCAGATCGCATCGACCTCGGCCTCGAGTCGCAAGCGCAGGTCTTCGGCCCTCTGGGACGACAGGCGTGGAGCGGACAGCCGCACCCTGTGGCCCGCCGCTCCCACCTCGACCAGGGCCACCGGGCCGCGCTTGCCGCCCTTGCCGACATCGGCTACGGCGACGATGAATCCGACACGCGAGTCGGGCCAGGGCAGGTGAATCGTCCGCAGCACGCCCCGGGAGTTAATGCCGGCGGCATCGAAGACCGTGCGAAATCTGAGCGGAGGCACCAGGCCCCCACCGATCATCAGCACTGCCGCGCCTGCGACACCGGCCACGGCGAACGGCGCCACGGACACGCCGAAGGCGAGCAACCGGGAGCCGATTGTCAGAAATATGGCCCCCAACAGCGCGAAGAAGCCGCCGAAGACGTAGGTGAAGGGACTCGGCCGACGCACCAGCGACTCCGAAATCTGGGTCGACCCGCCGACTTCGAGGGCGCCGCCGCGCGTAACCTCGCACGGCTCGCCTCGAGCCGAAACTACGATGACTCGGTTCATCCCTGGGCATTGAGGTACTCGATCCGGCGCGCGACGGCGACGCGTCGGCGTTCGCACTCCGGGTCGGCGGCCGGCTGGTAGCCACCATCGTCCACCGCGAAGCCGGAGGCGACGCCCATTTCCCAAATGGAGTCGGCCGCCGCCGCAGCAGCCAGAAGCGCGCGATCGCCGCCTCCCAACCACCGCAGTCCCGGAACCGATACGGACAGGCCCTCGGCGGCGAGGATTCTCACCTCCACCACAGTCCTGCGATACTCCTCGGTCTCCGCGACGAAGATGGACGAGCGCGAAGTGGGCCAGTCGATCCAGAAGGAGTACATGCCGCTGAAATAATCGATGCCCTCCGCGTACACGGTCAGGCGGGCACGGGCGGTTTCAAGGAGATCTGGCAATACCCGCACCGCGACAATCAACATGAGCAGCCCGATTGCGAAACCCAGCTTGCCGGCCACGGAGTCAATGCCGCTCCGACTGAGCGTGTAGAAGGCGTAGCCCACACCGCCGCCGCCGAGCGCGAGGGTGCCGAGAATGTGCCAGATGATCTCCCAGCGCTGCCCGGACCAGGCGGAGAACACCACGGGCTTCTGCCATTGCGACTCCGCGTCGTCGAAGACCTCCGCAGCGGGAGCATCTCCCCGGCTGTTCATTGGGCGTCCGGGCGCGGTCGCCTTGCGCCTCCTGCGCCGCTTATGGCCCCGATGCCGGGCGGCGCCAGGTACGTAGCCGCGGTCAACCGCCCAGGCCCAGATCTCGTCGACCTCCGTCTCCACTTGAGCCCTGATGTCGCCGACGAAGCCACCGACCACTCGTGGCGCTGCCAGCTTGAAGCTGCCCACAGTCGATGGAGCAACGACATACGCCGTATTGAAGTATTTCCCGTACGCCTGACGTACGACGAAGGCCGCACGCGAGTCGGGCCAGGGGGCGTCGATGTCACGCAGCGTGGTGTGGGAGTGAATGCCGTCGGCGTCGAAGATCGTGTACTCCCGCCAGGGCGCCGTGCCGAGGAAGACCACCAGCACCCCGATGGTGACCAGGAGCAGGCCGCCCTCGATCTCTCCGATCGCCAACACCGCTATGCCGGCGGCGATCGGCAGCAGCCCCATGAAGACGATCAGGCAGCCTCTGGTGCGAGCCCGACGGTTTGGGCGCGCCACGATGCGCTCGGGCGGTGGCACCGCTCGTGACGCAGTGGAGGTGCCGGCGTCGTACTGGTTGAGAGCCGGTCGGGGCCTGTGGAACATGGCTAGTCCGCGCGTTCGGCGTCGTAGGCCTCGCGGGCGGCGAGCACGTCGTCCATGTGCCCGACGGCCCACTTCTCCAGGGCGTCCATGACGTCGGCAAGGTCCCGCCCCAGTGCGGTCAACTCGTAGGTGACCCGCGGCGGGGTCTCGGTGTAGTACTCGCGCCTGACCAGGCCGTCGCGTTCCAGGGCGCGCAGCGTCTGGGTGAGCATCTTGGTGGAGATACCGTCCACGCGCCGGGAGATCTCGGTGAAGCGCAGCGGCCCCTCGTACAGGGCGCCGATGACCAGCACGCTCCACAGTTCACCGAGCTCGCGCAACAGGCGTCGCGAGGGGCAGGACCGGCTGTAGGGGTTGTAGGCGTGCTCGCCCTCACCTGTCGCACTCATGCGCCGTTCCTCCCTTCGCCCCGCCGTCGGAACCCGAACAATGGGATTCTACCGGCCCCTGAGAAAGGTACAGCGTACAGGGCTGCGCCCGCCGCCCCGAGTCGGGGACGGCGGGCGCACGCGTCACACGGTTAGTGGTTTGCCCGGCGGGCGGGTTCACTTGATGACGGCGAAGCCTCCGGTCCAGGCGACCTGCTCGCTCAGGGCCAGGCCGATCTGGAGCGCACCCATGGCCTCCAGCTCATGCGCCCGCTTGAGCGCTCCGGCGTCCACATAGGCCAGGCCGGCCGCCTCCACGAGAGCGCGCAGGGTCGCCTTGGCGTCCTCGCTGTCCGCGGCGGCATAGACGGTGACCGGCTCACCGGCAATGGTGCCGGCGGCGAGGGTCGCGGCGAAGTTCGTGTTGAAGGCCTTGACGACCTGCGCTCCGGGCAGGCGCTCGGCAACCTCCGCGGCGGCCGACGAGCCGGGGGCGACGACGGAGTCGAGCGTGGCGAAGTCGATCGGGTTGGAGGGGTCGACGACGATCTTGCCGGCGAAGGCGTCCGCGGGGTAGGCGGACAGCACCTCGGCGATGGCCGGGTAGGGCAGTGCCAGGACGACCAGGTCGCCGGTGACGGCGTCGCCGATGGTTCCGGCGGTGGCGCCGTCGGCCGCAGCGGCGGCCTTCGCCGCGTCACGGGCAAGCACCTGGACGGAGGCGCCGGCCTTGACGGCGAGCTGGGCGACGGCGGAGCCGATGGCACCGGCTCCGAAGACGGTAACGGACGGGAGGGATGCAGCAGCCACGATGTTCTCCTTACTGCGTGCGGTGGTTCCGACGGGTATTACTCTCTCTCGGTAACTCACTTCCCGCAAGAGAGCTTTTAAGTGAGTCGAGCCACATCTCCCACTGAGGCGGGCGGCTCGCCGGCCACCGCTTCGCGCCGCTTCAAGGCCCGCGGCGGTGAGACGCCGCGTGACACCCACCCCGACGCGTTCTACTGTTGCGTGAGTCACCACGCGCGCCCGTATTCCCCAACCCGCGGTCGCCGCCGCGCCATCGGGTGCGCCCGCTGAAAGGAGCTTCTATGCGTCTTGGAATCCCCTGCCAGCCTCCGGACCGCTCTATGACCGCGGCCACGCCGCAGACAGTGGAACAGCTGATCCGTCTGGGCTACGACGTCGTCGTCCAGCGGGGAGCCGGGGCACCGGCCCAGTTCCCCGACGCCGCCTATGAAGAGGCAGGCGCGCAGCTCGCCGACCGCGCCGAGACCTGGGGCTGCAACGTCGTCGTCACCGCCTATGCGCCCGACGACGCCGAGCTGGACCTCATGCACCCGGGCGCCACCCTCATCGGAAGGCTCGACCCCGCCCGCCATCCCGAGCTCGTGCAGAGCCTGCAGGACCATTCCCTCACCGCCCTGGCAATCGACACCGTGCCGCGCATCTCCCGGGCACAGAGCATGGACGTGCTCTCCTCCCAGGCGAACCTGGCCGGCTACCGGGCCGTCATCGAGGCCGCCGCGCACTTCGGCCGCCTGCTCAACGGCCAGGTGACCGCCGCCGGCAAGTTCCCGCCCGCCTCCGTGTACGTGATCGGCGCGGGCGTGGCCGGCCTGGCCGCCATCGGCACCGCCTACTCCCTGGGCGCCGTAGTCAAGGGCACCGACGTGCGCCCGGAGGTGGCCGACCAGGTCAAGTCGGTGGGGGCCGAGTTCGTACCCGTGCCCACCGCCCAGGAGGTGTCCGCCGACGGCTACGCCAAGGAGATGAGTACCGACCAGGCGGCGCTGGCGAACGCCCTGTATGCGGAACAGTCCGCCGCCGCGGACATCGTGATCACGACGGCGAACATCCCTGGCCGCCGCGCCCCGCTGCTGCTGGACCGCGCCGCGATCGACGCCATGCAGCCCGGTTCGGTGATCGTGGACATGGCGGCCGCCAACGGCGGCAACACCGAGCTGACCGTGCCCGGTGAGGTGGTCACCACCGACTCCGGTGTGACCATCGTCGGCTACACCGACCTGGCCGAGCGCCTGCCCGCCCAGGCCTCCCAGCTGTACGGCCGTAACATCCTCAACCTGCTTACCCTGGTCACCCCCGCCAAGGACGGCGACCTGACCCTGGACCTGGACGACCAGGTGGTGCGGGCCATCACCGTGTGCCAGGCCGGCGAACTGCTGTGGCCGCCGCCGCCCGTGGCGGTCTCGGCCGCCCCCAAGGCGCCGGCCGCCCCGACCCCCGAGCCGGCCCCCGATGCCTCCGCCGACGCCGAGGCCCAGGCCGCCGCCCGGGCCCGTTCACGCCGGCGCATGACCATCGGCCTCGCGCTGGCCGCCGTCGCAGTCGCCGTCCTGGTGCTGGTCACCCCCGCGGCCGCCACCAGCCACTACATCGTGCTGGCCCTGGCGGTCATCCTGGGATTCCACGTCATCTCCAACGTGACCCCGGCACTGCACACGCCGCTGATGTCGGTGACCAATGCGATCTCCGGCATCATCCTGCTCGGCGCCATCTCGCAGGTCGGCAACGCCAACCCGGCGATCAGCGCCGTCGCCTTCATCGCGATCCTGCTCGCGTCCATCAACGTCTTCGGCGGCTTCGCGGTCACCAACCGCATGCTCGCCATGTTCAGGAAGGAGTGAGGGCATGTCCTGCGCAGCTGTTGTCTCCCTGCCCGCATTCACGCCAGCGGCTCTGTCGGCCGTGTCCCCTGCGGCCTCCGCCGACGCCGTCGGCCTGACCCTGCCCTCGCCGGTGGCCCTGGCCTACGTCGCCGCGGCGGTACTGTTCATCGCCGCCGCCGCCGGACTGTCCCGGCACGAGACCGCGGTCGCCGGGAACATCGCCGGCGCCGTCGGCATGGTGGTCGCGGTCGCGGCCGCCATCGGCCTGGCTTTGACCTCCGACCCCGGACAGGGCGTGGTCACCACCGCCATCCTGATCGCCCTGGCCCTCGGCATCGGCGCCGTGATCGGCATGCTGCTGGCCGGGCGGGTAGCCATGACCGGCATGCCGCAGCTGATCGCGGTCCTGAACGGGCTGGTAGGTCTGGCCGCCGTACTGGTGGGCTACAGCTCCTACGCCTCCCCCGATGCGATGTCGGAGTTGCTGGGAGGATTCCACCTGGGTGAGGTGTTCCTGGGCGTGTTCGTCGGCGCCGTGACCTTCACCGGCTCGGTGCTGGCGGCGCTCAAACTCGCCGGGCGTGTCCCGGGCCGCCCGATCACCCTGCCGGGGCGCAATAAGCTCAATCTCGCCGCTCTGCTGGTCAGCCTCGTACTCATGGTCGCCTTCATCCTGCTGCCGCCGGGGTCGACGGCGGCCTGGGTGTGCCTGGCGGTGATGACGGTGATCGCCCTGGCCCTGGGCGCCCACCTGGTGGTGGCGATCGGCGGCGGTGACATGCCCGTGGTCGTGGCCATCATGAACTCCTACTCCGGTTGGGCCTCCGCCTTCACCGGCTTCATGGTCAACAACGACCTGCTGATCATCACCGGCGCACTGGTGGGCTCCTCCGGCGCCTACCTGTCCTACCTGATGTGCCAGGCCATGAACCGCTCCTTCGTGTCCGTGCTGCTGGGCGGCTACGGCACCGAGGGCGCGGTCGCCGCCCCCGCCGCGGGCGAGGAGGGCACCATCCAGCAGACCGACGTGGGCGCCGTCGCCCGGGCGCTGCAGGACGCCAAGCGCGTGGTGATCACCCCCGGCTACGGCATGGCCGTGGCGCACGCCCAGTACCCCGTGGCGACGCTGACGGAGATGCTGCGCGGGGAGGGCGTGGACGTCACCTTCGGCATCCACCCCGTGGCCGGCCGCCTGCCCGGGCACATGAACGTGCTGCTGGCGGAGGCGAAGGTCCCCTACGACCTGGTGCTGGAGATGGACGAGGTCAACGACAGCTTCTCCGACGTCGACGTGGTGCTGGTCATCGGTGCGAATGACACGGTCAACCCCGCCGCGGAGGAGCCCGGCTCCCCCATCGCCGGCATGCCGGTGCTGCGGGTTTGGGATGCCGCCAAGGTCGTGGTGTTCAAGCGCTCCATGGCCACCGGCTACGCCGGCGTGCAGAACCCGCTGTTCTTCAAGGACAACACCTCCATGCTCTTCGGCGACGCGAAGGAGACCGTGGAGGCGGTCATCCGCGCCATGGAGTGAGCACGTGCACTGAACTCCCCCAAATTGTGCCGGGCCCGCGCCGTTGAACGGCGCGGGCCCGGTCGTCCGTCTAAGTCCCTCGTCAGGCGGCGGCGAAGGCCCTAGCGGACAGGCGCTTAAGCAGCGCCGACACCTCCGGCGCGGGAAGTCGACGCTCCGGGCCGAGCCAGGTAAAACGCTGCGCTTTCATCATGTCCACAACGGCGCCGATAGACGACGTGTGACCAGCGGAGCCGCGCCCCAACGTTATCGCGTCTTCCGCGCTCCAGTCCTCACGCAAGTCTGTTGCAGGCATCTCCCACTTCAAGAACCCGAAACGCTCGTCGCCCCGACGATCAGGAAAGAACACGGCGACTATGGTGTCGGCGCCATGGTCGAGGTGATCGGAGAGCACGGAGTCGAAGGGCTCGGATTCGGGAACCGCAAGTATCCTGGTCTCACTGACGTAGTGGTTGCGCGCAAACAGTTCCCGCCCCTCGGGCGTGCCGAGGAAGAGTCCCACGGCGCGCGCCGCATCGCGCCGCGTCGTCTTGGTGCCGCTCATCTCTGCCAGCTCCTGAAGTGCTGCTCCATCCAGTCGAATACCTGCGTATACGACGTCTCGTAGGACTCTTCCAGTATGGCACGGTCGTTTCTGCCCAAGGCTTGGATGGGACGCGTCTCACGAGCCCCATCCCGGTGGTACTGGTGGGAATGGATGCAGCCATGGCGCGTGTCGATCCGAAACACCGGCTTCCAGTCGCCTCCCCACTCACTGCGCCACTCATGTTGGAGCGCGTAGTCGACAAGCCTCCCCCGGTATGTCCTCAAACGTACGAGTATCCGATGAGTTCCCACCACGCCGCCGAGCACCACGTCTAGCGGGTAGGTCTCGTCCTCACACACATGACTCGGCGGAGGACGGTATCCACCGTCTGGCAAGTCCATGTCCCCTCCACCCTGCTGTTGCTCTCCTGTGTGGCAAAGCTACAGCGGAGCACGTTTACAAGGACGACGACCTGTGGACAGTCGTACGGTGGACCGCCATAACCGCAACCTGTTGAAAACCGTGCGGGCTGGGGCGGCCAGCATCACCGGTGCTCGCCGCCTGCCCCAGACGTATGTGTGCCCCGCCCGATATTCCTGGCGGGGCACACATACGCATGAAAGCCGTGGACGACCCGGTCTCCCGGGCCGCGCGATCACAGCGCGAGGTTGTCCTTAACGACGGCGGCCAGGCCGGCGGCCACGCGGTCGGCCTCCTCCTGGCTGGCGGCCTCCACCATCACGCGCACCAGCGGCTCGGTGCCCGACGGGCGCAGCAGCACTCGGCCGGTCTCCCCCAGCTGCTTCTCGGCGTCGGCGACGGCGTCCTGCACCGCCTTGTTGGTGCCGGCGGCGGCCTTGTCCACGCCGGGGACGTTGATGAGCGTCTGCGGCAGGCGCTGCACAATGCTGGCCAGCTCGGCCAGGGACTTGCCGGTGCGCTTCATGCGGGCGGCCACACGCAGCGAGGTGAGCACGCCGTCACCGGTGGTGGCGTGGATGGTGTCGATGACGTGCCCGGACTGCTCGCCGCCGAGGGTGTAGCCGCCCTGCAGCATCTTCTCCAGCACGTAGCGGTCGCCCACGCCGGTCTGCACAATGCGGATGCCGTGCTCGCGCATGGCCAGGATCAGGCCCAGGTTGCTCATGACGGTGACCACCAGCGTGTCGGAGCCGAGCGTGCCGTCGGCCTTCATGCCCACGGCCAGCAGGCCCATGATCTGGTCGCCGTCCACCAGGTTGCCGTCTGCGTCCACGGCCATGCAGCGGTCGGCGTCCCCGTCATAGGCGACCCCCATGTCCGCGCCGACGCTGCGCACGTACGCCTGCAGCTGCTCGGGGTGGGTGGAACCGCAGTCGGCGTTGATGTTCAGCCCGTCCGGGGAGGCGTTGATGGCGATGACCTCGGCGCCGGCGGAGCGCAGGGCGGCGGGGCCGACGTTGCTGGCGGCGCCGTTGGAGGCGTCCACCACGATGCGCAGGCCGGACAGGTCGGTGGCTACGGAGTCCACCAGGTGGTTGATGTAGGTCTGGTCGGCGACCGTCTCGCCCTTGATGACGCGACCGACGGCGGCGCCGGTGGGGCGGGGCAGGTCCTCGTTCAAGGCCGCCTCGATGCGGTCCTCCACGGCGTCCTCGAGCTTGTAGCCGCCGCGGGCGAAGAACTTGATGCCGTTGTCAGGGAAGGGGTTGTGGGAGGCGGAGATGACCACGCCGAGGCTGACGTCCTGGCTGGCGGTCAGGTGAGCGATGGCGGGGGTGGGCAGCACGCCGACGCGGGTGACATCCATGCCGGAGGCGGCCAGGCCGGCGCTGATGGCGTGGTCGAGGAACTCGCCGCTGGCGCGGGTGTCGCGGCCGACGACGGCGCGGGGGCGGCGGCCCAGCCGGTGGGGGGAGTCGTCCGAGCCGACCAGGACGCTGGCCGCGGCCCGGCCGAGGCTGACTGCGAGATCAGGGGTGAGCAGTTCGTTGGCGAGTCCGCGGACGCCGTCGGTGCCGAAGAGTCGTGACATGGGATCCTCCTGTGGGTAGACGACCCCATCATTCCACGCCGGAGCGCAAACCGGTGGCCGCCTCCCCGAAGGAAGACGGCCACCGACGTGAAATATGCGCTTCGGGGCACCCCGGAGGGGGCGCCGCCGCGGTCAGCGCTTGGAGTACTGCGGGGCGCGGCGGGCCTTGTGCAGACCGGCCTTCTTGCGCTCCACAATGCGGGCGTCACGGGTGAGGAAGCCGGCCTTCTTCAGGGCCGGACGGTTGGCCTCACGGTCGATCTCGTTCAGGGCGCGGGCGATGCCCAGGCGCAGGGCGCCGGCCTGGCCGGAGATGCCGCCGCCGTTGATGCGGGCGATGACGTCGAAGCGGCCCTCGAGCTCGAGGATGGTGAAGGGGGCGCGCACGAGCTGCTGGTGCAGCTTGTTGGGGAAGTAGTCCTCCAGGGTGCGGCCGTTGATCTTCCACTGGCCGGTGCCGGGGATGAGGCGGACGCGGGCGACGGCCTCCTTGCGGCGGCCGAGTCCCATGCCAGGGGCGGTGATGGACTGGCCGCGTCCCTCGGTGGGGGTGGATTCGGTGGTGTAGCTGGCGGGGGCGTTGTCCTCGTCCAGCGCGTCGATGTCGACGGTGGTCTCAGCCACGATGTGTCCTTTGCTTGTCGGGTGCCGGGCGCTGGAGCGCTTACTGGGTGACCTGGGTGAGCTGGTAGCTCTGCGGGTTCTGGGAGGCGTGCGGGTGCTCCGGACCGGCGTACACCTTCAGCTTCTTCAGCTGGGCGCGCCCCAGGCGGGTGTGGGGCAGCATGCCCTTGATGGCCTTCTGGACGGCCCGCTCGGGGTGGGTGGCCAGCAGCTCCCGGTAGGAGACGGCGGTCAGGCCGCCCGGGTAGCCGGAGTGGCGGTAGGCGAACTTCTTGTCGGCCTTGCCGCGGGTGAGGACGACCTTGTCGGCGTTGATGATGACGACGTAGTCGCCACAGTCCTCGTTCGGCGCGAACTGCGGCTTGTGCTTCCCACGGAGCAGGGTTGCAGCCTGGGCTGCGAGCTGGCCGAGCACGACGTCGCTGGCGTCAATGACGTACCAGTTCTTCTTGACGTCGCCGGGCTTCGGTGTGTACGTGCGCACTGGCGTTGCCTTCGTTTCTCTTGGCGGGCGGACACGCGGACACAACGCAGGCGCTGGCATCCGGCGGGACCGCCATGGTCAGATGAGGTGGTCGGAGCACCGGCCGCAAGTGGCGAGTGGGATGGCACCACAAGCGTGATCGCGTGCTGCACGACGATCCCCTACCCTACCGGCGGCTTCGGGGACGGTCAAAGCCGCCGGCACCCGGGCGGCCGTGAAACCTGACACGCCGCTGTGCCGCTCGCCGACGGTGCAGCGGAACCAGGGGCGCCTGCCGACGGGACCGGCGCCCGGGACTGACCGCACCATCAGCCGCGCGGTCAGTCGCAGCAGTTCGGCGCCCGACGCAGGGTGCGGGCCCGCTCGGCCTGTGCGGCCAGCTCGGCGTCGGCCGGGTAGGTGACGGCTTCCAGGGTGAGCCCATGGGCCGGAGCAACCGGCGCGGCCCGGCCTCGACTGCGGGCTGCCAGCAGCCGGGCGGGCCAGTCGACGTCGCGGCGTCCGGTCCCGACTTCGAGGGCGGCGCCCACCAGGGAACGCACCATGGAGTGGCAGAAGGCGTCGGCGACGACGGTGAGGGTGACCAGGCCGCCGTCGGGGCCGGGGGCGTCGGCGGGCACACGCCGCCAGGAGAGCTCTTTCAGGGTGCGGATGGTGGTGGCGCCCTCGCGGGGGCGACAGTAGGACAGGAAGTCGTGCTCGCCCAGCAGGGGGTGGGCGGCCGTCTGCATGGCGTCGACGTCGAGCCGCTCGTTCACCCACAGGACCTGGCCGCGGCGGGCGGGGTCGCGCGGGGCGCCGGCGGGGCCGCCGTCGGCGATCCGGTACCGGTAGCGGCGGGTCAGGGCGGAGAAACGGGCGTCGAAGGCGGCGGGGACCACGCGCACGCCGTGGACCACGAGGTCGCCGGCGCCGCGCGGGGCTGGGGCTGGGCCGCCCTGGGCCTCGCGGGCCAGCACGCCGGCCAGCCGGTCCAGCAGCGCCTGCTCGGGGGTACGCGTGGAGCGTCCGGGCAGGGCGCGCCAGGCTGCGACGGGCACGTCGAGGTGGGCGACCTGCCCACTCGCGTGCACGCCGGCGTCGGTGCGCCCGGCCACCGTCAGCCGCACCGGAGCGCGCAGCACGGTGGCCAGGGCGTCGGTCAGCACGCCCTCGACGGTGCGCAGGCCGGGCTGGGCTGCCCAGCCGTGGAAGCCGGTGCCGTCGTAGGCGAGGTCCAGGCGCACGCGCACCGTGTCGGGGCGGGTGGGGTCGGCGTCGTACGTGGGGTCCGCATCGCGCGTGGGCTCGGCATCGGTCATGGCAACCATGAGACCACAGCCCGGGTGCTGCCTTCACCCGTCCGCCTCGGTGCTAGACGTCGGGCCGCGTCTCACTTGCACGACCCTGGGCCGCGTTGCACGACCTTGGGGTGTTTTGCACGACCCCGGGGTGGTCGTGGAATGCACCCCAAGGTCGTGCAACGTCACCAAGGTCGTGCAACAGCAAACAGCAGCACAGCCCGACACCTGCAAGAGCACAACCCCACTCCCCGGCGCGCACACCCAGGGACAAAGGAACTATCCGCGCAGATCGTCTACCAGGCTGTTCTCGCTGAAGGGACCGCGGACGACCAGCGGAGGTTCATCAACCGCAACCGGCTCGTGGCACTGTGGCCGACTCTGAACCTCGACCAGCGAATCGTCACGCTTTGGGAAGGGCGATTCCCCGAACTGCGTGGGCTCGCATGGTAGTCGGTCGCCTGGCTGACGAACAGCGGCACTTGACGAAGCTGGCGCTCAACGTATTGGCCGGCGACGAGTTTGCCTTGGCAGGGTCAGGCGCGATTCGTGAGCACGGGCGCATCGACCGACGCGGACGGGAAACTGCGTCGGCCGCGGCCAAGGCGGTAGCGTCGGGGCGTGACCACTACGACCACGCTCAGCGTCGACTGCGGCGGCGGCGGCATCAAGGCCTCCGTGCTCGACGCCGATGGCGCCATCATCTCCCGCGCCCTGCGCACTCCCACCCCCTACCCGCTGCCGCCGGAACTGCTGGTGGACACCATCAAGGACCTGGCCGATCAGCTGCCGCCCGCCGACCGGGTGACCGTCGGCATGCCCGGCATGATCCGCCACGGGGTCGTCATCGCCACCCCCCACTACATCACCAAGGACGGCCCCTGCTCCCGCGTCCTGCCGGAGCTGGTGGAGGCCTGGGCGCGCTTCGACATGGGCGGGCGACTACAGGAGACCCTCGGCCGCCCGGTGCTGGTGCTCAACGACGCCGAGGTGGCCGGCGCCGGCGTCGTCACCGGCCACGGCCTGGAGATGATCGTGACCCTGGGGACGGGTCTGGGCAACGCCGTCTTCGACAACGGCGTGCTCGCCCCGCACGTGGAGGTCTCCCAGGGGCCGGTCCGCTGGGGGCTGACCTATGACGACTACATCGGTGAGCATGAGCGCCTGCGCCTGGGGGACGCCCACTGGTCGCGGCGGGTGCGGCGCGTGGTCGAGGCACTGCGCCCCATGTACATGTGGGACCGGCTCTACCTGGGCGGCGGCAACTCCCGCCGCATCACCGCCTTCCAGCTCGACAAGATCGGCGACGACGTCGTCGTCGTGCCCAACGAGGCCGGCATGACCGGCGGAGCCCGCTGCTGGGAGATGGCCCGGCCCTGACGGCCCCGTCCCGCCCGACGGCCCCGCCCCGCTACCGCCTCCGGCTCCGCACGCCCGACGCTGAGACGCAGGGAGGGCCGGTCACCTCGCGGCGACCGGCCCTCCCTTATTTGTGTGAGCCTTGCGGCCCACCAGCGCTCAGACCCTACCGGGACCGGCTCACTTCTTGACCTTCTGCGCGGCGGCACCGCCGGCGGGGGCGAAGCCCGCGGCCTCGGCGTCCTCGGCGGAGGCGAACCAGACCTCGGCCACCGTGTTGTCGTACCAGCGGGAGCCGGGGACGTGGTACTTCATGGAGTCCTCGTTGCCCTTGACCTCGTGGTCGGCGTCGGGCGCCTCGGTGGAGCCCTTCTCCAGGCGCACCGAGCCGGCGTAGACGGGCTTGCCGGAAGTCTCGTCGACAGCGGCCTCGTCAGCAGCGGCGGCGGTCTCGTCAGCGGCCTCGGTCTCCTCCGCGGCAACCTCGGCGACGTCGTCGGCCGGAGTCTCCTCGGCCTCGACCTCGGCGGCGGCCTCCTCAACCTCGGCCACGGCCTGCTCGGCCGCACGCTTAGCGGTGCGGACGGCGTCGTCGACGACGGCCTTCTTGGCGACCGGCTCCAGCACCAGCGAGATCTGGGCCATGGGGGCGTTGTCGCCTCGGCGCGGCGCGGTCTTGATGATGCGGGTGTAGCCGCCGTCGCGGTCGGCCATCTGCGGGGCGATCTCGTCGAAGAGGCGGTAGACGGCGTACTTGTCCGTCATCTTCTTCATCACGGTGCGGCGGGCGTGAAGGTCGCCGCGCTTGCCCTTGGTGATGAGCTTCTCGACGTAGGGCCGCAGGCGCCGGGCGCGGGCCTCCGTGGTCGTGATCGACTCGTGGATGATGAGCTGCGTGGCCAGGTTGGCCAGCATGTGGCGCTCGTGCTGGGGGGATCCGCCCAGCCGGGGACCCTTGGTGGGGCGAGGCATGTTGTCTCCTAGTGGAATGGCGAGCTGGCGTCAGGCCTGCTGCTCGTCGCTGAAGGTGGGGTTGGTGTAGTCGCCCTCCGGGGCGTAGTCGACCGGGGACCCCTTGAGGGACAGCCCGAGCTCGGCCAGCTTGTCCTTGATCTCGGAGATCGACTTGGCACCGAAGTTGCGGATGTCGAGGAGGTCAGCCTCGCTGCGCGCGACGAGCTCACCGACGGTGTGGATGCCCTCGCGCTTGAGGGCGTTGGAGGAGCGGGCCTGCAGGTCCAGCTCATCAATCATCATGGCCAGATCCTGCTGCAGGGCCTGATCCATCGGCGAGGGGCCGACCTCGATGCCCTCGGCCTCGACGTTGAGCTCACGGGCCAGCCCGAACAGCTCAACCAGCGTCTTGCCGGCGGAGGCGAGCGCGTCGCGCGGGGTCATGGAGGCCTTGGTCTCCACGTCCACCACCAGGCGGTCGAAGTCCGTGCGCTGCTCCACACGGGTGGCCTCCACCGCGTAGGAGACCTTCTTGACCGGTGAGTAGATGGAGTCGACCGGAATACGCGAGATCTCGGCGTTCGGGTCCTTGTTCTGGTTGGCGGACACGTAGCCGCGGCCGCGCTCGACCGTCAGCTCGATCTCCAGCTTGCCCTTCTCGTTGAGAGTGGCGATCACCAGCTCGGGGTTGTGGATCTCCACGCCCGCCGGCGGGGTGATGTCGCCGGCGACGACGACGCCCGGTCCGGACTTGCGCAGGTACATGACCACCGGCTCGTCGTTCTCGGACGACAGGACGATCTCCTTGATATTCAGGATGATCTGGGCGACGTCCTCCTTGACCCCGGCAATGGTGCGGAACTCGTGGGGCACGCCCTCAATGCGGACGGAGGTCACGGCCGCGCCCGGGATGGAGGACAGCAGCGTGCGACGCAGGGAGTTTCCGAGCGTGTAGCCGAAGCCGGGCTCGAGGGGCTCGAGGATGAACCGCGAGCGGCGGTCCTCCTCAATGACCTCCTCGGAGAGTGTGGGTCGCTGTGCAATGAGCACTAGGGGTTTCCTTTCGTCGCGGCGCCCGCTATATGACGCCGTTCCTCATGGTGTTGGCCGCCGACACGCGTCGGCGGCCGGCCCGTCCTGTCCGGGCGGAGCCAATGGCCGACGTCGCCCCCAGCTTTTGTGGGGAGGCGCCGACCGCAGGGTCGAGCCTCAGACGCGGCGCCGCTTCGGCGGGCGGCAGCCGTTGTGCGCCTGCGGGGTCACGTCGGTGATCGAGCCGACCTCGAGGCCGGCGGCCTGGAGGGAGCGGATCGCGGTCTCGCGGCCGGAGCCGGGGCCCTTGACGAACACGTCGACCTTCTTCATGCCGTGGTCCTGGGCGCGGCGGGCGGCAGCCTCGGCGGCGAGCTGAGCGGCGTACGGCGTCGACTTGCGCGAGCCCTTGAAACCGACCTGGCCGGAGGAGGCCCAGGCGATGACGGCGCCGTTGGGGTCCGTCAGGGACACGATGGTGTTGTTGAAGGTGGACTTGATGTAGGCGTGACCGTGGGTGACGTTCTTACGGTCCTTGCGGCGCGGCTTGCGCGCGGTGGAACGAGTCTTAGGGGGCATGCTTCCTTCTTCGAGTGAGGTCTAGTTCCGGGCCTGCGGCGCCCGGATAACGACTGGTTACTTGGCCTTCTTCTTACCGGCCACGGTGCGCTTGGGGCCCTTGCGAGTGCGGGCGTTGGTCTTGGTGCGCTGGCCGCGGACCGGCAGGTGCCGGCGGTGGCGCAGGCCCTGGTAGGAGCCGATCTCAATCTTGCGGCGGATGTCCGCCTGGACCTCACGACGCAGGTCGCCCTCGACCTGGTAGCTGGAGTCGATGTGGTTGCGCAGCGCGACCAGCTCGTCCTCCGTCAAGTCCTTGACCCGGGTGTCCGGGTTGACCCCGGTGGCCTCGAGGGTCTTCTGGGCGCGGGTGCGTCCGATCCCGTAGATGTAGGTGAGCGCGACCTCTACTCGCTTCTCGCGAGGCAGGTCGACGCCGGAAATGCGTGCCACTGTGTGGTTCTCCTGTGTGCTCCCGGAGGTCGTCACCCATCCCCTCCACCGCCTTCCGGTGGCCCCGGCCTCCAGGAACCGGGGGTGGTGGCGCGAGGCGCCACTGGGGTGAGTGCTGAGTTGTTTTGCCGCCGACCCCAGGCCGGCGACGCGCGGGTGTCAGCCCTGACGCTGCTTGTGCCGCGGGTTGTCGCAGATGACCATGACCTTGCCGTGGCGACGAATCACCTTGCAGTTGTCACAGATCTTCTTGACGCTCGGCTTGACCTTCATGTTGTTCCTCCGTCCTCCCGGCAGGGAGGACTGTCACTTGTACCGGTAGACGATGCGGCCACGCGACAGGTCGTAGGGGCTGAGCTCAACGACCACGCGGTCCTCCGGCAGGATGCGGATGTAGTGCTGCCGCATCTTGCCCGAGATGTGCGCGAGCACGACGTGCCCGTTGCTCAGCTCGACCCGGAACATCGCGTTCGGAAGGGCCTCGACGACCGATCCCTCGACCTCGATGACGCCGTCCTTCTTAGCCATGTTCCTCCGTCGGTTGCTTTCTCGCTGGATACTCCCTCCGGCGACGACGCCGCCGGCATGGTGCGCTGGACGCGCCACCCCACCTTGCGGGAAGCCGGTGAGCCGGCGGGCAAAATGGTATGGCACCGCGTCCTGGACGCGCCGATCGCCAACGATACGGCAAACCCGCCGCGGCTGACCACCGCGGAGGGGCATTATCCGGCGGTGTTTCCCGACACACTGCGCGCCTCGACTCCGGCGCGTCGCCGGCCCCGCCTCGCTCCCGGCACGACCGACCTCGGCACGTAACTTCCACCGACCTCGGCGATCGCGGGCGCGGGACAGCGGAGGAGTCAGTCCAGGGGCTTGGGCTCCAGGCCGTAGGGGGCCAGGCCCTCCACTCCCCCGTCGGGGGCTGTCAGCACCCACACTCCGCCGGGCACGAGCGCGACCGTGTGCTCCCACTGGGCGGCGTGCGAACCGTCTCGCGTGACCACGGTCCAGCCGTCGTCGAGCTCATCGACCTCGGGCCCACCGGCGGTGAGCATCGGTTCGATGGCGAGCACCATGCCCGCCCGGAGCTTGGGGCCCTTGTGCTTGACGGAATAGTTGAGCACGTCGGGGGCCATGTGCATGGCGGTACCGATGCCGTGGCCGACGTAGTCCTGCAGGATGCCCAGGTGCACCCCCTCGCGCTCGCTCACCGCGGCGACGGTGGCCTCGACCGTGTCACCCACCGTGTTAAGCCGTGCGGCTCGTCCAGCGGTCTCTCCGGCGGCGGCACGGGCGACGGCGGCGATCGCGTCCCACAGGGCCTGCCGGGTGGTGGTGTCGAGCAGCCGATCGGACTCGGAGGTATAGCGGCCGTCCACCACGGTGGTGAAGGCGGCGTCGCCGTGCCACTGGGTGCCGGCGTCGTCGAGGATGTAGGCGCCACAGTCGAAGGTGACCAGGTCGCCCGGCTCGAGCACCCGCTCCCCCGGGATCCCATGGACCACCTCGTCGTTGACGGAGATGCAGACGGTGGCCGGGTAGTCGTAGTAACCCAGGAAGTTGGAGTGGGCGCCGCCGCGGGCGATGGCGTCGGCGGAGACGGCGTCAAGCTCTGCGGTGGTGACGCCGGGGCGCACGGCCTCCCGCAGGGCGGCGTGGATATCGGCGACGACGAGCCCGGCCCGGCGCATGTGCCGCAGCTGGTCCGGGGTCTTGAGCTGAATCCGCTCGCGCGTCAGCATGGCGGGTGTCCCCTTCAGGCGGTGACGCCGCGCGTGGCGAGCGCGCTCATGATCCGGTCGGTGACCTCATCCAGCGCGCCGACGCCGTCGGCGCGCACCAGCAGCCCACGCTGCTCGTACAGGGCGGCCAGCGGCTCGGTCTGCTCCGCGTACACCTCCAGGCGACGACGAATGACCGGTTCGGTGTCGTCGGTGCGGCCCTGCTCGGCGGCGCGCCCCAGCAGCCGCTGCACCACGACCTCGGCGTCCGCGGTGATCTCCAGGACCACGTCCAGGGACAGGCCGGCGGCAGCGAGCATGCTGTCCAGCTCGTGCACCTGCGCCTCGGTGCGGGGGTAACCGTCCAGCAGGAAGCCGTCGGCGGCGTCATCGGCGGCCAGCCGGTCGGCGACCATGGCGTTGGTGACCGAGTCGGGCACGTACTCGCCGGCGTCCATGTACTGCTTGGCCTGGCGGCCCAACTCGGTGCCGCCGGCGACGTTCGCACGGAAGATGTCGCCGGTGGAGATGGCGGGGATGCCCAGGCGCTCGCAAATGCGGGCTGCCTGGGTGCCCTTGCCGGCTCCGGGGGGACCGAGGATGACCATACGTGCGCTCATGAGAGGAACCCTTCGTAGTGCCGCTGCTGCAGCTGAGAGTTGATTTCCTTAACCGTCTGCAGGCCGACCCCCACCATGATCAGGATGGTCGTGCCGCCGAACGGCAGATTCTGGGACAGGCCCAGCCGGATGACGGCGAGCGTCGGCAGCAGGGCCAGGATCACCAGGTAGACGGAGCCCGCCGCGGTGATCCGGTTGATTACGTAGCTGAGGTAGCGCACCGTCGGCTCACCGGCGCGGATGCCGGGGATGAAGCCGCCGTAGCGCTTCATGTTGTCGGCGATCTCCTCGGAGTTGAAGGTGATGGCCGTGTAGAAGAACGTGAAGGCGAAGATCAGCAGGGCGTAGCCCACCAGGTAGACCGTGTCGGTCTGCCGCAGGTTGGTGGCGATCCACTGCACCCAGGAACTGGTGGGCGAGCCGAACTGGGCGATCAGCTGCGGCATGGCCAGCAGGGAGGAGGCGAAGATGACCGGGATGACGCCGGCGGTGTTGATCTTGATGGGGATGTAGGTGGTGGAGCCGCCGTACTGGCGCCGTCCCACCATGCGCTTGGCGTACTGCACCGGGATGCGGCGGGTGGCCTGCTCTACGAAGACCACCGCGAGTGTGGCCACCAGGATGACGGCGACGACGGCCAGGAAGCGGGAGAGGCCGCCGGAGCCGCCCAGGATGGACAGCAGGTTCTGCGGCATGCGCGCCACGATCGAGGTGAAGATCAGCAGGGACATGCCGTTGCCGATGCCGTGCTCGGTGATGAGCTCACCCAGCCACATGATCAGGCCGGTGCCGGCGGTCATGGTGACGATCATCAGCGCCAGGTTCAGGGGGGAGTCGTTCGGGATGACGTCCACCGAGCAGCCGGTGAACAGGTTGCCGTTCGCGGCGGTGGCGACGATTGTGGCCGACTGGAGCACGCCCAACCCGATCGTGAGGTAGCGGGTGTACTCCGTCAGCTTGGCGGTGCCCGACTGGCCCTCCTTGTACAGCTCCTCGAAGCGCGGGATCACCACGCGCAGCAGCTGGATGATGATGGAGGCGGTGATGTAGGGCATGATGCCCAGCGCGAATACGCTCAGCTGCAGCAGCGCTCCACCGGAGAAGATGTTGATCAGGCCGAGCAGGCCCGCATCCTCGGCCTCCCCCACGCACACCTGCACGTTGGCCAGGTTCACGCCGGGGGTGGGCAGCACGGAACCGAACCGGAACAGGGCCATGATGCCCAAGGTGAACAGGAGCTTTCTCCTCAGGTCCGGCGTTTTGAACGCCTGGATGAACGCACTGAACACTCGGTCTCCTGTGGGCGGCTGATTGCGGACGCGGGCACTGCGCCTGTCGACATTCATGACGCGCCGGCAGACGCTCGGGATGTCCCCGGGGTTAAACCCAGGGTGCAACCCTGGGCTACCCTACCCCGCCCGGCAGATGCTGCCACCCGCCGAGGCGCCGTATTCAGGGGGTATCGGTCACGCCGTCCCGCGCCCGCCGCGCCAAACGCACACCCGTCGATTACTCGAACGCACAAGTTCCCGCCTCACGTACGCGTTTTGGAGATATTCGGCTACCAGGCGCGGGGAAAGCTCCAAGACTCGCACGTGGGAGCGGAACCCGAACGTGGAAGCCGAACGCGTACGCGAGATCCAAACCCGCACGTGAGAGGCGGAGGCGTACGCGTGGGACGTCAGGGGTGGTCAGCAGAACGGCTCCGGCCGGGCCGGGGTCTCCCCCGGCCCGGCCGGAGCCGTGACATTTGCTGTGCGTGTCGGCCGCCGCCGTGGCGACGGCCGGCCCCGTGGTCAGCGCGCGACCAGCGTGCCGCCCGCGGCCTCGACCTTCTCCTTGGCGGAGTCGGACCAGGCGTCGGCGGTGATGTCGAGCTTGACCGCGACGTCGCCGCCACCCAGCACCTTGACCAGGCGGCCCTTGCGCACCGCGCCCTTGGCTACCAGGTCCTCAACGCCGACCTGGCCGCCCTCGGGGAACAGCTCGGCGATGCGCCCGACGTTGACGGGCTGGTACTCGACCCGGTTCGGGTTGCGGAAGCCGCGCAGCTTGGGCAGGCGCATGTGCAGCGGCATCTGGCCGCCCTCGAAGCCGGGGCGAACCTGGTACCGCGCCTTGGTGCCCTTGGTACCACGGCCGGCGGTCTTACCCTTGGACGCCTCACCGCGACCCACGCGGGTCTTGGCCTTCTTGGCGCCCGGAGCGGGGCGGAGGTCATGCAGGCGAACGACCTGCCCGGCCTCCTCGTGCTTCTTCGTGTCAGCCATCTCAGGCCTCCTCAACGGTGACGAGGTGCGCCACCCTGGCGATCATGCCGCGCACGGACGGGTTGTCCTCGCGGACCACGGACTGGCGGATCCGGTGCAGGCCGAGGGCCTTCAGGGTCTCGCGCTGGCGGCGGGTACCCCCGATGCCGGAGCGGACCTGGGTCACCTTGATCTGCCGGGCGTCCTGCTGTGTCTTAGCGGTTGCGGCGTCAGCCATCACACACCCACTCCTTCAGCGGCCTTTTCGGCCTCCTTCTTCTCGGCCTCGGCGCGCTTGGCGGCCTCACCCTCGGCGCGGGCGCGCAGCATGGACTGCGGCGCAACCTCCTCCAGGGGCAGGCCACGGCGAACCGCGACCGACTCCGGCTGCTCGAGCTGCTTGAGCGCGGCCACCGTCGCGTGGACGATGTTGATCGCGTTCGAGGAGCCGAGCGACTTCGACAGGATGTCGTGGACGCCGGCGCACTCCAGGACGGCGCGCACCGGGCCGCCGGCGATAACACCGGTACCGGGCGAGGCGGGCCGCAGCAGCACGATGCCGGCGGCGTCCTCCCCCTGGACCACGTGCGGGATGGTGCGGCGGATCATCGGGACGTGGAAGAACTCCTTCTTCGCCGCCTCGACGGCCTTGGCAATGGCGGCGGGAACTTCCTTCGCCTTGCCGTAGCCGACGCCCACCGTGCCCTCACCGTCACCGACGACGACCAGCGCCGTGAAGGTGAAGCGGCGGCCGCCCTTGACGACCTTGGACACGCGGTTGATGGTGACGACGCGCTCGATGTACTTGTCGTCGTTGCCCCGGCCGGTGCCCCGGTCGCGGCGGTCATTGTTGCGGTCACGGCGGCCGCGGCCCTCGCCGCGGTCGCTCTCACGCCGGGCCGAGCCGTCGGACGACGCGGACCTGTCTCGCTGCGGTGCAGCCATCAGAAACTCCTTAGCTTTCTCGTCGTCTGGCTCAGAACTCCAGGCCGCCCTCGCGGGCGCCCTCGGCGACGGCCGCGACGCGACCGTGGTACTTGTAGCCGCCACGGTCGAACACGACCTTCTCAATGCCCAGCGCCTTGGCGCGCTCGGCAATCAGCTCGCCCACGCGGTGAGCCGCGCCGACCTTGTGGCCCTCGACGCCCCGGGCCGCCGCCTCGTGGGTGGAGGCGGCGCAGAGCGTGTGGCCGATGGTGTCGTCGATAACCTGCGCCACCATGTGGCGGTTGGAACGGCTGACCACCAGCCGGGGGCGCTCGGCGGTGCCGGACACGTGCTTGCGCACGCGCTGGTGGCGGATCTTGCGGGCGACAGCCTTGGTCTTGTCCCTCTTGATCGCGTAAGCCATGGTCACTTACCAGCCTTTCCGACCTTGCGGCGCACGTTCTCGCCGGCGTAGCGCACACCCTTGCCCTTGTAGGGCTCCGGCGGGCGGATCTTGCGAATGTTCGCGGCGACCTCGCCGACCTGCTCCTTGGAGATACCCGAGACGATCACCTTGGCGGGACCATCCACCTTCAACTCGATGCCCTCGGGGGCGTCGACGACGACGGTGTGGGAGAAGCCGAGTGACAGCTCGATGCCGGTGCCCTTCTGGGCCGCACGGTAACCGGTGCCGACGATCTCCAGCTCCTTGGAGTAGCCCTCGGTCACGCCGATGACCATGTTGTTGATCAGCGTGCGTGACAGGCCGTGCAGCGAGCGCGAGCGGCGCTCGTCGTCGGGCCGGGACACCAGGATGGAGCCGTCCTCCTGGCGGGCGACCGTCAGCGGCTCGGCGATGGTGCGGGTCAGGGTGCCCTTGGGGCCCTTGACCGTCACGTCATTTCCTTCAATGGTTACGTCCACTCCGGCGGGAACCGGAACGGGAAGGCGTCCAATACGAGACATGGTTCTTCTCCGCTCCTTCTCTCACCAGACGTAGGCGAGCACTTCGCCGCCTACGCCCCGGGCCTCCGCCTGCCGGTCGGTGAGCAGGCCGGAGGAGGTGGACAGAATGGCCACCCCCAGGCCGCCGAGGACCTTGGGCAGGTTCGTGGACTTTGCGTACACGCGCAGACCGGGCTTCGACACGCGCTTGAGCCCCTGGATGGCACGCTGCCGGTTGGCACCGTACTTCAGGGTCAGCGTGAGCGTCTTGCCGACCTGGGCGTCGGTCACCTCGTAGCCGTCGATGTAGCCCTCGTTCTTCAGCATCTTGGCGATATTCACCTTCAGCTTGCTGGAGGGCATGGAGACGGTCTCGTGGTATGCGTTGTTGGCATTGCGCAGACGAGTCAGCATGTCTGCGATTGGGTCTGTCATTGTCATGAGTGGGCCTGCGCCCTTCCTCGTCGCGGTTTCCTTCTCGGACCTGCGACGTAAGTTCTTACCAGCTGGACTTGCTCACGCCGGGGAGCTGGCCGTTGAGGGCCATCTCGCGCAGGCAGATGCGGCACAGGCCGAACTTGCGGTACACCGAGCGGGGCCGGCCGCAGCGCTGGCAGCGCGTGTAGGCACGGACGCCGAACTTCGGCTTGCGGTTCGCCTTGACTTTCAAAGAGGTCTTAGCCATGTCACTTCTCCTTGAAGGGGAAGCCGAGCTGCTTGAGCAGCGAGCGGGCCTCCTCGTCGGTCTTGGCCGTGGTCACCACGGTGATGTCCATGCCGCGCACGCGGTCGATGGCGTCGGGGTCGATCTCGTGGAACACCGCCTGCTCGGTCAGTCCGAAGGTGTAGTTGCCGTTGCCGTCGAACTGCTTCGGGCTCAGGCCGCGGAAGTCGCGGATGCGGGGCAGCGAGATGGAGATCAGCCGGTCGAGGAACTCCCACATGCGGTCGCCACGCAGCGTGACGTGGGCGCCGATGGGCTGTCCGGCGCGCAGCTTGAACTGGGCAATCGACTTGCGTGCCCGAGTCACCTGCGGTTTCTGGCCGGTGATGGCTGCGAGGTCGCGGACGGCGCCCTCGATCAGCTTCGAGTCGTGGGCGGCCTCGCCCACACCCATGTTGACGACGACCTTGGCGACGCGCCCGACCTGCATGACGTTGGAGTGCTTGAACTCCTCCATCAGGGCGGGACGCACCTGGTCGTCGTACTTGGCCTTCAGCCGGGGGGCGACGGCGGTCGCCGTGGTCTCAGCCGTGTTCTCAGCCATGGTCACAGATCCTCCCCGGACTTCTTGGCGTAGCGCACGCGAACGGTGCGCTTACGGCCGTTGGGGCGCACGCCCTCCTCGACCCGGAAGCCGACGCGAGTGCGCTGGCCCGTCTTGGGGTCGATCGGCATGACGTTTGAGATGTGGATAGGGGCCTCGACGGTCTCGATGCCGCCGGCACGGGCTCCCTGGGCGGTCTGCCGCGGGCGCGTGTGCTTGGTTACGCGCTGCACGCCCTCGACGACGACGCGGTCCTCCTTCGGGATGACCCGAAGCACGCGGCCGGTCTTGCCCTTGTCCTTGCCGGCGATGACGATGACCTGGTCGCCCTTCTTAATGCGTGCCATGGGTCAGATCACCTCCGGTGCGAGCGAAACGATGCGCATGAACTTCTTCTCGCGAAGCTCACGGCCGACGGGGCCGAAGATGCGCGTGCCGCGGGGCTCGCCATCCTTGTCCCTGATGATGACGGCGGCGTTCTCGTCGAAACGAATGTACGAGCCGTCCGGGCGGCGACGTTCCTTGGTGGCGCGCACGACGACCGCCCTGACGACCTCGCCCTTCTTGACGTTGCCGCCGGGGATGGCGTCCTTCACGGTAGCGACGATCTGGTCGCCGATGCCCGCATAGCGCCGACCCGAGCCGCCGAGCACACGGATGCACAGGATCTCCTTGGCACCGGTGTTGTCGGCGACCTTTAGTCGCGACTCCTGCTGGATCATTGAATGTTCTCCTGTCGTCGAGCCGGTTCTCCCGCCACGCATGGCGGCGCGAGCCTGGCCGAACGTTCCTTCTGGTGGTGCACGCTGCCCGCCGACGGCGGACGAGTCCCGGTACGCAGGCCCCGACAGACACAGGCGTAGGAGCGCGAGGTCTCTGCCGGGCGCACCGAGGGCGCGCGCAACTCCCCAACCCTAGTGCAACGCAGGGAATCGCCGGTAGTCCGGCCGGAAATCCGGGCCTGTGCCTTTGCTCACCACCGCGAGCCGGCGACCGTCGCGGCGGCCCAGGGCACGTGCGGCCGGTCGCCAGTCCGGGCATTTTGGATGGTGGAGCTCCATAAGTCGTCCTGCCGCGGCGACGCCTCGTACATCGCGACAACCGTTCTCGATCATCCGGAAAGGCTGTGCGGCGTATGAGCGCTTCCGCTGAACCCGCTTCTGTGGAGTTCCCCGACTACGTCCACCTCCACGAGGCGCCCGAGTTCGACCAGTGGTCGTGCCACTTCGACGTCGGAGAGCCGCGCACGGCCGAAAGCGTTGCCGAACTCGGTCACGAGCCCAACGGGTATTTCTGGGCCGGTGTGGTTCAGCGCCTGGTCGATCTCGGCGAGCTCCCCGAAGTCGAGGCCGACCCCGAGGGCGACACATTCATCGCCTACGGCAGCCGTCCCCTGATGGAACGGCTGGCACGAACGCTCGTTCCGTACTTGACGGATCCAAATGCGCTGACCGCCCTTGTCACCGCGGCAGATGCGGACGGTTTCGACTTCGACGACTGATTCCCACTGCCTCTACTTGGACCGCTCAGCCTCACTTGGACCGCTCTAGACGCTGTCTCAGGCGGTCCAACGGGGGGAACGCGGTCCAAGTAGGCGCACCCCTCCTGCGCCTGCCCGTCACGCCACGCACCGCGCCCACCGGGATGCGCACACAAACCATCACCCGGATACCCCGTCACGAGGTCAAACACGAAGAACCCCGATAGCTCTCCGCCTAATACGACGACGCCGCAGCCCGGGCTGCCCCGGAGGCTGCGGCGTCGTCGTTGTGTGGTGAAGCCGGTGCGGGACCGCGACCCGATGGCCTACCGGTCCCAGCGACGAATCACTTGGCCTTCTCGAGGATCTCCACCAGTCGCCAACGCTTGGTGGCGCTCAGCGGCCGGGTCTCCATGATCAGCACGAGGTCGCCGGGGTGGGCGTCGTTGTGCTCGTCGTGGACCTTGAACTTCTTCGAGCGGCGCAGAACCTTGCCGTACAGGGAGTGCTTGTAACGCTCCTCCACCTCGACGACGATGGTCTTCTGCATCTTGTCGGACACGACGTAGCCACGGCGCACCTTGCGGTGGTTGCGCTGGGGGGCGTCGGTGCCGGCCTGCTCGCCGGCGGTCACGTTGTCAGTGGTCTGTTCGCTCACTTGGCGTCCTCCTCCTGAGTGCTCGGAGCGGTGCGGATGCCGAGCTCGCGCTCGCGCACAATGGTGTAGATGCGGGCGATGTCGCGACGCACGGCCTTCATGCGGCCGTGGTCCTCCAGCTGCCCGGTCGCGGACGCGAACCGGAGGTTGAACAGCTCCGTCTTGGCCTTGGACAGCTCCTCGGCGAGGCGCTCGTCGTCCATGGCGTCGAGGTCTGCGGGGGTGAGCCCCTTGGAACCGATAGCCATCAGATGTCACCACCCTCACGGGTCACGAAACGGGTCTTCATCGGCAGCTTCGCCTGAGCACGACGCATGGCCTCGCGGGCCAGGTCGACGTCGACGCCGCCGAGCTCGAACATGATGCGTCCGGGCTTGACGTTGGCGATCCACCACTCAGGGGCGCCCTTACCGGAACCCATACGGGTCTCGGCGGGCTTCTTGGTCAGCGGGCGGTCCGGGAAGATGTTGATCCACACCTTGCCGCCGCGCTTGATATGGCGGGTCATGGCGATACGGGCCGCCTCGATCTGCCGGTTGGTGACGTAGGCGGGCTCGAGGGCCTGGATGCCGTAGTCGCCGAAGGCGATCTGGTTGCCGCCCTTGGACATGCCCGAACGGTGCGGGCGGTGCTGCTTGCGGTACTTGGTCCGGCGGGGGATGAGCACGGCTCAGGCCTCCGTTCCCTGATCGGGGGCAGCGTTCTCGGTGGCCGGCGCCTGCTCGGCCTGCTGCTCGTTCTGGCGCGGGGCGCGCTCACCGCGGCGGCCGCCGCGGCGCTCACCACGGCCGCGGCCGCGCGGGGCGGACTCGGCCTGCTGGCGGGCGAACTCGCGCTCGGTCATGTCGCCCTTGTAGATCCACACCTTCACGCCGATGCGGCCGAAGGTGGTCTTGGCCTCGTAGAAGCCGTAATCGATGTTGGCCCGCAGGGTGTGCAGCGGCACGCGCCCCTCGCGGTAGAACTCGCTGCGGCTCATCTCCGCGCCGCCGAGGCGGCCGGAACACTGCACGCGCACACCCTTGGCGCCGGCGCGCATGGCCGACTGCAGTCCGCGGCGCATGGCGCGGCGGAAGGAGACGCGGCTGGCGAGCTGCTCGGCGATGCCCTGGGCGACCAGCTGCGCGTCCAGGTCGGGGTTGCGGACCTCGAGGATGTTGAGCTGAACCTGCTTGCCGGTCAGCTTCTCCAGCTGGCCGCGCAGGCGCTCGGCCTCCACGCCGCGACGCCCGATGACGATGCCGGGGCGGGCGGTGTGCAGGTCGACGCGGACCCGGTCGCGGGTGCGCTCAATGTCGACCTTGGAGATACCGGCGCGCTCCATGCCGTTCTCCATGAGGCGCCGGATCTTGACGTCCTCGTCCACGAAGTCGCGGTAGCGCTGACCGGGCTTGGTGGAGTCGGCGAACCAGCGGGAGCGGTGGTCCGTGGTGATGCCCAGGCGGAAACCGGTCGGGTTGACCTTCTGCCCCATTACCGGGCTCCTTCCTGCTTGGCGGTGTCGGCGCGGTCGCCGACGACAACGGTGATGTGACTGGTGCGCTTGAGGATCCGGGCCGCGCGTCCCTGGGCGCGCGGGCGGAACCGCTTGAGGGTCGGGCCCTCGTCGGCGTACACCTCGGTGATGAACAGGTCGTTCTCGTCGAAGCGCTCGCCGTCGCGCTCGGCCTTGTACCGGGCGTTGGCGATAGCGGACTCGATGACCTTGCGGACGGGCACTGCAGCGGACTGCGGTGCGAAACGCAGCACGCCCACGGCGTCGACGGCGCGCTTGCCGCGGACCTGGTCCACGATCCGGCGTGCCTTCATCGGCGTGCAGCGCACGTACTTGGCCTGCGCCTTGGCTTCCATGATTCTTAGCCTCTCAAACTCTCCGGCGCCCGTCAGCGACGCGCCTTGCGGTCGTCCTTGACGTGCCCACGGAAGGTACGGGTGGGAGCGAACTCACCGAGCTTGTGGCCCACCATGGACTCGGTAACGAACACCGGGACGTGCTTGCGGCCGTCGTGGACGGCGAAGGTGTGCCCGATGAAGTCCGGCGTGATCATCGAACGCCGGGACCAGGTCTTGATGACGTTCTTGGTGCCCTGCTCGTTCTGGGCGTCCACCTTCTTCTGCAGGTGGTCGTCGACGAAGGGGCCCTTCTTAAGGCTTCGCGACATGACTGGCTCCTATCAGCGCTTCTTGCCGGTCCGGCGACGGCGCACGATGAGCCGGTCACTGGACTTGTTGGGACGACGGGTACGGCCCTCAGGCTTGCCCCAGGGCGAGACGGGGTGGCGGCCACCGGAGGTGCGGCCCTCACCACCACCGTGGGGGTGGTCCACCGGGTTCATGACCACACCGCGCACGGTCGGGCGGACGCCCTTCCAGCGCATGCGGCCGGCCTTGCCCCAGTTGATGTTGGACTGCTCGGCGTTGCCGACCTCGCCGATGGTCGCCCGGCAGGCGGCCTCGACGTTGCGGATCTCGCCGGAGGGCATGCGCAGCTGCGCGTACTTGCCCTCCTTGGCGACCAGCTGCACCGAGGTGCCGGCGCTGCGGGCGATCTTGGCGCCACCGCCGGGGCGCAGCTCGACGGCGTGCACCACGGTACCGGTGGGGATGTTGCGCAGCGGCAGGCAGTTGCCCGGCTTGATGTCGGCCTCGGGGCCGGCCTCGATCCGGTCGCCCTGGCGCAGGCCGTTGGGGGCCAGGATGTAGCGCTTCTCGCCGTCGGCGTAGTGCAGCAGGGCGATGCGGGCGGTGCGGTTCGGGTCGTACTCGATGTGCGCGACCTTGGCGGGCACGCCGTCCTTGTCGTGCCGGCGGAAGTCGATCAGCCGGTAGGCGCGCTTGTGACCGCCACCCTTGTGACGGGTGGTGATGCGCCCGGAGGAGTTGCGGCCGCCGGTCTTGCTCAGCGGCCGGACCAGCGACTTCTCGGGGCGGTTGCGGGTCAGCTCGCTGAAGTCGGCGACCGACGAGCCGCGGCGACCGGGGGTCGTCGGCTTGTACTTACGGATTGCCATCTCGATCTTCTACCTTCCGTGTCAGTCCGTCACGTCGCCGAAGATGTCGATGGTGCCCTCGCGCAGAGTCACGATCGCGCGCTTGGTGTCCTTCGACTTGCCGATGCCCGTGCGGGTGCGGCGGGTCTTGCCGCGGCGGTTGAGCGTGTTCACCGAGGCGACCTTGACATCGAAGATGGACTCGATGGCGATCTTGATCTCGGTCTTGTTGGCGTCGGGGGCCACGACGAAGGTGTACTGCCCGCGATCCATGCAGGTGTACGACTTCTCGGAGACGACCGGCGCAATAATCACGTCGCGGGGGTTCTTGCTCTTTACGAAGCTCACTTGGACTCCTCCTCACCCTTGCCGAGGAAGTCGTCCAGGGCGGCGGCGGTGAAGACGACGTCGTCGGAGTTGAGGACGTCGTAGGTGTTCAGCTGGTCGGCCTTGAGCACGTGCGCCTCGGGGGCGTTGCGCAGGCTGAGTCGGGTGAGTTCGTCGGTGCCGGTGGCGACCACCAGGGACTTGGGGCGGTCCGTGAGGTTGCGCAGGGCGGCGAGGGCCGACTTGGTGGACGGCTTCTCGGAAGTGACGAACTCGGTGATGACGTGGATGCGGCCGTTACGGGCCCGGTCGGACAGGGCCGAGCGCAGGGCGGCGGCCTTCATCTTCTTCGGGGTGCGCTGGGAGTAGTCGCGCGGCTGCGGGCCGTGCACGGTGCCGCCGCCGGTGAACTGGGGGGCGCGGATGGAGCCCTGGCGGGCGCGGCCGGTGCCCTTCTGTCGGTAGGGCTTGCGGCCACCGCCGCGGACCATGCCGCGGGTCTTGGTGGCGTGGGTGCCCTGGCGGGCCGCGGCCAGCTGGGCCACGACGACCTGGTGCATCAGCGGGATGTTGAGCTCGACGTCGAAGATCTCGCCGGGCAGCTCCACGGTGCCGGTCTTGGCTCCGGTGGAGTCGACGACGTCGACGGTGATGGTGTCTGCCATGGTGTCAGGCTCCCTTCACGGCGGTGCGGATGACGACCACGGAGCCCTTGGGGCCGGGGATGGCGCCGCCCATGAGCAGCACGCCCTTTTCGGTGTCGACGCCGCGGACCTTGAGGTTCTGGACGGTCGTGGTCGCGTGGCCCATGCGGCCGGCCATGCGCAGGCCCTTGAAGATGCGGCCCGGGGTGGCGCAGGCGCCGACGGAGCCGGGCTTGCGGTGGTTGCGGTGGGCACCGTGGGAAGCGCCGACGCCGGAGAAGCCGTGGCGCTTCATGGTGCCGGCGAAGCCCTTACCCTTCGAGGTGCCGGTGACGTCGACCAGCTGGCCGACTTCGAAGGTGTCGGCCGCGAGCTCCTGGCCGGGCGCGAACTCGCCGGCGAGCGAGGTGCGCACCTCGGCGACGTGGCGGCGGGGGGTGACGCCGGCCTTGGCGAAGTGGCCGGCGAGCGGCTTGGTTACCTTGCGCTCATCGATCTCGCCGAAGGCGAGCTGGACGGCCTCGTAGCCGTCGTTCTCGACGGTGCGGATCTGGGTGACGACGTTGGGGTCCACGCGCACGACCGTGACCGGACGCAGGGCGCCGTTCTCGTCCCAGACCTGAGTCATGCCGAGCTTGGTGCCGAGCAGCGCCTTGATGGGCGCGGCGGACCGCTGGTTGGTAGTCATGGCTTCAGTCCTCAGAGCTTGATCTCAATGTTGACGTCGGCCGGCAGGTCGAGACGCATGAGCGAGTCGACGGCCTTCGGCGTCGGGTCGACGATGTCGATCAGCCGCTTGTGCGTACGCATCTCGAAGTGCTCGCGGCTGTCCTTGTACTTGTGGGGCGACCGGATGACGCAGAACACGTTCTTCTCGGTCGGCAGCGGCACTGGGCCCACGACCGTCGCGCCCGCGCGGGTCACGACGTCGACGATCTTGCGCGCCGAGGAGTCGATGACCTCGTGGTCGTAGGACTTGAGCCGGATGCGGATCTTCTGTCCCGCCATGGCGCCTAACCTCTCTTGCTTTCGGTGACCGGTCCACGCGCTCGGGCGTGTCGCAGTGCGACGCGCACCTCGGCCCGGTCAAGGGCTGGTGAGCCGGTCTGGACACACGGAATCCCGATGGCGATCGGGTCCGTCAGACTGGATTCCGGGGTGGGCCCCGGTGCGGCCGGAGCGGGCGTTGGCCCGCCGGCTGGCCTACGTTATCAGCGCCGCGCCCGCATGCGAAAGCCGAGCGGGCCCGCAGGGCCTGTGAGACCGCGCACGGGTCCACGCGCTCGGGCGTGTCGCAGTCCGCGGCGCTCACCCGCAACGACGGGAGGCCCGCCACCCGGTGTGGGTGGCGGGCCTCCCGCGAAGCCTCACCGCGAGCCAGTGCCCGCAGCTGCGTCAGCGCATGGAGCGCCGTGGCTCGTCACTTGATGATCTTGGTGACGCGGCCGGAGCCGACGGTGCGGCCACCCTCACGGATGGCGAAGCCGAGGCCCTCCTCCATGGCGATGGGCTGGATCAGCTCGACGGACATCTCGGTGGTGTCGCCGGGCATGACCATCTCGGTGCCCTCGGGCAGCGTGATGACGCCGGTGACGTCCGTGGTGCGGAAGTAGAACTGCGGACGGTAGTTCGAGTAGAAGGGGTTGTGGCGGCCGCCCTCATCCTTGGTCAGGATGTAGACGTGGCCCTCGAACTGGGTGTGCGGGGTGATGGAGCCGGGCTTGCAGACGACCTGACCGCGCTCGACGTCCTCACGACGGGTGCCGCGCAGCAGCAGACCGCAGTTCTCACCGGCCCACGCCTCGTCCATGGACTTGTGGAACATCTCGATGCCGGTGACGGTGGTCTTCTGCGCCTCGCGGATACCGAGGATCTCGACCTCGGAGTTGATCGGCAGCTTGCCGCGCTCGACGCGACCGGTGACGACGGTGCCGCGACCGGTGATGGTGAAGACGTCCTCGATGGGCATGAGGAACGGCTTGTCCATGTCACGCTCGGGGGTCGGGATGTACTCGTCGACCGCGTCCATGAGCTCCTTGATCTTGGCGGTCCACTCGGGGTCGCCCTCGAGGGCCTTGAGCGCGGACACGCGGATCACGGGGGCGTTGTCGCCGTCGTAGTCCTGGGAGGACAGCAGCTCGCGGACCTCCATCTCGACCAGCTCGAGGAGCTCCTCGTCGTCGACCATGTCGGCCTTGTTCAGGGCGACCAGCAGGGCGGGGACGCCGACCTGACGGGCGAGCAGAACGTGCTCGCGGGTCTGGGCCATGGGGCCGTCGGTGGCGGCGACCACCAGGATGGCGCCGTCCATCTGCGCGGCACCGGTGATCATGTTCTTGATGTAGTCGGCGTGACCGGGGGCGTCGACGTGAGCGTAGTGACGCTTGGCGGTCTCGTACTCGACGTGCGCGATGTTGATGGTGATACCGCGCTGGCGCTCCTCGGGAGCCTTGTCGATCTCGTCGAAGGGAGTGAAGGGGTTCAGGTCCGGGTACTCGTCGTGCAGGACCTTGGAGATCGCTGCGGTCAGCGTCGTCTTGCCGTGGTCGACGTGACCGATCGTTCCGATGTTGACGTGCGGCTTGGTCCGCTCGAACTTGGCCTTGGCCACTGGTGTCCTCCTGGGACTCGGGTAGTTCTCTTCGTCGGGGATCGACTAGCACATGGTAGCCGTACCGACTGCGAGAGTGTCTACTGATGAATTGTTGGAAATCTTACTTGGATGAGTTGCCCCGGAGGCAATTCCGGGGCCGGGTGGGGCCGGGGCGGACGGCTCGCGCCGCCGCGCCCCGGCACCGGTGCGGTCTGGGTCACTCGCCCTTGGCCTTGGCGATGACCTCGTCCGCGACGTTCTTGGGAACCTCGGCGTAGGAGTCGAACTCCATGGAGTACACGGCGCGCCCCTGGGTCTTGGAACGCAGGTCGCCCACGTACCCGAACATCTCCGACAGCGGGACGTTGGCCTTGATGACCTTCACGCCCTGCGCGTCCTCCATCGACTGGACCATGCCGCGCCGGGAGTTCAGGTCGCCGATGACGTCGCCCATGTACTCCTCGGGGGTGCGCACCTCGACGGCCATGACCGGCTCCAGCAGAACCGGCTTGGCGCGCTTGGCGCCCTCCTTGAAGGCCATGGAGCCGGCGATCTTGAAGGCCATCTCGGAGGAGTCGACCTCGTGGTAGCCGCCGTCGACCAGAGTCGCCTTGACGTCCACCATCGGGTAACCGGCCAGCACACCCGTGGTCATGGCCTCCTGCACGCCGGCGTCGACGCTGGGGATGAACTCACGGGGCACGCGGCCACCGGTGACGGCGTTGACGAACTCGTAGTGCTTGTTCTCGCCCTCCTCGTCCGCGTCGTCGTGAGTCAGCGGCTCGAAGGACATGAGCACCTTCGCGAACTGGCCGGAGCCACCGGTCTGCTTCTTGTGCGTGTACTCGACCTTGTCGACCTTCTTGCGGATGGTCTCGCGGTAGGCGACCATCGGGTTACCGACGTTCGCCTCCACCTTGAACTCGCGCCGCATGCGGTCCACGAAGACGTCCAGGTGCAGCTCGCCCATACCGCCGATGACGGTCTGGCCGGTCTCCTCGTCGAGCTCGACCGTGAAGGTCGGGTCCTCCTCGGAGAGCTTCTGAATGGCGACGCCGAGCTTCTCCTGGTCGCCCTTGGTCTTGGGCTCGATGGCCACGTGGATCACCGGGTCCGGGAAGGTCATCGACTCCAGGATGATCGGGTCGCCCTGGGCGGACAGGGTGTCACCGGTGGTGACGTCCTTCAGCCCGATGAACGCGTAGATGTGGCCGGCGTGGGCCTGCTCCACCGGGTTCTCCTTGTTGGAGTGCATCTGGAAGAGCTTGCCGACGCGCTCCTTGCGTCCCTTGGTGGCGTTCAGGATCGTGTCGCCCTGGGAGACCTTGCCGGAGTACACGCGCACGTACACGAGCTTGCCGTAGAACGGGTGCGTGGCGACCTTGAAGGCCAGCGCGGAGAAGGGCTCGTGCTCATCGGCCTTGCGGGTGATGACCTTGGACTCGTCTCCGGGGACGTGCCCCTCAACGTCGGGCACGTCCAGCGGGGAGGGCAGGTAGTCGAGCACGCCGTCGAGCACGGGCTGAATGCCCTTGTTCTTGAAGGCGGACCCGGCGAAGACCGGGAAGGCCTCGCCGGCGATGGTGAGCTTGCGGATGCCGCGCTTGAGCTCGGCGACCGACAGCTCCTCGCCCTCCAGGTACTTCTCCATCAGCTCGTCGTCGGCCTCGGCGACCGTCTCGATGAGCTCGTTGCGCAGCTCCTCGGCGCGGGAGACCAGCTCGGCCGGGATGTCCTCGTAAACGACGACGCTGCCGCGGGTGTCCTTGCCGTCGGCGTCCTTCTCGGGGAAGCGGATGGCCCGCATCTCCAGCACGTCGACGACGCCGGAGAACTCGTTCTCGGCACCGATGGGGAAGTTGACGACAATCGGGGTGGCCTGAAGCCGGTCGCGAATCGTCTGTACGGAGAAGTCGAAGTTCGCACCCAGCTTGTCCATCTTGTTGATGTAGCAGATGCGGGGCACGTTGTACTTGTCCGCCTGGCGCCACACCGTCTCGGACTGGGGCTCGACGCCCTCCTTGCCGTCGAAGACGGCGACCGCGCCGTCGAGCACACGCAGGGAGCGCTCGACCTCGACCGTGAAGTCGACGTGGCCGGGGGTGTCGATGATGTTGATCTGGTTGTCCTTCCAGAAGCAGGTGGTGGCCGCGGAGGTAATGGTGATACCGCGCTCCTGCTCCTGTTCCATCCAGTCCATCGTCGAGGCGCCGTCGTGCGTCTCGCCGATCTTGTAGTTGATGCCCGTGTAGAACAGGATGCGCTCCGTCACGGTCGTCTTGCCGGCATCGATGTGAGCCATGATGCCGATGTTGCGGACCTTGGTGAGGTCAGTCAGCACGTCTAGTGCCACTAGTGATGTCCTTCGTTCTTGTGGTGCGGGAGTTGGGCGCCGCCCGGGCCCTGGAGCCCGGGGGCGTGCGGTTGATTACCAGCGGTAGTGAGCGAAGGCCTTGTTGGACTCGGCCATTCGGTGCATGTCCTCGCGCCGCTTGACGGCGGCGCCGAGACCGTTGGAGGCGTCCAGGATCTCGTTCATGAGCCGCTCGGTCATGGTGTTCTCGCGCCGCTGGCGGGAGAAGTCCACGAGCCAGCGCAGGGCGAGGGTGGTGGCGCGGTTGGGGCGAACCTCGACCGGGACCTGGTAGGTCGCACCACCGACGCGGCGGGAGCGGACCTCCAGGGACGGGCGAATGTTGTCCAGGGCGCGCTTGAGCACCGAGACCGGATCCTGGTCGGTCTTGGAACGCACGCCCTCGAGGGCGCCGTAGACGATGCGCTCGGCGGTCGCCTTCTTGCCGTCAAGCAGGACGCGGTTGACGAGCTGGGTGACGACGGGCGAGCCGTAGACCGGGTCGACGGCCAGCGGGCGCCGGGGTGCGGGACCCTTACGAGGCATTAGTTCTTCTCCTTCTTGGCGCCGTACTTGGAACGTGCCTGCTGGCGGCCCTTGACACCCTGGGTGTCGAGGGAGCCGCGCACGATGTGGTAGCGGACACCGGGAAGGTCCTTCACACGACCACCGCGGACGAGCACGATCGAGTGCTCCTGGAGGTTGTGCCCCTCACCGGGGATGTAGGCCGTAACCTCGATACCGGTGGAAAGGCGCACACGGGCGACCTTACGCAGGGCGGAGTTCGGCTTCTTCGGGGTTGTGGTGTACACACGGGTGCATACGCCACGGCGCTGCGGACTGGACTTGAGCGCCGGCGTCTTGGACGCCGCGCGCTTGGTCGAGCGGCCCTTGCGGACCAGCTGCTGAATCGTGGGCACTACTGATTCTCCATCTTGAAGTGCTTGCGGGCTGTCGCTGCCCACGTGCCGACCCGCTCCCCCGCGACGGCGCACTGCGCCACGGTGAGGGCCGGCCCGCTCGGCGTCGGCCCGGCCGACGGCGATGCGTCCGGAGCCCCGTGACGGGGCCCGTCGGTTCCCGCCGCGGCAGACCCGCGTCACCGACCGGAGCCTGAGCTCCGAGTGGCTGGGAACGGAATGGAGAACGGTGGCCCGCACGCGGGCACCAGTGGGGCACATTACCCGGGCATGACACTGCACGCCAGACGGCGTCGGGGTGTTCCTGGCCACGTGCTGCCCCACCGAGCCCGGTCACTATGACCGGCTCTTCAAGTATGGGGACGTGGCGGGCCGACAGGTGGCGGTTCGCCGGGTGAAGGGCGATGCGTGCGGGTTCCGGTGATGCGGCTCGTGCCTCGCCCGACGGTTCGCGCGCTGGCCTGACGGTTCGTACGCTCGGGTCGACGATTCGGCACATCCGACGACGGTTCGTGAGGTAGGTGTACGAACCGTCGTCGTTCATGCCGAACCGTCGCTGCTACCTGACGAACCGTCACCGGAACGCACGAACCGTCCGCACGCGCAACGGCGCCGACGACGTCCTGATCCGCCCGAACACGTCCTCGCTTACCCGAGAACGACCCCGCCAACCCGACGTCGTCCTCCCGCACCCAAACACGACCACCACACAACAACCCGCGGGCCCGAACCACCACCCCCACACACACAAAGAACCCGTTTACTACGCCAGTTCACCGTCTACAACGCACCTTAACGGTCTGCTGAACGCATCAAAAGCCTTCAGCAAACCCCTAAGGTGCGTACCCAACGCCGAAACGCAGTAGTGGACTCCCCCGACGTCGGCGCAGCCAGACACTTGCCGGAGCGCCGCCTGCCCCGCACACACATACCGGCCGGCTGGGTTATATGCCAGTTGGCCTGGCTATACCAGCGCAGCGATGGCGGCGTCGTAGTCGGGCTCCTGCCGGATCTCCGGTACCTGCTCGGTGTACAGGACGGTGCCGTCGGTGTCGAGCACCACGACGGCACGGAACATCAGCCCGGCCGTAGGGCCATCTACCAGCACGACCCCGTAGTCATCGCCGAAGCTGGAGCGGAAGGTGGAACCCGTCACGACCTGGTCCAGGCCCTCGGCGCCGCCGAAGCGTGCGGCCGCAAAGGGCAGGTCAGCCGAGACGCACACGACAGTGGTGTTCTCCAGGCCGGCGGCGAGCCGTTAATAATGACATCTTTTCATTTTGAGAGACAAGGCCTCACACAACCTATTTCCGCATCCGCGATCCCCGCCCAGCCTGAGCCGCTCCCGCTACTCTCCCTTGACGGAACGGAGGATGTCCAGCACCTCGTCCTTGCCGGGGATGTCCACTCCCAGGGACTCGACCCGATCGATGATGGCGTCGATCTGCTCGCTGTCGATCGCATCCACGTCGATCGAACCGGCGTATGCCACCGCCTGTGCCACGGTTCGCTCCTCGAGAGCGCTCGCCCCGTAATGCGCGGCGCCCACCGTCGCCGCGGTCGGCAGGACCAGGGAGGCCACCAGCAGCAGCGCCGCGGCCGTCTTCGGCCGCGCCCGGACCACGGCCACGATGGCGACGATGAAGGCGATGAAGGCCAGTACTCCCCCGATCGCGAAGGCCGCGGCGGCCGTGGTGTTGATCAGGCTGCCCGTGCCCTGAGCGACGGCGAATACGTCTATGGAAGTAAGCAGCGTGTACATGCCCCAGCCGAGCAGCGCGGAGGCAACGAGCACCAGGATCGTGCCCAGCGGGGTGGCAGCCGTATGGCGGCGGGCCGGGCGCGCGGGCAGTCGCGCGGGGGCGCCCGGTTGCGCATTGCCGGAGGCGGGCGCATACGTGCTCTGCGTTGGGGGCGTCGTATGGCCGATGCCGGTCGGCAGCGCCATGGTCGGGGTGGGGTCCGCGGCGGATGGTGAGTAGCCGACGTCCGCGTAATCGGCGGGTGCATACGACTCGGGTAGGGCGGTGGTGGCGGCGCCGTCGCCCAGACCGGTGGTGATGTCGACTGCCTGCGTGGGCTGGGCGTCCTGCCACTGAGCGTCGTCGGCGTCGCGATCCAGCTGTCCATCCCTGCCGTTGCGGCCGAACGCGCTTACGCGCCTGGTCGCGCTGTGTGATGAAGACGGATTGGGCGGGTACTCGGGTGCGGACGGCGTGGTCACGGGCGACTCTCCTTAGCGATGGCGCTGCGGATCAGGTACATCCAAAACGGTACCGATCCGCAGCGTCATCGCGCGCGTGCGCTTGGACACGGTCTCGAGCTAGCGGATGACGCTCGCGACGCCGTACGCCGGCCTCAGTACCCGTAGTACACGTACGAGTCGGTAACGGTGACGATCGGTTCGTCATCACCGTCCTCCGGCCATTCGATCGTGCCGGAGAAGGTGTAATTCCAGTCCTTGTCCTTGGGATTCTTGTTCCAGCTGGTCGGGATGTTGCGGGTGGTGAAGGTGATCGAACCGCTCTTGAAGGCAGTGCCGTTCACCGTCACTTCCGTGGCCTCGGCGGTCACTTCCAGGGAATCCAGTTCGGTGGACTGCAGCGCGTACGGGCATACCTCGTCCATGTTTCCGGGCGGAGTGACGCACTCCGTCGCCTGCGCGTTGACTGCGTCAAGCACGAGGTTCTCCAACGCCTCGGTCGCCTCACCCTCCACCTGGACGGTGGTGCTGGACGTGGAGTTGATGTTCAGCTCGGTGGTGTCGGCCGTGAGGTAGTCAGACACGTCTGCGTCAACGCCGACGTCGTAGATGCCGAAGTAGACGTACTGGGTGGCGGAGCCGCCGTCGTACTCACTGGTCTCCAACGGCACCTGCGTGCCGCCGACGGTGACGGCGCCGAGCGTATAGGAGGACAGCGTGACTTCCCGAACGAGCGGGGTGTCCACCTCCCAGGTGTTCAGCACCCCGTATTCCTTGTCGCCGGCCTTGACCACGATGGGCACGTCGAAGCGCTCGCCGTCCAGGGAGATCGTGGCGGTCACCGTGACCGAGTCCCGCGTTCCCGTGCTCGCGTAGGTATCCGTGTCCGAGGGCGCCTCCACATCCACCACCTCGATGCGCGAGGTGGCGGCACCCAGCGTCTCGTCAGTGAGCAGAAGTCGCTGATCGTTGGGGACGCCGGGATCGACCATGGCGGTGGCCTCCGCGGCGTGGCCGTCGGCGAGCAGCTCCAGGTAGGCCTCGACCGCCTGCTCCGGCCCCCGCCGCGCGTTGAGCACATGCACCGCGATGGCACCCGCACCGACAAGAACCAGGCAGGCAACCACCGCGCCGGCCACGCGCTTCAGCCGTCGCCTGGCCGCCGGGTCCATCGGTTGTGGCGCGGGCAGTGGCGGCACGGGGGCTCCCGCCGCATTGGCCGACATGGCCGCGGGCGCGGATGTGGCCGACGTCACCGGGGCGGATGGCACGTACACCGCAGGGGGCGGCGGCGCAGCAGGGGCCGTCGTCGGCGTCGAAGTCACGTTGGGCTGCGCGGCGTAGGGAGCAACGTATTCGTCCGGCGCCGGGGCGGGCGCCGGCGTAAACGCAGGCGCGGGCGGGACGGCGGTCGACGCCACGAATGACTGCTGCTGGGCCGGCTGAGCCTGGCCGGTCGCCCAGTATTCGACCGCCTGGGTGCCTGCGCACAGCCGCAGGAAGGAGTTGGCGTTGGCGTACAGCCAGGCCGGCAGCACCTCCGCCAGCACAGAAACGATCAGCGCGAAGAGCGCCAGTGTCAGGCTCGACCACCAGGCCGGACCGACACTGGCTGTGGCCTGCTGCCCCAGCAGCCGGCCCGAGAGGCGCACCGGCGCGAGCAAGTGCAGCACGATCAGTCCTGCCGCCAGCACGGCGACCGGCATCTGCCAGGTCCGGGCCGGGTCCGCCGCAGCCAGCCGCGGCCGGCGCACTCCGACGCGCGCCGCGCCCGCCACGGCCACCACCAGCACGGCGACATACAGCAGGATCGACCAGGCGCCCATGATGTCCCAGGCAGAGGCGCTGCCCGACGGGTAGGGGACGTCACTGACGCCGAATTCCTGCAGGAAAGGAGCAGAGAAGGAGCCGGCGATGCCGCCCAGGGTGCCGAGGGTGAGGGCGTAGACGATCAGGTTGCCGACCAGAACGGGCAGCAGGGGAATGGCACCGCCGGCGTCGTTCTTGAACGCCGCAAACACAGCGACGACGATGCTGACCATGCCGAGCACCACGCCGATAATCGTTGCCAGCGCGCCGAGTTCGCGCAATACCTGGCGCAACCGGGCCGGGACCCGGGAGGTGAGCTGTACCCCCGCACGTGCGAGTATCAGCGCGGCAAAGACGATCACCCAAGTCATCAGTAGGGATGAAGCGGCCGACGCACGCACAACCGCTTCGCCCGTTCCCGCCGGGTCGTAGGATCCCAGGGCGGTGAGCAGGTATGCCAAGAGTGCGGCCACGGCCGCCTCGACGGCGGCGCGTAACGTCATCGCTCCGAGGGGCGCCGCGGACTCGTCTACGGGCGCGCGCCGCCTGGCCAGCAAATACACGCCGACGGCGATTGCCAGCAGCGTTCCCAGCGGCAGTGCCGTGAGCCCCACGTTGGCAGACACATATGCATCGCTCCCCAGCAAGTGCGGGGAGATCGTCGCCTGCAGGCCTCCCCCGAGGCTGAAGCCCATGGCGACCACGAACACCCCGAAGGGAGTCGGCACGTCGTGCTGCCCGAGCAGCTCCAGCGAGGTCATGAGCAGGATCGCCGAGCCCAACGCAACTCCGAATACCACTGCGAGGGTGAGGCCTACCGTCGTGAGCGCGGGCTTGCGGGTGAGCGTGTGCATGGCGGCTGCCACCGGACTGGGAGCAGCGGTATTGGGCACGGCCGGCGGCTGCATCCCCGTACCGGGCCACACGGTGGACGTCGGCTGCACCGGCGTGGCCGGCTGCCCGGGTACCGGCTGGGGCGGGGCCGGCGCCGCCTGAGATGGCGCGGGCACATCCTGGGCGGCTACCGGGGGCGCCGGGAACGGCGTCGTCGCGTCCGGCTGCGGGCCGACTTCAAGGACAGTCGGGCTGGGCGCAACCGGCGGCGAGGCGCCCGCAGGTGAGCTGGAGGGTTTCGCAGCAGGCGCTACCCCACCGGGGCCGCTCTCAGGATGTGGGCCGGGACTCGGTAGATTGTGTTGGTCACTCATAGCATCCCTTTGGGAATAGGGAGGGCTGGACGCCGCACACCTTGCCACGACGTGATGCGCATCTCAATTGACCCGCGAAGAGCAAGACGGCTATTGCGGAAGCTTGCGGAGATCGCGCCGAAGAAGGCGTCGCCGCGGCCGCCGCAGCAGGAGCGGCAGCGACCCGCGGTCGCACCCCCTCTCAGGCCTGCGGTGTCTGCGGAGTGGGAGGCTGCTCCTGAGGCCACGAGCCCGCCTGCCCCTCGGCGGACTGATTGGGTTGCTGCGGTCCGTACGACTGTGCCTGGTACTGCTGCGTGGTTGCCGGCTGGGCGGTGGGGTTCCCTGCGGCGGGGGCCTGCGCCTCATACGGCTGCTGAGGCATCGGCTGGGCGGCGGGGTTCCCCGCGGCAGGGGCCTGCGCCTCATACGGCTGCTGAGGCACCGGCTGGCCGAACTGCTGCGGTGCCGACTGGGCGTCATACGCAGCCTGCTGCGGAGCGGCGGCAAGATACTGCTGTGGCGCCTGAGCAGCCTGCTGCTGCGCCAACTGCTGCTGCATCTGCTGCTGTTGCATCTGCTGCATCTGGGCCACCTGCATTTGCTGCATGGCCAATGACTGCATCCGCAGGTCCTGTGCTTGTCCGTGCTGAAGCGCCGCGGTGTCAGCAAAGACCCGATTCTGCAGCTCGGCGCGGAAGGCCTCGAGCTTGGCCTTGTCCAGCACCGAAACCTCTGGGCCAAAACTTCCTCCGGCGTGGTTGGTAGCCACCAGCGCAAGGGAAATCGAGGTCAGTGCGAACATGACCGCCAGTAGGAGACACAGCAGACCACCCAGCGGCGAGTCACCGATCATCGCGAAGCCGAGAATCGCCAGGACGAGAGCGAGCAGAGCGCGGCCGACCTTAAAACGTGACGAGGTCGAGACGGCGGCGATGGCCGACAGCGGAATTGTGTTCTCAGTGTTTCCGATCGGAATGATGCCGAGCAACGTATTGGGCACCTTGTAGACGAAGCGAGTCGTCGAGCACATGAGCTGCCCCTTTAGATACGGGGCGAGGATCGAGACGAGGAAGCTTTCGCCGTACACCCCGGTCTCGCCCGGTGCGAGCGCGAAGTCGGTCACGTTGTGTCCGCCGACGTGGGAGTTCGGAGCAGCTGGATTCTGATATGCGGCCATCACAATGTTCCTTGGAAAGGAGATGGGGGACGGTCAACTTTGGGAACGACCGTTATGTCCCGGATAGTTTCGCACATGCGCCCCACAGTCAAGACAGACTCACATCGTGGAACACCGCTCGACCGGTGGCGCGTACGTGACGGCGGCCCGCATCCTCCGGAGTGGAGGGTGCGGGCCGCCGTCGTGGTCGGTCAGCGCTGCGCGGCCGGAAGGCGACCGCCACGCGTCAGAACTGGATGTCCTCCGAGGAGGTGTTGAATCCGGTGCGGAAGTCGTCGGAGAAGTCCGCGCGGAAGTCACCGCCGAAGGAGAAATCGTCCAGCGCCACCGAGTCGCCCGCGGAGAAGCCGTCGCCGCCGGCGTAGCCGGCCCGGGAGAAGACCTCCGCCTTGACCTCCTCGGTCGGCTCCACCTCGATGTCCGAGTAGCGGGCCAGACCGGTGCCGGCGGGGATCAGCTTGCCCAGGATGACGTTCTCCTTCAGGCCCAGCAGCGGGTCCGACTTGCCACTCATGGCGGCCTCGGTGAGCACACGCGTGGTCTCCTGGAAGGAGGCGGCGCTAAGCCAGGAGTCGGTGGCCAGCGACGCCTTGGTGATACCCATCAGCTCGGTGCGCGCGGAGGCGGTCTTGCCGCCCTCCGCCATGACCCGGCGGTTCTCCTCGCGGTAGCGCGAGACGTCCACCAGGTCGCCCTGCAGCAGGTTGGTGTCACCGGCGTCCAGCACGGTCACGCGACGCAGCATCTGCCGCACGATGACCTCGATGTGCTTGGAGTGGATGTCCACGCCCTGGGAGCGGTAGACCTCCTGCACCTCGTCCACCAGGTGACGCTGGGTGGCGCCGACGCTGCGCAGGCGCAGCAGCTTCTTGGGGTCGATCGGCCCCTCGGTGAGGGCGTCGCCCGGCTCCACGTGGTCGCCGTCGGTAACCAGCAGCCGCTGGCGGCGGGAGACGGGGACCACCAGGTCCTCCTCACCGTCGTCGCGGGTGATGACCAGCCGCTTGCCGTCGGCGTCGTCCTCAATCTTGAGGGTGCCGGCGGCCTCGGCCACCGCGGCCTCACCCTTGGGGGTGCGGGCCTCGAACAGCTCCTGCACACGGGGCAGACCCTGGGTGATGTCGGCGGCGCCGGCCGCACCACCGGTGTGGAAGGTACGCATGGTCAGCTGCGTTCCGGGCTCACCGATGGACTGGGCGGCGATGATGCCGACCGCCTCACCGATGTCGACGCGCTTGCCGGTGGCCAGGGAGCGACCGTAGCAGGCGGCACAGGTGCCGACGGCGGAGTCGCAGGTCAGCACGGAGCGGCACACGACCTGCTCGATGCCGGCGTCGATGGCCGCGCGGATGTTGGCGTCGCCCAGGTCGGTGCCGGCCTCGATCACGACGTTGCCGTCGGCGTCCACGGCGTCGCGGGCGAGCGTGGTGCCGAACACGGTGGTCTCCAGGATGTCGGAGACCTCCTTGACGCGCTCGCCGTCGACCTCCTTCCAGGTGAACAGCCGCTTGGTCAGACCCTTGCGGGTGCCGCAGTCGTCCTCGCGGACGATCACGTCCTGGGAGACGTCGACCAGACGCCGGGTCAGGTAGCCGGAGTCGGCGGTGCGCAGAGCCGTGTCGGCCAGACCCTTGCGGGCGCCGTGGGTGGCGATGAAGTACTCCAGGACGGACAGACCCTCCCGGTAGTTGGACTCAATCGGCCGCTCGATGAGGCGCTGCTTGGGGTCGGCCACCAGGCCGCGCATGCCGGCCAGCTGGCGAATCTGGTCCCAGTTGCCGCGGCCACCGGACGCCACCATCTGGTAGACGGTGTTGCGCTCGGGGAAGTTGGCGCGCATGGCCTCGGCGACCTCGTCGGTGGCCTTGGTCCAGATGTCGATCAACGACTTGTAGCGGTCGTCCTCGGTGAGGGCACCGAGCTCGAACTGCTCCTCGATCTCGGCGGCCTCGGCCTCGTAGCGGGCGAGGATCTCCGGCTTGGAGGGCGGGGAGACCACGTCGGCGAAGGCCACGGTGATGCCGGACCAGGTGGACCAGTGGAAGCCGTTGGCCTTCAACTCGTCCAGGCAGGCGGCCACCTCCACGCGCGGGTAGGACTCCGCCAGCGTGTTGATGATGTTGCCCAGCTTCTTCTTGTCAACGGTGTAGTTGACGTAGGGGAAGGACTCGGGCAGGGCGGTGTTGAACAGCGCGCGGCCGAAGGAGGTGCGCAGGGTGATCGGGTCGCCCTCGCTCCAGTTCTCGGGCGGCTGCCAGCCCTCGGGCGCGGTGATGCCCTCCTCGAAGCGGATGTCGCAGGTGGCGTTCACATCCAGCTTGCCGAAGTCGTAGGCCATGACCGCCTCCGCGTAGGAGGAGAAGGCCGGGACGATCGGCTCGCCGTGCTCGTCGGTCTCCACCGCCACGGCCGGGTCCGGCTCCTGGGTGAGGTAGTAGGTGCCGATGATCATGTCCTGGGAGGGCATGGTCACGGGGCGACCGTCGGAGGGCTTGAGGATGTTGTTGCTCGAGAGCATCAGGATGCGGGCCTCGGCCTGCGCCTCGGCGCCCAGCGGCAGGTGCACGGCCATCTGGTCGCCGTCAAAGTCGGCGTTGAAGGCACCGCACACCAGCGGGTGCAGCTGGATGGCCTTGCCCTCGATCAGCTGCGGCTCGAAGGCCTGGATGCCCAGGCGGTGCAGCGTGGGGGCGCGGTTGAGCAGGACCGGGTGCTCGCGGATGACCTCGGCCAGCACGTCCCAGACCTTCGGGTTGGCGCGCTCGACCATCCGCTTGGCGGCCTTGACGTTCTGCGCCTCCTTGAGCTCCACCAGCCGCTTCATGACGAAGGGCTTGAACAGCTCCAGGGCCATCTGGCTGGGAAGACCGCACTGGTGCAGCTTCAGCTGCGGGCCGACGACGATGACGGAGCGGCCCGAGTAGTCCACACGCTTGCCCAGCAGGTTCTGACGGAAGCGCCCCTGCTTGCCCTTGAGCATGTCGGACAGGGACTTCAGCGGGCGGTTGCCCACACCGGTGACGGGGCGGCCGCGGCGGCCGTTGTCGAACAGGGCGTCGACGGCGTCCTGCAGCATGCGCTTCTCGTTGTTGACGATGATCGTCGGGGCGCCCAGGTCCATCAGCCGCTTGAGGCGGTTGTTGCGGTTGATGACGCGGCGGTACAGGTCATTGAGGTCGGAGGTCGCGAAGCGGCCACCGTCCAGCTGCACCATGGGGCGCAGGTCCGGGGGAATCACCGGGATGTTGTCCAGCACCATGGCCTCGGGGGCGGTGCCGGTCATGCGGAAGGCGTTAATGACCTTCAGCCGCTTGATGGCGCGGGTCTTACGCTGGCCGGTGCCGCTGTCGACAATCTCGTTCAGGGCGGCGGCCTCCGCCTCCAGGTCGAAGTTGCGCAGGCGGTCCTGGATGGCCTCTGCGCCCATGGCGCCCTTGAAGTAGATGCCGTAGTCGGCGGCCATGTCCCGGTACAGGACCTCGTCGCCCTCGAGGTCGCCGACCTTGAGGGACACGAAGCGGTCCCACACCTTGTCCATGTGCTCCAGGGTGCGGGTGTTCTTGCGGCGCAGGGAGGCCATCTCGCGCTCGGCGGTCTTGCGGGCCTTGTCCCGCTGCGCCTGCTCGGCGCCCTCCGCCTCGAGCTGGGCGAGGTCCTCCTCCAGACGCCGCTGACGGGCCTCGATGTCGGCCTGGCCGGCCTCCTCCACGTGCTGCTTCTTGACCTCGAACTCGTTGCGCAGCGAGGGCAGGTCGTCGTGGCGGGCCTCCTCATCCACCTCGGTGACCATGTGGGCAGCGAAGTAGATGACCTTCTCCAGGTCCTTGGGGGCCAGGTTGAGCAGGTACCCCAGGCGCGAAGGGACGCCCTTGAAGTACCAGATGTGGGTGACGGGCGCAGCCAGCTTGATGTGGGCCATGCGCTCGCGGCGCACCTTGGAGCGAGTCACCTCGACTCCGCAGCGCTCGCAGACGATGCCCTTGTAGCGCACGCGCTTGTACTTGCCGCACGCGCACTCCCAGTCACGGGTGGGGCCGAAGATCTTCTCGCAGAAGAGTCCGTCCTTCTCCGGCTTGAGGGTGCGGTAGTTGATGGTCTCGGGCTTCTTGACCTCGCCATGCGACCAGGACTTGATGTCCTCGGCGGTGGCAAGGCCGAGCTGGATCCTGTCGAACACGTTGGCGTCGAGCACAGTTCCTACTTCCGATTCAGAGTGGTCAGCTCAAAAGTCTTAAGGGTTTCCGGTGCCGCGTTTCCACGGCGGCACCGGGCCCGTTGGCCCGGGAGGGCCGGCGCGCTGGGCGCCCGACCTCCCGGACGTTGGGGTTAGATCTCGTCCACCGCCATGGCGCTTCCGCCAGGACGGCGACCCAGGTCGAAGCCGAGCTCCTCGGAGGCGCGCCGGCCGTCGTCGTCGGTGTCATCCAGGCCGATGACATTGCCGGCGGCGTCCAGGGCCTCAACGTTCAGGCACAGCGACTGCATCTCCTTCATGAGCACCTTGAAGGACTCGGGGATGCCGGGCTCGGGGATGTCCTCGCCCTTGACGATGGCCTCGTAGACCTTCACGCGCCCGTTGACGTCGTCGGACTTGACGGTCAGCAGCTCCTGGAGGGCGTGGGCGGCGCCGTACGCCTCCATGGCCCACACCTCCATCTCGCCGAAGCGCTGGCCACCGAACTGCGCCTTACCGCCCAGCGGCTGCTGGGTGATCATCGAGTACGGGCCGGTGGAGCGGGCGTGAATCTTGTCGTCCACCAGGTGGTGCAGCTTGAGGATGTACATGTAGCCGACCGACACCGGGTACGGGAAGGGCTCTCCGGAGCGGCCGTCGAACAGCCGCGCCTTGCCGTCGGGCTGAACCAGCTGGAGGCCGTCCCGGTTGGGCAGGGTGGAGTCGAGCAGGCCCATGATCTCGTCGTCGCGCACACCGTCGAACACCGGGGTGGCCACGGGCGTACCGGGCTCGGCGGACACGCCGTTCTCGGGCAGGCGCTCGGCCCAGGCCTCGCCGGCCTCGCGGGCGGCGGAGGCGTCCCAGCCGCGGGAGGCGACCCAGCCCAGGTGCAGCTCGAGGACCTGACCGACGTTCATACGGCTGGGCACGCCCAGCGGGTTGAGGATGACGTCCACCGGGGTGCCGTCGGCGAGGAAGGGCATGTCCTCCACGGGCAGGATCTTCGAGATGACGCCCTTGTTGCCGTGGCGGCCCGAGAGCTTGTCACCGACGGTGATCTTGCGGCGCTGAGCGATGTACACGCGCACCATCCGGTTCACGCCGGCGGGCAGTTCGGCGTCCTCGGAGGAGGCGTCGAACTCGCGCACGCCGGTGACGATGCCGTACTCGCCGTGGGGCACGCGCAGGGAGGTGTCGCGCACCTCGCGGGCCTTCTCACCGAAGATGGCGCGCAGCAGCCGCTCCTCACTGGTCAGCTCGGTCTCGCCCTTCGGGGTGACCTTGCCGACCAGGATGTCGCCGCTGCGGACCTCGGCACCGATGCGGATAATGCCGCGCTCGTCCAGGTTGGCCAGCGCCTCCTCGGAGACGTTGGGGATGTCGCGGGTGATCTCCTCGGCGCCCAGCTTGGTGTCGCGCGCGTCGACCTCGTGCTCCTCGATGTGGATCGAGGTGAGCAGGTCCTCGGCGACCACGCGCTGGGAGACGATGATGGCGTCCTCGTAGTTCAGGCCCTCCCAGGTCATGAAGGCGACCAGGAGGTTCTGGCCCAGGGCCAGGTCGCCGTCGTCGGTGGCGGGGCCGTCCGCGAGCACGCTGCCGACCTCCACGCGCTCGCCCTCGGAGGCGACCACGCGCTGGTTGTAGCAGTTGCCCTGGTTGGAGCGGCGGAACTTGGCGACCTTGTAGACGGTCTCGGTGCCGTCGTCGTTGGCCACGCGCACGAAGTCGGCGCACACCTCGGTGACCACGCCGCCCTTGGAGGCGACCAGTACGTCACCGGCGTCGACGGCGGTGCGCCGCTCCATGCCGGTGCCCACCAGCGGGGCGTCGGGGCGGATCAGCGGCACGGCCTGGCGCTGCATGTTGGCACCCATGAGGGCGCGGTTGGCGTCGTCGTGCTCGAGGAACGGGATCAGCGAAGTACCCACGGAGACCATCTGCCGCGGGGACACGTCCATGAGGTCCACCTGGGAGGCCGGCACCAGGGCCGGCTCGCCACCGGTCACGCGGCACAGCACGTGGTCCTCGGCGAAGTGCTCGTCGGCGGTGAGTTCCACGTTCGCCTGGGCGATGACGTGGCGGTCCTCGTCGTCGGCGGTCAGATAGTGGATCTCATCGGTGACCTGACCGTCGCGCACCACCCGGTAGGGGGTCTCGATGAAGCCGAAGGGGTTGATGCGCCCGAAGGTGGCCAGCGAGCCGATCAGACCGATGTTCGGGCCCTCGGGGGACTCGATGGGGCACATGCGCCCGTAGTGGGAGGTGTGCACGTCGCGCACCTCCATGGAGGCGCGCTCCCGGGACAGACCGCCGGGGCCGAGCGCGGACAGACGCCGCTTGTGGGTCAGGCCGGCCAGCGGGTTGTTCTGGTCCATGAACTGGGACAGCTGGCTGGTGCCGAAGAACTCCTTGATCGCGGCCGTGACGGGCCGGATGTTGATCAGGGTATTCGGGGTGATGGCCTCGACGTCCTGAGTGGTCATGCGCTCGCGCACCTGCCGCTCCATGCGGCTCATGCCGGTGCGCACCTGCGACTGGATGAGCTCGCCGACGGCGCGGATGCGGCGGTTGCCGAGGTGGTCGATGTCGTCGTACTCGACGGCGATGTCCACGATCTCCCCGTCGCGCACGCCCTCGACGGTCTCGGCGCCGGCATGCAGCGCGAGCAGGTACTTGATGGCGGCGACGATGTCCTCGATGCGCAGCACGGACTCGTTCAGGTCCGCGGCCAGGCCGAGCTTCTTGTTGATCTTGTAGCGGCCGACCTTGGCAAGGTCGTAGCGCTTGGCGTTGAAGTAGAAGTTCTCCAGCAGGGTGCGGCCGGCCTCGACGCTGGGCGGCTCACCGGGACGGATCTTCTTGTAGATGTCCAGCAGGGCCTCGTCCTGGGTGGTGACCTTGCGGTCCTCATCCAGGGCGGTGGTCAGCGCCGGGTAGTCCTTGAACTCCTCGCGGATCTCGGCCTCGTCCAGGCCCAGTGCCAGCAGGAAGACGGCGATGTCCTGCTTGCGCTTGCGGTCGATGCGCACGGCCACGCGGTCGTTCTTGTCCACCTCGAACTCCAGCCAGGCGCCGCGCGAGGGGATGAACTTGACGTTGTAGACGTACTTGTCCGAAGCCTTCTCGGTGGTGCGCTCGAAGTACACGCCCGGGGAGCGGACCAGCTGGGAGACGACGACGCGCTCCGAGCCGTTGACGATGAAGGTGCCCTTGTCGGTCATGAGCGGGAAGTCGCCCATGAAGACCGTCTGGGACTTGATCTCACCGGTGGTGAAGTTCTCGAAGTCCGCCACCACGTACAGCGGGGCGGAGTAGGTCAGGTCCTTCTCCTGGCACTCCTCGGCCGTGTACTTCGGCTCTTCGAAGCGGTGGTCGTGGAAGGACAGGGCCATGGTCTCGCCGAAGTCCTCAATCGGCGAGATCTCGTCGAAGATCTCTTCCAGCCCGGAGGTTTCCGGCAGCGAGCCCGGCTGGGCGGCGTTGGCGGCGTCCACTCGGGCGCGCCACTTCTCGTTGCCCACGAGCCAGTCGAAGCTCTCGGTCTGCAGGCCCAGAAGATTCGGAGCCTGCATCGGCTCGGCAATCTTGGCGAAATTGATTCGACGCGACGCGGTACGCGCGGCGATGTCAGCGGCGGTTGGTGCAGAGGTGCGCGAGGCAGCCAAAGGGGATCCTTCCCTCATCTCGGGGATCACTCTGCGTACACCTGTGTGCGGGCCCGGCAGTTCCCCCACGCTCCCCTCTCGGGTCCGCCGACTGGTCGCGCCGGCTCGCGGGCAGTACCACTGAGGCCAGTACACACAAGGTACGCGAAGAGCTAGCCTACACGCTCACGCCGCACCGATCCACGCCGAGACGGTGTTCCTCCTTGCGATTCCCGCCACAATCCCGCATACTGCCCCACTCCCCCGGCGGCACAGCTCTCCCAGCACCGACCCTGCCTACGGCCCCGCAAACCAGCCGCAGCAGCTGCACTGCCGCAGGCCCGTCGTGGGCGTGATACGGCGTCGCCCCGACCACGCGTGGGTGGTCGGGGCGACGCCGGTGTTTATGCGGTCCCCCGGCGCCGGCGAGGTGCCGACGCCGTCGGGGACGAACTCACTTGAGGGTGACGGTGGCGCCGGCGTCCTCGAGCTGAGCCTTGGCCTTCTCGGCAGCGTCCTTGGCGGCGCCCTCGAGGACGGCCTTGGGGGCGGCCTCGACGAGGTCCTTGGCCTCCTTCAGGCCGAGGGAGGTCAGGGCGCGCACCTCCTTGATGACCTGGATCTTCTTGTCGCCAGCGGACTCGAGAATGACGTCGAACTCGGTCTTCTCCTCCTCGGCGGCACCGCCGGCAGCAGCACCGGGGGCGGCAGCGACGACGGCAGCGGCCGGGGCCGCGGCGGTAACGTCGAAGGTCTCCTCGAAGGCCTTAACGAAATCGGACAGCTCGATGAGGGAGAGCTCCTTGAAGGCCTCGATGAGCTCGTCGGTGGTCAGCTTCGCCATGATGGGCGTTCCTTCCTGGAAAAGGGGTCCTGCGCCGTGCCTGTGCGCAGGGCGATTTTGGGTTGGTGGTGGACGCGGCTCAGGCCGCGGATTCCTGCTTCTCGCGCAGGGCGTCGACGGTGCGGACCGCCTTGGAGGCGGGCGCAGCGAACAGGTACGCGGCCTTCGACAGGGACGCCTTGATAGCGCCCGCAGCCTTGGCCAGCAGGACCTCGCGGGACTCGAGCGAAGCGAGCCGGTCGATCTCGTCGGCGGTCAGGGCGTTGCCGTCCATGACGCCGGACTTGATGATGAGGTTCTTGTTGTCCTTGGCGAAGTCACGCAGGGCCTTAGCGGCCTCGACCGGCTCCCCGGTCACGAACGTCAGGGCGGTGGGGCCCTTCAGGTCGTCCACAATCGCTTCCAGTCCGACGCGACGGGCGGCGATGGATGCCAGCGTGTTCTTCGCCACGGTGTATTCGGCGTTGCCGGCGAGCGAGCGGCGCAACTCCTTGAGGTCGGCGACGCTCAGCCCACGGTACTCGGTGAGCAGAACGGCGTTGGCCTCACGGAACTTGTCCGCCAGCTGTGCAACAGCCGCGTCCTTCTCAGGCCTTGCCATGGGCCCTCCTTCCGTGGTCTGCCACAGGTTCCGGCACTGAAAAAGCCCCGCGCCGGTGGGCACGGGGCTCGTCACGGCACTCGGAGTGCACCGATAGCCGTTGGGCTCGTTCTCACCTGCGCCGGCTCCGCGTGGCGCGGACTTGGCCCCGCTTGCGCGGGAGACCTGCGGTCTTTGGCGAAGCTGACAATACACGCCGCCACCCCACGCGCCGCAAGCCCGACGACGATGGCCCACGGTGCTCTTGGTCACGCCGACGCCGAACGTGGCAGGCGCCGACCCGCTCAGGCGTCGACGACGGGAATGTCGGTCAGGCGGGCGGCGATCGGCTGACCGAGGGCGTTGGGCCCGCCCGGCAAGTCGAGCGTAACCGTGTCTCCACCCACATCCGGCCAGACCACGGGGATAGAGGTTGTCCAGTCTGACGGAACAAGCGCCCCAGATGCACCCCAGGTATTCGTCACCGGTGTGTTGAGGCCAATATGGTCCACATAGGCCACTGGCAGCCTTCGAGCGTCGCCCATCAGCAGGGTCAGGTTGCAGGCGTGGCCGATTCGGCCGTTCCAATATGCGCATTGACCCGAGTCCGGCAAGAGGAAGGCGCTGGCGGGCAGTGATTGTTCAGCGCTGAGGGAGACCGTACCCACGAGGAATTCTCCAACCCGCACCACCTCATCCAAGGCCAGGTGGGCACGCACGCCTTCGACCTCGATGTCTACGCCCTCGGCTCCGGACGCGACGGGCACACCTGTTCCCAGCCCGAGTTCGTCTTCGGCTACGTCTGCCGCGACGCGCTCGGCCGGATCTTCCGGCGTCGCCCTCGCTTCCACTCGGTAGTTGTAGTAGAAGAGCAGATCATTGTCGGGGTCGCCGTAGTCCACGTTCCGTTCTTGCGAATCCTCCACGCCGGACACCGCAACCTCCCACCGACTCAGGTCGGTAAGTTCAGCCAGCCGGTCCGCTATCGCCTGCGCCTCTGCCCGGGGCCCGCCCTCGTGCGTCGTGTAGTGGAAGTAGGGGGCCCGGAACGGCTGGTGCCCGGTGAGCTGCAGCTGACCACCAGAGGGATAGGACTCGAGTTGCCTCACGAGGGGTGCCATGACCTCGTCGGCATCACCAGACAACTCGACCGCCTTGGGGTCGTCGGGGTCTTCGTCGTTGAACAGTCGGTCGCCGAGCATGCTCACGACAACGGCCCCAGAAGGATCGCTGGAGACAGCGGTGTCTGCCGACCAGTCTCCTGCCACTGTGAGCGAAGTGATTGGGAATGGGCCGTCCCCGTTGTTTCGCAGCCACTCATTCTGCTCCGCTAGACTGACTGCCCTATCCACCTGCTCCGAGGTAAGAGCGGCCCCACCGAGATCCACCACGGGCACGTCTATGGCCGTGCCGACATTGGGGAGGAACACCTCGACCCTGTCGATGTCACTGTTCACCGCGGCGAAAACTGGATACAGCTCAGCCGCATCATCTGCAGAGATGTAATAGTCCCCGGCATATGAGCTGTGGCCCAGCTGGGGGAATGCAAGCCCTTTCGCCAGGGAGAGCATATGAATGCTCCACATATTGCCGAAGCTGCCGCCCCACCCTCCGAACAACTCGGTTACGTCAATCTCATCAGTGATGTCAGTACTGATCATCACTCTCACCACAGTGAACTCGTCCACCACCGCGGCGGGCCCCACCTGGACGGTCAAGGAGGCGCCCGCGTACTCAGTCTCAAGCACCACCGGGGCCGCGGTCGGCGTCGGCGATGCCCCGTCATCAGCCGTCGAATCCCCACCCACCGTGCAACCGCCAAGCACCCCACCCAGCACGGCCGCCGTCGCACCGAGCAGCACGCCGCGGCGGGATGGTCCATGGGGCGTGGAAGTGCGCCAGGCGGAAGCGGACCGCACCGCAGACTGAGCGTGGTTATATGAATTCCGCTGGGGCATTACTGGCTCCTTTGCTTCGGCGTGGGAACACACCGACCCTAACCGGCCGGCGGCGTGCGTCGCCATGGGGAGAGCTCTCCCGCAGACGCCCCGATCGGTGACCTCATCCCCTACGCCTCGACGACGGGTATGTCAGTAAGGCGAGCGGTGATCGCCTCACCCTCACAGTTCGCACCACCCGGCAGGTCGAGCGTGACCGTATCCCCACCCACGTCCGGCCAGATCACCGGAATCTGAACCAGATCGGCAGGAAGGACGTCGTCGCTCATGTAGTTAGTGAGCGGCACGTAGTCGTTACCACCACCAGTTTTCCAGTACTCCGCCGGCAGCTGCCTGACGCTGCCATTGAGCAATGTCAGGTTGCAGGCATAGTTCAGGCAGTCACCCCAGTGAGCCCCCTGGGCGGTGTCAGGGAGTAGGAAGGCGCCCTTGGGGTACACGTTTACCCCGAGGGCCTCCTCTACCCCCAGCATCACCGTACCGACCAGGAAACCGTCTACGCGAATGACCCGTTCCATGGACAGGGTCAGTTTCCCCCATTCGCCCACAGTGACGGTGACACCCTGAGCGCCGTTTGCGACCGGGCCGGTCGCCTGCGGCTCCGCATCGCCGACGGCGGCGTCCGAAGTATCGCCCTCGGTTGGATCGTTGGGGACCAGCACGACCTCGACTCGCCGGTTGATGTGCGCGAACTCCTCGTCATACAGCCAGGTCCCGAGGCTGCTGTGCCTATCGAGACGCGGCGTACGGTAATCGCCACCTTCAATCGACACCTCCCAGTGCTCCAGGTCGGCCAGATCAGCCAATCTATCCGCGACCGCCTGAGCCTCCGCCTCGCCCCCCTCAACATCGCCGTCGTAGTTGTGCTCTGTCTCATGCCCGCATACCGACACGGTGCCACCCGAGGGGAAGGACGCCAACTGCTTCACGACGGCGGCGAGCATGTCATCGGCTCGCTCGGAAAGTTCCGGTTCAGCGGTGCTGTCGTCGGAGAAGAGCAGGTCGCTCAGCAGGGTGACCGTGGTCTGGCCGTTGAGCACCGCCGTATCCGACGATCCGTCACCCGCGATGGCAAGGGATCCGATGGCGAAAGGGTCAGTTTGCAAGGGGTATTGGTTTGTGAGCCCCGCGTCGTCGATTATCTCGGTCACGGGGAAGTCGACCTCCTCCGAGGACACCACTGGTACTCCCAGGGCAACCCCGAGGTTAGGTAGGAAGACCTCCACCTCACGTACGTCAGGGTCCACCGCACCGAATACGGGGAACAGGTCCAGCGGCTTTCCCTGAGCCACCCCGTATCGCCCGACGGCGGACTTCAGAGTCAATTCCAGATAAGCCTGATCCCGAGCGAGCGACAACATGTAGATCTGGGTCATGGCGAGCGAGTCTTTGGGCGACGCGAAGACACCCGCGAGGTCCATCATCTTCTGAGAGTCGGTGGCGATTCGCAGGCGCACAACCGTATACCCGCCGTATGACGCTGCAGGGCCCACCTGCACAGTCAGGATTGCGCCCCTGTACTGCGCGTCCAAAGTGACGGCCTCGGCTGTGGCTGCCGCGGTAGTACTCCCCGTGTCTGGAGATCGATTTCCCGCCGCGCAACCGCTGAACAGCCCGCCCAGCGCAACCGCAGTCGCACCGAGCAGCACGCCGCGGCGGGTCATCCCGCAGGACGTGGAAGCGCGTGAGGCAACAGTACGCGGCGCTACAGATGGCATCACGGATTGGCCGTGGCTGCTCGAAGGTCGACTCAGCATCGGGGGCTCCTTCACTGCGGACGGGAACACACCGACGCTAACCGTCCGATGAAGCCCGCCACCATGGGGAGGACTGCCCCGCTTGCGGCCGCCAAGGGTCTCGCTCCCTGCGTCTACGCCTCCACGACCGGTATATCGGTCAGGCGAACCGCCAGATGCTGACCGAAAGCGTCATCCTCACCGATCATGTCCATGGTCACCGTATCCTCCCCCGTGTCCGGCCATACCACCGGGAGACTACGAACATCATTGGCCACCATTGTTCCCGAGATGTAGCCGGCCAGCACAATGCTATTTTCATCGGAGTTAATGAAGTCGACAACCAAATGCCGGGAGTTGCCCTTCAAAAGCGTGCAGCCTGAAGTCGCATAAGACGACCACATCCTAATGAAGAGCAAATCATCAGGGATCTGCATCAAGAACAATGGAACGCTCACCTCTTGCTCGGAGGAGATCTTGACCGTGCCGATCAGGTAGCCCGCATACCTAGTGACGCTGTCGAGGGAGATACGCGCGGGCACGCCGTCGATCTCGATGTCCACGCCGTCCGGGCCCCGGCCCACGGGGCCGACCGGTTCCGGCATGTCGCCAGACCCTGCAGCCGAGCCAGCACCTGTTGTCGCAGCACTGCCTTCATCGGAGTCGGCGGGGGTCAGCACGATCTCCACCCGCCGGTTCAACTGCCGGTTCTCATCCGAGTCGTTCGCCACTCGCGGCTCCGACTCGCCCTTGCCCGACACGGTCGTTTCCCATCCCGACAGGTCGGTCAGTTCCCCCAACCGATCCGCCACCACCTTGGCCCTCCGCTCCGACAAACCCTGATTATGCTCATCAGTATTCACATCATCCGTATGCCCCGTAACCGCCAGTTCGCCGCCCGAGGGATAGAGTTCTAGCTGCTCCACAACCAATGCCAGCACCCCGTCCGCTGCGTCACTCAGGTCCGCAGAATCCGTCGCGAACAACACGTCCCCAGACACGTTCACCGTCGTTGACGTATCAGCCTTCTCTGTGTCCGACGAACGATCCGCAGCCACCACCAACGAATTCAACTCGAACGGACCAGAATGAATACTTTCATCGATTTGCGCATTCGCGATCGCCGCCGTCACATCAAACCCCGCCACGGGCGCATCCACGACCGGCACGCCCAGAGCCACACCCGTAGTCGGCAATAGCAACTCGATCGAGTCCATATCATCCGGCACAGCACCAAACACCGGGAGCAACTCCGCCGGAGAGTCAGGTTCAATGTATCCGATTCCTTTGGGGGTCCGCCCGACCTCTCGATACACTACATTTTCCCGGAGTGAAATCAACTTGACGGCCGCCAACGTGTTGATGTTCAACCCGTCGCCAAACATCGACGAGCCGAGTAAGAATCGTTCGCCGGAGTCGACGGAAATTTCCATCTTCACCACCGTGTAGCCGCCCTGCACCACCGCCGGGCCCACACGCGTCGTCAGCGCCTCACCCTTCCACACCGACTTCAGCACCACCGGGGCTGAGTTCACAGGCACCGCCGAGGCGCCATCCGTGCCAGCCGGAGAGGCGGACGAAACCGCCCCACCACCGCCCGCCGAACAGGCGGCAAGCACCGCCGCCACCGCCAACGACGCAGAACCAGTCAACACCTCACGCCGACACAGCATCACAAACACCACTCCTACAAACCACAAGCCGAACCCTTCGGCGATCTAGAACCCGCCAACAATAACAAGACAATCACCCACACGCCTTGGGGACCCCAACCCAACAAACCGGGTATACCCGGGCACTGTCTGCCCACGACGCCTCTGACCTCAGTCACACGTTTGCCGCCAGAACATGACAACACCCCTCGGTTATGAGTGAATTGCGCCGCCACCACGCCCCCATACCGGAAGAGCCCATTTTCCAATCTGCGCGGGCCCGAGGTTCCCGAGCCCGCCGCACGAATCCGTACCCCGTTGATCGCAATCCTCTTCTTACCGCGCAGCGAGTGACCGCCGTTAACCGCCCACGCTTCCTTCTGAAGGCGTCTGAACGCAAGCTCACCCTTCGACGACCGGGATATCGGTCAAGCGAACTGCGAGCACGGGCCTATAACCATTTGTGCCACCCGGCATGTCCATCGTCACGGTGTCCTCCCCGGTGTCCGGCCAGACTACCGGGAACGACTTCTCCATACCCGCGACTAGATCATTCGACCAGAAGTTCGTCAGCGGCCGGTTCTCACCTTCACCGTCGGTGAAGTCGGCCAGAAGGTACCGTTGCCCGCCCTTCAGCAAACTGAACCCCGTCGACTGATACGTACCCCACTCGCGCAACGAATACATACTGGTCGGGATGCCCAGATAAACCACAGACACTGTGGCGTCCTGTTCGGCGACAATCTTCACGTTACCGATCAGGTAGTCGCCGACCCTGGTGACACTGTCCAAGGAGATGCGGGCCGGCACCCCATCAACCTCGATATCCACCCCGTCCGGCCCACGACCAACCGGACCACTCGCCTCCGGCATGTCACCCGAGCCGGTAGACGAACCACCAGCCACACCGGTCGCCTCGTCGGGGTCGGCGGGGGTCAGCAGCACCTCCACCCGCCGGTTCAACTGCCGATTCTCATCCGAGTCATTCGGCACCCGCGGCTCAGACTCACCCTTACCCGACACCGACACATCCCAACCAGACAAGTCCGCCAGCCCGCCCAGACGATCCGACACCGACTGCGCCCGCCGCTCCGACAGATCCTGATTGTGCTCATCGGTGTTCACATCATCCGTATGCCCCGTAACCGCCAGCGATCCGCCCGAGGGATAGAGCTCCAACTGCTCCACCACAGCCCCCAGCACCTCATCCGCCTGGTCGCTCAACTCCGCCGAATCCGTCGCGAACAACACGTCACCCGACACATTCACCGTCGTCGACACATCATCACTGGCCGTATCCGACGAACCATCCGCCGCCACAACCACCGAATTCAACCCAAACGGACCAGACTCAACCGCATCATCAAACTCCGCAGCCGCCAACACCCCACCCACATCAAACCCAGCCTCACCGGCATCCACCACCGGCACCCCAAGCGCCACACCCACATTCGGCAAAAACACATCCACCGAACTCAAACCATCCGGCACAGCCCCAAACACCGGAAACACCTCAGCCGGCACACCCGGCTCCACACTCTCATTACCACCATTAGTCGTCACCTCACGAAACGCAACCCCACCCACAAGCGACAACAAATACGCACCCGTCAAAGTCCAAGCGGCGGTATGACGCCCCAACATGCCATACAACCAAAACGAGTCCTGTACGTCACCGGACACCTCAACCCGCACCACCGTGTAACCATCCTGCACCACCGCCGGGCCCACACGCGCCGTCAACGCCTCACCCCTCCACTCAAAATCCAACACCACCGGCCCTGAGTTCACGGGCACCGCCGACGTGCCTCCCGTGCCAGCCGGAGAGGCGGACGAAACCGCCCCACCACCACCCGCCGAACAGGCGGCGAGCACCGCCGCCACCGCCAACGACGCAGAACCAGTCAACACCTCACGCCGACACAGCATCACAAACACCACTCCTACAAACCACAAGCCGAACCCTTCGGCGATCTAGAACCCGTCAACAATAACAAGACGATCACCCACACGCCTTGGGGACCCCAACCCAACAAACCGGGTATACCCGGGCACCAACCCCTAATACGCCCACACAGCCACCAACACCCCTGCCCCATCAACATCACCCGAGACGAATTCGGCAAGCACCGCCTCCGCCATCCCAGTCAGCATCAACGACGTGCCTTCAGGCACGTCCTGGGATACCACAGACGTCGGTACGCCACCCGCTTCCTGCGCGAACGACTCACCGACCGAACAACTCCCCCCGACGGCGTCGACGAGGAGGACTACAACCAGACCCTGTCCGAGCAGCGTGCCCAAGCGGTCAGCGACCGGGTCGGCGAACTCATGGGTCTGTCCAATTTGGACACCACCGTCACCGGCGAGGCTAGGTCGTGTTGTGTAAGTCGTTTGTGCTGGCGGGGCGGTGCTGGCGATGTGGATGGTGGTCTGATAGCGGATGGCGAGTTCGTCGTATCTGGCGGCTACGGGGCCCCAGCTTGAGTGGGCTTGGTGTGCGCCCGTCGAAGGGGGCGAGTGGGTCTTGCACCGCCCCGGTTGGACCGCCCACGCCCCGTTGGACCGCCCACGCCCCGTTGGACCGCTGTAACCGGCGGCTACGGCGGTCCAACCGGGGAACAGGGGTCCAACCGGGGAACAGCGGTCCAACTGACCGGCTCAAAAACCACACACCGCCACCCAACCGCGCACCGCCACCCAAGCACTTACACAACAGGACCTAGACCGCCCCGCGCGGCGAAGGCCTCCGACGACGCAGGCGCCGCCAGCCGCAGAGTCGAGGGGGTGATGACGCCGAAGAACCAGGCAGAGGCCACGGCCCCATCGCGGCGGCTACTCCCTCGCCGGACCATGCCTCCACGGCGGCTTCCGGGCAGATGCCCCGTTCCGTGGGCCCGGTGGCACAGGCCTGGCCGGCGGCGCCCAGTCTCGGCTTACTTGCCCACGACGGCGTGAATGACCAGGTCGTCTCCCTCGGCCACCAGCATGCGCGGGGCCCCGGCGGCCTTGCCGGCGGCATTGTCCGACGGCGGGAGCACACCCACCAGGGTGCCGGCCGCCTGCCAGAGCTGCTCGCCGTCGTCGAGGTCGTAGGCGATCACGTTGTCTCCGGTGGCGTCCGTGCGCGAGGAGGGCTGCCCCATTGTGAATAGCACACCTTCGTCTTTGCCGATGAGTCCCTCCGGGGTGATGACGCAGGCCTCCCCGTCGGTGCGCTCCGGAACGTCATAGCTCGCTCCGTCGGGGCCGGTGACGGTACAGCCGATCGTATTGAGCGTGAGCCCGGCCTCGGCGCTTCGGCCGCGCACGTGCACCGAGCTGTCAGCGGCAGCGCTGCGCAGCAGCTCCACCAGCTGCTCGGCACTCACGGCGTCGGAAAGCACCCAATCCGAACGGGTACCGGCCCCGTCCACGGTGCCGACCTCGGTGCCGGTGGCGTCGTAGACGGTCACCGCCTCGCCATCGACCTTGTAGAAGGCCTGCGTGCCAGCGTCGATGCCGATGCCGCCGGGCAGGGAGGAGTCGAAGTCGGGGGCGTTCTCGGCCGCCTCGGACAGGAGTACCTCCCCGGTTTCCGCGGAGAGCACGAGCAGCCGCTCGGAGCCGGTCTCGTAGGTGACGATGAAGCCCGCACCGATGCGCGCCTCGCGGAAGCCGCCGTCGCGGCGCCACACCTGCTCGCCGTCGGCGTCCATGGCCACGAGCGAGCCGGAGTAGCTGCCGTCGAGCACAATGGCGGCGCTTCCCGTGGTTCCCAGCTGCTTGCGCTCGTCGAACGCGAGGACACCGCCGGCCTCGGTGCCGTCCAGGCCGATCAGCTGCCCGGTGTCGTCCTGGACGCACAGGAAGGTCTCGCCGGTCCAGAAGCCCGCCGAGTCACAGTCGCCGGACCAGACCGGGGCCTGGCCCGCGGCGTCCAGGTCGTACAGCGACCAGTGCTTGTAGCTGGTCTCCGCCGCCAGGGCACCGTGGTCGGGCGCAAGGCGGTACTCATCCACATCGGTGATTCGCTGCAGCTCGATCGTGTCGGCCTGTGCGGGCAGTGCGGCTACGGCGGTGGGACCGGGCGCACCCGCGGTCCGGTGCCGCCAGACGATCACCCCGCCGACGGCGACGGCGAGCACGACGACCGCGCCGATTACACCGAAAAGCGCGCGCCTGGGGCGGCGGCTGCGTGGCACTGGTCGGGACACGGCTCCAACATTCGGGGGCGCCCAGTCGGCCGGCGGGGCGGGCGGCTGCGGGGCGCCGGCGAACCGGGCCTGCGCAGCGGCCTCACCTGCGGCGGGTGCAGCGGATGCGGCGGACACGCCCGCGGCGACCGCCGTCGGCGGCAGCGCCAGCGGGGCGGTGGGAGGAGTCCCGGCCTCGGGCCCGGCCGGGCCCGCCTCAGTCGGAGCCATCGCCGAACCGGGCAGCGCGTCGTCGGCCCACAGGTAGGGCGCGGCCGCAGGAGCGGACGGCGGGGGCACGGTCAGGCGGCGAGCGGGGGCGCAGCCCGCCAGCGCGGGAGCGGCCATTCGCAGTGCGGCGGCGACCTCGCGGGCACTGGGACGGGCGGCCGGCTGCTTGGCGAGCATGCGCTCCAGCACACTCCACAGGGCGTCGGGAACGCCGTCTGGGCGGCCGGGAGCACGGCGGGCGTGCTGCGCGAGCACCTGGGAGGGGGCACCGACGAACGGGGTGATGCCGCAGGCGGCCTCGTACAACAGCACACCGAGGGAGTAGACGTCGGCGGCCGGCGTGGGGGCGGCGGGATCGAGGATCTCGGGGGCCATGTACAACGGGGTGCCAATGGCGCCGGTGGCGTGGGAGGAGGCGACCGTGTCACAGATGCGGGCGACCCCGAAGTCGGCGAGTCGGGGCGTCCAGGCGCCCTGACCGACCACGGTGTCATCACCGTCGGCCGGATCGGCACTCCCGCCCGGTGGGGAGATCAGCACGTTGGCGGGCTTGATGTCGCGGTGGACGATGCCGGCATCGTGAACGACGGCCAGTCCGCTCGCGAGCATGGCCCCGACCCGAGCCACCTCGGCGGGTGACAGCACCCCTTGCTCATTGAGCAGCCCCCGCAGGGTGCCGCCGCCCACATAGTCCATGACGATGGCGAAGCGGCTGCCCTCAATCACCATGTCCTGCACGCCCACGACGTAGGGGGAGGACACCCGCATCAAGGTGGCGCGCTCTCGGATGAAACGCTCGACGACGTCGGCGTCCTCCAGCAGGTCGGCGCGCAGCAACTTGACCGCCAACGGAATGCCGGGGGCGTCGTTGCGGTGGGCGAGCCACACATCCCCTTGCGCGCCCCCGCCGATGCGTGCGTCCAACACATAGGCGCTGCCCAGGCGTTGGGCGGCGGCGTCGATCGGGGGCATGGGTGTCTCCTCGGGGTAGGGGCAGGCCGGGCACGTGGGCGCACTGGCCCGGCCTGCCCGGTGCGGCCATCCTAAGAGGAAAGTCTGATTGTGATGACGGACGGGCCGGTCCCGTCTGGGAACCGGCCCGTCGATTCAGCTGTCTGTCAGCCGAAACGTCTCAGAGCTTGGCGACATCCATGGGGATGCCGGGACCCATCGTCGTGGCCATGGTGGCCTTGAGGATGTAGCGGCCCTTGGATGCGGACGGCTTCAGGCGCTGCACCTCGTCCAGGGCGGCCTGGAAGTTCTCGGCCAGCTGCTCCTCGGTGAAGGAGGACTTGCCGATCACGAAGTTGAGGTTGCCGGCGCGGTCCACCCGGAACTCGATGCGGCCGCCCTTGATGTCGGCGACGGCCTTGGCCACATCCATGGTGACGGTGCCGGTCCGGGGGTTGGGCATGAGGCCACGGGGACCGAGGACGCGGCCGAGGCGACCGACCTTGCCCATCAGGTCGGGGGTGGCGACGGCGGCGTCGAAATCGGTGTAGCCGCCGGCGACCTTCGCGATGAGCTCGTCGCCGCCGACCTCGTCGGCGCCGGCGGCAAGGGCCTGCTCGGCCCGCTCACCCTGCGCGAAGACGACCACGCGGGCGGTCTTGCCGGTACCGTGCGGCAGGGACACGGTGCCACGCACCATCTGGTCGGCCTTGCGGGGGTCAACGCCCAGCCGGAGAACGACATCCACGGTGGAGTCGAACTTCGTGACGGACGTCTCCTTGGCCAGCTTCACAGCCTCCGCCGGCGTGTAGAGGATCCCGGACTGGATCTTCTCCGCGGCGGCGCGGTAAGCCTTACTGCGCTTAGTCATCTGCTTCTCCTTAGCAGTCGTGGTGAACGGGCCGCGCAGGCCCTTCCACGCTTATTGGTTTGGGGAGGTTGGCCTGGAATCAGGCCTCGACGCTGATGCCCATGGAGCGGGCGGTGCCGGCGATGATCTTCGCGGCGGAGTCGACGTCGTTGGCGTTCAGGTCACGCATCTTGGTCTCGGCGATCTCGCGCACCTGGGCCTGGGTCAGTGAGCCGACCTTGTCCGTGTGCGGGGTGGCGGAGCCCTTGGAGACGCCTGCGGCCTTCTTGATCAGTTCCGCGGCCGGCGGGGTCTTGGTCACGAAGGTGAAGGAGCGATCCTCGTAAACCGTGATCTCCACCGGGACGACGTTGCCGCGCTGCGACTCGGTGGCAGCGTTGTAGGCCTTGCAGAACTCCATGATGTTCACGCCGTGCTGACCGAGCGCGGGGCCGATCGGCGGGGCCGGGTTGGCCTGGCCGGCCTGGATCTGGAGCTTGATCAGCCCGGCGACCTTCTTCTTAGGAGCCATGGGTAATTCGATCTTTCTTGTCCGGAATGCTGCACACCTGCCGTGCAGCGGGTTCATGCGTTGGTACGTGGGCACGTACCTCGCACGCGAGCGCCCATCTTAGACCCGCGTGCACGCCCATGACCCCGCCGGTGGGCGGTCTCACAGGCGCTGCGCCCTCGCCCGCGGGTCCTTAGGACCCGCGGGCCGGGCGGTCAGATCTTGGCGACCTGGTTGAAGGCCAGCTCGGCCGGGGTGTCGCGGCCGAACAGGGAGATGAGCACCTGCAGCTTCTGCGTCTCGGGGTGGATCTCCGAGATCGTGGCGGGCAGCGACTCGAAGGGGCCATCGGTGACGATGACGGACTCCCCCACGGAGAAGGCCACCTCGTAGACCTGGCCGTCGGCGGCAACCTGGGTGGCGGCGCCCTCCTCGGGGGCGGCGGTGGCTGCGGCAGCCCGCTTGGAGGCGACCTCCTCGGGGGTGGGGCCGAGCTGGGAGACGGCCTCTTCGAAGGTCAAGGGCACCGGGTCGTAGCGGTCGCCGACGAAGCCGGTGACGGCGGGCGTGTCCTTGATGGTGCGCCACACCTGCTCGGAGGTCTCCGGGTCATCCAGGTCCATGCGCACGAACACGTAGCCGGGGATGCGGACCCGCGAGACCTCCTTCTTCTTGTTGCCGTTCTTGATCTCGATGACCGTCTCCATGGGGGCGACGGCGTCGAAGACGTAGTCCTCCAGCTCGAAGTTCTCCGCGCGCGCCATGATGTCCGCGGCGACGCGGCGCTCATAACCGGAGTAGGTGTGCAGCACGTACCACTCGCCGGGCAGCGAGGACAGCTGCTTGCGGAACTCCTCGACCGGGTCGACGTCGGCCGGCTGCTGCGGCTCGACGGCCGACTCGGCGGCGGGGGCGGCCTCGTCGACGACGGTGGGCTCCTCGGGGATGTTCTCCTCGGACACGGTGTTTCTCTTTCCTCGGACTGAATCTGACGGCGACGGCGACTGGTGGAAACGGGGACGGATCGGGACGGTCAGGCGAAGGCCCACATGACGAGCCGGTCGAAGATCGCGTCGAGCACCCCGGTGAACAGCATGATCGCCAGGATGAATACGACCACCACTGCGAAGTAGGTCCACAGCTCGTTCCGGGTGGGCCAGACCACCTTGCGGAGCTCGTCGATCACCTGCCGGAAGTACAGGGCGATGCGGGAGATCGGGCCGCGCCTCTTCTCCTGCGTGCCCTTGGCGACGCGCGTATCGCTCATGTTCTCTCGTGATCCTCGGGTCGACGGTTCGGTCACGCCCTGGCGGGCGAGAAGACGGAACCGACGGGATCTCCCGACAGATCCGCCGTTCTCAGCAGGGCAGGCGGGACTCGAACCCACAACCGCCGGTTTTGGAGACCGGTGCGCTACCAATTGCGCCACTGCCCTTCAGCGGCAACCCATCTTGCCACACGGACCGCCGATTGCGGAACTTCAGCCGCGTGGGCTGCGCCACGTCCGCGGCTCCGTGCCCGGCCTTGCGGGCGTGAGAGCCTTGCCACCTCGCGCCGCATAGCGGGACAGCGGCACCGCCCTACCGCGGTGTCATGAGAATATCGGCGCGTGAGCACTGCACCTAGAAGCCGAGTCTCAGCCCGTCTGGCCGCCATCGCCCCTTCGGCGACCCTCGCCGTCGACGCCAAGGCCAAGGCCCTGCGCGCAGCCGGCCGGCCGGTCATCGGGTTCGGCGCGGGCGAACCGGACTTCGCCACCCCGGACTACATCGTCGATGCCGCCGTCGCCGCGGCCCAGGACCCGGTCAACCACAAGTACTCCCCCACCAAGGGGCTGCCGGAACTGCGCGAGGTCATCTCCGCCAAGACACTGCGCGACTCCGGCTACCTGGTCTCCCCGGAGGACATCCTGGTCACCAACGGCGGCAAGCAGGCCGTATTCCAGGCGTTCGCCGCACTGCTCGACCCGGGCGACGAGGTACTCATGCCCACCCCGATCTGGACCACCTACCCGGAGGTTGTGGCCCTGGCCGGAGGCAGCACCGTGGAGGTGTTCGCCGGAGCGGACCAGGAGTACAAGGTGACGGTGGAGCAGCTGGAGGCCGCCCGCACCGAGCACACCAAGGTGCTGCTGTTGTGTTCACCGTCGAACCCGACCGGGGCCGTCTACACCCCCGCCGAGCTGACGCACATCGGCCAGTGGGCGCTCGAGCACGGCATCTGGGTCGTCACCGATGAGATTTATGAGCACCTGCTGTACGACGACGCTCAGCCGGCCCACATTGTGGCGCTTGTGCCCGAACTGGCCGACCAGACGGTGGTGCTCAACGGCGTCGCCAAGACCTATGCGATGACCGGCTGGCGCGTGGGCTGGATGATGGGCCCGTCGGACGTGATTCGGGCGGCCACCAACTTCCAGTCGCACCTGTCCAGTAACGTCGCCAACGTCTCCCAGCGGGCGGCCATTGCGGCCGTGGGTGGGGACCTGTCGGCGGTCGCCCACATGCGCACCGCCTTCGACCGGCGACGGCAGCTGATCGTGTCCATGCTCTCCGAGATCGACGGCGTGCAGGTCCCCACACCCAAGGGCGCCTTCTACGCCTACCCGAGCGTGGAGGGACTCATCGGACGTTCGCTGCGCGGGCATGTGATCGACTCCTCGGCCACGCTGGCCGACCTGCTGCTGGAGTATGCCGAGGTGGCCGTAGTGCCCGGGGAGGCCTTCGGTCCGTCCGGCTTCCTGCGCATGTCCTACGCCATGAGCGACGACGCCATCACCGAGGGCGTCACCCGCATGCAGCAGCTGCTGGCCGAGGTCAACTGAGTGCGACACAAACGGCTACTGGCTGCGGCGATCAGCGCGCTGGCGCTCATCGCCGTAGCAGTGGCGTACATGTTCTGGTGGCCTCTCCCGCAGGGCACCCCGGAGCTCGCGCCCGAGGTCGAGGCGCTGCGCAGCCAGGCCACGAGCTACGTAGAGAACCAACCCGGCAGAGGAAATGACTGGTCTCTAGTTCTCGGAACCGCGAATGCCGATGCCGTGTGGGTCCACTTCACCAGGGGCGGTGAAGCAGTTCCAGATACCCGGATAGATGTCGGTTCATCGGCCGAGGTACTCGGTTGCACCATCACCGTCTTGGAGTCACACCCCGAAAGGCCGCGAGGCCGGGGCGCAGGGTCCGCATCCAGTTGGGCACTCATCGCCGTCCAGTGCCCCGACGAGACCGCCACACCGCCTGCATCGGCGCCGACCAGGTGATGACTGCCGGCGGGAACTGACGGTGTTCAGGGGCAGGACTATGACCGCGCTCAATACAGGCCTCGGCCTCCCCGACCACAGGGCGCCCTCATTGGACTCCGCACATTGACACGCCTACCGAAAGAACACCCGATGGCTACGCGAAGAAGCAAACGGCTCGCGATTACACTCGCAGCGTTGATATTGGCATTAGGCGCAGGCGTGTACGTCGTCTTCTGGTGGCCGCTGCCCCAAGGCACCCCGGAGCTCGCGCCCGAGGTCGAGGCGCTGCGCAGCCAAGCTCTGATCTACACGGAGAGCCGTCCCCGGCAGATTGATGACGCGTCGTTGATACTCGCCGCGGCGAACTCAGAGTACGTCTGGGTGAATTTTGCACGCGGCACCGAACGCGTCCCCAGTACGAAGATCCCGGTCGGATCGTCCACAGAGGTACTTGGCTGCACCATCACCGTCTTGGAGTCACACCCCGAAAGGCCGCGAGGCCGGGGCGCAGGGTCCGCATCCAGTTGGGCACTCATCGCCGTCCAGTGCCCCGAGAGCGCTACCCCCACCGCCACCGACCCCACCGCCCAGGACGAGCCGACCGGCGCCCCAACGCCCTGACACACCCGCAGAGCGCTTCCCTCGGCGTCGCACCACCCCGGGTCGATTGCCGTCCTTCAGACACTGAACGTAGGTAAAGTTGGTAACGTGACCGCAACGAGACGTTTCCGCACCAACCGATACCTCGCAGTCGTAATCGCGGTTCTCCTGATAGCGGGTGTCGCCATGTACGCGAACGCCCATTGGCGCCCATTGCCGCAAGGGACGCCCAAACTTTCGCCCGAGGTTGAGGCGCTGCGAGACCAGGCTAGGAGCTACGTTATGCAGCAGCCGGGACGCCACGGCACGGGAGATGCCGTGGAATGGGTGCTCGTCGTCACTTTTGTCAGCGAGAAGAATGTCGGCGTCAATTTCTCTCGCTCCGAGTCGGGCGACCTCGCGGACTCATACGAGAACGAGCCATATACGCTGATTCCGGTCGGCTCCTCTGCCGAGGTACTCGGCTGCACCATCACCGTCCTGGAATCGCATCCCAAACGTCCATCCGGACACGGCGACGGCTCGGCCAACAGTTCGGCGCTTATCGCCGTCCAGTGCTCCGAGGGAGGCGCGCCCACCGCCACCCCCGACCCCACGGCTCAGGATGAGGCTTCCGTGACGGCCACTTCAGCCGAGTCGCCCTCGGGCTCCGACGTCACCGCCACGGCCAACTCGCCTTCGCTACCGGACGACTCCGCCACGCCCTGACTCGCCGACTCCTGCCTCAGGCATGCAGGCCGCGCAGCACGGAGTAGAACTCCGCCTTGCCCTCCAGCCCAATGCCCGGCAGTTCACCCGGAGCCACACGGGAGTCCACCACCTGGGCGTCGTCGGTGAAACCGCCGGTGGGCTGGAACTCGCCCGGGTAGGACTCGTTGCCGCCCAGGTGCAGTCCGGCGGCGATGTGGAGTGAGAACTGGTGCCCGCCGTGCGGGATGCAGCGGCGCGAGGACCAGCCGTGGCGGTCGAGCACGTCCAGGACACGGCGGTACTCGGTCAGCCCGTAGGACAGCGCCGGGTCTACCTGGATGTAGTCGCGGTCCGGACGCATGCCGCCATAACGCAGCAGGTTGCGGGCGTCCTGCATGGAGAACAGGTTCTCGCCGGTGGCGATGGGGCGCCGGTAGTTCTCGGCGACGACGGCGTTCAGGGCGTAGTCGAGCGGGTCGCCGATCTCCTCGTACCAGAACAGGCCCAAGGGCTCCAGCGCGCGGGCGTACTCCAACGCGGTGTCCAGGTCGAAGCGCCCGTTGACGTCGACCGCCAGACGGGAGCCGTCGCCGTCGAGGACGCCGTCGATGACCGCCTCGATGCGGCGCAGGTCCTCATCCAGCGGGGCGCCGCCGATCTTCATCTTGACCACCCGGTATCCGGCGTCCAGGAAGCGATGCATCTCGTCCTGCAAGTCGGTCAGGGTCTTGCCGGGCGCGTAGTAGCCGCCGGCGGCGTAGACGAAGACATCGGCGTCTGGCTTGCCGTCGCCGTAGTGGTCGGAGATCCAGCGGTACAGGGGCACGCCGGCGAGCTTCGCGGCCAGGTCATGCAGGGCCATGTCGGCCACACCCACGGCGACGGAACGCTCCCCGTGGCCGCCGGGCTTCTCATTGCGCAGCATGACCCGCCAGGCGCGTTCGGGGGCGAGTGCGCCGTCGTCGTCGAGCAGCTCGGCCTCGGGGGCGGCCAACAGGCGGGGCAGCAGCCGCTGCTCGAGGATGGCGGAGGCGTTGTAGCGGCCATTGGAGTTGAAGCCGTAGCCGACCACCGGCCGGCCGTCGACGATCACGTCGCTGACCAGGGCCAGGATCGAGCAGTCCATCGAGCTGAAGTCGATGTAGGCGTTGCGGATGGGGGAACTGATCGGGATGGTGCCGACGTGAGCGGAGACGATCTTCATTGAGCTTCCTTTGCATGACGCGGACTCGCGCACCATCGTAGCCGCGGCCGCTCAGGCCTCCACCTCGGCTTCCTCCGGGACGGAGGTGAACTCGTCGCCGGGGCGCCGCAAGTACGGGTCCTGCTCCAGGTATGCCTTGGTCTCGCGGGCGATCAGGCCGGACAGCAGCACCAGACCGATCAGGTTCGGGATGGCCATGAGGCCGTTGGCGATGTCCGCGAAGGTCCACACGTCGTCCAGGCTGGTGACGGTGCCCAGGAAGATCAGGACGGTGAAGAACAGGCGGAAGGGCAGCACCCCGTGAACGCCCACCAGCCGCACGATGCAGCGCTCTCCGTAGTAGGCCCAGCCCAGGATCGTGGAGCAGCCCAGGAAGATGAGCGCCACCGAGACGATGTAGTGGCCCCACTGTCCGGGCAGGCCGGTGGTGAAGGCGGTGGCGGTCATGGTGGCCGGGTCGTCACCCGTCCAGGCGCCGGTGGACAGCACCACCAGACCGGTGCAGGTGACCACCACGAAGGTGTCGATGAAGGTCTGGGTCATGGAGACCAGTCCCTGCCGGACGGGGTGGTTGGTCTTGGCCGCGGCGGCGGCGATCGCGGCGGAGCCCATGCCGGACTCGTTGGAGAAGATGCCGCGGGCCATCCCGAACTTGATTGCCATGAGCATGGTGGAGCCGGCGAAGCCGCCCACGGCGCCATGCCCGGTGAAGGCATCCGCGAGCACCAGCGCCAGGGCGGCGGGGATCGCCGTGATGTTGACGGCGAGGATGTACAGGCAGCCGCCCACGTAGAAGACGATCATCATCGGCACGAAGGCGGCCGTGACGCGCCCAATGGATTCGATCCCGCCCAGCAGCACGCCACCGATCGCCACCGCCATGATGATGCCGACCAGCGCCGGGTCCGCGCCGAAGGAGTGCTCCAGCTGGGCGGCGACCGAGTTGGACTGGGTCATGGAGCCGATGCCGAAGCAGGCCAACAGTGTGGAGATGGCGAAGAACACCGACAGGATTGTGCCCACACGTCCCTTGATCGCGTGCTGCAGGTAGTACTGGGGGCCGCCGGACTTCTGCCCGTTGGCGTCGGTGGTGCGGAAGCGGACGGCGAGGAAGGCCTCGGAGTACTTCGACGCCATGCCGAAGAACGCGGTCACCCACATCCAGAACAGGGCGCCGGGACCGCCCAGGTGGATGGCGGTGGCCACTCCGATGATGTTGCCCACCCCCACGGTGGCCGCCAGCGCCGTCGTCAGCGCCTGGTAGTGGGAGATGTCGCCCTCGGCGGTGTCCGCCTCACCGTCGCTGCGGTCCACGAAGGCGAAGCGCAGCGCCGGGAAGAGCTTGCGCAGCTGGACGGCGCGCAGGCGGATGGTCAGCCAGATGCCGGTGCCCAGCAGCAGCGGAATCAGGAGCCAGGGGCCCCAGAGGAAATCGTCGGCGGCGGTCAGGGCCTCACTGAAGCCGGCCGGTCGGGCCGAGGTCGATGCCGTACCTAGGGCGGTGAGTGCGGAGATTGCGGGAATAGCGGAGGACGTGGGGAACACGGTTTCTGCCTTTCAGCCGGCGGGCACCGGCGCGGCCGCAGGTTACGCACTCCGGCGGTTTCGAGTGTGTAACTGTCCAAAACGTGGCTGCGTTCCCCTTCCGGTCTCGAGGACCGACGACGACGCGCGGCTTGGTTCCCACCCACCGCGTCGAGCTCCGGCCGCCTCGCTCAGTGGGCACCGCGACGCGCCTGTAGCTCACGCGCCTGCGCGAGCCAGGACTCGGCGCGGGCCAGGCGCCCCTCGGCGTCGGCGCGCCACGGTCCGCCGTCCTCCCGGCGTGCCCCGGCCACCAGCGACAACACCACGCCGGCACAGCGGGCGCGCAGCGCCACCGGGTCAACCTGCTGCTCGGACAGGGCCGTCCATGTCTCCAGCACGGGACGCAGGTGCGGATAGGAAGCGGGTGCCAGGTGGTCCAGGACACTGACGTGTCCGAGCAGGCAGGCCAGGTCGTCCACACGCCGCCCGGGTCCGAGAGAGTCGACGTCGAGCAGGCTGGCGACTCGCTCCCCCTCCATGAGCACGTTCGCCTCATAGAAGTCGCCGTGTACGGGCACCACCGGTCCCGGGTCGGAGGCGGCCATCAACTGCTCGACGCCCTCGGCTACGGCGCGGGCGCGGGCCAGGTGCTCGGGCAGGACGGTGGCGGCGGCGTGCGCGTAGTGGCGGGCACGATCGGACCAGGCGGGGTGGGCCGCCAACTGCAGGGCGGCGGCGGGCAGGGAATCCAGCAGACCGGTCAGCCCCTGGAACACGCGGGCCGCCTGGGCCTCGTCCATGCCTCGCGACAGCAGCCCGGACAGTGGCACACCCCGGCCGGTGGACAGCAGTACCAGGCCGTCCGCATCGTCGCGCAGCACGTCCGGCGCGGGAACACCGGCGGCACGCAGCATACGGTGCCGCTCGGCGAAGGCCGCCGTCTGGCTGGGACGCAGCACCTTGGCGTAGGCGGTGGAGGTGTCGGGGTAGGTAACCCGCACGACGGCACGGCGGGTGGGCCGGTAGGCGACCATGGTGGCCTTCACCGGGGACCCCAGCCGCTGGGAGAGCAGGGAGGGGGTGCAGGCGACCGCGAGCGCGGGCAGCTCCGGGTCGGCCGGGTGCCGCCATACGTGCACGATCGGCCCGTCCCCGCCCGTGGGGGCCACACGGGTCAGGCCGGCGGCCTGTGGGTTGGACAGGCGCGCCGTGGTGGCGCACAGGTACTCGGTGGCGCGGCTGCCGTCCGGGCGGGCAACGACGGCGGTGTAGCCGACGGAGACGCCGGCTCCGGGCCGGTGGTGCACCGAGTGGACCTCCCAGCTCATCAGCTGCTGCCCGGCGGGGGCGAGCGCCGCGGCCAGCACGGAGGCGGCGCGCGCGCCGGTGAGCAGGGCAACCTCCTCGGGCTCGTGTCCGGCCATGACGGTGCTCATGAGCACAGTCTGCCTCACGGCGCCGCCGACTGCTGCGTCTGTGAGGCGACGGTTGGCCGACAGGGGCGCCGGGGGTGGCACAATCCCGCCATGCGCGACCTCGCCGCCCTGCCCAAGGCGCACCTGCATCTGCACTTCACGGGCTCCATGCGCCTGGAGACGCTCGTGGAGCTGGCCTCCTCCGCCCACGCCCGGCTGCCTTCGTCATTCCTGGAGGGGGATCCGCTGCACGTGCCCGCCGATCACCGCGGCTGGTTCCGCTTCCAGCGGGCCTACGACACGGCCCGCCACCTGGTGGTCACCGAGGAGATCATGCGCCGCATCGTGCTGGAGGCGGCGCTCGACGACGCCGCCGAGGGGTCGCGGCGCCTGGAGATCCAGGTGGACCCGACCTCCTACGCCCCCTTCGTCGGGGGCATCACCCCCGCCCTGGAGATCATCCTCGACGCCGCCAAGCAGGCCACCATCCTGTCCGGCGTCGAGGTGGCCGTGATCGTGGCCGCCTCCCGCATACGTCACCCGCTGGAGGCGCGCACACTGGCACGCCTGGCCGCGCACTACGCGGGGGACGAGCCGGGCACCGTCGTCGGCTTCGGGCTGTCCAACGACGAGCGGGCGGGTGAGACCACCTCCTGGGGGCCGGCCTTCGCGATCGCGCGCCGCGCCGGCTTGGCCTCACTCCCCCACGGCGGGGAGCTGTTGGGCCCCGAGCACGTGCGCAACGTCGTCTCCGCGCTGGGGCCGACCCGGCTGGGGCACGGCATCCGCACCAGTGAGGACCCGGACCTGCTGGACGCCGTGGCGGCGGCGGGCATCAGCCTGGAGGTGTGCCCGGCGTCGAATGTGTGCCTGGGCGTGTACCGGGAGCCGGGCGACGTGCCGCTTCCGGCGCTCCTGGAGCACGGCGCTCAGGTGGCGTTGGGCGCGGACGACCCGCTGTTGTTCCAATCCCGCCTGGTGGACCAGTACCAGATCGCCCGGGACCAGGGGCTCGACGACGCCGCACTGGCGGAGTTGGCGCGCGGTTCCATCCGGGCCTCGCTGGCGTCGCCGTCGTCCAAGCGGGAGTGGCTGGCGCAGGTGGACGCCTGGTTGGCGGCGGACGACTGACCCCCGGGCCGCCTGCCCGTGCCGGCGGGCCGGGCAGTGCGCAGGCGGTCGGGGCCCGGGAGCCGCCCGGGTCTAGAAGCCTACGTGCACCGGCTCGGGCACTAGCGTGACGCCGAAGCGCTCACGCACCCCGGTGACGACGGCGTCGCGCAGCCCGGCCAGGTCGGCGGCGCGGGCATGGCCCCGGTTGGTCAGGGCCAGCACGTGCTTGGTGGACAGGCTGGCGGTCGGCTCGGCTCCGGCCGCCGGCAGGGCGAAGCCCTTGCCGAAGCCGGCGTGGTCGATCAGCCAGGCGGCGGAGGTCTTCACCAGTCCCTCGACGACGGGCGCCTGCCGGGTGCCCGCCACCGCCCGGGAGTGGTCGGTGACCGGGAAGCGGGGGGCGTCGTCGGGGAGGGCATCGGCCTGAGCGCGGGTGAGGATCGGGTTGGTGAAGAAGGAGCCGGCGGACCAGGTGTCATGGTCGGCGTCGTCCAGGACCATGCCCTTGGAGCGGCGCAGTTCCAGCACGGCGTCGCGCACCGCCCGGGCATCCACGCGGTCGCCCACCTCGGCCCCCAAGGTGCGCGCCAGCTGGGCGTAGGCGATGGGGGCGGACAGGGAGGCGGTGCGCACGGAGAAGGTCACCGACAGCACCACCCAGCGCCCGGTGGGCCCCCAGGTGCGGCCGCCGCCGATGGTGGCGTCGGTCAGGGAGCGCTTGAGGTCAGAGTCGCGGTAGCTCAGGCGCAGGCGGGCCAGCGGCAGGTGGGCGGGGCGGCCGGCGGCCCGATCCCAGGCGCGCACGGATGCGAGCAGTTCGGCTACCTCCGCGCCGTAGGCGCCGATGTTCTGCACCGGGGCGGCGCCGACGGTCCCGGGGATCCCGGACAGGGGCGCGAAGCCTCCCCACTGGTTGGCGATGGCCTCGCGCACCAGGTCGTCCCAGGTGGTGCCGGCGGTGGCGGTGAACTCCACGCCTCCGCAGCGGTCATCCGCGGACAGGCTGACCTCCTGGCGGGCGTCGCGCACTACCACGCCGGCGAATCCCGCATCGGCGGCCAGGATGTTGGAACCGCCGCCGATCACCAGCAGGGGGGTTCCGGCGGCGTCGGCCTGGCGGACCGCGTCGATCAGTTCAGCCTCGGTGCGGGCCTCGACGTAGCTGTCGACCGGGCCACCCACCCGCAGGGTGGTCAGCTCGGCCAGGCACGGGGTCGAACCGGCGGCGGATCCCAGTGGGCGGGCGAGGGCGGGGACGGGTGCGGGCCAGTCGGCGGGGTCGGAATGCATGGACATGGGCGTGGTGCACGCCTCGGTGCCGGACAACGGATCGGGCGCGCTCAGGCCGAAGCGGCCGGCGTCTGGGGGTAGTGACATGGAGGCTCCGCTCGGGTCGTGTTTGCAGGAGCAGGATGAGCAGCCGGCTTTACGGCCTATAACAACTGCGCCCGGGGAACAGGCCCCGGGCACAGGTCACTTCACTTCTTGTTGCGACGCTGGTGACGCGTCTTACGCAGCAGCTTGCGGTGCTTCTTCTTGGCCATGCGCTTGCGGCGCTTCTTGATAACAGATCCCATTGAGGCTCCTTGTTGTTGTTCGTGCCGGCCTGCACACGCGGGCTTGCCCGCCGGCAGCTGGCGACCGGACGTCGGACAGGCGAACCGGGTCCGACCACACTGTGACTAAGGGATTGTAGCGGCTATCAGGAGCCGGTTGAGGCGGAGTCCTCGTGTCCCCAGTCACCCAGCCCGGCGGCGAGGTACTCCTGGACCGCGCGCTCGGGAACACGGAAGGAGCGTCCGACCTGCATGGCGGGCAGGTCACCGGAGTGGACCATGCGGTAGACGGTCATCTTCGACACGCGCAGCATGGCCGCCACCTCCGCCACGGTAAGGAAGCTGGGGGCGCCCGAGGCGCTGGGTGGTGTCGAGGTGCCCGATGCCATGGCTATTGGTGTCCTGTCGTCAGGTCGGAGTGGACGCGCGAGGGTGTCGAGGCGGTGCACGACGTCGGCGCGCTGAAACAACACCAATATAACCTGTGTCTCAACTGTCGCACAGGATGTTTCCTCCCTCATTTGTCACGGGCGCCGCATCTCACACATTTGTCCCACCGACGGCGGGTGCGACCGCCCGACCTCTCGGGTGCGACCGCACGGCTTCTGTCCGGGACGGGCCGCCATGGCCCACAATGGCCCCGTGTCCTCTTCCGCAAGTCCCGACTCCGGAGCCAGCCACTCGCCGTCGTCGTCCGCGCAGGGCCGGGAAGCCCGGGCCGGACGCGTCGGCGTCGCGCGCGATGCGGACCGCCTGGGCGGCTGGCACACGCAGACGGCGGATGCAGGGTTGATGGGGACGACCGAGCCCCTGGATCCCAGCCGGCCGGCCGCCCCGGATGAGCTCGCCCGGCAGCTGACCGCCCAGGAGGACGCCGGCGGTATCCGCGGCCTGCTGGCGCGCCTGGGACTGCGCAGCCGCTTCGACCGCATCGCCCGTTTCTCCCCGGCACGCTTGGCGGTCACCGTCTTCGCCGTCATTGTCGCCGGGATCGCCGCCCTGCTCAGCCTGCCGATCGCCACCGCGAGCGGCACGCGCGCCCCCTTCGTGGACGCCCTGTTCACCGCGACGTCGGCCGTGTGCGTCACGGGCTTGACCACCGTGGATACGGCCTCCTACTGGTCGCCCTTCGGCCAGCTCGTCATCATCGTCGGCGCCGCCATCGGCGGCCTGGGCATCATGACGCTGGCCTCGTTGCTGTCCTTCGCCGTGTCCCGCCACCTGGGGCTGACGCAGCGCATGCTCGCCGCCTCGGAGAACATGGCCGGCCTGGGCGACGTCATGTCGCTGCTGCGCGCCGTCGCCTACACGGCCTTCGGCGTCGAGGCCGTTCTCATGGCGGTGCTACTGCCCCGCTTCCTCACCCTGGGACTCGACCTCGGCCACGCCGCCTGGTACGCGTTCTTCATGGCGCTGTCAATCTTCAACAACGCCGGGTTCGTGGTCATGCCGGAGGGCCTCGCCCCCTACGCCAGCGACTGGTGGGTGGGGCTGCCGATCGTGCTGGGCACCTTCCTGGGGGCCATCGGATTCCCGGTGATCCGCGACGTCGTGCGCCATCGCCGTCGTCCCCGGCAGCTGACCCTGCACAGCAAACTGACCCTGACCACCTACACCGGCCTCAGCATGTTCTCCGCCGTGGCCATCGGCGCCTTCGAGTGGAACAACCCCAATACCTACGGAGCACTGTCCACGGGCGGGAAGATTCTGACTGCGCTGATCAACTCCGTCAACGCCCGTTCCTCCGGGCTGTCGACGATCGCGCCGGAGCACATGCACGAGTCCACCTGGCTGCTTCAGGACGCGCTCATGTTCGTGGGCGGCGGCTCGGCGTCGACGGCCGGCGGCATCAAGGTGTCCACCTTCGCGGTACTGGTGCTGGCGATTCTGGCCGAGGCGCGCGGAGACCAGGACATCGAGGCCTTCGGACGACGCATCACCCTGTCCACGGTGAGACTGAGCGTGGCCGTGGCATTCATCGGGGCGAGCATCGTCGGCGTGGCGTCCCTGCTGCTGCTTCAGCTAACCGACCTGACCCTGGACCGCATTCTGTTCGAGGTGATCAGCGCCTTCGCCACCGTGGGCCTGTCCACCGGCATCACCCCCATCCTGCCGCACGGCGCCAAGTACGTGATCATCGTGCTGATGTTCATCGGCCGCGTGGGCACCATGACCGCGGCCTCCGCCCTGGCGTTGCGCGAGCGCCGCCGGGTGATCCGCATGCCCGCCGAGCGGCCTCTCATCGGCTGAGGCGCGCCGCCCGCTCAGCCCCCAGCATGCCGGCCAGTGCGCGCGCGGTGGCGACGACGTCGTCGTGCCAGCCGGGCTCGCCGACGACGATTCTCCGCACCAGCAGGCCCATGGCGGCATGGTGCACGACGGCGGCCGCCGCCTCCGGATCGAGGTGCCCGGCAACGTCACCTCGGGCCTGCCAGCGCCCGAGGATGCGGGCGGTCTCGGAACGCACCCGGGCGTAGCTCTCGGCATTGGCGGCGCGCAGATCCGGTTGGCGCGCCAGCTCCGCCCAGATGGCCGCCTGAAGGTCGGCGGGGGCCACCGTGCGCCCGGCACCCTCCGCCCCGGCGTCGGCGCGGACGCCTCCCTCCGAGTCGGCGCCGACCGAGGCTTTGTAACTCCAGGCCTGCTCAACGGCGTCGATAAAGGCGGACTCGAACGGCGGGAGCTCCCCACCCGCAGACAGCCTCGCCATCCACTCCACCACGGGGTCGGTCGCCTGCCCGAGGACCGCCCGGATCAGGGACTCCTTGCCCTGCGGAAAGTAGCGGTAGACGGTGGCGGAGGACATGCCGGCCTCGGCGATGATCTCGTCCATGGAGGCGCCGTCGAAGCCGCGGCGGGCGAAGCAGACCTCCGCCGCCGCCACGATTCGGGCGGTCTGGCGATCCCGGTAGGACTGAGTGACGCGAGGCATGGGGACAGGATATGGCGCGCCGATATGCGCCCCGCCCTCACGCTCAACCTCACCACATACAACAACGATCGTTTTGACTTGGATTCCGACGACTACTAGCATCCCGCGTCAAACAACAACGTACGGTTTCATTAGGAGAGCTGTTGAACACTTCGCACGCATTCGACCTTGACGCCCCGCCCCTGGGTGCGCATGCACTCCCGTCCGAGACCGACCAGGCCTTCCAGGCGCTGCGCTGGGCGGAATTGATCGGCCCCCACGCGATCGACGAGATCAGCGCACTGTCGCCGCTGCCGCGTACCAATGCCGGCTGGGTCGGGGCGTACCTGCATCTGGCGCGCGGCGCCCGGACCGCGGGCAGGGACTTCGACGCCGTCGTCTATGAGCGCGCCGCCCAGTTCTTCATGAGCGGCGGCGACCCGCGTCGATTCCCCATCCGGGAGCGCTTTGTGGACTTCATGCGTCAACGCTTCAGCCTTGATCCCGTCGACATCCCCTGCGACGGCGCCGTTCTGCCCGCATACGACCTGCCCGCCCTCAGGCTAGGTCCGAGCGAGGAGCCCCGCAGCACTTGGGTGGTGTGCGGCGGCTTCGACTCCTATATCGAGGAGTGGTTCCCACTGCTGGACGCCGTGGCCCGGCGGGGGCACCGTGTGATCGCCTTCGACGGGCCCGGCCAGGGCGGCGTGCTGGAGGAACAAGGGGTGCCACTCGTGGCGGGGTGGGAGCGGCCGGTGTCAGCGGTTCTGGATCACTTCGGGCTGAATAACGTGACCCTGGTCGGTCTCTCCCTGGGCGGAGAGCTCGTGATCCGGGCCGCAGCCTTTGAAACACGGGTCAAGCGGGTCGTGGCTTGGGATGTGATGGATGACTTCCTCGACGTCCTCATGCGGCAGGTGGCCCCTGTACCGCCGCACATGGGCCGGGCGTTCTCCAGACTGCCGAGCGTTTTGGTGGACCGGCTGCTCGCATTGGCAAGCAGGCGCTCCGTCATCCAGTGGGGCCTGGAACAGGGGATGCGGGTCACCGGTACTCGGTCCCCGGCACAGTTCCTGCGCTTCGCCGGGCGGCTGCATACCCGTGAAGCGTCCCCAGGGGTGCGCGCAGACGTGCTACTGCTCGCCGGAGCAGAGGACCACTACGTGCCGCTGTCCCAGCTGACCCGGCAGGCGGACAGTCTCACGGGTGCCCGCTCAGTCACCACGCGTGTATTCACCGAGGCCGAGGGATGTGCCTCCCATTGCCAGGTTGGCAACCTGGGGCTGGCGGTGCGCACCATCCTGGCCTGGGAGGAGCCGTTGCTGCACCGGGACTAACGGCTCACGTTAGGAGGCGAAGAACCAGGGACTCACGCGCACCCACAGTTCCAGTGAGGTCATGTGCTCCAGGAACAGCTCCTCGGGCAGGTTCGAGGTCGCCTTCTGGGCGACCACTTCGGGCGGAGCACCAGCCTCCAGGGCTTCAGCGACCGATTTGGGTACCAGTTCGTACAGGCATTCGGGTACGGACAGGGTCGTCATGGAGCCAACGACTTCCCAACCTCCGTCTCGAGGCACGCTCGTTGAGATGAGCGAAAGCGTCCACTGCCCACTGGCGAACCCGTCCGTGAGCGGCGTGGGCCCGCCGAGTTGCCCCGGCTCCCCGCCACGATCCAACTGACGCGCCAGACGGGCGAGTTCCTCTGTTAGGGCATCCAGGTCTCCAGAATCGATGAAGCTGTATACCGACGGCGGGAGAATCCGCGGCCCCAGGTCGATGTTGTGACGCGGCCGCACGTCGAGCAGTTGTGCGAAGGCGGAGGGAACCTCGCATTCGTCGAGGCCGTACACGTGATAACCGTCCGGCTCATGCTTGACGATGGTCGCCCGCTGTGGGCCTATCCACGCCTCGGCGCGCTGCCCTGGGCGCGTTGGTTCGAAGCGGTAGACGTCGAGGTGTCGGGTGGCCCCGGCGACGCCGTGCAGTGCGGGGGCCGCCGACGGCATGATGCCCTGGTCATCCAGAATGCCGCTGCGCTGCAGCCGCCTGGCGACGCGGCCCTTCGGGATGCGTCCACCCATCGCGACGGCGCGCAGAGACAACCACTCCGCGTCACCGATGATCAGGACCGGGGTGTATCCGCTCGTGTCCAGGCGCGCCATCAGATCTCCTCCAGTGTGACGATCATGGCCAGGAATCGCTCCACCGCCGTGCTGCAGTCGCGAGTGGCACAGGAGAAGGTCGCGGTCAGCCCACGCCGCGAGGTCTCGCTCACCCAGGTCCATTGCAGGGCGGTGACCGAGACCGTGTCCTGGATGTAGACGCCTGAGCGCAGCAGGCCGGGTCCGACCGCCTCCCACTCGGTGATGTCGATCAATTGGAAGCCCGGCACGGAACCGACGAGCTGCGTTGTCGAGTCCCGATACCAGTCCTCCGCAGAGGTAGCCTCGGGCAGTTCTGCGACGGTGATCACGCAGTTCTCGGCGAAGCGGGGACTGTCCGGCCGCTCGGCGCAGATTAGGTCCACGCGTCCCGCGTCGTCGGGGGCCATCTCAGGGTCCGGGATGCCGGGGATACTTGCGGGGTTCACCTGGGCCCAGCCGGCTGGCGCGGAGATCCTGACGACGTCGCCCGTGAACTCCTGGGGCAGGTCCGGGTTCGATCGCGAGGTCATGCGTCATCTCCTGAAGAGTCGGGGGACGGATGCGTAGCCTCCGAACTGGAGCGGTTATTGGTGCGCCCGACTTCCGGGCGGGAGGGCTCACCGGGCTCCAGCCGTGAGGTGTCACGCCAGGAGTTCTCCCCGGCCAGCCGCTCGCGCCGCCGACGACGCCGCCACTCCACATGCCACTCCGGATACATCCACGCCGGCAAAGAAATCGGCAAGAAACTCACCAATCCGACCAGCACGAAGAAAAAGCCAGCGAAACCCAGCACCGTCCCGAACGCTGAATCTGCTATCACGGGCACCCCCAGCGGACAAGCACACAAAAACGCCAACCCAGTCGCTGGGATTGTGAGCGATAGATTGTTCTTGACCCCCATCTGCGCACTGATCTCCCGCGCAAACTCACCCGGCCCAGTGTCGGTAAACATCGCCAACACCCAATAGCCAATCAGCATCAAAGTGAACGCGAAACCACCAATCACAGCCCACACGCACAACACCTCACATCACTCAACGCATCCAACAATCTAACTCCACGCCGCGTTGACCTTATCGCCGAGCCATTTACCAAAGCCTGAGCCCGCAATTCCTCCGATCGCTCCGCCAACAATACCGCCCACAGCAACCCCAACTGGTCCACCAACAGCACCTATAGTCATTCCTATTTCAGCACCACCCCAAGCACCAAGGTATCCCAGGCCACCCTGCGTAACTGCCTGCGTTCCGGCACGCACGAGTTTCTTGCCCTCGCCCATTGAGGGGTTGGCCGAGTCCTTCTGGTACTGCTCGTACCCACCAACAACGCCAGAGAATATGGCTGCACCAACACCTATGCCCTTGGTGACACGAGCCGCTTTTCCGGCATACTGCTGTACCTTCCACGCGGTGGTCCCGCGGGTGTAGGGCTTGTTGATCCAGTTACTGGTCTTGGCCTTGGCCCACAGGGTTCGCAGCAGCCCCATCTCGGAGCGGTCCGCCGCCGACATGAATCGGCCCGCACCCGGATGCCAGCTCGGGTAGCGGGGCCGGAACACGGAAATCGCTCTGATCGCAGCCCATTGAGCACCAACCGCAACACCGTCGGCAATGTCTGCCGCCTTGGATACGCCGCTCGCATCCCAGGTGGGGATGAACTGATCCCGGAGCCACTCCCCCGCACTCTTGAGGGAGTCACAGGCCGAGATGAGCGGTCGTGCGCCGTCGACTCGTCGGCACGAATCAGGGACAGCGTGGAGGAGAGCGTGTCGTAGGCGGCCTTCTTGGTGGCGTAGTCCGCGTCGGAGTCGTCCTCCTCGGGCTCCTGAATGGTGCTGCCGGAGACCGTCAGTCCGGCGGCCGTCGCGTCGGCGATCACCTCCGCGAGCCGGGTCTTGACCGAGTCCATGGAGTAGCCGAAGTTGTCGAGCGCCTTGGACAGGGACGCGGCATCGGTGGAGGCGTCGTCGAGGTCCGCGCTCTGGATACTCAGCCTCGACAGCGCCGCATTCGTCGACTCACTGAAGCAGTCGGAGGCAATGGTCCTGCGTGTAGCGGCGACGTCGTCGGAGGCGTCCGAGACCGTCGTCGATATCGTGCTCAAGCTCCGTGCAGCATTCCACGCCTCCGAGGGCTCGGTGATCACCCGCGCGTCAAGAGACATCAGTTATCACCGGCCGAGGGAGTAGCCGAGGCGGCGTCCTGGTCCGTGTTGCGAAAGTCCGAGGCGGTCGTCCTCAGGCCGCTGGCCGTGCTGCGCAGTGAGGAGGCCGCACCCGAGGTCTTGGAGGACAGCCGACTCAGCGCCGTTGACACCGCGGACGACGAGCGGCCCACATCGGGGTCGGCTGGAAAGGAGGCATCCTCAAGGTCACCGGCAACATCATCAAGCGTTCCAGCCGCATGATCGAGGGTCTCGGGGTTTATGTTCAGACTTCCGGTGCTCACGCAGTCATCTCCTAGAGGTCCAACGGACCAATCACGCGCAACACCGTGATGCTACCGCGACCCAACGTCATTCTGAGCGGTTCCTGAGCAATCTTGATCACGTTGCCTGTACCAGCAACCGGGCTCAGCGGAGGGGACTACCGTTGGGGGCAGTACCCGCTCGGTGACGTTCTCCGGGCAACGCTCGCTATCATTCGCTGAGTATCCACACATCGCCATTGAGGACTCATGCCTGACCGCTCCGCCTACAACGACTCGACCCTGGTGATCGGGCTCGGCCGCTTCGGCTCGGCCATGGCCGCCACGCTGGACCGCCTGGGCAGGGAGGTCCTCGCCGTCGAACGGGACCCCGTCATCGTGCGCCAGTGGACCGGACGCATCCCGCTCGTGGAGGCGGACGCCACCGACATGGAGGCCCTGGAGCAGCTGGGCGCCACCGAGTTCGGCACCGCGGTGGTGGGCGTGGCCACCTCCCTGGAGGCCAGTGTGCTGATCACCGGCAACCTGGTGGACCTGGAGACCCCGCAGATCTGGGCGAAGGCCGTCTCCCGCGCGCACGGCCGCATCCTGCGCCGCATCGGCGCCCACCACGTGGTCTACCCGGAGTTCGACGCCGGGCAGCGCGCCGCCCACCTCGTATCCGGCCGCATGCTGGACTACATCGAGATGGAGAAGGGCGGCTTCACCATCGTCAAGATGCGCCCGCCCGCCGAACTGCACGGCTTCACCATCGGCGAGTCCAAGATCCGCTCCCGCTACGGGGTGACCGTCTTCGGTCTGATGAGCCCGGGTGAGGCCTTCGAGTACGCGACCCCCGCCACCCTGGTCTCCCCCGACGACGTGCTCGTGGTCGGCGGGGACGCCATGCTCCTGGAGCGCTTCGCCAACCGCGGCTGAGTCGCTCGCTTACCCGTCGTCGTGCGGATCGGTCTCTACCTTCCTATCCGCACGACGACGGGGTCTTATTACTGCAGGCCGACTCTCGTCTCCGCCTGGTCCGCCGCCGCATCGAGCTTCACCTCGCCGCTGCGGTCGGCGGCAGTGACCCGATAGGTGCCGCGGAAGCCGGACAGGCGCAGTTTCCCGTCGGCGTCGGTGCGCACCGTCGTAGGCGGCGTCCACCACTGGCCCTTGACCAGGTCGTGCAGGGCCGCGTAACTGGGCTTCAAGGTGCCGTCGGCGCGGGCGAAGCCGACCGGCGCACCCAGCCAGGCCCCATCGTCGGTGAAGCCCCAGTAGGTGATCGCCGCGACCGCGGGGTGGGAGGCGAGCGTGGTGTAGTGGCGACGGATCTCGTCGGCCTGACGTTCCTCCCCCTCCGGTGTGCTGGGCCAGTGCGGAATCTGGTAGTCGTTCAGGTCCACGATCTCGGGCGGCATGAGGTGGCCGGAGACCAGCGTGGTCTCGGTGAAGTGCAGCGGCAGGCCGAAGCGGCTGAAACACTCGAGCACCTCCTGGGTGCGCTCCTCGCCCCAGTACCCCTGGTGCATGTGTGACTGCAAGCCGATCGCGTCGATCCTCACCCCCGCCTCCAGGCAGTCCTCGATCAGCTGGACGTACTTCTCGCTCATATTGAAGTCGTTGAGCAGCAGGAAGGCGTCGGGGTTGGCGGCGCGGGCGGTCTCGAAGGCGAGCCGCACGATGCCCACCCGGCCGAGGCGCTGGGCGAGCGGGGTGATGGCGTTGTCCTCGGCGGTGAACTCCGGCATGATCACCACCTCGTTGATGGCGTCCCAGGTGTCCACCAGGCCGCGGAAGCCACTCGCCTCGCGGGTGATGCGAGCACGCAGGATGCGCTCGACCTCTTCCGGGTCGCGTCCCAGCAGCCACTGCGGGGCGAGCGTGTGCCAGGCCAGCGGGTGTCCCTTGACATCGGCACCGTGGGCGCGGATCCAGCGGGCCGCATTCGCCAGCCGCTCGGTGTGCGGATGCCCCTCCTCCGGCTCGAATGAGCGCCAGTAGAAGGGCAGCGTGGCGACGTTGAACAGGTCGAAGAAGCGCTCCGTCAGCGCCTGCGCCAGTTCCGGTCGGGCCCCGCCGAACAGGCTGTCCGCATTGGACTTCTCCCCGTTGGCGACGGCCACGAAGTCGAAGCCGATATTGCCGATTCCCAGTTCGTGCCGGGTCTGCTCGACGACGACGTCCGTGTCCGCCAGCGGCGCCCCGTCAGGGCCGGTGATGGTGAGGACCGTTTCAGCCAGGCGGTGGCGCAGGCCCTGTGGAACGGTAACGGTGTTGACGCATTGCATGTGGCTGGCTTCCCTCCGGAGGGCGGGTTCAGGCGGACGTCACGACTACGGGTGTGGTGAGCACGCGGCCCTCATCGACCACGCGGCGCTGCCCGGTGATTTCGACGGCGAGCGGCGCCAGCCGGTCCTCGCTGCTGGTGCCGGCGGCGAGCAGGATCTGACCGGGCTCGACAATGCGCCGGTAGTCGACGCCGGTGAAGGAGGTGCGGTCGGCGTGCACGGTGAAGGTGACCCGCTTGGACTCCCCCGCCTCCAGGTCGACCTTGGCGAAGCCGATGAGGGCCTTCAGCGGGCGCACCACCTCGGCCACCGGGTCGGACAGGTACAACTGGACGACCTCGGCGCCGGCGCGGTCGGAGGTGTTGGTGACCGTGACCGTGTAGTCGACCCGTCCATCCGCGTCCATCCGGGTGGCGGAGACGGCCGGGTCGGTGAGGGTGAAGCTCGAGTAGCTGAGCCCGTAGCCGAATGGATACAGCGGGGTGGGGTCCAGGTTGGAGATGCCGTCGGCGTGCCAGGCGAGCGGCGCCGCCAGGTAGGTGCTCGGCTGGCCGCCGCGACCATTGGGAATGGCGACGGGCAGCCGCCCGGAGGGGTTGACCGCCCCGGTGAGCACACCGGCGATGGCATCGGCGCCCTCCACGCCCGGCATGAAGGCCTGCACGATGGCGGCGCAGCGGTCGGCATACTCCCCCAGCGCGTAGGGGCGCCCGGTGACCAGCACCAGCACGGTGGGGGTGCCGGTTGCCAGCACCGCCTCCAGCAGCTCCCCCTGGCGTCCGGGCAGGCCCAGGTCGACGACGTCGCAGCCCTCCCCGGAGGTGCCCCCGCCGAAGAGCCCGGCGATGTCCCCGAGGGTCACTACGGCCACGTCGGCGGCCGCGGCGGCATCGACGGCGGTATCGAAGTCATCGGCGCGCCCGTCGATGAAGCCAACACCCCGGTGGAAGGTGGCCCCACCGGGGCGGGCGGCGCGCAGCGCCTCGGGCAGGTCGCGGATCTCCAGCCCGGTGGTGCGGCCGCCGTCGCGGCTGAGCACGTGGTTGGGGAAGGAGTAGCAGCCCAGGAAGGAGCGCACGTCCTCCCATACCGGGCCGGACACGGCCAGGCTCGCGTCGGGGGCGAGCGGCAGCACGCCGTCGTTCTTCAGCAGGATCACCGACTCCTCCGCCAGGGCGCGGGCCACCGCCCGGTTGCCGGGAGAATCGAGGTCGCGGCCCGCATCGACGCCGGCGGTCGGCTCCCAGTCGGCGTTGAGCAGGCCCAGCCGGGCCTTCTGGGTCAGGACCCGGACGACGGCGGTGTCGAGTTCGGCCTCGGTGAGCAGGCCGGCGTCCAGCGCCGCCTCGAGGTGGGAGTAGCAGGTGGTCTCCGGCAGCTCCACGTCCAGCCCGGCGCGTACCGCCAGCGCGGCGGCGTGTGCGTAGTCCCCGGCCACGTGGTGCATGGCCTGAAGAAAGCGCACCGACCAGTAGTCGGAGACCACGGTGCCGGAAAAGCCCCAGCGCTCACGCAGCACCTGCGTGAGCAGGTGGCGGGAGGCGGCCACCGGTTCGCCGTCGATGTCGGAGTAGGAGTTCATGACGGAGGCGACGTCGCCCTCACGCACCGCCATCTCGAAGGGCGGCAGCATGACGTCCTCCAGTTCGCGCTGGCCCATGGACACCGGAGCGTGATTGCGGCCGGCCTTTGATGCCGGGTATGCGACGAAGTGCTTGAGTGTGGCGTGCACTCCCTGGGCCTGCAGGCCGCGCACGTAGGCGGTGCCGAGCGTGCCCACCAGGTACGGGTCCTCCCCGCAGGTCTCCTCCACGCGCCCCCACCGGTAGTCGCGCACGACGTCGAGCAGCGGGGCCAGGCCCTGGTGCACGCCGACGGCGCGCAGGTCGGCACCGATGCGGCCGGCCATCTGTTCCACGAGTGCGGGCCGCCAGGTGGCGCCCCAGGCGATGGCGGCCGGGTATACGGTCGCCCCCAGCGCCGTGAAACCGGTCAGGCACTCCTCGTGAGCGATGGCCGGGATGCCGAAGGCGTTGCGGGAGACGATGTCGCGCTGCAGACGCGCCAGCTTGGCCGCTCCGTCGGCGACGCTGACGGGGTCCGTGCCGTAGATGCGGGTCAGGTGGCCCAATCCGCCGTCGACGCTCTCCTCCCAGCCCTGGCGTCCGACCTTGAACGCGTCCTCCATGGGGGCGACTTGGTGAGCGGCCTCGGATGCGACCACCTCGTCGTCGTGGTCACCGACGTCGACCGGCTCCGGTGCGGGCACGGCCTCTTCCTCGTCGCGCTCCCAGAAGGAGGCGAGCTGGTGGATTTTCTCCTGTCGGCTCATGACCGAAAGCAGGGCTGCGGCCCGCTGGTCGGCAGGCAGGGAGGTGTCGTTCCAGGTGTTCACGGTTGGCTCCAGGTTGCGGTGGTTGGCGGTCGGCCTTGGGTCAGCCCTTGACGGCGCCGGTCAGGCCGCCGACGATGCGCCGCTCGAACAGGCTGAAGACCACGAGGGCGGGGATCATGGACAGGGAGGTGAATGCCAGGACCTGCGCGGTGTTGACCGAGTGCTCGGAGGCGAAGGCCTGGACCCCCAGCGGGAGGGTGTACTTCGCGTGGTCGGTCAGGATGAACAGCGGCAGCATGTAGGAGTTCCAGGAGCCGACGAAGGTGAGGATGCCGGTGGTGACCACGCCGGGCGCGGACAGGGGTACGACCACCCGCCAGAAGAAGCCCATGCGCCCGCAGCCGTCCAGGGAGGCGGCCTCCTCCAGCTCCTTCGGGATGGCCCGCAGGAAGGGCACCAGAATGATGACGGTCTGCGGCAGCGCGAAGGCGATGCCGGGGATGATGATGCCGGCCAGGGAGTTCATCATGCCCAGGTTCTTGATCAGGATGTACAGGGGCGTGATGGCCACGGTCATGGGGAACATGAGCCCGGCCGCGAACAGCATGTACAGGGCGTTGCCGCCCTTGAAGGGGTAGCGCGCGATCACGAAGCTGACCATGAGCCCGAGCGTCACGGTGCCGATGGTGGCGCAGGCGGCGGTGATGGTGGAGTTGCCGACCTGCTGCCAGAATCCGGAGGAGGTCAGCACCACGCGGTAGTTGTCGACCACCCAGGGATCGGGCAGGCCGGCGGGATCGGAGGTGATCTGCGAGTTGTTGCGGAAGCCGCCGAGGATCACGTAGGCGACCGGGGCGAGCAGGGCCGCAATCACCAGCGCGGCCACCAGGTAGACCACGGGGCTGGCCCAGGCGGGCTTGGCCTTGGCGGAGCGGACGCGGCGGCGCGCACTGGCCGGCGCGGGCGCGGCGGGGTCGAGAGGCTTGATGGAGGATGCTGCGGCGGTCATCGGCTGCTCCCGGTCAGTGCGCCCTCGGTGTCACGGCGCAGGACGAATCGTTGATAGGTCAGGGCGATCACCAGGGAGATCAAGAACAGCACGACGGCGACGGCGTTCCCGTAGCCGTAGTTGCCGCTCATACGCCCGTTGACCACCATGTAGGTCGCCATCGTGGAAGTACCCGCGGTGGAGGAGATGTACTGGCCCCAGATGATGTAGACCAGGTCGAACAGCTGTAGGGAACCGATGATCGACAGGAAGCCCCACATGCGCATGGTCGGGCCCAGCAGCGGAATGGTGATCTTGCGCTGGATCTGCCAGTAGGAGGCGCCGTCGACCTTGGCGGCCTCGGTCAGTTCCTCGGGAATGCCCTGCATACCGGCCAGGAAGATGATGACGGCGAAGCCGGCGTACTTCCAGGTCAGGATGAACAGCAGGACGGTCAGGGCGGTCTTGGGGTCGGAGATCCAGTCATTGACGAGGGCGCTGAGCCCGAGCTTGCGCAGCAGTCCGTTCATGGCGCCGTCGGTCTGCAGGATCAGGCCCCAGGCGGTGCCGGCGATAACCTCGGAAATGACGTAGGGGATGAAGATCAGCACGCGGATCAGCGACTGCCCACGCATCTTCTTGTTCAGCAGCAGCGCCAGCAGCAGGGCGAAGGGCCCCTGCAGGGCGAGTGAGCCGACCACAACGATGGCGTTGTGGCGCAGCACGTTGTGGAACTCGGGGTCGGTGAGGATGGTGCGATAGTTGTCAAAGCCGACGAAGTTGGTGGGGACGCCGAAGCCCTTCCATTTGAAGAAGCCGTAGTAGGCGGCCATGATCACCGGCAGGATGACGAAGGTGATGAACAGGATGACGGCGGGGGCGGACAGGGCCGTGATCTCCATACGGTCCCGCCAGGACAGGGCGTTGGGGCTCCGCCGTTTCCGGCCCCGCTGCTTGCCCTGTTCCGCCGTACCGGCGGGCAGCGTAGCGGTTGCAGCTGTCATGTGAGGGTCTCGTTTCATGCGTTGGCCGCGGCGCACCCAGAGCACGCTTCTGGGCGCGCCGCGGCCTGGTGGTTGGAGCGGAGGGAAGAGGCTTTACTCCTTGGCGGCGGCCGCGGTCATGGCGTCGACGATGCCCTGGGGGTCGCCCTTGCCGGCGAGCATGTCGACCACGGCGACGTTGAGCGCGTTGCCGATGTTCTGTCCCAGGGAGGTGTCCAGCCACACCTGGGAGTAGGCGGCGTCGTTGTTGGCCTCCACCTGCGGCAGCAGTGCCTCGGAGGTGACGACGTCCTGCGCCTTCTCGTTGACGGGGATGGTCTCGAAGGCGTCGGCGTAGGCCTCCTGCTTCTCCTCGCTCATGAAGAAGTTGAGGAACTCGGCGCACAGCTCCGCCGGGGCGGTGGAGGAACAGGCGTAGCCGTCGACGCCGCCCATGATGGCGGTGGGGTCGCCCTCGCCACCATCAACGGCCGGGAAGGGGAACCAGCGCAGGTCGGGCAGCGGCTCCTCGTCGGGGGTCAGCGAGGCGATGACGCCGACGTTCCAGGTCCCCATGAGTTCCATGGCGGCCTGGTGGTTGGCCACCATGCCCGCGGACGAGCCGGCGCCCTGCTGGGCGGAGGTGGTCAGGAAGCCGCTGTTGAAGGGCTCGGTGCCGGCGAAGTCGGCCAGGTCCTGCCCGGCGTCGACCCAGCACTGGTCGGAGAAGTCCAGCTCGGACAGCGAGGACTCGAGTACGTCCTGGCTGCACTCGCGCAGGGCGAAGAAGTAGTACCAGTGGGCGGCCGGCCAGGCGTCCTTGGCCCCCAGGGCGATCGGGGAGGTGCCGGAGTCCTTGAGCTTGGCGACGGCGTCGGACAACTCCTCCATGGTGGTGGGCGTCTCGGTGATGCCGGCGGCGTCGAACAGGTCCTGGGAGTAGTAGATGCCGCCGGGCTGCAGCGAGGTGGGCATGGCGTAGATGCCGTCGTCCACCATGTATGCGGAGAAGGTGCCTTCGGGGACGTCCGCCGCCACGGAGTCGTCGATCTTGTCCGAAATGTCCAGCACGAGGCCGGCGTCGACCATGTCGCGCAGCTTGCCGCCACCGCGGGCGAGGAAGACATCCGGTCCCTCGCCGGCGTTCTGCGCGGTCTGGAGCTTGCCGTCCAGGTCCTCATTCTGGATGGCCTGCACCTCGACGGTTACACCCTCGTGGGAGGCCTCGAAGTCGGCTGCGACCGTCTCCCAGTACTCCGAGCCGGGGCCGGTAGTGGCGTTGTGCCACAGCGTGAGGGTGTTGTCGTCACCGCCCGCGCCGGATCCCCCGCCGCATGCGGCCAGCGCCAGCGAGGCGGTCAGCACGCCGGCCATCACTCCGGCGACGCGACGGCGGGAACGTGTGGGGTGGGGGTGGTGAGCACTGAGCTTCATCATTGAAACCTCCGGGTACGGACGCGTCCGATCAGGCTGATCGAAATATTTCGCGAATCCGTCTGACATATTTAGTATAGCTGCGCACATTATCCTGTCAACTGCGGTCGCCGCCGGCCTCCGACCGACGCGCCACCGCCAACCACACAGTCACCGCAAGGAGCCGCCATGGCCTACTTCGACCTGCCGCCGTCGGAGCTGGAGGACTACTCCCCCGAACTGCCCGAGCCGAACGACTTCGACGCCTTCTGGGCGCACACGCTCGCACAAAACCCCTTCGATCCGGCCAGCGTCAGCACCGTCCCCGTGACGACACCGCTGCGCACCCACCGGGTACAGGACGTCACCTTCGGCGGTTACGCCGGAGACCCCATCCGCGCCTGGCTGATCGCCCCGGCCGACCAGTCCGGACCGCTGCCCGCCGTCGTCGAGTTCCTCGGCATGGGCGGGGGCCGCGGCCTGCCGCAGGACAACCTGGCGTGGGCGGCCGCCGGCTACGCCCACCTGGTGATGGACACCCGCGGCCAGGGCTCGCACTGGGGCTCCGGAGGTGATACGCCGGATCCGCACGGCACGGGCCCGGCCGCGGCCGGCTTCGCCACGCACGGATTGCAGTCCCCCGAGGAGTACCTGTATCGGCGGCTGTTCGTGGACGCCCACCACGCCGTCGAAGCCGCCGCGGTCCTGCCGGAAGTGGATGCCTCCCGCATTGCCGTCACCGGCGTCTCGCAGGGCGGCGGACTCACGCTGGCCGCGGCGGGCCTGAACCACCGCGTCATTGCCGCCATGCCGGACGTGCCATTCATGTGCGCGCTCACCCGCGCGGTCGGGCTGACGGACGACCCGCCCTATGCTGATATCGCCGGCTACCTGGCCGTGCACCGCGACGAGGTGGAACAGGTGCGCCGCACACTCGCCTACTTCGACGGTGCACTGCTGGGCGCGCGGGCGACCTGCCCGGCCTTGTTCTCCACCGGGCTGATGGACACCACCTGCCCGCCGTCGACCGTCTTCGCCGCCCGCAACCGATGGGGGCAGGCGGCCGGCCCGGCACCGGCGCGCCCGGAGATCCGCGTCTACCCCTTCAACGGGCACGAGGGCGGCGAGTCGTACCAGTGGCGCGAGCAGGTGGCCTGGCTCGCCGCACTGCATCAGAACCTCGAATAGTCCTGTTAACCTCCTGGAAGCACACGGGCCCGGCGGGTCCTGAGGGGAGAAGACGTGGAATCTCGGCAGCGAGTGACCCTGGACGACGTCGCTGCGGCGGCCGGCGTTTCCAAGTCGGCCGCCTCCAAGGCGCTGAACAACCGCGCTGATGTGTCTGCGGCAACACGGGAGCGCGTCCTGGCCGCCAGCGAGGATCTGGGCTACGTGCGCCCGGAGACGACGCCGGCCCGCGCCTACCCGCCGATCGCGATCGTCTCCGACGACCTCGCCACCGCCTACACCATTGAAGTGCTCAAGGGGGCCGCGACCGCCGCACTCGACGCCGGGGTCGCCCTGCACACCACCTACACGCCCACCCCGGCCGAGCGCGCGCACCCGGTGCCCTTCGAACCGGAGTGGTTCACACTGCTGAAGGCCACCGACTACCTCGGCCTGATCGTGCTGACCTCGCCGCTCACCCGCGAGCAGCACACCAGTGCCAGGCGCATCGGCCTGCCCGTGGTGATGATCGACCCCTCCGGCGAGCAGGAGCGCGGCATAGCCTCTATCGGCGCGACCAACTGGAACGGGGGCGTGGACGCCACCGAGTACTTGATCGGGCTCGGCCACGAGCGCATTGCCCTGGTCGGCGGCCCGGACGACTCGGTGCCCGCCCGCGAACGCCACCAGGGGTACCTGTCCGCGCTGCAGATGCACTCGCTGCCCGTACACGCAAACCTGATCTCCTCCGGCCCCTTCACCTATGAGACCGGCCTGCAGCAGGGACGTCGGCTGCTGCGGCTGCCGGAGGGCGAGCGCCCGACCGCGGTCTTCGCCGCCTCGGACACCACCGCCCTGGGCATCTACGAGGCGGCCAGGGAGGCCGGGCTGCGTATCCCGGAGGACTTCAGCGTGGTCGGTTTCGACGACACGGAAATGGCCGGCTGGGCGGCGCCGCGGCTGACGACGGTGCGTCAGCCGCTGTTCCGCATGGGGCAGGAGGCGGTCCGCATGATCGTTGACAATCACCACGGCCGCCCCATGCTGACCACCACGCCCGTGCGGCTGAGCACCCGCCTGGTCATCCGCGACTCCGCGGCGCCGCCCCGGTAGCGCGGCCTGCTTACCACCGCGGGCGGTGGTGGGCCGGTGTCGCCCCACCACCGCCCGCGGTTCGAACGGATTGCTGCGCCCCTCCGCCTAGGCGGTCACGGGACGACGCTTGTTGAGCAGGTCGAAGGCGACGGCGCCGAGTACGACCAGGCCCTTGATGGCCTGCTGGTAGTCGATGCCGACCCCCAGCAGGGACATGCCGTTGTTCATCACGGCCATGACCAGGCCGCCGACGATGGCGCCGACGACGGTGCCCACACCGCCGGTGACGGCCGCACCGCCGATGAAACAGGCGGCGATGGCGTCGAGCTCGAAGCCCTGGCCGGCCTTGGGTCCGGCCATGTTGAGCCGGGAGGTGAAGATGATGCCGGCGAGGGCGCACAGCACCCCGTTGTTGACGAACACCCAGAAGCGGACCCACTGCACCTTGACGCCGGACAGGGCCGCCGCCTCCTTGTTCCCGCCGATCGCGTAGATCTGGCGACCGATGACGGTGCGCCCGGCGACGAAGGAGTAGAGCAGAATCAGTGCCGCCAGGATGATCAGCACGTATGGGGTGCCCTTGTAGGTGCCGATCTTCCAGGCGAAGGCCATGGCGATCAGGCAAACGAGCACAATGCGCGCGATCCAGGTCCCGGAGGCGGAGACGGGAACCTCATTGGCGATGGAACGTCGCCGGTTGCGCACCTCGGAGAACACATATGCGGCGAGTGCGATGGCGACAAGCAGCAGCGTGAATACGTCGTACCCGTACCCGCCGAGCAATCCATTGAGGTAGCCCGACGAGATCTCCCGGAATCCGCTCGGGAACGGGGAGATGGACAGGTTGTGCAGCACGATCATGGTCAGCCCGCGGAAGATCAGCATGCCGGCGAGGGTGACGATGAAGGCGGGGATGCCGACGAAGGCGATCCAGAACCCCTGCCACACGCCGACGAGCAGACCGGTGATCAGGGCGGCGATGACTCCGGCCCACCAGGGCATGCCATGGTTGACGGTCACCACGCCCGCGACGGCCCCGGTCAGAGCCACGACCGAGCCGACCGACAGGTCGATGTCGGCCATCAGGATGGCGAAGAGCATGCCGATCGCCAGCACCAACACATAGGCGTTCTGCACGATGATGTTGGAAACGTTCTGGGAGGAGAGGATCTGGCCATTGGTGACGATCGCGAAGAAGATCACGATGACGACGAGTGCAATCGCCAGACCCCCTTGCCGCAGGTTTGTACGCAAGGCTCCCTTGAGCGTTGAGAATGTATTGGACATTGGTCAGTCTTCCTTGATCTGAGTCATATAGCGCATGAGCGTCTCCTGGTCGGCATCGCCGCGATCCAGGTCGGCGGTGACGCGCCCAGCCGAAAGGGTGTAGATGCGATCGCAGATGCCCAGAAGTTCGGGCAGCTCCGAGGAGATGACGAGGACGGCCTTGCCCGCGTCCGCGAGCTGGTTGATGATCTGGTAGATCTCGTATTTGGCGCCGACGTCGATCCCGCGGGTGGGCTCATCGAGGATCAGCACGTCCGGCTCGGCGGCCACCCACTTGGCGAGCACGACCTTCTGCTGATTGCCTCCCGACAGTCCGCCGACGACGGATTCAATGGTGGGCGCCTTTACAGCCATCTGACCGCACAGCTCGGTGACCACGGCGCGTTCCTCATGAAGATCGAGCACGCCGCGGTGGGAGAATCTGCGCGGGGATGCCGATGAGACGTTGCGCCTGATGGACTCGATGAGGTTGAGCCCGTAGCGCTTGCGGTCCTCCGAAACGTAGGCGATGCCGTTGGCGATGGCCGAGGCCACGTCCTTGATTTGGATCTCGCGGCCGTCTTTGAAGACTCTGCCGGAAATGTCGCTACCCCAGGAGCGGCCGAACAGGCTCATGGCCAGCTCGGTGCGTCCGGCCCCCATCAGGCCGGCGAGGCCGACGATCTCACCGTGCCTGAGCACCAGGTCGGCGGCGTCGACGACGGTGCGCGACGGGTCGGCGGGATGGTGCACGGTCCAGCCCTCGAGTCGCAGCGCCTCTCCATCGACTTGGGAGACGTGATCGGGGAAGCGCTGGTCCAGCGTGCGGCCGACCATGAGGCGGATGATCTCGTCCTCCTCGACACCGCCCTTGCGATGCATGTCGAGCGTGGCGATGGTGTGCCCATCACGAATGATCGTCGTGGAATCGGCGATCTGCCTGATCTCTCCGAGTTTGTGGGAGATCATGATGCAGGTGATGCCCCGCTCCTGGAGTTGACGTATTAGGTCGAGCAGGTGGGCGGAGTCGTCGTCGTTGAGGGCGGCGGTGGGCTCGTCCAGGATGAGCAGGCGCACGTCCTTGGACAGGGCCTTGGCGATCTCCACCAGCTGCTGCTTGCCCACACCTATGTCCTGAACCCGGGTTGCCGGATTCTCCGCCAGCCCCACACGGGCCATGATCTTCTGGGCCTCGGTGTTCGTGCGGTGCCAGTCGATGACGCCGCGGGATGAGCGTTCATTCCCCAGGAAGATGTTCTCCGCGATGGACAGGAACGGACTGAGCGTGAGTTCCTGGTGGATGATGGCGATGCCCGCGCTCTCCGACGCCTTGATGTCGGAGAAACTCACCTCCTTGCCGTCGAGCAGGATCTGCCCCTCGTAGGTGCCGTGCGGGTGCACACCCGACAGCACCTTCATCAGGGTCGACTTACCGGCCCCGTTCTCGCCGCAGATGGCATGGATCTCGCCGCGCCTCACCGCGAAGTTGACGTCGTCCAACGCCACCACCCCGGGAAACCGCTTGGTGATGCCACGCATCTCAAGAATGTTGTCAGTTGCCATGTTCAGCCCCGACTCCTGTCACGGATGGGCACCGATGCACCCGGTACCACGAAGCAATTCCGGTCACTTGAGTTCGTCCTCGGTGATGTAGCCCGTGTCCACGAGGGAACTCTGTACGTTGTCCTTGGTGATGATCTCGGACTTCAGCAGGTAGGAGGGGACGACCTTCACCCCGTTGTCGTAGGTCTCGGTGTCGTTGACCTCGGGCTCCTCGCCGCTGAGCACCGCCACGGCCATCTGCACCGCGGCGTCGGCGAGCTCGCGAGTGTCCTTGAAGATGGTGGAGTACTGCTCTCCGGCCATGATCGACTTGATGCCCGCGATTTCCGCGTCCTGCCCGGTCACCGTCGGGTAGGGCTGCGCATCGGTGCCGTACCCGGCGCCCTTGAGGGCGCCGAGGATGCCGATGGACATGGAGTCGAGCGGCGATAGGACGCCGTCCACCCGGCTGCCGTCGGAGTAGGTGGAGGTGATCAGGTTGTCCATGCGGGACTGGGCGGTGGCGGCATCCCACCGCATGGTGGCCACGGTGTCGAAGTCGGTCTGACCTGATTTGACGGTGATGACGCCGCTGCCGAGGTACGGCTGGATGACGTCCATGGCGCCGTTGAAGAAGAAGGGGGCGTTGTTGTCGTCCGGAGAACCACCGAACAGCTCGATGTTGTAGGTCTCGTCCGGTGAAACACCTGCGTCCTCGCCATCGGCGTTAAGAATGCCCATGCCGATGAGCAGTGAGGTGCCCATCTGGGTGCCGACGTCGTAGTTGTCGAAGCTGGTGTAGTAGCTGACGTTCTCGTTGTCCCGGATGAGGCGGTCGTAGGAGATGACCGGAATACCGGCCTCGCCGGCGGAGTCCAGTTGACCGGACAGCGCGGTGCCGTCGATGGGCGCAATGATGAGCAGATTGACGCCCTGCGTGATCATGTTGTCGATCTGGTTGGCCTGCGTGGGGATGTCATCCTCGGCGAACTGCAGATCGACGTTGTAGCCGAGTTCTTCGAGCTGCTGCTTGATGTTGTTACCGTCTTTGATCCAGCGTTCAGATGACTTGGTCGGCATGGCCACGCCGATCTTGAGTTCCGCGGGCTCCTTGCCGGCGGTGTCGTTTCCGGCTCCGCCTGTCGCGCCGGGCCCACCGCAGGCGGCCAGCGCCGTCGCCACCGCGGCGGTGACACCACCGGCGAGAGCTAAGCGACGCGAAAGAGTCGGGACTTGGGGTCGAGACATGTTGAGCCTCCTCTTCGAGATCTTCAGGAAGCCCCGCGGACACAACGCCTCGGCACGCCGTCCGCGGGATCCAACACTAGTGTGAACGTTCACTTTCGGCGTGTCAACAATCTCCCGTAACCACCGACACACACGGACCAAGCGGCTAAATATCCGCCTTTTAGATCGGTTAACAACCCACTCATGTAGAGTGAACCTTAACATCCATGTTTTGACGAGTCTCCCTCGAGCCGGTGCAGGACCGGCCGCCAACGAGTGGCCGTCGGCCGCTCAGGCGTCAGCAGCTGGAGCGGCGCACGCGCAGGGTTGGGGAGATCGAGTGGGTGGTGCCGGCCTCGCCGTCGATCGCGCGCAGGAGCACCTCCATGCACAGCACGCCGAGCTCGTCGAAGGGCTGGCGCACCGTGGTCAGCGGCGGGGAGAAGAAGGCCGTGCCGGGAGTGTCGTCGAAGCCGACCACGGCCACCTCCTCGGGCACGCGCACCCCCTGGTCGCGCAATGCGGCCAGCACGCCGAGGGCCATCAGGTCGTTGGCGCAGAAGACGGCGTCGGGCAGGCCGCGCGCCACCATTTCGGCGCCGACCTCATAGCCGCGCTCGGCGCTCCAGTCCCCCGTCAGCATCGGCGGGATCTCGCAGCCGGCGTCCTCCAGGGCAGCGCGCCAGCCGCGAGCGCGGGCGAGGGCGTCGTACCAGTCCGCCGGTCCCGCGAGATGCGCGATGCGCTTTCGGCCTAGGCCCAGCAAGTGTCCCACCGCCATGCGTGCGCCCAGTTCCTGGTCCACCGAGACCACATGGATGCGCTCGCTCGGCGTCAGGCCGTCGGCGACGACGACGAGCGGCACCGCCCGGGCGACCCGTTCGGCAGAGGTGGCGATCCAGGTCTGTGGGGCGACCGCGATGATTCCGTCCACGCCGCGTTCGATCAGGAAGTCGAAGACGTCGCGGATCTCCTTCTCCGCGTCGTCGGCCTCGCGCTTGAGGGCGGTGACGAGGGTGGCGTAGCCGGCCTGCCGGGCGGCGACCTCGATGGCGGCGGTGGTGGATGCGGGCCCCTGGAAGTGGGATCCGGTGGTGACCACGCCGATCATGCGGGTTGAGGCGGTGACCAGGGCGCGCGCGGCCAGATTGGGCCGGTAACCGAGCTGATCGATGGCGGCCCGGACCTTCGCCAAAGTGGCGGGGCGGACGGATTCGGGGCGGTTGATGACGCGCGAGACGGTCTGGTGGGAGACGCCGGCCAGGCGGGCGACGTCCATCATTCCCGGACGGCGCCCCACGGTTCCGGGCACTGCCTGCGCAGACATGGGCGGCGTACCCGCGGCCCGGCTCAGTCCTCCTCCCAGAGCCGCCAGGTGAAGGTGTGGGACTCGCCCGCAGCCAGAGTGACCAGGTCTTGTCCGGTATTGAAGGCGTTGGGCGGGCAGGTCATGGGCTCGACGGCGACGCCCCGCCGTCCCAGGTGCTCACCGCTGTAGACCTGCACCCAGGGGGCCGCGGCGCTAATGACCACGCTGTGCTCGCCCTCGCCGCCGGTCAGCCGCACCTGCCACGCACCTGCGGGCAGCCCGGTGTAGGCGTTGTCGGTGGCGGTGCTCCCCACCAGGCGCCCGGCGCGCCAGTCCCAGTCGCTGCCGGTCACGTCCCGCTCCCCCGCCGGCGCCATGTGGGCGTCGACGTCGAGCACGCGGTCGGCGGGCACCTGCAGCACGCATTCGTCCAGCGGGACCGAGCGGGTCAGGTAGGGGTGGCAGGAGACGCCGTAAGGAGCGGGCGCGGGAATCCCGTCCTCGAGCGGGGCGCCAACGATGCCGGCGGCCGGGGAGACGGCGGCGCCGGCGTTGGTGGTTGTGGTGGTGACGGTAAGGCCCGTGCCCGCGTCCAACGCGTAGCGGACGGCGACCTCCAGCGCCCAGGGGTAGGCGTAGGAGGCGGGCAGACTGAGTACCAGGGTGACCGCCTCGGCCGCCTCCGGCGTGGCAGCGCCGGAGGCTTCGGGCCCGGCGACGGCGAAGCTCGTCCAGCCGACCAGCCCGTGCAGGGCGGCCCCGGTCTCGGGCTCATTGCAGGGCACCGGGTAATCCACGCCGCGGTAGGTGTAGTGGGAGTCGGCGATGCGGTTGGGCCAGGGGACCAGCGTCTTGCCCTGCCAGGCGCCGGGCAGGGCGGTTTCGGCATCAAAGGGGATGACCAGGTCGCGCCCCTGCCGGCGCAGGTGGACCAGAGTGGCACCTGCGGTGGCGATCCGGGCTTCGTAGTCGCCCGCGCGCAGGTCGATGAGCTCTCCATTGAGCGAAGGGTGTTGCATGGTTGCTTCCAGACTCTCGTGGGGCCGCCGCCCCGGATTGTTTTCCGGTTGAGTGCAATGCTAGTCGACGGTTCCCGTTGGGATGTAACGCGACCGCCCGCCCAGACATATACCAGTCGCCAACCCATCTCGTTCCGAATCGGAACGCCGGCGTCTGAAACATCCACCGACCCGAGGAGGCACAAATGCGCACAGCCCGCAGCGACGTCGACCCGAGGCCGGTATTCCGCGAAACTCCGCCAGAAGAGTTCACCGCACTCCCGCGGAACGTGTTTGCTGAGGCCCAGCAGGGGCCGCTGTCAAGGAGGCGACCGACATTGAGCCGGTTGAAGAAGAGCCAGATGACCAGCACCAGCCGCACTGTCGCGCGCCGCACCGCCGCCATAGGTGTCGCCCTGGCGGTGATGGCCCAGGGAGGATGCGCGGGGAACCAGGCTGACGACGTACACACCGGCCCGACGGAGCAGCCATACGTGCTCACCTATGAGGTCGCCCAAGATGAGGAGCGAATCTATCTGGATGCGCGCTGGCAAGGGCAGTTGGAAGTCGACGAGCACAGCGGTTGCATACAGGAAGTCGGCAGCGGCGCGGACCATGCCACGGAGACCGGCCCGAAGCCTGTGGGTATGGTCTTCCCCGAGGGAACCGAGGTCACGTCTGACGGGACCGAGATACGCCTGCCGAGCGGAGGCACCATCCCCATCGGCCCGGAGGTCTCGCTGAGTGGAGGCTACTTCCCGTCCGCGCCCGTGACGCCCTCCCCGAGCCCCGGATACGACGAGTACTTCATGGTCAACGATGCCCCCGAATGAGACTCATTCATCGCTGCAGGGGAGGTCCGACTCACCGACAAGTCAGGCCTCCTCCGCAGCCGCTCATTCTGATATTACCTTGACGCGGTCCGATGCCGTCGAGACATTCCAGCAGATCTACACCGATCACCAGCCCCACATGCTAGCAATCGCCAGACAGCGCCTCGGACAGCAGGCGGTGGCGGAGGACATTACCGCCGAGACCTTCCGAATAGCCTGGCAGCACCATATTTCGGGCGGAGAGGTCAGCGTTCCATGGCTTTACAAGACACTCCGCAACTTGATCGCCAACCAGTACCGCAGACACGAGCGTGACACGAAGTACTTCGACTCGATGAGCGGCACCCAAGACGCACACGAGTCGATCGAGACCGCGATTGATGACTCCATCCTGGTTCGCCAGGCCATGAGGTCACTCAGCGCCGACGACCGCGAAATACTACGAATGGCGTACTGGGAGGAGCTGACGCGATCCGAGATGGCATCCGTACTCGATATCACGACAGTCGCTGTCCGAGTGCGCCTACTACGAGCCAAGAAGCGGTTGCGCGCCGCTCTCGAGGAGCCGGAGTGACAAGTGCATACAAGAGGAGAACACCAGTCAATGAACGATCTTGAGCGCAGGATTAGGAACTCCCGCCCCCGGGGCCCCGGACGGAACTCCTCGCTCTCGCGGCGCGCACAAGCGGACTTCACCGACATAACCGGCCACGTCTACGATCCCCAGCACGGCCGTCCCGCGCAGCAATCCTCACCGCTTGAACGGGCCACCCGCTCGCCCCGGTTCTTGATCCCCGTCGCGGCTGCGGCCGCCGTGGTGCTAGCCGTAGGATCGTTTGCGGTCACTCGGCTCGACCGTCCAAGTAACCCCGACGCCGAAGCCGAGTCCATCACAGACGGCTCCTACCAACCGACCCTGCCGCAGTCCTATGAAGACGTCCAGGCACTCGCCGAGGCCTCGGACCTCGTCATCATCGGCAGCGTCGATGGCGTACCGATCGATCCGGACGGTACCGCAGTCGTTGATGCCAGCGAGGTCCTGGCGCCGACGGGCCTGGACGTGGCATCGGTGCGCATCCGGCAAGAGCCGGTGGACTCCGATGGGCAGGCGCCTCTGGCCGGAATTGGCGGCGATAAGGCGGTTCTGTTCTTGACGGCCTCCGATGAACCGGGACTGTATACGCTCACCCACCCGACCCAGGGCATTCTTGAAGTGGATGAGGACGCCGTCTATCCGCTCCTCGCCGACATCGATATGAAAGGAGCGGAGACGGTCAGTCAACTCAGGAACCTGCTTCAAGGTCAGTAAGGCCGCCACCGGCTGCGACATCGCTGCACGGTCAGACAGATCCCGTGCGCCCTCACTGGCCGCCCAGGCCGGTGGTGGCCACGGCCTTGATGATCTGGCGCTGGAAGAGCATGAACAGGATCGTGAGCGGCAGCGCGGCGATCATGGCGGAGGCCATGGTCTGGGCGTAGATGGTGCCGTAGGCGTTCTTCACCGTGGACAGACCCACCGGCAACGTCATCAGGTCGGGGTTGTTGGTGACGATGAACGGCCACATGAAGTTGTTCCAGGCACCGATGAACACGAAGATAGCCACGGCGGTGACAATCGGCCGGGACACCGGCAGGATGATGTTCCAGAACAGGCGCCAGTTCCCGGCGCCGTCCACGCGGGCGGCATCCTCCAGTTCCTGGGGAACCTGGTCGAAGTACTGCTTGAAGATGTACACCATCATCGGCGCGATGGTCTGTGGCAGGATCACACCGGCGAAGGTGTCCACCGCGTTCAGCAGCACCATCTCCTTGAACAGCGGCACGATCAGGATCTGCCCGGGAACCATGATCAGGGCGATCGTCAGCGCGAGCAGCGCCTTGCGCCCACGGAAGATGGTGCGGGAGAAGGCGTAGCCGGCCAGCGCACAGATGATGACCGTGAGGATGGTGACCGCGGTGGCGATCAGGAAGGTGTTGCCCATCCAGGTGAACACCTCGCCGCGCGCGAATACGGTGCGGTAGTTCTCCAGGGTGAAGCCGCCGTCGGGAACCCACTGCAGCGGCAGTGACTGTGCCTGTACCTCGGTCTTGAAGGAGGTGTCGATCGCCCAGGCGAGCGGCAACAGCCAGGTGAGGGCGAACAGGGCCAGGATCAGGAAGGCGACGACGCGGGCCACCTTGCTGTCTCCCAACAGCAGACCGCGGGTGCGGCGGATCTCCGCATTGCGCTCGGCCCGCTCGCGGCGGTGCCGGTCGCGCAAGGAAATCGGCGAGGCGATGGACTCAGCGCTCATTGTTGGCGTCCTTCCGAGAGCGGGTCAGGAACCGGAAGGCCACGGTGATGACAATGATGACGATGAAGAAGATGTATGACATCGCCGAGGCATAACCCATGCGGTAGTTCGTGAAACCCGTGTCGTAGATGTATTGGAGGATGGGGCGGGTGGAGCCCTCGGGGCCCGATCCGCCGGCGAAGGCGATGAACATCTGGTCGAAGATCTTCAGTGAGGCGATCACCTGCAAGGTGGCCACCAGCACGGTGGTGCCACGCAGCTGCGGCAGCGTGATGGAGAAGAGCTTGCGCCAGAAGCCGGCACCGTCGACCTCGGCGGCCTCGTACAGCAGGTCCGGGATCGCCTGGAGGCTGGACAGGTACAGCAGGAAGTTGAAGCCCACGGTCCACCAGACGGTCAGGATGACCATGGACCACATGGCCACGTTCACGTCGGTGAGCCAGCCGACCTTGTCCAGCCCGAACCTGACCAGCCAGTAGTTGATGAAGCCGACATCGGAGTTGAACAGCCAGGTCCAGATCTGCACGACGACGGCGACCGGCAGGAGATAGGGGGCGAAGAAGGACAGCCGCCAGAACCACTGGCCGGGGATGCCGATGTACACCAGTAGCGCCATGATCAGGGCGACGAGTACCAGCGGGATGGTACTCATGAGCGTGAAGGCGAGCGTGTGGCCCAGAGTGGACCACATGGTCGCGTCACCGAAGGCCTCAACATAGTTGGCCAGTCCCACCCAGCCGCCGTTGCCCATCAGGGACTGCTCCGTGAAAGACAGCCACAGCCCGTAGACGATGGGGGCGATCAGAAACAGGAAGGCGACGATGAGGAAGGGAATGACGAAGGGCATGCCGGAGCCGAGTCGCCTAACCGCGCGGGAGGAGTCCCGTGCGCTCCGGCTCGCGCCGGCCCGGCGACCGGTCCTCGTGGTGGAGGCCGCAGCCGGATCCGTACCGGCTGCCGTATTCGCTGCGGTTCTAACAGTCATAGCGGGTCTCCTTTCACTCAGGCCGGCGGGTTCTGGGCGAGCATGCGGTTAAGGCGGTCGATGAGTCCGTCCACGGCCTGCTCCGGCGTGAGGGAGCCGGACAGCCAGCAGGACTGCATGACCTCCGCCACGCGCGCCTGGAAATCGGAGCCGGATCCCGTGAACCAGGCGGCTGGTTCGAAGACGGCCTGGTCGATGGCGTCGGCATAGTGGGACTGGGGCACGAGCTCGGCGTAGGCGGAGGATGAGGTGACCTCCACGTTCGCGGGGGTGTGCCCGCCGGCCGCCCAGTCGAGGGAGTTCTTGAGCATGCCGGCCACGACCTCGTAGGCCGCATCGCGCTTGGCCTCATCCACACTCGTCTGGTGCGGGAGCACGAATACGTGGGAGTCACCGAAGGTGGCCGGGGTGCCGAAGATGTTCGGCATCGGCATGGCGTCCAGGGGCACGCCGGCGTTCAGGAAGGTCTGGTACTCCCAGTTGCCCATGAAGGTGATGCCGGTGCGGCCGGTGGAGAAGGAGGCGATGGCGCCGCCGTAGTCCATATCCGGCTCGGCGACGGTGCCGTCGAGCATGTCCTTGATCAGGGAGGTGACCTTGATGGCGGCGTCTCGGTCGATCTGCGCCTCCTGCCCCGGAGTGAGGGTGCATTCCGCACCGGTCTGGGCGTACAGGCCCCAGAACATGCGGGAGACCTGGGCGCCGTCGCCGGTGTAGCCGAAGGACATGCCCTGCCCGCCGGTTACCTCCGCCAGGCGGCGGCCGGCGTCGAGGAAGCCCTCGGGGGAGTCCAGTCCGGTCAGGGTGCCGTCCGCGGCGAGCAACCCGGCCTGGTCGCACAGCTCGGTGTTGAAGAAGAGGATGAAGGCGTGGAAGTCCAGCGGGACGGCGTACAGCCGGCCGTCCACGAAGCACTTGTCCCACAGCAGATCGGGGAACATCTCGGGGGTGATGCCGTGGTCCGCGAGCCGGTCCAGATCCCAGGTGTCGAGCAGCCCGCCGGGGGCGTAGCCGATCACTCGAGTGGCGTGCATGACGGCCAGGTCCGGGGAGCGCCCGCCGACCGAGGACATCGCTAGCTTCGTGTAGTAGGGGCCGCCCCAGGTGAGCACCACGGGGTCGATCTCAAGCTGCGGATTCTGCTGGCCGACGGTGTCCATCATGGCCTGGAAGACGCCGCCGTCACCGCCGGTGAACAGGTGCCAGAGCTGGATCTTGGTGCGGTCGGAGGCGGATGCCGAGGACGAGCAGCCGCCCAGCAGGCCGGTTCCGGCCAGTGCGGCGCCCGAAAGCATGGCCGCGGTCAGAAAGCGACGTCTGCTCGGGAGCGCGTACGGAATCGATGGTTGACTCAACGTGACCTCCTTGTCAGTCGTGAGTGAGTGGCGCCCGTGGGGGCGGCGCGTACGGGCTGTCGAGTCGTACGCGCCGCCCGGGTGGGGCGTCGACGGAGGGGCGGGCCGGCCCGCCGCCGACGCTACGGGCTCCTTTCTTTCAGGCGAGCTCGACCGCCAGCCAGGAGGCGGGCGGCAGCGTGGTGGCGAGCACGCCGTCGGCCAGCGTCACCTCGTGGGGGACGGGGTGGACGCGGTCGGGGTCGTCGGCGGTGTTGACGGCGTCGAGGTCGTCGGGCGCGATGATCTGGGCCGCCTTGACGCGGCTCACGCCCAGGGCCCCCAGCGCGGCGGTGACGTCGACCGCATCGGTCAGTGAGCGGTTCAGGGCGAGCAGCGAGCCGGTTCCCGTCTCCTCGTCCCAGGTGACCACGGCGTCGACGGCGTCAATCTCGCCGTAGCGCTCGGTGCCGGCGACCGGGCTGGCGACGACGGCGTCGTAGGCCTGGCCGCGGGCGATCCGGGAGGCGATGGCGAAGGGGTGGAAGGTGGTCTGCCGCCAGGCGCGTCCGCCCTTCTCGGTCATAATCGGGGCGATCACGTTGACCAGCTGCGCCATGGAGGCGGCCTTGACGCGGTCGGCGTGGCGCAGCAGGGAGATCAGCAGGCCGCCGACCACCAGGGCGTCGGCACCCGTGTAGACGTCCTCGATGCGGGGTGCGGCCTCCGGCCAGTCGTCGGGGGCGAAACCGTGCTCGATGGAGTTCCAGGCGCCCAGGCGCCACACGTTCCACTCGTCGACGCTGACCATGATCTTCTTGTTCGAGCGGTGCTTGGCGCCGACGGCGTCGGCGGTGGCGATCACCCCGTCGATGAAGCGGTCCAGGTCCACGCCGGCGGCGAGGAAGCTGGCCCGGTCCTGAGCGTCGGGGTCGACGTAGCGGTGAAGGCTGATGTAGTCGACCTCGTCGTAGGCCAGGTCGAGGATGGTCCGCTCCCAGTCGCCGAAGGTGGGCATCTCCCAGGCGGCCGAACCGCAGGCCACCAGTTCGAGGTCCTGGTCGACCATGTGCATGGCGCGGGCGGTCGACAGGGCCAGGTAGGCATAGTCCTCGGCGTTCTTGTGGCCGACCTGCCAGGGACCGTCCATCTCGTTGCCCAGGCACCACATGCGCACGTTGTAGGGGTCCTCGTGCCCGTTGGTGCGGCGCAGGTTGGCGTACTGCGTGTCCGCCTGGCCGTTGACGTAGTCGAGGAGGTTGACGGCGTCGGTCTCGCCGCGAGTGCCGAGGTTGATGGCCAGCATCGGCTCGATACCGGCCTGGTCGCACCAGGTCATGAACTGGTCGGTGCCGAAGGTGTTGGGCTCGGTGGTGTGCCAGGCGAGCTCGAGCCGCCGGGGCCGGTCCTGAATGGGGCCGACGCCGTCCTCCCAACGGTAGTTGGACACGAAGTTGCCGCCGGGGTAGCGCACGGTGGTGACACCGAGCTCGCGCACCAGTTCCATGACGTCCTGGCGTAGGCCGTTGGCGTCGGCGGTGGGGTGGTCGGGCTCGAAGATGCCGGTGTAGACGCAGCGCCCCATGTGCTCCACGAAGGAGCCGTACATGCGGGGCGAGATACGGCCGATGGGGCGGTCGGCGTCGACCGATATGCGTGCTGTCAAGGGATCCTCTCCTTTGAGTCGGTTGTGGGCCGTGCCTCCGGCGGGCGGTGCCGGCGCGCTGCCGTTGTCACCATGGTGACCCTCTACTTCAACGTTGTCAATCCCCACGGCGCCGTCCACGAACGAACATCAACACGACTTCTTCTGCCGTACCAGCGCACAGCTGGAGCGAACGGGGAAACAAAGGCGAATTGACAACGTTTGACATCGTTGAACGTGCGTCGCGGCACAGTCGGCGTGCGTTTCTGTATGCTGCCGCGCATGGCCGCCACGCTCCTCGACGTCGCCGCCCTCGCGGGCGTCTCGCCGAAGACCGTCTCGCGGGTGGTCAACGGCGAGCCGGGGGTCTCCCCCACTACCCGCGAGCGAGTGCTGGACGCCGTGGCGCGCGCAGGCTATGCCCCCAACACCTCCGCACGCTCGCTGCGCACCGGTCGCTCCGGAGCCATCGGGCTGGCGGTGCCGGAGTTGAATCAGCCGTTCTTCGCCGAGATCGCCGACCGCATTGCCGCCGAGGCGCACCGTCACGACCTGGCGGTGGTGCTCGGGGTGACCGGCGAGCGGGGGCAGGGCGAGGCGGAGTTCCTGGCGGAGCATCCCGACCTGGACGGCACCGTCATGTACTGGCAGGGCATGGAACCCGAGCAGATCGCCGCCGCGGCCGCACAGCGCCCGCTGGTGCTTCTCGGGGAGCGGAGACACGACGCCGTCGACCGCGTCGCCATGGACAACGAGCGCGGCATTGATCTGGTCGTTTCTCACCTGCAGGCCCTCGGACGCGGCCGCGTCGCCGCGCTGGGCGTGGCCGCACCGGGCCAGTGGACGCATGCGGCGGGCCTGACCCGCACCGAGGCGTTGCGCACAGCCATGGAGGAGCACGGACTCGACCTCGACGAGCATCGCCTGGTCGCCTCCACCGAGTGGCGTCCCGTCGACGGCGCCGCCGCCGTGCGAAAGCTGCTGGAGCGCGGCGTCGACTTCGACGCCGTGATCGGCTTCAACGATGGGCTCGCGCTCGGCGCGCTCCATGAACTGGCGGCGGCGGGGCTGCGAGTGCCGCAGGACGTGGCCGTCACCGGCATCGACAACCTTGAACTGGCGCGCTACTCCTCCCCGTCGCTGACCACCGTCTCGCCGAACCTGAGCACATATGCGGCGGACGCCGTTTCACTGCTGCGACGGCGCATAGCCGTCCCGGACACTCCCGCCCGCACCGTCATCGAGGATGTGACACTGCTGGCCCGGGACTCCACCGTCGGGGGTGAGACGCCGTGGCCGCGCGTGTGACCATGAGCGATGTCGCCCGCCGGGCGGGCGTGTCCACCAAGACCGTCTCGAACGTGCTGCGCGGCGCGCCCGGCGCCTCTACCGCTACGCGCCGGCGCGTGCTGGAAGCGGTCACGGCGCTGGACTATCGGCTCAATCCGAGCGCTTCGGCACTGCGCTCAGGCCGGCGGGGAAGCATCACCTTGGCGATCCCCACCCTGCAGCAGCCGCTGTACGCCGCACTGGCCCAGGAATTGATGCGTGCCGCCGACGACACGACCGTGATTCTGGAACTGACGAGCGGTGAGGCGGAGCACGAGCAGGAGATCCTGGCCGGCTCATGGGCGAGGCGCTCCGATGCCGCGGTGTTGGTGCCCCGGGCGCTGGATCCGGCGTCATTGCCGGCCGGTGAGGCGTCCGCATCCCCCGCACCCCTGGCGCTCATCGCCGATTCCGGCCCCGTGGGCGTGCCGCGAGTGAGCTGCCCGCTCGATGCCCAGGCGGCGCTGGTCGCCGCCCATCTGCGGTCGCTGGGACGAATCCGTCCCGCCGTCGTCGGCGTCGCCAGTGCCGCCGACCGCTGGACGCGCGCCTGCGTGCGAGGCCTACGGGAGTCGGGATTGCGCGTCGACGACGATGCCGTCCTGCGTGTCGGTTCTCCTGACGGGATGCTCGGCGGAGTCGAGGCGGTGGCACGGTTGGCATACACAGGGCTCCCCGTGGACGCGGTGGTGTGCCACAACGATGCGCTGGCCGCGGGCGCCGTAAGCGCGCTACGACGACGCGGCGTACGGGTACCTCTGGAGGTGGCCGTGATCGGCCGCGGGAACACCGACGCCGCCGCCTTCGCCACCCCAACGCTCACCAGCGTGGACCTGGATCTGCCGGCCATCGCCAGGGGGGCGTTGTCGCTGCTCAGTATCGGAGCGGACGCGACTGGCAGCGAGGGCTCACCCGCACCGGGGCCGCTGGAGCCGCGGCCAGTGGAGACCACCCCGGCGTTGTCGGTGCGTGGGTCCACGGTCGACGACGCCGGGGCGGCCCCGGGGCGGCGGGGCGAGCCCCACCGCGGACAGGTCTGATCTCAGCCCTGGGTGAGGCGGTAGTAGACCTGGTTATTCCGCAGCTCCTGCACGAAGCCGCGGGTGGTGGTGGAGGAGTCGATGACGGCCAGTTCCATCCGGGCGATCTCGGCCAGGTCCTGCCACATCTCCAGGGTGGTGGCCGTGGTCATGACCGTGTGGTGGGCGGCGCCGGCCTGCATCCAGCACTCGGTGGAGGTGTAGAAGTCGGGAGCCGGTTCCCATACGGCGCGGGCGACGGGCAGCTTGGGCAGCGGCTCGTCGGGACCGACGACCTCAACGAGGTTGGCGGTCAGGCGGAACCGCTCACGCATGTCGGACATGGCGACTACGAGTCCGGCGCCGGAGTCGGCGTCGAAGACCAGGCGCACGGGGTCCTCGCGGTTCCCGATGCCCAGCGGGTGGATCTCCAGGCGGGGCTTGGACTCGGTGAGCGAGGGGCAGACCTCCAGCATGTGGGCGCCGAGGATCTTCTCCTTGCCGGGCGTCATCTCGTAGCAGTAGTCCTCCATGAGGGAGGCGCCGCCGGGCAGGCCGTAGCCCATGACCTTGGCAGCGCGCACGAGCAGGGCGGTCTTCCAGTCGCCCTCCGCGCCGAAGCCGTAGCCGTCGGCCATGAGCCTCTGGACGGCCAGGCCCGGCAGCTGGCGCAGCCCGCCGAGGTCCTCGAAGTTGGTGGTGAAGGCGGTGGCACCGCGCTCCTGGAGGAAGCGGCGCATGCCGGCCTCGATGCGAGCACCGTAGCGCAGGGACTCGTGACGCTCGCCGCCGGGACGCAGTTCCTCGACGACGTCGTAGGCGTCCAGGTACTCCTCGATGAGGGCATCGATCTCGGCCTCGGTGACGGCGTCGACGACCTCGACCAGGTCGTTTACGCCCCAGGTGTTCACGCTGGCGCCCAGGCGCAGCTCGGCCTCGGTCTTGTCGCCCTCGGTGACGGCGACGTTGCGCATGTTGTCGCCGAAGCGGACCAGGCGCGTGGCATGCAGGGCGTCCCAGCCGGCGGCGGCGCGGGCCCAGGTGCCGATCTTGGCCTGCGTGGCCGCCTGGGTGGCGTGCCCGACGACGACCTTGCGGGGCTGGCTCAGGCGGGTCAGGATGTAGCCGAACTCGCGGTCGCCGTGGGCGGCCTGGTTGAGGTTCATGTAGTCCATGTCGATGGTGGACCACGGCAGGGACTGCGAGTACTGGGTGTGCAACTGAACCAGGGGCTTGGACAGCGCGTCGATGCCACCGATCCACATCTTGGCCGGGGAGAAGGTGTGCATCCAGGCAATCACACCGATGCAGGCGTCGTCGGCGTTGGCGGCGAGCATGGCGGTGCGGATGGCGTCGCGGTCCTTCAGGACCGGCTTCCAGACGATGCGCACCGGAATGGCATCGGCGGCGTCGAGCCAGGCGGCTACCTGTTGGGACTGGTCGGCGACCTGAGCCAGGGTCTCCTCGCCGTACAGGTCCTGGCTTCCGGTGAGGAACCAGATCTCCTTGCCGTCGAAGGGGTTGGGTAGAGCAGTCATGAGTCTTCTCCTTTGAATTGCGTTGATAGACAGTAGGTTGAAAAAGGTTCAGGGGCGGCCCGCACCGTGCCGGGCGGCGACTCCGGGCGGGGCACCGGCTCGGGGCGGACGGGTTGGTCAGTGTTGGCCGTAGACGTTCTGGTAGCGGTCGTTGAGGCGGTCGATCAGGTCCTGCTCGATCGGCACAGGGTCACCTCCCTGACGCGCGATATGCACGGTACGCGCCACCTCCTCACACATTGCCGCAGCCTTCACCGCCGCCCGCGCATCGACCCCGATCGTGAACGGGCCGTGATTCGCCATCAACACCGCCGGCGACCGCGACCCCGACAAGGTCTCCACAATCCCCCGCCCAATCGAATCATCCCCAATCAAAGCAAACGGACCCACCGGAATCTCACCCCCAAACTCATCCGCCATCATCGTCAACACACACGGCACCGGCTCCCGCCGCGCCGCCCACGCCGTCGCATACGTCGAATGCGTATGCACCACCCCACCCACCCGGTCCATATGCCGATACACATACGCATGCGCCGCCGTATCCGACGACGGCGTCAGATTCTCCGGCGTCCCATCCTCGATCTTGTCCCCGTTCAGCGTGCACACCACCATGTTGTCCGCCGTCAGCTCCTCATACGCCACCCCCGACGGCTTAATCACGAACAAGTCCGTCCGCTCCACACTCCCATCCGGACGAGACACGCTCACCCGCTCAGACACATTCCCAGCCGTCCACACCACCAAACCCCACCGAATCAACTCCCCATGCAAACGCGCCACCCGCTCACGCGCATCAGCCACCGCCCCACGCACACCATCATCCAAATCAGCCAACACAATCCGCTCGGTCATGTTCTTCTCCTAGTTATTCGTCTGGTCGGTCATGGTCTGCGGCGGCGCCGTTCGGCACCGTTGCCGCACTGGTGAGGGCTTGCTGGACATCCAACCGTCTGGGTGCCACACAGACCCGGCCGCGGCGGTCACCGCAGCTCAACACCCCAATAGTGAACGTTCACATCGGTCGTGTCAAGGCGCTTCATGTCCGCGACACACTGACTCAGACGCTCAGATGGTCGAAGTCCACATGCGCATGACGCTGGGACCGCAGTTACCGCAGGTTGAGAAGGACGCCAGGTTCACCTCAAGGCTTCGAGTGGGTGCATCCCGTTCGTCCCGGGCGGGATGGACACAGCAAGCGCTCCGCCTCCCGCACACACTTACCGACTCACACTGCCTCCGCACACAGCGTGGGGCCGGCGCGCCCCCGAGACGCGCCGGCCCCACCACACTCCGGCAGAGATCAGAAGTCATACTGTCCGATGTTATCCGCCGTGAAGATGATCGGCATATCCACATCGAGCTCACCGTCTGCGAGAATCTCGAACTCGCCCACACCTTCAACCGTGGCCTTCTCTCCCTCAGCACCTGTGATCGTGCCAGCCACGAGTTGGTGCGCCACCTCGACGGCGACTTGCCCCAACTGCGCCGGGTCCCACAGCGCGAAGGCCTTGGCCGTTCCGTCTTCGATGAACTGCGTCATCGAAGACGGCATCGAAAAGCCTGGAGCGAACACCTCACCCTGGCGGCCCGCGTTCTCGATAGCCTTCGCAGCGGCCGGCGTCGTCACAACCGAAGACGAGATGATGAACTTCAAATCCGGGTTGGCCTGCATCAAGTTACGGGCAATCTCCTCGGATTTAGTGGCGTCGTCCTCTGCATACTGAACAGTGTCAATGTAACTCAGCGAGGAATACTTCTCGTCTGAATCAATGAGTTGCTTCATCAGCTCAACATGCTTTTTATGATTTGTCGCCGTCGGAGACGCAGAAACGAATGCACACAGACCACCCTCAGGGTCATTCTGAAGGGCCGAGTCAAGCATGGAAGAAGCGGCCAACTCGTAGGAAAGCTGGTTGACGAATACGCTACGAGAGTCCACCGCAGAGTCGGCGTCATAAGTCACAACCTTGATGCCAGCTTCCATCGCACTCTTCAACGCAGGAGCCACAGCATCCTCGTCGATGGCCGAAACAACCATGGCAGACGGCTTCTGAGCGATCGCGTTCGTAATCGTCGTACTCTGGGCGGTCGCGGTAGCCTCCTGCGAGCCGATGTAGTCATACTGGACGCCAAGAGCCTCAGCCGCGGCCCTGCCGCCATCGCCAGAGACATCGAAGTACTTCAACCCGGTGTACTTCGGAATCATCAGGATCTTCTCATCACCTGACGCGCCACTAGCCGGACCGGAACCCGAATTGGGTGCCTCGGAAGAGCAAGCAGCGAGTGCTGCGGCAGTTACAACACCCACGCCTGCCAGCACAGAACGACGGGTCATCATGTTGAGATTGTTGGAACGCATGACGTCATTGTCCTTTCAAAACTTGCGTCGCGGATAAGTGAATCACGATCAATGGAAGCCTTTACAGTTTCACTGGGCGTGTTCCACACTCCTCCCTGGTGAGCGCCGATGGAGGTGATCAATCAGCTGTCCGGCGTTGGGCACAATAACCGCTATAAGCAACACCGCGCCCGAGATCAAGGTCTGGGTCGTGCCCGGAACGTTGGCCAAACTCATGGCTGTCTGGAGCACGAGTAGCAAGCAACAGGACAGCACAACACCACTCGTCTTGCCTGAACCGCCAAAGATTGACACGCCGCCGAGCACCACGCCCGTGAGCACAAGCATGATCGTGCCATCCCCGTTGTCGCCGCGGGCCGACATGTACTCTCCAACCCAGACCAACCCGGCAAGCCATGCCATGAGTGAAGCGAACACGTACGCACCAATCTTCGTCCGCGCAACCGAGATGCCGGCTGAACGAACCGCGGGCGCGCCACTGCCGATCGCATAGGCGTAGCTGCCGAAGTTCGATCGGGACATAAGAAGCCAAACCAGCACCGCCATGACGATGAAGACGACAACTGGGACCGGGAACCACCATACCCAGCCCCTGCCGAAGGCCAGGTATGACTCAGAAATCCCTGTAACACCGGCGTCACCGCCAATGAGATAGGCAATACCGCGATACACGCCCATTGCCCCCAATGTCACGGCCATCGAGGGAAGGCCAGCAACCGCGACCAGGACACCGTTAACCGCGCCAAGGAAGGTGCACAGCAGGGCAGAGGCTACGAGAGCTGCCGGCATCTCTACGCCGCCCTCGGACAACTTCGCAAATAACACCGCAGAAACGGCGAGAGTCGAAGGCAACGAGATATCGATTTCGCCCGTGACGACGACGGGGAAAAGACCGAGTGTCATCAGGGCCACCGGCACGAAGGTCATCGCAGACCGGGAAAAGTTTCCAAAGTCAAGGAAGTAGGGAGACAGCATCGACCCGATGACGACACCGAGCAGGATGAGTATCACAAGCACTGTTTCCCAACGGTAGCGGATCAAGATGGCCTTCATGCCGTAGCCTCCAGAATTGCGCGACGCTGACCAACGCGGAGAACCTTTCGCCTAACAACAGCGTCAATACCGATAGCGCCAACGATCGCGACGCCCTGAAATATGAGCCTGACGTATTCCTCAACCCCAAGAAGTACGAGGCCGTTGTCAAGACAGGCGTAGACGAGGGCACCTAGCATCGCACCGACCGCCGAGCCCGTACCACCCCACAGACTGACTCCACCGATGACTGCCGCAGCGATCACGGTCATCTCATAACCATTGCCTAGTAGGGAATTGATCGTACCGACCCTCGCCCCCATGAGCATGCCCACAAGGCCGCATATAGCACCGGACGCGACATAGGCCCCCAAGAGGATATGTCTGGAATTGAGACCGAAAGACACTGCTGCATTCTGGTTGGCGCCAAACGCATAAAGTTTGCGCCCCCAAGGCCTAGAGGACAATAGGAACGTCATTATAAGCACCATCAACAGCGTTAACCACACGTAGAACGGCACGCCAAGAAAAGACCGCGGCGCCAGCGCGTTAAGCCAGGCGGGAATTTGGTCGTTGGTTACCTCACGTGATCCGGAGTAGAGCGAGCACAGTCCCCTGTATACCGACAAGGTGCCGAGCGTAGCCACCATGGACGGAACCTTTAGATACCCCACAAGGAGCCCGTTAAGTGCGCCAAGTATCGCTCCGAAGCAGATTCCGACAAGAATAACGAGTGGTTGCGACCAGGCAGCGTGCGAGGTAACGTCGTAGCAGACGTAGGCCGTCAGGCCTATGATCGATCCGACCGACAAGTCGTAGTTCCCGGTGAAGAGCACGACCGCTTCTGCCACGGCAGCGATCGCCAGTAGCGATGCGGAGTACAGGATACTCGTCAAGTTACTCGCCGAGAGAAACCGAGGTGCCGCGAGGGAGAAGACGACGATCACGGCCAACAAGGACACAGCCGTCCCAAGGGCCTGGGGACGCACGTTGATACGTCGGGCTACTTTCATAAATGCGTTCATCGCCTTATTCCTCCTGGCCTGAAGCACTGTCGGTAGATTGGGAATGCGCGGAACGCACGGCAGCTGCCATGATCTGCTCCTGGGTGGCCGTGGAGGCATCGAGCTCAGCGGTGACGTGACCACGGCACATGACGACGATCCGGTCGCTGAGCGCAAGTAGTTCCGGCATGTCTGAGGAAATCACAATGACAGCACGCCGTTCTTTACGGGCCAGACGACGGATCATTGCGTGGACCTCGGCCTTGGTCCCGACGTCTATGCCGTGGGTGGGCTCGTCGAGAATCAACAGTCCGGGCTCGATAGAAAGCCAGCGGCCAAGTGCAACCTTCTGCTTGTTCCCGCCCGACAGAGAAGCGACGATGTCGTCTGGGCGAGCCTTGATCTCCAGTTCCTTGATCTGCTTCGCGACGAAGGACCGCTCTGCCCGCTTGTTGCGCAGACCATGAGTAGAGATCGTGCGAAGACTGGGCAGGACAAGGTTGTCGGATACCGACATGTCGGTCACGACACCCTCGTAGTCCCGGTCTTCCGGAAGATAAACCACGCCCGACCGCACCATACGTCTCGTCGAGATACGGGGCACTCTTACGCCATTTAGGAGCACTTCGCCGCGAAACCCCGGCACCAAGCCGAAAACTGCCTGCCCTACCTCGGACCGTCCAGCTCCGACTAGCCCGGCTACGCCAAGAATCTCTCCGGAATGCACCGTGAAGCCCACATCCTCGAATAGGTTCGTGGCAGATAGATTCCTTACTTCGAGCACCGGGGCGCCGAGCGTTGTCTCTTCATGGTGTGGCTCTAGGTCCAGTTCGCGGCCGACCATGAGTGCGATGATCTCGTCGGTTGTGATGTCATCAACATAGCAAGTGCGCACGTGAGATCCGTCCCTCATGATGGTGACGCGGTCAGCAAGCGTATGCACCTCCTCCAGACGGTGAGAGATCCAGACGATGGTAGTTCCCCGCGTCTCCCGAAGACGACGAACGACGCCATACAGGTCACTCGCCTCCTTCGGCGTAAGCGAGGAGGTCGGTTCATCCAGGATGAGTAATCGCAAATCTGAAGACAGTGCCCGCGCGATTTCGACGTACTCGCACTGCGCAACGGACAGATCGGAGACGACGGCGTCCGCACGTATATCAAAGCCGAGGTCATCAAGCAGTTCCTGCGCCGCTTTCTTCATCGCAGCCTTATCGACCCTGCCTGCGCGCATCGGATAGCGAGGAGCAAAGATGTTTTCGGCAACAGTCAGCGAAGGGAACAGCGCCGGATCTTGATAGACAGCAGCCACACCCGCTGCGCGTGCGTCAAGAGTCGAGGCGAAAGAGACCGGCTCACCGTCCAGGACGATCTCGCCCCTATCCTGCTTCTGGAATCCGGTGAGGATCTTGATAAGTGTGGACTTTCCAGCACCGTTCTCACCAACTAGTGCGTGGATCTCCCCCGGCAGGAGTTCGAACGAGATATCACGGAGAGCACGAGTATCTCCAAATGACTTGCGAATACCGCGTATCTTGAGCCGGGGCTCCACATCGGGCCTTTTCCCGCCTGCGCGCCTCACTGCGTCAGCCATCAGCTTCCCCCTTGGAGCCGGATCTGATGATGTCTTGAGACTACCGTTCGAGTGGAACGATGTGTCACAAATGCCCACTACCTGAGCAATTGCTCACACGCAGATTCCCGAAGATACAGGCATCGACCCAGGATTTGAGCAAATGCTCATGACGTGCGCGAATGTTTGCCGACAATGACGATCCGTCGTATGGTTCATGACGACAGGACGACGCCCTCGTTCTGGCACGTACGCAGGCGTACGGGCAGGCCACGCAACCACGTGGTCCTCGCATCGCCGTGACCACACGGACTAAGGCAGTGGCACGTTGATTACGCAAACCACGACCGCATCTCACGACACCGACGGCAACGACGAGCGTCTTGTACAGGCCGCCTGGCTCTATTACGTCGATGGGTTGACACAGGAGGAGATCGCGCACCGGCTGTTCGTTTCTCGTCCGACCGTGGGCCGCATGCTGCAACGTGCACGCTCTAACGGAATCGTGCGCATAGAAGTAGACACTACGAAGCTCGGCGACCTGCAACTGGCAAACGACCTGAAACAAGAGTATGAGCTCGACGACGTTGTAGTCATCCCGGCGGGTGCGGAGAGCCTGAGTCAGGAGGCACAGAACGATCGCGTAGCCGCAGCAGCCTCGATCTACGTCTCCCGCCACCTTCACCCCGGCAGTGTGATCGGGCTCGCATGGGGGGAGACGGTACAACAGACTCTCGCCCACCTTCCATCTCGTAGCCTCGAAGGAGTTACCTTCGCCGCGCTTGGTGGCGGTATGGACTACATCAACGCCCGTCTGTCCACATATCCCTCGGTCGCGGAGCGCCTAAGACCTATCCCCGCTCCGCTCGTCGTCTCCTCTACCCGCATTGCCCAAGCTCTGAACAGGGAGGAGTCCGTGAAAGCAACTTTGGACTTGGCGCGGACAGCAGAGATGACACTAACCAGTGTCGGCCCAGCCTCGCTCAGCTCGAACATCGCCAGAGCAGGCGTCTTCACCCCCGAGGAGATCACGCAGGTCATCTCCTCGGGCGCCGTCGGCGACATGCTCGGCCAATGGTTCAACGGCAGCGGCACCCCGATCACCTCGCAGAGAGGCCCCTGTCACGTCGGTATGTCACTTGAGGAGCTGCGCAAGCAACAGAACGTCGTCGGCCTCGTGGCCGGACGCAACAAGGCGGAGGCTGCACGGGTCGCGCTTCTTGCAGGATATTGGAATTCTCTCGTCACCGACGAGAGAGTCGCCCGCGCTCTCCTTTCCCCAGCCCTTGCTCGCACCTGAACCAGCCATTTGGCCTGTCCATGTCCCTGATCATCATCTCGAAGGAGAACACCATCATGACAACGAATTGTCTCAGAACCCGTCGCCTTTTCGACCAGAGCTCCGGCAGATCCTTTATGGTTGCGCTGGACCGAACGCTCGGCGTCGGCGTAGAGCCATTCACTGAGTCCCCTGGCACTCTCATACAATCGGTCATCGAGGGCGGAGCAGACGCAATGCTGCTGAGCCCCGGCCTCATAAAACAGTTTGGCATGCTTGCCGCCTTCCACGGAGGCCCCGTCCTAGTAGCGAGAATCGACTATCCCTTCATGTATGAGTCCACGCAAGGCAAGGGCGAGGAATTCAGACTCATTGCTTCAGTAGAAGAAGTTGTTGCACTCGGGGCTGACGCCGTTGTCATGTTCCTGACCACCCTGGTCGAGGAACGCCGCGTCTTCGCAGACAACGCAGCCGCCGTGGGACGCGTCGCGCGGGAATGTCGTCGGCTCGGTATCCCGCTGATCGTGGAGGCTGTGCCGTGGGGAAAGGCCTCCACCGACCATCACGACCCTGCCACGGTAATCCAAAGCGCTCGCATTGCCGCTGAACTCGGCGCAGACATCGTCAAAACAGAGAACCTCGACGACGCGGAGCAAATGCACAGGCTAGTCACTTCATGTCCGGTACCCGTACTCATGCTAGGAGGCCCCAGCCTCCCACTCGACCAACTATTGGAGCGCACGAGTCGCGGCCTCGCAAGCGGCGCGAAGGGCGTTGTCTTCGGGCGCAATGCCTGGCAGCGAACCGACGCAGCCGAAGCCATGAGTGCGCTCCGCGCGCTGGTCCACGAGGGGTAACCCTGATGGCGCGTTCCTCTCGCAACGTACTAATTGGCCTCGACGCAGGCGGAAGCTATGTAAAGGCGACCGCATTCGACCTGGCCAACGGCCACTCGGCGACCTTCAAGCGCTCCGTCGGCACGAGCCACCCACGACCGGGCCACAACGAGCGCGACGCTGAACTCCTGTGGATGCGAGCTGCTGAGGTGATCCGCTCCGCAGTTGAGGCTGTTCCGCATGGCCGTGACCGGGTTGCCGCGGTAGGCGTCACCGCTCACGGCAACGGCCTATACCTGGTGGATGAATACGGCGTACCTACACGGGCCTCGATCCAGGCCTCCGACACGCGTGCTGCCGACCTCGTACACCGATGGGCAGTCAACGGGGTACCTGAGCAATTGCGGGAACAGGTATGGAACGACCTGTGGCCGGGTCAGCCGGGCCCTCTGCTCGCATGGTTGGCTCGTCACGAGCCCGATACCTTACGGCGGTCAAGTGCCGCGCTCATGTGCGGCGATTACCTGCGCGCAAGGCTGACGGGCACGCTCCAAGGAGAGCTGACCACATGGAGTTGTAATGGTCTTCTGGACTCAAGCAACCTCAGTATCTCCGATGCCGCACTCTGCTCCTATGAAATCGAGGACCTTAAGCGACTGCTGCCGCCCCTTGTAACCCACGACATGCTGGTCGGGCCGATTACGTGTGAGGCCGCCAAGCTCACGGGGCTGCCTGAAGGCACCCCGGTCTCCGCGGGCGTAGTCGACAACGTAGCGCTCCAACTCGGCGCCGGCGTCACGGACGGGACTCACATCCTAGTGGGTGCAGGAACCTGGTCGATCAACCAACTTCTCGTCCCCCAGGACCAAATGACGATATCCGGGGCGCTGGGAGCAGTCTCGCCGTATGCGGCCTGCCTGGCGGTCCCGACCGGCATGGCACTGCTCATAGAAGCGTCAGCGACGTCGGCCTCAACGCTTACCTGGGCACTGGATCATGTCCAGCGCGGGCCCTCAATTGAGGCTGATCGCCTGGGGATCAATGTCTACGACCACGTCCTCGAAGCCGTGCGCGACCTGACCCCAGATCCAAACGGCCCTATGTTCATCCCATACCTGGACGGATCCAGGCAGTCCGCCGGTGCCCGAGGCGCCTGGCTCGGCTTATCGTCAAGCGATACCGACTACACCATGCTCAAGGCGGTTGTTGAGGGGATCTGCTTGGAGCACCGGCGTCACGTCGGAGCCCTTGCCGCCGCCAGTAGCCCGACAACTCCGCTGCGGCTGGCGGGCGGAGCCGCCCGGTCCCGCATCTGGTCCCAGTTATTCGCGGATGTCTCCGGACGAGTCGTCGAGGTCTCGCCCGTCGAAGAGATCGGCGCGGTGGGGGCAGCCATCATCGCCGGCGTAGCGACTGACGAGTTCGCATCACTTGACGCCGGCATTGAGCATCTCAACCCCCATCACGAGACCTTCGCCCCCGACCCGGAACGTGCCGCGTTCTACTCCAAGCGATTCGCGCGGTACTCGCGGTGGGTTAACCGCATCGAGGAGGATCCCTGGGCTGGTTGAATGTCTTTACCAACTCTTCAGGTTTGAGGGTGTGGTCGCGGGACGAGATCGTTCGGGCGGCCTGTGGCGGTCGTTCGTAGTCGGGCGCTAGAGGACGTGCCCGGGCTGAAGCGGTCATGCTCGATCGGACCCCGTTGATCGAATGCGATCTCTTCGTTCCAATCCCTCGACACCCGCGAGAGCTCGGAACACACGAGTACGTTTCCGCCACACGGGTCCGCTCTGTCGCCCGCGACACCCCACGTGTACCCGCCATCTAGCCGATGCCGTTCCAACCAGTACACGCGCAGCCCCCGAGAGCGGTCACGGCTCCGCCAGCGCCCGGATGGCCGCCTCGGCGTCGACGTCGTCGGGATCGTCATAAGGCACCGCCGACTCGGGCAGGGGGAGGACTCCGGAATGCCAGTACAACCAGGAGACGCACCAGGCGGGCAGGGCCACGCCGAAGACCGGGATCAGCCCAGGACACGCGCGCCACAACCACAGCCATCCCGCCACGACGGCCAGCACCGTCAGCGAGTGCGCCGGACGCGACAGTGCCAACACCACCACCAGCTTGGTCACCCGCGGCAGGGGCTCATCGAAGTGAACCGCCACCGGCCAAACGATGAACGTCACCGCCGCCCAGAGCACGCTGAGCACCACCACGATCCCAGAGAACCAAGGCGTGACCCCGCCGATGCCGCCCCGCAGTACCAGCCGGTCGAGACCGAACACGACCCAACCCACGAGCACCACGCCGCCGATCGCCTGCGCACGCCAGAACTCCTGACGCCACACCCGCCAGAACTCCTGCCACAGGCCGGGCCGCTCGGCGACGACCAAATTGCGCGTATCCAAGGCCTGATTGAGCAGGTCCCGTCGAATGACGGCGTTGAGAGCCATAGTCGCCGGTGCCGCACCGAGAATGACCCCGCCGGCGACCACGCCCAGCAGCCAGACCAGGTGCAGGACGAACAGGCGTCCTACTAGCTCGCCGATGCGTACGTGCCACCCCACGAGGGCGGGCATAAGGCGCCCCCGTGGGGCGGGCCGGCCACTCATCCCTTCACCGCTCCGATCAGCACACCCTTCTCGAAGTACTTCTGCAGGAAGGGATATACGACGATGACGGGCAGGGTAGACACCACGATCACCCCATACTTGATCTGGTCGGCGTATCGCTGCGCGTAAGCGCCTCCCGACCCGCCGCCACCGCCGGCCCCGCCGGAGAAGGCCTGGTTGGACAGCAGGATGTCTCGCAGGACGATCTGCAGCGGCTGCTTGGCGTAGTCACGGACGAAGATGAGCCCGGTGAAGAAGTCATTCCAGTGCTGCACCAGGTAGTACAGCCCGATCACCGAGATGATTGCCTTCGACAGCGGCAGCGCGATGGTGCCGAAGAACCTGAAGTAGTCCGCGCCGTCAAGCGTCGCCGCCTCGTAGAGCTCCTCGGGTAGGGAGTTTTCGAAGAAGGAACGGGCGATGATCAGGTTGTAGACGTTGACCGCCGAAGGCAGGATGAACACCAGCCAGTTGTCCAGCAGCCCAAGGTCCTTGTAGAGCAGATACGTTGGAATGAGCCCGCCGCTGAAGAACATGGTGAAGGCGAAGAACAGCATGAGCGGGCGCCGCGGGCGGAACTCCCTGCGCGACAGCGCGAAGGCCGCGGGCAGTGTGACCGCCAGGTTCAAGGCCGTACCCACCGCCGTGTACACGATCGTGTTACGGTACCCGGTCCAGATACGCGCGTCGCCGAGTATCTGTTCGTACCCGAACAGGCTCAGGCGTTTGGGAAGCAAGACGACTTGTCCGGCGGCCACGGCACCCGAGTCACTGATGGACGCGATCAGGACGAAGTAGATCGGATACAGGGTCGCGAACACTACAAGCGCGCATGCCAGCAGCACGCCGAGGTCGAACAGCCTCTCCCCCGACGACCAGCGCCGACGCCGAGAGTGAGGTCGCCGTGCCCTGCGGGATCGACCCGATGAGAGCGATGTGGTGGTCATGTCTCCTCCTTCGTCACCACAGGCTCGTATCCGACACCCGCTTCGCGATGCGGTTGGCAAGCACGAGGAAGGTGAAGTTGATGAGCGTGTTGAACAGGCCGATGGCAGTCGAGTAGCTGAATTGGCTGCTGAGAATGCCGATCTTGTAGGTGTAGGTCGAGATGACCTCGGAGATCGGCAGGTTCAGGGTGTTCTGCATCAGGAACACCTTTTCGAAGCCGGTGTTGAGTACGTTGCCCATGTTGAGAATGAGCAGGATGATCATCGTGGGCACGAGGGCCGGTATATCCACGTGGCGTATGAGTTGCCACCGGTTGGCGCCGTCGATTCGGGCGGCCTCGTAAAGCTGGGTGTTGACCCCCGCGAGCGCTGCCAGATAGATAATCGAGTTCCATCCGGCGTGCTGCCAGATGTCAGACAGGACATAGACCGGGACGAAGCTGCCCGTGTCTCCCAGGAAGTTGGTGCCGGAAATACCAATGGACGCCAGTAGCCGTGTAAGCAGGCCGTCGCTGGGAGACAGGAACACCTGCAGCATGCCCACGATCACCACCACGGAGATGAAGTGAGGCAGATAGGTGATGGTCTGGACCCAGCGCTTGATGCGCGAGCGCATCAACTGGTTGATTAACAGCGCGAGGATGATCGGTGCGATGAATCCCAGCACAAGCGTGGTTATCGAGATCAGCACGGTGTTGCGCATCAGGGTGGCGAACATCGGGGAATCGAAGAACTGCTGGAAATACTTCAACCCCACGAACCTGCCGCCGGTCAGGCCGGCAGTGAAGTCGAATTCCCGAAAGGCCAGCTGAATGCCGTACATGGGAACGTAGGCGAAGACCAGAACGAAGGCGGTGGCCGGCAGTACCATGGCCCACAGTTGCCAATAGCGCTTGAGGTGTCTGGCCAGGCCATGCCCGGAACGTCCCGCCGGGGCGCCGGCGCGTTTCACTACTGCGGTACTCATTGCTTCGAAGCCATGTAGTCGTCGTAGTACTGCTGCATCTTGGCGATGTTGTCCTCGATGCCCGACGCCTTGACGGTGGCGAGGTAGTCGTCCCACTGCTCCTCGACCCCGCCGTTGGTGATCCAATCGGCGAACTTGGTCTGGGTGGTGTTGAGCATGGTGGTGTTGACCAGCGCCATGGCGCTGATGTCCTCGGCGGTCATCTTGATGAACTGGGTGGGGTACACGTCCTTCTCCAGATCCATGTTGTCGATGGCGGGCTGCAGGGGGACGGTCTCGTCGATGGCCTCCTGCAGGTCCGTGGGCAGTTCCACGGTGATGTCGTCACGGATCCACATGGGACCGTTGTCCGCCAGCGTGGAGGTCCATTTCCAGGTCGAGGGGTCGGTGCCGTCCTCGGCCGGCAGGACCTTATAGGTGCTCTCATCGACTTTCTCAATGTTTGGACCAATGTCTCCGAAGAGCACTTGCAGGCTCATCTCCTGGTCGTAGAAGGCGTTGAGGACCTTCAGGGCGGCCTCCTTGTTCGGGGTGGAGGCTGAGACCACGATTTGGTTGGCGGGGAAGTTCTCACCGAATCCGTCGTAGCTCCAGGCCACGGGAGCGGTCTGTCCTGCCTTCTGTGCGAGTACGGGCATGGCCTCGTACTGCTCGTAGATCTCGGGACCGAAGCGGTCGGAGCGGGTCCAGCCCCAGGTGAACCCGACCGTGGCGACGCCGTCCCCCGGCCCGCGAGCGGCGGACTGGTAGGCCGAGTAGTCCTGGGTCAGCACCTCTTCGGAGATCAGCCCCGCCGCATAGCACTTGGACAAGAAGACCATGACGTCGCGGTAGCGCTCGTCGATGAGGAAATTGGAGACCTTGCCGTCCTGGAGGAAGTAGCCCTGGCCGCCGCCCGAGGACAGTGGCAGGCCGGTGGACCCGAGCAATAGTACGGATTGGAAGTAGCCGAAGCCCGTGGTGCCCACCGGGCTCCAGTCCATGGGGATCACCTTCGCCCCGGTCCCGGTCGGATCGCCCTCCTTGAAGGCGACAAGTACGTCGTACAGCTCGTCCCAGGTTGTGGGCATTTCCAGACCCAGCGCATCCAGCCACTGGCGGTTGATGTACTGGTGCTGAACGGTAGGCGGCCAGAAGCGCTTGTACCCGGGGACGGCGTAGATCGCACCGCTGCTCTGGGTGGCCAGGGCCGTGAGTTCCGGCTTCGCCGCCAGCATTTCCTTGACGTTGGGAATGGCGTCGAGATCGTCGGAGAGATCCTCGAAGAGCGTGCCGTAGGTGGCCAGGTCGGAGTCCGAGATGGCTCCAGTGCCTACGATCAGATCGGGCACATCGCCTGCGGCGAGCATCGTGGATTTCTTCTGATCCCAGTCGGCGGAGACCTCTTCCCAGGCGATGGGAATACCCGCGACGTCCTCGAGCTGCTTCGTCCACGCCATCTGGGCCATGGGCTTGGTGAGGGGGTGCTTAAGCACGAGGATGCGAAGCTGGTTGGAGCCACCCGATCCGGATCCGCTGCTGCAGGCGGCGAGCGTGCCGCCTGCAGCGGTGACGGCGGTGGCCGCTGCCAGGCTCCGCAGCATGGTGCGTCGGCTGAACGCGGGCACACGTGTACAGGTGTTCATGGTTCTCTCCTTTGAGTGAGGGTTGTGGGATGGACAAATGCGGAAGGGCGTGGATCTCAGCAGGGTCAGATGGTCGGAATCCATACGCGCATGGCACCGGGGCCGCGGTTGCCCCAGGTGGAGAAGGGCACAAGTTCCGCCTCCACGTTTCGTGAGGGCTCGGCCGGCTCGACCCATGAAGCCGGGCGGTAAAGCCGATCATCGGGATCACGCACCGCCAGACTCACCCGCAGTACGGGGGCCGGACCAGTCGTCGTCGGTGGTAGCTCAGCGACATCCGGCGGCCCGGGCAGGAAAACGTCATCGGCGGCGATTTCCTCCGGCAGGTCCACCTGCTCCAGGCAGTACAGGATCGGCCCCCGCTCGAGGGCGACGGCACCGCGTACGGCGTCCACACGGTGGTTGGCGGCAATCCAGCGGGGACGGAGCGGGAGCTGCAGGGTAGCGCCGTCGACGTCGTCGGCCGGGATCTGGATGTAGCCGTGGGCTTGCTCGGCCTCGGACACCGGGCGTTGTTTCCCTCCCACGCGCAGGGTGATGCCGTCCGCCCAGACCGGGATGCGTACCTGCACCGCCGTTCCAGGAGGTAGGGCGCCACCCACGACGTGCAGGGAGATCTCACCGTCGGCGGGGTAGCGAGTACGGATTACCAGCACGCCGCCGCCGAGCGATTCGGGCAGCTCGATCTCGCAGGCGAGAAGTTGGTGCAGTTCCAGCGCGGGCCCGTCCGGGGCCTGCCGGACGGTGGCCACGTACGCACCGGCCTGGGCGATGGTGCGGGCGATGTTGGGCGGGCAGCAGGCGCAGGCGTACCAGGGCTGCCGCTGCGCGGGGGCGTTCTCCTCGCTGAAGCGGTCGGGACGTCGCTGCATGGGGTTGGAGTAGAAGAAGCGGGTGCCGCTCTCATCCACCGACGCGGCCAGGGCGTTGTAGAGCTCGCGCTCCATGACATCGGCGTAGCGGCGGTCCTCGCCGGCCAGCAGCATGCGCCAGGTCCAGTGCAGGTCCGCGATGGTGGCGCAGGTCTCGGCGTAGGCCCGGTCGGCCGGCAGCTCGTAGTCGTTTCCGAAGGACTCGTCGCGGTGGCGGGAGCCGAAGGCACCGGACAGGTACATCTTGCGCTCGTGGACGCGTTCCCATTGCGCTCGCATGACGTCGTGTAGCGCCGACTCACCGGTTTCCAGGAACAGGTCGGTGACACCGGCGTTCAGATACAGCTGGCGGACCGCGTGGCCGGTGGGGTCGACGGCCTCACGCACGCGCGCGTGGTCCTGGTAGTAGCGACGTCCGAAGCCCTCATCGGGGAGGATGTCGTGGCCGCGCTGGTTGATCAGGTGCTCGGCCAGGTGCAGCCAGCGGGCCTCGCCCGTGTGGCGGTGAAGCTCGATGAGTGCGGTCTCGATCTCGGGGTGCCCCGGGATGCCGTCCTCACGGCCCGGGCCGAAGCGGCGGTCCACCAGGGCGGCAAAACGGATCGCGACCCGGAGCAGTTCGTCCCGTCCAGCCGCCCGGTCCAGGGCGACAGCCGCCTGGATCAGGTGCCCGAGCACGTACATCTCGTGGTTACGCTCCAGCTCGGCGAAGCGCTTGTCCGGGCGAACGCCCTGAATCCAGGTGTGCAGATAGCCGGTCGGCTCCTGCACGCGGGCGATCAGCGCGATGGCCTCGTCGAGCCAGGCGTCGAAGTCGTGGGTGCCGGAGCGGGCGATCTCCCAGGCGACGGCCTCGATGACCTTGTACAGGTCCGAGTCGGCGAAGACGAAGCCACGGTAGGGGGCGCCGGACTCGCCGATCACGCGCCGGAAGTTGTCCATGACGCCGGAGACCTCCAGCTGCTCGATGCAGTGGGGAATAGTGCGGGAAGCATTGCGCTCCTGCCAGCGCCCCAGAGGGCTCTCGGGGGAGATGCGGACCGCGTCGATGCCGAGCGGGGCACGGCCGACGGGGCGGGCGTGCGGGCCCGGGGCGGCCGGAGCACACAGACAGGCCGAAGAGGCGGTCTGCTGCAAATCGAGTGGCGCCATTGTCAACTCCTCATTGCTGTTGTGACATGTCCATCATGACCGCCTGATTAAACGTTGTCAACCGCGATCAAGTGATTCAGGGCACACCTTGTCGTCGATGTGGGCGTCGCACCAGGCAGAGGAGCGGCGGTGCGCAGAAGGTTCAGCGACTGGAGCCGCGCACGATCAAGGTGGTCGGCGCCTCTGCGGGCGCCCCGGGCGCCTCACCCTGTAGCTGCGCCACGAGGCACTCCACCGCGGCACGGGCCATGGTGTCGGTTCCCGGATCGACGGTGGTGAGCGACGGAACGGTGAACTCGCCCTCGACGGTGTTGTCGAAGCCGGTCACCGCGACATCCCGGGGGACCGCGACTCCGGCCGCCTGCAGAGCGCGCAGGGCACCGATGGCCACGGCATCATTGATGCACATCAGCGCGTCGAAGCGGATCCCCGAGCGCAGCAGGCCGATTGTCGACTCCAGGCCGGTGTCCCTGCGGTCCCAGTCCTCGCCCCGCACGATCAGGGCCGGATCGACATCGATACCCGCCTCCTGCAGCGCGAAGCGGTAGGCCTCCAAACGTGGCCCGCCATCGCCGTCCATCTGGGCCATGTAGGCGATGCGGCTACGGCCGACGGAGACCAGGTGTCGGGCTGCGGCGAGGGCGCCACCGAATTCGTCCATGGCGACTCCGGCAACACCCGCCGTCGGGGTCGAACCGATTTGCACCACCGGCAGGGGAGGCCGCCGACCGGCCAACAGCGCGTCATTCAAGTGGTGGGGGCATATGAGTACGCCGTCCGCGTCCCCCGTGGACACTCCCATGACGGCGTCGCGTTCGCGCGCGGGCACATCCTCGGTCAGTCGGATCGTCGAGCGCAGGCCGCGCTGGGCGAGCTCGTCGATAAGCATCTCCGCAAGACGGGAGAAGTAGGGCTGATAGAGGTTGGGAACCACGATTGCGATCCGCCCGGATACGCCGGTGACCAATCCCCGAGCGGCCTCAGAGGGCACGTACCCGAGGGTACGCGCTGCTTGCCTGACTCGCCTCCGGGTCTGCTCGGACAATCGCGTCGTCCCGCTCTTCCCGCCTCCCGATAGCGCCGTCGACGCCGTGGCCACCGACACGCCGGCCGCCTGAGCCACATCGCGGAGCCTGACCCGCCGCTGCATCAGGACCCCTCCACCCGGGGAGACGACAACGGCCCAATCGACAGCGGGGCCGCGGAGGCGAACCCCAGCGTGGATTCGCGACGTATCAGCGTGGCCCCGACCCGTGTCATCGCCCTGTTATGCGAACCCGGCTCCCACCTCCGTTGGAGATCGTCCAGCGCAATCCTCGCAATCTCTCCGGTGGGAAAGCCGAGTGTGGTCAGCGACGGCGAGGAGAATCGTCCATCCTCGAGACCGCCGCACCCACACAGCGCGATCTGGTGCGGTACCCGCACTCCTCGACTTCTGAGCCCCGCAAGCACACCCAGGGCGAGCTCGTCATCGGCACACACGACGACGTCATGGCGGTCGAGGTCCTCCACCAGTCGTGCGGCCAGCCGGAATCCCTCCGCGCGACTGGGCACGGCATCCGTCTCCAGTACCGCCGCAGTATCCAGCGCCCGCTGCAGGGCATGAGCGAAGGCACCTGGCCGGTCCAGGCGAGGGCCGACGACCACCGGAGCCGTCAGTCTCAGCGCCCGCAGATGCCGGCTGACGACGTCGGCCGCCTGATCCAAATCCAAGCCGACACCTCCGCCGGTCGTCGGAGTGCCGTTAGCCCCGAAGGCCTCGATCCGACAGACCGGCAGAGGCCCTCCCCCCGCAGAGGAAACGTCCTCGCCATGGATTCCTCCCACCACAATCGCCCCGTCGAATGACGTCGACTGCTCGGTCAGCACTTGGACGGCGCGATTGCGATCGCGACCACACGGCTCGATGGCGGTGCGGAGCCCGCGCCGGTCCGCCTCGATCACCAATGCCTGCGCCAGCGCGGCGACCCAGCCGGAACGCAAGTCGGGAACGATGACGGCCACGGTCTCGGTGCGGCCGGTACGTAGTGTTCGCGCCAGCGCGTTGGGCTGCCAACCGAGCTGGTCGATGGCCGTCGTCACCTTGTGTCTGAGCTCGTCGCTCACATTCGGCTCACCGTTGACCACCCGGGAGACGGACTTGAGCGAAACGCCCGCCAGTTCCGCTACCTGGCGCATAGTGACAGCCATCGACTCCTCCCCTCCCGTGTCTCGCTCCCGGGGCGGCTCCATCCACCGCCGATCACACGGTATCGGGGTACAGCGGTTGCGGCAGCCCAATGCCACGCATGGCGACGGTCTCCGCACCGAACCCACCGAGCACTCTTGACAACGATTCATCACTGCTTCATGATACGGACTACATTTAGCTTCTAGGAGTCAGTGATGACACCACCAGTTTCCCCACCTGCCACCTTCCCGCCGCGCGGCTGGAACTCGTGGGACTGCTTCGGCGGGTCGGTGACCGAGGCCGAGGTTCTAGACAACGCGCGTTTCATCCACGAGCACCTGCTCGCACATGGCTGGGACACCGTCGTGGTAGACATCCAGTGGTACGAGCCGGCCCCCGGCACCGCGGACTACAACGCCCACTCGGCGGCAGTCATCGACGCCTACGGGCGTCCGCTGCCCGCCGAGAACCGTTTTCCCTCGGCGGCGGGTGGAGCCGGGTTCGGACCGCTGGCGGAGGCGATCCACGCCCTGGGATTGCGCTTCGGCGTGCACCTCATGCGGGGCATCCCGCGCCGAGCCGTCGCCGCGAACACCCCGATCCTCGGCACTGCCTACACCGCCCGGGACGTTGCCACTCCCCCATCCGACCGCTGCCCCTGGAACCCGGACAACGAGGGTGTGCAGCCGGATCACCCCGGTTCCCAGGCCTGGTACGACTCGCTGCTCGCACTCCTGGCCACCTGGGGTGTGGACTTCGTCAAGGTCGACGACGTGCTCTACCCGCCCATCCGCCGCCCCGACATCGCCATGATCCACCGCGCGATCAAGCGCTCCGGCCGCGACATCACGCTCAGCCTGTCTCCGGGGCGCGAGCTGTCGCTTGAGCACGCCGACTTCCTACGCGAGCACGCCCAGATGTGGCGGGTCTCGGACGACCTGTGGGACGACTGGGAAGCAGTCGTGGAACAGTTCCAACGGGCCACACGCTGGGCCGCAGTACAGAGCGACGACGGGGTCGGGGACCTGGACATGCTGCCTCTGGGGCGAATTGGTCTACGCGCGCATGTCGGCGAACCGCGGCACTCGCGCCTGAACCTCGACGAGCAACGCACCATGCTGACGCTGTGGAGCATTGCACGCTCCCCGCTCATGATGGGCGGGCACCTGCCGGAGTCCTCGCCGGAAACCATCGCCCTGCTCGGCAACGACGTCGTGCTCGCCCTGGGTGAGCGGGGCGCCGACTGCCGTGAGATCATCCGCGACGGCGACCTCGTGGTCTGGCGCTCCACGCTGCGTCCGGCGCCCGGCCGGGGGGAAGGGGAACGGGAGGTCCGCGCCGTCTTCAACCTCGGCGATGAGCCCCGCACCCGCCGCCTGCACCTGGCCGATCTCGGGCTGCCCCAGACGACCCGCCACCTCACCGACCTGTGGACCAGCAAGCGCGCCGCCGTCGTCGACGGCTGGTGGGAGATGGACCTGCCCGCCCACGGCTGCGCCGTTGCCGCGGTTGCCTGAATCCGTCACGCTCTCCCACTACCGAGGACCGTCATGTCCCCCATACACGCCGCCACCACGCCGGTCTTCGAGATCGGGCCCGCCTCGATCACCTGGCGCGGCTCCGGCCAGACACTGCGCGTCGAGTCCTGGGGCGAGAGCGCCGTACGTGTGCGATGCGTCCCGGCCGGGGACCTCATCGATACCGACTGGGCGCTCCTGCCGGTGCCGGACGTGCCCACGACCGTTACCGTCGACGGGCCCGATGCCCGCCTGGTCAACGGCCGACTCACTGTGCTCGTGCACGCCGACAGCGCCTATGACGCCCAGGCGGGCTATCAGGTGTTTCGGGCCCGACTGGAGATCCGCGACAGCAACGGCCGTACCCTCCTGCGCGAGCTCGGCGACGGCGGGGCGCTCAAGCTCGTCGCCCGCAACTTCACGGCTTTGCCCGGAGGCTCCCACCATCTCCTCGCCGCCTTCGAGTCGCCCGTCGACGAGCACTTGTATGGCATGGGCCAGTACCAGCAGGAGATCCTCGACCTCAAGGGATCGACCTTCGAGCTCGCGCACCGCAACTCCCAGGCCAGCGTCCCCTTCGTCTTGTCGAGCGCCGGCTATGGCTTCCTATGGCACAACCCCGCCATCGGTCGTGCGACTTTCGCGCTTAACAGGACCGAGTGGGTGGCGAACGCCACCCACCAACTCGACTATTGGGTGACCGTGGGAGACAGCCCGGCGGAAATCTCCCGCGCCTACGCGGACGCCACCGGGCACGCACCGATGATGCCCGAGTTCGGGCTGGGCTACTGGCAATGCAAGCTGCGCTACTGGAACCAGAGCCAGTTGCTCGAGGTCGCTCGCGAGCACACGCGCCGAGGACTGTCGATCGACGTCATCGTCGCAGACTTCTTCCACTGGCCCGAGCTGGGCGACTACCACTTCGATGAGGAGATGTGGCCCAACCCGCGCGCCATGGTTGAGGAGCTGCGCGAGCTAGGCATCGAGCTAATGGTCTCCGTCTGGCCGCAAGTTTCCCCGCTCAGCGAGAACTACCCTCTGCTCGCCAAGGAGAACCTCCTCGTCCAGGCGGACCACGGCCTGCAGCCCCAGATGGCCTTCGGCGGCCCATCCCTGTTCCTCGACCCCACTAACCCGCGCACCCGCGACACCGTGTGGAAGATCTGTAAGCGCGGCTATCACGACCTGGGCATCAGGCTCTTCTGGCTCGACGAGGCGGAGCCCGAATACGGCACGTATGACTTCGAGGCCTACCGCTACCACGCCGGGCCGGTATCCGAGGTCGGAAACATCTACCCACAGGCGTTCTCCCGGCTCTTCTACGAGGGGCAGGTCTCGGCCGGGCAGGAGGACATCGTCAATCTCGTGCGCTGCGCGTGGGCGGGCTCCCAACGCTACGGCGCCCTCGTGTGGTCCGGGGACATCCCCTCCAACTGGACAAGCCTGCGCCGCCAGCTTATCGCGGGTCTGCACATGGGCGTCGCCGGCATCCCCTGGTTCACAACCGACATCGGCGGCTTCCACGGCGGCGATGCCCGCGACCCCGCCTTCCACGAGCTGCTCGTACGGTGGTTCCAGCTGTCCACGTTCTTCCCCGTGATGCGCATGCACGGCGACCGCCTGCCCTTCGAGAAGGTCACCGCCGCCGACGGTACGCCCCGTGAACACAGCGGCGCTGCGAACGAGCTGTGGAGCTTCGGGGAGAAGGTCGAAGAAATCCTCACTCGCTTCGTCTGGGTGCGCGAGCACCTACGGCCGTACACGCGCTCACTCATGCGCGAGGCGCATATCGGCGGCCAGCCGGTCATGCGCGGCATGTTCTACGAATTCCCCCACGATGACGCCTGCCGGGACTTGGCTGATCAGTACATGTTCGGCCCGGACGTCCTCGTGGCCCCTGTACTGACGCCCGGGGCGACGAGCCGCGAGGTCTACCTCCCAGCCGGGGCGTCGTGGACCCACGCCCACACCGGACAGATCCACGACGGCGGGCAGTGGGTCAACCTTGACGCCCCGCTCGGCTCCATCCCGGTTCTTCTGCGTGACGGCGCGCTGTCACATCTGATTGGGACCATCTGAGCGCCGTCGGATCCCGGGGCCGCAGTGCACCAGGACGACCGGTTCGCGATAAGGCTGATCATCGACGCGCTCGGGGTAGCCGAAACACTTCCATTGGGGTGAGAGACCAGCAGCACCCGGACGCTACGGGTGCCGGGTAGAGTTGGAGGAGGCCTGTGCCGGGAGACTCCGCGTCCCACATCAACAGCGTCGCGGTCTCCAGGAGGAACGCACGGGTGCGCCCCGCTGTAGCTGGGCGCACCCGTAGTCGTCGTCGGCAGCACCGACTCACTCATCCCTTGACGCTACCTGCAGCCAATCCGGAAACGATCCAGCGCTGGCAGAAGATGAAGAAGATGAACACCGGGATGAGCGCGATGACCGTCATGGTCATGAAGGACGGCCAGTCGGTGGCGAACTGCCCGACCGCGTTGTAGACCTGGAGCACTACCGTGCGCTTGGCGGTGGAAGAGATGAACACGTTCGGGGTCATGAAGTCGTTCCAGGTGCTCATGGTCTGGAAGACGATGACCGTGGCCAGGATCGGGCGGATGAGCGGCAGCACGATACGCCAGTAGATGGTGAAGGGGCCGGCGCCATCGAGTCGGGCGGCCTCGATGATCTCCCAAGGGAGTTTGCGCATGTAGCCGACAATCAGGAAGTAGCAGAAGACCGCCCCGGCCAGATACATGACCACCAGCCCGTTAAGGGTATTCACCAAACCGGCCTGGGCCTCCAGCCGGTACAGAGGAATGAGCGTGGCCTGCGCCGGGATGACGAAGGCGACCATGAGCACGAGTCCGACCACCGCAGTGAACCGACTTCTGCGCATGACAATGCCGTAGGCGGCCAGCGACCCGATGAACACCTGACCGGCAACACCCACCACCGTGACGTAAACGGTGTTGAGGAACGACCGGAGGACCGGCGTGGTCGCGAAGACCTTGGAGTAATTCTCCAGCGTGGGGGTGGAGGGCAGTCCCAGCGGCGAGACGGCCATGTCCTGGCTGGTCTTAAAGGTGTTGACCACGATGTAGTAGAGGGGGATTGCCGCGATCAGGGCCAGGAGGATCATGACGACGCTCCGAATCCAGTACCACAGGCGACGGCGAGCGGCGGGGCTCATGACAGGTTCCTCTCGATCCGGTTGGAGACCGCGAGCTGCGCCAGCACTATGAGCGCGACCGCGGCGGTGAAGATGACAGCCAGTGCGGAGCCGACGTCGGCGCGACCCTGCGCAATGCCCTGGACGATGATCGACTGGGTGAGCGTGTTGGTGGCAAACCCGGGGCCACCCTTGGTCAGGGTGAACGGCAGGTCGTAGACCTTCAACCCTCCGGACATCAGCAGGAAGGTGGAGACCACAATGCCGGGGGCCAGCTGTGGCAGCGTGATGTGGCGGAACTGCTGGAGCTGACCGGCGCCGTCGAGCTCGGCCTGCTCGTACAGGTCAGCAGGAATCGCCTGCAGGTAGGCCAGGTAGAGAGTGGCGTGCCAGCCTACCCCGGCCCAGACGGCCACCAGAATGACGCACACGCGTGCCGACGTCGACTGAGCGAGCCATGCCACCGCGTCCGCACCGAACAACGAGTGCAGGATGCTGTTGACCACGCCGGTATCCAGGGGCGAGAGGATGTACTGCCAGACCAGTCCGAGAATGGCCATGGAGGGTACGGACAGGAAGAAGAACAGGGAACGCACCAAGTTGCGCCCGAGGAAGCGCTTGTTGAGCACCACCGCCAGCGGAATCGCGAGCACGGTGATGAGCACCGTGGTGGCCAGGGCGAACATGATGGTGAACACCAGTCCCTGAAGCAGCGAGGGGTCGGAGAACACCGTCGCGTAGTTCTTCAGGCCCACGAACTCCACATCGGTGGAGTAGCCGGAGAAGTTCGTGAGGCTGAAGTAGAAGGTCTGCGCCAATGGGACGGCGAATAAAAGGACGAAGACGGCGATGACGGGCAGAAGAAATGCGGAGCTGGCCAAGCTCTCCGAGGCCTGGCGCCCACGCGGGCGTCGGGCCCTACCCCTGGAATTGACACGATCCGGACGGGACATCAGATTCTCCTAAGTGATTCTGCGAAAGCGGCTCACAAGGAGGCCAGCTTGGTGTCCATCCCGGCGGCGACTTGTTCCACGGTGATCTGCCCCTGCACCAACTGCTGGCACAGCGCGATGCCTTCGAGTTGGAGAGCGTCCGAGGCGTGGTCCCAGTAGTTCATGGGCAGGTAGATCTTCGAAGTCTTGAGGTAATCGTCGTAGAGGCCCTGATACTCCGGGGCCACCTCAACCGTGAAGTCCGAGGTGTTCACCAGGGTGCCGATGTGCTCGTTGGCGAGCCTGAGGCCTTCTTGCGACGCCAGGAAGGTGATGAACTTCTTGGCCGCTTCGAGTTCCTCCCCCTGTGCGGAGGCCGAGATCGCAAAGCCCGGATCCGGGGCACCAGTTGCAAAGGGCTCGCCGCCAGGTGCAGCCGGCATCGGCGAGATACCCCAGTTGAGGCCGGACGCGGCGATGTCCGCCAAGTCCCAGGGGCCGGTAATGAACATGGCGAGGTTGCCGGCGATGAAGTCCTCCTTGAGCTGCGTTCCGGTCAGCGAGACGGACTCAGCTCCGACGATGCCCTCGTCGTAGAGGCGATACCATTGCTTCATCGGCTCCGGCCACTCCTCGGCGAAGGTGGACTCGCCGGTGAAGATCTTCTTCTCCCCCCGCTCGTCGCCCGCGAGGTCGTAGCCGGCCCCCAGGAATGCTTGGAACATCGAGGGAATGTCCTGGACACTTTCGCGGTAGGGGGTTACGCCCGCACCCTTGAGCTGCTTGCACAGGTCAAGGAACTCATCCCAGGCCTGCGGGACGTCATCCGCGCCCGCCTGGGCCAACAGGTCCCGGTTGTAGACGACGCCGGCCGCCCATGCGCCGAACGAGGCGCCGTAGATTTTGCCGTCGTCCTCATACGCGCGCAGGTTCGCGTCCGCAATCGCACCCATGAACGGCTCGTCGGTCAGGTCCGCAACCAGGCCCTCACCGATGAGTTTCTCCTTGGTCTCCGGGTTGATGCGATGAACCGTGGGCTGCTGGTTGCCGGCGATACGGGTCTGGAGCGTCTGAAAGTAGCCGGCGGTGGGAGCGGAGTAGGAGAAGTCGATCGCGATGTCTGGGTTGGCGTCCTCAAAGGCATCGATAAGTGGCCGTGCCACCTCCTCGGTCTCCCATGACAGGTAGGTGATCGTGGTCTTGCCTGAGTTCCCGCCCCCGCCGCATGCGGCGAGGGTTGCCGCAATCGAGGCCATCCCGAGGCCGGCGAGGGCCTGACGACGAGAGACGGCGGTGCTGGCGATGTTGGAGATCATGGTCGGTGCTCCTTTGCACGTGACGAGCGGCACCCGCTCGATTTAACGTTACATCGGTACCATAGCGCAGTTTCCGCAGTTGTCAACAGAGCGACCGCCGCAACCCGGTAGGCTGCGGCACATAGCGAGGAGGAGCCAATGACAACTCTGGCGGACGTCGCCAAGGAGGCAGGTGTGTCGGTTATGAGCGCCTCCAACGTGCTGCGTGGTAAGCCCAACGTCTCCGCATCAATCCGCGAGCGTGTGCTCGCCGCCGCGACCAAGCTCGACTACCGGGCCAACATGGCCGCCAAGAGCCTGCGGTCCGGTCGCAGCGGCATCATCGCCCTCTGCGTTCCCCGCCTCGACATGCCCTTCAACGCCGCCTTTGCCGCGGCCGCCACGTCAGCGGCGGAGGAACACGGCGTCAGGGTGATGGTCCAGCAGACGCTTTCCGACCCCGAGCGGGAGCTCGAGATCCTGCGCGGAGCTACAGCCTCCCTGGTAGACGGCACAATCGTCTCCGCGGTCGGCGCAAGCGCCCGCGAAATCGAGGACGCCGCGAGCAGCCACGCCGTCGTCCTGTACGACGAGCGCATCCAGAACACTCAACTGGACCTTATTTCCAGCCCCAATCAGGCGGGCGGGATGGCCGCGGTCGAGCACCTCATCACCAAGGGCTGCCGCCGCATCGCCGTCTTGGGCACACACAGCGCCCCTCATGGCCGCGCCGGCGCCGATGGCCAGGACCTGCGCTGGGCCGGCGCCTTGAGTGCAGCCGAGGACAACCCACAGGTCGATCTGACCCCCATCCCCTGCGCATGGGACTGCGAGCCCGCGTACGCCGCCATGCTTTCCGCCTTGGCCGTGGGCACACCCGTCGACGGCATCTTCGCCATGACGGACTCCGTCGCACTGGGAGCCATACGCGCTCTGTCCGACCGAGACCTTCGCTGCCCCGAGGATGTGCGCATCATCGGCTTCGACGGCATCCGCGAGGGAGCCATATCCGTTCCCTCACTGTCAACCGTGGACATTGGGATAACCCAGCTGGCACGCACAGCGGTCGACATGCTCCTGACGCGCATTGAGGCACCCGCGTCGGAACTGCCCGGACGCCGGTTCACCCCCGCCTACACGCTCATCGAGAGGGAATCCTCGCGCTGAGCCCATCCAAGCCGCGGTTGAACGACCACACCCTGACATGTAACGTTACATCCATGGGACCGGTTTACCCGCCCCGTCACTCCTTACTCCCGCATGCTCAGACACACAGACCAAGGAAGTTCCATGATGTCCAGCTCTCCTGTCCCCCGCGCCGTCGTCGACCTCGATGTACCCGGCCCCACCATCTCCCGTCACATCTATGGGCACTTCGCGGAGCACCTGGGCCGCTGCATCTACGGCGGCTTTTACGTGGGCGAGAACTCCCCCATCCCCAACGTCCACGGTCTGCGCACCGACGTCATTGAAGCGCTGAGGGCGATCGCCATCCCCAACCTGCGCTGGCCCGGCGGCTGCTTCGCCGACGAGTACCACTGGCGCGACGGGATCGGCCCCAAGGATCAACGCCCCACCATGGTCAACACCAACTGGGGCGACGTTGTGGAGGACAACTCCTTCGGCACGCACGAGTTCATGGAACTGTGCGAGTTGCTTGGGGCCGACGCCTACATCACGGGCAACGTCGGCTCGGGCACGGTGCAGGAGATGAGCGAATGGGTCGACTACCTGACCCGCGAGGGGGACTCCCCCATGGCGCGCCTACGCCGGGCCAATGGCCGGGAGAAGCCGTGGCGGGTGCCGTTCTTCGGCATCGGCAACGAGCCCTGGGGCTGCGGCGGGAACATGAGCGCGCCGGTCTACGCCGCCCAGGCCCGCCGCTATGCCACCTTCGTGCGCAGCCACGGCGAGAACGAGATGGTGCGCATCGCCGGCGGGGCGAACGTCGACGACTACGCGTGGACCGACGCACTGATGCGCGACCTCGTCTGCGACACCTGCCCGCGCTCCGAGCCCGGCCCCTACCAGGCAATCAGCCTGCACTCCTACACCTTCCGCGACTCCTTCGAGGCCAAGGGTCAGGCCCGCGGTTTCAGCACCGAGGACTGGTACGCCACCTTCGCCAACGCCTGGTGGATGGAGGAACTGATCACCCGGCACTCCACGGTGATGGACCGCTACGACCCCCACCGCAAGGTGGGGCTCGTCGTCGACGAGTGGGGCGCCTGGTGGGATGCAAAGCCGGGCACCAACCCCCACTTCCTGCAGCAGGACAACACCCTGCGGGACGCGCTCATCGCCTCGCTGCACTTCGACATCTTCCACCGCCACACCGAGCGCGTCATCATGGCCAACCTGGCCCAGACGGTCAACGTGCTCCAGGCCCCGATCCTCACCAACCCGACCAGCGGCGCCATGGTGCTCACTCCCACCTACCACGTGCTGGCGATGAACCTGGGCCACCACGACGCCACTCGGCTCGACGTGCGTTGGGTGGATGATCTTCCCGCCCATGCCGACGACGGCGCCCGTCCCTTCCCGCTGGTCTCCGTCTCCGCCTCCCGTAAGGGCGACACGGCGCTCATCTCCGCAACCAACCTCGACCCCGCGGCGCCCCACACGATCCGTCTGGACTTGCGCGGTGCCGCGGCGGCGGTGGACGGTGCGCGCGTGCTGACCGCGGCCGCGCTCGACGCCTGCAACACGCCAGAGGCCCCCGACGCCGTATCACCGGCTGTGTTCTCGGACTGGTCGCTGGCGGACGGCGTGCTGGAACTGGTTATCCCACGTGCCGCCTACGTGACGGTGTCATTGGGACTAGAGCCGACGACGAACTGAGTGCGGAGCCGCGACGGCGCAAGACTCCCGCCACCGCTCGGCTGCGGCGACTCGGCTCCCGCGCCCACTCGGCTGCTGCGCCCACTCGGCTCCCGCGCCCACTCGCCTGCTGCGACCACTCGGCTCCCGCGACCACTCGCCTGCTGCGACCACTCGGCTCCCGCGACCACTCGGCTCCCGCGACGACTCGGCTGCTGCGACGACTCGGCTCCCGCGCCCACTCGCCTGCTGCGACCACTCGCCTGCTGCGACCACTCGGCTCCCGCGACCACTCGGCTCCCGCGACCACTCGGCTGCTGCGGCCGCTCATGGAACGCGCCGCCGCACGCGGTCTGTGCACGAGACTCGGTCGCCGGCCCGCTCCGTGCCCGCATCTAGGTCCTGTTGTGTAAGTGCTTGGGTGGCGGTGCGCGGTTGGGTGGTGGTGTGTGGCTGTTGAGCCTGTCAGTTGGACCGCTGTTCCCCCGTTGGACCGCTGTCCCCCCCGTTGGACCCCTGTTCCCCGGATGGACCCCTGTTCCCCCGTTGGACCGCCGTAGCCGCCGGTTACAGCGGTCCAACGGGGCGTGGGCGGTCCAAGGGGGCGTGGGCGGTCCAACGGGGCGTGGGAGGTCCAACCGGGGCGGCGCAAGACCCACTCGCCCCCTCGACGAGCGCACACAGCCCACTCAAGCTGGGGCCCCGTAGCCAGCAGACACGACGAACTCGCCATCCGCTACCAGACCACCACCCACATCGCCAGCACCGACCCACCAGCACAAACGACTCACACAACACGACCTAGGGCCCGCCTCTGAGCCCCGCCTCTAGGACCCGCCCTAGAAGGGCGGGATCTTGTCGAGCAAAGGGGCCAGACCCAGGTCATGCAGAGCCGCCGGGTAGGGGTGGGCTTCAAAGGCGCCGACGGGCTGGCCGGGACGGGGTCCTCGACTGGTTACCTGCGGCGGATGACCGGGCCCGCCCCGGCGGGATGCCATCTCCAAACCGCGGCGAAGCCGCTCCACGACCGCGCCGTCGACGGCCCGCGCCTCTCGCTCGGGGATGATTCGAGCAGAAACCTGGAGTTGGCGGGGGCCCACGCGACGCGGCAGGAGGGTTACGGTCCCCTCCGGGGCTCTGCGGTAGCGGGCCCCGGAGGGCGTAGTCCACAGGAGGGCGTCATCATCCTGCCGGGTGAGGGTCCATCCGGGAGTGTGCTTGAGGCGATGGTGGGCCTGACACAGGCAGGTGAGGTTGTTCAGGCTGGTGGTCCCGCCCTCCGCCCAGGAAATGACATGGTCGATGTCGCAACGCGCGGCCGGCACCGTGCACCCGGGGAAGGTGCACGCCTGATCACGGGCCTGCACCAGGTCACGCAAGGCGGCCGGAGGCCGGTAGTGCGACCGCCCCAGGTCCACTACGGCGCCTGAAAGGGGATCGGTGACCAGCCGACGCCAGACACCGCCCAGAGCCAGGGCACGCGCAGTGGCGGCGGGGATGGGCGCCCGATTGCGGCCGATTACGACCTCGGCCGTCGGTGCCGTCCCCAGCGGCAGTGCATCCCCACCGCCCGCGTACAGACCTGCGCCGTTGGTGGTGCTCTGACTCCTCCCATGGGCTGCAGGCGCACTGCTCCCGTCGACAACTACGGGCGTCTCGATCCCATCGACGGCAGCGGGCGCACTTCCCCCACTGCCGGTGGGCAGACTCATCCCACTCGCGCCGCGTGAGCCGTCTTCGCCACCCGGCGGCGCGCCGCCGGTGTGGTCGTCATCGGGTACCAGCAGGGTCAGCGGGACCGTGACATCAACATTGATTCCAATTCCGGGTGGCGGGAAGACCGGGTCGATGCCGGACGGCGTCCACCAGGGACGAGAGGGCTCCACCAAACCGCTTAGAGCGCCGAGCAGCCCCTCCAGCGGAACCCCATCCGGCAACAAGCAGCCACCGCGGCCGGCTCCGAAGGTGCCATGTGCTACGCCGGTCGCGTCGCCGGCGCTGGAGTTCTCCGCTGTGGGGATCACGGCGACGGGTATCTCGGCGGGTATCGCGGCGATGGGTATCTCGGCGGCGGCCTCTCCGACTGGACCGCCGGAACGGCAACCGGCGTCGACACAATCCGACGCATCGCTCGTGCGCGTGCTTCGGCAGGCGACGTGTTGGCTGCCTTGAAGGGTGCGCAGGGCCATACCGGTGAGGGCGTCGGCCCGCAGCTGGCCCAGGCTGCGCCCATCGCCGGCGGCGCGGGCGCTGGCGGCGATGGCGTCCAGGGTCGCGTCGACTAGGAAGGCATCCAGGCTGGGCAGCAGCAGCCGCATCTCATGGGTGCCCTCACCCGCCTGACGGGGATGGCTCACGTGACGATCGGCAACATTCCTTGTGCGGCGGCTGCTCGCTCCCTGGGGATCCAGGGCGGCCAGAGCGCGGTCGACATCCCGCCCGAGCTGCGCGGCCGTTCTACGTGGAGCGCGGGCGAGCACCCGTTCCTGGACCGCAGCGGTAGTCGCGGACCCCGTCCCCTCGAGCCGCGCAACAATCAGCGCAGTCTTGGACTGATCCACCAGGCCCGCACGGTGCAACACCTCCGTGAGCGCGAACTCGGGCTGCAACAGAGCCCGCCCGCGGTCAAGTATCCGCGAGGCGGTCGCGCGCGGCACTCCCAGGCGGCAGGCGATCTCGTTGCTGGTGGTGAACCGCGATTCCTCTTCGGTAACCAGCTGCGCGGGCTCTCCACCGGGCCCCCACGGGGCCGCCCCACGGTTCATCTCCGCGGTTCTTGCCAGGCAGGCTGCCGCGACTGCCTCCGCCCATGACACCCAAGCCTCCAGCCGATGACAAGCCGCCACCAGCTCACTGAGCACCTGCCCTCCCAGGGAGGCCAGGGCGTCGATACCGGTTCCCTCGCCCCAATCCACGCCCAGCCGCGCAGCCGTCTGCGCCAGGTCACGGTCAGCCGGACTGGTGATCGCGCCCAGCACCTCGTCCATCTCAGGAACGCCCAGGACCTCTGCAACTTCGGCGGAGTCAACAACACCGCCGGCGTCGGCAACGGTGGCGCCACAGCCGTCTGCCTCACCTTCGGAACGCGCAGGTACTAGAAGCCCGGCCAATAAGTCCTCAACCAGGCCCGCCAAGCCGGCTCCCGCCGACATCCCAGCCAGGCGATCAACCAGGGCGCCAGGATCCGGGGTGTCACCAGCCAAAGCGGCCCGCGCCGTCGTCGGCTCCGTCGCCGTCGTCGGCTCCGTCGCCGTCGTCGGCATCCCGTTCTTGGCGGCAGGAAGCGCAACTGGGCCCGCCGTACCGGTCCCGGCGGGTCCGCCCTCGCTACCCCTGCTCCCGAACATGAATACACGGTATCGCGCGGCACCGACACGAATTCCACCCCTTTAGCAGGGCTACCGCCGCGACGCGGGCGGCATACTTCACCCCAAGTGGGCTACGGCGTGTGGGCGTGTCCGCCCCGGCGGTATCGCTATATTGCGAAATGGGGGTACCCGCCAGCCGACTTAGCCCTCGGAAGGCGGGCCCCGCACGTTGCCGATTCGACCAATCCCTGGAGGTCAACATGGCACGACTCGAGGACTCCGCGGCGCCGCTCAAGGACGCCATGGGTGATGCCCTGCTCGAGCTCATGCACGAAAAGCCCCTGCGAAAGATAAGCGCCAGTGAGATCGCCTCGCGTGCCGGCCTGGGGAGAGTGACCTATTTCCGGCACTTCTCCTCCAAGGAGGAGGTGCTCGCCTATAAGTATCGAACCGCTTGGAGGGACTTCGCCGCCCGGCACTGGTACGACGAGTCCGACGACCGCGCGAATGCCATAGCCCGGTTCCACTTCTGTCTGCAGGTGCGTACGCTCAACGACGCCGTCTATGGGGCGGAGCTTGGGAGCATCCTGCTGGGAGTCATTGTGGAGTCGCTGGAGGGCCGGGCTCCGGACCCGGCGACGACCCCTGCCTCCGATGCCGGGGCCACGGACGCCAGCGATCGAGCCGGCTTCCTGCACCGCTTCAAGGCCTATGCCCTGTTCGGGCTCATTGACGCCTGGATCCGCCACGGTTACCGGCAGGCCCCGGAGGAGATGGCCGCCATTTACGTCAGCTTCCTCAGCCCCGAGGTCGAATCGCTGGGTTCGCGCGGCTCCGAGCGCCGAACCGGCGGCAGGGCGGCACGGATGCGCAGATTGCAGCGCATCCGGGAGGCGGCGGAACTGCGCAACCCGAGGCGCTACGTCGTAGACGACGACTCCTGAGACCGGACGCCTTGACAGCGCCTTGACAGAATGAATCCATTCAGCGTTAAATGAACCAACCGGTCGGAACCTCGCGGAGGATTCGCGTGCGTTCAGCGCCCGGACATCGATGCAAAGGAGCCACATGTCCAATACCGCCGATCCCCGTCTGGAGGAGCCCACCCGTCCGGGCACCTCCGCCAAGTATCTGGGCGGACGCCCGTACTACCAGTACCTGATCTCCTTCGTCATCGCGGGCGTCTTCCTGTACGCCTGCTACTCGGCGCTGGCGGCGATCCTGCTGCCCAACACCGTGCAGACGATCGAGTTCCAGCACTACTTCTCCGGCACCACCGTCACCACCCTGGACCAGCTCACCGAGCTCACCAACCTGGCCAATGACGTCAACGCCGGCACGGTCACCGCGACGTCCGAGCAGGCGCACCTGCTGGACCTGCTGAAGCAGTACGAGGCCGCTCGGGCCTCCTCGATCTCCAACATGATGATCGTCGGCTCGTTCTTCACGCTGTTCGCCCAGCCGATCGTCGGTGTCCTCTCCGACCGCTGGCGCTCCCGCTGGGGCCGGCGCGCCTTCTGGATCGTGGCCGGCGCCGTCGCCGGGGCCGCCTTCATGATCGGCCTGCGCTACTCCACCACGATTCTCATGCTCACCGTCTTCTGGACCACCGCGCAGGTCTCGCTGAACTTCATGCAGGGGCCGCTGTCGACGACGGTGGCGGACCGGGTTCCCGCCGAGAAGACCGGCACGGTCTCCGGCCTGTCCGGCATCGGGATGATGGCGGGCTTCACCGGCGGCTCCGTGGTGGCCGGCATTCTGATGAACTCCATGGGGCTGGATGCCTACTTCGTGTTCGCCATCGCCGTCGTCGTCGGCGCCCTGATCTTCGTCACCTTTGCCAAGGACCGCTCCTCCAAGGACCTGGAGCTGCGCGAATTCGACTGGATCGCCTTCTTCAAGGGCTTCTTCGTCCCACTGTTCGACCATGACTTCCGCTGGGTTTGGATCGCCCGCTTCATGATGTTCTTCGGCTACACGGCCGTCAGCAACTACAACCTGTACATCATTCAGTCCCACCTGCGGCCCGCTCACACCGCGGCCGAGGCGAACACGATCGTTGCCACCCTGTCGGCGGCGGCTCTGCCGGTGCAGCTGCTCATGCTGGCCTTCGCCGGCAAGCTCTCGGACAAGGTCAAGCGGCGCAAGCCCTTCGTCATCGGCGCCTCCTTGGTGATTGCCCTGGACATGCTGGTGCCACTGCTGGTTCCGACGCTCCCGATGTACTTCTTCTTCTACATCCTGCTGGCGGCCGCCTACGGCATGTACATGGCGGTGGACGTGGCCCTGTTCATCGACGTCCTGCCCGACCCGAACGCCGCCGGCCGTGACCTGGGCGTGGCCAACGTGGCCTCCAACATCGGCCAGATGCTGGCGCCCTTCGTCGCCGGCAAGCTGGTCGCCCACACCGGCGGCTACTCGGCGATCTTCATTACCGCTGTAATCGCCGTCGCTATTAGCGCCGCAGCCATCATCCCGGTCCGGAAGGTGAAGTAGCGTCTGAAGCACTTGGTGGCGGCATCGGTCCCAGCCGGTCCGGTGCCGCCACCATCCCAACCGGTAACTCACTGCCGCTTGACCCAGAATCGCTTGCAAAGGAGCAAGACATGAACCCCGCCCCCAAGACCTGGGCCTATGGCTCATTCCCCTGGCTTTCCGAGTCCGACCGGCTCCCCGGCGTGGCTCCCCGCACCCGCGTCATCATCGATAACGACTTCGCCGGCGATCCCGACGACCTCTTCGCGCTGGCCCACCACCTGCTGGTCGAGGGCACCGAGGTACGCGGCGTCGTCATCTCCCGACTGCGCGAGGACGACCCGTGGAATCGCACCGACTCCTCCGTGCGCGCAGGCCACGAGCGCGTCGAGACGCTGCTGGCGACCATGGGGGTGACCGGCGTCGACCTGTACGACGGCGACGACCGCGGCTTCGACGCCTACGCCGACCAGACCGCTGCCTCCCGCTTCATCATTGATGAGGCGCTGCGCGACGACGACCGCCCGCTGTTCCTCGTGGCCGGCGGCTCGCTGGGCGACGTCGCCCGGGCCTTCAAGGCGGAGCCGGCCATTGCCGAGCGCCTAACGCTCGTCTGGATCGGCGGCGGGGAACACGCCGGACTGGCGTACGTGCCCGAGGGCGGAACGGACATGGAATACAACCTGGCACTCGATCCCGCGAGCGCCCGCTACGTCTTCAATGAGACCGAGGCGCGCATCTGGCAGATTCCGCGCGACGTCTACCGCTCCGCCACCGTCTCCATGCCGACCATCCGCCGCGGCTGCGCTCGCGCGGGAACGGTTGGTGCCTACCTGCTCGGTGAGTTGAACCAGGTGCGCGAGATGGTTTCGGGCATGACGCATCCCGGCGCCACCTACGTGCTCGGAGACCAGCCGCTGGTGCTGCTGTCCTCGCTGCAGACCACCTTCGAGCCCGACGCCGCCTCCTCCTACTACGACGTCATCCCCACGCCCCGCATTGCGCAGGACGGCACCTACCGCTACCCGCAAGACGTCCGGCCGATGCGCCGCTACCAGCGCATCGACAACCGACTCCTTTTCGACGACATGTTCGACTCCCTGGCCGTCCTGGCCGAGTGGCTGGAGAGCTGAAAGGAAGAGGCAGCGTGTACAACTCCATAGTCATCTCCACCGTCCATGGTCCGGTCCGTGGACGGGTGGTGGACGGCGTCGCCGCGTTCAAGGGCATCCGCTACGGCGCCGACACCGGAACCTACCGCTTCCAACCACCCCGGCCGCCACAGCCTTGGACAGATGTTGCCAATGCCTTCGAGTTCGGTCCCACCTGCCCACAGGATCACCCGGACACCGGTGTCGATCGCGCCCTGAATCCCTTCCTGCAGAAGATCGGACTCACCGACAATCTGCCGGAGGACGAGGACTGCCTATTCCTGAACGTGTGGACACCTGCGCGCTTGTCTCAGGAAGCTTCAGTTTCTGGCGACGGAACTGACGGCGCCCGCACGGACCAACCCGACCACCCCGGCAGGCCAGTACTGGTTTGGGTACATTCGGGCGCATACTCCTCGAACTCGGGCTCCTCGCCCTCCATCGACGGCACTCATCTTGCCCGTGAGCACAACCTGGTGGTCGTCACCTTCAATCATCGACTCGGCGCGCTCGGCTACACGCAGGTAGTTGATCCAACGACGGAGTCGAACTCCCCCTATGCCGAATCCGGCAACGTCGGCATGCTCGACATTGTGGCGATGCTGGCCTGGGTACGAGACAACATCGCCGCCTTCGGCGGCGATCCCTCACGGATTACCGTGGCCGGTCAGAGCGGCGGGGCCATGAAGATCTCCATTCTTATGGCTATGCCGTCCGCGGCCGGACTGTTTCACCGCGCCGTATTGTGTTCTGGTGCCACCACGCTGGCGCGTCCGCTCGACGATGCCCTGCGGACCGGGCGCCATCTGCGTGTCTGCGCCGGACTTCCCGGGGACGCCGCTGTCACCGAGCTGGCTAAGCTCCCGATCCAAGACTTCATGCGTGCGTCGCTCGCCGCCGCGGGCACCTCCATGACCACTTTCTCCCCTGTCATCGACGGAAGCACACTGCCCTGCGCACCATTCGCGCCTAGCGCGTTGGCATTGTCCGCCCATGTGCCTGCAATCATCGGTGATCTCGACACCGAGGCAGCGTTGTTCCTCGCAGGAAGTCACGACGAGCTCGCGACCCAGGGGCTCGACGGACTGCATCGGGCATTGACAGGTGAATTGGGCACGCAGGTGGCGGACGAATTCCTTGCCGCCCTGCAAGACTCCCATCCGAGCGCGTCCCCCTACGAACTGGCGCTGAGGGCCTCCTCCGACCTGGCCTTCTGCGTCCACACGCGCACCGCGGTCCAGCGACGGGTCGCCTGGGCACAGGCACACGGCGGTGCGCCCACATGGCGCTACCGCATAACTTGGCGGACCCCGGTGGACGACGGCGTTTATATGTCTACGCACGAGCTAGACGTCGCACTCGCATTCGGCAATGTGGAGGCGGCTCGGGGCCTCAATGGTGGAGGTGACGAGGCCCGGGCTCTATCCCGCACGATCGGCTCGACCTGGGCGAACTTCGCCGCCGACGGCGAACCGTGCGGCCGCCAGGGAACCGGCTCCGTGGCCTCTTGGCCCGCTTGTGAGTCAACCGTTGCCCATACGCTTCTGCTCACGCCAACGCCCCAGTCCGCCGGGGACGTGGACGCGGCCGAGCTTGACGCAATCACGGCGACAGTGCATGGCGAGGTGAATTGGCTGGAGGCGGTGCGCGCGCGATGATCAGGCGTCATCCCACCACGCCGGTTCGGGAGTACCACGCCAACTAACGGGCTCTGCCGGCCTAGGGGTGTGGTGTCCACGGGCCGGTCGGGAGTCTGAGTCGGGTGTGCGAGTGGACTGGGGCGTTTGCTACGCCGGTTGGGCGTTAACAACGCTACTTAACGGTCTGCTGTATACCCCAGGAGCCTTCAGCAGACCGTTAACCGGCGTTGTTAACCCCGAAGTGGCGTTGCAGACGGTGAAGCGACGTAGCAGATGGCAACCGCCCCGGGCACGGCGATACCGGCAACCGCCCCGGGCACGGCGATACCGGCAGCCACGCGACTCTTCGAGCACGAAAAGCCGCGTTGTCTCTCAGCGGATATAACGCTAACACCAGCAAATTCTGACAGCCACCAGAACCGTCAGATCGAACCAATAGGCCAGCACCGAGAACCTGTATCGCCACACCAGGCTTACGACTTCCACATTCAATGTGGAAACACTCGAGCTGTTCATCTCCCGCTTGACCACGTAGCATCGACGCAACCACGGTCACCGCGAACAATTTAAGCGGCGCCCGGAGCCAGAACATCAGGCGCAGCCGAAGACCAGACAAGGAGGTTTGGTATAGTGTTCGAAAAGGAACTCATCGTCTTCAGCGACACCGAGTACGCGTCGAAAGACGCCGTCATTGAGGGGATGGCTGAGCTCGTCGCCAACAAGGTCGATAGCGTCGAGGGGTTTGCCAACGCGGTCAAGGAGCGCGAGGCGGCATTCTGCACCTACATCGACCATGGCGTAGCCATACCCCACGGCAAGACCGACATCGTAAAGAGTCCCTTCGTCATCTACCAGCGTCTCGGGAAGGGCGTCACCTGGGGCGAGGATGGCGAGGTCGCCACCCACGTCTTCATGATCGGCGTCCCGGAGGCGGCGGCGGGGAACTTGCACCTGAGGATACTTGCGGAGCTTAGCAAGGGACTCGTACGCGAAGCTTTCCGCGACAGGCTGCTCGGCACCGATTCAAAGGAAGAGGTCTTTGAGATTCTCAAGGACGTAGAGAAGGAGATCGTCAAATGAGCTTGGGACGGACCAAAAAGAAGGCAAGCCTGGGCGCTCAGCTCTTCAAATACTTCAACACGGGCATCTCGTACTTTCTACCCGTAATTATCGCGGGCGGCATGCTGTTCTCGCTAACACTCATCACCGGTCGCATCGAAGACGGCGCCATTGTCCCCTCCAACCAGTTCTGGCAAAACGTTTACGACCTGGGCCAAGCCGGCTTCTCCATGATGGTACCGGTCCTCTGCGCCTACATAGCATACGGCGTGGGCAGCAAGCCCGCACTCGCGCCCGGTTTCATCCTAGGATACGTGGCAAACAACCCCATCGGTTCCCGCCAAATTTCCACTGGCTTCCTCGGCGCCCTCATCTTAGGTTTCATGGTGGGCTACTTCGTAAAATGGACGAAGAGCTGGAAGGTACCAGATGTGCTCAAGCCCATGATGCCCACCTTCCTCGTCCCACTGGTCACGACCTTTATATGCGGCGTCGTTTACACCTACTGCCTCACCTACCCACTGAACGCATTCGTACAAGTCATCGTAGACGTCATGTACAAGCTGAACGGGGTGAGCGCTGTACCTCTGGGCATTGCCATCGGCGTGCTTGCCGCAGCAGACTTCGGCGGCCCCTGCTCCAAGGCTGCCACTGCCTTCACCATCGCTCTCATGGCCGAGGGATTCTATGGCCCCAACGGCGTCTTCCGCATGTGCTGCGCCATCCCGCCCCTAGGCATGGCACTCGCCTCGTTTATCCTTCGCGACCGCTATGACAAGGCGGATCGCAACCTGGGCATCTCCGCCCTGTTCCTTTCCTCCTCCGGTATAACCGAGGGCGCCATACCCTTTGCCGGCAAAGACTTTAAGCGCACCTGGATTGCTTGCGCGATCGGAACGGCCATCGCCGGCGGCATCGGCATGGTGCACGGCATTTCATCCGTCGTGGCCTTTGGCGGCATCGTGGCCATCCCCGGCGTTTACGAGGGACAGCTCTGGTATGTGGTCGACATGCTCATCGGTGCTCTGGCCATAGTCGGAATCCTCTTCCTCATCAAGCCCAAGCTGGACGCCGACGGGAAGTAGCGAAAGACGGGTCGAGACGTAGGCCGCCCGCATCATGGACTAGACCAATACAGGAGGTGAACTGAGCCGTGAGGCGCTATTTGGAATTACTCGGCCTCATACGTGAAGATTCGTACGTAACCACCTCGCACCTTGCCCAAGTGCTGGGCGTGAGCTCGCGAACCATCCGGTCCGACATTGCACAACTCAACGATGAGCTCCGCACATGGGGAGCGAGAGTAACCTCCACCCCGCGAAAGGGCGTGACGCTGGTCGTATGCAACAGGCAGAGGTATTCCCTCTATCATCCCGAGTACGAGCAGTCGGACCTAACCCAGGACGAACGGACTCGCCAGATAGCGGAGTACCTTCTGACCGTCGAGAAGCCGGTCTTGCTGGACGACCTTGCGGACATGCTGCATTTCAGCCGCTCCACTCTCAAGCGGGATATGCGGGAGGTACGCCAACTTCTGGGCGAATTCGATCTAACCATCGACAACCGCGCATATCACGGGATGAGAGTCCACGGCGAGGAAGTGGGCATCCGCAACTGTCTTGCCCACCTCAAGAGAGTAGTCTGCCTCAATAACGACAGCGCCGAAGGAGACGAGCTAGCAGCCCTGCGCGCGATTGTCACTAGGCAAGTGACCGACCATCATTTCCAAATCTCGGACATTGCCGTCGAGAATCTTGCCGTGCACCTGTACATCGCGATCAAACGCGTACGCATGGGCAATCGCATCGAACTGGACCCGCAGATGATCGCCGAGCTGGCACGGGAGACCAAGGGCGTCAGTATGGACGTAGCGACCGGGATATTGGAACAGGTCGAACACGCATATGACGTCAGCTTTCCCCAGGGAGAGGCGTATAACTTTCTGGCACGCCTCTCCGGCAAACAGATCGTAAGCCTCGACGACGCGACGGCGAACACGATAGTGACCGAGGAGAATACGCGCCTGGCGTTCAGCATGCTCGAGAGAGTGCGCGAGAGCTATCAAATCGACTTGCGCTACGACATTGAGTTGGTCACCACCCTCGCAATGCATCTGGCACCCCTGAGAACGCGCATGAAGTACGGACTGCCTTCCGTGAATCCGCTACTTGATGAGATCCGCCACAGTTATGTGCTGGCATTCAGCATGGCGACCGTTGCTTGCAGCGTTCTCGAGGGGGAATTGGGATACGACGTGCCCGCGGACGAGGTCGCCTATGTGGCCATGTACCTGTCGGTCGCTCTCGACCGTCATCGCGACAAAACCGATGAGAAGGACAACGTGCTGGTCGTGTGCGGGAGCGGAAGGGCATCCTCCGAGATGCTCGCGCACAGGATTCGCGATCTCTTCGGCAGATATCTCAACATCGTCGGGACGACGAGTGCACACGAACTCGGCCGGGTCGACTTCAACGATATCGACTATGCATTCAGTACCGTGACCATCGAGCATCCGATCCCGGTGCCAATCGTCGAAGTCTCCACATTTCTCGCCGATCGCGACGTCAGCAACATTACGCGCGCACTCTCCGAAGGAAGAATGAGTCGCCTCGCGACGGAACTCATTAATCCCGACCTGGTCTTCTGGGGGAGTTTTGAGAGCAAGGAAGCAGTCATCTCCTTCCTGTGTCGCAAGATGAAGGACTGTGCCGACCTGCCCGATGATTTCGAGCAGCTCGTATTGGAACGCGAGGAAGCCGGCACGACGGCCTTCGGCAACCTGGTTGCCATCGCGCACCCGATTCGGGCCGTGGGAGCCGAGGACATTCTCGCCCTGGCCGTCCTCAGACACCCGATCGACTGGGGCGGCGAAGACGCCCAGCTAGTCTTCCTTCTTTCGATAGGACAGAAGAAGTCACGAGGCTTGGCGAGTTTCTATCGCATGATGAACAGCCTCGTCGGCAGCAGGCCGTATGTCGAGCGTCTCATCGCATCTAAGAGCGTGGAGGAGGTCAGAAGGACGCTACGCCTCGTGGCAGAGGCCGGCGCCTAGGAACAGCAATAGAGTCGATGACACGTGCTCGCCATCTGGAGGGCACGCAGTGAAGAACAGTACGTAGAACTTCCAGAACAATCACGAGAACAGAAAGGAATTATGCCATGAAGATCGTCGCAGTTTGCGCTTGCACGGCCGGCATCGCCCACACCTACATGGCCCAGGAAGCCATCGAGCAGGAGTGCGCCAAGCGTGGCATCGAATGCAAGGTCGAGACCCAGGGGGGCATGGGCATTGACAATGAGATTGAACAGGACGAGGTAGACGAGGCGGATGTCGCCATCCTGGCCGTTGCCGTTGGCATCGAGATGGAGGAACGCTTTGACGAGAAGCGCGACGCGGGCAGGCTCCTCGAGGTAGACCCGAGCGTGGCCATCAAGAAGACTCCCGATCTCATCGAAGAGGCTGTCGCCCTGGCCGGGTAGGTCGAGAAGCGGCTCGTTTGTCGGGCCATGTGCGCTGTAAGCCAGCCCCTTCCTTTCCCGTGTGTGGGAAGAGTGCGATGGTGTGTTCTCGCCCCGCCGCCCGTCGTCAGTCGCGTCATTCCTCCAGCAGTGCGCGTGCCGTTGCGGCGTCGGTGATAAGCACGTTCACCCAGCCGCCGCGTAGGGCGGCGTGGATGGCGGAGTGTTTGCGCTTCCCGCCGGCCGCCGCCACCCTGCGCGGGATAGCGCGTAGCTGATCGGCGTCGGCTCCCACTAGGCGGCGGTCAAAGTCGGAGTCCACGTGGGCGCCGTCGGCGTCGAAGTAGCGCAGACACACGTCTCCAACGGCGCCTGCCGCGCGCAGTTCCTCATGGTCGGCGTCGGAGAAGATGTTGCCGGACTGGCGCAGCAGCGCGGAGGGCTCGAGGCTACCGATGCCCACCAGCGCAATGGTGACCCGCGGCAGTAGTTCGAGAATGTGAATGACGGAGGGGTCGTTGCGCAGTTCGGCGGCCGCGGCCGGCGTACCCAGCACGGCCGGCGAGGGGAAGAACTCGGGCGCGGCACCGGTGGCCCGGGCGAGCAGGTCGATCATGCGGGTGGCCTTTACCTGCACGGTGGGGTTACCGATTCCGCCGAATAGCTGTACGACGGCGGAGGCAACCTGGGTTCGGAAGGGCTGCAGCCTCTCTATCGCCGCCAGCCAGGTGGCGCTCCAGGACGACAATCCGATGACGTCGCCGCCGGTGAGCGTGGTCTCCAGGTAGGTGGCTGCGGCCGCCGCGAGCGCGTTCTCGACCGTGGTCTCGTCCTCGCCGGCGTCCACCACCACGCACTCGTCCAGCCCGTAGCGGGCCTCGATCTCCTCCTCCAAGGTGGTGAAGGTGCCGGCGGGCAAAGTGACAACGGTGCGCACAATGCCCTCGTCGGCAGCGCGTTTCAGCAGCCGGGAGACGCGCGGCTGGGAGACGTGCAGCTCGGCCGCGATTTCTGATTGCTTGATGCCGCGCTCGTGATACATGCGTGCTATGCGGGCCATCAGCCGCAGTTGGGCATCATCGTTCACCGGAGTGGTTCCTTTCCCCGCAGCAGGGCTTAGAGCCCAAACCTATCGCGATCGGGAGCATTTCGGGGAAAGGGTTGCGGCCGGGACCAGGTTTCTCGCCTGGTCCCGGCCGCGTTCAGGTCACGGCGGGTATCCGCTAGGCGAGCAACTCCTTGGCGGCGGCCGTGATGCCGTCGGCGCTGATCCCCCAGTGGTCCATGAGCCAGCCCTCCGAGCCGGTGGGCGCGAAGGTGTCTGGGATGCCGATTCGCTTCACCGGCACGGGCTGGTTGGCGGTTACCAGTTCGGCGACCGCACCCCCGAGCCCACCGGCGGTGAGTCCCTCCTCGGCGGTTATGATCCGGCCCGTCTCACGAGCGGCGGACAGCACCGCGTCCTCATCGAGCGGCTTGACGCAGGCCATGGACAGCACGCGCGCACGGATACCCTCCTGGGCAAGTGCGTCCGCAGCGGCGAGTGCCCGGTGCAGCACGGTGCCATTGGTGATGATGGTCAGGTCGTCACCATCGCGCAGCGTGGTTGCCCGTCCCGGGGTGAACACATAGTCATCGGCGTGTACGGCGGGCACCTTCATCCGTGAGATGCGGATGTAGACGGGGCCGTCGTGCTCGGTAACCGCCCAGCGGACGGCGGCGGCGGTCTCGACCGGATCGGCGGGAACGATCACCGTCATGTTGGGGATGACCCGCATCCAGGCCACGTCCTCCGCACTGTGGTGGGTGCTGCCGAGTTGTCCATAGGCCAGGCCCGGGCTCTGGGCGGTGAGCACCATGTGCCGGTATGAGTAGGCGGCGTCGATCTTGACCTGCTCCATCGCCCGGGCGGACAGGAAGGAGCCGGCGCATGAGACGATCGGTAGCCGGCCGCCGCCCTCGAGTCCCGCGGCCACGCCCACCTGGTTCTGCTCGGCGATGCCCACATTGATAATGCGCTCGGGGAAGCGTTTGGCGAACCCCCCGAGCTTGGAGGAGCCCACGGAGTCGTTGACGACGGCGACGACGCGCTCGTCCGCTTCCCCCAGTTCCGTCAGGACGTCGGCGAAGGCGTCACGGCAGTCGTACAGGGCGTTCGCTTCGGCGATGGCGGTCATGCCAGTGCCTCCAGTTCTGCTAGTGCCTGCTCCACCTCGGCGTCGGTGGGCAGCTTGTGGTGCCAGGCGACGGCGTCGGACATGAAGGAGATCGGGTGTCCCTTGTGAGAGTGGGCGATGATGAAGGTGGGTTTGCCGGAGGCGGCTGGTACGGCGGCGAAGGCATCCAGCAGGGCGCCGATGTCGTGCGCGTCAACATCCACCACCTCCATACCGAAGGCGCGGGCCTTGTCATCCAGCGGAGTCAGATCGTTGGTGTCTTCCGTGGTAGCGCCCTGCTGGAGGTGGTTGCGGTCGGCGACCACGCAGAGGTTGGCCAGGCCGCGCTGGGCGGCGAACATGAGTGCCTCCCAGTTGGAGCCCTCCTGCAGTTCGCCGTCACCGGTCAGGACGAACACACGGCGGGGAGAGCCGTCCAGCTGGGCGGCGATGGCCTGGCCGACGGCGATCGGCAGACCGTGCCCCAGCGGCCCGGTGTTGGCCTCCACGGCATCCACATACAGCCGGTTGGGGTGGCCGTTGAGTCGGGACTCGGGCTGCACGAAGGTCTCCAATTCGGCCACATCCAGCAGGCCGGCTGCGGCGAGTGTGGTGTACAGGGCGCAGGCCGCGTGCCCCTTGGAAAGGATCAGGCGGTCGCGCTCGGGGTCGTGCAGGTTCTCCGGGGTCACATTCAGGACGTGGAGGTAGAGGGTTGCCAGTACGTCGGTGATGGAGAATTCACCGCCGAGGTGGCCCATGCGAGCATTCGCCACCAGTGTGAGGTCCTTGCGGCGGATGAGGCGCGCTCCCTCCTTGATGTGCGCGATCACCTCCTCCCGGCTCATGTCGGGCGTGGTGCGCCCGACTACGGGCAGTTCAACAGAAACTGTCATGGTTCTTTACTCCTAGAGCATTGGGCGTGATGGGGCGGCCCGGAGCCTCAGGCCATGCAGGTCAACAGCGCGTCCTGCACGACCCGCTGCGCGGCAAGCGGATCCTGGCGGGCCTGGGCGTCGGCGAGGGCGGCCTCGTCGAGGTTGTCCAGGGCGCGGTGCAGGGCCTTGAGGAAGCGGATGGAGGTGCGGGCGTTGTCCACCACGTCCTCCCGGAAGGGGAACTGGTCGAGCTGCCAGACCCCCTCCCAACCGTTCTTCTTCAGCGTGTAGAAGAACTCGAAGATCTCGGTGATGTGGACGGTGCCGACGACCATGTCGTCGTCCCAGCCGCGGTAGTTGTCGTTGACATCCATGCCCCACAGCAGGCCGTGGTCGATGAGCAGCTGGGCGGCCTCGGCCGGGGCCTCACCGCCGAACAGGGCGTGTCCGAAGTCGAGGAGCACGCCGACGTTGTCCACACCCATCTGCTGGATGCCGAGCACGGTCTTGGCCGCCGAAGACCAGAACATGTGCGTGCGGGGCTCGCGGGGCTTGTACTCGATGACGAACTTCAGGTCGGGATTGGCCTTGGCCAGATCGCGCATGCCCTCCACGGCCAGCCGGTTCAGTTCCCGGTAGTCCACCTGGAAGGGGTAGTCGAAGCCGTCCTGCCCGGGCCAGATCTTGACATAGCGGGCGCCGAGTTCGCGCACGGCGTCGGCGGCGCCCTGCATGATCGCCATGGCTGAGGCCCGCTTGTCCGGGTCCGGGTTGGTGAAGGCGCCCATTTGGTGCTCACGCAGGTAGATGTCCGGGGTGACGCCGATGGCCTTCAGGCCGGTGCGCTCCAGAGCCGCCTTGACGTCGTCGAGGCTCACGCCGGCCGTGAAGGGGTAGTTCAGGTCCACGTAGCTGATGTCGCCGACCTCGGCGGCCAGTTCGATCTGCTCGATGGTGGAGCGGGGGTCGCCGTAGCCGTCGGTGGCGTAACGGTCCACGTAGGTGGCGAAGTTCCACAGGCCTGCGCCGAAAACGGGGGTGTCAGACATTGTTTGTTCAACTCCAGTCGTTGTTGTGTCGGTGTATCGGTGTTGGTGATCTTGTCGGATGGTTGGTTGATGACCGCCGGTCAGGCGGGCACGGCCCGGGAGCGAGCCAGCGCGTCGCGCCATTGTGAGCGTGCGGCCGCGCGGGCACCGTCCTCGAAGGCCGGGCGGTAGCGACTGCCCTCCTGCTGCGCGACCGCCGGCAGCTCCCAACCCAGTCGGGTGAAGCCCATGAGGGCGGCACCCAGGGCGGAAACCTCCGCGTTGGCGGCCACGACCACGTCGCGGCCGAGCAGGTCCGCCTGGCACTGCATGAGCAGGCGGGAGGCGGTGGCGCCGCCGTCGGCGTGGAGAACCTGCAGGTCGGAGGTGTCCAGGGCGTCCACGACGTCGGCGATCTGGTGGGCGACGGCCTCAAGGGCGGCGCGTGCGACGTGGCCACGGCTCGTGCCGGCGGTGAGCCCGGAGATGATGCCAACGGCCTGGCGGTCCCACCAAGGAGCCCCCAGTCCGGTAAAGGCGGGCACCAGACTGACGCCGCCGGAGTCGGGCACGGTGGCGGCCAGCTCATCCAACTCGCGGCCGGGCTTCACGCCCAGCAGGCGGGCGGTCCAGTCCATGGCGGTGCCGGAGGCGACGATGTTGCCCTCGTGCCCGTACATGGGGGCGTCGGTGAGCCAGGCCAAGGTGGTGGACACCCCGGTGCGGACGGAGCGGTCCGTGCCGGAGGGAATCATCACCGATGAGCCCGTGCCATAGGTGGCCTTGCCCTCGGCGGTGTTGCGGCAGCCGTGGCCGAAAAGGGCGGCATGGGAGTCCCCGAGCACACCCACGATCGGCACGCCGTCGGGCAGGAAGTCCAGCCCGGCGGTGACGCCGAAATCGGCGTTGGAGGCGACGACGTCGGGCAGCGCGGCACGATCGATGCCGAACAGCTCGCACATGGCGGGCGACCAGTCGAGCGCGGCGAGGTCCAACAGAAGCGTCCGGGAGGCGTTGCCGGCCTCAATGACGTAAGCGGACTGATCGGTCAGGCGGCTTACCAGCCATGCATCCACGGTGCCGATGCGCACCGGCCCCGAACCGACCTGATCAAGCAGGTAGCGCATCTTGGGCGCCGAGAACATGGGATCCAGGCTCAGGCCGGTGGTGGAGGCGACGGCGAATTCACGCTCCGGGGAACGCAACCAGTCGCAGAACTCGGCGGTGCGAGAGTCCTGCCAACCGAGCATCGGGGCCAACGCCCGGCCGGTGACGCCATCCCAGGCGACCACGGACTCACGCTGGTTGGAGATGGTGATGCCGGCCGGCGTGCCCACGACCCCGGCCAGGCACTCCCGGATGGCGGCGCACTGGGCGGCCCATACGGCGTCCGCATCCTGCTCCACCCAGCCGGGGCGTGGGTAGGAGACGGCGACCGGAGCCGAGCCGGAGGACAGGATCGCGCCGTCTGGGGCGATGGCGAAGGCCTTGGCGTTGGTAGTGCCCTCGTCGAGGGCGAGGACGTAGGGACCTGCCGTTCCCCCGGGCGCATGTCGAGCCGCATCGCTCATGCAGCGCCTCCTTTCCTGCGTGCCGAGCGCGACCAGCGCTTGGCATTTTTATTCCTCGTTGAATCTAGATGTGAGCCTAGCAGGTGCCGCCGTGGTTGGGAAGCCCCGGGCCGAGGCCGATTCGGCCCGGGACCTCCCCTGACCGCGGCGCGAGCTACCGACACTCACTCCTCTTCTAGTTCGAAGAGCGTGTAGCGATCAGCGTTCGACCCGTCGATCAGGATGCAGTCCACGAGCTGCTTCTCCTTCTTCCCGGTCTCGCCGTTCTTAATGAAAGCGTCCGCCTGCTCCACGGCCATCTCGGAGATGTGCACGGCCGGCTGCATACCGGTGGCTAGCATCGTGCCCTCCTTGATCGCCTTGACAGCATCCGGAGAGCCGTCGAAGCCGATCACCAGGATGTCGTCGGTCTTACCGGCCTGCTGCACCGCGGCGACGGCGCCCACCGCCATGGTGTCGTTGCCGCAGATGATCGCCTGGACGTCGGCGTCGCGCTGGAGCAGCGTCTCGACCTTCTGATAACCGAGCTGCTGGTCCCAGTCGGCCGTCTCGGTACCGACCAGTTCCATGTCCGGATATTGGTCGAGCACGGAATGGAAGGCCGTGGACCTGACCTGGGCGTTGGTGTCCGTCTCCCGCCCGAAGAGCTCGTAGTAGCGACCCGCCCCCTGGAGGGTGTCCGCGAGCTTTTCCGCAACGAGCGCTGCACCCTGGGAGTTGTTGGCCACGATCTGTGCGGCGGCAAGGCCGGAGGTATTGATCTCCCGGTCGATCAAGAAGACCGGGATGCCCGCCTCAACGGCCTTGCGGACCGCCCCCTCGGTGGAGTCGGCGCCCGCGTTGTCCACGATGATCGCCGCGGCATTCCGGGAGATCGCGGAGTCGAACAGCTCGGACTGCTTGTTTACGTCGTCGTCGTGGGAGAAGGCGTCGGCGGTGTAGCCGAGCTTCCGAGCGGCGGCAACGGCCGCCTCGGCCTCCGTTTTGAAGAACGGATTGTCATGCGAAGGCGTGATGACCGCGAAGTAGTTGGAGTCACCGCCCGCGGAACAGGCGGCCAGTCCGGGCAGGAGGGAGATCGTGAGCGCTCCGAATGCGCCTGCGCGCAATACGGTGCGGCGAGGGATCGGGCTCATGGACGAGCTGATGGAGGTGATGGTAGATGTCATGATGGGTTCCGCTTCTTCTCTGCTTGTTTCACAGTTCGACGGGATCAGGCGGAGGCGTCGCCGGGACTGACCTCGGCCCGCTGAATGCGGGCGGCCTCCCGTTTGACTTCTTGTGCGGCCTGGGCGGCGGCACGAGAACGCTCGAGGCGCTGCTGCCCCTGGTCGAGCATCACGGCCAGGACGATGACCAGGCCCTTGAGGAAGGTCTGCCAGAACGAGGACACGCCCACGAGGACCAGGCCGTCGTTCAGGAAGCCGATGACGAAGGCGCCGATGAGGGCGCCCTTGACGTCCCCGCGCCCGCCCGCAAGCGAAGCCCCGCCGATGACGACGGCGGCGATCGCGTTCATCTCATAGGTCTCACCGGCAGCCGGTGCGGCAGCGGTGAGTTCGGAGGCGATGATGAGTCCGGCCAGGGCGGCCATGCAGCCGGAGACCATGTACACCCGCATCTTGACCCGCTTGACGGGCACACCGGAGAGCTCGGCGGCACGCTCATTGCCGCCCACGGCGTAGAGCCAGCGGCCGAAGGGGGCGCGGGCGACCACCAGGGCGACGACGATCGCGAAGATGATCATCAGCCAGACGCTGGTGGGCAATCCGAGCGGCCGGGACACCCCCAGGAAGGAGAATCCCGTGTTGCCGAAGGCCTCCTCGCCCGCCAGGTCCGGGTAGGTGGCTCCCTTGGAGATGAGCAGCGCCGCGCCGCGCGCCATATACATGGTGCCCAGGGTGGCGATGAAGGGGGCAACGTTGAATCTGGTGATCAGCAGCCCGTTGATCGCACCGACGAAGGTGCCCACCACCAAGGCGACAATGACGACCACCAGCACCGACGGGTAGGCGTTGATGTCAAAGACCGACAGGTGCATGCCCTTGAGCATGACCCCGGCGATAACGCCGGACAGGCCGACGATCGATCCGATGGACAGGTCGATGCCGCCGGTAAGGATGACCAGCAGCATGCCCAGGCTGAGCAGCGCGTTGTAAGCCACGTGCTTGGTCATGGTCACCAGGTTGGTGGCCGTCAGGAAGGAGTTGGACAGCGAGGCGAAGATGACGATCAGCACGAGCAGGGCGATGAAGGCGCGCTGCGCCATCAGAAACTCGCCGATGCTCCGATTGCCTATGCGCAGGCCGGACTTGTGGGTGGATGCGGGTGTCATGCTTGGTCCTCGTCCTTTGTGTCACTCGTCGCGGCGTTGTCTGCGCTCGCGGTGTCGTCGTCGGTAGCTGTGATCTGTTCGCCGGTCGCGGCCATGACCTGGTCGCGGGTGGTGGTGCGCGGGTCGAAGTCGGCCACGATGCGTCCGCGGGCCATGACGATCAGGCGGGTGGAGGCGCCCAGCGCCTCGGACAGTTCGGAGGTGGCGAAGAGGACGCCGACCTTGGTTCCCGCCACCTCGGCCATGGTGGAGAAAATGTCCGACTTGGCGCCGATATCGATTCCGCGGGTGGGCTCGTCCATGAGCAGCATGCGGGGTGCAGTCATCAGCGCCTTGGCGATGACGACCTTCTGCTGGTTGCCCCCGGAAAGGGAGGTGATCCCGATGCCTGGGGACTCGGTCTTAATGCGGACGGCCTCGATGCCGTGATTGATCTCCTTGACCTCCTGCTTGCGCTTGACCTGCCCATTGCGGGTGAGGATGCGCAACGCCGCCAGGCTCATGTTGCGGCCCACGCTCATGAGTTGGACGATGCCGTCGGCCTGCCGATCCTCCGGGGACAGGACGAGTCCGGCGTCGATCCGCTCACCGATTGGAGCATTGGATATGTCCTGCCCATCGAGCAGGATCCGGCCGGATGCGGCGGTATGCCGTCCCGCGAGCGTCTCCAACAGCTCGGTGCGCCCGGCACCCATGAGCCCATAAATGGCAACGATCTCCCCCTCACGCACCGTGAGTGAGAGGTTGTCAACCGCGATGCGCGACGGGTTCGCGGGATCCGGCACCACCAGGTCCTCTATCTCCAGGATCGGCTCGCCGGGAGTAGCGGTGATCGCCGTGAACAGATCGGATTGATCCCGTCCCGCCATGGTCTTCACGATCCAGGGCAGGTCCACGTCCGCCATGGGCGCCGTGGCCACGTGCCGGCCGTCGCGCAGGATGACCGCGGTGTCCGCGATCTCGAGGCACTCGTCCATGTGGTGAGAGATGTAGACGATGGCGACGCCGTCCGCGGTCAGTTCGCGAATGATGCGGAAGAGCACCTTCACTTCCGTGGCCGAGAGCGCCGATGTGGGTTCGTCCATGATGAGCACGCGCGCCCCCTCGACGAGGGTGCGGGCGATCTCGACGAGCTGCTGCTGCCCCAGCCGCAGGTCGCCCACGAGGGCGTTGGGGTCGATCGGCTCTTCCAGGCGTGCGAGCGCCGCGGCGGCCTGCTCCCGCTGCCGGGAGCGCGAGATGCCTGTAGGTGAGGCGATCTCACGGCCGAGGAAGATGTTGTCAACCACCGAAAGATTGGGACAGAGGTTGAGTTCCTGATGGACGATGGCGACTCCGTGCGCAACGGCATCGGTGGTGTCGGTGAAGGTGATGGGCTCACCGTCGAGCTCGATCGTGCCAGAGGTCGGCGGCTGCACTCCGGAGAGGATCTTCATCAGGGTGGACTTGCCGGCGCCATTCTCTCCGATTAGGGCCACTACCTCGCCCCGGTGAATCTCGAAGTCGACGCCGCGCAAGGCGTGAGTCGCCCCGAAGGCCTTGGTGATGTCGCGGCCGGCGAGGACGACGGGGGCGTTCTCGCTTACGGTCATGACGCCACCTCAATAGAGACGGGGGTGATGACGACGTGCGCGGAATCGGAGTATGCGAAGGCGCCGACCACCGTGATCTTCTGGCCGATCATGGAGTTCAGGTCGTTCTCGGTGAGCACTCCTGCCTTAAGGGGATCGTTGAGGGAGAGTCCCACCTGGGCGTAGTCGATCTGGTTCTCAAACATGTCGAAGGTGACCTCACCGGTAACGTCTCGCAGAGCCGTGCCCATCACGGCGGGACCCGTCTGGACGGAGACGGTGACCCCCGAGGGCACGCCGTCGACCGCTAGGTTGACCTGGCCGAAGCCGCCCTCCTCCACAGTGCCGGTGGTGGTCACAGCGAAGGTGTACGCGGCCTCACCGTCCCGGTGGCCGAGCTCCTCGCTGGTGCCCTCCTCGTCCTCCTGGAGATCTTCGAGCAGCCCCGCCAGGTCGGTGGCGTTGTCATTGACGTACGCAATGGTGGAGTCGTAGTGCTCGTTGGCGTATGCGACGGGATCCGTCGATCCGGCTGTGAGCACGGCTTCCGCCTCCTCCGGGGTCATGAAGGTGGTACCGAAGAAGCAGATGGCGAGTATCACCACCGCTCCGACGACCTTGAAGATCACACCCCAGGGGCGCCCGCGTCGTGTCTTGTTAGTTCGTGCCACCGCTTGAGCCTCCTCGCTCTGTCGTGGCGGATTCGGGACGATCCGCCTGCGTTGACATATTCATTCGTCCATGAATGACAACTCTAGTGTCGCCCGCGGTCTCGTTTCTGTCAACTTCATAACGGCGGTTGACTCCTGGGAGGGACACGAGCGCAGAAACAGCTCGGGGCCAACCGACGTTCGGCGGGCCCCGAGCTTCTGTGGCGCACTCACGCCGCTGCGGTTCAGATCCCAATGGGTTCGATGGCACCGTAGGAGGCGGCCGCGCCTGCGGATAGCACCGCCGCCGAACCCGCCCGCATGGCCTCCGCCACGGCCCGTTCAAAGTCCAGCCCAAGTGTCAGAGCAGCCGCCAGCGCTCCGACGGAGGCATCCCCCGCACCGGTGGTGTCGACCACCGGACCCGCGGAGATCGCGTCAACATGTGCGCCCTGTGGACCACCGGCAACCGCGGCGTCGTACCAGACGGCGCCGGCGCCCCCGAGCGTAATCAGCACGCGACGCGGACCCCGCTCGGTCAGCTGGGCGGCGGCGTCAAGCGCCTCCGCTGCGCCGCGCGGGGCGGGACGACCGAGAACCAGACCGGCCTCGGTCTCATTGACCACGAGGATGTCCACCGCGGCGAGATCCTCCGCGGCGATGCCGTAGACCGGCGCGAGGTTGAGAATCGTCGTCGCCCCGGCCCCGCGAGCGGAGGCGATGGCGGCCGCATTGGCGGCGGCCGGAATCTCACCCTGGAGGACGACGACGTCTCCTGCTTGCAGAGCTGCGGCGTCGAGCTGCTCGGAGGTGACCCGGCCGTTTGCACCCGCGTCAATGAGAATCGTGTTCTCCCCGGTGGCGGACACGGTGATGAAGGCGGAGCCGGTGGTCCCCTCATCTACCAGCAGGCCGCTCACATCGACACCATGACCGGCAAGTTCCTCGCGCAGCGCTGGGCCGGCGGCGTCAGAGCCGACGCGTCCGACGAAGCGGACGCGGGCGCCGGCATGGGCTGCCGCGGCGGCCTGGTTGGCACCCTTGCCGCCGAGCCGATAGCTGAGCGAACGACTGTAAAGGGTCTCCCCCGGTTCGGGGAAGCGGTCAACGGTGACCGTGGCGTCCTGGTTGATGGAGCCGATTACAACTACATGCGCGGACATATGGTCCCTCCTTGTCAGTCCTGCGGCCCAAAGCTCGGCAGCACGCCCTTGGTGAGCAGGTAGCAGCCGTAAGGCCGGGTCTCCTGGGTGTGAATGACCGCGGAGGCGGAACGAGCGGCCTCGTAGAAGTCGAAGCGTTCCATGGCGGCACCGGAGATCTCGCGCCCCTCGAGTTCCGTGGCCACGGCGAGGACGTCGCGGGTCACCTCGCGCAACTCGGTATCACCCTCGCCGATCATGTAGCGCACGGGCGCCTCGACGAAGGTGTCAAGCGGCATGAGTTCGACCACCAGTCGCACGGCCTCGGGACTGTTCAGCGAGGGCATGGGGATGACTGGTCGGCCGGTGGCGTAGGCGGGGTAGTTGGAGTCGACGACGGCGATGACGTCGCCATGCCCCATACGGGCCAGCACGCCCAGCAGTTCGGGCGTCATCAGGGTATTGATTCCTTTGAGCATCATTCTCTCCTTTGAAGGTAGTGCCGACGCTGGCGGCACCTTAACGCTGCCTGGGTTCCGGGGTCCCTCGCGCGCCCCAGGGTCTCGAACGCACCTGGCGTGACGGGTCGACGTACGTTACGGTTTCGTCATTATCCCCTGTTAGTTCCTGAAAGGGCCAGTTGATGATGGATGACGGCACCCGCATTGTCACAAACGGTGACAAACGAGCCCGGGACGTCGGCCCACGACTCACGAAACGTTGGAATCATGCGGCTGCGAAAACCAATCCGGGCACCGAGTCCGACGTTTGTCACCATTTCGGACGCCGCTGGTCACCGGACGCCCCACCCCCAGCTCCCCGTCGATCGCCCGACGCCGAGCCCGTCGATGCGGCGCGCTCAGCCCTTCACCGCCCCGGAGAAGGCGCCGGAGACGAAATAGCGCTGGAAGAGCAGGTAGACGATCAGCACCGGGATCGCAGTCATAATGATGAAGGCGTTCAGCGGCCCGTAGTCGGTGCCGTGCTGGGCGGAGAAGTTCTGCACGGCCAGCGGGATAGTCGCCATCGATCCTGATTGCAGAATTGTGGAGGCCATGGCGTACTCGTTCCAGGTAGACACGAAATCCAGGACGAACAGAGCAGCCAGCGTCGGCTTGATCAACGGGCAGCAGATCTGCCAGAAGATGCGGAAGGTGGAGGCGCCGTCGAGCCGGGCGGACTCCTCGACCTCATCGGGTATGGCTCGGAAGGAGCCGTAGAGCATGAAGACCTGGTACGGCACGCCGAAGGCGAGGTACGGCAGGATCAAGCCCACGTAGGTGTCCAGCAAGTCCGCCTTCAGCAGCAGTTGGAACATGGGCCCGAGGGCAACCTGGATGGGCACCATAGAGCCGACAGCGAAGACGGCGACGACCCACTTGGCCCGCCGCATATGGATACGGGCCAATGCGTAGGCCGCGAGTGCTGCGAGCAGCAGGCCCAACGGCACTTTGATGACCGAGACCAGCAGACTGTTACTGCCACTGATCCACAAGTCACCGGTGTCGACGGCGTCGGCATAGTTGCTCCAGAGCCACTGCGAGGGCAAACCGAGCGTAGATCCGCTCGCCAGGTCCGCTCGACTCTTGAAGGAGGTGAGCAGCATGACGGCGAAGGGCACCAGCCAGAACGCAGCCGTGATGAGTAGCGCGACCCACAGGCCGATGGTGCCCCAGTCGCGCGGCGGCCGGTTCGGTGCGGCGACTGCCCCGGCATCGGAGCCGACGGCGGTGCGGGCCACAGGAATAGCAGTCATCTCAGTCCTCCCCCTTCATGGACCAGGCCAGGTAGGGAACCACCAGGCACAGCGAGAGAATCAGCAGGACGGTGGCGACGGCACCACCGGCCCCGAAGTTGTGGTTGGAAAAGGACTGCTGGTACGACCACAGGGCGAGAACCTGGCTGGACTGCGCCGGCCCTCCCCCGGTCATGCCGACCACCAGGTCGTAGACCTTCAGCGAGTTGATAATGGTCAGAATGACAACGACGACGGTCGTCGGTCGCAGCGCGGGCCAGGTCACGTTGCGGAAGACCTGCCAACGGCCCGCCCCATCAACCTTGGCCGCGTCCACGAGCTCGGCCGGCACGGATTGCAGACCGGCGAGGAAGAGCACCATGTTGAAGCCGACCCCCTGCCATACCGAGGCGACAAAGATGGAGTACAGGGCGGTGCGTGGGTCACCCAACCACTCGTGGGCCAGTCCGCCCAGACCGACCGCCTCGAGTACCTGGTTGATAACGCCCATGGTGGGGTTGTAGATCCACCGCCAGATCGCTGCCACCGTGATGGATGCGAAAACGCTCGGGATGTAGAAGATCGAGCGGAAGGCATTGCGCCCCCATATGCGCTGGTTGAGGGCTAGGGCCATGAGGAGGGACAGCACCATGGGGATGGCTACCGATAGCACCACCCAGATCATTGAGTTCTTGAGGGCAGTCCAGAACACCGTGTCCTGCGTGAGCAGGTACCGATAGTTCTTGAGCCCGACGAATTCCTGGGCGGCGGTGGCGTAGCCGGACCAGGAGAAGAAAGACAGCCGTACCGAGTCAATCATCGGATACAGCAGAAATATGCCGTACAGCAGGGCCGCCGGGGCCAGGTAGGGCAGGGAACGCAGCACGCGGTGCTGTTTGATGGCCCGTACGGGCGCTGACGCCGTTTGAGCTGTTGCCATGGGAAGTTCTTTCGCTGAGCTTGTTGCGCGGATCGGACCTGAACTGGCCTGTCCGCTCGCGCGGTACCGGCCGATCAGGAGTTGGCGTCGATGAACTTCTGCATGGCCGGGCCGGCCTCCTCCGGGGCCATATCACCGATGAGGACGGCGTTCTGGATGCGCCAGTACTCGGTCGTCTCATCCAGACTGAGGGCCTGGTCGAAGTTGTTGTACATCTCCTCCGAGGACTCCAGGATCGGGGGCCACAGTGCGTCGAGTGGGTTGGCCTCGGAGACTTCGACGTCCTTATTCACACTCACAGCCGCCCAGGCACCGCCGCTGCCGCCCATCTGTTCGGCCGAGGTGACGAAGTCGAGGAAGGACGCGGCCAGGTCAGCCTTCTCGGTGTTGGCGTTGATGTAGAAGCCCTCGCCGAATCCATACAGGCGTCCGGTTCCGGTGGGGAAGGGGAAGATGCCGACCTCTTCGGGGTCCATTCCGTTGTCCACGCACTGGGCGTCGAACCACGTGCCCTCCAGAGCCATGGCTGCCTGCCCGTTCCAGAACAGCAGGCTGGAGTCGTCATTGGAAATGGACATGTAGCCGGTGTTGAAGTAGTTATCCGCCCAGGTCTTGAGCTCGGTGAAGGCCTCGGCTACACCTGTCTCGGTGTCCCAGCCCGTCTTGTCGGTGACCAGGGTTCTGGCGACGTCGGCGCCGCATTTGGTTTCGATCAGTGAATCGAGCAGACGCATGACGTGCCAGTTGACGGTGCCGCCGAACTCGATCGGCGTGATGCCTGCGGCCTTGAGCGCGTCACAGGCGGCGATGAGCTCGTCATAGGTGGTCGGCTCGGCGGCGATGCCGGCCTGTTCGAACAAGGTCTTGTTGTAGTACAGGCCCTGTGCCTGCAAGGTCCAGGGGATGCCGTGGTAGCCGCCGTACTGGGTGATGCCCGCCAGGGATGCGGCGGTGAAGCGGTCCTCCCAGCTGTACTGCTTGTAATAGTCGGTCAGGTCCAGGCTCATACCCGCCTCGACAAGATCTCCTCCTAATCCCGGTCCCTCCCAGTACCAGTAGATGTCCGGTCCAGCGTTGGTGCCGGAGACCTGACGCATGGACTCCTTGAGTGAGTCGGTGGAGTGTGTCTCGTACTTGACGGTCACGCCGTTAGCCTCTTCGAAAGCGGCAACCAGGCGGTCGATGTCCTGCTTTTGGGAGTCCTCGAGTGCGCCGAGCCAGAGGGTAAGGGAGTCCGCGCCACCGCCCGACGCCCCTCCTCCCTGGCGTCCGCAGGCGGCGAGAGCGCCGGCAGTGAGGAGGGCGGTACCGAGCCCGATGGCGTGACGGCGAGTGAGAGTTGTTTTCATGATGTCCCCTGTGGCGTTGAAGCTGTCGTGCGGCGGCAGTGCCGGACAACGGCAGGTCTCATGTTCATTCAACATTGAATGAACACTGTTAAGCATAACAGTCTGCGCTCTGCTGTCAAGGGCTGCGGTTGCGTATTCGCACCGAGGTCGACTCAGCCCAGCGCGCCCAGGTATCCGGCCGTCGAAGCGCGCACCACCAACTCGGGCCGCGGCGCATCGTCGTCGTAACTGACGCCGGTTACATCGGCGACGGCCCGACGCAGCGCTACCTCACCAATCCGCTCGAAGTCGATACGTGCAGTTGTGAGCGGAGGATCCATGAACTGTGCGTCGGGCATGTCATCGAAGCCTGCAATCGCATAGTCGCGGGGCGCTATGAGTCCCCGCTGGCGCAGTGCACTGATGAATCCCAGAGCAATGGTGTCGCTTCCCGCGAAAACGGCGGAGAACGATCCCGCCTCCACCCGCCCAGCACATTCGGCTCCGGAGGCGGCGTTCCACTCACGACTCTCCAGCACCGGCAACCCCTCCAGGCCGGCGGCGGTCATCTCCGCCTCGTAGGCGCGCCGCCGGGCGACCGCCTGTGCCCGGTCGGATGGCCCCGATATGTGCAGGATCCGGCGGTGCCCCAGCGCGATCAGGTGCCGCATGACCGCACAGGAGGCCTCGTAGGAGTAGGGGCCAACGGCGTCTACGGCCTTGTCAGGCAACTCCGCCAGAGTTACTAGCGGGACCGCGCCATCCACGTAATCAATGATCCGCTTGATGCTGTCATACGGGGAGCCCACGATCAGGGCGTCCACGCGCATGGACAACAGCGTGTCCACCTCTGTCAGGAGTGCCGCCCAGGACTCTGCGCTTGTGGCGGGATCGCGTTCCATGTGGGAGATCATCACCGCCTGTCCGGCCTCCCGAGCCGCACGCGTCAAGCCGCCCATGATCCCGGAATTGCCGTAATTGAGCGGCCCCAGCAGCACTAGCCCGATCAGGTTCGTGTGCCGCGCCTTCATCTGCAGCGGAATGCGATTGCGCACGTACCCCAGCGCATTTACGGCGGCCTCCACGCGCGCACTGGCGTCGGCAGAGACATATCCGCCGTTGAAGTAACGCGAGACGGTCTGAGCGGACACTCCGGCGGCACGACCGACGTCGACCATGCTGGGTCGCCTGCCTTCCACGCGCGCCATGCTGCCCAAATCCTTCTCGGTTGCTCCCGGCCGCACCGAGCCTTCTCGTCGCGGCTTGCCCTATGCCGCTCAGGGTAGTCGGCCCCGAATCACTCGGCCGCGTCGCACCGTCGTACCGCGCGTCTGAGGCGCGCGACCGTGATGGGGAGGGAGTGTCCCGACAGCAGTTCCGTGCCATCGGGGAGCGTGAGCAGCCTGGTCTCCAGGCTCTCACGGAGCTTGCCCGCATCCCCCGTCGGAAAGATGGTCAGCCCGGGGCCTCCCTCGTAGACCGTGTCACCAACCACCGCGAAGCCGGCCTGTTCGCAGTAGAAGGCGCAGGAGTCATCGGTATGCCCGGGAACGTGCAGGACCTCGAGTTCGACGCTCGATCCCTCCCCCAGGGCCAGGCGGTCGCCGTGTTGGAAGTTCTCCACACCGCGGACCCGCAGGGGCGCGCCGTGGGCGGCGGACAGGTTCAGATCGGGGTCGCCCAGGTAGCGCTTGGATTCCGCATGCGCCAGCACGGGGACGCCCAGGGCGGCGCGCAGCTCATCCACGGCCCCGACATGATCGAAGTGGCCGTGCGTGAGCACGATGGCCTCCACGGTCCACTGATGCCCGCGCACGGCACGCAGAAACAGGTTCGCCTGGGCACCGGGGTCGATCAGGAACGCATGTCGCGTGACCTCGTCGACGACGAAGTAGCCGTATGTGGCAAACACGCCCCGGGCCAGAAGCGGGCGAACCTGTACCCCCATCAGATCGCGCACCCCTCCGGGCCGCAGGCGCCGCCCTCGGTCGTGTCCTCCGCGAGCGCCGCGTCGCGCGCGTTTGTGAGCACGCGGGTCATCTCCTCGATCGGCTGGGCCCCCGAAATCGTGTACTTGCCGTCCACCACGAAGAACGGTACGGCGTTCACCCCCATGGAGTGCGCCTCGCGCTCATCGGCACGCACGGCGTCGGCGTACTCGTCACTGGACAGCACGCGCTCCACGTCCGCCTCCGGCAGTCCGGCCTGCTTGGCCAGGCGCCGCAAGACGGCGTGGTCGGACATGACCTCGTTGTCCACGAAGTAGGCGTGGAAGCAGAGTTCCTCGAAGCGGGTGTTGCCCTGCTCGTGCGCGAGCTTGGTGAGCCGGTGCGCATCGAACATATTGGTGTTGCGCGTGGTGGCGTAGTTGAAGTCGATGCCTTCGGCCCGCCCCATCGCGCTGATGGAGTCGATGCGCTGGCGTGCAGCCGCCCTGGTCAGCCGGTACTTCCTGGCGAAGCGGTCAAGCGTCGTTCCCTGCACCTCGCGGGGCGCGTCCGGGTAAAGCTCGAAGGCCTTCATCTCCACCTCGACGTCGTCGGCCAGGCCGAGCGACTCGATCGCCTTGTGCAGGCGGGTCTCGCCTACGTAGCAGTACGGGCATGCGAAGTCCGACCAGTAGGTCACCTTCATGTGTTCCTCCTCGGGGTTGTGGGCGCCGGCGCGCTGCGCGCGGCCTGCGCATCTGGAGCAACTGTCACTCATGACGCTACGGTTCCGCTAGTACTATCTTTTTCTGTAGTACTAGCGGCACGAAGGAGAGGAGCGGCATGGCCGAGGCCCCCAAGATCGAGTGGTGCCCCGCGATCGCGTCCCTGCAGAAGGTCGTGGGCGGCAAGTGGAAGATCGAGATTCTCTTCTACGTCGCCCTGGCCGAGGTCAGACACTTCGGCCAGTTGAAGCGTTGCCTGCACGGCGTGTCGGACTCAACCCTGTCCAAGCAACTGCGAGAGCTGGTTGCGGACGACTTCCTGGAGCGCGTCGACTACGGCGAGGTGCCTCCCCGCGTGGAGTACCGGTTGACCCGCCGCGGGGAGAGCTTCAAGCCCCTCATCCAGGCGATGTGGGACTGGAGCGAGGCGGAGTTCGAGTTCTCGCGCGCCGAGGCCGCCCAGATGCGCGCCGCGCGCGACGAGTTGGGTATTCCCCAGGTGCGGTGAGGCGGCTCAGTTGCGCGGCACCCGTACGACGACGGCGTTGCTCACGCCGAGGGAGTCGGCGCCTCCCAGCGGTACGCCGCCCAACATCCCGGCGACGGCGGCGGCAGTCCCGAGGTCGTGGTTCCCCCGGTTGGTGAGTGTCCAGTAGTCTGCCGCCTCGCCGCGGCGGGCGGAGGCAATCACCTGCCCGCGCAACGGTTCGGGCAGGTCCGGGCCGATGCCGGCGGACGCAAGCAGTTCGGCAACCAGCTCTGCCAGGTCTTCACCCTCCAGGCGCGTGGAGACATACGTTGCCGACCCCTGTCCCACCGGGCGCCGCGTGACGGCGGGGACGCCCGCTTCAATGCCGCGAGCATGTTCGTAACGGCGCAGCACCTGGACGTCGGGAGCGGTGAGCTCCACCCGCTCGCTCCACATACGGCCGGTGCCGCCATTGGAGAGCGCTGCTGCGTCGTCGTCCAGCAGCGGGCTGAACTCCTCGACGCGGATGCCTAAAAGATCGCGCAGGGCGCCGGGGTAACCGCCGAGAATGATGTGGTCGTGCTCGTCCACGGTCCCGGAGAAGTAGGTTGTCACCAGGTGGGTGCCGCCCGCGACGGCGGCGTGCAGGCGCTCGGCCAGGTCGGCGGGCACGACGTGCAGCAGCGGGGCGACGAGCAGGTCGTACCTCTCCAGATTGTTGCGTGCAGTAACGACGTCGACTCGCATTCCCGCGGCGACCAGGGCCCGGTACCAGTCCAGGGCCTGGCCGCGATAGTCCAGGCGGGTGTGCGGCAGGAATTCCTGCGTGAGCGACCACCAGGACTCGTAGTCGAAGATGACCGCGGCGCGGGCGGGCAGTGCCGGGCTGCCGGCCACCGCGGCCAGGTCCTCCAGGCTCTTGCCCAGGGCGACGACGTCGCGGAACAGGCGCGAGTCCTCCCCGGCGTGCGGAAGCAGGGCGGCGTGGTATTTCTCGGCGCCCGCGCGCGAGGCCCGCCATTGGAAGAAGCAGATGGCGTCGGCGCCGTGGCCGAGGTGCGTCAGTGAGTCGCGCATCAATTCCCCGGGGAGCTTGGGCGGATTCACGGGCCGCCAGTTGACGGCGGAGGTGGCGTGCTCCATGAGCCACCACGGCCGACCCTTGGCAATGGCGGAGGTCAGGGAGGCGGAGAAGGCGAGCTCATCGATACCGCCGGGGCCGGGGTCCAGGTAGTGGTCGTTGGAGACGAAGTCGACGTCATCGGCCCAGCCCGGGTAGTCCATGGCGGAGGTGTCACCCATGACCATGAAGTTGGTGGTGATCGGCACGTCGGGGGTGATGGCCCGCAGCACTTCGCTCTCGGCGCGCAGGTGGTCGCGCAGGGCGTCGGAGGAGAAGCGACGGAAGTCGAGCAGCTGGCTGGGGTTGGGCTCGGAGGCGGCCAGGCGGGGTGGAAGGATCTCCTCCCACCGGTGGTAGGTCTGTGACCAGAATGCCGTCCCCCAGGCGTCGTTGAGCGTCTCCAACGTGGTGTAGCGCTCGCGCAGCCAGGCACGGAAGGCCGCGGCGGCGTCGTCGGAGTAGTCGTAGGCATTGTGGCAGCCGAGCTCGTTGTTCACATGCCAGGCGGCCAGCGCAGGGTGGCTTCCATAGCGCTCCGCCAGGCGGCGCGTCAGCTCCAGGGCGTAACGGCGGAACACGGGTGAGGTGGGACGCCACTGCTGTCGTCCCCCCGGCCACAGCGTCTCACCCGTACGGGTGACCGGCAGTACCTCGGGGTGCTTGGAGGTGAGCCAGGCGGGCGGAGACGCGGTGGAGGTGGCCATGTCGACGTCGATACCGGCCTGCGCCAGTCGGTCCATGATCCGGTCCAGCCACTCGAAGTCCCAGGTGTCCTCGTTCGGTTGTATATGCGCCCAGGAGAACACCGGCAGAGTGACGACGGTTACGCCCGCCCGCCGCATCAAAGCGATGTCCTGTTCCCAGGTGGCCTCTGGCCACTGGTCGGGGTTGTAGTCGGCACCGAAGTGGATGGCCGCGCTCTCGCGGCGCGGGCGCCGCGGGAAGCCGGGGCGGGTGGTGGCGTTGCTGTTCATTCGTGCCTTGCCTAGTCCTGAAACGACCTGAGCCGATTCTGTGGTGGTTGGCGACGACGCGCCGTGGAGTCAAAGCGTGTTTCGGCTCCACGGCGCGTCGTGCGGGCGCGGTCAGGAGACCGTGAAGCCCTGCTGATTGCCGTAGGTGATGCATGCCTGCTGCCAGGCGGACAGCCCGTCGGCAATGGAGGTGGCACCTTTGGACTCGTAGGCCTTGCCCACGGAGTCGTTGAAGATGGAGTTGGCGTAGGCCTGGAAGGGGAGGAAGGACCAGCCCTCGGTGACGGCCGCGGCACTGTCGGCAAAGACCTCGTTCGCCTTCTGGCCGCCGAAATACTCGAATTCGGTCCCCAGGAACTCCTCGCTGCTCAGGTCCGCCGTTGTGGCCGGGAAGGCCCCATTGGCGATACGGCTGGCGACGCCGTCCCCGGCGTTGGCATATTCGATGAAGTGGTACGCCAGGGCCTGCTTATCGCTGGCAGCAGTCACCGCAAGCGAGGAACCGCCCATCTCCGAGGAGGCGGTCTGCCCGGCCTCCCAGGCCGGCAGCGGCGCCACCCGCCACTTGCCCGCCCCGGCCTCAACGCCGCCTACGAAGGAGGCCGGCATCCACGCGCCCATGACGAGGGAGGCGATGGTGCCGTCTCCCAGGCCCCGATACCACTCGTCGGACCAGTCGGCGCAGGGATAGAGCAGTTCCTCCTCGATCAGCGTGGTCCACAGCTCGGCGTACTTCTGGGAGGTCTCCTCGCTGAAGTCGATGCCGACGGTGGTGCCGTCCACCGTGTAGGGACGGGAACCGGCCTGCCACAGCAGCGACAGCGTCTTGACCGCGTCCCCGATGTCGTTGGCGATGTACTGCTCCGGGTTGGCGGCGTGAATGGCGCGGGCGGCGTCGAGATACTCCTCCCAGGTGCTGGGGACCTCAACCCCCGCCGCATTGAAGACCTCCTCGTTGTAGAACAGGGCCATCGGGCCGGAGTCCATGGGCAGGCCGAAGATGCCCTCGTCCGAGGCGACCGACGCCCAGGGGCCGGCGGAGTAGGAGCCGGCCAGGTCGGCGGCGCCGAACTGGGTCAGGTCCGCGAGCGACTCGGACAGGGAGAACTGCGGCAGGGCGTAGTACTCGATCTGGGCGACGTCGGGGACGCCGGACCCTGCGGAAATGGCGTTCTGCAGCGCCGTGTACTCCTCGACGTTGGTACCGGCATTGACCAGTTCGACCTTCACGTTGGGGAAGGCGCGCTGGTACTCGGCGACGACGTCGGTGAGTGTGGGCTCCCAGGACCATACGAGCAGCTCCCCGCCGGCCGCGGCGGCGGAGGCCGCGGCCGAGGGGTCGACCTCGGCAGTGCTGCCGCCGTCGGAGTCGGAGCCGGAGCAGGCGGCCAGGGTAAGGGCGAGAGCGGAAGCGCCGAGGGCGGATAAGGCGCTGCGACGGGTCAGATCAACGGGCATGACGGAACCTTTTCTCTTGATTCGGATGGAGCGTCGGTCGTGGTGGGCGCGACGCGGTCAGGAGACCGTGAAGCCCTGCTGGTTGCCGTAGGCGATGCAGGCGTCCTGCCAGGAGGCCAGCCCCTCGGCGATGGTGGTGTCGCCGCCCGTCGTGTAGGCCTTGCCGACGTGGTCGTTGAAGATGGAGTTGGCGTAGACCTGGAAGGGCAGGTAGGTCCAGCCGGACAGCACGTCCTTGGCGGCCTGGGACAGGACCTCGTTGGCCTTCTGGCCGCCGAAGTACTCGAACTCCTTGCCCAGGAAGTCCTCGGAGTCGAGTTCCGCCGTCGTGGAGGGGAAGGCGCCGCCGTCGATGCGGATCTGGATGCCGTCCTGGGCGGAGCAGAACTCGACGAAGGAGTAGGCCAGCGCCTGCTTCTCGGAGGCGGCCATGACCGCGAGCGAGGAGCCGCCGTTCTCGGCGCAGGCGGGAGTGTCGGCATCCCAGCGCGGCTGGGGGGCCACGCGCCACTTCCCGGACGCACCCGGCACGGAGGAGGTGAAGTTGCCGGGCATCCATGCGCCCGTCACGAGTGCGGCGATAGTGCCGTCGCCCAGCCCCTGGAACCACTCGTCGGTCCATGGGGAGATCGGGGCGAGCAGCCCCTCCTTGATCAGGGTGGTCTGGAGCTCGGAGAACTTCTCGGCCTCGTCCGAGGAGAAGTCAATGGTGACGGTGGTGCCGTCCACCGTGTAGGGCTGGGCTCCCGCCTGCCACAGCCCGGACAGGGTGGCGCCCGCGTCGCCGGTGTCGCTGGCGATGTACTTGCTCGGGTCGGCGGCGTGAATCTTGCGGGCGGCATCCAGGTACTCGTCCCAGGTGGTGGGGACGTCGACGCCGAGCTCGGTGAAGACCTCCTCGTTGTAGAACATGGCCATCGGGCCAGAGTCCAGGGGCAGGCCGTATACGCCCTCACCGGTGTGCACGGAGTTCCACGGCCCTTCGGTGAACGTGCCCTCGTAGTCGGCGGCGCCGAACTGCGTCAGATCCGCCAGGGACTCGGAGATGGAGAACTGCTGCAGGGCGTAGTACTCGACCTGGGCTACGTCGGGCCCGCCCTTGCCGGCAGAAATCGCGTTCTGCAAGGACGTGTACTGGTCGGCGGAGGTGCCGACGTTGGTCACGGTGACCTTGACGTTGGGGTACTTCTTCATGAAGGCCTGCGCGCAGGGCTCAATGGTGTTGTCCCACGCCCACACGAGCAGTTCGCCGCCCGCCTCCGCGGCCGAGGCTGCGGCGGAGGGATCGACGTCGGCCGCCCCACCGGAGGACGAGGAGCCCGAGCCGCAGGCGGCCAGCAGAGCTGAGGTAGCGCCGGCCACGGCCGCGGCAGAGCCGGCGCGCAGAAACATTCGACGATCGATGGTCATGGGATTTTCCTTTCCAGTTCGCACCCTTGCGGTGCTGGTGGGAGTGTTTGGGTTGGGGGTTGATGTAGTCGAAGGACGCAGGGGCAGGCGGAAGGAGGCTTGGAGTGGCGGCATCATTCCTTGACGCCGCCGGAGGCCAGGCCGGCCTGCCAGAAGCGCTGCAAGCCGAGGAAGGCCGCGATCAGCGGAATGATGGTGAGCAGCGAGGCGGTGATGACCAGGTTGAAGATCGCCTGCCCTCCGGCCGTAGCTGCCTGCGCGTTCCAGGCGTTCAAACCGATGGTGAGCGGATACCAGCTGGCGTCCTTCAACATGATCAACGGCAGGAAGTAGTTGTTCCAGGTGGCCACGATCGCGAACAGGGCGACCGTCACGATGCCGGGGCCCAGCAGCGGCAGAGCCACCTGACGGAAGGTACGAAACTCGCTCGCGCCGTCGATCCGGGCCGCCTCGAGCAGCTCGGTGGGCACGGCGTCGCGGGTGAACTGCCACATCAGATACAGACCGAAGGGCGAGATCAGCGAGGGGATGATCACCGACCACGGAGTGTTTGTCAGCCCCAGCTTGGCGAACATGAGGAAGGTCGGGACCGCGAGCGCGGTGCCGGGGACGGCGACGGCGCCGATGACAATGGCGAAGACGGCGTTCTTACCCGGGAAGTCGAACTTGGCCAGACCATACCCGGCCAGTACCGAGAGCAGCACGGAGCCGCCGGCGCCCAGAACCACGTACATCAGCGTGTTCAGGAACCAGCGCACGAACTGGCCGTCGTTGTAGGTGAGCGTCTCGCGGATGTTGTCCCACAGGGCGAAGTCATGACCGAACCACAGCCCGAAGGTGGAGAAGAGGTCCCCCTGGGTCTTGGTCGAGGAGATGAACAGCCACAGCAGCGGCAGGTAGGTGTAGATGAGCATCAGGCCCATCACGATTGTCAGCAGCCAACTCTTGCGGGGGTTCTCGACGTTGTAACCGCGGTGGGCGACGGCGGCCTCGGTGGTCTTCTTGCTCATGGCTCAGTTCTCCCGGTTCCCGCGCAGCTGGACGAAGTAGGCCACGGCCATGGTGATCAGGCCCATGACGATGGCGACGGTGGCCGAGTAGTTGTACTGCTGGCCGGCGAAGGAGAGGTTGTAGGCGTAGTAGTTCGGCGTGTAGTAGGTGGTGATCGCGTTGGGGGCGAGGCTTTGCAGGATCGAGGGTTCGTTGAACAGCTGGAACGATCCGATGATGGAGAAGATCGTGGCGATACCCAGGGCGCCGCGCAAGGCCGGGATCTTGATGGCGGTGATGATGCGCCACTCGCTGGCGCCGTCGATCGCGGCGGCCTCGTACAGGCTGTGCGGAATCGTCTTCAGCGAGGAGTAGAAGATCAGCATGTTGTAGCCGACGAACTCCCAGGTGACGATGTTGCCGATCGACACCAGAATGACGTTCGCACCCAACGGGTCGGGGATGCTCACACCGAGGAAGTCGGACAGTGAGCCCACCAAGCCGAAGCGGTTGCCGTACATGAAGCCCCACATGAGCGCGGCGACCACGGCGGGCACCGCGTAGGGCATGAAGATGGAGATGCGGAAGAACGCCGTGCCGTGGAGCTTCAGAGAGTCGATCGCCAAGGCCGCCAGCAGCGACAGCGTCAGCATGATGGGCACCTGAACCACCAGGAACAGTGCGACGCGGCGGAATGCCTCCCAGAACTGCGGGTCGCCGAAGAGCTGGATGTAGTTGTCCAGGCCGACGAACTGGTTGCCGCCGACCATCCGGTTCTGGAACAGGCTCAGGTAGATCGAGTAGAAGATGGGTGCGAGGAAAACGAAGGCGAAGACCACCATGAAGGGGCCAACGAAGCCCCATCCGGTCCAGCGACGTTTATGGCGCCGCTCGGGCGCGGGGTTGGTTTGCGCGGCACCGGAGGTGCTCGCTGCGACGGGAATCGCCGACATCCTTGTCCTTCCGTCTCTGCACTGAGCGGAGTGGGCCGATAGAGTGGTGTTTACGCAAACAATTGCAACAGCGGGGATGGTTGCGTAAACATCGTGAACGGGTGTTACCTTGTCACATCGGTTCAGTTATGTCAACCATGACCCCAACCATCGTTGAGCTCAGGAGGTCATCATGCCCGCACGACGGCGCCGCCAGGTCTCCATGGCGGACGTGGCTCAGCTGGCCGGCGTCTCCGCACAAACCGTCTCGCGCGTGTCCAACGGATACGAAGGCGTGGTCCCCGAGACCCGCGAACGGGTGGTCGCAGCCATGCGTGAGCTCGGTTACCGCCCCAACGCGGCCGCCCGCGCCCTCAAACGCGGCAGCTTCCACAACATCGGCGTGGTCATGTTCGACCTGACCGCTACAGGCAACACCTCTACCCTCGCGGCGATCTCCGAGTCCGCTTCATCCCACGGCTACACCGTCACCCTCATGGCACCGCAGTCCCGCACCACAGCCTCCGTCTCGGGAGCCTTCGACCGCCTGAGCGAGCTGCTGGTCGACGGGATCATCCTGGTGATGGAGTCGATGCCCGACGACGCCGAGGGCGCGTCCTTCACGCTCCCCGACGTCGAGCACCTCGTCGTTGTCGATTCCGCCCTGGGCCCGGATCATGCGGTGGTCGATACCGATCAGGCCGCCGGCACTCGGTCCGCCGTCGAGCACCTACTGGCACTGGGGCACGCGACCGTCCACCACATCACCGGCCCGGCCTATTCATATTCGGCACAGCGCCGCGAGAAGGCCTGGCGTGAAGTGCTCACCGAGGCCGGACGGCGGGTGCCCGAGCCGGCACACGGCGACTGGTCGGCCGGCTCCGGCTACCAGGCAGCCCTGACTCTGCTGAAGGATCCGAGCTGCACCGCCGTCTTCTGCGCGAATGACGAGATGTCACTCGGACTGCTGCACGCCGCACAGGATCTGGGGCGGCACGTCCCGGAGGACCTGTCGGTGGTCGGCTTTGACGACATCCCCCTTGCCGCCGACTTCGCTCCCCCGCTGACGACCGTGCACCAGGACTTTGCCGGCATGGGCCGGGCCTGTATGGCCCGCCTGGTGCGCATGATGAGCACCGGGGTGGCCGAGACCGGCCAGGAGCTGGTGCCGACGTCACTGGTGGTACGCGCGTCCACGGCACCGCCACGGAAGCACTGAACAAGTTTCCTCACCCTTGACGCCGCGGTGGGGCGCGGCAATAATCGGTACAGGCAGTGATGTTTGCGCAACCATCGCTGATATTCCGCTATTTCTCAATGGGGAGAGTTCATGAGGAAGCTACGTATCCGCACCCTGGCGGCCCTCGCAGCCGCATCACTTGCGGCTGCTGGAATCGTTGGCATAGCGCCACCCAAGGCGTCAGCAGCCACCGCAGTCACCGTCACCATTAACCCGAGCTATCAATCGGACGCCTTCGAAGGCTGGGGGACTTCCCTGGTCTGGTTTGCCAACGCCACCGGGGACTACCCGCAAGAGGTCCGTGAACAGCTACGCGACGCCGTGTTCGGCGAGGAGGGGCTGAACCTCAACATTGCGCGCTACAACATCGGCGGCGGCAACGCGACGGACGTTCCCGACTACCTACGTCCAGGAGGAGCAGTCGAAGGGTGGTGGAACCCCGATCTGCACGCAACGGACGACGAGGGGAGCATCACCTCGACCTATGCCGACCGCGGCCGTTACCGCGCCGCCTGGAATGGCGACGACACGAACTCCTACAACCTGTCTGCGGATGCGACGCAACGGTGGTGGATAGACGCGATCAAGGCCGACATCACGCACTGGGAGGCCTTCTCCAATTCCCCACCGTATTTCCTCACCCAGTCGGGGTTCGTCTCCGGAGGCATCAACGACGGTTGGGCCGAGCAACTGTCCTCCGATGACATGGAGGCCTTCGCCGGCTACCTCGTCACCGTGGTCGATGAGCTGGAATCTGCCCACGGAATCAAGGTGAACACGATTGACCCCTTCAACGAGCCCAACACCAACTATTGGTCCACATCGATCCGCAGCGGCGAGCAGTGGCCCAACTCCTCCTCACGGCAAGAGGGCGCCCACATCGGTCCGCAAGAACAGAACGAGATGATCCAGGTCCTCCAGGCTCGCCTCAACGAGCCCGGGACCGGCACCGAGGCCGTCATCTCCGCTATGGATGAAACCAATCCCAGCACTTTCGTCACCGACTGGAACGCGTACTCCGCCCGGTCGCGGGCCGCGGTCGACCAGTACAACGTGCACACCTATGGTACGGGCGATCGCCAGGTCGTCCGCGACATAGCCAAGGTTGATGACACGTCACTCTGGATGAGCGAGGTGGAGGGCGACTGGAGCCCGAAGAACGGGCTGAACCTCACCGAGATGGGCAACGGTCTAGGCATGGCCCAGCACATCACCGACGACCTGCGCGAGCTCGAGCCCGATGCCTGGGTGTTCTGGCAACCCGTCGAGGATCTTTACAACATGGAGAAGGTGGAGCGGCTCAACTGGGGCTCGGTCTTCATCGACTTCGACTGCAACGACAACGGCGATTCCGAACGGCGCCTGGCCGACGGCGACGCCGATCCGAGCTGCAAAGTCCTGACGAATTCCAAGTACAACACCGTGCGCAACTACACGCACTACATCGTCCCCGGCTCCCATCTCATCCCGACGGATTCCACACAGTCGACCGCGGCTATCCGCCCCGACGGGTCCGGAGTCAACATGGTTCATATCAATGACTCCTCCGAGGAGCGCGCAGTCACCATCGACCTGTCCAAGTTCGCCTCGGTCGCCGGCGCGACCGTTACCCCAGTAACCACTACCGAGTCCCCCGAGTCCGATCCGACCGCCAACGCGCTGGTGACCGGCTCGGCCGTCAACGTCGACCCTGTCACCAAGACGGCTACACTGACCGTTCCCGCGATGTCCGTCACCACATTCCTTATCGACGGCGTCACCGGTGTCGCCGACAACGCTGCATTCCTTCAGGACGGCCACACCTACGAAGTCACCGGCGTTCAGTCCGGCCGGTCCCTGACGGCGAAGAACGGTGGCGTAGTCATCGACGACTTCACCCCCGCGGACTCCGCAAACCAGTTGTGGACCGTGCACACTCTCTCCGGCGCCGGCACCAACCAACAGCGCGTCACACTCACCAACCGTGCCGGGCAGGTGCTGGCAGATGTCGACGGTACGGCGGTTGCCGCCGCTCCCGACACCGTTTCGGAGGACTCAAGCACGTGGATCGTGACCACCACTAACGGCGAGGACTTCTCCCTGGTGTCCACCACCCGCCCCGTAGTGGTGGAGGTGAACGGCCAGGCGCAGAGCGCGGGCAGCCGCATAGGGACCTACAAGTCCAACGGCGGCGGCAACCAGCGCTGGACCGCCCGGGACATCACAATCACGGGCTTCAAACCGGTCACCGCTAACACGTCTGTAGGCGTAGTCCCGGTGCTGCCAGAGACCGTCATTCCCCTTTACGCGGACGGCCCCGGCGCCCCCGCCTCCGTGACCTGGGACGTGTCCGGGCAGGACTGGTCGACGTCGGGCACAGTCACAATCCACGGCTCCGGTACCGATGCATACGGAAACGCATTCGACGACGTCGTAGCCACGATAGAGGTGGGACCGGCAACTTCTTCCGACCCGACCAGCGTCACGGTCCGGAGTGGCGCCTCCGTCGCGGATGTGAGTGCAGAGGCACCGGAAACGGTACGCGCCCAGGCCGGAGACTCCGCTTCGCGTTTCGACGCCCCAGTAGTCTGGGACTTCTCAGACCTCACCGCCGAGCAACTCGCCACCGTGGGCGTGTACGTAGTACCGGGAACCGCATCCTCGGGCGGCGCCGAAATCCCGGCAACACTCAACGTGATCGTCGTCGGTGTCGCCCCTGCGAACATCGCCCCCGAGTCGGCCCCTACAGCCACCTTCACCGAGCCCGGCTATTCCGTCGAGGGCACGACGAACCTCGTGTTGACCGATAAGGCTTGGTCGAACTGGAAGTCCTCGGATAAGAACCTCAGCGATACTCTCACCTACACTTTCGCGGACAACGAGACGGTGACGGATGCAACTGTGTATTTCTACATGGACGGCTCCTCACACAGCTGGGCAACGCAGATTGTCCCCGAGTATCTCGATCCCGACACCGGATCCTGGATGAGCCTGCCGAGCGTGCCCGTCCCAGATCAAGCAACGGCACCAACCGTGACAGTCGATTTTGGAAACATCCAGGCCGCGGCTGTGCGCTTCGTACTCACTGCACGCGAGAACACCCACATGATCGTCTCAGAGGTGGAGATAAACGCCCTGCGCGCGGCTCCGTCCTCGGTATCGACACTCTCTCGGCTCACCGTAGGCGGTGTTGACGTGGAGGGGTTCTCCCCCGATGTCACCGAGTACGCACTCACCGTCACCGCCGATCAGCAGCCGCCCGTCTTCGCCGTACCGACCGACGTCGACGCGAGCGTTGATCAACGCTCGGATGGCCAGGGCACAACAACGATCACGGTCACCGCGCCCGACGGGACGCAGACGACCTACACCGTGCACGTGACGCTCACGCAGCCCATCGCCACACCAGAACCCACTCAGGCCGGGACTCCTAGCGCCGTGCCGCAGCCGACGGCGACCAGCAGTGCGGGTGCTCCCACCTCCGCACCGATACCCGAGGCTACGACCGCATCCAGCGCTATGCCTACGGCCATTCCCCAAAGCCCGGGCTCCACGCCCAGCCAAAGCGCCGAGGCGGCTATCACCGCCCGGGCCTCCGCCCAACCGGTGCCCGGAAAGTCCGGACACTCGCTGGCGCGAACCGGGGTCAATATCGCCAGCGCCTTCGCCGCTGCAGGACTGCTTGTGTCCGGCACCGTACTGCTCCGGCGCCGGTCGGAGAGCTGAGCCGCTTCGGCGCCGGCGGTCAGTGGATCCTGCACCGCCGCCGGCGCCGAGCCTGGCTCAGTTCCCGGCAGCTCGAGCCGCACCGCCGTAGGCGCCCAACGGTGGGAGTGCACCGCCTGCCGGGCCTCGACCACCGCGCCGCAGCCGGCCTCGCCGGGTGGGGCCGACATCGGTCGGACCCCTTACGTCTGTTTGGGCCGCCCCAGTGGCACACTACGGCGGTCCAAACATAAAGAAGCGCTCCAAACAAGGCACGCCGACTGCGAACACCCAACGACACGCCGGCCTAAAGCGGCTCTTCGTGTTTGGGGGGTGTGGCTGGTGGTGTGTTCTGGTTGGACTGAGAACGACCTTGGTTCGGCCAGAACGTCCTCTTCGGCCCGAAACCCTCCCGAATGTGGAGGGTTTCGGTACGCAACACCGCCTTGACCGTCCGCAACGCCACTCACCGGCCTGCCGCACGCCCCGGGAGACCTTCAACAGGCCACTAACTAGCGTCACAAACGACCTCCCCGACACCCCCAGGCCCACACCGCCGGACCACTCAGCCGGGCGCGGGCCCGTACCGCCGGGGGCGGGCCAGGCGGACTGCCGAGTGCAGCGGCGGAGGGTACTTCGGAGGGCTCTTACGCGCGGGCCATCATTGGTCGGCGTCAGGGGGTGGCGTCATGATGGTGGCGTCATGGGGTGGACGGTTCGTGTGTTCCGGTGACGGTTCGTCAGGTAGCACCAACGATTCGGCATGAACCACGACGGTTCGTACCCCTACCCCACGAACCGTCGCCGGATGTGCCGAACCGTCGACCCGAGCGTACGAACCGTCAGGCGAAGGCGCGAACTCTCACGCAAGCACCCGAACCGTCACGCACGATCCGCCGCTATCCGCCGTGATCCACCGAGATTCACCGAGATTCACGGTGAACTATCCCATCCCCGCTCATCGCACCCGCCGGAGCACACACACAAACCACCATCCAGACACCCCACCCACCACACCCACAAACACGAAAAGCCACAAAACCGGTGGCGGGGTGGACCGAGAAGTATCGGAACGCCCCGCCACCGGAATCCGGGTCACCTAGTTCAGTTGCCCCTACGACTCAGTGCACGCTGCAGGAGCACGAAGGCGAGCAGGAAGACACCGATGAATACCTTCGTCCACCACGAGTCGAGTCCCTCGCGGGCGATCAGAACCTGGAGTAGGCCATAGACCATAACGCCCACGACGCTACCCCAAACGTATCCGCGCCCGCCGGTCAGCAAGGTGCCGCCGATGGCCACCGGAGCGATCGCATCCAGCTCCATGCCCACACCGGTGAGGTTATAGCCCGACTTGGTGTACATGGCGAAGAGGATGCCGGCGATGCCCGCGCACGTCCCCGAAAACATGTAGAGCAGGATCTTCGTGCGGCCTACCGCGAGTCCCATGAGATTCGCCGCCGCACCATCATCGCCGGACCCGATGCCGTACACGGTACGACCAAAACGCGTGTAGTGCAGCAGATAGAAACCGATCAGCACCACCACGAATGCAATAATCATCGGAAGCGTAATCTTCCACGAATCGCGACCCTCACCGAATTTAATCGCCCAGGAGGCCAAGGCCGAGAAGCCCTCGTCATTAATGGCCAGCGACTGAGCGGACACCAGGTTGGCGACGCCACGGACGAGGAACATCACCGCTAGCGAAGCGATGAATGGTTGAAAGTCGAAGTACCTCACCAATACCCCAATCAGCAGGCCCGAGCAGGTGCCGATGAGCACCGCGGCGACCAGCACGATCGGCAGCGGCACCCCCGCCGGCAACAGCTTCGCTATCACCAGGCCTACGAGGGCCACGACCGCGCCCACAGAAAGATCGATACCACCGGTGAGGATGCAGACTGTCATGCCGACGGCCAGAACGAGAATGAAGGAGTTGTCAGCGAAGAGATTCGAGAACAGCTTCATCGAGACGAACGGACGACTACCCGAGTACCGGACCTGGCCGATCGCGAGCATGATCAGCAGCGTCAGTATTGTGGAGCCTACCGGCAAATACTTCGGATCGAATACACGAGCAAGGAGGCCATTGCGAGCGGCCTTCCCTGCGCCCCGCCCAGCGTTGTCTCGCTTCCTTTTGTTCACGGTGGACATGGCTACGTCACTCATGCCGCTACCTCCCTAACCGAGTCTTCAACGGCCCCGCCGACCCGCTTGTGGCGTTGGGCCCAGTCGCGGAACTGCGGTGCCTGCGCGACCACAACCACGATGACGACAATTGCCTTGAACAACGGAGTCGCGGTCGCAGGGATGTGAAAGATGATGACGGCGCGCTCGATAGTGGTCAGCACCAGAGCGCCGACTACCGTGCCGCCGAGATAGAACTTGCCGCCGCTCATCTTTGTGCCGCCTATGACGACGCAGAGGATCGCGTCCATCTCCTTCATGAGGCCGATATTATTAGCGTCCGCGGCCATGGTCGGGGCACCGTAGATGAGCCCCGCCAAGCCCGCCAGCAGGCCACACAGAATGTATACGAGCCACATAATCCGGCGCGATTGCACACCCGATATACGCGACGCCTCCGCGTTGATGCCGATCGACTCCACCAACATGCCCAGAGCCGTCTTGCGCACGAACAATACCAGCAGGATGAACACCAGCGCACCAATGACTACCGGGGTCGGCAGACCGAGGGTGAATCCGGAACCGATCGACTTGAACGGCGCCGAAGTCACAGTTGTGATCTGCGCCCGCGTGATAAGCATTGCTATACCCCGGCCCGCAACCATGAGGATCATCGTGGCGATGAATGGCTGTATATCCAACACGGAGACCAGGAAGCCGTTAAACACGCCTACCGCCAACCCGACCGCCAGGCCCAGCCCGATCGCAGTAACGACAGTCCCCGGCGCTGCAGCATCATTGGCGTTATCAAGGAACGTCAACGACACCGCCAGTGAAATAGCCATAACGGCACCCACTGAAAGATCGATGCCTGCAGTAGCGATGACCAGGCACATCCCCAGTCCGAGGAGCATGGGAGTGACGGCCGCGCGCAGAATATCTATTAGCTGTCCGAACAGGTGCCCATCTTGGAGGGAAATGCTCAGGAAGCCCGGGCTCATCACCTGGCACGCCGCCAGGAGAAGCAAAAGTGCGAGCACCGGCCCAAACAGGTTGTGGGAGGTGATACGCCGTAAGGCGGATGTCCGTTCGACTCGCTCGCGATCCGCGTAGTCGCCAGGCGCTCGGACCGCGGAACCTCGCTTGATATCCGCGGGCGCCCGATTATCCGTACCTTCGTTCGACCGTGCATCACTCATCGGCCTCACCCTTCTCAGCAGCAATAGTCGACATGACAGTGCCGGCCGTAACCCCCGGCCCGTTGACCATTTCGCCCACCTTACTGCGGTCTCGCATAATCATGATCCGGTGAGAGAGGCGTAAGACCTCTTCCAACTCGGAGGAGATGAAGATGACGCTCATACCCTGCCCAGCGAGCTCAGCTACGAGACGTTGAATCTCGGCCTTCGTTCCAACATCGATGCCGCGGGTCGGCTCATCAAGAATCAGCAGCGCGGGGGCGGTGGCCAGCCACCTGGCCAACAGCACCTTCTGCTGATTCCCACCAGACAGGTTCTTGATCAACATCCCGGGATTGCGGGGATGAATGTCAAGCGCCTCCATGTACTTATCGACAATCCCGTCCAGTTCCTTGCGCGGCAGAGGCCGCCATGCGCCGCGCGACGCCTGGACGGCCAACGCGATGTTCTCGCGGACGGTTAGGTCGCCGATAATGCCTTCCTTCTTTCGATCCTCGGTGGAGTATGCGACCCCCTGTTTCAACGCGGCCAGCGGGCTGGCGAGGCGTACGCTGGAGCCTTTGATCTTCAGTTCGCCGGTGTCAATCTTGTCTATCCCCGCCAGTAGGCGAGACGCCTCGGTGCGACCGGACCCCAACAAGCCCGCGATGCCGACGATTTCTCCCCGGTACACATCAAGATCGTATGCCGCGACATTCCCCTTGCTGGAGACCCCGAGCGCGCTGAGCACCGGAGCGTCCTCACGCTTGACCGCCGCCTCATGGGTTCCGCCGCCGATCGCGTCGAGTTCAGCGGCATCCTTGCCGATCATCTGGGAGATGAGTTCGGAGCGCGACAGCTCATCCGTGGGAGTCTCGCCGACCAGTTTGCCGTTGCGAAGCACTGTCATACGGTCCGATATCTCATATACCTGGTCGAGGAAATGCGAAACGAATAGGATTGCGACACCCACGTCGCGCAGTTCTCGGATGACCTCAAACAGTTCCGACACCTCATCCTCGTCAAGCGACGAGGTCGGCTCATCAAGTATAAGGACCTTGGCGTCGACGACCAGGGCCCGCGCAATGGCGCACAACTGCTGAGTAGCTATGCTGTGCTGCGACAACGTGGTGGCAGGGTCAATATCTAGGTGAAGTCGCGACAGGTGTTCCTTGGTCTGTCGGCGCATCTCCCGCCAGTTGATGAAGGGACCACGCTTGGGCTCGTGCCCCAGCATGACGTTTTCGGCTACCGATAGGTTGGGGCAGAGATTGACCTCCTGGTACACAACCGCGACACCGTTGTTCTGCGCATCAGCCGGATCGGCGAAACTCACCTCCTCACCGTCAACCTTGATCGTGCCCGCCGTCAGTCTATTGACGCCGGTCAGCGCCTTGATGAGCGTGGACTTACCTGCACCGTTCTCACCCATGAGAGCATGCACCTCGCCGGGAAAAAGACGGAAGTCGACGTCGTCGAGCGCCTTCACTCCCGGAAAGGTGACTGTGATGCCGGACATCTCCACGATCGGGGTGGGGGCCCCACGCACATCCTGCGTGCCGGTAGCCATGGTCCCTCCGTTTCGTCGAAGTGTAGTGGTAGGAATCATTTGGAGAAGAGGAGTACGGCCGTGCTTGCGGCCCACGGCCAGGCCGTGGGCCGCAAGCTGAACACCTCAGGAACGCCGATCCGAGTTAGTACGGCCGCGCGTCGACCTCCTCCTGCGTGATTGTCTGATCAAACGTCTTGTCCTCAACAACGGTGTTCTTCTCGACCTCTTCGCCGGCAACGACCTTCTTCATGAGTTCGCCGAGCTGTTCGCCGAAGATTGGGTTGCACTCAACAACGTAATTGAACTTCTTGTCGACCAGCGCCTGCAGCCCGTCCTTGACGCCGTCGACGGTGACGATGGCGATATCCGTACCCGGCTTCTTGCCGGCCGCTTCAATCGCCTCGATCGCTCCCAGGCCCATGTCGTCGTTGTGGGAGAACACGAGGTCCATGTCCGGATACGCCTGGAGTGCGGCCTCCATTGCGGTCTTGCCTTCGGCACGAGTGAAGTTCCCCGTGGCCTTGCCGATGACGTTGTCACCCATGATGGCGTCGAATGCCGCTTCCCGGTCCACCTGCGGCCCCGAACCCATCGTGCCCTGAAGCTCAAAGATCTTGGCATTCGGGAAGTTCTCCTGCACCCATTCGCCTGCCATTTTGCCCTCGGCAGCCATATCGGAGCCAATGTGCGCAACGTAGGGATCCTCGACCGTTGTGTCGACGGAACGGTCCACCAAGATCACTGGAATCTCGGCATCCTTGAGTTCCTGGAGCACGTCGTCCCAACCCGTCTCAACGACGGGAGAGAACGCGACAATGTCCACATCCTGGCTGATGAAGTCGCGCAGCGCCTTGATCTGGTTCTCCTGCTTCTGCTGGGCGTCCACGAATGTCAGATCAAACCCGTTCTCGGCGGTCAGATGCTTCTTGATGTCCTCGGTGTTGGCGGTGCGCCAACCCGACTCGGCGCCCAGCTGTGAGTACCCGACGACGATGGTGTCCCCTTCGGCGCCGGAGCCGCCCGACTTGGACGAACCACAGGCACTCAAACCCAGGACCGCCCCACCAACAGCAGACATGACAAGGAATTCGCGACGCTTCATGAGTCTCTCCCTCGAGAATCAGAACGGCCCCACCTTTAGGTAACCGCCACGTTTGCGCACGCCCGGCGTTCACCCCTAGCAGGACGAACTTCACGCGCCGGTTATGCGCTCGTACAACTAGATTGTGAACGTTCACATGCGGCCTGTCAAACCTTCGGCCGTCCCGTTATGAAGTTGTTGTTTTTGACTTCGCCGGCGGCACCCCGGCGCGCCCAGACCCGACACTTTCGTGTAGGACGACGGGGCGCGGAGGTATGGGCTACACCATCAAGAACCAGCGGACCTCGCCCAGTCCCCCGCCCCGACCCACGACACACGTCACGATGGCGTCCGCACGTCCGGCTACCGAGGATCCGGGTGTGAGTACAGCCCGCGCTTGCTGTTACGAAGTGCTACCAAGACACACCCGCCGCCCACGAACGCTACCGATATCAGCAATCCCGTCAGTCCGGTGCCGGTTTTGGGAAGACTCCCGCGCCCACCGGATCCGGCATTGTCGTCTCGCCGTATTGGAGCCGCCGTCGTGCTGTTAACAGAGGCCGGGTTCTGAGAAGGGGGCGCTGATGTTGGCACGGGGGCGGCAGCTGCAGCCGACTCCTGCGCCCGCGTCATTGGGGTTCCGGTCGCGGCCTGGGCCGGGGTCGGCGATTCACCGCTCGCCGCCCGCGTTGGTGATGGCGTAGGTACCGGTGACGGTTCTGAGTCGGGTTCATTGACGGGCAGGACGGTGACCACGGCTTCAACGGGTTCACGGGTGTCGTTAGCCGCAGTTCCCCGGACGCGTATCTGCCCGGGGATTGCCAGTGACTCGGCTGTGATCGGCGCCCAGGTCACGCCAGCCTCCTGGACGGATCCGTCGGCCATGGTCAACTCCACGGTGCTCGGCAGCGATGGTTGAATGTTCAGCGTCGTGGTAACGGACACCTGTTCGACGGCACTGACCGCGATATCGGGTTGAAGCGCCAGTAGTACTGTTTGATACTCCGCCCGGGTGACCGGAATGACCGTGCCGTGGCGTGGCCGGCCGCCGTCCGCGTTCTGCGGCAGGTTGCTGGATAGCTTCGCCGCGGCGGAGTACCAGTCGGCCGCCGAGGTGTCGGCGAGGGGCTTGTCAGTGGCGAAGGGCACGTAATGGTTTGGGCCCCCATGATAGTCGGGCTGGTCGATGAACAGGTACCAGGCGGCACCATTGATGTCGTCAGCATTCGCCTTGAAGATCGACGGCCCCTCGCCGTGGACGAAGGTGTTCGTCCCCACACCGTTGGGCAGCCCTGCCGCGATTCGTTCGGTAATGAGTGTCCACTGGTCGGGAGCCCCCTCGGCACCGGGAAGGTCCCCGGACACCGTGGATGTCAGGACCGTAGATTTTTCCTCGCGAAGAGTCATATCGCCCTCATCCTTGTAGACCCGGTAGTAGACGCCGTCCTCTTCGGCGACGGTTACGTCAATGGTGCCCAGGCCGTCCGTTCCCGACTTGCGCACCGAGTCGATCCATACACGTGGCTCAGAGAAGGTGACGAAGTCGTCCGTTGTCACATACATCATGCGGTTGTAGGTGAGGCTGGTTCGATCCGCGGAGTCGACGGTGTCATACAGATTGGAGGCCCAGTACACGACGTACTTGCCCAGTTCGGCGTCCCAGTAGGCCTCCGGCGCCCAGGTGTTGCCGGCGTAGTCGCTGGAGACCTTGACGTGCCGCTGCTCGGACCAGCTGACGAGGTCGGTTGACTCCCAGATCTCGAGGTACTTCGAGCCGGTGCGCTGGGCGGTGGTGAATCCGCCGGGCAGGCCCGCAACTTTAAGATCGGTGGCAAGCATGTAGAAGCGATCGCCGTCGTGGGAGCGGATGATGAACGGGTCGCGCAGGCCTCCGGTGCCCTCGGTGGACTCGATGAGCGGATTACCGTCGTTGAGGGTGTTCCAGGCGAGCGCGTCGTTGCCCTTGGAGGCGGCAATGGAGATCTTCTCCGCGCCCTGTCCCTCACCTGTGAAGAAGGCCCACACGTATGCCTCCTCGGCCTGCACGGACGGCATCGGTTGGACGGTGACAGCAATGTCCTTCGTCTGGGCGACGTCGCCGCTGGTCACCGTGGCGCTCAGAACCACGATGGTCGGATCGGAGCCGGCGGACGGGCGCTTGATCACGTAGGTGGCCGACCCGTCGCGGACACCGGCGATCAGTCGCGGATCGGCGGCGCCGGGCTCAATCACCTCCCAGGCGATCGCCGAGCCTGCGGCGCCGACGGTGGGAACTGAGAAGTTCGAGCGCATGTCGTCGGCGTTGTGGATCACCAGTGCGTCGGCGTCTGCCGACACCTTGGCAGTATCAGTCTGGTCGGCCGATACCTTGACGGTATAGGTGCGCACCGCTGGATCCGCGCCGGGGAACGAGTAGGTGGCGGTCAGAGTCACCGCCGCATCACCCTCCTCGGCGCGCGGCCGAGAGACGGAGGCTACACCATCGCCGTCCACATTGATCACCCCGGGCTCCGAGGATGACCAGGAGATCCCGACCGGCCCAGAGGTGACCGGGACAGTGAAGGTCTCCACTGCCTCAGCGGGGACCTTGGCAGCAACGACGGCCAATGCGGACTCGATCGCGGCAGGGGCGAGGACCTCTGCGCGCTCAGCCGCTTGGTCGGCATAAAGCTCGGACACCTGCTGGTCGGTGAGCGCCTCGTGGTAGACCGCATAGTCGTCAACCGTCCCCTTGAAGAACCGATCAGGATAGGGCGACTTACCAATGAATGCGACGAGATCGCCGAAGTCGGTCAGGTCGGTGGCGATCGCGTGCGAGGAGATTTTGACGCCATCTAGGTAGAAGCTCATCGTGCCGGTGGCGCCGCTGATGACGGTCGTGTACAGCGACAGGGATGAGCGGGCCGGGGCCTGCGTCGAGCCGATCTCGGTGTTCCAGGTCTCCGCGGCCGGGTTTGCGGCCGTGGCAGAAGTGATGACGGACTTGACGGCGCCCGAGGGGTTGGCAGGATTGAGCAGCCAATAGCCCTTGGTGCGGTCGGCGTTGCCCACGTAGGCGCCGGCATAGTTGTCGCTGCCGGTGGCGTTGGTCATCCAGATGGAGATGGTGACGGCTTCCTGTCCTGCATATGCGGCGCCCGGGATACTCACGAAGGCGGCGCCCGAGCCGTTCGCGCCTCCGGGCAGTGAGATCGAGCCTTCGGCGAAGGCGGCGCCCTTACCGGAGACCGTGGCCGCCAGACCGCTGCCCGCCGCGTCGGCGACCGTACCGTCAGCGGCGGCAGAGTCGAAGGTGTAATGAACGTAGGGGTCTGGCAGCTCGGCGGCGAAAGCCACTGCGGGGGCCAGGGGCGCGGCAAGCAACGCGGCCGCTGCGGCACGGCCGAGTCCGGCGCGTATGCGCCGCGCCCGTCTGCGGTCCGGGATCGTTAGGGGCATTTGAGGTTCCTTCTACTGCGGGGGCGGTCTCGCCCACGTGGTCGCATCGGTTGACGGGGCTGGGGTGAGGGGGGCGAGGCACGGCTGCGCCCCGCCCCCGGTGGGCTCAGGCGCGACGACGGCGCACGCTCACTGCGCCCGCACCGATGAGCACCAGGCCGCCACTGAGCAAGGCGAGGTCCGTGTTTGCGCCCGTACGAGCTAGGGAAGCGCCGGGCCGGCCCGGTTCCGCCTTCCCACTGCGCGACACCCTCTCGGCGACAGCGACCTCGGCCGGGGCGTTTGTGGAGGCGCTCGTGACGGGACCGTCACCCGGTTGGCCGCTACCACTTGCAGGAGCAGGGGATGGAGTGGCGGTCGGAGTCGTCGGCTCCACCGCGGTGGGCTCCGCCGTCGGCTCAGCGGTCGGTTCGGCTGTGGGTTCGTCGGCGGGAACGGCGACAGCGCCCTGTGAAGCGTTGACCAGGTTGTCGCGATAGCCGTCGTAGTGAGCGATGAGCGTGCCCGCAAGTCCCCCGGGCAGGGCGACGTCGGCCCGCCCATCGGTCAGAGCGACGGCCTGGCTCCAGTCGCCCAGCGTGAAGGTGACCGTACCGACGACGTCGCCGGAGTCGGCGGCGGTCACGGTAGCGGTGGCTCGTCGCCCGTCCAGAACGACTTCCGTGACGGAGTCGACGGCGTGTATTCCGCTCCAGGATTCCATTGCGTCCAGGATCGTCTGGGGAACGTTGACGAATGCGCCGTGACGCGGGCTGGAAGGCAAGCCCGTCTGTGCGTGGGGTGTCCAGCCGACCGTCTTGGACAGCCGGGAATCCATCGTCGAGGCGGCAATGGCGGTACCGGTTGTCACGAAGGGGACGTAACCGCCGTTGCCGTAGTTGTCGACGAGGAAGACGTAGCCGTCGCCCGTGTTGTTCGGGTCACCCTCGTTGAGCTTGACGATCTCCGGGCCCTCGCCCGCCTGACCGGTGAGCGGCGTGGTCATTGCGGTATCGACCAGCTGCCAACCGGTGGCCGGATCCGTGCCTGCAGAGGACTGGGTGGTGACCGAGGTCAGGACCCGGGACCGTTCCAAGAAGATGTCCTTGCCACGCTCCAGCCCATCGGCAGAACCGCCGTCCTCGTTCTTGGTGAAGCGGTAGTAGTAATCACCGATCTTCGTAACGGTTGAGTCGATACGGGCGTAACCCGTGTCCTGCCACACCTGCGGAGGGTAGGTGAAGGTATCGAAGTCGCGGGTCAGTACGTAGAACATGCGGGCGTGAGCGCCGGTAGAGGTGGTCATGTGGTCAACGTCGTCGTACAGGCGTGAGGCGAAGAAGACCACGTAGGACTGCAACGCATCGTCCCAGTAGACCTCAGGAGCCCAGGTCATGCCGGCCTCGGGCTGGTTGACCACAATGCCGGTATCGCCGTCATCCGCGTTGGTGCGCGTCCAGTTGACCAGGTCGGCGGACTCCCAGGCCTCAATCTTCAGCGAGCCCTTGGATTGGGCATCACCCCAGGAGGTGCCGCAGCCGATGCACAGATCGGTGGCGAGCATGTAGTACTTGTCGCCGTTTACCGAGCGCAGGATGTATGGATCTCGCAGGCCTTGCGTGTCGGTCTGCGACGCGACCGTCGGCTGGCCGCCGTTCGCCGGCGTGAAGGTGAAGAAGTCGTTTGTCGTCGTGTAGTCCTGGTATATCCGCTCGTTGCTGTCCGACTTGAAGTAGGCGGCTGCGTAGCCGACGTCGGGCGCACTGCGGCCCAGCTCAGCGACGGTCACGTCAAAGGTGCGCGTGGCGCTCTGCCCGCCCAGCGTGGCGGTGGCGGTCAGGACGACCTGTTTGTCCCCGGAGCCGTAGGCGGGCCGACTGACGATGCCGGCGCCTTCGAAGGGATCGGCAGAGCCGACGTCAGGAGCGGCATAGGCCGAGTCGGTCTCACTGATCACGGAGGGGTCGGAGGAGGTCCACGTGATCTGCGAGCCGTATCGGGCGCCTTCAGCAACCAGAGGCAGATTCTCGTAGGTGACCGACTCCAGCTTGATTGCTTCCAGTTCTGCGGCAAGGTGTGAGGCAACCTCGTCATCGGATATGGCCTTGACGGTGACTTCGAAGACGTAGGTCCGCCCCGCGGGGTCCGTTGCGGTCAGGGTGGACTGGCGATCCTGCGCGCCACGGGCGATCGTGCCATCCGCCGCGACGACGGCGGGATCAGACGAGGCCCAGGTCAGTACTGTGCCGCTGACAGCGGTGGGTGGAGTCAGGTTTTCCCTCACGTCTTCAAGGGAGGTGTTGGCGGCGAGGAGACGGAGCTCGATCTGCTCGGCAACGATGGCTTGGAAGACAGCCGCTCGCTCTGCGGCGGTCGGGACTGAAGCGGCAACCTCGGTGGGGGTGAGGGCATCGTCCCACAGCTTCATGTCCGTAACCGTTGCCTTAAGCAGGGCATCCGGCTCGTAGAGCGAGCGGCCGATGTAGCCCAGGACGTCGCCCTTGACGATGTCGCTCATTGATTTGCCGTGCTGGAGCTGGGATTCCTGGACGCCGTCGACATACAGGGTGATGGTGTCGCCCGAGGAAACCAGCGTGATCGTGGAAACGGCATCGGAGGCGAGACGTCCACCGGCGGGCACACGCTCCTCGCCATTGCCGCCGTCAGTCTTGACACGGATGCCGGATAGGATCCCGCCCTCACGCTCGCCGGAGGCGGGGTTGACAAAGACATGGTTCCCCAGTTGATTCGTGTTCCACGAGCCGATGCCGTCGCCGATGACCCAGCCGAACTGGTTGGCGACGGCTGCATTCGTCAAAGACATCTCTACGGTGAATTCGTTGTCGGTACCGGTTACAGCTCCTGCCGGCATGGTCGCATAGCCATTGCCATCGAAGACGAGGGACTCGTCGGCCGCATACACCTTGAAGTCCGAATCGTCTAGGCCCGTGAGCCGGGCGTCGCGACCATTGCCGGAGACGTCGATTAGTACGGAACCCGAGTGCGACATATCGTAGTGAGCCGTCGGGGCGGGAACCCCGTTGGCGGCCACTGCGGCAGGAACCGGGAGTGCCATACCGGCGGTCAGTAGAGCGGCACTCAGAACTCCAACCGCTGTGGTTGCGTGCTTAGCTTTCACGGACACGTTCCTCCCTTGGAAGGTGCACCAGCCGGGCGCCGTCGGCGCGAGAGCGGATGGACGGCGTCAAGCAGACTGTGATTGTCGCGGCCCAGGCCCACGCCAATGTGAACGTTCACGAACCGCACGTGCAGCATAGGCGATGTTTGCGCTAACAGCAAGGCTTCATACGGGCTCTTCACACGTCCGCTGCGACCCCGTCTCCTTCCGCTCGCCTCTCGACACACAGAACCACCGTCGCACATGCTCGGGAAGTTGGAAGGGCTCGTAGCCCCCATCCGGTCCACACTCCACGCAACTCCACGCGGCCGCGCGCATACACGAGGAGTGGCCGACAGCCGCTCCGGCTGCCGGCCACTCCTGTCGTCTCGACGGCGAGTGCGGAACCGCGTCACACGGCGCTGCGGCGTTTGCCGGCGATGTCCACGGCTACGGCAAGCACCAGCACCAGACCCTTGATGGCCTGCTGCCAGGCGGAGTCCACGGCCATGATTGACAGCCCCATGTTGAGCACACCCATGATCAGTGCACCGATGATGGCGCCGGACACCCGACCCACGCCGCCGGAGACGGCGGCGCCGCCGATGTAGGCCGCCGCGATGGCGTCCATCTCGTACAGGTTGCCGGCGGTAGAAACCGCGGCCCCGGCGCGCGAGGTGGTCACGATTGCCGCCAACGAGGCCAGGAAGCCCATGTTGACGAACACCATGAAGTCCACCCGCTTGACGTTAACGCCGGACAGGCGGGCGGCCTTGAGGTTGCCGCCGACCGCGTAGATGTGTCGCCCGAACACGGTCTTGTTCATGACGAAGGAGTAGATGAGGATCACCGCGCCGACGATCACCAGCACGATCGGCGTGCCGCCTGCCGAGTAGGCGAGCAACATTGTGAAGAAGCCGATGGCGGCGGCGAAGACCACCAGTCGCAGGGCGACTACACCAACGGAGTCCACCGCCCGGCCCGCGGCACGGTTGCGGCGGCGGGCACGTAGCTGCGTGAACACCAGCCCGGCAATGGCGACCGCGCCGATCAGGATGGTGACGCCGTCGTAGTTCTTGAAGTACCCCAGCCAGGCCGGCAGCGAGCCGTTGGCGATGGACACGAAGCTGGGCGGCAGTCCGGAGACGGTGCGCTGGACCAGCACCACCGTCAGCCCACGGAAGATGAGCATGCTGCCGAGGGTCACGATGAAGGCGGGGATCTCCATGACCGCCACCCAGAAGCCCTGCCAGCAGCCAATGAGCAGACCGATCACGATCGCCACCAGCACGGCCACCGGCCACGGCACCCCGGAGTTGACCACCAGCAGGCCGATGACACCGCCCACGAATCCGACAATCGAGCCGACCGACAGGTCGATGTGCCGGGCGATGATGATCATGACCATGCCGACCGCCAGGATCATCACGTAGGCGTTCTGCTGGATGAGGCTGGCGACATTGTTGGGCGCCAGCAGCAGCCCACCGGTGAGGATCTGGAAGAAGATGATGATCGCCACCAGCGCGGCCAGGATTCCGTACTGGCGGAGATTGCGGCCGAGGGACTCGCGCAGCTTGGCCCCGGCACCGGGGACATTCTCGCCACGCCCCGAGGCGCGCTCGACCTTGCTTTCCGACGTCGTGATGTCGGCTGAATTCGGCTGGCTCACTGCTCCGCTCCTTCCTGTTCCATGCGCGGCGCGGCCCCCCGGCCGGCGGCGTCCTTCTCGACGGTCATGAGCTTCATTAGGTTCTCCTGGGTGGCCTCGGCCCGGGGCAGTTGCCCCGTGATCCGGCCTTGGCTCATGGTGTAGATGCGGTCGCATATCCCCAGCAGCTCGGGAAGCTCGGAGGAGATGACGAGGATGGCCTTTCCTGCATCGGCCAGTTGGTTGATGATCTGGTAGATCTCATATTTGGCGCCGACGTCGATGCCACGGGTCGGCTCGTCGAGGATGAGGACATCGGGGTCGGAGAACATCCACTTGGCCAGGACGACCTTCTGTTGGTTGCCCCCGGACAGGGAGCCGACCGGCGTGGCGAGCGACTCCGTTTTGGTGCGCAGCTCGCGCCGGTAGCGTTCGGCCACCTCCTCCTCCGCGGCGTCGTCGACGATGCCGCGGGAGGAGACCTTGTTCAGGGCGGCAGCCGTGGTGTTGGTCTTGACGTCCTGGATGAGGTTCAGTCCGAGCACCTTGCGGTCCTCGGTGACGTAGGCCAGACCGTTGTCGATGGCCTGCCGCACGGTGGCGGTGGAGATCTCCTTGCCGTCCTTATAGACGTGTCCGGAGATGTTGGTGCCCCAGGAGCGCCCGAACAGGCTCATGGCCAGTTCCGTGCGTCCGGCTCCCATGAGGCCGGCGAGCCCGACGATCTCTCCGCGCCGCAACGTCAGGGCGGCGTCGTCGACGACGGCCCGGGCGGTGTCGATGGGGTGGTGAGCGGTCCAGTGTTCGATCCGGAGCACTTCCTCCTCTACATGCGGAGTGTGTTCGGGGAACCGGCTGGACAACTCGCGCCCCACCATGAGACGGATGATCTCGTCCTCGTCGATGGCGCCTTCTCCGTGCAGCGGGGCGGTGCCGACGGTGCGGCCGTCCCGGATGATAGTGGTGCGGTCGGCGACACCGGCCACCTCCGCCAGCTTGTGGGAGATCATCACCATGGTGATGCCGCGTTCGCGCAGCCCCCACATGAGGTCGAGCAGGTGGGCGGAGTCGTCGTCGTTGAGGGCGGCGGTGGGCTCATCGAGAATGAGCAGGCGCACGTCTTTGGACAGGGCCTTGGCGATCTCCACCAGCTGCTGCTGGCCGACGCCGAGGTCCGCCACACGGGTCTGCGGACGGATGTTCAGGCCGACCTCCTGAAGCAGTTTGGCGGCCGCCTCATTGGTGGCATCCCAGTCGATTACACCGCGGGTAGCCTTCTCGTTGCCCATGAAGATGTTCTCGGCCACCGACAGGTACGGGCTGAGTGCCAGTTCCTGGTGGATGATGACGATGCCGACGGCCTCGGAGTCGCGGATAGAGCGGAATTCACGGACCTGGCCGTCGTAGACGATGTCGCCGTCATAGGTACCGCGGGGCCAGACCCCGGACAGCACGTTCATCAGGGTGGATTTGCCGGCGCCGTTCTCGCCGCAGATGGCCAGGATCTCGCCGCGACGGACCTCCAGGTTGACGTCATCCAGGGCCTTGAAGGAGCCGAAGGCCTTGGTTATGTGCCGCATTTCCAGAATCGTGTCCGCGGACGACGACGCTTCCTGCGCGGGTGCGGAGGCACGCGGGGTCTTGGGGTCGGCGGTCATTACAGCCCCACCTCGGCGGCGGTGTAGTAGCCGGAGTCGACCAGGACCTCTTGGACGTTGTCGGCATCGACGGTCACCGGGTCGAGCAGGTAGGAGGGCACCACCAGTTGCCCGTTGTCGTAGGACTCGGTGTCGTTGACCTCGACCTCCTGCCCCCGGGCGATCTGGTCGACCATGGTGGCGCAACGCTCCCCGAGCAGGCGGGTGTCCTTGAAGACCGTCATCGACTGGCGGCCCTTCACTATGTTTGCGACGTTGGCCTGGTCGGCGTCCTGACCGGTGAGGACCGGCCAGTTGTCATCGTTGTAGCCGGCGGATGCCAGGGCCTGGCCCACGCCCAGGGCGATGGCGTCGTTCGGGGACAGTACGACGTCGACGCGTGTGGTGCTGGAGTAGAAGGAGTTGAGCCGGTTCTCCATCTCCGACTGAGCGGTGGTGTTGGACCACGCCTGGATTCCGATCGACTGCCAGTCGTCCACGCTGGAGGGCATCTTTCCCGACGGGCAGACCAGCTTGCCCGACTCGATGTAGGGGCTCAGCACGTCCCAGGCGCCTTCGAAGAAGAAGCGGGCGTTGTTGTCATCGGGGGAACCGGCGAAGGGCTCGAAGTTGAAGGGGCCGGAGGCGTTCTCCAGATCGAGGGCGTCGACGATGTACTGCCCCTGCATGGCGCCGACGTTGTAGTTGTCGAAGGTGACGTAGTAGTCCACCGCCTCGGTGTCCCGGATCAGGCGGTCGTAGGCAATGATCTTGATGCCCAGCCCGGCGGCGCTCTGCAGCACCGGCCCGAGCGCGGAGCCGTCGATGGAGCCGACGACGATCACGGCCGGGGACTTGTTGATCATCGTCTGGATCTGGGAGTTCTGCTGCTCGACCTTGTTGTCGGCGAACTGGAGCTCGACGGTGTAGCCGAGATCCTCGAGCAGCCGCTTGAGATTCTCGCCGTCGCGGCTCCAACGCTCCAGGTTCTTGGTCGGCATGGAGACGCCGATCAGCGCTCCTTCGCCGCCGCTGACGTCGCCGTAGTAGTCGGCCGTTCGCTCCGCGGTGCACGCTGCCAGCAGCGCCGCCGCTGCGAAGGACCCGCCCGCAATAAACGACCTGCGCGACAAATTCTGCATTGAGGCCTCCTCGCCTCGGGTGATGGGTCACGGATCCTGCGATCCATTTAGTTGCACGCTAGCACTTATATGGAGTCGTGACAACCCGCCAAGCGGGACCGGCGTTGCTCGCGCCCCAGGAGCAGCCGAGCCCCTGAGCCGGACCGCCACCATACCCGGAGCACTTGCGCGTGGCCTGCGGGAGTGTGAGACTTTGTAACGTCCTGATGACGAGCCCTTGCCCCTTAGGAGTCGCTCATGCGTCGTTTCCATACTGGTTCGCTCGGACTGCGTAGTGCTGCCGCAGGCGCGGCGGCGCTGCTTCTGGCTTGTGCGCCTCTGGCGGCGTGTTCGTCGGGCTCGGATGACAACCCCTTGAATATCCCCACCTATGATCCGGAGGCTGCGGCGTCGGCCGAGGCATCGGAGTCCGCGGCTGCTGCTGAGGCGTCCGCGTCGGCTGCTGCTTCCGCGGAGGCTGCCGGCGTGGTGACGGCGGAGTCGCTGTCCACCGACCGCTACGAAGTCACCTCCATCCCTGAGGACCTGGATGAGCAGCAGACCGAGGTACTCAAGGCCTTCATCAACTACGACCAGGTCACCTGGAACATCTGGTTCACCGGCACCGGCGTCGAAAACGCCGAACCACTCACCACATCCGAGGCATATCAGAGCCTCAAGAAGTACTACGAGCCTATCGCGGGCGAGACGGTGAATGGTGGTTTGCGTATAGCGATAATCTCCGTAGCTGTTACTACCCCCGATCTAGCCAGCACGCAGGCTGAAGTAAGGGTCTGTAGCGATCAGGCAGACCTGACTTCATATGACGCATCGGGAACGGAGAATACCGATCCCGAAACACTTCAAGGGCGCTACGAAAGAATCGTGACACTCGTCTATGAGGATGCAACGTGGCGTACTGCCGACGAACAAACGCTCTCCACAAACGAATGCTGGGCCTGAATCGTGGAGACTAGTCAAAAAAACGGCAAGCTCGCCACTATAATGGTTGCCTCACTTCTGCTTTCCCTTCTGTTTGGTCCTGATACGCCTTCGTATGCCGCGGGAGTTGGAGGGCGAAATAGTGCTGGTTCGTCTTCTGCGGCTTCTGGTTCGGTTTCGCAGGGCGGGGATGGTTCGGTGCAGATTGCGGTGTCTGCGCAGTACACGCCGGCCGGGGCGGACGGCTCCGGCGGTGATGGTGGCACGGTCTCCTCACAGGCGGTAACGGCGAGCGTGCATCCGGTTTGCTGGTACATGGAGGGTCTGTCGGGAGCTGAGACAGCTAAGTGGCTTGATTCACCAGACGGCGCAGCATCCGACATGTACCACCGCAACAATAACAATCCCGACCCGGAAGGGCTGGAGGAGCAGAAGGCTCGTTACCCCGATTATGAGTCCTATGCGGACGACGAGGAGGGCTACTGGTATGTGGCAACCTG